>NZ_STGJ01000010.1 GCF_004919095.1 Crenobacter intestini | reverse complement strand
ACACCTCCTTGTGGCGCCTAGTGTGAGGCTCTCGTGGTGTCTAGGAAAGGAGGGGCGATTCAAGCTGCGGTGCGGGAAGGGGCGGGAAATTTGCAGCAGGCTGCAACGAGTGCAGCAAAAATGCAGCAAAAAAGGCGGCGCAAAGCAAAAAGCCCACCTAAAGGCGGGCTAAATGCTTGAATCTATTGGCTCCCCGAGCAGGGCTCGAACCTGCGACCTGCGGATTAACAGTCCGTCGCTCTACCAACTGAGCTATCAGGGAACAAAACCTTAAACTGGCGGAGAGGGGGGGATTCGAACCCCCGTCAGGGTATTACCCTGAACACGCTTTCCAGGCGTGCGACTTAAACCACTCATCCACCTCTCCAGGTGCTCCGACTCGCCGGTTGACAGCATTTCGTCGTCAGAGGCTGCGCATTGTATAGGCCATTTTTTTACAAGGCAAGCCTTTTGTGAAATTTCCTGCGAAAAACCCGCGATTGCGATGTTTTGCCAGCGAGCGCCGGCGGCGCCCGCGCGCCCGCCGGCCGGGTAAAACGGGGTAGAATGGCGCGTCTACTTCACTCAGCCGCCCTGCCCCATGCGCATCGCCCTTGCCCAGTTCAACCCCGTCGTCGGCGACATCGCCGGCAACACCCGCAGGATCCTCGAACTCGCCCGCGAGGCGATGGCCGCCGGCGCCGACGTGCTGGTGACGCCGGAGCTGGCACTCACCGGCTACAGCCCGGAGGACCTGCTGCTGCGCGGCCACTTCTTCCGTGCGGTCAGCGCGGCGATGGACGAGCTCCTGGAGCTGGACGGCATCACGCTGGTGATCGGCCACCCGGTGCGGCTGGGCGCGGAGACCTTCAACGCGGCGACCGTGCTGCGCGACGGCAACCGTCTGGGCCAGTACCACAAGATGCTGCTGCCGAACGACCAGGTATTCGACGAGTGCCGCTACTTCACGCCGGGCGCGGCGCCTTTGGTGTTCGAGCAGGACGGCGTGAAGCTGGGCGTGCTGATCTGCGAGGACATCTGGTCGGTCGAGCCGGCCGCCGAGGCGGCCGACGCCGGCGCCGAGGTGCTTGTCGCGCTCAACGCGTCGCCGTTCCACCGCGACAAGGTCGCCACCCGTCAGGAAACCGCGCGCTACCGCGTGCAGGAAACCGGCCTGCCGCTGCTTTACGTGAACCTGGTCGGCGGCCAGGACGAACTGGTGTTCGACGGCGCGTCGTTCGCGCTTGATGCCGAGGGCGAGGTCGCGGTGCAGGCGCCGGCGTACGACGAGGCGCTTATCTTCGTCGACGTCGAGTGTGGCCGGGTGATGCCCGGCGACCAGGCGAGCCTGCCCGCGCCGACCGAGAGCGTGTACCGCGCGCTGGTGACCGGCGTGCGCGACTATATCGGCAAGAACGGCTTTGCCGGCGCCCTGCTCGGCCTCTCCGGCGGCGTCGACTCGGCGCTGACGCTGGCGGTGGCCGTCGACGCGCTCGGCGCGGACAAGGTGCACGCGGTGATGATGCCCAGCCGCTACACCGCCGACATCTCGCTGATCGACTCGCGCGACATGGTGAAGCGGCTGGACGTGCGCTACGACGAGATCGACATCTGGCCGACCTACGAGAGCTTCATGGCGGCGCTCTCGCCCGCCTTCGCGGGGCTGGCGGCCGACACCACCGAAGAGAACCTGCAGGCGCGCATCCGCGGCACCTTGCTGATGGCGCTCTCCAACAAGAGCGGCAAGCTGGTGCTGACCACCGGCAACAAGTCGGAGATGACCACCGGCTACTGCACGCTGTACGGCGACATGGCCGGCGGCTTCGCCGTGCTGAAGGACGTCGCCAAGACCCTGGTGTTCGAGCTGTGCCGCTGGCGCAATACGGTGGGCGAGGTGATCCCCGAGCGCATCATCACCCGGCCGCCGTCGGCCGAGCTGCGCCCCGACCAAAAGGACCAGGACAGCCTGCCGCCTTACGAGGTGCTCGACGCGATCATGCAGCGCTACGTCGAGGAGAACCGCTCGGGCGAGGAGATCATCGCCGAGGGCTTCGCCGAGGCCGACGTGCGCCGCGTGGTGCGCCTCTTGAAGATCAACGAATACAAGCGCCGCCAGGCGCCGGTCGGGCCGCGCATCACCCACCGCGCGTTCGGCAAGGACTGGCGCTACCCGATCACCAACCGGTTCAGCTAAATGAAGAAATCCCTGCTTTTCGTGCCGCTGCTGGCGGCGCTGGCGCTGCCCGCGCACGCGGCGGCCGTCGCCCAGCTCAAGGCCTTCGTCGCCGGCACCCGCACCGTGTCGGCGCAGTTCGAACAGACCGTCACCAGCCAGGGGCGGCAGGAGCGCGCACACGGCACGCTGGAGATCTCGCGCCCGGGCAAGTTCCGCTGGAGCTACGCCAAGCCCTACGAGCAGCTGATCGTCGGCGACGGCAAGCGGCTGTGGATCTACGACAAGGAACTCGCGCAGGTCACCAGCCGCGCGCTCGACGCGGCGCTGGGCTCGAGCCCGGCCGCGCTGCTGGCCGGCGACAACGCGATCGAGGCCAACTACAAGCTGCGCGAGGCCGGCAAGCAAGGCGGCGTCGAGTGGCTGGTCGCCACCCCGCGCCAGGCCGACAGCGGCTTTTCGTCGCTGAAGATGGGCTTTTCCGGCAATACGCTCAAAGAAATGCAGCTGACCGACAGCTTCGGCAACGTCACCGACATCCGCTTTGACGCGCTGAAGAAGAACCCGCCGCTCGCGGCCGACCGCTTCCGCTTTGCCGCGCCGCCCGGCGTCGACGTGCTGAGCGAATAAGCGCAAGCCTGCACAAGAAAACAGCCCGGCCGCTTGCGCGTGCCGGGCTGTTTTTATGTGAGAAGCCGTGTTCAGGCGTTCTCGGTGGCGACCGCAGCCACTTCGGGCTCGATATCGCCCGCGTAGACGTCGCGTTCCAGTTCGCCCTCGCTCTTGGCGACCAGCACCGCCGAGAGGGTGTCGCCGGAGACGTTGGTCGGCGTGTTGATCATGTCGATGATGCGGTCGACTGCGGCGATGGCGGCGATCACTTCCAGCGGCAGGCCGACCGACGCGAGCACCAGGCTCATCACCACCAGGCCGGTCCCCGGCACGCCGGCTGCACCGATCGCTGCGAGCGTGGTGGTCAGCACCACGGTGACCTTCTGCATCAGCGTAAGCTCGATCCCGTAGGCGTTGGCGGCGAAGATCGCCACCGCGCCCAGGTAGGTCGCCAGGCCGTTCATGTTGATGGTCGCGCCCAGCGGCAGCACGAAGGACGCGATGCTGTTGTGCACGCCGAGCTTCTCTTCGGCGACCTGCATGTTCAGCGGCAGCGTCGCGTTCGAGCTGGTGGTCGAGAACGCGAACAGCTGCACCGGCAGCATCTTGCGGATGAAGTGCCACGGGTTGAGGCCGAACACGGTCAGCAACAGCGCGTAGACGACAACCAGCATGGTCAGGCAGGCCAGATAAATGGTGCCGACCAGCGCCGCCAGCTCGGACAGGATCGCGAAGCCATTGTCGGCGGTCACGTAGGCCATCAGCGCGAACACGCCGTAGGGCGCGAACGACAGCGCGATGTTCACCAGCTGGAATACCACATGGTTGAGCGAGCGGAAGAAGTCGGCGACCACTTCGCCCTGCTTGCCGGCCAGGTTGATCGACAGGCCGAAGAAGATCGCGAACACGATCACCGGCAGGATGGCGCCGTCGGCGAAGGCCTTGAACGGGTTGGACGGCACGATGGCCATGATGGTGTCGACGAAGGACGGCACTTCGGCCACCTTGGCCACCGCCGGCATTTCGTAGCCCAGCCCCTGGCCGATGCCGAAGAAGCTGGCCAGCGTCATCGACAGCGCGCCTGCGGCGGCCATCGTCACCATGTAGATCAGCAGGGTCTTGCCTGCGACGCGGCCCATCTTCTTCAGGTCGCGCATCGCGGTCACGCCGCACACCAGCGACACGAAGATCACCGGCATCACGACCATACGGATCAGGGTGATAAACAGGTCGCCGACCGGCTTGAGGACCATCGCCCAGTCGCCGGCGATAAAGCCGGTGGCGACGCCCAACACTAGGCCAAGCAGAATCTTGGCCCACATGGGCAGGGGCGCCCGGGATGCCTTGCTCATTCTCTCCACTCCCTTTTATTCGGTTCTGAATACCCGAATGTAGTGGGGAGCGTCACCCGCCGTCAACTTCGAAAGCACTTGCTTTTGGCATAATGGGCTAAGAAAACGCGTTATATAGCAACCGAGTAGCGCGATCAGACCAAATGAAAGTCGAAAGATGCGCCGTCGTGCGCTACCTCGACCCCGCGCGGGCAGCGCGCGGACAAGGCGTGGTATTCGAGTTCGTGGGTCATGTGGATCAGTACGGTGCGCTCGGCGCCCAGGCACTCGGCCCACGCCAAAGCCTCGTCCACCGACAGGTGCGACGGGTAGGGGCGCTCGCGCAGGCAGTCGAGGAACAGCAGCCGCACGCCAGAGAGCAGGGCGACGCTGTCGCCGGGGATGTCGGAGACGTCGGTCAGCCACGCCATGTCGCCGATGCGCCAGCCGGTGCACGGCCAGCTGCCGTGCTTGAGCGGCACCGGCGTCACCACCGTCGTGCCGAGCGAGAATGGCCCGTCGACGTCGTGCGGCACCAGCACCGGTTTGTCCCACACCGGCGTCGCCGGCATCAGCGTGTAGCCGAAGCGGGTGCGGATGTTCTCCATGCTGAAGGCGTTACCGAACAGGTCGATCGGGCCGCGCTTCACGTAGCAGAACGCGCGCAGGTCGTCGATGCCGCCCAGGTGGTCGGCGTGCGGGTGCGTGTAGAGCACCGCGTCGACACGGGTAATCCCCTCGCGCAGCGCCTGCGCGCGCAAGTCCGGCCCGGTGTCGATCAACACGCCCGCGCCGGGCACTTCGACGTAGGCCGAGCAGCGGGTGCGGCGGTTCTTCGCATCGGCCGACACGCAGGTCGGGCATGTGCAGCCGATCGCCGGCGTGCCGGAGCTCGACCCGCAGCCAAGGACGGTGATGCGCCCCTTAAGCACGACGCGCCTTGGCGAACAGCCTGAAGAAGTTTTCGGTACTCGCCTCGCCGATCGCCTCGGCGCTCACCCCGCGCAGGGTGGCGATATGTTCGGCCACATGCGCGACAAAAGCCGGCTCGTTGGTCTTGCCGCGGTAAGGTACCGGCGCAAGATACGGCGAGTCGGTCTCGATCAGCAACCGGTCAAGCGGCACCTTCTGCGCGACCTCGTGGATCTGCTTCGCGTTCTTGAAGGTGACGATGCCGGAGAACGAGATATAAAAGCCCAAGTCGAGCGCCGCACGCGCGACATCCCAGCTTTCGGTGAAGCAGTGCATCACGCCGCCGGCCTCCCCCGCGTTTTCAGAGCGCATGATGGCGAGGGTGTCGTCGGCCGACTCGCGGGTGTGGATCACCAGTGGCAGGGCGGCGCGGCGCGCGGCGCGGATATGGCGTGCGAAGCGCTCGTGCTGCCAGGAGAGGTCTCCCTTGCACCAGTGGTAGTCGAGGCCGGTCTCGCCGACGCCGACCACCTTGGGGTGCGCCGCGTATGCGACCAGCTCGTCTTCGCTGGGGGTGAACGCGTCTTCGCTGTCCGGGTGCACGCCGACGGTGGCGAACAGTTCGTCGTTCTGCTCGGCGAGCGCGAGCACGTCGGGGTAGCTGTCCATCGCGACGCCGATCACCACCGCGTGCGTCACCCGCGCCACGCGCATATTGGCAAGGACCTCGGGCAGGCGCGCCGCGAGGTCGGGAAAATTCAGGTGGCAGTGCGAATCGACGTACATGGCAGGCCCGGTGTCGCCGCCCCTTGGGCAGCGGTATGCATTACATGGTGTGGGTGGTGCGGCTCGAGTTGAGCACGCCGCCCAGCAGTTTCTCGATCTTGTCGCGCGCCTGGCTGCCGGCTTCGTCGGCGGCAAACTCGACGCCGATGCCCTGCGTGCGGTTGTTGTTGGCGCCGGCGGGGGTGATCCACACCACCTTGCCCTTGACGGCGACCTTGGCCGGCTCGTCCATCAGCGTCAGCAACAGGAACACCTCGTCGCCCAGCTGGTACTCGCGCGCGGACGGGATGAAGATGCCGCCGTTGCCGACGAAGGGCATGTAGGCGGCGAACAAGGCGCTCCGCTCGCGGATCGACAGCGACAGCACGCCGGCCCGGCCGGCGTCGGCACGCTCTGGGGCGTTGGCTTCCATGCTAGGTCTCCTTCAGGCAAAAACCTTCAGATACTCCACCAACAGCGCCTCAAGCTGCAAGCGCACGTTGAGCGTGTGTTGTCCGAACGGTACCAGGCGGGTCAGCGCGTCCTGGCAGCGCATCAGCGCGGCCAGGTTGGCGCGCCGCGCCAAAAGCGCCACGGCGTCCGCCTCGTCCGGATGGTAGCGCACGCGGTGCGCGAGCCTTTGCGCGGCGATGTCGGCGAGCCACTTGGCCAGCCACTCCAAGGGCTGGGCGAGCGGCAGCTTGTGGCGGTCGACCTCTTCAGCGGCGGCGAGCACGCCGACCAGCGTCGGCGTCTTCAGCGCGGACAGGAACTGCGCGCGCAGGCGGTACAGCGCCTCGTCGTGTTCGAACACCGGCGCGCCGCCATGCCAGGCCAGCTCAGCCTCGGCGTGGGCGACGCCCTGCGCCTTGAGCCAGGCAAGCGCGACCTCGTGCGACGGGCGCGACAGCGAAAACTTGCGGCAACGGCTGCGGATGGTCGGCAGCAGGCGCTGCGGACGGTCGGCGACCAGCAGGAACACCGTGTTGTCCGGCGGCTCCTCGAGCACCTTGAGGATGGCGTTGGCGGCAGCCAGGTTCAGCTTCTCGGCCGGCTCGACCAGCACCACGCGGCGGCCGTGCCGGTGCGCGGTCAGCTGCGAGAACTCGATGATCTCGCGCACCGCCTCGATCTTGATCTGGGACAGCTTGCGGGCGCTCTTGCCGCCCTCCTCCTTGCCCTCGTCGGCGGCTTCCGGGCACAGGTGGCGAAAATCGGGGTGGGTGCCACTGGCGAGCCAGCGGCAGGACTCGCAGCGGCCGCAGCCACGCCCGTCTTCCAGCGGCGTGTCGCACAGCAGCGCGCGGGCGAGCGAATACGCGAAGTCGACCTTGCCGATGCCCTCGGGGCCGGTCAGCAGCCAGGCGTTGGGCAGGCTGTCGAACTCGCGCACGATGCGCCGCCAGTCGTCCTCTTGCCACGGGTAGCGCATCAGGCCTGCTCCGCGAAGCGTGCCAGCAGTTGCGCAAGCGCCTGCTGGATCACGGTAATCGGCTGCGTCGAGTCGATCACCACGAAACGCGGGTCGTCCTTGGCGCGCGCAAGGTAGGCGTCGCGCACCCGGCGGTGGAAGTCGGCCGCCTCGCGCTCGAAGCGGTCGAGGTTGCGGCTCGCGGCCATGCGCGCCGCGGCGACCTCGGTCGGCACGTCAAACAGCAGGGTCAGATCCGGCTGCAGGCCGCGCTGCACCCATTCTTCCAGCACCTCGATGCGATCAAAGGCAAGGCCTCGCCCGCCGCCCTGGTAGGCGAAGGTCGCGTCGGTAAAGCGGTCGGACACCACCCAGCGCCCGGCCGCAAGCGCCGGGCGGATCACCTGGGCCAGGTGCTCTTCGCGCGCGGCGAACATCAACAGCGTCTCCGTCTCCAGCGACACCCGGGTGTCGACCGCGAGCAGGAGTTCGCGCAGGCGCTCGCCAAGCGCGGTGCCGCCGGGCTCGCGGGTAAACACCGCGTCGACGCCAAGCTGTGCGAGGGTGTTCTGGATAAACGAGAGATGGGTGCTCTTGCCGGCACCGTCCACGCCTTCGAGCGTGATGAAACGCGCGCGCATCACTCGCCTTTCTTCAGGATGAACTTGCGGACCGCCGCGTTGTGCTCGGGCAGCGATTCGGAAAAATGGGTGGTGCCGTCGCCGCGCGCGACGAAATACAGCGCACGGCTCTCGACGGGCTGGGCGGCGGCGGTCAGCGCCGCCTGCCCGGGCAAGGCGATCGGCGTCGGCGGCAGGCCCGCGCGGGTATAGGTGTTGTACGGCGTGTCGCGGCGCAGGCCTTCCTTGCCGATGCGGCCCTGGTAGCGCTCGCCCATGCCGTAGATCACCGACGGGTCGGTCTGCAAGCGCATGCCGATCTTCAGGCGGTTGACGAACACCGACGAAACCTGCGGCCTGTCGGCCTCCTTCGAGGTCTCCTTCTCGATCAGGCTCGCCATGATCAGCATCTCGTACGGGTTCGAGTACGGCAGCCCCTCCTGGCGCGCGTCCCACGCGCTTTGCAGGTGCTGCTGCATGGTGCGGTAAGCGCGGCGCATCACGTCGACGTCCGAGCTGCCGGGCACGAAGAAATAGGTGCTCGGGAAGAACATGCCCTCGGCGCTCTGCCCGGTCGCGCCGAGTTCGGCCATGACCCTATCCTCGCTCCAACCGGCGCTGACCGGCTTGAGGTCCTTCTCGCGCGCGAGCGCCTGGCGGAACTGGCGGAAGGTCCAACCCTCGATCACCGTCACGCTGGGCTGGTCCGGGCTGCCCTCGGAGAGGCGGCGCAGGATCTGCCACATCGCGACCGGGCTCGAGAATTCGTAGAGGCCGGCCTTGAGCTTGCGGTCGGCGCCGCTCGCGCGCGAGAGCGCGATCATCACCCAGCGGTTGCGGATCGCGCCTTCCTCTTCAAGGGTGCGGGCGACCTGCGAGAGCGTGCGGTTGGGGCCGACGGTCACGCTGTAAGGCGTTGTCGGCAGGGAGACCGGCACGGCGACGACCCAGGCGAGCCAGAGGGCGCCGGCGGCCAGCAGTGCGGCGAGCGTACGGATGAACAGGGAACGCATCAGGCGGAATACGGATCGGGTGAAAAAGTGGCTGCCATGATACCACCACGCGACTAGGGCCCGCGCGGGGTCAGTTGCAGGCCAAAGCGCGCGGCGAGTGCATCGTGGCCGGCGAGCGCGAGCGGCAGTTCCACCCCGCCCAGCATCACCGTCGCAGGCAGGCCCGCCGCCTCGCCGTCCCAGCCGGGCAACAGCTCGTCAACCAGCGGCAACAGCTCCCTGTCGTCGATCAGCGCGAGCGAGCCTGCGAACGACGCGTAGAGCTCGCCCTCGGGCGTCAGCCACAGCGCGTCAACGCTGCCTGTCACGCCATCGGGCGCGGCACGCCAAGCCCCCGCCTCGCGGCGGATCACCCTTGGCGCGCGCGCGCACGCGACAAACACCTGCTGCGGGCCGTTCTGCACGTAGGCACGCCCGGCGGTGTCGAGCGCGTAGTTGCGCGCAAGAAAGTCCGTGAGCGCGGCGTTGCCCACCCGCTCGCCGGTGAGCCACCAACGCCCGCGGGCGTCCAGCGCGAGAAAGCCGTACACCGCCGGCACGTCGGGCCACTTGGCCATCGCGGCCAGTACCATCGCGTCCATCATTGCTCCTTAACCCTGCTCGTTCCTGAGTACCGCCAGGGGCGGCACCCGCGCGACCTTGCGCAGCAGCGGCCAGCCAGCGGCGAACACCAGCAAGAGTCCAGCCAGCACGCCGCCGGGGACCAGCCAGAGGGCCGGCCAGTGCGCGAGCGCGAGCACCTTCACAGAGACCACCGCGCCGGCCGCCCACGCGCCGGCACCGGCGATCAGGCCCGCCAAGGCGCCGACAAAGGCCAACTCGCCGGCAAGCATCGCCGTCAACTGGGCGCGCGAGGCGCCCAGCGCGCGCATCAGCGCCATGTCGACCTCGCGCTCCTGCCGCGTCGCGGCGAACACCGCCCACATCACCAGCACGCCGGCGGCCAGCGCCAGCACGAACATCAATTCGATCGCGTGCGCGAGCCGCTCGACGATGGCGCGCACCTCGGCGATCACATTGCCCACGTCGATCACCGTCAGGTTCGGCAGCGCGTGCACCAGTTCGCCGACAAAGCGCTCGCGCGCAGGCGGCAGGTAAAAGCTCGCGATGCGGCTTGCCGGCAGGTGCTCGAGCCAGGCCGGTGGCGCGAGCACGAAGAAGTTGGCGCGGAAGCTGTCCCACGCGACCTTGCGCAGGCTGGTCACCTTCGCTTCGAAGCGCTCGCCGCCCGACTCGAAGGCGAGCGTGTCGCCCATGCGGATGCCCAGCGTAGCGGCGATGTCCTCCTCGACCGAGAACTGCGGCGTTGCCGGCGTGCCCCACCAGCGCCCGGCGCTGACCGTGTTGGCGGCCGGCAGGCCGGCGCTCCACGACAGGTTGAATTCGCGCTCGGCCAGGCGCCGCGCACGCGCGTCCTCGTAACGCGCGGGGTCGAGCGGCACGCCGCCGATCGCAACCAGCCGCGCGCGCACCATCGGGTAGGTCGGTGGCGGCACCAGGCGCGCCCTGGCGAACGCCGCGTCGAACGCCGCCTGCTGGTCGGCCTGCAGGTTGATCACGAACTTGTTCGGCGCGTCAGCCGGTACGCTCGCCTGCCAGGCGCCGACCAGGTCGGCGCGCACCACCGTCATCAACAGCAGCGCGAACAGCCCGACCGACAGCGCGACGATCTGCGCGAGCGCGAGCGTCGGCCGCCGCGCGAGGCTGGCCACCCCGTAGCGCCAGCCCGGCCGGCTGCCGGCGCGCGGCGCGCGCATCAGCTTCAACAGGCCCCACGCCATCAGCGCGGCGAGCGCGAGAAAGCCAGCGAGCGCCGGCAGCAGCCACAGCGCGATCAGCGCGTCGCCTAGTTGCAGCGCGGCGAGCAGCAACAAGGCCGCCAGCGACAGCAGAGGCCAGGCAACGCCGGCCCTGGGCGGCGGCAACTCGGCGCGCAGCACCGCAAGCGCCGGCACCTGGCGCAAGGCGAGAATCGGCGGCCAGGCGACGCCGAGCGTCAGCACCAGCGCCGCGGCGAAGCCGACCAGCACCCCGGCGGCCGACGGCGCAGGCAGCGGCAACGACAACAAGGGCGCGACGGCCGCGGCAAGCGCCGACTGCACCGCAAAGCCGGCGAGCACGCCGACCACGCCGGCGGCCACGCCCAGCCAGGCGAGCTGCCAGCCGAACAGCGCGCCGATCGCGCCGGACGACTGCCCCTGCGCGCGCAAAAGCGCGACGGTGCGCCAGTGGCGCGCGAGATACCGGCGCACCGCGAGCACCACCGCGGCAACCGACAGCGCGACGGTCAGCAGCGCGGTCATGCCCAAGAAACGGCGCGCGCGCTCGAGCGCGACGCGCACCTCGGGCCGCGCCTCTTCGACGTTCTCCAGCCGCGCGCCGTTTGGCAGCCTGGGCTTCACCCAGGCGCCGAATTCGGCGACGCGCGCGCTGTCGCCGGCGACCAAGAGCCGGTAGCGCACGCGGCTGCCCGGCCCGATCAGGCCGGCGGCCGCCAGGTCCGCCTCGGCCATCATCAGCCGCGGCACGAAGCCGTACATGTCGGCGATCGCGTCCGGCTCGCGGATCAACAAGTTGCCGACCGTCAGCCTGAGGCGGCCGACGCTGACCTTGTCGCCGGCCTTGAGCCCCAGCCGCTCGGCGAGCCGCGCGTCGACCCACGCCTCACCCGGCGCCGGCCCCCGCGCGAGCACCCGCTCGCGCCCCGCCGCGTCGGCGATGGTCAACTCGCCACGCAAGGGGTAGGCCGCGTCGACCGCCTTGATGTTGGCGAGGGTCACCCCGGCGTCGGTGCCGGCCATCGACGGGAAGGTGGTGGTGTGCGCGAGCGTCAGCCCCAGCCGCGCCGCCTCGGCCTGCCAGGCGGCAGGCGCCGGTGCGCCGGACGACACCGACAAATCGGCCGCCAACAGTTGCGCCGCCTGCTCCGACAGCGCGCGCTCGAAGCGCGACGCGAACATCGACACCGCGCTGATCGCGGCGACCGCCAGCGCGAGCGACAAGGCGAGCACCGTCAGTTCACCCGCGCGCGCCTCGCGCAGCAACAGGCGCCAAGCAAGCGCCGCCTTCGGGAAGCGATTCATGCGCCGGCCCCGCCCAGCACGCCGTCCTCGATACGCAATACCTGCTCGCAGCGCGCGGCCAGCTTCATGTCGTGGGTGACCAGCACCAGCGCGGTGCCCGCCTCGCGGTTCATGCCGAACAGCAGGTCGCCGACCTCGTGACCGGACGCGGCGTCCAGGCTGCCGGTCGGCTCGTCGGCGAACAGCAAGGCCGGCTCGCCGACAAAGGCGCGCGCCAGCGCGACGCGCTGCTGCTCGCCGCCGGAGAGGTGGCGCGGGTAGTGGCCGAGGCGGTGGCCAAGCCCCACCCGCCCGAGCATCGCGCGCGCGGCCGCCTCGGCGCCGGGATAGGCGGCCAGCTCCAGCGGCAGCAGCACGTTTTCCAGCGCGGTCAGTTGCGGCAACAGCTGGAAGTTCTGGAACACGAAGCCGACCCTCGCGAGGCGCAGCGCGGCGCGCGCGTCTTCATCCAACGCGGAGAGCGGCTGCCCGAACAGCGTCACCTCGCCGCCGCTGGCGTGATCGAGCCCGGCCAACAGCGCGAGCAGCGTCGACTTGCCCGAGCCGGACGCGCCGACGATCGCCAGCGACTGGCCGCGCGCGAGGGAAAGCGACGCTTCCTTAAGGATGGTCAGGTGCTCGCCGTGGTAGTCCACTTGCCGACTGAGTGCGCTCGCCACCAGAATCGGGGCATTGTCATCGTGAAGGTTGGTCATGCTGCGTCTTTTCTTTTGCCTGTGGGTAGCCCTCGCCGCGCCGTGGGCGGCGGCCAAGACCGTACTCGTGTTCGGCGACAGCCTGTCGGCCGCGTACGGCATGAAGACCGAGGCGGGCTGGGTCGCCCTGCTGGGGCAGCGCCTCGCGCCGGCGCACCGCGTGGTCAACGCGTCGGTCAGCGGCGAGACCAGCGCGGGCGGCCTCGCCCGCCTGCCCGCCACGCTAGCACGCGTGAAGCCCGACGTGCTGGTGCTGGAGCTGGGCGGCAACGACGGCCTGCGCGGCCTGCCGCCGGCTGAGCTCTCGCGCAACCTTGCGCGCATGGTCGAGCTGGCGCGCGCGCGCGGCACCCGCGTGCTGCTGGTCGGCATGGCGCTGCCGCCCAACTATGGCCCCGACTATACGGCAAGGTTCCGCGCCGTTTATGACGACTTGGCAAAAAAGGCACGCCTCGCCTACGTGCCGGTGCTGGTCGCCGGCTTCGAGACGCGCATGGACTGGTTCCAGGCAGACGGCATCCACCCGACCGCCACCGCGCAGCCGGTGATGGCGGCCACCGTAGAGAAGGCGCTGCGCCCGCTGTTGAAACCGTAGGGCAACAAAAGCGTCATCTTGCCCACAAGGCGGGGGGACAAGGCTGGGGAGCAGCTGTGGATAAGCCGCGCGGATGCCCGCCCCACGGGGCATCGCCAGCTGCTGCGCAAAAAACGGGCAATCCACCATACGCCCCGAAATCCACGGCCACCGGCATGGCCAGACAAAAACGGCTGCAAACGCGCAACCCCGTTGCGCCCTTGCAGCCGTTTGTTTGGTTTGGGGAGAAGGATTCAGAGTGTATTCACGCGCTCGCGAGCGAAGGCGAGACAAGGCGAAAACGGCGGAGAAAGCGGAATGTACAGAGGGTACATGAGCATTTCGCAGCCGTTTTCAACGCCGTATCGTCGATGCGCAGCAGATCGTGGACAGTTTCTCAGCGTACCGCGACGCGCGGCGCCCCTTCGGTCAACCGGCCGATCACCGCCGCATAGCCGAAGCCAGCGGCGTGAAACAGCGCGAGCACTTCGTCGGCGTGCGCCGCGTCGACCGTCGCCAGGAGGCCGCCGCTGGTCTGAGGGTCGACCAGGATGCGCTGCTGCCAGCTTGCGACATCCGGCGCGAAGTCGACGTCGTGGCCGAAGCTCGCCAGGTTGCGCTCGATCGCGCCCGGGCCGACGCCCGCCTCGGCGAACGGCCGCGCCTCGGCGATCACAGGCACGCGGGACATCTCGACCTCGGCGCCCAGCTTGGCGCCGCGGCACACCTCGAGCAGGTGGCCCAACAGGCCGAAGCCGGTGACGTCGGTCAGCGCGTGCACGTCCGGCCGCGCGGCCAACTGGCTGCCGACGCGGTTGAGCTGGGTGGTCGACGCGATCAGCGCGTCGTAGCCGGCCTGGGAGAGTTCGCCGCGCTTCATCGCCTGCGCGAGCACGCCGACGCCAAGGCCCTTGCCGAGGATCAGCACGTCGCCCGCACGCGCGTCCGAGTTGCGCTTGAGCTCGGCCGGGTCGACCACGCCCAATGCGACCAGGCCGTAGATCGGCTCGGGCGAGTCGATCGAGTGGCCGCCGGCGACCGGGATGCCCGCCGCGTGGCAGACCGACTCGCCGCCGTCGAGGATGGCGCGGATGGTTTCGGGCGGCAGCACGTTCACCGGCATGCCGACGATGGCCAGCGCCATGATGGGCGTGCCGCCCATCGCGTAGATGTCCGAGATCGCGTTGGTCGCGGCGATGCGGCCGAAGTCGAACGCGTCGTCTACGATCGGCATGAAGAAGTCGGTGGTCGCGACGATCGCCTGCCGCTCGTTGAGCTGGTACACCGCGGCGTCGTCGGCCGTCTCGCGGCCGACCAGCAGGTTGGGGAACGCCATCTTCTCGCGCGCGCCGGAGAGAATGGTCTCGAGCACCGCCGGTGCAATTTTGCAGCCGCAACCGCCGCCGTGCGACAATTGCGTCAATCTGATATCCGACATGAAAAGTCCTTCAAAATCATGCTTTACAAGCAGGCCAACGTAGCACAGCTGGTGGAGTTTGACGAGGTGATCGACGTGCGCTCGCCGTCCGAGTTCGCCGAAGACCATATCCCCGGCGCGATCAACTGCCCGGTGCTGGACGACGACGAGCGCCGCCTCGTCGGCACGCTCTACAAGCAGGATTCGCCGTTCGCCGCGCGGCGGGTCGGCGCGGCCCTGGTCGCGCGCAATATCGCCCGCCATATCGAGGAGAAGTTCGCCGACCGCCCCAAGCGCTGGAAGCCGCTGATCTACTGCTGGCGCGGCGGCCAGCGATCCGGCTCGATGGCGCTGATCTTTTCGCAGGTCGGCTGGTACGCGCACCAGCTCGACGGCGGCTACAAGGCGTACCGGCGCGACCTGCTCGAGCGCTTCGACACCCTACCCGCCACGCTCGACTTGCGCGTGGTGTGCGGGCCGACCGGCTCGGGCAAGAGCCGGCTGCTCGGCGCGCTTGAGCGCGCCGGCCGCCAGGTGCTCGATCTCGAAGGCCTCGCCCGCCACCGCGGCTCGGTGCTGGGCAAGCTGCCGGACGCGCCGCAACCGTCGCAGAAGCACTTCGACTCGCTGTTGATGCAGGCGATGCTATCGCTCGACCCGGCGCGCCCGGTCTACATCGAGTCCGAGAGCAAGAAGATCGGCACCGTCGCGCTGCCGCAGGCCCTGTTCGACCGCATGCACGAGAGCCGCTGCGTGCTGGTGGAGGCGCCCTTGGCCGAGCGCGTGCGCTTCCTGCTGGAAGACTACGACTTCTATGTGGCGGAGCCGGCGCGCCTGATCGAGCAGCTGAACTGTCTGAAGGCCCTGTACCCGAAGGAGACGCTAGCCGCGTGGCGCACGCTGATCGAGGGCGGCGACTTCGACACTCTGGTTTCACTGTTGCTCACCGAGCACTACGACCCGCTGTACCGCCGCTCAATGGGCAAGCACTACGCGCACCTGGCCCAAGCGACGCCGCTTGCGCTTGCCACGCTGGACGACGCCGCGCTCGACACGGCCGCACGCTTGCTGGACGCCTGATGCAGCACGCCGACCTCGACTGGGAAGACGGCCAGCCGCGCTCGCGCGCCTTCGGCGACGTCTATTTCTCGCGCGACAGCGGGCTTGACGAAACCCGCCACGTCTTTCTCGCCGGAAACCACCTGCCCGAGCGCTTCGCCGCGCTTGCGGCCGGCGAGCGGCTGACCGTCGCCGAGACGGGTTTTGGCACCGGCCTCAACTTCCTCGCCGCCTGGCAGTTGTTTGACGCGGTGGCGCCCGCCGGCGCCCGCCTCGACTTCGTCAGCACCGAGAAGTACCCGCTCTCGCTCGCGGACCTTACGCGCGCGCTCGGCGCGTGGCCGGCGCTCTCCCCTTACGCCAACGCCTTGCTCGCCCTGTACCGCGGCGTGGTACCGGGCTTTCAGCGCTTCGTATTCGCTGGCGGCCGCGTGGTGCTCACCCTGCTTGTCGGCGACGTGCTCGAGACGCTGCCGCAGCTTGATGCGCGCGTTGACGCGTGGTTCCTCGACGGCTTCTCGCCGGCGAAGAACCCCGACATGTGGGTGCAGGCGCTGTTCGACGCGATGGCCGCGTGTTCGGCGGCAGAGGCAAGCTTCGCGACCTTCACCGCCGCCGGCTTCGTGCGCCGCGGCCTGACGGCCGCCGGTTTCGCGGTGAAGAAGGTGCCGGGTTTCGGCAGCAAGCGCGAGATGAGCGTCGGCACCCTCTCGCACGCGCCCGAACGTCTCTGGCGGGCGCCGTGGCTGGCCCGCCCTGCCGTCGTAACCGGCCGGCGCGCGCTGGTCATCGGCGCCGGCATCGCCGGCGCCAGCGCCGCAGCCAGCCTCGCCCGCCGCGGCTTCGCGGTGACGGTTATCGAGCGGCACCCGCACGCCGCGCAGGAGGCGTCGGGCAACCCGCAAGGCGTGCTCTACCTCAAGCTCTCCGCGCACGGCACCGCGCAGACGAGCCTGCTGCTCGCCGCGTACGGCTACGCGCTGCGCACGCTCTCTTGCACGCTCAACAAGGGAGAAGACTGGGATGACTGCGGCGTGCTGCAGCTCGCCTTCGACGAGGCCACCGCGCACAAGCAGGACGCGCTCGCCGCAGCCTTCCCCGAAGCGCTGCTCAAGCGTGTCGACGCTGCCGGGGCGAGCGAGCTCGCCGGTATCGCGCTCGCCGAAAAAGCGCTGCACTTCCCGGAAGGCGGCTGGATCAAGCCGCCGGCGCTGGTGAACGCGCTGCTCGCGACACCCGGCGTCTCCTGCCACTACGGCGTGGCGGCACAGGCGCTCGCGCGCATGGATGATATCTGGCGGCTGACGCTGGCAAACGGCGAGACGCTGGACGCGGACCTGGTGGTGGTCGCCTGCGCCAACCAAAGCGGCGCGCTGCTGCCGGACGCGCTGCTGCCGCTCAAGCCTATCCGCGGCCAAGTGTCGGTCGCGCCGGCCACCCCTCAAAGCGCTCGGCTCAAGACCGTGCTGTGCGGCGAAGCCTACGTCGCGCCGGCCGCCGACGGCGCGCACACCTTCGGCGCGACCTTCGACTTCAAGTCGACCGACACCACGGCGACACTCGCCGACCACCGCGCCAACCTGGCCGCGCTGACCGAGCTCTGCCCCGCGCTGTTTGCGGCGCAGGGCGGCGACGCGCCCGCGCCCGGGGCACTCGGCGGCCGCGCCGCGCTGCGCTCGAGCACGCCGGACTACCTGCCGCTGGTCGGCCCGCTGGCAAGCAGCGCGGGCATCAGCGAGGCCTACGCCGAACTTGCCCGCGACGCGACGCTGCCGCTGACCACGCCCATGCCCTGGCTGCCCGGCCTTTACATCAGCGCCGGCCACGGCTCGCGCGGCATGGTCAGCGCGCCCCTGGCCGGCGAGCTGATCGCCAGCCTCGCCTGCGGCGAGACGCTGCCGCTGCCCGGCCCCATCGTCGACGCGCTGTCCCCGTCGCGCTTCGCGCTGCGCGCGCTGATGCGCAGGAAAAAGGCCTAAACCGGGGCGGCCACTGCCGCCTCGCACAGCGCGCGGATCTTTGCCGGCAAGGGCACGCTCTTGCCGGCGGCGTAGTCGACCCACACCAGCGTCACCTCGCCCAGCGCGTAGACGGTGTCGCGGTCGTCGCCCACGTAGAAGTGGTGGCGCAGCCTGAGGCTGGAGCGGCCCAGATGCTCCAGTTCGATCGACACGGTGACGGTCGCCGGGTAATTGATCTCGCGCTTGAAGTGGCAGGCGGTGTGCGCGATCACCGGGCCGACCGCGCCCGGCTCGATCGGCAGGCCGATGTCTTCCAGCCACTGCACGCGCACTTCTTCGAGCAGGCGGAAGTACACCGTGTTGTTGAGGTGGCCGATCGCGTCGAGGTCGCCCCAGCGCACCGGCAACTGCTTCTCGCCCAGGCTGGGCAAAGTTTTCTGCATCGCGTACCCTTTCCTTTTAATGCAAAAAGAATAACACGCCGCACCACGGCATGGCCGGATCCGCCCCCCGTCCTGTCCGGGTACGCCCTCGCCGCGGCGCTTGCCGGCGCGCATGCTGTGGCCGTCAACCACACGCCCCGCCACCAAGGAGAGACCATGCCCGCCGCCCTGATCGTGATCGACGTCCAGCAATCCTTCCTGCACCGCCCGTACTGGTCGGATGAGGACCTGCCCGCGTTCCGCGCGGCCCTCATCCGGCTGGTCGCCGGTTGCCGCGCGCGCGCCGTGCCGGTGGTGCATGTGCTGCACGAAGACGGCGAGTGGCCGTTCGACGCGGCAAGCGGCCTGGTACGCCCGCTTGACTGGCTGCCCGCAGAGGCTGATGCGACCTTCATCAAGCAGGTGCACAACGCGCTGACCGGCAGCGGCCTCGCCGACTGGCTCGCCACGCGCGGCGTCGACACCCTGCTGATCGCCGGCATCCGCACCGAGCAGTGCTGCGAGACGACCGCCCGCGTCGCCGCCGATCTGGGCTACCGGGTCGACTTCGTCAGCGAGGCGACGCTGACCTTCGCGATGCAGGATGCGCACGGGCACTCCGTCAGCGCGGCCGCCATCAAGGCGCATACCGAGCTGGTGCTCGCCGGCCGCTTCGCGACCATCCGCGACGTTGACGCTGCGCTCGCGGCGCTGGACGCACGGGAGGGCGCAGCATGTCCATAAGGGACCGCCTGCTCGCGCTCGCCGTCGTCGCGGTGTGGGGCTTCAATTTCGTGGTGATCAAGTGGGGCGTCGCCGGCGTACCGCCGTTCGGCCTGGGCGCGCTGCGCTTTGCCGCCGCCTTCGGCTGCGGGGTGTTCCTGGTGCGTGCGCCGGCACTGCCTTGGCGCTACCTCGCCGCCTACGGGCTGACCATGGGCTTTGGCCAGTTCGCCTGCCTGTTCTGGGCGATCAAGGCCGGCATGCCGGCGTCCGCCGCGTCCATCGTGCTGCAGGCGCAGGCGCTGTTCACCCTGCTCCTCGGCGCCTTGTGGCTTTCCGAGCCGGTCAGCGCCCGCCAGTGGCTGTCGCTCGTGGCGGGCAGCGCGGCGCTTGCACTGATCGCGCTGGACGGCGGCAAGGCGCTGCCGTGGCTCGGCCTCGCGCTGACGCTCGCCGGTGCCGCCAGCTGGGCGATGTCCAACCTGGTGGTGCGCCGTGCGGTGCGCGACGGCTACCGGCCGGACGCACTCGCGCTGGTGGTCTACGCAAGCGCGGTGCCCATCCTGCCCTTCGCGCTGATGTGGGCGCTGTTCGAGCAGGGCGCGACCGACTGGCCGTCGGTGTTTTCCGCGAAGAGCGTGTTCGCCGTCGCCTACCTGGCGCTGGTCGCCACGCTGTTCGGCTACGGGGTGTGGAGCCGGCTGCTCGCCCGCCATCCGGCAAGCCAGGTCGCGCCGTTCAGCCTGCTGGTGCCGCTGTTTGGCGTGCTGTTCTCGGTACTGCTCTTGGGCGAGCGGCTGAGCCCCCTGCAGATCGCCGGCGGCGTGCTGCTGATCGGCGCGCTGTTGGCCGGTAGCGGCACGCTGCGCCTGCCCGCCTTTCGGCGCAAGGCGGCCGGATGAATACACCCGTCTATTTCGTGCTGACGCCGAACTACCTCGCGCTCGACTTCGCGGGCCCCGCCGAGGTGCTGCGCGTCGCCGCCGACGAGGGGCTCGCGCTCACCCTGTCGACGGTCGGCCCCGAGCGGCGTTGCCAAAGCTCGCTGGGGCTCGTCAGCGAGATCGACCCGCTGCCGGACGCGCTGCCCGACAACGCGCTGCTGGTGCTGGTCGGCACCGTCAACGAGGCGCACGACTATCAAACCGAGCCGGCCCTAAGGCTGGTGCACTGGCTTGGCAGTAGCCTGCGCACGGACACCCGCGTCGCGTGCATCTGCTCGGGGGCGCTCATCGCGGCGATGGCCGGCCTGCTGGATGGCCGGCGCTGCACCACCCACCACGCGCTCACCGCGACGCTGCGCACGCTCGCGCCTACCGCGCTGGTCGAGGAAAACCGCCTGTTCGTCGAGGACGGGCCGCTGGCCACCTCGGCCGGCATCACCGCCGGCGTCGACCTTGCGCTGCGCCTTGTCGAGCGGCTGGGCGGCGTGGAACTGGCCGCCCGCGTCGCCCGCCGCATGGTGGTGTGGGCGCGGCGCAGCGGCGCCGACCCGCAACTGCCGCCGCAACTGGCCGCGCGCAAACACCTGCACCCGGCGGTGCACCGCGCGCAGGACGCGCTGGACGCGGACCCCGCGCGTGGCTGGACGCTCGCCGAACTCGCCCGTCTCGCCTGCGTCAGCGAACGCCACCTGAGCCGGCTGTTCCGCGAGCACGCCGGCTGCAGCGTCGGCGCGTACCGGCAGGCGCTGCAGCTGGCACGCGCCCGCGCCGCGCTCGAACAAGGCGCGACGGTCGAGGCGGCGGCGAGCGAGGCAGGCTTCGACAGCGCGCGCACGCTGCGCCGGCTGTGGCGCGCGCGCTACGGCGACCCCCCTGCCGCCGGCCGCGTACACCGAACCCGTGGGCGATAGCGCTCGCACACGCCATGCCAACGTGATTCAATCGTCCGTTTGAAAGACTGCCGCCGCTACACGGGTGCGGCAGGCCGATGGCGCGCCAGACGCCGCAGACGAGAAAGAGGGTCATGCACACACGCGAAGAAAGCCTGTATATCGACGTGGGCGGCGGCGAGCGCCTGCACCTGCGCCGCATCCGCCACGCCACGCAAGAAGACGGCCCGCCGCTGCTCATGCTGCACGGGGTGATGGGCAACGGCCGCATCTTCTATAGCGATTCGGGCAAGGGGCTCGCGCCGTGGCTCGCCGCCCAGGGCTGCGACTGCTTCGTGCTCGACCTGCGCGGGCGCGGCCAGAGCACGCCGCCGATCAGCCGCGCGAGCCGCCACGGCCAGCACGAGACGATCTGCGCCGACCTGCCCGCCGCGCACGCACTGGTGCGCCGCCTGCGCCCGGACAGGCCCGCGCACTGGGTCGCCCACTCCTGGGGCGGCGTGCACATGCACAGCTGCCTCGCGCGCCACCCCGAAATCGCCGCCGGGGTCGCCAACGCCGTCTACTTCGGCAGCAAGCGCAGCGTGCACGTGAAGAACCTCAACAAGCTGATCGAGGTCGACCTGTTCTGGAACCTCGCCGCGCGCGCGCTGGTCCGCGCCGTCGGCTACCTGCCGGCCAGAAAGCTGCGCTTGGGCGCCGACAACGAGAGCGACCGCAGCCACCTGGACAGCAAGCGCTGGGCGAAGGTCGCGCCGTGGGTCGACGCCGACGACGGCTTCGACTACCGAGCGGCCGCCCAGCGGGTGGCGCTGCCGCCTACCCTCTACTTCGCCGCGCCGCGCGACCCCTGCCGCGGCCACGTCGACGACGTGCGGCGTTTCCGCGACGAATCGGGCGCGCACCTGGGACGCGTGCACCTGCTCTCTCGCGCGCTCGGCCACCGCCACGACTACGACCACGTCAGCCTGCTCACCCACCCGGACGCCGCCGCCGACCACTTCCCGCTGGCGCTTGCGTGGCTCTTGGGCGACTACGCGCACGTCAGGGAAAATATCTAGCTGTATTTCATCATTCAGGCGATCTGCTTATGGCAACATGGAGCCAAAGGAGAACGCAGATGGAAACGCTGTACCGCACACAGGCTGACAGCCTCACCGACCGCATCGTCGACGCGCTCGCGACCCAAGGCTGGGTCGTCGTCGACGACGTGTTCACGCCCGCAGAAGTGCAGGCATTGCGCGAGGCGTGCCTCGCGCGCTGGGACGGCGGCGACTTCCGCGCGGCGGCCGTCGGCAAGGGCGGCGGCGAGGCGGTGCGCAGCGAGATCCGCTCCGACTCGGTACTGTGGCTGAACGAGGCAGACGACGCGCCGGCGATCACCCGCTACTTCGACACCATGGACGCGCTGCGGGTCGCGGTGAACCGCGGCCTCTACCTGGGCCTTGCCGACCTCGAGGCGCACTTCGCGGTCTACCCGGCCGGCAGCTTCTACAAGAAACACCTCGACCGCTTCCGCGACGACGACGCGCGCACGCTGACGTCCGTGTTTTACCTGAACGAGGGCTGGCCCGCCGGCGCCGGCGGCGAGCTCAGGCTGTATCTGGACGCCGATTGCCGGCAATCGGTCGACATCCGCCCGCAAGCGGGCACCATGGTGCTGTTCCTGTCCGACCGCTTCTGGCATGAGGTACTGCCGGCACGCCGCCAGCGCCTGTCGCTGACCGGCTGGTTCCGCCGCCACGGCGGCGTGATGACGTGGTAATCACCAATCGCGTGGTAGAATCCCTAGATAATTAAACGGCCCGGCGGCGCCGGGCACAGCAGGGGATTCTATGTCTGGCAATAGCATGGGACTGTTGTTCACGGTCACCTCCTTCGGCGAGAGCCACGGCCCGGCGATCGGCTGCGTGGTCGACGGCTGCCCGCCCGGCCTCGAGTTGTGTGCCGAAGACATCCAGCAGGACCTCGACCGCCGCAAGCCCGGCACCAGCCGCCACGTGACGCAAAGGCGCGAGGCGGACGAAGTCGAGATCCTCTCCGGCGTCTACGAGGGCAGGACCACCGGCACGCCGATCGCGCTGTTGATCCGCAATACCGACCAGCGCTCGCGCGACTACGGCAATATCGCCGACACCTTCCGTCCTGGCCACGCCGACTACAGCTACTGGCACAAGTACGGCGTGCGCGACCCGCGCGGCGGCGGGCGTTCGAGCGCGCGCGAGACCGCGGTGCGCGTCGCCGCCGGCGCCATCGCCAAGAAGTGGCTGACCGAGAAGTTCGGCATCGTGATCCGCGGCCACCTCACGCAACTGGGCGAGATCGAAATCCCGTTTACCGGCTGGCCGCACGTCGCGGCCAACCCCTTCTTCGCCGCCGACGACGCCATCGTGCCGCGCCTCGAAGACTATATGGACAGCGTGCGCAAGTCGCTCGACTCGGTCGGCGCCCGCCTGCGCGTGGTGGCGGAAAACGTGCCGGTCGGCTGGGGCGAACCGGTGTACGACCGGCTGGACGCCGACATCGCGTGGGCGATGATGAACATCAACGCGGTCAAGGGCGTCGAGATCGGCGCGGGCTTCGCGTCGGTCGCGCAAAGGGGCTCCGAGCACGGCGACGAGCTGACCCCCGAGGGCTTCGCCAGCAACCACGCCGGCGGCATCCTGGGCGGCATCTCGACCGGGCAGACCATCGAGGTCGGCGTCGCCATCAAGCCGACCTCCAGCATCGCCCAGCCGCGCCGCTCGATCGACAAGGCAGGCAACGCGCTGACCATGGAGACGCACGGCCGGCACGACCCCTGCGTCGGCATCCGCGCGGTGCCGGTCGCCGAGGCGATGCTCGCGCTGACGCTGATCGACCACGCGCTGCGCCACCGCGCGCAGAACATGGACGTCGCGGTCGGCACTCCGCGCATCGCCGGCCCTGCCCGTTCGATCTGACCCAGGCAAGAGGCCGGCCCATGCTCAAGACCCTTTTCGGCGCCCGCGACAGCACGCGGCACGCGCAGGCGGACGACCAGCCGCTACCTTCGGCGATCGGCTTCGCGCGGCAGCAAGCGCTGTTCGACGCAAGGCTCAGGCTGTGCGGCAACGACTTCTCGCTCAGCCGCGCGCTGGGCGAGACGGGCGCGCACGGCGCGCACTTCGACCGCCAGCTGTTGCAGGTGCTCGCCAACCTCGGCGCGGTACGCGAGAACTCGCCGCGTTTCGCGCTGGTGCGCCTGCAGACGGCCGCTTCCGTCGACGCACCCGAACTCTTAGCGCTGCCCGCGTCGCGCCTGATCCTCTACCCAGCACTCGATAGCGCAGACTTCACCGCGCTCGAGGCGACCTCGGCGCGGCTCTCGGCGTTCAAGTCCCGCGGCGGCCGCCTCGCGCTGCCCGCCACCGACCACGGCCAGCCGCTGCCCGCGTCGCTGCTCGCGCTCGCCGACCTGGTGGTGCTCGACCTCGCCGGCGACAGCCGCAGCGTCCTGGGCGCGCTCGCCGGCCGCGGCCTGCCCGCCGCCCCGACCCTGCTGGCCGACCGGATCGGCTCCGAGGAGGCGCTGGCGGCCTGCCTGAAGCTTGCCGGGCACCGCCGGCTGCTGCTCTCGGGCAGCGTCTTCGCCCAGCAGCGCCCGCGCGTCGACGCGCGCGCACAGGCGTCGAGGCTGCGCGTGCTCGAGATCCTGCGCCTGCTGCGCTCGGGCGCGCCGGTCGCCCAGATCGAGGCGCAGTTCAAGCTCGACTCGACGCTGCTCTTCAAGTTGCTGCGCTACATCAACTCGCCGGCGATGGGCTTCTCGCGCCGCATCCAGACGCTGGAAGAGACGCTGATGCTGATGGGGCGCGATGCACTGCTGCGCTGGCTGTCACTGCTGTTGTTCACCGCCGGCGACGAGGACGCGGCCGCCGGCGCGCTGATGGAGCGCGCGCTGCGCCGCGGCCGCTTCATGGAAACGCTGGGCGGCGAGCTGGGCGCCAAGCGCATCGAGTGCGAACACCTGTTCCTCGCTGGGATGTTCTCCGAGCTCGACAAGCTGCTGGGCATGCCGATGGCCGAGGCCGTCGCCCCGCTTGAATTGCCGGTGCCGGTGCGCCAGACCCTGGTCGACGGGCGCGGCCTGTTCGCGCCACACCTCAACCTTGCGCGCGCGCTGGAAACGGGCGACGACGCGCAGGCGGGCACACTCGCGCGCATGCTGGGCGTCGGGTTCGCCCGCGCTGGCATGCTGGACGTCGAGGCGGCACAATGGGCGGAATCGCTCAGCTGCGCGCCAGAGACCGCCCCCGACTGAACTTCCACCAGGCAAGCCCATGCTCAAATCCCTGTTCGGCAACCGCGCCGACGCGGCCCCCGCCCCGGCCACGCCGGAAAACGGCGAGGCGCCGCTGCCGGCGACGCTCGGCTTCGTCGGCCACCAGCCGATCTACACCGCCCGCCACGAACTGGTCGCCTACGAGTTCGCGCCGCGTGACGCCGGCCACCGCAACATGATGGCGGCCGGCACCCTCAACCGGCACGACCAGCTGCTGCTGCAGACGCTCGAAAACCTCGACATCTTCAGGCTGCTCGAGCGCCGGCGCGCGTTCATCAACCTGTCGCTGGACGCGCTGGACGACCCGCTGCTGCCTTCGCTCGCAGAGAAGCGCGCGATCTGCATCGTGTCGCCGGCCGAAAACGACGGCGCGCTCACGGCCGCGCTGCCCGCGATCAAGGCGCTGCGCGCGGCCGGGCTGTCGTTCGCGCTGGAGCCCGCGCTGTTCCCGGAAACCCGCTTTTCGCCTGCCGTGCTCGACGTGCTGTTCGCCGAGATGAATTTCCTCGTGCTCGACTTCTCGGCGCAGACGGAAGACCTGCTCGAGCCCCTGCTCGCCCGCCTGCCGCAGCGCTACCCGCACGCGCGCTGGTACGCGCGCAACGTCAACTCGATGGAGGCTTACGAGGTGTGCCGGCGCAGCCAGGGCGCCAGCGAGCGCTTCGTGCTGTTCAGCGGCCCCTACCTGACCCGGGCGCCGGCCCGCCACGGCAGCGGCAAGGTCGACACCGGCCAGTTGAGGGTGATGGAAATCCTGCGCCTGTTGCGCAGCGGTGCCGACAACGAGGCGATCAACGCGCAATTCAAGCTCGACTCCGTGCTGCTGTTCAAGCTGTTGCGCTTCATCAATTCGCCGGCCAACGGCCTGAGCCGCCAGGTGCAGACGCTGGACGAAACCTTGTTGCTGCTCGGCCGCGAGGCGCTGTTCCGCTGGCTGTCATTGCTGCTGTACACCGCGCCGCGCGAGGATGGCCGCAACCGCACGCTGCTCGAGCGCTCGCTGTGGCGCGGGCGCTTCCTGGAAAGCCTGGGCCGTGCGCAGGGCAATAACCGCCTCGAGTGCGAACACCTGTTCGTCACCGGGATGTTCTCGACGCTGGACGCGCTGTTCGAGCAGCCGTTGTCCGACGCGATCGCCCCGCTGTCGCTGCCACCCACCATCTCGTCGGCGCTAATCGACGGCCAAGGCCTGTTCGCGCCCTACCTCGCGCTCGCGTTCTCGCTGGAAAAAGGCGACAGCGCACGCGCCGCCGCGATCGCCGCCCGGCTGGGCTGCCAGCCCGAAGCGGTCAACCGCCTGCAGCTCGAGGCGATGGCCTGGGCGCAGAAGGTCGCCGCCGAGGGGGGTTGAACTACAGCCAGCGCCGCCGCCAGAACGTCCCGACGATGGCGGCGGCGATCACCCCCATCAGGCCGAGCACGCCGAAGTAACCCCAGCGCCAGCCTAGCTCCGGCATGTACTCGAAGTTCATCCCGTAGATGCCGGCGATCAGCGTCAGCGGCATGAACACGATGGAGATGATGGTCAACACCCGCATCTGCTGGCTCAGGCGGTTCGACTGGATGGACAGATAAAGGTCGAGCATGCCGGAGACCATGTCGCGCGCCGCGTCGAGCGACTCGCTCAGGTGCAGGCAATGGTCGTACGCGTCGCGCAACCACAGCCTTGTCTCGTCGCCGAACAGTGCGTGTTCGCCGCGCGTCATCTGCGCGAGCATCTCCCTCAAGGGCAATAGCGCGCGGCGCAGGCGGATCGCGTCGTACTTCAGCCGGTGGATGCCGCGCAGCACCAGCGTGCCGCGGTCGGCGACCAGCTGGCGGTCGAGCGACTCGACCCGGCTGGTGAACGCGTCGAGCACGTCGAAATAGGCGTCGATGATCGCGTCGATCAGCGCGTACGCCAGAAAATCGGCGCCGCGCGCGGCCAGCAACCCGTCGCCGCGGCGCAGCCGCTCGCGCAGCTGGCTGAACACGCCCAGGGGATGCGGCTGGAAGCTCAGCACGAAGTCCCGCCCGACCACCAGCGAGACCTGCTCGTAATGCAGGCGGACGGAGGCGCCGCGTTCGGAGAACACGCGGGTGGACAGGAACAGGTAACCGTCGTACGCCTCGACCTTGGGACGCTGGCGCGCATTGAGGATGTCTTCCTCCACCAGCGGGTGCAGCCCGAAGCGCTCGCCGATCGCGCGCATGGTCGCGGTGTCAGCGACGCCGTACACGTTGAGCCAGCGCACCGGCGCGCGGCTCTGGTAGGCGAGCCCTTCCTCGACGCTGGCGAACCGCGTCTCGGTGAGCGCGCCGCCGCCGTACTCGAACAGCAGGACTTCCGGGGCCGCTGCAGGCTCAGTCATCAGCCTGCCGCACGTCGAGCGCCAGCTTCAGGCCGATGCGCCGCCACTGCACGGCCTCCTGCTCGAGCGCGCTGGCGGTCAGCGGGTTCTCCTCCAGCCAGGCGGCGGGCAGCTCGAAGCGCACGCCGCGCGGCTGGGCGAACAGCACCGCGCCGGCCGGCAGGGCCAGCGGGCGTCGGCTACGGCAGAACAGCACGGCCATCCTCAGCGCGAGCACGCTGTACCACAGGTCCGGCTGCTGCGCGAAGTCCCTCATCTTGCCGCTGTCGCCGCGCTGGCACAGCACCAGCGTCGAGAGCGCTGCCTGTTCGGGGCGCGAGAAGCCGGGCATGTCCGCGTTCTGCAGGATGTAGGCCGAATGCTTGTGGTAGGCGGTATGCGCAATCGACAGCCCGATCTCGTGCAGCGCGGCCGCCCAGCCCAGACGCCTGAGCGTCAGCACCTGGCAATCCTCGCCGGCGAGCTGGCGGTAGAAGTCGAGCGCCAGCGCCTTGACGCGGGCCGCCTGCGCCGGGTCGGCGTGGTAGCGCCGCGTGAAGGTCGCTACAGTCTGTTCGCGCTGGTCGCGCTCGCGGCCGCGGCCGAGGATGTCGTACAGCACGCCGTCGCGCAGCGCGCCGTCGGCGATGGTCATCGCGTCGACGCCCAGTTCCTCGAACACCGCGAGCATCACTGCGAGCCCGCCGCAGATCACCGGCGCGCGGTCGGCCTTCAGCCCGTTCAGTGAAATCTTGTCGATGCGGCCGATGCGGATCAGCGCGTTGCGCAATTCGCGCATCCCGCCATAGGTGATGTTGCCGGCCGACCAGTCGTTCAGTTCGAGCAGGTCACGGATCGAGCGCGCGGTCCCCGAGGTACCGACCCCCAGCTCCCACGACGTGCGCGGGAACACGTGCGCGACGCGCTGCAACTCGGCGCGCGCGGCGTACACCGCGCGGTTGAACGAGGCCGAGTCGATCCGCCCGCCCTCGAAGAAACGCAGCGTGTAGCTGACGCAGCCTAAGGGCAGGCTCTCGGTCACGTGCGCCTGGAAGTGGCTACCGACGATCAGCTCGGTCGAGCCGCCGCCGATGTCGACCACCAGCCGCCGCTCGCGGGTATTCGGCAGCGAGTGCGCGGCACCCAGATAGATCAGGCGGGCCTCTTCGCGGCCGGCGATGATCTCGATCGGGAAACCCAGCAGGCGCTCGCCCTCGGCGATCAGCTCGGGCGCGTTGCGCGCGACGCGCAGGGTATTGGTGCCGACCACGCGCACCTGCGCGCCTTCCAGCCCGCGCAGGCGCTCGCCGAAACGGGCGAAGCAGGCGAGCGCCCGTCCGACGCTCGCCTCGTCGAGCACCTTGTCCGGGCCCAGGCCCGCGCCCAGCCGGGTCGTCTCCTTCAGCGAGTCGAGGGTGAACAGCTGGCCGTCGACCACGCGCGAGATCTGCAGGCGAAAGCTGTTCGACCCCAGGTCGACCGCCGCCAGCACCGGATGGGGAAAATCGGCACGCATCAAACGCAGGCTCCCAGCAAAAAGAAAAAAGCGGCAACCATGTTACCGCTTTCCTTCCACCTACATGAAGCCCGATCGCTTACACGGACTGGCCAAGTTCCCGCTTGATCGCGTCGATCGAGGTGTGGCGGATGTCCTTGCCCTTGACCAGATAGACGACGTACTCGGAAATGTTCTTGGCGTGGTCGCCGATGCGCTCGATCGCCTTGGCGATGAACAGCGTGTCGATCGACATGCTGATGGTGCGCGGGTCTTCCATCATGAAGGTGATCAGCTGGCGGACTTCGGCGCTGAAGTCGTCGTCGAGCTCGCGGTCCTCCTCGGCGAGATCCAACGCCGCCGTCGCGTCCAGCCGGGCGAACGCGTCGAGCGCGCGGCGCAGCATCGCCACCGCCGCCTCGGCCATCTTGCCGATCTCGCGCAAGCGCGGCGTCTGGTAGCGCTCGGCGCTGTGGATCACCTTGCCCATGCGGGCAATCTTGGACGCCTCGTCGCCGATGCGCTCGAGGTCGGTGATGGTCTTGATCACGGTGATCACCATGCGCAAGTCGGACGCCGCCGGCTGGCGGCGCGCGATGATGTGCTGGCAGTCCTCGTCGATCGCGACTTCGAGCGCGTTGACCTGCGCGTCGTCGACGATCACCTGGTCAAAGCGGGCGATGTCGCCGCTGGCGAGCGCGTCGAGCGCGCCCTGAATCTGCTGCTCGACCAGCCCGCCCATTTGCAGCACGCGGGTACGGATGGTTTCCAGTTCGAGGTCGAATTGTTTGGAAATATGGTCGGGCATGATGCTCTCGTGGCAGGACAGGATGGACAGGATTGCCATCTTGCCAGCGCAAGATGACAACCCTGTGACAGGCAGGCTCAGCGCAGCACTTCGACGCCGCCCTGGCGGGCGAGCACCAGCACGTCGGCGCGGCGGCGGGCAAACAGGCCGCAGGTGACGACGCCCGGCAGCTGGTTGATGCGCTCTTCCATCTCGACCGGCTTGGCGATGGCCAGGTCGTGCACGTCGAGAATGATGTTGCCGTTGTCGGTCAGGAAGTCGTGGCGCATTTCCGGGTGGCCGCCCAGCTTGACCAGCTCGCGCGCGACGTAGCTTCTGGCCATCGGGATCACCTCGATCGGCAGCGGGAACTTGCCCAGCACGTCGACGTACTTGCTCTCGTCGGCGATGCAGATGAATTCCTGCGCCGCCGCAGCGACGATCTTCTCGCGGGTCAGCGCACCGCCGCCGCCCTTGATCATGTGCAGGTAGTGGTTCACCTCGTCGGCGCCGTCGACGTAGATCGGCATCTCGTCGATGGTATTGAGGTCGTACACCGGGATATGGTGCGCCTTCAGGCGGACGGTGGACGCCTCGGAGCTGGAGACCACGCCCTTGATGCGGCCCTTGATCGCGGCCAGTTCATCGATGAACAGGTTGACGGTGCTGCCGGTACCGATGCCGATCACGGCGTCGTCCGGGACGAACTCCAGGGCTTTTCGCGCTGCAGCCAGCTTCAATTCATTGGCGGTAAGCATCTCGCTGCTCCTTAAACGGTTGGTCTTGACTCACTCCGATTATCCCACAACGGCACACATATGTCGTTTTGCTAGCCTCTTGTCAGCAAACAGACCGCCTGCGCCTCGATGGCCTCGCAACGCCCCAGGTAGCCGAGCTTCTCGTTGGTCTTGCCCTTGACGTTGACGACGTCGACGCCGACCCCAAGGTCTTCGGCGATGCGCGCGCGCATCGCGTCCACATGCGGCGCGAGCTTGGGCTGTTGCGCTATCAGCGTGGCATCGATATTGACGACCCGCCAGCCGGCCGCGCGCACGCGCGACACGGCCTCGCGCAACAGCACACGACTGTCGGCGCCCGCGTGTTGCGGGTCGGTGTCCGGGAACAGCCGGCCGATGTCGCCTAGCGCCGCAGCGCCCAACAGCGCGTCGGTGATCGCGTGCAACAGCGCGTCGGCGTCCGAGTGCCCGAGCAAGCCCTTGTCGTGCGGGATCACCACCCCGCCCAGCACCAGCGGCCGCCCCTCGACCAGCCGGTGCACGTCGTACCCCTGCCCTACCCTGAACATGCGCCATCTCCCGTCTGTTTGCGCGCGGCAAGAATGGCGCGTGCGAGCGCCAGGTCGCGCGGATAGGTCACCTTGAAGTTCTGCGCGTCACCCTCGACCAGCCGAGGCGCGAAGCCCAGCATTTCGATCGCCGAGGCCTCGTCGGTGACTGCGCCCTTCCCGTCGAGCGCCAGCGCACGGGCCAGACGCGCGGCGCGGAACATCTGCGGCGTCTGCGCGAGCCACAGACCGTCCCGCGCGAGCGTGCGCTCGACGCGGCCGCCCTCGCCTGCCCGCTTGACGGTGTCGGCCACCGGCAAGGCGAGCAGGCCGCCAACCTCGTCGTCCGCCAGCGCGCCGATCAGCCGCGTCACCAGCGCCGGCGTCACGCAGCAGCGCGCCGCGTCGTGCACCAGCACCCAGTCGTCGGGCGCCGGCGCGAGCGTGGCAAGCCCGGCCGCGACCGACGCGGCACGGCTCGCGCCGCCGACGCGCAGCACCTCCAGGTTCGGGATGTCCCACTCGAAGTCGTCGAACCACTCGTCGGCCGGCGAGATCACCACGGCGAGGCGGTCGATCTCAGGCACTTGCGACAGCGTGCTCAGGGTGTGCCACATCAGCGGCCGCCCTTCTAGTTGCAGGTACTGCTTGGGGCTGGGCGCGCCGAAACGGCTGCCGGAGCCGGCCGCCGGCACCAGGGCGATCACGCTCATGCCGCCACATCCTTGTCCGCCGCGAGCTTGCGCCACAGGCACGTCCCCTTGACCGCCTTGTCCAGCGCATCAAGGTAGGCCTCGTGCTCGGCGGCCTCGGCTTCGCTCGCGCGCAGCACCTTCAGCGGCTTACGCACGAAGTCGGCCGGCAGGCCCGAGGAAGCGGCACCGGCCTCCGGCTCGATGTCCATCATCAGGCTTTCCTGGCCGCGGGTCATCCACAGGTAGACCTCGGCCAAGAGTTCGCAGTCGATCAGCGCGCCGTGCAGCGTACGGTTCGAGCGGTCGACGTCGAAGCGGTCGCATAGCGCGTCCAGGCTGTTGCGCTTGCCCGGGAACTGGTCGCGCGCCATCGCGAGGGTGTCGATCACACCGGCGCACTGGCGCACGGTCGGCGGCAGGCCCAACCTCGCGAACTCGGCGTCCATGAAGCCGACGTCGAACGGCGCGTTGTGGATGATCAGCTCGGCATCGCCGATGAAGTCGGAGATCTGCGAGGCCACCTCGGCGAACCTGGGCTTGCCCTCCAGGAAGGCAAGCGAGATGCCGTGCACGCGCTCGGCGTCGGCGTCGATCTCGCGCTCGGGGTGCATGTAAAGGTGCAGGTGGCGGCCGGTCAGCTTGCGGTCGACCATCTCCAGGCCGGCAAACTCGATGATGCGGTGACCCTGCGAGGGCTCGAGGCCCGTCGTTTCGGTGTCGAGGATGATTTGTCTCATGATGCAGCCTGAGTGGCGGGCGCAACCGCGCCCGCGAAAGTCATGCCGCGGCCGCTACGCCGCGGTTGGCGAGCGCGTCGGCGCGCTCGTTGAATTCGTGGCCGTTATGGCCGCGCACCCAGCGCCACTCGACCGACAGGTGACGGCCACGCGCGGCGTCCAGCAGCTGCCAGAGGTCGGCGTTCTTCACCGGCTCCTTGGCGGCGGTGACCCAGCCGCGCTTCTTCCAGCCGTGGATCCACTCGGAAATGCCTTTTTGCACGTACTGCGAGTCGGTGTAGACGACAATGTGGCAGGGACGGTTGAGCGTCTCGAGCGCGCGGATCACCGCCATCAGTTCCATCCGGTTGTTGGTGGTGCCGGCCTCACCGCCGAACAGCTCCTTTTCCTTGCCCTTGTAGCAAAGCAGCGCGCCCCAGCCGCCGGGGCCCGGATTGCCCTTGCACGCGCCGTCGGTATAGATTTCGACCTTGTCCTGGTTCATAACGTCTCGTCGTGGGGCTGGCACGCCGCGTGGCGTCGCTCGCCAGCGGTCACCAGCTGGGCCGCGGGCCTGGCCAGCTGCCAGCGCGGCGTGATCAGTCGCATCCCGCGCTGGCGCTTGATCGCGCATACGCCGTAGACGCCGGCGGCCAACGGCCACCAGCGTTCGCCCGGCGCTTCCATGAAGCGGCAGCGGGTGAGCCAGTCGCCCCGGTTAAAGGGCGGAGCGTAACACATGAAGGCATCGTCCGCGCGCTCGAAGCCCAGCAGTTCGAGCCAGTCGCGCAGGCGGGACAGGCGCAGGAAACGGCCGCTCCACGGCGGCCGGCGCGCGCCCTGCACCAGCCGGCGCCCGCCCCACAGGGACAGCGGGTTGAAGCCGGTGAGCACCAGCCGCCCCTCGGGCAGCAACACGCGCTCGGCCTCGCGCAGCACCTGGTGCGGATGCGCGTTGAAGTCCAGCGTGTGCGGCAGCAGCAGCAAGTCGACGCTGCGGCTGTCCAGCGGCAACTGCGCCGCGTCGCACACCACGCCGACTTCGCCGTCCTCGCCGATGCGCGCACGCCACGGGATGCGGTTCTCGCGCAGGAAGTCGTGCCGGCTCGCGCCGAACTGCACGGCACGATAGCCGAAGGCGTCGGCGACCGAGCGGTCGAAGAACGCCTGTTCACGCTCGAGCAGGTAACGGCCCAGTTCGGAGCCGTCGAGCCAGTTAGAAAACGCAGTCATCAGAGTAAGGAAGTACGAATGTTGTCGTTCATTCCGTTGCCGGCTTTTGCCGACAATTATATCTGGCTTTTGCCGCAGCCTTCCGGTGCCTGCGTCGTCGACCCGGGCGAGGCGTCCCCGGTACTCGACTATCTCGCGGCGCACGGCCAGCAGCTCGGGGCCATCCTCGTCACCCACCACCACGCCGACCACACCGGCGGTATCGGGCGCCTGAAGGCGGCGTTTCCGCACGCACTGGTACACGGGCCGGCCGGCGTCGCCAACGTCGACATCATCCACCATGACGGCGACAGCTTCGTCGTCGGCGACGTCCGCTTTCAGGTCATCGCGACGCCGGGCCATACCCTCGACCACCTGTGCTACTACACGCCCGGGGCGCTGCTCAGTGGCGACACCCTGTTCGGCGCCGGCTGCGGGCGACTGTTCGAAGGCAGCGCCAATCAGATGTACGCGAGCCTTGCGCGTCTGGCCGCCCTGCCGCCCGACACCTGGGTCTACCCGGCGCACGAATACACGCTGGCCAACCTGGCTTTCGCCCGCGCCTGCGACCCGGACAACCCGGCTGTCAGCGAGCGGCTGTTGCAGGACAGCCAACGCCGCCAACAGGGAAAACCGACGCTGCCGGTGCGGCTCGACGTCGAGTTGGCGAGCAACCCCTTCCTGCGTTCTGGCGAGCCAGCCCTGCTTGCGGCAAGCAGACAGCATGATGGCAACCCCATTAACAATGCACTGGAATCATTTGCCGTTCTGCGCCGCTGGAAAAACAGCTTCTAAAAAAACAGAACACGGTCTCTTTAGATTAGAACTGCATACCCGGCGCAGGGCACTGCATGACGTGCAATAGCTTTGATTTTGTTTGATTTATTGCGTTGACACACCTGTTGCGCGTGGTAGCATCGGCCACAATCGAAAAAGAATGACCGGGCGCCCTCCTGATGAAAAAATTCTCCATTGCCCTGTCGCTGTCGCTCGCCTTTACGGCCTGGGCGGCACCGGCCAAGGCAGCTACCATTTTTGGCAAGCCCGAACGCTTAGCAGTTGACGAAGCACTCGCCGTTGGTCTGGACATGATGTTGCAGAACACCAGCTTGCTGCGTAATGGCGACAACCTGATCCTGCGTATGCGCGAAGGCTTCCAGATGAGCGAGGTCAACCCCGAGCTTGTCCGCCGCCTGGAGCGACAATACGCGGCGAATCCCGCCGGTTTGCGCCGTTCCATGGACCGCAGCAGGAAATATCTGTTCTACATCATGAACGAGGTCGAACGGCGCGGCATGCCGACCGAGCTTGCGCTGCTGCCGGTCGTCGAGAGCGCCTTCGTGCCGACCGCGCGCTCGCACGTCGGCGCCGCCGGCCTGTGGCAGTTCATGCCGGCCACCGGCCGCCAGTACGGCCTCGAGCAGACCTGGTGGTACGACGGCCGCCGCGACGTGGTCGAGTCGACCAACGCCGCGCTCGACTACCTGCAGATGCTGTACGGCATGTTCGGCGACTGGAGCCTTGCGCTGGCCAGCTACAACTGGGGCCAGGGCAACGTGTCGCGCGCGATCGAACGCGCCCGCGCGCAGGGGCTCGAGCCGACTTACGAAAACCTGAGGCTGCCGAACGAGACGCGCAACTACGTGCCCAAGCTGCTGGCCGTACGCAACGTGGTCCTCGAACCCGAGCGCTTTAACCTCTCGCTCGGAGACTTCCCGAACAAGCCCTATTTCGTCGCGATCTCGACCGGCCGCCACATGGACATCGACGTGGCAGCCCGCCTCGCCGAAATGCCGGTCTCCGAGTTCAAGGAACTGAACCCGGCGTTCAACCTGCCCGTCTACGCGCACAAGAGCGGCCGCCAGATGCTGCTGCCGGCCGACCGCCTGCACCGCTTCGAGCGCAATGTCGCCAAGTGGGACAAGCCGCTGATGAACTGGGAAGTCCACGTGCCGCAGGACGGCGTCGAGGCGTCGACGCTGGCCGGCGAGTACGGGATGAACGTCGGCGAGCTCCTGGCCGTCAACAACGCGCGCGGCGGCCGTTTCGCGCCGGGCCAGCCGGTGCTGGTCGCCTCGCGCAACGCGCGCGTCGAGCCGCTGACCCTGCGCGTCGCCAACGAACGTCGCGCGACCGCGTTCGAGGTGCCGGTGCTGGCAACCCTCGACAGCTCGCAGGCCAACCCGCCCGCCAGCGCGCCAGCCGTGCTGGCCGCCGCCGAGCCGGCAGCGGTCGCCCAGGTACAGCGCGTCGCCGTCGCCGAGCAGGCCGCGCCGGCGATCCAGCCGCTGGCGATCGCACCGCTGCAAGCACCCGCCATGGCCACCACAACGCAGACCGTCGCCGTAGCCGAACCTGCAACACAGGCCACGCAGACTTTGGCCATCGCGCCGCTGCAAGCGCCTGCCGCTGCCCCCACGGCGAAAGTCGTCGCCCTGGCCGAACCGGCCACACCGGCCGCAGCGATCGCGCCGCTGGTGGCGTCTGCCACGCAAGCCGCGCCGCAAGGACTCGTCGTCGCCGAACAGGCCAAGCCGGTCAGGGTGGCCGCCACCGAACGCAAGGTCGCGACCCGCGCGGTCGAAGCCGTCGCCAGCGCGCAGCAAGCGAACGTCGCCAACCTGCACACGGTGCAAGGCGGCGACACCCTGTACAACATCTCGCGCCGTTACGGCATGAACGTCGCCCAGCTACAGGCGCTGAACGGGCTGGAAGACAGCCGCCTGCAACTGGGGCAGACGCTGAAGGTCAGCGGCACGCCGATCATCGGCACACCGGTCAGCGCAGAGGCCGACGCGGTCAGCGAACTGGCATCCCTGACCGGCGGTCAGCCGCAGCGCGAGTACATCGTGCAGACCGGCGACACCGTCTACGGCATCGCCCGCAAGTTCGGCGTCCATCACACCGACATCAAGCGCTGGAACGCAGCGGCCCGCCTCGCCGCGCTGCAGCCAGGCCAAAGGCTGATCGTGCAGGGGCTGTAAGCCTCAAACTTGCCAGACCAACGGCCCGCACACGCGGGCCGTTTTTTTGCGTATGCCCTACTCCGGCGCGCGGCTGTCCAGCCACAGGGTGACCGGCCCGTCGTTGCAGAGGTTCACATGCATATGCGCGCCGAACACGCCGGTCGGCACCGGCTTGCCGAGCACCTTGCCAAGCTCGCCGACAAACGCCTCGAACAGCGGCGCCGCGTGCGCGGGTGGCGCCGCACGGCTGTAACCCGGGCGGTTGCCCTTGCGCGTGCTCGCGAACAGCGTGAACTGGCTGACCGCCAGCGCCTCGGCGCCGGTGTCGAGCAAGGACAGGTTCATCACGCCGGCTTCGTCGTCGAAGATGCGCAACTGGCTGATCTTGCGCACGAGGTAGGCGACATCGTCCGCCCCGTCTGCCGGCTCGATGCCGACCAGCAGCAACACCCCCGCGCCGATGCGCCCGACCGTCCGGGCATCCACCTCCACGCTTGCCTTACTGACCCGCTGCAACAACACTCTCATGCAACCCGCTCCCTGGCTTCAAACGGCTTATTCTATGCCAGAGTGCGCTACAATCATGCTCGCTTTCACCACAGGGTTCCTGCCATGCTGATGGTCGTCTCGCCTGCCAAGATGCTAGACTTCGAGCGCCCGCTCCCGCCCCTCCCGCATACCCAGCCCGAACTGCTGGACAAGAGCAGCAAGCTGGTCGACATCCTGCGCGGGAAGAGCCCGGCTGAACTGTCGGCGCTGATGGGCATCAGCGACGCACTCGCCCGCCTCAACGTCGGCCGCTTCCACGACTGGCAGCCGCCCTTCGACACCGGCAACGCGCGCCAGGCGGTATTCGCCTTCATGGGCGACGTCTACGAGGGGCTCTCCGCGGCAAGCCTGGACGACGCCGGGATCGCCTACCTGCAGGACCACCTGCGCATCCTGTCCGGCCTCTACGGCGTATTGCGCCCGCTCGACCTGATGCAGGCCTACCGGCTGGAGATGGGCACCCGCCTCGCCAACCCCGCCGGCGCCAACCTCTATGCGTTCTGGGGCGCGCGCATCGCGCAGCTGCTCGCGCGCGAGCTAGACGGCATGGCGGAGCGCACGCTGGTCAACCTCGCCTCCGAAGAGTATTTCAAGTCGGTGCGCCGCGACGCGCTGCCCTACCCGGTGATCACCCCGGTCTTTCGCGACAGCAAGGACGGCGGACCGTTCAAGATCGTCAGCTTCTACGCGAAACGCGCGCGCGGCCTGATGGCGCGCTGGGCCGCCCAGCACGGCGTCGAAGATCCACAAGCGCTGAAGGACTTCGACGTCGACGGCTACCGCTTCGACGCGGCCCGCTCCGGCGAACACGAGTGGGTGTTCTGCCGCTCGCACGGCTGAGCCGGCCAGCCATGAAAAAAGCGCGCCCACGGCGCGCTTTTTTCATGGCGATCTCCTTACAGGGTCGGCTTGCGCTCGAAGCCTTCCGTCGCCTCGGCGGTGACGTCGCTCGCGTCGACGCGGTCGACCCGCGCCGCCTGCGGCCCCTGATGCGCCCATTCGACAAATTCCGCGACGGCCAACGGCTCGCCTTCTACCCAGGCCTCGACCGTGCCGTCGACCCGGTTACGCACCCAGCCGGCCACGCCCAGTTCACGGGCGCGGGCAACCGCGCTGTCGCGGTAGTAGACGCCCTGTACCTTGCCGTGGATGCGCAACAAACATGCCTTCATTTTCTTCCGACTCCAGATTACTTGCGCGCGCCCCGCCGCGCCGCCACGTCTGCCGCCACCCGAACGGGGCCAGGGCTGCGGCCAAAAAGACCAAGGGCCGCAATGCGGCCCTTTCGTCATCCGCTTGCGGCACAGCAGCGCCGCAAGTCATCCAGTCTAGCAGGCGCTCAGCCGTTGGCCGCGTTCAGGTACGCCTCGGCCGGGTAAATCGCGCTCTCGCGGCCGCCCTTGGTGTCGAACGTGACTTCGACCATGCGGCCGGCCGGGGCGACCTGCAATACGGTGAAACGGTCGACTTCGCCGTTGTCCTTGTGTTCGTGAACCTCGTGGCCGGGCTGCAGCTGGCTTACCTTGATCATCATCGTCTCATTCCTCTCTTTTATTTTCGATATCTGTAGAAAATTGCAACAAAGCATTCGATATCTCGCAATCTTCAAGTAAAACGAATTAATCACCTTCTGTCAACAATAGACGACCTTCTGCCCGAATGCTGTAGATAAAAGACAACCCCCTGCTCCTTGCGAAGACAGGGGGTTGCGAAGAGGCGCAAGTTTTAACCGATTCGCATACCTGGCGCTGCGCCAGCGTCGGTGTCCAGCAGGAACAGCCCCTGCGCGTCGTCGGCACCGGACGCGCAGACGATCATGCCGGCCGACACGCCGAAGCGCATCTTGCGCGGCGCGAGATTGGCGACCACGATCACGCTGCGGCCGACCAGCTTTTCAGGCTCGCCGTACGCCTTGCGGATGCCGGAGAAGATGTTGCGGGTCTCGAAGCCGAGGTCGACGGTGAACTGCAGCAGCTTGTCCGAACCTTCGACGAACTGGCAGGCAAGCACCTTGCCCACGCGCAGGTCGACCTTGGCAAAGTCGTCGATGGTGATGGTCTCGGCCAGCGGTTCACACTGGACGGCTGGTGCGCTCGTCGGTTCCATGCTTTGCTTGTTCGCTTCTATCAGTTTGTCGACCAGTGCAGGCTCGATACGCTGCATCAGGTGCTGGTAAGGCTGGATCACGTGCCCCAGCAGCAGGGTCTCGCTGTCGGACCACTGCAGCTTCTCGAGGTTGAGGAAGGCCTCGACACCTTCGGAGAGCTTGGGCAGCACCGGCTTGAGATAAATCGTCAGCAGGCGGAAGGCGTTGATCAGCACCGAACACACTTCCTGCAGCCGCGCGTCCTGCCCTTCCTGGCGCGCCAGCTCCCACGGCTTGTTGGCGTCGACGTAGGCGTTGACGAGGTCGGCCAGTGCCATCACGTCGCGCAGCGCCTTCGCGTACTCGCGCGCCTCGTAGGCGGCGGCGATAGTCATGGCCTCACGCTGCAGGCGGACCAGCAGTTCGTTGTCGGCGATGGACGACGCGAGCTGGCCGCAGAAGCGCTTGGCGATGAAACCGGCGGCGCGGCTGGCGATGTTCACGTACTTGCCGACCAGGTCCGAGTTCACCCGCGCGATGAAGTCGTCGAGCGACAGGTCGATGTCCTCGATGCGCGCGTTGAGCTTGGCGGCGATGTAGTAGCGCATCCACTCGGGGTTCAGCCCGCACTCGAGGTAGCTCTTGGCGGTGATGAAGGTGCCGCGCGACTTGGACATCTTCTGGCCGTCGACGGTCAGGAAGCCGTGCGCGAACACGCCGGTCGGCGCGCGGTAGCCCGCGTACTTGAGCATCGCCGGCCAGAACAGCGCGTGGAAGTACAGGATGTCCTTGCCAATGAAGTGGTACATCTCGGCGGTCGAGTCGGGCTTGAAGTACTCGTCAAAGTCGATGCCGGTGCGCTCGCACAGGTGCTTGAACGAAGCCATGTAGCCGATCGGCGCGTCCAGCCACACGTAGAAGTACTTGCCCGGCGCATCCGGGATCTCGAAGCCGAAGTACGGTGCGTCACGCGAGATGTCCCAGTCCTGCAGGCCGCCTTCGATCCACTCGTTCATCTTGTTGAGCGATTCGTGCTGCAGGTGCGGCAGGCTGACGCCGTCGGCGCGCAGCGTGGCACCGGCGGTCCATTCCTTCAGGAAGTCGGCACACTCGCCCAGGCGGAAGAAATAGTGCTCGGAGCTTTTCAGCACCGGCGTCGCGCCGGACACCGCCGAGAACGGGTTCTTCAGCTCGGTCGGGCTGTAGGTCGCGCCGCACACCTCGCAGTTGTCGCCGTACTGGTCCTTGGCGCCGCACTTCGGGCACTCGCCCTTGACGAAGCGATCCGGCAGGAACATCTGCTTTTCCGGGTCGAACAGCTGCTCGATGGTGCGAGAAACGATCTTGCCGTCGGCCTTGAGCTTGCGGTAGATGGTCTCGGCGAACGCCTTGTTTTCCGGGCTGTTGGTCGAGTAGTAGTTGTCGTAGCCGATATGGAAACCGGTGAAGTCGGCCAGATGCTCGGTGCGGACCTGCTCGATCAGCGCCTCCGGCGTAATGCCGCGCTTTTCGGCCGCCAGCATGATGGGCGTGCCATGGGTATCGTCGGCGCACACGTAGTGGCAGTCGTGGCCGCGCATCTTCTGGAAACGCACCCAGACGTCGGTCTGGATATGTTCGACCATATGGCCAAGATGGATCGCACCGTTCGCGTACGGCAGCGCGCTCGTCACCAGTATCTTGCGTTTTGTCATCTGTCTGTCCTGAACCGGAAAACCAATCGGCCGATTATATCAGCGCCCGGCGATGCTCGCCTCAGCCCTGCTCCGCGCACAGCGCAAGCTCGCCCTCGGCGGCTTCCGGCTGCGGCGCAGGCTCTGCACGCGCCGCCATCGCCAGCGGCACCATGCGGCTGGCCAGCAAGGCGAAGGCCAGCGCGTAGCCAAGCGCCAGCGCGCCGAAGCCGGCGAGCCCACCGGCGCGGTACGCCCAGCGCAGCGTCTCGATGCCCAGCGCGTAGGCGCCCATGCACAGCATGCTCATCGCCGCCGACACCGTGCCCTTGCCCTCGTCGCACGAAGTCAGCGCGAAACGGTAGAGCACGCCGAAGGCCATGCCCTCGGCGAACGCCATCAGCGTCATGCCGCCGGCCATCCAGTACTGCGGCGCATCCGAGAACAGCACGCCGCCCAGCAGCACGGCGACACCCAACGCGACCGGCCCGCGGGCGAGCAGCGCCGAGCGGCCGAGCGGCCAGCGCTCGGCAACCGCCGCCAACACCAGGTTACCGAGGATCAGGCCGCCGAACACCGGCACCTGCAGCACGCCGTACTCGAACGACGTCAGGCCCAGGTCCTCGATCAGCAGCACCGGCGAGAGCGCGATCCAGCCCATCAGCGGCATCGCGATCAGCGGGATGCACAGCGCGGAGAGCACGAAGCGGCGGTTGGTGAACACCTTGCGGTAGTCGCGCGCGAAGGCGGAGAGCGGCAGTTTGTCGTGGCTGGGCTTGACCGTCTCCGGCATGAAGCAGGCAAGGCCGATCAGCGCGATGAAGGACACAGCGGCGATCATCGCGAAACCCAGACGCCACGGCGCGAACTCGATCAGCGTCGCGCCGGCCAGCGGGCCGGCCAGGGGCGCGATCAGCGCGACGTTCGCCATCAGCGCGGTCACGCGCACCGCGGTGTTTTCCGGGAAGGCTTCCTGCACGGCGGCGTAGCCGACCGCGTTGATGAAGCAGAGCCCCACCCCCTGCAGCACGCGCAGCGCCATGAAGCTCTCGATGTCGTCGACCAGATAAGTCGCAAGGCACGCCAGCGTGAACCACGCGACGCCGAACAACAGCACCGGACGGCGGCCGATGCGGTCGGACAGCGGGCCGGTCAGCCACGGCAGCAAGGCGCCGCCGGCAAGGAAGGCAGTCATCGACAGCGGCGCCCACGACACGTCGACCGCGAATTCGCGGGTGACGGCGAGCATCGCTGGCTGCACCATGTCGTTGCAGATGTAGACGGCGAACTCGAACAGCACGAGGGCCAGCGGGAACAGCAGGGAAATGCGGGGATGGGCTTTGTTCATTCTGTAAAGATCGGGCGCGCGTCGCGCGCACAGCAAAGGGAAAAAGGGCGCGATTCTACGCCCGCGCGCCCCGGGCGGCCAGAGCCGCCCGCGCTTTTACCCACAGCGCATTGCCGGCGAGCGCGATGGTTCACAATGCCATCTTGCTCGTCGTATCATCGCGCCAGCAGCCGGCATCCGCCACGCCTAACAGAACAAGCAGCCATAGCGACTTCAGCCCACCCATGTTTTCCAAGATCCTCGCCCACTTCAGCGCCAAAGACGCGCAAGGAGAAACCGCCGCCATGGAACTGACCGCACAGACCGTACTCGATGCCGTGAGTACCCTCGTCGACCCCAACACAGGCAAACCCTACGTCGCCGGCAAGGCGATCAAGCCGCCGCGCATCGACGCGCACACCCTCGCACTCGACGTGGTGCTGCCCTACCCGGCCGCCAGCCAGCTTGACGCCGTGCGCGAGCGCTTCGAGGCGGCGCTTGCGCCCATCGCGGGCGGACGCAAGGTCGAGGTGACGGCCAGAAGCCAGATCGTCAGCCACAGCGTGCAGCGCGGCGTGCCGCTTCTGCCCGGCGTCAAGAACATCGTGGTGGTCGCCTCGGGCAAGGGCGGCGTCGGCAAGTCGACCACCGCGGTCAACCTGGCGCTGGCGCTCGCGGCCGAGGGCGCGCGGGTCGGCTTGCTCGACGCCGACATCTACGGCCCGTCGCAGCCCCTGATGATGGGCGTCGCCGACGCCAAGCCGGAATTGCTCGAAGAGAAGGGGCTCGCCCCGGTGCTCAGCCACGGCGTGCAGGTGATGTCGATCGGCTTTCTGGTCGACCCCGACCAGGCGATGGTGTGGCGCGGCCCGATGGTCAGCCAGGCGCTGCAGCAACTGTTGAACGACACCCGCTGGGACGACCTCGACTACCTGGTCATCGACATGCCGCCGGGCACCGGCGACATCCAACTGACGCTGTCGCAAAAGGTGCCGGTCACCGGTGCCATCGTCGTCACCACGCCGCAGGACATCGCGCTCCTGGACGCGCGCAAGGGCTACACCATGTTCCAGAAGGTCGGCGTGCCGGTGCTGGGGCTGGTGGAGAACATGGCGATCCACGTGTGCTCCAACTGCGGCCACGCCGAACACATCTTCGGCGAGGGCGGCGCGTCGAAGATGGCGGCCGACTTCGGCGTCGAGGTGCTTGGCGCGCTGCCGCTGGACATCCGTATCCGCGAGGCGGTCGACGCTGGCACGCCGACCCTGGTCGCCGACCCGGACGGGGAACTGGCCGCCACCTACAAGGCGATCGCGCGCAAGGTCGCGGTCAAGGTCGGCGAAAAGGCGCAGGACTTCTCCGGTCGCTTCCCGAAGATCGTCATCCAGAACGGCTAAAGGCCGCCGGCGCGGGCATGCCCGCGCCGCTTTCAGACACACCCAGGCAGGATTCAAGGCATGATCGGCATGTTCGATTCGGGACTCGGCGGGTTGTCGGTGTGGCGTGAGCTCACCCGGCAGTTGCCTGACGAGCCGGTCATCTACTTCGCCGACCGCGCGTGGTGCCCGTACGGGCCGCGCTCGCATCAGGAGATCGCCGCGCGCAGCGAGCGCATCGCACGCTGGCTGTTCGACCAGGGTGCAAGCTCGCTGGTGATCGCGTGCAACACGGCGACCAGCGCGGCGGCGGCGCCCTTGCGCGCACGCTACCCGCACGTGCCCATCATCGGCATGGAGCCGGCGATCAAGCCCGCCGCGCTCGCGACCGAGACCGGCGAGATCGCGGTGCTGGCCACCCGCGCGACGCTCGCCGGCGACAAGCTCGAACAGCTGGCCGCGCGCTACCGCCAGCAGGCGCGCATCCGCCTGTTGCCGGGCGACGGCTTTGTCGAGGCGGTCGAGGCGGGCGAGCTGGATACCCCCAACGCTCGCCAGGTCGTCGCGCGCGCGCTCTCGCCCCTCGCCGGCACCCGCACCGACCAGATCGTGCTCGGCTGCACCCACTACCCCTTCCTCGCGCCCCTGATCGCCGAAGCGGCGCCGCAGGCGACGCTGATCGACCCGGCTTCCGCCGTGTGCCGTCAGGTGCACCGCCTCATCGCGCTGAACGCGCTGGAGACGCCCGCTAGCGAGCCGCCCCGCTACCGCTTCGTCACCACCGCCGGCGCCCCGGACATGCAGGCCTTCATCGGCCGGGTGCTCGGCCGCGACGCGCGCGTCGAGACGCTGGCCCTAGACTGAACGCGCGCCCAGCGCCGCGATGCGTTCGATCGCCTCGGCGAGCCGCTCGATGCCGGTGGTGTACGCGATGCGCAGGTGCGCGCCGGCGCGGTGCGTGCCGAAGTCCGTCCCCGGCGTCAGCGCGACGTTCGCCTCCTCGAGGATGCGCGCGCAGTAAGCGTAGCTGTCGCCCGTCACCGCGCTCACGTCCGCGTACACGTAGAACGCGCCGTCCGGCCTCACCGGCAACTGCCAGCCAAGCCTGGGCAGCGCCGCCAGCAAGAAGTCGCGCCTGGCCGCGAACACTTGGCGGCGGCGCTCGACCTCCTCGGCCACCTCGGGCGTGAACGCGGCCAGCGCCGCCTGCTGCGCGATCGCGCTCGGGCACAGGAACAGGTTCTGCGCGAGGCGGATCGCCGGTTCGACCAGCGCGTCGGGCACCACCAGATAGCCCAGCCTGAAGCCGGTCATCTGCCAGGTCTTGGAGAAACTGTTGATCACCAGCGCGTCCGGCGCAACGGCGAGCGCACTGACCGGCGCACCGTCGTAGCTGAGCCCCTGGTAGATCTCGTCGACGATCAGCCCGGCGCCCCTCTCCTTGCACAAGGCCCCGAGCGCGGCGACCTCAGCAGCGTCAAGCGAAGTGCCGGTCGGGTTGGCCGGCGTCGCGACCATCAGCGCGCGCGTATGCTCGCGCCAGGCCTCCCGCGCGAGCGCGGCGTCCAGCTGGTAGCGGGTGGCCGGCCCCACCGCGACGCTTTGCACGTCGCCGCCCAACAGGTGCACGAAGTGGCGGTTGCACGGGTAGGTCGGGTCGGCCAGCAACACGCCATCGCCCGGCGACACCAGCAGCGACAAGGCGATCAGGAGCGCGCCGGATGCGCCCGGCGTCACGATCACCCGCGCGGGGTCAAGTTCCACGCCCTGGCGCCGGTAGTCGGCCGCGATCGCCTCGCGCAGCGCCGGCAAGCCCTGCGCCGGCGTGTAGAAGGTCTGCCCGGCGCAGAGCGCCGCCTGCGCGGCGTCGATGATGGGCTGCGGCGTCGGGAAGTCCGGCTCGCCGATCTCCAGGTGGATCACGTCTCGCCCCGCCGCCTCCAGCGCGCGGGCGCGCTCGAGGATCGCCATCACCTCGAAAGGCGCGATATGCGCCAACCTTGCTGCCAACTGCATGTCGCCACCCATGACGAAATAATATCGATCTGACCACAGTTCGCCGCCGCCCACCAGCGGCGCATGAAAATGCCCCGGACGCGCCGGGGCATTGGCGGTAGCTGCCGCTGCGGCTCAGCTCTGGCCGAAGTACTTGTCGTGGATGGACTTGAAGGTGCCGTCTTCCTTGACCTTGCGGATGCCGGCGTTCAGCTTGTCCAGCAGCGCCTGGTCGCCCTTGCGCACGGCCATGCCGTAGTACTCCTTGTCGAAGTCGATGCCCTCGACGATGTCGAGCTTGTCGGCGCCGTTGTACTTGATGAAGTTGGCCACCACGCCGTTGTCGCCGATGGACGCCTGCACGCCGCCGTTCTCCAGCTCCTTGAGCGCGAGTTCGAGCGACTCGAAGCGCTTGATGTCGGTGCTGGTCGCGCCCAGCAGCTTCTGCGCGATGGTGTCGCCGGTCGAGCCGGTCAGCACCGAGACCTTCATGCCCTTGAGCGCCTCGGCGTTGGCGATCTGCTTGCCCTTGGGCAGCACCACCAGCTGGGTCGCCTCGAAATAGGGCTCGGTGAAGTCCATCGACTCCTTGCGCTGCTCGGTGATAGTGATCGCCGACATCAGGAAGTCGCTGTCACCGTTGGAGAGGCCGTTGAAGATCCCTTCCCACGGGGTGTTGCTCATCTGAACCTTGATGCCGGCCGCGTCGGCCACCGCCTGCGCAAGCTCGATCTCGAAGCCCTGCAGCTTGCCGTCGGCGCCGACCGACTCAAACGGCGCGAACGCGGCGTTCACGCCCATGCGGTAGACCTGCGGCTCGGCTGCAGCCTGCGCAGGTTCGGCCTCCTGCTTGCCGCCGCATGCGGCGAGCACGACCGAGAGTGCGACCATCGTTGCCTTGACCCAGTGTTTCATGACTTGTCCCTTCGACTTTGTTGGCGGGCCCGTTCGGACGGGATAATTTATTCAAATTGGCTAATCAGGATAAAGCAAAAGCTGCCAACAGTCTGCAAGTTGCCAAGCAAAAAATATCAAAAAACAGGAGGTTCAGCGCAGGAAAGCCTGAAGACCCCACCATCGGTGGTGGCGGAGCGCGGCGGCGCGGCCTATGTTGTCTATGGCCACCGTGCGCCACCGACAAGAGAGGGAACAAGATGAAGACGATCATGCTGGTCCTGATGGGGACCTTGCTGCTGTCCGCCTGCAACACCATGGCGGGGATGGGTCAGGATGTCTCGGCGGCGGGAAGCGCCGTCAGCAACGCGGCCGACGACGTGAAGGCCAAGATGTGAGCGGCAAGCGGCTGCGGGCTTAACAGCCGGCAATGATAGGTAGATAATCAGGCAAACGCCGCCGTATCCCGGCAGCCTGGCGCGGGACGGCGGCGCAGCCACCAGGAGTCGAACATGCCCGTCCTGCTTGGTCTTGCCCTTGCCCTGCACGCCTGCTGGCCGGTCCTTGGCCGCCAGCTCAAGGGGGTCGCCGTCACGCCCCGCCACTGCCAGCTCGCACTTATTGCCGGCTGCGTCGAGATCGGCATCGCCGGCCTCCTGCTCGCCTCGCACGACGCGCTCGCCGTCTGGCTGTTTGCCGCGCTGCCAAGCGCGGTCTACCTCGCCGCCGTCTCGATCGATGTGCTCAGCGCCGACGCGTAAGCGTCAGCGCCGCCGCCAGCTCATCCAGAACTCCCCGCCGGAAAACACCGGCAGGCTGTCGTCCATCGCCTCGCACTCCACGCAGTCGAACGCGCCGCCCAGCAAGTCGTCAAGCGCCTGCCGGCTCGCGCCGAACGGCGGCCCCTTCGGCCGCTCGGCGATAAAGAACGCGCCGGCAAGCCACCCGCCGGGGCGGACCAGGCGCGCCATCGCCTCGGCGTACGCCGGCCACAACCGGGGCGGCAACGCGCACAGGAAGGCGCGCTCGTATACCCAGTCGTAGTGCCCGGCCAGCGCGAACACGTCTGCCTGGCGCACATGGCGTGCGTAGGGGCCGAGTGCGTCGCGCGCGGCCGCGAGCGCGGCCTCGCTGAAGTCGACGCCGTCCGGCGCAAAGCCGGCGTCGGCAAGATAGGCTACCTCGTAGGCGGCGCCGCAACCGGGCAGCAATACGTCCCTGCCCGGCTGTTGCCGCGCAAGGAAGGCCGCCAGAGCGGCCGGGATGGCGCCCGCGCTGTCCCAGGGCTTCACCCCGCCCAGATAGCGGGCTTCCCAGAAGTCGGGCCGGCTGCTGTCCTGTGCCATGTCTGTTTCACGCGAAAATAAATGAATATAGCAGCAAACAAAAAAAGGCGGCCGTCACGGCCGCCAATGGCTCTTCCTTCCTGCAAGAACTACTTGCCGCCCCGGGTACGCTGGTAAATGACCATCAGGATCACGCACACGATGACGGTCGTCACCCCGATCACCGCCAGACTCGCGACACCGACCTCGTCGGACAACAACTGACGCCACAATTCCATCTCGACCTCTCGATAATGTCATTTGGATTAACGTCAGATTAGATGACCGCGCCCATGGCAGGGTTGACCAAGGTCAAGCCACGCCCACTTTCCGCGCCGGCGCGGGCACAGGCTGGCCGCGCCGATGCATGCATCGCCACACCCATGAAAAACGCCCCGCTAGGCGGGGCGTTCAGGCAGACCGGCGGGTGCCGGATCAGATCATGTTCTTGCTCTTGAGCAGTTCATACATGGTCTTGCCGATTTCGGCCGGGCTACGGGTGTAGGCGATGCCTGCTCGCTCGAAGGCCTTGAACTTCTCTTCGGCCGTACCCTTGCCGCCGGAGATGATCGCGCCGGCGTGGCCCATGCGCTTGCCCTTCGGCGCGGTGACGCCGGCAATGTAGCCGACCACCGGCTTGGTCACGTAGGCCTTGGCGAACTCGGCCGCTTCTTCTTCGGCCGAGCCGCCGATCTCGCCGATCATCACGATCGCGTCGGTGTCCGGGTCGTCCTGGAACAGCTTGAGCGCGTCGATGTGGCTGGTGCCCGGGATCGGGTCGCCGCCGATGCCGATACAGGTCGACTGGCCGAGGCCCAGCGCGGTGGTCTGCGCGACGGCTTCGTAGGTCAGCGTGCCGGAGCGCGACACGATGCCGATGCGGCCCGGGTTGTGGATGTGCCACGGCATGATGCCGATCTTGCACTCGCCCGGGGTGATGATGCCGGGGCAGTTCGGGCCGATCAGGCGCACGCCCGCTTCGTCGACGGCCTTCTTCACGTACAGCATGTCCAGCGTCGGCACGCCTTCGGTGATGCACACCACCAGCTTCACGCCAGAGTCGATCGCCTCGAGGATGGAGTCCTTGGCGAACGCTGCGGGTACGTAGATCACCGAAGCGTCAGCCTGGGTCTCGCGCACCGCATCCTTCATGGTGTTGAACACCGGCAGGCCCAGGTGCTCGGAACCGCCCTTGCCCGGGGTCACGCCGCCCACCACCTTGGTGCCGCACTTCAGCGCCTGCTCGGCGTGGAACGTGCCGTTCTTGCCGGTGAAACCCTGCACCAGCACCTTCGTGTCTTTGTTAACGAGAACGCTCATCTTGATTTCCTTGTTCGGTGCTGGTTTTTACAGGGCGGCGACCGCGGCGACGATCTTCTCGGCCGCGTCGTTCAGGCCCTGCGCGGAGGTCAGCTTCAGGCCGGACTCTTCCAGCAGCTTGGCGCCCAGCTCGGCGTTGTTGCCTTCCAGACGGACGACGACCGGCACGGTGACGTTGACTTCCTTCACGGCGGCGATGATCGCCTCGGCGATCATGTCGCAGCGCACGATGCCGCCGAAGATGTTGATCAGCACGCCCTTGACCGAGCTGTCGGCCAGGATCAGCTTGAACGCCTCGACCACGCGTTCCTTGGTGGCGCCGCCGCCGACGTCCAGGAAGTTGGCCGGCTGGCCACCCTTGAGCTTGATGATGTCCATGGTCGCCATCGCCAGGCCGGCGCCGTTGACCATGCAGCCGATATTGCCTTCCAGCGCGACGTAGTTAAGGTCGAACTCGGACGCCTTCACTTCACGCTCGTTCTCCTGGCTCTTGTCGCGCAGCGCGGCAAGGTCCGCGTGGCGGAACAGCGCGTTGGAGTCGAGGTTGATCTTGCCGTCGACGCAGGCGAGTTCGCCGTTCTCGCGCAGCGCGAGCGGGTTCACTTCGAACAGGGCGAAGTCGTTCTCGACGAAGGCCTGGTAGGCGCCCAGCATCAGCTTGCTGAACGCGGCGACCTGGCCGCCCTTCAGGCCCAGCGCGAACGCGGCGTCGCGGGTCTGGAACGGCTGCATGCCGACCAGCGGGTCGACTTCGATCTTGATGATCTTCTCCGGGGTTTCCTCGGCGACCTTCTCGATCTCGACACCACCTTCGGTCGACACCATGAACACCACGCGCTGGCTGCCGCGGTCAACCACCGCGCCCAGGTACAGTTCGCGCTCGACCGGGTACATGTCCTCGCACACCAGCACCGAGTTCACCGGCTGGCCGGCCGCGTCGGTCTGGTAGGTGACCAGGTTCTTGCCGATCAGCGTCGCGGCGACGTCGGCCGCCTCTTCGCGGGTCTTCACGACCTTGACGCCGCCGGCCTTGCCGCGGCCGCCGGCGTGCACCTGCGCCTTGACGACGGCGAACTTGCCGCCGAGGGTGTCGTACGCCGCAGCTGCCTCTTCCGGCGACTTGGCCAGAATGCCCTTTTGCACCGGCAGGCCGTAACGGGCCAGCAGCTCTTTAGCTTGGTATTCGTGCAGGTTCATCTATGGTTTCCTCTTATGGATTCGGGCAGCCGGCACAAGGCCACCCTCAGCTGTACCCCCGGGTCTCCCCTCGGGCCAGGACTTACGCTACGGGTGATTCTTCAGGCCGCGAACACGGTGCGGATCACGACAATCATCGCGCCACCGGCCGCGGCGACAATCAGCGGTCCCTTCAGCCGGCGGCGCGCGGCCGCCGACATCAGGAACACCGACACGGGAAAGGTCGCGCCGGCCAGAAACAGGCGCACGCCCCTGACGCGGTCGTACACCGACGCTTCGTCGAACGCCACCTTGACCGCCCACATCGCGCCGGCCACCACCAAAAGCACGCCGAGCATCACCGCATTGGCAATCAGGTCCGCCATGGTCCCTTCCCCTCGCCGCGCTTAGCCGTGCAGCGCGCGCTTGTCGGCTGCCAGCGCCGCCTCGTGCACCACTTCGGACAGCGACGGGTGCGCGTGGACGATGCGGGCCAGGTCTTCGCTCGCCGCCTTGAATTCGAGCGCGAGCACGCCCTCGGTCACCAGTTCGGACACCATCGGGCCGATCATGTGCACGCCGAGGACGCGGTCGGTCTTCGCGCAGGCGAGCAGCTTGACGGTGCCCTGCGCGTGGTCGAGCCCCAGCGCGCGGCCGTTGGCGGCGAAGCCCGAGGTGCCCTTCTTGTACTCGATGCCTTCGGCCTTCAGCTGCTCTTCGGTCTTGCCGACCCAGGCGATCTCGGGGCTGGTGTAGATCACCCACGGGATCGCGCCGAAGTCGACGTGAGGCTTCTGGCCGGCGATGCGCTCGGCCACCGCGACGCCCTCTTCGGACGCCTTGTGCGCCAGCATCGGGCCGCGCACCACGTCGCCGATCGCCCACATGTTCGGCAGGTTGGTGTGGCAGTGCTCGTCGACCACGACAAAGCCGCGCTCGTCGACCTGCAGGCCGACGTTGCCGGCGCCCAGGCCGTCGGTGTTCGGCACGCGGCCGATCGAGACGATCAGCTTGTCGAACTCGGCAAGCTTCTGCTCGCCGTTCAGCTCGTAGGCGACGGTCACCTTGTCGCCCAGGTTCTTGATCTCGCCGATCTTCACGCCCAGCTGGATGTCGAGGCCCTGGTCACGGGTGAAGGTGCGCAGCGCCTCCTTGGCGATCTGCTGGTCGGCTGCGGCGAGGAAGGTCGGCATCGCCTCGAGGATGGTCACCTCGGCGCCCAGACGCTTCCAGACCGAACCCATCTCCAGGCCGATCACGCCGGCGCCGATCACGCCCAGGCGTGCCGGCACGGCGGTCAGGTTCAATGCGCCTTCGTTGTCGAGCACGGTCACGTTGTCGACGGCGACGCCCGGCAGCGGACGCGGACGCGAACCGGTGGCCAGGATCACGTGGGTCGCGTGCACGGTGTCGACGACCTTGCCGTCGACGGCCACCTCGACCACCCAGCGCTCGTTCTCGCGCGACTTGAGCGAAGCGACGCCGTGCAGGCTGGCGACCTTGTTCTTCTTGAGCAAGAAGCCGATGCCGCCGGTGAGCTTGTCGACGATGCCGTCCTTGCGCTCGATCATCGCCGGCACGTCGATCTTCACGCCTTCGACGGTGATGCCGTGGCGCGCGAAGTCGTGCTGCGCGGCGTGGAAGTTCTCGCTCGACTGCAGCAGCGCCTTGGACGGGATGCAGCCGACGTTCAGGCAGGTGCCGCCGAGCGCGGGCTTGCCGCGCTTGCCGACGAAAGCGTCGACGCAGGCGGTCGAGAAGCCCAGCTGGGCCGCGCGGATGGCGGCCACGTAGCCGCCGGGGCCGCCGCCAATCACGACGACGTCAAACTGTTGACTCATGGTTTCCCCTTGTTGTGCCCGGTGCGCCACGCGCGCCGGGTCAGGATGTCTTGCTTACGGTCAGAAGCAGCAGGCCAAAACCGATCATGAACAGGGTGAGGATGATCTTGCCGAACAGCGAGAACCAGTCCTCCTTGACCCCCATGCTGCGCTTCTTCACCGTCAGGAAGGCCAGCGCGAAGCCGGCGAGGATGGAAGCGATTCCGTAGAACCAGTCAGGGATAGTCATAAAGCTCCGTTCATGTCTTGCGGCGGCCCGCCGCGCGAACGCGGCGGGCCGTCTGGATTACAAATCAAGGATGAGGCGGGCCGGGTCTTCCAGCAGGTCCTTGATGGTCACCAGCGTCAGCACCGCCTCACGGCCATCGATGATACGGTGGTCGTAGGAGAGCGCAAGATACATCATCGGGCGCACCACCACCTGACCATTTTCAACGACCGCGCGGTCCTTCGTCGCGTGCATGCCCAGGATGGCCGACTGCGGCGGGTTGATGATCGGGGTCGACATCATCGAGCCGAAGGTGCCGCCGTTGGTCACCGAGAAGGTGCCGCCGGTCAAGTCTTCCAGCGCGAGCTTGCCGTCGCGCGCCTTCACGGCGAAGTCGGCAATCTGTTTCTCGATCTCTGCGATCGACATCTGGTCGGCGTTGCGCAGGATAGGCACCACCAGGCCGCGCGGGCTGCCCACCGCGATGCCGATGTCGAAGTAGCCGTGGTAGACGATGTCGTTGCCGTCGACCGAGGCGTTGACCACCGGGTACTTCTTCAGCGCGGCGACCGCGGCCTTGACGAAGAAGGACATGAAGCCGAGCTTGACGCCGTGTTCCTTCTCGAACTTGTCCTTGTACTTGGCGCGCAGGTCCATCACCGGCTTCATGTTCACTTCGTTGAAGGTGGTGAGGATGGCGTTCTGCGACTGGCTCTGCAGCAGGCGCTCGGCGACGCGCTGGCGCAGGCGGCTCATCGGCACGCGCTGCTCCGGGCGGTCGGACAGCAAGGCGCCGACGTTGACGGCAGCCGGGGTCGACGCGAGCGCGGTGCCGCTGGCAGCGGCCGCCGGCGCGAGCACCGGGCCGGCCTGCGCCGGCGCGGCCGGGCGCGCGGCCGCCGCGGCGGCGACGTCTTCCTTCAGGATGCGGCCGTCGCGGCCGGAACCGGCCACCGCGCCGAGGTTCACGCCGGTCTCGGCGGCGAGCTTGGCGGCGGACGGCATCGCGGCACCACCGGGTGCGGCCGCCGGGGCGGCGGCGGCCACCGGAGCGACCACGGCGGCGGCCGGGGCGACGTCACCTGCCTTGGCGGCGGTGTCGATGCGCGCCAGCAATTGGCCGGAGACGACGGTCGCGCCATCCGCTTCGATCAGCTCGACGATCACGCCGGCCTGCGGTGCCGGCAGTTCGAGCACGACCTTGTCGGTCTCCAGGTCGATCAGGTTCTCGTCGCGGGCGACGGCTTCGCCGACCTTCTTGTGCCAGCTCATCAGGGTGGCTTCGGACACGGACTCGGGCAGTTGCGGGACTTTGACTTCGATGATCATGTTCTTCTCCGTGCGGGGCCGGCCACCGGCCCCGCCTTGCAGGTCAGGTGTTGTCTTACTTGCCGAACGACAGGGCTTCTTCGACGAAAGCCTTCAGTTGCGCGACGTGCTTGCTCATGTAACCGACTGCCGGCGACGCCGAAGACGGGCGGGCGGCGAACGACAGCGCCTGCTTGGCGCCCATCAGGTCTTCCAGGCGGTGGCGGATCTGGTACCAGGCGCCCTGGTTCTTCGGCTCTTCCTGCACCCACTTCACTTCGCGTGCGTTCGGGTAGCGCGCTAGTTCGGCGGCGAGCTGTTCGGTCGGGAACGGGTAGAGCTGCTCGATGCGCACGATGGCGACGTCCTGCTCGAGCTCGCGCTCCTTGCGGCCGGCGACGAGGTCGTAGTAGACCTGGCCCGCGCACAACAGCACGCGCTTGACCTTCTTCGGGTCGGCCATGCCGGTGTCGCCGATCACCGGGCGGAAACTGCCCTGGGTCAGGTCTTCCAGCGGGCTCATCGAGTCCTTGAAGCGCAGCAGGCGCTTGGACAGGAAGATCACCAGCGGCTTGCGGTACGGGCGCAGCATCTGGCGGCGCAGCAGGTGGAACATCTGCGCGGCCTCGGACGGCATCACCACCTGGATGTTGTGCTCGGCGCACAGCTGCAGCCAGCGCTCGAGGCGGGCCGACGAGTGTTCCGGGCCCTGGCCGTCGTAGCCGTGCGGCAGGATGTTGGTCAGGCCGCACAGCCGGCCCCACTTGGTTTCGCCGGAGGCGATGAACTGGTCGATCGCGACCTGCGCGCCGTTGGCGAAGTCGCCGAACTGCGCTTCCCAGATCACCAGCTGGTCGGGCGCCGAGCACGCGTAGCCGTACTCGTAGGCGAGCACCGCTTCCTCGTTGAGGATGGAGTCGATCACCAGGAAGTCGCCCTGGTTGTCCGACATGTTGCGTAGCGGCACGTAGGCGCCGTCGTCCCACTTCTCGCGGTTCTGGTCGTGCAGCACGGCGTGGCGGTGGCTGAAGGTGCCGCGGCCGGAGTCTTCGCCGGAGATGCGCACGCCGTAGCCGGACTCGACCAGGCTTGCGTAGGCGAGCGTCTCGGCCGCGCCCCAGTCGACCGGCTGCTCGCCGTTCGCCATCGCGACGCGCGCCTTGAGCACCTTGTCGACGGTCGAATGCAGCTTGAAGCCTTCCGGCACCTGGGTGAGCTTGGCGGTCAGGCGCTGCAGGTCGGCCTGCGGCAGCGAGGTGTCGGTCGGGTGCGCCCAGTGGGTGCCGAAGAACGGCGTCCAGTCGAGCGCGAAGTCGCGGTGGTAGTTGGTCAGCACGGTCTGTTCGACGTGCTCGCCCTTGTCCAGCGCGTCGCGGTAGGCCTGGATCATCGCCTGCGCCTCGTCGGCGGAGAGCACGCCCTCGGCGGCCAGGCGCTCGGCGTACAGCGCGCGCGCGCCCGGGTGCTTGGCGATCTTCTTGTACATCATCGGCTGGGTCAGGTACGGGTCGTCACCCTCGTTGTGACCGAGCTTGCGGAAGCAGACGAGGTCGATCACCACGTCCTTGTTGAACGTCATCCGGTAGTCGAGCGCGGCCTGCATCACGAAGCACACCGCTTCCGGGTCGTCGCCGTTCACGTGGAAGATCGGCGCCTCGATCATCTTGGCGACGTCGGTACAGTAGGTCGTCGAACGGATGTCGCGGGTGTCCGAGGTGGTGAAGCCCACCTGGTTGTTGATCACGATGTGCAGCGTGCCGCCGGTACCGTAGCCGCGGGTCTGCGACAGGTTGAAGGTGCCCTGGTTGACGCCCAGGCCGCCGAAGGCGGAGTCGCCGTGCAGCAGCACCGGCACCACCTGGCGGCGCTCGGCGTCCTTGCGGCGCTGCTGGCGCGCGCGTACCGAGCCTTCGACCACCGGGTTGACGATCTCGAGGTGCGAGGGGTTGAACGCCAGCGACACGTGCATCGGGCCGTTCTGGGTCGGGATGTTGGACGAGAAGCCCATGTGGTACTTCACGTCGCCGGAGGCCAGTTCAACCGCCGGCTTGCCCTCGAACTCGGCGAACAAGTCGCGCGGCAGCTTGCCCAGCGTGTTCACCAGCACGTTCAGGCGGCCGCGGTGCGCCATGCCGATGATCAGTTCCTGCACGCCCTGCTCGGTGCCGTGCTGGATCAGGTGGTCAAGCGCGGCGATCATGCTCTCGCCGCCTTCCAGCGAGAAGCGCTTCTGGCCGACGTAGCGGGTGTGCAGGTAGCGCTCGAGCGTCTCGGCGGCGGTGATCTGCTTGAGGATACGGCGCTTCTTGTCGGCGTTGTAGCGCGGGGTCGACAGTTCGCCCTCGAAGCGCTTCTGCACCCAGTGCTTCTCGGCGCTCTGCGTCACGTGCATGTACTCGACGCCGATATTGCCGCAGTAGGTCTGCTTCAGGCGGGCGAGGATCTCGGACAAGGGCAGCTTCTGCGGGCCGACCAGCGACCCCACGTTGTACTGCACCGCCATGTCGGCGTCGGTCAGGCCGTGGGTGGCCGGGTCAAGCTCGGGCACCTGCGCCTGGTCCATGCGCTTCAAGGGGTCGAGGTTGGCGTGGCGCGAGCCGAGCACGCGGTAGGCGGAGATCAGCTTGAGCACCGCGACCTGCTTTTGCATCGACTCCCACTCGGCGACCGGGCTGACGCGCTGGCCGGCGGCGGGCTTCTTGGCCAGCTCGACGAAGGACTGCTGGATCGGCGCGTGCGGCACGTCGCGCTCGGCGGCACCCGGCGCCTGCGCAAGCTTGTCGAAGTAATCGCGCCACTGGTCGGGAACTGTCGTCGGATCGGCGAGGTACTGCTCGTACAGTTCCTCGATAAAGGGGGCATTCCCACCGAACAGGTAGGAATGACCGTACATGGATTGCATCATGGGTTGGACCCTTTGATTCGGTTGTTGACTGCTACCAGAAGCGCTCTGGCAAGTGGCCCCACTTGCCGCAGCGCTCCCCGGAGAAAAAGGCTGGCCGCCTGGGCGGCCAGCCTGCCAGGCTTAGCGGTCCGACAGCTGCTGCACGTCGCGGCGCGGGGCGCCGGTGTACAGCTGGCGCGGACGGCCGATCTTCTGCTGCGGGTCGGAGATCATCTCGTTCCAGTGGCTGATCCAGCCGACGGTACGCGCCAGAGCGAAGATCGGGGTGAACATCGACACCGGGATGCCGATCGCGGAGAGCACGATGCCCGAGTAGAAGTCGACGTTCGGGTACAACTTGCGCTCGATGAAGTACGGGTCTTCCAGCGCGATCTTCTCCAGCGCCATCGCCAGCTTGAACTTCGGGTCGTCCTGCAGGCCCAGTTCGCCCAGCACCTCGTCGCAGGTCTGTTTCATGATCGCCGCGCGCGGGTCCATGTTCTTGTACACGCGGTGGCCAAAGCCCATCAGCTTGTAGCGCTTGTCCTTCACGCCCTGCATGAACTCGGCGACGTTGTCGACACTGCCGATCTCGTCGAGCATCTTCAGCACGGCCTCGTTGGCGCCACCGTGCGACGGGCCCCACAGGCAGGCGATGCCGGCGGCGATGCACGCGAACGGGTTGGCACCGGACGAACCGGCCAGGCGCACGGTCGAGGTCGACGCGTTCTGCTCGTGGTCAGCGTGCAGGGTGAAGATGCGGTCGAGCGCGCGCGCGAGCACCTTGTTCACCACGTACTCTTCGCACGGGGTGGAGAACATCATGTGCAGGAAGTTCTCGGCGTAGGTCAGGCCGTTCTTCGGGTAGGAGAACGGCAGGCCCTTGTTGTAGCGGTATGCCTGCGCGGCGATGGTCGGCAGCTTGGCGATCAGGCGGTGCGCCGACACTTCGCGGTGGTGCGGGTCGGTGATGTCCAGCGAGTCGTGGTAGAAGGCGGAGAGTGCGCCGACCACGCCGACCATCACGGCCATCGGGTGCGCGTCGCGGCGGAAGCCCTTGAACACGGTGAACAGCTGGTCGTTCAGCATGTTGTGGCGCAGGATCTTCCTGTCGAAGTCGGCCTTCTGCGCCGGCGTCGGCAGCTCGCCGTTCATCAGCAGGTAGCACACTTCGAGGTAGTCGCAGTGCTCGGCCAGTTGTTCGATCGGGTAGCCGCGGTAGTAGAGCTGGCCCAGGTCACCGTCGATGAAGGTGATCTTCGACTCGCACGAGGCGGTGGCGAGGAAGCCCGGGTCGAAGGTGAACATCCCGGTCTTGCCGAAGGTGCGGATGTCGACGACTTCCGGACCCAGGGTACCGGCGAGCACCGGCATTTCGATGGTATCGCGGCCTTCGTTGAAGGTCAGCGCAACTTTCTTGTTGGTTTCCACAGCTTAACTCCCATGTGATGGTTGGTGCAGCCCGCTCTTAAACGGAACGCAGCATGGCGACGATGGGTGCCAGTTCGGCATCTTCTGTGTCGGCCTTGCCGTTAACGAGATCCAGAAAATCGGTGTCCGGCAGCTCGAGCAGCCGCGTGTACGCGGCAAACTCGGCCGGGGTCAGCGCGTCGTAACGCGTCTCGAGGAACCGGGTCAGCACCAGGTCCAGTTCGAGCAGCCCCCGGCGCGAGCGCCAGCGGATCCGTTTCTTTTCGATCGGATCGATTTCACTCATACCGCGCGCTTGACCATCAGGTCCTTGATCTTGCCGATCGCGCGCGTCGGGTTCAGCCCCTTCGGGCAGACGTCGACGCAGTTCATGATCGTGTGGCAGCGGAACAGGCGGTACGGGTCTTCCAGGTTGTCCAGACGCTCGTTGGTCGCCTCGTCGCGGGTGTCAGCGATAAAGCGGTAGGCGGCCAGAAGGCCCGCCGGGCCGACGAACTTGTCCGGGTTCCACCAGAAGCTGGGGCACGAGGTCGAGCAGCACGCGCACAGGATGCACTCGTACAGGCCGTCGAGTTCCTTGCGGTCCTCCGGCGACTGCAGGCGCTCGCGCTCGGGCGCCGGCGAGTTGTTGACCACGTACGGCTTGATCGAGTGGTACTGCTTGAAGAACTGCGTCATGTCGACGATCAGGTCGCGGATCACCGGCAGGCCCGGCAGCGGGCGCAACTCGATCGGCTGCTTGAGGTCGCGCACGTCGGTCAGGCAGGCGAGGCCGTTCTTGCCGTTGATGTTCATCGCGTCCGAACCGCACACGCCCTCACGGCAGGAGCGGCGGAACGACAGCGTCTCGTCCTTGACCTTGAGCTTGACCAGCGCGTCCAGCAGTTTGCGGTCGGTCGAATCGATCTCGACCGCGATGTCCTGCATGTACGGCTTGTTGTCCTTCTCCGGGTTGTAGCGATAGACGCGGAACTGGATGGTTTCGGTAGTCATGGGTCTGTCGCCTCAGTAGGAACGGGTCTTCAGGGCAATCGTCTCGACGGACAGCGGCGTCAGGTTGACCGGCTTGTACTCCAGGCGGTTGCCGTCGCGGTGCCACAGCGTGTGCTTGAGCCAGTTCTGGTCGTCGCGGCCGTTCGGGGTCGCCTCGCAGTCGATCGCGTCGTCGCGCACGTGCGCGCCGCGGCTCTCGGTGCGCGCGTTGGCCGAGATCATGGTCGCCTTGGCCACCTCGATCAGGTTTTCCAGCTCGAGCGCCTCGATGCGCGCGGTGTTGAACACCTTGGACTTGTCGGCAATCTCGGTGGTCTTGACCATCTGTTCGACCTTGAGGATCTCCTCGACACCCTTGGCCAGCATGTCCTTGAAGCGGAACACGCCGCAGTGCGTCTGCATCACGCGCTGCATCGCCGAACGCGCCTCGTGCACGTTGGTGCCGTTCTGCTGGCCGTCCAGGCGCGCCACGCGGGCGAGCGAGCGCTCGACGTCACCCATCGCGAGTTCCGGCAGGTCGGCCGGCTGGGTCTTGATGAACTCGATCATCGAGTTGCCCGAGCTCTTGCCGAAGACCAACAGGTCGAGCAGCGAGTTGGTACCGAGGCGGTTGGCGCCGTGCACCGACGCGCACGCGCATTCGCCGGCGGCGTAGAAGCCCTTGACGATCGCGGAGTGGTTGTCGGTGGTCGACAGCGTGACCTCGCCCTTGAAGTTGGTCGGGATGCCGCCCATCTGGTAGTGGCAGGTCGGCACCACCGGGATCGGCGCCTTGATCGGGTCGACGCCGGCGAACTTGATCGAGATCTCGCGGATGCCCGGCAGCTTGGACATGATCACCTCGGGGTCGAGGTGGGTGATGTCGAGCAGCACGTGGTCCTTGTTCGGGCCGCAGCCGCGGCCTTCGTTGATCTCGGTGACCATCGCGCGCGACACCACGTCACGCGAGGCGAGGTCCTTGGCGTTCGGCGCGTAGCGCTCCATGAAGCGCTCGCCGTCCGCGTTGCGCAGGATGCCGCCTTCGCCGCGCACGCCTTCGGTGATCAGCACGCCCGCGCCGGCGACGCCGGTCGGGTGGAACTGCCAGAATTCCATGTCTTCCAGCGGGATGCCCGCGCGCGACGCCATGCCCAGGCCATCACCGGTATTGATGAAGGCGTTGGTCGACGAGGCGTAGATGCGGCCGGCGCCGCCGGTGGCGAACAGCGTCGCCTTGGCCTGGAACACCACCACTTCGGAGGTTTCCATTTCCATGGCGACCACGCCCTGCACCGCGCCGTCCTCGTCGCGGATCAGGTCGAGCGCCATCCACTCGACGAAGAACTGGGTGTTGGCGCGCACGTTGCGCTGGTACAGCGCGTGCAGCATCGCGTGGCCGGTACGGTCGGCCGCCGCGCACGCGCGGCGCACCGGCTTCTCGCCGAAGTTCGACATGTGGCCGCCGAACGGACGCTGGTAGATGGAACCGTCGGCGTTGCGGTCGAACGGCATGCCGAAGTGCTCGAGTTCGACGACGACCTTGGGCGCCTCGCGGCACATGAACTCGATCGCGTCCTGGTCACCCAGCCAGTCCGACCCCTTGACGGTGTCGTACATATGCCAGTGCCAGTGGTCCTGCTCGGAGTTGCCGAGGCTGGCGGACACGCCACCCTGTGCGGCGACGGTATGCGAGCGGGTCGGGAAGACCTTGGTGATCACGGCCGTTTTCAGGCCGGCTTCGGACAGTTGCAGCGCCGCGCGCAGGCCGGCACCGCCCGCCCCCACGATTACCGCATCGAAATGACGAACAGGAATGCTCATTACAGGCCCCAGACAACTTTAACCGAGTACATGAAACACGCGACCAGCCACACGATGGTGAACACGTGCAGGGTCAGGCGCAGGCCGACCGGCTTGACGTAGTCCATCCACACGTCGCGGATGCCGACCCATACGTGCAGGAACAGCGCGAGCAGCGTCACCTGGGTGAAGATGCGCACCCAAGTCTCGCTGAACAGCGCCTTCCAGCCGTCGAAGTCGGAGGGGATGGACAAGAGCAGCAGCACCAGCGCGACGGTGTAGGCGACCATGATCACCGCGGTGACGCGCTGCATCAGCCAGTCGCGCAGGCCGTAGTGCGCGCCGATAACGTGACGATTTACCATACGAGAACCCCCAGGATCACGGTCAGGGCCAGACTCACGGCGAGCACCGCCTTGGCGGTGGCGCGAGCGGTTTCAAGTTCCAGGCCCTTGTGGACGTCGAGGAACAGGAAGCGGATGCCGGCGCAGAAGTGGTGCAGGTAAGCCCACAAAAAGCCGATCAGCACCAGTTTCATCAGCGGATGGGCGATGACGGCGCGGAAGGTTTCGAAGTCCGCGGCTGAGCTCAGAGAGCCGGCGAACAGGTACATCAGAAGAGGCAGGGAGAGAAAGAGCGCGACACCACTGACCCGGTGCAGGATCGAGACAATGCCCGGCACGGGCAGCCTGATCTTGGCCAGGTCGAGGTGCTTCGGTCGTTGCTTCTGCATATGGCTTCCTAAGATTGCTTCTTGACCAAGCGGTTGTAACCAGGCTCCGCAAAACGAAGCCGCCGAGGCGGTCGACCGTCCGGTCTCCACACCCGATTCGTCATATTGATGCAATGCACTGCATGCAATATGACCGAACGATTCTAACAAAGACCACGACCCCGTTCACGCTGTCGGCATTTTTTTGCGGCAGCGCCGCAGCCTCAGACACCCACCGTGTACGCCAGCCGCTCGGTCAGACACAGGCGCTGGCGCCATACCGTGCGCCGCCCTTCGGTGTCGTCGAACAGCTCGAGCACCGACAACGCCGGCATCCCGGCCCCTACCCCGAACAGCGCCGCGTCCTCGCGTGCAAGCGTCTGCACCCGGTACTGCGCGAGCGCAGGCTTCACGCGGACCCCGAAGCGGGCCACCAGCTGGGCGACCCCCAGGGAGCGCGAGCGCAGCGTCCGCGCGTCAACCCCCTCGAAGCGCTCGGCCGACAGCAGCACCTCGTCCAGCGCGACCGCCTCGCCGCCGCGCCGCCACAAGAAGCGCAGCTGGTGCAGCGCAGCGTGACGGCGCAGGCCGAGCACCTCGGCAACCTCCTCGCTGGCGGCTACACGCGCCACGCCGAGCAACTCGCGCGACAGCGGGTCCGGGCTCTCGCCGACCAGCACCGGCGACACCAGCCGCGCGTGTCCCCAATCGCTCTCGGGCGGCGCGACAAAGGTTCCCTTGCCCTGCACCCGCTCGAGCACGCCGTCGGCGACCATCTCGCCCAGCGCCTTGCGTACCGTGCCCTGGCTGACCGAGAGCTGGGCGGCCAGCTCCCACTCGCTGGGCAGCGGCTCGCCGCCGTCCCATTCACCCTCGCACACCCGTTCGAGCAGCAGCGTGCGCACCTGCCGGTACAAAGGTTCCCGACTGACCACGCCCGCTCGCTTTCCCATGCTTTTTACCACTGAATTCCATTCGAGTAAACAGGAGTCTTATATAAGACACATGATCACAATCATAGCGCCGGCCAGAGCGGCCGGCAACACCGGAACAAAGCAGCACAAATCAATAAAGTCCCGTGTTACACTCGCTCGCACTCTTTATTGCAGAGCACAAGTGTCAAGCCGTTTATCAAAGGAGAATAAGCTGATGAAAGCCCCCGTACGTGTTGCCGTGACCGGTGCAGCCGGCCAGATCGGTTACAGCCTGTTGTTCCGCATCGCCAGCGGCGAGATGCTGGGCAAGGACCAACCGGTCATCCTGCAGATGCTGGAGATCCCGAACGAAAAGGCCCAGCAGGCGCTGCAAGGCGTGATGATGGAACTGGAAGACTGCGCGTTCCCGCTGCTGGCCGGCATGGTCGGTACCGACGACGCGATGGTCGCCTTCAAGGACGCCGACTACGCGCTGCTGGTCGGCGCTCGTCCGCGCGGCCCGGGCATGGAACGTGCCGACCTCTTGTCGGCCAACGCCGAGATCTTCACCGCACAGGGCAAGGCGCTGAACGCCGTCGCCAGCCGTGACGTCAAGGTGCTGGTGGTCGGCAACCCGGCCAACACCAACGCCTACATCGCGATGAAGAGCGCGCCGGACCTGCCGGCCGGCAACTTCACCGCCATGCTGCGCCTGGACCACAACCGCGCCGCCAGCCAGATCGCCGCCAAGACCGGCAAGCCGGTAGCTGCCATCCGCCACCTGACCGTATGGGGCAACCACTCGCCGACCATGTACGCCGACTACCGCTTCGCCACCATCGGCGGCGAAGGCGTCAAGGCGATGATCGGTGACGAGGCTTGGAACCGCGACGTATTCCTGCCGACCGTCGGCAAGCGCGGCGCCGCCATCATCGCGGCACGCGGCCTGTCCTCCGCCGCGTCCGCCGCCAACGCGGCGATCGACCACATGCGCGACTGGGCGCTGGGCACCAACGGCGAATGGGTGACCATGGGCATCCCTTCCGACGGCAGCTACGGCATTCCGGAAGGCGTGATGTACGGTTTCCCGGTTACGTGCGAAAATGGCAAGTACACCATCGTGCAGGGCTTGGAGATCGACGAATTCAGCCGCGAGCGCATGAACGTGACGCTGAACGAACTCGAAGAAGAGCGCGCAGCCGTCGCCCACCTGCTCGCCTGATCAGCAGCATCTAGAATGAAGCGCACCTTACGGGGTGCGCTTTTTTGCCTTTTTTGCCGCCGGCACGATATATTTGCATTTGCTAATTCTCTGACGTTCAGGAGACCCCAATGATTGAAGCCGAAGTCCTCAACCAGATCGATGCCAAGATGGACGATCTGGCCGCCCGCCTGACCGACATTCGGGGGTATCTTTGACTACGACGGCAAGAAGGACCGTCTGGAAGAAGTCTCCCGCCTGACCGAAGACCCCGAGATCTGGAACGAGCCCAAGAAGGCCCAGGAACTCGGGCGTGAGCGCAAGGCGCTCGAGGACGTCGTGCTGGTGATCGAGGGCATCTCCGCGACCGTCGCCGACAGCCGCGAGCTGTTCGAGATGGGCAAGGAAGAAGGCGACGACGACACCGTGCTCGCCGTGCAGGCCGACCTTGATGATGCCGAGGCCAAGCTCGCCCAGCTCGAGTTCCGCCGCATGTTCAACGACCCGATGGACCCGAACAACTGCTTCGTCGACATCCAGGCCGGCGCGGGCGGCACCGAGGCGCAGGACTGGGCCGGCATGCTGCTGCGCATGTACCTGCGCTGGGCCGAACGCCGCGGTTTCAAGGTCGAGGTACTCGAGGAATCCGAAGGCGACGTCGCCGGCATCACCAGCGCGACGATCAAGATCGAAGGCGAGTACGCCTACGGCCTGCTGCGTACCGAAGTCGGCGTGCACCGCCTGGTGCGCGTGTCTCCGTTCGACTCCAACGCGCGCCGCCACACCTCGTTCTCGTCGGTATTCGTCTACCCCGAGGTCGACGACTCGTTCGAGATCGACATCAACCCGTCCGACGTGCGTACCGACACCTACCGCGCGTCCGGCGCCGGCGGCCAGCACATCAACAAGACCGACTCGGCGGTGCGCCTGACGCACATGCCGACCGGCATCGTCGTGCAGTGCCAGAACGACCGTTCGCAGCACCGCAACCGCGACGAGGCGTGGCAGATGCTGCGCGCCAAGCTGTACGAGCTCGAGCTGAAGAAGCGCAACGCCGCCAAGCAGGAGCTCGAAGACAGCAAGACCGACGTGGGCTGGGGCCACCAGATCCGTTCCTACGTCTTTGACCAGTCGCGCATCAAGGACCTGCGTACCGGCTACGAAGTCGGCAACATCAAGGCCGTGATGGACGGCGACCTCGACGGTTTTATCGAAGCTAGCCTCAAGCAAGGGGTGTAGTCATGTTGGTCAATCTGACCCGTATGCGGTGCCGACACCGCGCTATTTGCAGCCAAGTGGAGTGAAAATGTCTGAACACGAAATCGCATCGCCCAGCCAGGACGAAAACCAGATCATGGCCGAGCGCCGCAGCAAGCTTGCCGAAATCCGCAAGCAGGGCGTCGCCTTCCCCAACGACTTCCGCCGCAAACACATGGCAGGCGACCTCGCCCGCCAGTGCGAAGGCAAGGACAAGGAAGCGCTGGAAGCCGAGAAGATCGAAGTCGTCGTTGCCGGCCGGATGATGCTCAAACGTGTGATGGGCAAGGCCAGCTTCGCGACGCTGCAGGACAGCACGGGCCGGATCCAGCTCTACATCAACGACCAGGGCGTCGGCGCCGACGTGCACGAGGCGTTCAAGCACTGGGACCTAGGCGACATCTTGGGCGCCCGTGGCGAACTCTTCCGCACCAACAAGGGCGAACTGTCGATCAACGTCACCGAGCTGCGCCTGCTCTCCAAGAGCATCCGCCCGCTGCCGGACAAGTTCCACGGCCTGGCCGACCAGGAGCAGAAGTACCGCCAGCGCTACGTCGACCTGATCATGAACGACGACTCGCGCGACACCTTCATCAAGCGCTCGAAGATCGTGCAGGCCGTGCGTGACGTGATGGTCGGCGAAGCCTACCTCGAAGTCGAAACGCCGATGATGCACCCGATCCCGGGCGGCGCCGCGGCCAAGCCCTTCGTCACTCACCACAACGCGCTGGACATGCCGCTCTACCTGCGCATCGCGCCGGAGCTGTACCTCAAGCGCCTGGTGGTCGGCGGCCTCGAGCGCGTGTTCGAGATCAACCGCAACTTCCGCAACGAGGGGATGAGCACCCGCCACAACCCCGAGTTCACCATGATGGAGTTCTACGAGGCGTACTGCGGCTACCAGCGCATGATGGAAATGACCGAGAAGGTCATCCGCGCCTGCGCGATGGCGGCCTGCGGCACCACCCGCATCAGCTACGGCGGCAAGGATGTCGATTTGGAGAGCCCGTTCGCGCGCTTCACCATCGTCGGCGCGATCAAGCACTTCAACCCGCAGTACACCGACGAACAGCTGGCTGACACCGAATGGCTGAAGAGCGAAATCAAGAAGCTCGGCGGCAAGCTGCCGCCGGCGCCGGGCCTAGGCAGCCTGCAGCTCGCGCTGTTCGAGGAATGCGCCGAAGGCCTGCTGTGGAACCCGACCTTCATCATCGACTACCCGGTCGAAGTCTCGCCGCTGGCCCGCGGCTCGGACGCCAACCCGGCGATCACCGAACGCTTCGAGCTGTTCGTGGTCGGCCGCGAGCTCGCCAACGGCTACTCCGAGTTGAACGACCCGGAAGACCAGGCCGCGCGCTTCATGAGCCAGGTCGAGCAGAAGGACGCCGGTGACGACGAGGCGATGCACTATGACGCCGACTACATCCGCGCGATGGAATACGGCCTGCCCCCGACCGGCGGCTGCGGCATCGGCATCGACCGCCTGGTGATGCTGCTGACAGACGCCCCGTCGATCCGCGACGTGATCCTGTTCCCGCACATGCGCCCCGAGTAATCTGGCTATCCGTGTAAACGAAACCCCGCAGGCTCGCGCCTGCGGGGTTTTTTACTCCGAAACAGCCCACCCGGCGCCGAAACGCACGCAAGAAAAAGCCCGCGCCATATGGCACGGGCTGCGGTTCCCGGGTGGGGAGAGGAATTACTTGCTGGCGACGCTGCGCATCGCGCGGTCGACCGCGTTGATCAGCAGGCCGTCCGGGTCCTTCTTGCACACGTCGCCCATCACCTTGACGACACGCGCGTCGAGGTCCTTGGCCGGCTTGATCTTCAGGCTGCGCGCTTCGACGCTGGCGTTACCCATGCTGGCCACCACGTCGGCGACGTAAGCCGCGTCGGTCTTCGCTTCGGCGCTCGCCTCGGCGCAGGTCATCAGGTACTCGGAGGCCAGGCCCGGCAGCTTGGCCGGCTCGGCCGCAACGGCGGCACCCGCGAACACCGAAGAGAGCAGGCCCAGCGCAATCATCGTCGTCTTTTTCATCGTCACATTCCCTTAATTCTTGATCGTTCGTTACGTATCTTGGTTCAGTTCAGCAGCGCGCCGCCGGCGCCACCGATCACCGCGCCCTTGAGCGCGCCTTCGATGCCGTTGCCGGAGAGCAGGCCGAGACCTGCGCCAAGCACCGCGCCGGTCTTCGCGCCTTGCCGCGCCTTATGACCCTTGTAGCCCTTCTGGCCGACCGCCCCCAGACCGCCACCGACCACCGCGCCGCCGATCGCGCCCTTCAGGCCGTTGCCGGTCAGCAGGCCGACGCCGGCGCCGAGGATGGCACCGCGGCTGACCTTGCTGGCGTGCGCCACGGCTGGCATTGCCAGCGTTACGGACGTCAGCAGCACCAGCAGGGTGCGGGAAATACCTTTACGCATTTGCATACCTCCGAAGAATCCAGTTTGACGTCAGTCTAGGCAGGCGGACACGGGTATGCCACGCGAAGTGAAGTAGTTCACACTCACTTTCATTTATCCGGTTTGCTGCACTGCTTTAAAAACGCGCGGGCAAGGGACGCAACAGGCGGATGCCGCCCTCCTCGTCGACCCCGACATAGCCGCCGGCCTTCAGCTCGCGCAGGATGCGGTTGACCATTTCGCGGCTCAAGCCGATGCGCTCGCCCAGTTCGCGCTGGGTTAGCACCATCCGGGGCGCGAACGGGCGCTGCCGGGTATAGGTGTCGATGTTTTCCAGCACGCGCTTGAGGCGGCGGTAGCCGCTGGGTTCGGCGAGCATGGACACGAAGCCCAGCAGGTGGTGCACCGACTGTGCGAGCTGGCCGGCCACCGCGCGCCAGCGCGCGGGGTCGGCATCGAAGGCAGCCACCAGTGCGGCGTTCGGCAGGATCAGGCAGCGGGTGTCGCGCAGCGCGTGGATGGCGACCCCGTAGGCCTCGACACTGAGCAGGCCGTGCAGGCCGATGATGTCGCCGGGCAGGATGTAGCCGTAATTGAAGCTGCGCCCGGGGCGCTCGCCCGCCGCGTACGCGGCCATCAGCCCGTATTCGACCAGGATCACCTGGTCGGCGGCCTGCTCAGCGGTGCAGACTTCGCTGTCGGCGGTGAAGGTGTGTTCGCTTGCATGCGCGCGCAGCGCCTCGCGCTCGGCGGCCGGCCAGCCGGCAAACAGCGGAAAAAGAACGGATAGGTCCATCGGCTTGGATGCCTCGCCTGTCAAAGGTTCACTGCCGACATCATACCCCCTCAAAAAAATGCAGGCCTCCGTCTAGACTCAATTCATGACAGGAGGGACACATCGATGCTGCCCGACGAGAAGGCATTCCAATCTCTGATCGACACCGTGCAAGGCGCACTGTTGCTGCTCTCGCCCGAGGACGGGCGCGTATTTGCCGCCAACCAGCTGGCGGCCATCCTGCTGGGCGTGCCGCACGCGGAACTGCTTGGCGAATCGTTTTTCCAGCATCTGGTCAACCGGGCCGACGAGCGTAGCCTGCTGGACAAGCTGGGCACGCAGGGCATCGTGTACAACGAGGCGGTCACCGTGCAAAGCCGCGCCGGGCGCAAGTTCGAGGTGCAGCTGTCGCTGCGCCACATCGACTTCCAGCGGCGGGTGCTGATGGTCAGCTTCAGCGACCGTACCGAGCTTGCATTGCTCGGGCGGCTGCTCGAGAGCGAACGCGGCGCGTTGGAGAAGATGCTCAAGCTGGTGCGCGAGCTCAAGCCCTCGGCCGAGACCGGCAACCCCGACGACTACCTGTCAGGCGTGCTCGACATGCCCGCGCTGTTCGCCGGCCTTGCGCAGGAGGTCGGGCGTGCCGGCCGCTACAACCAGCCTTTGTCGGCGATGCTGGTATCGGTCGAAGGCGTGGGCGGCCAGGAACTGGACGCTGAGACCGCCGGCTATATCCGCCGGATGACCGGCAGCCTGTGCCTGCAAAGCGCACGCGACAGCGACCTGGTCGCCCGCCGCGACGACGGCTGCCTGCTGGTGGTGCTGCCGCACACCCCGCTGCAGGGGGCGACCCGCGCCGCGCGCCGGCTGATCGCCCAGTTCAGCCGCCAGCGCTTCAGCATCGGCAGCGAGGAGCGCAACGCCGCGGTGTGCATCGGTTTGACTTCGCTCAGGCGAGACGAGACCTCGCTCAAGCCGCTGATCCAGCGTCTGGACACCGCCCTGGCGCGCTCGCGCGCGCAGGGGGTGAACACCCTCTCCCGCCAGCCCTGAGCCTCGCCTCCAGTGCAAAAAGGCCGGGCAATGCCCGGCCTTGTTGTTTGCGGCCCTTGCAGTTCAGACGCCTTCAGCCACCCTGGGCAGGCGCGCGAGCGCGTCGCGGATCGCTTCGGCCGGGTAGTCGAAGTCCTCGAGCTCGCCGGCGAAGTAGCGGTCGTAACTTGCCATGTCGAAGTGGCCGTGGCCGGACAGGTTGAAGAACAGCGTCTTCGCCTCGCCGCTTTGCTTGCAGCGCAGCGCCTCGTCGATGCACGCACGGATCGCGTGGCAGGACTCGGGCGCCGGGATGATGCCCTCGCTGCGCGCGAAGGTGATGCCGGCCTCGAAGGTTGCCAGCTGCGGCACCGATACCGCCTCGACCAGCCCCTCGTGGTAGAGCTGCGAGACCAGGCTGCTCGCGCCGTGGTGGCGCAGGCCGCCGGCGTGGATGCCCGGCGGCATGAAGTCGTGCCCCAGCGTGTACTGCTTCATCAGCGGGGTCAGCCCCACCGCGTCGCCGAAGTCGTACGCGTAGTGGCCGCGGGTCAGGCTCGGGCAGGAAGTCGGCTCGACCGCGACCAGCCGCACCGGCTTCTTGCCTGCCGCGTTGTCGGCAAGAAAGGGAAAGGCGATGCCGCCGAAGTTGGAGCCGCCACCGCACGGTGCGAAGATCATGTCCGGCCAGTCGCCGGCGATCTCGAACTGCTGCTTCGCCTCCAGTCCGATCACGGTCTGGTGCAGCAGCACGTGGTTGAGCACCGAGCCCAGCGCGTAGTTGGTGTCGGCGCGGCCGGCCGCCTCCTCGACCGCCTCGGCGATCGCCAGCCCCAAGGAACCCGGGCTGTCCGGGTGGGCGGCCAGCGCGGCGCGGCCCGACGCGGTCAGCTCGCTCGGGCTTGCCAGCACCTCGGCGCCCCAGGTCTGCATCATCGAGCGGCGGAACGGTTTCTGCTGGTAGCTCACCCGCACCATGTACACGCGCACGTCGATGCCGAACACGCCGCCGGCGAACGACAGCGAGCTGCCCCACTGGCCGGCGCCGGTCTCGGTGGTCAGCCGGGTGATGCCCTCGCGCTTGTTGTAGTAGGCCTGCGGCAGCGCGGAGTTGAGCTTGTGCGAGCCGGCCGGGCTCGCGCCCTCGTACTTGTAGTAGATCCTGGCCGGGGTGCCCAGCGCCGCTTCCAGACGGTGCGCGCGAACCAGCGCGGTCGGCCGCCACAACTGGTAGAGCTCGCGCACTTCCTGTGGGATCGGGATCCAGCGCTCGCGGCTGACCTCCTGCTCGATCAGCGCGTCGGGGAAGATCGCCGAGAGCGCGTCGGGCGACAGCGCCTTGCCGTCGGCACCGAGCACCGGCTCGGGCGGGTTCGGCATGTCGGCGACGACGTTGTACCAGTGGGTCGGGATCGCGGATTCGGGCAGCAGGATGCGGGTGGTCTGTGGCATGGGCACTCCTCGGTCAGTTCGATGGGCAACTAGAAACGGTGCAGGCAGATGACGTCGTGGGCGAACACGGGTTCGCGCTGGATCAACCGGAACATGAAAAAACCCCGTCAAGGACAGGGTTCGAGGGTACATGACAAACAGCTTGAGCGACAAGCCGCGGCCTACGCGGCCGGTCAGATCGTCTTCGAGTAGCGCGCGTGGGTCGCCTTCTCGCGCAGATGGCGGTCGAACACCATCGCGATGTTGCGGATCAGGAAGCGCCCGCGCGGGGTCACCAGCAGGAACTCGCCGTCGAACGACAGCAAGCCCAGCTGCTCCAGTTCGGCGAGCCTGGGCATCTCGGCGGCGAAGTAGTCGGCAAACTTGATGCCGTACACCTCCTCGATCGCCGGCACCGACAGCGAGAAGCGGCACATCAGCGCCTGGATCACCGAGCGGCGCAGCACGTCGTCGCCGTCCATCCGGTAGCCGCGCATCACCGGCAGCTTGCCCTCGTCGAGCGCGGCGTAGTAGCTGTCGAGCTCCTTCTGGCTTTGCACGTAGCTGCCGCCGACCTTGCCGATCGACGACACGCCCAGGCCGACCATGTCGCAGTCGGCGTGCGTCGAGTAACCCTGGAAATTGCGCTGCAGCCGCCCTTCGGCCAGCGCGCGCGCCAGGTCGTCGTCGGGCTTGGCGAAGTGGTCCATGCCGATGAACACGTAGCCGGCCTTCTCCAGCGCAGCGACCGCGTCCTGCAGGATGTCGAGCTTGACCGCCGGCGTCGGCAGCTCGGCCTCGTCGATGCGCCGCTGCGGCATGAAGAGCTGCGGCAGGTGCGCGTAGTTGTAGAGCGCGACGCGATCCGGGGCGATCGCGATCACCCGGGCGAGGGTCGCGGCGACCGACTCGCGCGTCTGCAGCGGCAGGCCGTAGATCAGGTCGACGCTGACCGAACGGAAGCCCGCCGCGCGCGCGGCCTCGATCACTTCGACGGTTTCCTCTTCGCTTTGCACGCGGTTGACCGCCACCTGCACCGCCGGGTCGAAGTCCTGGATGCCGACGCTCATGCGGTTGAAGCCCAGTGCGGCCAGATGGAACACCGTGTCGCGGCCGACCTTGCGCGGGTCGATCTCGATCGAGTACTCGCCCTCGGGCAGGAAGTCGAAACGCGACTTGAGCATGCCCATCACGCGCTCGAGCTGCGCGTCGGACAGGAAGGTCGGCGTGCCGCCGCCAAAGTGCAGCTGGGCGACCTTCTCGCGGCTGCCGACCGCGCGGCAGACCAGGTCGACCTCCTTTTCCAGGTAGTCGAGGTAGCGGTCGGCGCGGCTCTTGTCCTTGGTGATGATCTTGTTGCAGCCGCAGTAGTAGCAGACGGTGTTGCAAAAAGGCACGTGCACGTACAGCGACAGCGGGCGGCGGTTGGCGCCGATCTTGCGCTGGCCCAGCGCGCGGCGGTAGTCCGCCTCGCCAAAGGCCGGGCCGAAACGGTCGGCGGTCGGATAGGAGGTGTAACGCGGGCCGGCGCCGTCCAGCTGCTCGATCAGCTTGCGGTCGAATTCGCAACGGGTCGGCGAATAGAGAGGGTGTGCATTCATATCATCTGGTTTCTATGGTCATTCTGCCGCCACAATGGTAAATTCGCACGGTTGTTGCCAACCCCGCTTTGACCAACGTCAAGCTTCTTGTCCCAAGCGCCTTGGATTTTTCGATGCCCGAACAGAACAACAGCAACCTGCACGCCATGAAGGTGACCTGCTCGAACTGCACGCTGCGCGAGCTGTGCCTGCCGATCGGCCTGAACCGCGAGGAGCTGTCGCAACTGGACGCGGTCATCCGACAGAGCCGCCGCTTCCGCCGCGGCGACTACCTGTTCCGCAGCGGCGAGCCGTTCAAGTCGCTGTTCGCGATCCGTACCGGTTTCTTCAAGACCTGCATGTCTAGCCAGGACGGCCGCGAGCAGGTGACCGGCTTCCATATGTCGGGCGAGCTGCTCGGCATGGACGGCATCTCGGCCAACGTGCACGGCTGCGACGCGATCGCGCTGGAGGACAGCGAGGTGTGCGAGCTGCCGTTCTCGCGCATGCAGTGCCTCAGCCGCGAGATCCCGTCGCTGCAGCACCACTTCTACCGGCTGATGAGCCGCGAGATCGTGCGCGACCAGAGCATCATGCTGCTGCTGGGCAACATGAAGGCCGAAGAGCGGCTGGCCGCCTTCCTGCTCAATGTCTCGCAGCGCCTGGCCACCCGCGGTTTCGCCGCCAACGACTTCATCCTACGGATGAGCCGCGAGGAAATCGGCAGCTTCCTCGGCCTCAAGCTGGAGACGGTCAGCCGCACGCTGTCGAAGTTCCAGCAGCAAGGCTGGATCACCGTCGACCACAAGCATATCCAGCTCGTCCAGCCCGAAGCGCTCAAGGCGCTGATCTCCGGCTGCACGCACGCCCACCAGCACGCCTGAGCTACCACAGCCCGACCCCGAGGCCGGCGGACAATGTCCGACCGGCCTCGCGTGCGTTTTCCAGCGCCGCGCCATCCGGCTCGCCGCGCACCAAGAGCGCCGGCAGCACCTCGTTCATCCGCCAGCCGGTCACGATCCGCCTGATGCTCGACAGCGCACCGCTGCCGTCGTTGCCGGCCGACACCAGCACGCAGAATGGCCGTCCGGCGAGCGCGTGTTCGCACGGGTAGAAGCAGCGTTCGAAAAAGTCCTTCAGCGCACCGGCCATGTAGCCGAACTTCTCCGGCGTCGCCAACAGCAGCGCGTCCGCGGCCAGCAGCTCGTCCGGCCGGCCATCCAGCGCATGGCTGAGCAGCACCCGCACCTCGCCGTCCGCGCACTCGCGCGCGCCCTCGGCGAAGGCTTCGGCCAGTTGCAGGGTGCGCCCGCCCTGCCCCGCCCACACGATCAGCAGCGTCTTCATCCGCCCCCCTCCCTCATCGCCCGGTCAAGCCAGCCGGCCGGCAGCACGAAACCGCGCGCGCACTCGAGCCAGACGCCGTCCACCTCGCGCAGCTGCGCGACAAGCTGCGGCCGCGTGATGGCGGCCAGCCGCGCACGCAGCGCCGCTTCACTGACCGGCGCCTCCGCCGCGCACGCGGGCGACAGCCAGCACGCGTGCGCGAGGTGCAGCCAGCCGTCGGCGCCGGCAAGCGCGGGCCACGGCTTGCCGATCGCCGCGAACCAGCCATCAGCATGCGCCGACTGCCAGCGTGCGGCCGGCACGAAACGCCAGCCGGCCAGCCACGCAGCCGCCTGGCAGCCTGCAAAGCCTTCCGGCAGCAAGGCGCGCGCGGCCGGGTGGCGGGAGAGCGCGAGCTGGCTCAACAGCTTGGCCGACTTGAGCGCCCAGCTGTCGTTCAGCGCGGGGCCGAGCAGGTGCCCCGGTTCGACTTCGAGGTAGAACTTGCAGGCCAGCTCGACATGCCAGGGCTCGCCTGCGAGCCTGAGCAGGAAGTCGAATTCACCGACGGTATGCGCGGCGCAGTCGCGCACCGCGAGGCCGTGCGCGACAAGCGCCACGCCCGGCGCATGCGCACACCAGAAGCCGAACAGCGCCTCGGCGTAGTGGCCAAGCCGGCGCCCCGGGCGCGCGGCGAGCCAGGCCTCCAGCGGCGCGGAGTCTTGCGAGAGTGCTAAGAGCGCGTCCTGCCAGCCGGGAGTCAGCAGTCGTTCGCGCGGCAGTTGCGGGGAAAAGGGGAAAGGCGCGCGGCTGCCGAGCAGCCACGCGAGGTCGCGCACCGCCTGCGGCGCGCGGCGCAGGGGCTCAGCGGCCGTTATTGTCCGGTCCGAGCGCACGGTTCACCTGTTTGAGGAAGCCGCGCAGGATGTCAACTTCGTCGCGCTGCAGGTCGGCCCGCGCGAACACGCCGCGCATGCGCCGCATCAGCCGCTCCCCGTTGCGGCGGCGGAAGAAGTCGAGCGTGTCCATCGTCTGCTCCAGGTGCTGGCAGAAACCCTCGACCTCGGCAAGCGTCGCCTGCTCGCCCTCGGGCTTCAGGTAGTCGACGGCGAAGCCGGTGTGGCTGAACAGCTCGTAGGTCATCACCTGCACCGCCATCGCCAGGTTCAGCGAGAAGTAGTCGGGGTTGCCGGGGATGGTCACCAACCGGTTACAGAGCAGCACCTCTTCATTGGAGAGGCCGAAGGTCTCGTTGCCGAACACCAGCGCGACCTGCTCGCCGTCCCGCGCCCGCGCCACCAGCTCGGGCGTCGCCTCGCGCGGCGTCAGCAAGGGAGACGCCAGTTCGCGGCGGCGGCTGGTCAGCGCGCAGGCGACGGTCACGTCGGCGAGCGCCTCGGCCAGCGTCGCGACCACCCGCGCGTTCTCCAGCACGTCGACCGCGCCGGAAGCGAGGACGTTGGCCTCTTCGCTCGGGAACACCTTGGGCTCGACCAGACAGAGCCGGGTGAGCCCCATCGTCTTCATCGCGCGTGCGGCCGAGCCTATATTGCCCGGGTGGCTGGGCCGGGCCAGCACGACGCGAATGTTCTTCAGGAAATCAGGGACTTGGGGTTTATTCATCGGCTCTTTGCGCGTACAATCGCGCCCATTCAATAGAAACCCCGCGCTCGCGCCGGGTTTTTTTGTTCCTTAACCAGATTACAGCACGTGGCGGCGCCGGTAGCGGCGGCGCCTGCGTGCACCTTACAGGGGTCGATCATGCATCCTATGCTCAACGTCGCGGTCAAGGCCGCCCGCCGTGCCGGCAACGTCATCCAGCGCGCGTCGCTGAACCTCGACACCATCCGTGTCGAGAAGAAGAAGTCGAACGACTTCGTCACCGAAGTGGACCGCGCCGCCGAGCAGGCCATCATCGACGTGATCAACGAAGCCTACCCGCGGCATGCGATTCTAGCAGAAGAGTCCGGTGCCAAAGGCATGGGCGGCGCGGAGTTCGAGTGGATCATCGACCCCATCGACGGCACCACCAACTTCATCCACGGCCACCCGCAGTACGCGATCTCGATCGCGCTCGCGCACAAGGGTCAGATCCAGCAGGCCGTGGTGTTCGACCCCAACCGTAACGACCTCTACACCGCGACCCGCGGCGTCGGCGCCTTCCTCAACGACCGCCGCATCCGCGTCTCGCGCCGCATCCAGCTGAACGAATGCGTGATCTCCACCGGTTTCCCGGTGGTCGACCAGAGCATGATCGACACCTACCTCGCCATCCTCAAGGACGTGATCGGCAAGAGCGCCGGCGCACGCCGCGAGGGCGCCGCGTCGCTCGACCTGTGCAACGTCGCCTGCGGCCGCGTCGACGGCTTCTTCGAGTTCAACCTCAAGCCGTGGGACATCGCCGCGGGCAGCCTGATCGTGCAGGAAGCGGGCGGCATCGTCACCGACATGCACGGCGAGCAGACCTGGCTGGAGTCCGGCGACATCGTCGCCGCCAGCCCGAAGGTGCTCGCGCAACTGCTGCAGATCATCGCCCCGCACGTCAAGGGCTGACGCGCCCCAGCGCATCGCGTAAAATCCGAACGCCCCGCCCGGCCTGCCCGGCGGGGCGTTTGTTTGTCCGAACCCCCACATAGAGCCGCCCATGAGCCAGACCCACACCCCGATGATGCAGCAATACCTCGCGATCAAGCGCGAGCACCCGGACAAGCTGGTGTTCTACCGCATGGGCGACTTCTACGAGCTGTTCTACGAGGACGCCGAAAAGGCTGCCCGCTTGCTCGACATCACGCTGACCACCCGCGGCGCGTCCGCCGGCGTGCCGATCAGGATGGCCGGCGTGCCCTACCACGCGGCCGAGGGGTACCTCGCGCGGCTGGTGAAGCTTGGCGAGTCGGTCGCCATCGCCGAGCAGATCGGCGACCCGGCGACCAGCAAGGGCCCGGTCGAGCGCAAGGTGGTGCGGGTGGTCACCCCGGGCACGCTGACCGACGCCGCGCTGCTCGACGACAAGCGCGACAACCTGGTGCTCGCGCTCAACAGCGTGAAGGGCGTGCTCGGCCTCGCCTGGCTGTCGCTCTCCAGCGGCGAATTCAAGGTCATGCAGACAAGCGTCGACGAGCTCGTCAGCGAGCTGGAGCGCCTGAAGCCGGCCGAACTGTTGCTGCCCGAGGACAACCCGCTGCCCATCGTCGAGACGCTGGGCGTGCCCTGCCGCAAGCTGCCGTCCTGGCAGTTCGACGCCGAGTCGGGCAAGACCACGATGACCCGCCACTTCGGCACCCGCGACCTCGCCGGCTTCGGCGCCGACGCGCTGACCGTCGCCGTCGGCGCGGCAGGCGCCTTGATCGAGTACGTGCGGCTGACCCAGGGCAGCGAGCTGCAACACATCCAGGCGCTGGCGGTCGAGTCGCTGGGCGACCTGGTGCGCATGGACGCGGCGACCCGCCGCAACCTGGAACTGACCGAGACGCTGCGCGGCGAGAGCTCGCCGACGCTCGCCTCCCTGCTCGACACCTGCGAGACCGGCATGGGCAGCCGCCTGCTGCGCCACTGGCTGCACCACCCGCTGCGCGGGCACGCCGCCTTGCGCGCGCGCCACGAGGCGGTGCGCGCGCTGCTGCCCAGCTACGCGGCGCTGCGCGAGACCTTGTCCGGCGTCGCCGACATCGAGCGGATCAGCGCGCGCATCGCGCTGGGCAGCGCACGTCCGCGCGACCTCTCGGCGCTGCGCGACTCGCTCTCGGCGCTGGGGCAAACCCGCGCGCTGGCGCGCTCGCTGCCCTCGCAGCTGCTGGCCGAACTGGCCGCCGCGCTGCCGGAAGACTCGCCGCTTGGCGGGCTGCTCGCGCACGCCATCCTGCCCGAGCCTTCTGTGCAGTTGCGCGACGGCAACGTGATCAACCACGGCTACTCGGCCGAACTCGACGAATTGCGCGCGATCCAGCAGAACTGCGGCGACTTCCTGCTCGAGCTGGAGGCGCGCGAGCGCGCGCGCAGCGGCATCAGCACGCTGAAGGTCGAGTACAACCGCGTGCACGGTTTCTATATCGAGGTCAGCCGCGCGCAGTCGGACAAGGTGCCCGACGACTACCGCCGCCGGCAGACGCTGAAGAACGCCGAGCGCTATATCACGCCGGAGCTGAAGGCCTTCGAGGACAAGGCGCTGTCTGCCAACGACCGCGCGCTGGCGCTGGAGAAGCAGCTCTACGAGGCGCTCATCGGCGAACTCGCCGCGCATGTGGCCATGCTGCAGAAGGCCGCGCACGCGGTCGCCGCGCTCGACGTGCTCTCCGCCTTCGCCGAACGCGCCGACGCCGGCCGCTACGTCGAACCCGAACTGGTGCCGGATGCGCGCCTAGACATCGTCGGCGGCCGCCATCCGGTGGTCGAGGCCGGCCTCGAGCGTTTCATCGCCAACGACACCCGGCTGGCCGACGCCCGCCGCCTGCTCTTGATCACCGGCCCCAATATGGGCGGTAAGTCGACCTATATGCGGCAGACCGCGCTGATCACCCTGCTCGCCCACGTCGGCAGCTTCGTGCCGGCCGAGGCGGTGGTGCTCGGCCCGATCGACCGCATCTTCACCCGCATCGGCGCGTCGGACGACCTGGCCGGCGGGCGCTCGACCTTCATGGTCGAGATGACCGAGGCGGCCAACATCCTCAACAACGCGACCGAACAAAGTCTGGTGCTGATGGACGAGGTCGGCCGCGGCACGTCGACCTTCGACGGCCTGGCGCTGGCGTGGGCGATCGCGCGCGCGCTGATCGAGAAAAACCGCAGCTACACCTTGTTTGCGACGCACTATTTTGAACTGACGCGGCTCGCCGCCGAGTTCCCGGCGGTCGCCAACGTCCACCTGTCGGCCGTCGAGCACAAGAACAGCATCGTGTTCATGCACCATGTCGAGGAAGGCCCGGCCAGCCAGAGCTACGGGCTGGCGGTCGCGCAGCTGGCCGGCGTGCCGGCCAGGGTGATCCGCGAGGCGCGGCGCCACCTGGCCGAGCTCGAGGAGCAGTCGGTGTCGGCACAGCAGCCGGACCTGTTCGCGCCGTCGCGCGCACCGGCCGCCCCAGAACCGCACCCGGTCACCGCGGCGCTCGCCGACGTCGACGTCGACGCGCTGACCCCGCGCGAGGCGCTCGCGCTACTGTATGAGCTAAAAACGCAACTCGATTGAAGCATAAGTCATCACGGTGAAAATAATCTTGCGCCGCGATACAAATATTCCATCAGGTTGTCTATAGTCAGCTTGTACAATTCTTATATAGAGAGCTAGGAAAGTGCAGACCATGGCCCATACCGAAACGAGGAGCGGCATCCAGCGCCTGTTCAACCTGCCCGAGGACGCCGAAGGCCTGCCGCTAGCGGCAGTCGAGGACCGGGCAAGCCGTCGACTGAGCGAATTCTCGGCGTTCGCCTTGCAGACCCTGTCCGAAATGGGGATCACCATTCCGCCGGCGGTCAGCTTCGTGTCCTGCCCCAACTGTCAGCTGGAGATCAACAGCCAGCACCCGCACGCGGCAGAAATCCAGGCGTGGCTGAACGAGAGCCTGGAAGCGCAGGAGCGTTTCAAGAAGGTCGAGGTGCTGTACGAGCTGATCCGCGCCAGCGAACTGGCCGGCCAGACCATTCCGCCGTCGGTCTGCTTTCACGTCGGCCTGACCAGCGCCGGCGCGATCGCCTACTTCGAGACTTTCGTCCCGCGCTGCAGCTGACCGTAGCGCCGCCGCGGCCAGACGCGGCGGCAACCTCCCGCCCGCCTCAATCCCAATAGCCGGGCGCGTCGTAACAGCCTTTCAGGAACTCGATGAACACCCGCACCCGCTGCGGCAGGAAGCGCCGCTGCGCGACCACCGCGCACACCGGGTAGTCCGGCGACGAGAAGCTGTCGAGCACCGTCACCAGCCGTCCGTCGGACAGGTCATCCTTCACCTCCCACAAGGACCGCCAGGTCAGCCCCAACCCCCTAAGCGCCCAGTCGTGCAGCACCGCGCCGTCGCTGCATTCGAGCGAGCCCGACACCCGCAAATTGACCGGCCGGCCGTCGACGACGAACGCCCAGCCGCGGCTCTGGCTCTCGCCGAGCGACAGGCAGTTGTGGCGCGATAGGTCGTCCAGCGTGCGCGGGATGCCGTGCTCCGCAAGATAGGCCGGCGAGGCGACCACCACCCGCCGGTTGCCGGCGAGCCTGTGCGCGATCAGCGAAGAGTCGGCCAGGTCGGAGATGCGGATCGCACAGTCGATGCGTTCGCGCGCCAAATCGACCAGCCGGTCGGAGAGGTCGAGCGCCACCTTGACGTCAGGATGCAGCGCCTGGAAGGCCGGCAGGTGCGGCGCGACGTGTCGGCGGCCGAAGCCGGCCGGCGCGGACAGCCTGAGCACACCGCGCGCGCGCGCGTTGCCGGCGCCGACCGCCGCCTCTGCGTCGGCCAACTCCCCCAGGATGCGCTGCGCCTCCTCGAAGAACGCCGCCCCCTCCTGCGTCGGCGTGACGCTGCGCGTGGTGCGCAGCAAGAGCCGCGCGCCGAGGCGGTTCTCCAGCGCGTCCAGCCGGCGGCCGACCATGGCCGGGCCGACGCCTTCGGCACGCGCGGCGGCGGACAGGCTGCCCAGCGTGACCACCGCGACAAAGGTTTCCAGTTGCTTGAACGCGTCCATGGGCAAAATCGGGCAAAGCACCCATCTTAGCGCATCCTTCAGCCGGGCAAGACCAGCTCGCCGGCCAGTCGGGCCGCAAGGTACTGAGCCAGCCGCGTGCGTTCGGCTCGGACACTGTCCGGCGACTGCCGCAGCAGGGCGTATGCGCGCTCGACGCGCATCGCAAGCGTGCCGTCGCCCGGCCCCGCCGCGACGGCCGCGTCCAGCATCACCGCCAGCTGCCAGCGCGGCAGTTCGTCCGTCCCGGCCGAGGGTTGCAGCCAGGTGCCCCCCGTTGCCCCGTGTAGCATTTCCGCTGCAGCGCGGCGCGGTTGCCAAGATTGACTGCCCATTCGCCCCACCCTTTTTCAGTAAATTCCAATAAACTGCGTACTCGCTTCAGGATGCCAGCGATGAGCGGCTGCTGCACGCGCAAATTCCCCAAATGGATAAATTACCAAGCAATAAAATGACAGATACGGGTCTCGGACACGCCAAGACGGCCATCCTGATGGGCGAGATGACCGTCCCCCATCTGCGGGCGGTCTACCACGCTTTCGACGGGGACCTGCTGCTTGCGCTGGTGCTGGGCGAGCTCTCCCACCGCTCGCTGTCGAAACTGTTCGAGCGCCATGGCGGCGAGCACCCCGACCTCGACCAGTGGCTGCGTCTGCCCGAAGACGAACGCGCGCGCTACCTGCGCCCGTGCAATGCCTTTTCGCTGGCAGAGGCAACCGGCATCCCGCGCGAGACGGTTCGCCGCAAGGTCAAGATCCTGGTCGACAAAGGCTGGGTGCACGAGGCGCCGAACAAGCAGCTGACAATCACCGACGAGCCGGCCCGCCTGTTCGCGCCGCTCTATCTGTCCCTGAGTGAGCAGTGCACACGCATCGGTGAAGCCTTGCGCGGAGGGACGTCGTACACGCGCCCCGCCGGCGCCTATTAGGCAGACAAAAGTAAAAGAAGCTGTGCATCACAAGCGCTTTTACGCCGATTAAAATATCAATACACTGACCGAAAACCTGTTGTCCTAAACAAAGGAGTTTGGTCATGTCCGTTCAACTGCCGCAAGGCGTCGAGATCCTCGCGCCGCTCACGCCCGAGTTCGAGTCCATCCTGAGCGCCGACGCGCTCGCCTTCGTCGCCAAGCTGCACCGCAAGTTCGAGGGCACCCGCCGCGAACTGCTCGCCCGCCGCCTGCTGCGCCAGGCTGAACTGGACGCCGGCCGCCTGCCGGACTTCCTGCCGGAAACCGCCGCCGTACGCGCCGGTAACTGGCAGATCGCGCCGCTGCCGGCCGACCTACTGGACCGCCGCGTCGAGATCACCGGTCCAGTCGAGCGCAAGATGATGATCAACGCGCTCAATTCCGGCGCCAAGAGCTTCATGGCCGACTTCGAGGACTCCAACTGCCCGAGCTGGGAAAACCAGATCAGCGGCCAGATCAACGTGCGCGACGCGTACCGCAAGTCCATCGCCTTCACCAGCCCCGAGGGCAAGCAGTACGCGCTGAACGACACCATCGCCACGCTGATCCTGCGCCCGCGCGGCTGGCACCTGATGGAGAAGCACGTCAAGGTTGACGGCGAGATCGTCTCCGGCGCGCTGTTCGACTTCGCGCTGTCGTTCTTCCACAATATCCACTACCTGGTCGGCGAAGGCCGCGCGACCTACTACTACCTGCCGAAGATGGAAAGCCATCTGGAAGCACGCCTGTGGAACGACGTGTTCGTGTTCGCGCAGAACGAGCTGTCCGTCCCGCAAGGCACCATCAAGGCGACCGTGCTGATCGAGACCATCCTCGCCGCCTTCGAGATGGACGAGATCCTGTACGAGCTGCGCGAGCACAGCTCGGGCCTGAACGCCGGCCGCTGGGACTACATCTTCAGCTGCATCAAGAAATTCAAGAACAACAAGGACTTCTGCCTGGCCAACCGCGGCGCGATCACCATGACGGTGCCGTTCATGCGCGCCTACGCGCTGTTGCTGCTGAAGACCTGCCACAAGCGCCAGGCGCCGGCGATCGGCGGCATGGCTGCGCTGATCCCGATCAAGAACGATCCGGTCGCCAACGAGAAGGCGCTGGGCGGCGTGAAGGCCGACAAGGACCGCGACGCGGGCGACGGCTACGACGGCGGCTGGGTCGCGCACCCGGGCCTGGTGCCGGTCGCGATGGAAGCGTTCAGCGCCGTGCTGGGCGACGCGCCGAACCAGATCGGCAAGCAGCGTGACGACGTGGTGGTCAAGGCGTCCGACCTGCTGAACTTCCAGCCGGAAGCGCCGATCACCGAGGCTGGCATGAAGCTCAATATCGACGTCGGCATCCAGTACCTCGGCTCGTGGATCTCCGGCAACGGCTGCGTGCCGATCCACAACCTGATGGAAGACGCTGCCACCGCCGAGATCTCGCGCGCGCAGATCTGGCAGTGGATCCGTTCGCCCAAGGGCGTGCTCGACGACGGCCGCAAGGTCACCCAGGAACTGTTCGCGGCGTTCCACGCCGAAGTGGTCGCCGACCTGAAGGCCAAGCTGGGCAGCCGCTGGACCCGCCAGTACGAGGACGCCGCGCGCATGTTCGCCGAGCTGACCAGCTCGGACGACTTCGTCGAGTTCCTGACCCTGCCGGGCTACGACTACATCGACTGAGCCGCCCGCTGGACGCGACAGGCCACCCGCAAGCGGGTGGCTTTTTTTGCGCCAGAAAATAGCCAGCATATTGCTACGGAATAACCAGCCAACACCCCACACGCGACCACCTCATGGGATTTGCAGCAATATAAAACCAATAAATATACAAATCGCGCACATTTGAAGCCGGGCACTCCCTGCACGCGATCATGCAGTGCAATAAGATTGCCGAAAATATCCAGAACACAACCGGAGCCCGCCATGCCCAAGACCACCCAAGCCCTGCTCGCCGCGCTGATCGCCGCCGGCGCCGCCCTGCCCGCCGCCGCCGCTGACATGAAGTCGGTCGCCATCACCGCCATCGTCGACCACCCCGCGCTCGACGCCGCCCGCAAGGGCGTCGAGGACGAGCTGAAGGCTGCGGGTTTTGTCGCCGGCAAGAACCTCAAGCTGCAGTACCAGAGCGCGCAGGGCAACACGGCGACCGCCGCGCAGATCGCGCGCAAGTTCGTCGGCGACAAGCCGGATGCCATCGTCGCCATCGCCACCCCCAGCGCGCAGGCCGCCGCTGCCGCCACCCGTTCGATCCCGGTGGTATTCACCGCGGTAACCGACCCGGTCGCTGCCAAGCTGGTGCCGTCGTGGAAAGCCGGCGGCGGCAACGTGACCGGCGTGTCCGACAAGCTGCCGATCGGTGCGCAGGTCGACCTGATCCAGCAGGTCAAGCCGGGTGCCAAGCGGGTCGGCATGGTGTACAGCCCGGGCGAGGTCAACTCGGTGATCGTCGCGCGCGAGCTGAAGGAAGAGCTCGGCAAGCGCGGCATGACGCTGGTCGAGTCGGCCGCGCCGCGCACGGTCGACGTGGCGCCGGCCGCGAAGAACCTCGCCGGCAAGGTCGACGTGATCTACACCAGCACCGACAACAACGTCGTCTCCACTTACGAGTCGCTGGCCGCCGTCGCCGCGCAGGCCAAGCTGCCGCTCATCGCCGCCGACACCGACTCGGTCAAGCGCGGCGCGATCGCGGCGCTCGGCCAAAACTACTACGACATCGGCCGCCAGACCGGCCGCGTCGTGGTGCGCATCCTCAAGGGCGAACAGGCCGGCGCCATCGCGCCGCAGATGGGCCAGAAGCTGAGCCTGGTGGTCAACCCGGCCGCCGCGCAGAAACAGGGCGCGCCGCTGTCGGCGGAGCTGGCCAAGCGCGCCAGCGAAACCGTCAAGTAAGCGTGCATCGCAGGCGGGGGAAATCCCCCGCCCCAGCCGGCCGCAGAAGCCGGCACCTCCCGGAGCCATACCATGTCCATGATCGCCCTGATGGGCGCGCTGGAAATCGGCCTCGTCTTCGCGCTGGTCGCGCTGGGCGTGCTGATCTCCTTCCGCATCCTGAATTTCCCCGACCTGACGGCCGATGGCAGCTTCCCGCTGGGCGGCGCGGTCGCCGCCACGCTGATCGCCGGCGGCCACGACCCCTATACCGCCTGCCTGATCGCCATGATCGCGGGCGCGGCCGCCGGCTGGTGCACCGCCTGGCTCAACGTGCGGCTGAACATCCTGCAGCTGCTCTCCAGCATCCTGGTGATGATCGCGCTCTATTCGATCAACCTGCGCATCATGGACGCGCCAAACGTGCCGCTGATCGGCGCGCCGACCGTGTTCTCGCCGCTGATCGGCGACGACTTCGAGTCGGCTTACCTGGTGCAGCCGGCGGTGCTCGCCGCGGTGGTGATCGCCGCCAAGCTGCTGCTCGACGTGTTCTTCGCGTCGCAGGCCGGGCTCGCGATGCGCGCGACCGGCGCTAACCCGCGCATGGCGCGTGCGCAGGGCATCTCGACCGACCGCATGACGCTGGCCGGCATGGCGCTCTCCAACGCGCTGATCGCGCTGGCCGGCGCGCTCTACGTTCAGACGCAGGGCGGCGCGGACATCTCGATGGGCATCGGCACCATCGTGGTCGGCCTTGCCGCGGTCATCATCGGCGAGACGCTGATCCCGGCACGCACCTTGTGGGTGGTGACGCTGGCCACCGTGCTGGGAGCGCTGCTCTACCGCGTGATGATCGCGTTCGCGCTGAACGCCGAATTCATCGGGCTGGCCGCGCAGGACCTGAACCTGGTCACCGCCTTGCTGGTCGGCTTCGCGCTGGTGTTGCCGCTCTTGAAAGCCAAGGCGAACGCCGCCCGCGGGAGGACCGCCTGATGCTCGCCGCCCACAATCTGACCAAGACCTTCAACCCCGGCACGCCGATCGAAAACCCGGTGCTGCGCGGACTGTCGCTCACCATAGAAAGCGGCCAGTTCGTCACTGTGATCGGCAGCAACGGCGCTGGCAAGTCGACCTTCCTCAACGCGATCTCGGGCGACGTGACGCCGGACGGCGGCACGCTGGCGATCGACGGCCAGGACGTGTCCCGCCTGCCGAGCTGGCAGCGCGCCGGCCTGGTCGCCCGCGTGTTCCAGGACCCGATGGCCGGTACCTGCGAGGCGCTGACCATCGAGGAGAACCTCGCGCTCGCCTGGCAGCGCGGGCAGCGCCGCGGGCTCGGCCCGGCGGTGAAAAAGGCGCAGCGCGAGTTGTTCCGCGACAAGCTCGCCACCCTCAGGCTCGGCCTGGAAAACCGGCTGGCAGACCGCATGGGCCTGCTCTCGGGCGGCCAGCGCCAGGCGGTCAGCCTGCTGATGGCGTCCCTGCAGCCCTCGCGCATCCTGCTCTTGGACGAGCACACCGCCGCGCTCGACCCGAAGACCGCCGCCTTCGTGCTCGAGCTGACCGACCGCATCGTGCAGGAAAACAGGCTGACCACGCTGATGGTCACCCACTCGATGCGCCAGGCGCTCGACCACGGCGGGCGCACCGTGATGCTGCACCAGGGGCGGGTGGTACTCGACGTGGACGGGGAGACGCGCGCGCGCATGCAGGTGGCCGACCTGTTGTCGATGTTCGAGAAGACCCGCGGCGAGACGGTGGACGACGACGCGCTGTTGCTGGGCTGAGTGCGGGCGGCCCCTTGTGCGGCTATCATGGCAAACATCGCACCTTGATCCATGGAGCATTGCCATGAAGCTATACGGCCTCGCCTTCGCCGCCCTGTTGCCGTGTGCCTCCGTGCTGGCCGAGCCGGTGGTGCTCAACCTGAGCGCCAACGCCTCGCGAGAAATCGCCAACGACGAGATGGTCGCCCGCCTCTACGTGCAGGCCGACGCAGCAAGTCCGGCCGTCCTCGCCCGAGAGCTGGGCGGTGCGCTCGAGCGCGCGCGCAAGGAGGCCGCGCGTTACCCGCAGCTTTCCTTCGCGCAGGCCGGTTACAACAGCTGGCCCGAATACGGCAAGGACAGGAAGGTGAACGGCTGGCGCGGCCGCGCCAGCGTGACGGTCAGCGGCCGAGACCTGCAAGCGGCGTCCGAGCTGGTCGCCCGCCTGCAAGGCTTCATGCTGATCGAGAGCATCGGCTTCCAGGTCTCGGAGTCGGCGCGCCGCGCGGCGCAGCAGGCACTGATCCCCGAGGCGCTCGCCGACATCGACGCGCAGGCGCGCGTGGTCGGCCGCAGCCTCGGCAAGCCGCGCCAGGCGGTGCGCGAGCTGACGCTGAACGGTCCGGGCGGCGGCGCGCCGATGCCGGTGTTCGCGCAGGCCAAGTTCGCCGTCGCCAACGCCGAGGCCGGCGCACCGGCCCCGGTCAACTGGCAGCCGGGCGTCAGCCGCATCGGCGTCGACGCGAGCGCTCGCGTAGAACTGCAGTGACAGCCGGCACGCGCCGCGTTACAGTTAGGGCAAGGACGGCGCCAGCCGTCCTGTCCATTTCCCTGCACGCATCATGAAGCTGATTTCCTCCCCTACCAGTCCGTTCGCCCGCAAGGCCCGCATCGTGCTGGCCGAAAAAAAGATCGACTGCCCCGTCGTCGAGTTGTCTCCGTGGGATGACGCGGAAGCCGTCGCCCGCTACAACCCGCTGGGCAAGGTCCCCGTACTCGAGCTGGACGACGGCAGCACGCTGTTCGACTCGCGCGTGATCGCCGAGTACCTCGACAGCATCTCGCCGGTCTCCCGCCTCTACCCGCAGGAGCGGCGCGCGCTGGTCGAGACCCGCCGCTGGGAAGCGCTGGCCGACGGCGTGTGCGACGCGCTGGTCGCAGCCGTCATCGAACGGCGTCGCCCGGAAGCCTTGCAGAGCGCCGCGAGCATCGAACGCCAGCTGGAAAAAGTCGAGCGCGGCCTCGCCGCGATGGCCGACGCGCTCGGCGAGCGCGTCTGGTGCAACGGCGAGGCGTACGGCATCGCCGACATCGCCTGCGGCTGCTGCCTCGACTACGTCAGCCTGCGCCTGCCCGAACTCGACTGGCGCGAACGCCACCCGGTACTCGCCCAGCACGCCGACAAGCTCGCGGCCCGGCCGGCGTTCGCCGAGACCCGCCCGGCCTGAGACGCCGCTTGCGCTGCGTCAACAGCGAGCAAGCACACCTGTTTTAAGCTGCGGTTTTTGGAACCGCTCCGTGTCCACGCTGACCGCCTTTGCGCCGCACCCGGCGCAGCGGCGCGCGCTCGTGCAACTGACGCTTGGCGTCTGCTGCCTCGCCGCGTCGCCGCTCCTGGTGCGCCTGTCGCATGTCGGGCCGATCGCCTCGGCCTTCTACCGCCTGCTGCTCGCCCAACCCGTCCTGCTGTTGCTGATGTACGGCCGCCTCGCCGGGGTACCCGTCCGCACGCCTGAAGCCGGCCGGCACCACCGCGTCTGGGCGTGGGTCGCCGGCGCCTGCCTCGGCCTCAACCTCGCCTTGTGGAACCAGTCGCTGACCATGATCAGCGTCGCCAACGCCACGCTGATCGACAACCTGGCGCCGGTCTTCATCGCCCTGTTCGCCTGGTTTGCCTTCGGCGAACGCCCGGGTGCCCGGCTCAGTGCAGGCATGCTGCTCGCCGTCGGCGGCGCGTCCTTGCTCGCGCTGGGCGAGAGCGCCGGTGCAGGCTCCGGCGCCGTGTTCGAAGGACACTTGATCGCGCTGGCGGGGGCGGTGTTCTACGCCGCCTACTTTCTCGCGCTCAAGCCGGCGATGGCCGGCGGCCGCTTCGAGACGGTGATGCTGGAGAGCAGCCTCGCCGCGACGCTGACGCTGGCACCCCTGATGCTGATCTCGGGCGAACACTGGTGGCCGCAAGGCTGGATGGCGTGGGGCATCCTGCTGATGATGGCGCTGTGCGTGCACTGCGCAGGACAGGGTCTGGTCGGCAAGGGTTTCGCCGCCCTGCCGGCATCTTCGGCTTCGCTGTTGCTGCTGTTGCAGCCGGTGATCTCGGCCGCACTCGCCTGGCTGATGTTCGGCGAGGCGCTGGGCGCGCTGCAACTGGCCGGCGCCAGCGCGGTGCTTGCCGGGCTCTACTGGGCCGGCGGCGGCGGGCACGATCAGCCGCGCGGGTGATGGCGCGCGTGCAAGGCGCGCAGGCGTTCGCGCGCGACATGCGTGTAGATCTGCGTGGTCGAGATGTCGGCGTGGCCGAGCAATAGCTGGACCACGCGCAGGTCGGCGCCGTGGTTGACGAGGTGGGTCGCGAACGCGTGGCGCAACGTGTGCGGGCTGACGCCCGTCAGGCCCAGCATGCCGGTGTAGCGCTTGACCAGTTGCCACGCCATCTGCCGCGTCATCCCGGCGCGGCGCACCGTCACGAACACTTCTTCGCAGGCGCGCCCCGACAGCAACAGCGGGCGCGCCTCGGCCAGATAGACGGCCAGCCACTGCTGGGCGGGCTCGCCCATCGGTACCAGCCGCTGCTTGTTGCCCTTGCCTATGGTCGACACCACGCCGGCGGCCAGGTCCAACTCCGACAACTGCAGGCCGACCAGTTCGGACACCCGCAGGCCGGTCGCGTACATCAGCTCGAACATCGCCCGGTCGCGCAGCCCCAGCGGCGTCGCCGTATCCGGCGCCGCCAGCAGCGCGTCGACGTCCGCCTCGCTGAGCGTGCGCGGCAGCGTGCGTCTGGGTAGCGGCCCCTTCAGGCGCTGCGCCGGGTCGTCGGCACGCTGCCCGCTATCGAACAGGAACAGGTAGAAACGGCGGCAGGCGGCGATCAGCCGCGCGCGGGTGGCCGGCTTTTCGCCGTCCTGCGGCTGCAGGGCGGCTGCCAGGGCCTCGGCACCGGCCGTCGCTAGGCCGCCCCCCTCCCCGTCCAGCCGCGCGGCGAGTTTGGCAAGGTCGCGCCGGTACGCGTCGAGCGTGTTGCGCGACAGCCCGTCGGAGAGCAGCAGGTGGTCGACGAACAGGTCGATCAGTTCAAGGTCTTCGTTCATGCGCAAGCAACCAGCGCTTGACCGACAGCATGCCGCCGTCCGTCGAATGGTTGAATCCGCCCAGCCCCCGCGCGGCGACCACCCGGTGGCACGGGATGAAGATCGGCAGCGGGTTGTCGCCGCAGGCGGTGCCGACCGCGCGCGCGACCGACCCCACCCGCTGCGCCAGCGTCTGGTAGCTGACGACCTCGCCCGGCGGCACCCCGGCGATCGCCTGCCACACACGCAGGCGGAACGGCGTGCCGCGCGGCGCGAGCGGCACCGTGAAGCGAAAGCGCGGGTCGGCGAACCAGGCGTCCAGTTCAGCCGCGGCCCGCGCGGCGAGCGAGCCGGCGGCAGGCGTGACCAGCGGCGCGTCCGGCGTCAGGAAGTCGACGCGCAGCAGCGCGTCGTCCGCGCACACCAGCCCGAGCCGGGTGCAAGGGGTGGCGATCACCGCGTCGTAGGCGTCCATCACGGCGCTCCTTACAGGCATGAAAAAAGCGCAAGGCATGCCTTGCGCTTCGGGTCGCGGCAGGTGAAGCGATGCTCCACCCTGCTGCATTAACCAGCCTTGCGGGCCGGCAGCTTTTCCTTGATGCGTGCGGACTTGCCGGTACGACCACGCAGGTAGTACAGCTTGGCGCGACGCACGTCACCGCGGCGCTTGACTTCGATCGAAGCCACCAGCGGGGAGTAGGTCTGGAAGGTACGCTCAACGCCTTCACCGGCGGACAGCTTGCGCACGATGAACGAGCTGTTCAGGCCACGGTTGCGCTTGGCGATCACCACGCCTTCGTAAGCCTGCAAACGCTCACGGTTGCCTTCCTTCACCTTCACCTGGACGATAACGGTATCGCCCGGTGCGAATTCGGGAATGGTCTTGCCCAGGCGGGCGATTTCTTCGTTTTCCAGTTGCTGGATCAGGTTCATCTTAATGCTCCGGTTTTTGGGAATCTTGTTCCTGCTGGTACTCTGCCAGCAGCCGAGATTCCTGTTTTGTAAACGGACGACCTTCGAGCAGTTCCGGGCGACGTTGCCACGTCCTTCCCAGCGACTGCTTGAGCCGCCATTTGGCGATCAGCGCATGATTGCCGGACAGCAATACATCCGGCACCCGCATGCCCTGATACTCTTCGGGCCGCGTATAGTGCGGGCAATCGAGCAGGCCGTGGGCGAACGAATCCTCGTCCGCCGACTGGGCGTCACCCAATACCCCGGGCAGCAAACGCAGCACCGTATCCGTCAGCACCATCGCCGGCAGCTCGCCGCCGGAGAGGACGTAGTCGCCGATGGAAATTTCCTCGTCGACCTCGGTACGGATCAGCCGCTCGTCGACGCCTTCGTAGCGCCCACACAGCAGGATCAGCCCCGGCCGTGCCGACAGCTCGACCGCCTTGCGGTGGCTAAGCTGCGTGCCCTGCGGCGACAGGTAGACCACGTGGCTGTCCGCCACGCCGGCTGCGGCCTGCCGCGCACGCGCGGCGCCGATCGCCGCGGCCAGCGGCTCGATCATCATCACCATGCCGGGGCCGCCCCCGTAAGGCCGGTCGTCGATGGTGCGGTAATTGTCGTGGGTGAAATCGCGGGGATTCCACGCCGCGAAGTCGCAGACGCCGATCTGGACTGCCCGCCGGCTGACGCCGAAACGGGTGACCGCGTCGAACATCTCCGGGAACAGCGAGATGGCGTCGATCAGCATCAGTAGTCGAGCCCCCAGTCGGCCGTCAGCCGGCCACCGGCAAGATCGACTTCGAGGACCACCTGCTCGACAAAGGGCAGCAGGCGTTCCTTGCCATGATCGTCGAGGACCAGTACATCGTTGGCCCCGGTCTGCATCAGGTTCTTCACCTTGCCCAGTCGCTCGCCGGCCGGGTTGAACACTTCAAGGCCGATCAGGTCGGTCCAGTAGTATTCCCCCTCACCGGCTGCCGGCAGCTCGGCACGGGCAACGGCGATCTCGCAACCGCGCAGCGCGTGCGCCGCGTCGCGGCCGCTGACCCCCTCGAGCTTGGCCACCAGCGCCTTGGGCTGGACGGCACCTTCCTCGAAGGTATACGCCGACCAGCTGCCATCCTTGCCCAGCCACCAGACAGGGTAGTCGAACAGGCTATCGGCGTACTCGGTATCCGCGTGGATCTTCACCCAGCCGCGGACGCCGAAGGCGCCGCTGATATAGCCCATGACCACCAGGTCTTCGCTGCGCATGGTTTCCGTCTTCAATTCAGGACGGATCAGGCAGCCGCCTTGGACTGCTCCTTGAGCAGCTTGGCGACGGAGTCGGTCACCTGGGCGCCGGTACCGATCCAGTGGTTGACGCGGTCCATTGCGAAGCGGACGCGCTCTTCCTTCTCGTTGGCGACCGGGTTGTAGAAGCCAACGCGCTCGATGAAGCGGCCGTCGCGGCGGCTGCGGGAGTCGGTTACAACGATGTTGTAGAACGGACGGTTCTTGGAACCACCGCGAGACAGACGGATCACTACCATTGTCGTTTGTCCTTGAAAAATTCGGAACGTAGAAAAGCGTGCAATTCTATGGCAGTTTTTCCTTATCTGGCAAGCGTTTAATCCCGCCGCGCGCGGCCGGGGGCAACGCCCGCCACGCTACAGCGGCTTGCTGACGATGGTCAGCGCGCGGTCCTCCGGATGCGTCTGCACCTCGAAGCCCAGCCGGTGCATCAGCTTGAGCATACCCTTGTTGGCGGCCAGCACCTCGCCGCGCATGGTGGTCAGCCCCTGTTCGCGCGCCGCGTCGAACAGCACCCCCATCAACAGCTGGCCGATCCCCTTGCCCTGCCAGTTGTCGGCAACCTCGAGCGCGAACTCGCACGAGGCCATGTCCGGGTCGGTGATGTAGCGGGCGACGGCGAGCATTTCCTCGCCCGCCTCGCCGTCGCGCACCATCGCCAGCGCCATCTCGCGGTCGTAATCAAGCTGGGTGAAACGTACCAGCATCTGCTGCGACAGCTGCTTGATGCTCGACAGGTAGCGGTTGTAGCGGCTCTCGTCGGACAGGTTGCGCACGAACGCCTGCTGCATCTGCGCGTCCTCCGGACGGATCGGGCGGATTCGCACGCGCGTGCCATCGGTCAGGGCGGCCTCGCTGACGCGGTGCGTCGGGTACGGCATGATCGCCATATGGCGGTAACGCAGCGTGTCGGGCTCGACCGCCTGCACGATGATGCGCGCGTCCAGCGCGAGCACGCCGTTTTCGTCGACCAGAAGCGGGTTGGCGTCCAGCTCGCGGATCTGCGGCAGCTCGCACACCATCTCCGAGACCCTGAGCAGCACCTCCTGCAACGCGTCCTGGTCGATCGCCGGCAGGTTGCGGAACGCGCCCAGCGTCTTGCCGACCCGGGTACGCGCGACCATGCGCCCGACCAGGTAGTCGTTCAGCGGCGGCAGCGACAGCGCGTAGTCCTGCAGCACCTCGGCCGCGATGCCGCCGGCGCCGAACAGCATGACCGGGCCGAAGGTCTCGTCGTGGCTGACGCCGACCATCACCTCGCGCGCGTGCCCGCGCTTCTTCATGGCTTGCACCGAAATGCCGGAGAGCCGCGCGTCCGGGCGCAGCCGGCGCACCCCCTCGACAATGCCGGCCCACGCCTGGCGCAGGCTCGCCTCGTTGCCGATATTGAGCTCGACCCCGCCGACGTCCGACTTGTGGATGATGTCGGGCGAGTCGACCTTGAGCACCACTGGGTAGCCGATCCCGGCAGCCAGCGCGATCGCCTCGTCCTCGCTGCGGGCCAGTTCGGTGCGGTTGACCGGCACGCCGAACGCGGCGAGCACCGCCTTGGACTCGCGCTCGGAGAGCAGGCGACGCCCTTCGGCGAGCGCGCCGTCGATCACCTCGCGCGCGGCGGCCAGGTCGGGCGCGCGCCGCTCGCCCTCGAGCGGCCCCGGCGTCTGCAGCAGCAATTGCTGGTTCTCGTGGTAGGCCGCGAGGTTGCGGAAAACCTCGATCGCGAACTCGGGCGCCCTAAAGTGCGCGCACTTGTTCTTGGAAAACAGCTCGCGGCTCTCGGACACCTTGGCGTCGCCCAGCCACGACAGGAAGATGGGCTTGCCGGTCTCCCGCTGCAGCCCGACCATCAACTGGGCGGTGGTCAGGTGGTCGGTGCCGGCCTGCGGCGTGAAGACCACCAGCACGCCGTCGACGCCCGGGTCGTCCAGGCAGGCCTTGACCCCGCTGCGAAAGCGCACCGGCGAGGCGTCACCGATGATGTCGACCGGGTTGCCGCGCGACCAGTTGCGCGGCAGCACGTCGTCGAGGCGGGCAACGGTCTCGGGCGACAGGCGGGCGAGCTCGACCCCGTTGGCGCGCGCGCTGTCCGCGGCGAGCACGCCCGGACCGATGCCGTTGGTGACGATCGCCAGCCGCCGTCCGCCGACCCGGTAGTTGGCGGCCAGCACCTTGGCCGCGGTAAACAGCTGGGCGATGGTCTGCACGCGCAGCACGCCACCGCGCGAGAGCGCGGCGTCGAACACGTCGCTGCTCTCGAGCATGTGCGGGTGCAGCGTCAGCTCGGCCGCCTCTTCGTCGTCGTGGCGGCCGGACTTGATCACCACCACCGGCTTGGTACGCGCGGCGGCCCTGAGCGCACTCATGAAACGGCGCGCGTCGTGGATATGGTGGACGTGCAGCAGGATGCCCTGCGTGAAGCTGTCGGCGACCAGGTAGTCGAGAATCTCGCCGAAGTCGACGTCGAGCGCGGTGCCCACCGAGATCACGCTGGAAAAGCCGATCCCCTTGCTGTCGGCCCAGTCGAGCATCGCCGTGCAAAGCGCCGACGACTGCGACACCAGCGCTAGGTTGCCCGCCTTGACCCGGCTCGTGTAGTTGGTCGCGTTGAAGCCGGCGACCGGGCGCATCAGCCCGAGCACGTTGGGGCCGAGCACGCGAATGCCGTGTTCGCGCGCGATGGCGAGCGCCTCGGCCATCAGTTCGCGGTCGGATTCTTCGCTGTCGGAAAACTCCTTGGCCAACAGCATCGCCTGCACGCCCTTCTTGCCGCAGTCGCGCATGATCGCGGGCAAGGTCCTGAGCGCGGTGGTGACGATCGCCAGCTCGATCGGCGCCTCGATCTGGCGCACGGACGCGGTCGCCGGCACGCCGCCGACCGTCTTGTGGTTGAGGTTGACCGGGTAGAGCTTGCCCTGGAAGTTGCCGGCGAGCAGGTTGGCGAACACGGCCTGGCCGACCGAGCCCGGGGTGTCGCTCGCGCCGACGACGGCGACGCTGCGCGGGGAAAACAGGGGAGTCAGGTAATGGGGCTTCATGGATCTGTTCCGGGTAAGCGGCCGTAAACACGGGCGGGCCTGGCTACGCCTGTGCCAGTCTAACCCAAAGCAATTGCCAACCGGCGCCCATGGATTACACTAGCATGCACCACCGGCAGAGGCCGGGTGGCGCCGGGTACGCAAACTTGTTACGCTGTAGCGTTTCCCGACGAAATATTGCACCGCAACAATCGCCACGTCGAGTCCGGCCTGCATCCGACCACGGAGTTTACGAACAAATCATGACGAACCGCGTCGTCACCCTTGCCCACTACTACACGCAACCGGAAATCCAGCAGATGGCCGACAAGGTCGGCGACAGCCTGGAATTGTCGCTATACGCCCGCGAGGCGGAAGCCGACACCATCGTGTTCGCCGGCGTGCGCTTCATGGCCGAAACCGCCAAGATCCTCAACCCGCAAGCCCGCGTGATCCTGCCCGACGCCGGGTCGACCTGCTCGCTGGTCACCCAGACCGACGTGACCGCGCTCAAGCGCTGGCGGGAGAGCCACCCGGACCACGTGCACGTGTCGTACATCAACTCGAGCGCGCAGCACAAGGCACTGTCCGACTGGATCGTCACCAGCCGCAACGTCGACGACATCATCGCCCACCTGTACGCCGAGGGTAAGAAGGTCATCTTCTCGCCCGACCGCAACATGGGCGCTTACCTCAACTACCAGTACGGCTACGATATGCCATTATGGTCGGCGGTATGCGAGGTGCACGACAAGTTCAACGAGGCTGCGCTGCAGGAGGCGTTCGACGCGGTACCGGGCAGCAAGTACCTGATCGCCCACCCGGAGAGCCCGCTGCCGGTACTGAAGAAGGCCGACTACGTCGGTTCGACGTCCGGCATGCTGAACTGGGTCAAGGCCTACCAGGGCGATGCGCGCGCGGTGATCTTCGTCGCGACCGAGGACGGCATCCTCTACAACATGGGGCTGGCCCGCCCGGACCTCGACCTGCGCCAGGCGCCGATCTACGCCGGCTGCCAGTGCAACTCCTGCCCGTACATGAAGATGAACACCATCGAAGCCGTGCGTCGCGCACAGCAAGGTGAAGGTACCGAGATCGACTACCTGGGCGAGGCCGAGATGGCCGCCGCCCGCGTGCCGATCGAACGCATGCTCGAGTTCAGCCGCCGCTACTACGCGTAAGGCAGGCCCGGCGCCCGCCCGCAAGCCCTCGCCCGCGCGAGGGCTTTTTGTTGCGCGCAAACGCGCGCTTCCCGCCGGCGACCCGGCCATTGCCGCATTTTTGCGCAACCCGCTTGGGTGGCACCGCCGGCGAGGATACAATCGGACACTCGCACTAGAGGCCCGCCATGAGATTCCTGATCAGCAACGACGACGGTTATTTTGCCCCCGGGCTCGCCGCCCTGGCGGCCACGCTCGGCCGCCACGGCGAGGTGGTTGTCGTCGCGCCGGAGCGCGACCGCAGCGGCGCGAGCAATTCGCTGACGCTGGATCGGCCGCTGACGCTGCGCCAGGCCGCCAACGGCTTTCACTACGTCAACGGCACGCCGACCGACTGCGTGCACCTGGCGGTCACCGGCTGGCTGGACTTCCGCCCCGACATGATCTTCTCCGGGATCAACCACGGCGCGAACATGGGCGACGACACCATCTACTCCGGCACCGTCGCCGCCGCGACCGAGGGCTACCTGCTCGGCATCCCGTCGGTAGCCGTCTCGCTGTGCGGCAAGAGCGGGCAGAACTTCGCGACCGCCTGCCACGTCGTGGATGGGCTGGTCGAACGCTTCCGGGCCCGCCCGTTCGGCGCGCCGGTGCTGCTCAACGTCAACGTGCCGGACATCCCGCTGCCGGCGCTCGCCGGCGTGACGACGACCCGTCTGGGCCGCCGCCACCACGCCGAACCGGTGATCGAGGCGCGCAACCCGCGCGGCGAAGCCGTGTACTGGGTCGGCGCGGTCGGCGCCGCGCAGGACGCCGGCGAAGGCACCGACTTCTGGGCCACCGCAAACAACCTGGCGTCGGTCACCCCGCTGTCGATCGACCTCACCGCGTACCCCCAACTGGACGGAGTCAAGGCATGGTTGCAACCGTAGGCCCGCGCGCGCACGGCTGGGGGATGATGTCGGAGCGCACGCGCGCGCGGATGGTCGAACGCCTGCACCAGGGCGGCATCCGCGACGAACGCGTGCTGGAGGCGATGCGGCGGGTGCCGCGCCATGTCTTCGTCGACGAGGCGCTGGCCAGCCGCGCGTACGACGACGTGTCGCTGCCGATCGGCCACGGCCAGACCATCTCACAGCCGTTCACCGTCGCCCGAATGACCGAGCTGCTGCTCACCGGCAGGCCTGCCGGCAAGGTGCTCGAGATCGGCACCGGCTGCGGCTACCAGAGCGCCGTGCTGCTGGAGAGCGGCGCCGACGTCTATTCGATCGAACGGCTGGGCCCGCTGCTCGCCAAGGCGAGGCAAAACCTGCGCGCGGCGAAACTCATCCACGCGCGGCTGGTCCATGCTGACGGCCACGCTGGTTTGCCCGACGTGGCGCCGTTCGACGGCATCATCATGACCTGCGCGGCGCGCTTCGTGCCGCAGGCGCTGGTCGACCAGCTGGCCGAAGGCGGCCGCATGATCATGCCGCTGGGCGACGACGAGCAGTACCTGCTGCTGCTCGAGAAGACCCCGCAGGGCCTGCGGCAGACCCGGCTCGACCCGGTCAAGTTCGTCCCCCTGCTCAGCGGCCGCGCCTGACCCGGCAGGCCCCCGAATCCAACGCGGACGGCGCACGGCGCCGCCCACCAGATGACATGAACAGCATGAACAAGAACCGAAACCCACGCTCCACCCTGCTCAAGCTCGCCGGTACCGGCACCCTGCTCCTGCTGACGGCCTGCGCGCAAACCTCGCAGCCGGCCGCGCCCATCGTCAGCGGCGGCGCCCAGTCGCCCGCCTACGGCGCCGCGCCGGCCACGCCGCAGATGCAAGGCGGCGCCGAGGCGATCGCCCTGCCGGTCGGCGCGTCCGCGCAGGCGCTCGGCGCGAAGACGCATATCGTGCAGCCGGGCGAGAACCTGTACCGCATCTCGCTGAACAACGGCCTCAAGCACCAGGACGTCGCGCGCTGGAACGGCATGGAAACCTTCGACATCAAGGTCGGCCAGGTGCTGCGGCTGACGCCGCCTGGCGGCGCGGCCAGCGTCGCCGGCAGCGCCCCCGCCGCCGCGCCGGTCGTCCGCGCCAGCCCGTCGCCGGCACCGGCTGCCGTTGCCGACGGCACGCTCAAGCCCTACCCGCAGGCGCTGAAACTGCCGTACAGCGCCCAGGCGGGGAGCGAACTTGCCCGACTTAGCGAAGGCGGCGCAGGGGCCGCGCCGGCCGCCAAGACGCCGGCGCCGATTATCGCGGCCGCTCCCGTTGTCGCGGCGTCACCGGCGGCCAAGCCCGCCGCCACCGCTCCGGCAGCCGCCCCCGTCAAGCAGGCGGAAGCGCCAGCCAGCAAGGCGGCCACCGACAGCACGCCGCAGCCGGTGGCGGCAGGGACGGGCCGCTGGCTGTGGCCGACCGAGGGCAAGGTAGTCGGCCGCTTCAACGACAAGAACAAGGGGATCGACATCGCCGGCAAGGCCGGCCAGCCCGTCCTCGCCTCGGCCGACGGCAAGGTGGTGTACAGCGGCAACGGCCTCAAGGGCTACGGCAAGCTGATCATCGTCAAGCACGACAAGGAATTTCTGACCGCGTACGCGCACAACAGCGACCTCTTGGTCAAGGAAGGCCAGAGCGTCAAGCAGGGGCAGAAGATCGCGCTGATGGGCAATACCGACGCCGACCAGGTCAAGCTGCACTTCGAGATCCGCGAATTCGGCAAGCCGGTCAACCCGGAAAACCACCTGGGCAGCCAGCCCTGATTGGCTTTCCCTCCACACCCGGCGTCCCTTGCGCGCGGCGTCCCACAACGGGCCGCCGCGCGTTTGCATTCACCGGCCGATTAGAGCAAACTCTATCAAAAGGTCATAATCTGACCGCCCGCCGCAAGCGCAAGCAAGTAAGGACGTTCCCTTGTTTTCCTGGCTCAAGAACCGCTGGCACCGCACCGGCCTGACCGCGTATATCACCCACAAGGACTGCCTCGGCCACAATATGGGCGTCGGCCATCCGGAATGCCCCGAGCGGCTGATCGCGATCCGCGACCAGCTGATGGCGTCGCAACTGTTCGACAGCCTGCAGGAGGTCGAAGCGCCGCAGGTGACGATGCAGCAGCTCACCCGCGTGCATCCGCCCCGTTACGTCGAGTACCTGGAAGCCTGCGCGCCGCACGTCGGCACCTTCCGCATCGACCCGGACACCGCGATGTCGCCGGGCACGCTGGCCGCCGCGCAACGCGCGGCCGGCGCGGTGGTCAAGGCGGTCGAACTGGTATGCGAGGACAAGGCGCCCAACGCGTTCTGCGCGATCCGCCCGCCGGGCCACCACGCGGAGAGCGCCAAGTCGATGGGGTTCTGCTTCTTCAACAATATCGCCGTCGGCGTCGCCCACGCGCTGTCTGTGTACAAGTACGAGCGGGTGGCAGTCATCGACTTCGACGTCCACCATGGCAACGGCACCGAGGAAATCTTCAAGGACGACCCGCGCGTGATGATGGTGTCGACCTTCCAGCACCCCTTCTTCCCGTACAGCGGCGACACGCCGGCCGGCAGCAACCCCAACCTGCACAATGTTCCGCTGAAGGCCGGCAGCGGCAGCCGCGACTTCCGCGAAGTCGTCGAGACGGTCTGGCTGCCCTTGCTGCACGACTTCCAGCCTCAGATGCTGTTCATCTCGGCCGGGTTTGACGCGCACCGCGAGGACGACATGGGTTCGATGGGGCTGACCGAGGCGGACTTCGAGTGGGTGACCCGCCATCTGGTGCAGGTGGCTGACCTCTACTGCCAGGGCCGGCTGGTGTCGGTGCTCGAAGGCGGCTACGACCTCTCCGCGCTGGGGCGCAGCGCCGCCGCGCATATCCGCGTGCTGTCCGACCTGTAAGCCGCCGGCACGCGCACAAGACAAAGCCTGCTTGCACGGCAAGCAGGCTTTGTCTTGGATGACCGCCGCCGACGCTGGCGGCCGGCAGCGTCACACGCCGATCTGGTTCAGCGGCAGCGCCGTGGTCTGCTTGAAATCCTTGAGCACGAAGCTCGACTTCACGTCCTCGACCCCCGGCTGCTGCAACAGCTGGTCCATCACGAACCGCGAGAAGTGCTCGAGGTCCTCGAAGTACACCTGCAACAGATAGTCCATCTCGCCGGTCATCGCATAGCAGTTGACCACCTCGCTCCAGCCCTGCACCGCCTCGATAAAGCCCTTGAGGCTGCTCCCGCCCCTTTTCTCCAGCTTGACCCGCACGAAGGCGTGCAGTCCCAGCCCGATGCGCGCCGGATCCAGCAGGGCCACGTACTGGCGGATCACGCCGGACTCCTCCAGTTGCTTGAGCCTGCGCAGGCAGGGCGACGGCGACAGCGCGACCTTTTCGGCCAGTTCGACGTTGGAGAGCCGCCCGTTCAATTGAAGGGCGGCCAGCATTTTCAGGTCCGTTTTATCCAGCGCAACAGTCGGCATGATTTCTCCTGTAAAGACGATTTGTTTGTAATTTTTATCCGTGCAGGCCGGCGCGGCACACCGAGAACGCACATTAATTGCAGCGCTTCTACTCTAGAATGAAATGCCAAATTCAGTCCAGATGATGGTGTCAGATTGCGTCGTTTAGTGTTGTAAGGGAGAAACCGCCATGCTCGCAGCCCCTGCCGCCGCCAGGACATCCAGCACGTGCTGGCCGGATATCCACGGCGTGCCGGTGCCGGCCTACGACGAGGCCGAACACGCTGTGTGGCGGGCGCTGATCGGGCGCCAACGCGCGCTGTGGCCCGGGCGCGCGTGCGACGAGTACCTGCAGGCCCTCGCCGACACCGGGCTCGTCTGCGAACGCATCCCCAGGCTTGCCGACATCAGCGACCGCATCTCTTCACACACCGGCTGGCAGCTGGTGCGCGTCGACGGCATCGTCCCCGACGACGAATTCTTTGCGATGCTCGCAGCGCGCCGCTTCCCGTCGACCGACTTCATCCGCGACGCCGCCGACCTCGACTACACGCCGGCCCCCGACATCTTCCACGACCTGGTCGGCCACGCACCGCTGCTCACCCACCCGCGCTTCGCCGCCTTTTTCCAGCGGTTTGGAGAGGCCGGCGTGCGCGCGCACAAGCTGGAGCTCCCGGCACGCCACGCGCTCGCCCGCCTCTACTGGTACACCGTCGAATTCGGGCTGATCTGCACCGGCGAGGGCTTGCGCATCTACGGCGCCGGCATCCTCTCCTCGCACCAGGAAGTGGGCTACAGCCTGTCTGCGGCGACCCACAAGCACGCGTTCGACCCCGACCTGATCGCACGAACCGATTACGACGTCTGGCACCTGCAGGACGAGCTCTTCGTGATCGACAGTTTCGACGCGCTCGAAGCAGGCTTCGCGCGCTGGACCGAACAAGCCGGGCTTTCCGGCTGAAACGGGACGGGGCAAAGACCCCGCCCGCCCGACAACAAGCAAGGAGACAGCATGTTCAACCCCCTAGGCTGCGACGGCTTCGAGTTCGTCGAGTACACCGCCCCTGACGCCGCCGGCATCGCCGAACTCAAGGCGCTGTTCGCCACGCTGGGTTTCACCGAAATCGCGCGGCACCGCCACAAGGACGTCAGCCTGTTCCGCCAGGGCGATATCAACTTCATCGTCAACGCCGAGCACAGCCACCCGGCCCACCTGTTCGGCCAGGCGCACGGGCCGTCGGCGTGCGCGATGGCGTGGCGGGTCGAAAACGCCGCGCGCGCGTACGAATACGCGCTTGCGCACGGCGCGCGGCCGTACACGCACAAGGCCGGCTTCATGGAGCTGAACATCCCGGCGATCGAAGGCATCGGCGGCTCGGCGATCTATCTGGTCGAACCGCTTGCAAACGGCTGCGAGATCTACGACGTCGACTTCGTCGCGCTGCCCGGCGCCGAGCGCCACCCGGCCGGCGTCGGCCTGCAGGCGATCGACCACCTCACGCACAACGTGCACCGCGGGCAGATGCAGCACTGGGCGTCCTTCTACCAAGACATCGCCAACTTCCGCGAGATCCGCTACTTCGACATCGAAGGCAAGCTGACCGGCCTGCGCTCGATGGCGATGACCAGTCCGTGCGGCAAGATCCGCATCCCGATCAACGAGTCGGCCGACGACAAGAGCCAGATCGAGGAATTCCTGCACGCCTACCACGGCGAGGGCATCCAGCACATCGCACTCGCCAGCGCCGACATCCACGCGACGGTCGAGGCGCTGCAAGGCGCCGGCGTACGCTTTCTCGACACCCCGGACAGCTATTACGCGCGCGTCGACGCGCGCCTGCCCGGCCACGGCGAAAACGTCGAGCGGCTGCGCCGCAACCGCGTGCTGATCGACGGCGCGCCGCAGGACGGCGGCGGCATCCTGCTGCAGATCTTCACCGAGACCGTGATCGGCCCGATCTTCTTCGAGATCATCCAGCGCAAGGGCGACGAGGGCTTCGGCGAAGGCAACTTCAAGGCGCTGTTCGAGTCGATCGAGGACGACCAGGTCAGGCGCGGCGTGCTGCAGGAATCGTGAGCCGGCAAGGGGTAATTTTTGAAAAGCGGGTTTTTTCCAAATTCACGCTTGACCATGCCGTTTTTGTCTGGTTAAATGCACGCCTCTGAACGCGATGCAGCAAAGGCGTGAAGGCCAATTAGCTCAGTTGGTAGAGCAGCGGATTGAAAATCCGCGTGTCCGTGGTTCGATTCCGCGATTGGCCACCATCCACCTTTACGCATTGCTTCGAGAGGCCAATTAGCTCAGTTGGTAGAGCAGCGGATTGAAAATCCGCGTGTCCGTGGTTCGATTCCGCGATTGGCCACCAGATTCCACGCCCGACCGTCACCGGCCGGGCGTTTTCACGTTTAAGCCCCTCCTTTCGGTGGACTTGCCGCCCCAGCCAGACGGATCGCCGTCTGCCTGCCGCTGATAAGCAAGCATCGTCATCGTGCTGCGCCAGTAGGGATGTCGCCCCTGCGGCATCAGCCAGGCCACTTCGCCGTCCAGCGGAACCAGCACACCGTCTTGTCGCTGATAATTGGATAGCCGACCCTCCCACGGCGTAGAGACCAACCGCCCCCCCACCAGCCTTCCCCGCTGCTCGGCGCGGACAGCCTCAACCAGACCGTCCCGGCCAAAATGGAATGTGAGCGACACTACAACTTCGCCATCGCAAAGCGTGGCGAGGGCGCTGGTTCCGTCGATTGCTTGCCACTTCACCCCCTGCCCAGGCAGTAGCACGTGCGGGTACCACGGCGCTTCCGCCAGAAACCGTGTCAGTTCGTCATGTGCGAGCTTAGATCGGTCGCAAGGCGCTCCCAGGGCAAACAGTCCCAGCAGCGCCGGCTCGAGCAGGCCCTCCCCGGCGACGTAGCCGTCATGTACGCAGACCGTCAGCAGAGGCAGCAGCGAAACCCGGGCATCCCAGACAAAGCCGGGGCGCTGCAACACCACCGTCTGCCGCGCACTGAACGGCCGCCAGCACTCGCCGCTTTGCCGCAAGTTGAGCACGCCTTGCTGACTCAGTGTCACCGAGCGGACTTGCACGGCACCTGCCGGCAAAACCTGTCGCAAATACCGGGCGACCGGTGCAGGCAAACCATGCAGGGCGTCAGGGTAGAAGCGTGGAACTGCCATGTCTTGGCGCAAGACGCATAACCGCGCCTGCACGGCACGCGTTTTCGCCGCCCAGCGCCGCAAGCCGTACCAGCGCAGCGCTGCAAGCAGCACACAGCCGGCGGCCAGCACGTCCCATGGCCAAGCGCTCATCGTCGCACCCGGGAAGGCTCACCAGCGGCAGGATGCAGCACGCTGTCCAGCGAACGCCTGGGTGTCACCGGCAGCGGCGCCTGCGGGTAACCCCAGCACAAGAGCAACTGCGGAAATGCCTGCGTGCCCAATAGCGACTGCAAACGCCGGCGCAGCACTGGCAACTGCACTGGCTGGTTCAGATAGGATGCCTGGATGCCATGGCGGCACGCCGTGAGCAAGGCGCGTTGCAAGGCCTGCCCGGCCATCAACCAGGCGCGGGGGTTGTCTTCCTCGCTGCTGACCACCGTCAGCCAGGGCGCCTGCGTCAAGCCTTGCCGGTCGTGCCCGGCCACCCTCTTGCCCAGGTCCAGCTTCCGCACGGCGGCCCGGGCCAACGGTGCCAGCAGTGCCGGCAAAGCCAGCCCGTCGCCGTCGCGCCGGCCATGCAGCCACATTGCCAGCTCCGCCCGCCAGGCTCTGTCGCGCCAACGGATGCGGTCGCCCTCGGCGACCAATTCGCCCACGGCCAGCCGCTGCGCCGCGTCGACCGTGATCAGCCCGGCGCCTTCCTCAGCGAGTGCTGCCACGACCGCGGCAGCTACAGCCGGCTCGGGCGCACGGCCGTCGTAAGCATGGCGGCAGGTACGCCGCGCGTCGATGCCAGGGCCAAGCCAGGCAAGCGAGGCGTCGGCCGGTCCGCACGACAGCCCGACATGGGCCAGCAAGTCCGCGTCGGCACGGCATGGCAGCAGCTCGACCCGCGCCGCCAGCCCGGCGGCGGCGGCCGCGACCCGCAACGTCATCAGCGCCGCGCCGCAACTGATCAGCAGCTCGCGGCCGTCCGGGTCGTTGACCGGCAATGCGCGGCGGCGGTCTGCCCACAGTTCGATCCGCGCGTCGTCCACTGCAAACTGCCACGGTTGGCTGTTGTGGCTGGAAGGCGCCTGCAAGGCCCGGGTGAGGAGGCTGGTGACGATGTCGGCCTGCATGAGTCTCCCTTTCTGGCTAATGCCGCGCGCCAAGCGGCACGCAGCGTACAACGGGACGCCTGTGCTGCTGCGACTAGCCCATCTACCACGACACAGGCCCCGCAGAAGCGTTAACGGGCGGATGCGTCCGGCTCGCCGACACGCGCCAGCATCACCGCGCGTGCCGCATCGCGCAACGCAAGCGCCGAACGCCAGTCCGTACCGGACGGAAACAGCGGCGGGTGGATCGTGACCGACAGCCGGGCAAACCGCGGCCAGCGCCGCTCGCCCGGCAACAAGGCGCGGGTTCCGCCCAGCGTCACCGGCAGCACAGGCGATCCCGTGCGCGCGGCGGCGAGGAAGGCGCCCATATGGAAGGGCAACAGCCCCGGCGCTTCGCCGAAGGTGCCTTCCGGGAAGAACACCAGCGCGTCGCCCGCCGCGAGCCGCGCCTCGAGCGCTGCTGAATCCTGTGCGCCGCGCGCGGCGTCGAAACGCTCGACGAAGGCTGCGCCCAGGCGGCGCAGCGGCAGCGCAGATAAGGCGCCGTTCAGCAGTTCGCGCTTGGCGACGTAGCCGAAGCGCGCGGGCAGCACGGCGCAGAGCAGCAGGCCGTCGACGTAGCTTGCGTGGTTGGCGACCACGACGACCGGCCCGTTGGCCGGCAGCCATTCAAGCCCCTCCACGTGCGCCGGCAGGCCGGCGGCCGCGAGCGCGAGCCTTGCGCCCGTGCGGGCCGCGTACCGGCGCAGGCGCAGCGTCGGCCCCAGCGCGATCAGGCACCACACCAGCGGCACGCACAGCACGAACACCGCCCACGCCCAGCATGGCCACAAGGTGCCGAGCGCCCTACGCAACGCGGCACGCACGCGCACCAGCGCCGCGGCGCCGGCTACCGTCGCCGCCTGGCGCCGCGCCGAGCGCGCCCGGCGCAGCAGCGTGCCCTGCTCGTAAGCCGCGCGGCAGGCCGCCCGGCGCAACTTGCCGCTGGAGGTCTTGAGGACCGTCCCCGGCGGCGCGAGCACCACGTCGTCCGCCGGCAGCCCGGTCAGGTCGACGGCCAGCGCTTCGACCTGCCGGCGGATCGCCCCCCTCGCCGCCTCGTCCCGTACGCGCACTTCAGCGAGCACCACCAGGCGCTCGGTGCCGGCACCCTCGTCGGTCGCGGCAAACACCACCACATTGCCGGCGCGCACGCCGGCGATGCGGCCGACCGCCTCCTCGAGCTCCTGCGGGTGGATGTTGTGCCCGCCGCGGATGATGATGTCTTTCTCGCGGCCGGTAATGAACAGTTCGCCGTCGGCCAGATATCCGAGGTCGCCGGTATTCAGCCACGCACCGTCGAACAGTTTGGCGGTGGCAGCCGGGTTGTCGAAATAGCCGGCGCACGCCGACGGCCCGCAAAACTGGACGCGGCCGACCCGCCTCTCGGGTAGCGCCAGACCTGCCGCGTCGACGATGCGCAACGCGTGCCCCGGCAAGGCATGGCCGCAGCCGGGCACGGCCTGCACGCCGGCACCGGCCGCTGGGGCAGGCTCGGCGACGCCGTCGTCGGCCAGCGCGCGCCGCGCCACATGGTCGATGCGCGGCCCGCGCCCCGATGGCGGAAAGGCCAGGCCCACCGACGCTTCGGCCAGCCCGTACACCGGCGACAGCGCCTCGCGGCGCAAGCCGTAGGGTGCGAGGCGCGCGGCGAAACGCTCGAGTGTCTGCGGGCTGACCGCCTCGGCGCCGTTGCACGCCATGCGCCAGGAAGAGAGGTCGAGCCCGGAGAGCGCCTCGTTGGCAAGCTTGCCGGCGCAGATCTCGTACGCGAAGTTGGGCGCCGCCGAGAGTGTGCCGCGGTAGCGCGAGATCGCCTGAAGCCAGCGCACCGGCCGCGCGAGGAAAGCAAGCGGCGACATCAGCACCAGCGTGAAGCCGATCACCATGCTGCCAAGGCCGGCGCCGATCAGCCCCATGTCGTGGTAGAGCGGCAGCCACGACACGAACACGTCGTCGGGCGTCGCCCGCGCCGCCTCCTGCATCGCGCGAAGGTTGGCGAGCAGGTTGGCGTGGCTCAACATGACGCCCTTGGGCTCGCCGGTGCTGCCCGAGGTGTACTGGAGGAAGGCAAGGTCACTACCCTGCCGGCGCGGCAGGCTCGGCGCCGCGCCGTACGCATTCAGCTCGCCGACGGTCAGGATGCCGTCCAGTGCCGGGCAGCGGGCGGACAAGGCGCTGGCGAACACCCGCGCGCGCGGGTCGGTCACCAGCCAGCGCGCGCCCGAGTTGGCGAGGATGGCGGCGACGCGGCGCAGGTGCTCTTCCAGTTGCGCCGGGCGCGCCGGCGGGTAGAGCGGCACCGGCACGCAGCCGGCGTAGAGCGCGCCGTAGAACACGGCAAAGAAGTCGAGCCCGGTCGGCAGCATCAGCGCGACGCGGCTGCCGGGCGCGGCGCCTTGCGCGAGCAGGCCGGCAGCGACCGCCCGCGCCGCGGCAGACAAGCGCGCGTAGCTGACCGCATCGTCCCGCCCCGCCTCGTCCAGCAGGTGGATATGCACGCGCCCGCCCTGGTGGCGGACATGCCAGTCGAGCACGACGGTGAGCGTCGCAAGGCTGGGTGGCGCCGCTGCGAACGCGCCGCCAAGCGAGGGCGCGTCCTCGGGCGCGGCCGCGCCTTGCTCCCGCTCCGCCAGTGCGGCGCCGGCCAGCGCCAGGAGCTCGGCCGGGGTCTCGGCGGCGAACGCGTCCTCCCCCAGTTGCACGCCCAGTTCGCGCTCGACGCGCGCAAAGAGTTCGACACGGGAGAGGCTGTCCAGGCCGAAGTCGCGCTCCAGGTGGTGATGGAGCCCGTAGCTTGCCAGCTCTGGCGCACCCGGCTTCAGCTCGCCAGCTAACTCGCGCACGATGGCCAGCAGACGCTCGTCTTGTCCCATGCTGCCGTCTCCTTATGCCCGCGGGACAGACGCCCGGCAGCAGGCGGAATCCGGCGGGCCCGGGCGAGTCCCGGCGCCCGCCTTCCAGCCAGGCGCAATCGGTGCTCCTGACCGCCGGATCCCTGACGTACAGCTCAGCCAGCCAACCCTGCTACGCGGGCACAGCCCGCCCCGTCCTCTTCCACACCATGCCGCAAACCCTGCAGGCGGGACAGCAGCGGCAGGTCAGGCTCTTCGACCCATTCCGCCGCACCTGCGATCACCTGCCCGCCCTCCGCATCCAGCGTCAGGCATGCCCCCTCGGCGACCACCTGATCGCCAAAACGCAGCACCCGCAGGGAGAGGTCCACCTGCATCGACTCGCACCCGACCAGGCAGACCTTGCCCAACTGCCGTGCGACCACCGCCGCGTGCGAGGTTCTGGCGCCGCGGCTGGTCAGCAGCCCGACCGCCACCTGCAGGCCTTCGATGTCGTCGGTTTCCGCATCCGTCCTCACCAGCACTACCATAGCTCCGGATGCAGCCCTGCGCCGGGCGGTATCCGCGTCGAGCACGACCTCGGCGCTCACCACCCCCGCGCTGGCCGGCGTCGCCCGCGCCAGCACCTGCAAGCCCGACGCGTCCTTGACGGCCAGGCGGGTATGCGAGAGCTCGCCCGCGGTGAGTTCCCGGGTACGGCTCAAGGCAAGCGCCCTGTCGATCACCCCCTCTTCCTGCAGGTCCAGCGCGATCCGGGCCGCCGCAATGCCGGAGCGCTTGCCGGCCCGCGTTTGCAGCAGGTAAAGGCAGCCCTCCTCGACGGTAAACTCCAGGTCCTGCATGTCCTGGAAATGACGCTCCAGCAAGCGCGCAGCCGCCTCGAGTTGCGCCAGACACTCGGCAGGCATGCCTGCCTCCTGCCCGGGGGCGCGGCGACGTCCGCCGACCACGTCCTCGCCTTGTGCGTTGCGCAAGTAATCAAACCAAAGACCCGGGGCGCCCGTGACCGGGTTCCGGGTAAAACCCACGCCGGCACCGGAACGCAAACCCGCATTGCCGAACACCATCCGCTGGATCATCACCGCCGTCCCCATCTCCTCGCCCAGACCGTGCATTTTCCGGTAGGCCTGCGCCTTGGCCTGATGCCAGGAACGGAATACGGCGAGCACTGACTGATGCAACTGGACTTGCGGGTCCTGCGGGAAGTCCTGGCCGGTACTGCTCAGGAAGAAATCCAGATAGCTGCGGACCAGCGACCGGTGTTCGGAGAAGTCCAGTTGCCGCTCGTCGCGCCCCTGCGCGACCTCCTCCGTCAGCCGCTCGAAGTGCTGCGCGGGAATACCCGCGACCACCGATCCGAATGTCGCGACCAGGCGCCGGTAGGCATCCCATACCATGCGCGGGTTGCCCGTCTGGCGCAGCAGGCCGCTGACGGTTTTGTCGCACAGGCCGACATTGAGCAGGGTCTCCAGCATGCCGGGCATCGATACCGGCGCGCCCGAGCGGACGGACACCAGCAGCGGCTGCCTCTCGTCGCCAAAGATTGCCCCTGCGGCCGCCTCCAGAGCGGGCATGCCGTGTGCGGCCAGCAAAGGCAAACAGGACTCCGGGCTCGCCGTGTAGGCCGTACCGATCACCAGTGCGGGCGGAACCGGCAGCCCCAGGTTTGCCATTTCGCGCAGGTTGAAGGCCTTCGCCCCCATGTCCTGCAAGGAGGCGTCGTTCCTTTTCGCCTGCGGACATCCGGCTATCAGGTAAAAATGCGGCGGCCACCGCGTATCCATTCTCATGACTGAACTCCAGACTTCTCGAGGACCCTGCCACGCAGGACGTAGGCAACCTCCAGCAGGCGGTCGGTCGCCTGTTCGACATTGGACGCGAACTCGACGGCCATTTGCAGCGCGGCGGCTTGCCCGCGCCACTGGCCGACCAGTTCCCAGCGCGCCATGCGCAGCGCCTCGTCACACGCGCGCTCGGCACGGACGATTCGCCAGAGCACCTGCAGGAATTCGTCGCCGTCACGCTGGGCGCTCCCCTCCTCCAGGTGGCGCGAGATTTCCACAACCTTGACCTGGTCCTGAATCGCGCCCAGGGTCAGTTCGGCAATGGCAGACAGATGCCGGTTGACCTCGGCAGGCATCACCGGCATGCCCGGGTGCTGCAGCAAGCCCAGCACAAAGACGGCCTCCTCCAGCACGTCGGCGACATCGTCCATCCGTTCAAGCAAGCCGAGCATCGGCTGCCAGCGCTCGAAGTGGTGGCTGCGCTGCCTGGCCTCGACCAGCAAATGGTCCGCCTGCCGCTCCCATGTCTTGGCCCGCGCCAGTTGCTGCTGGAGCCCGGAAGGCGAAGCCGGTTCGAGCAGCATTTCCACGATGCTCTGCGCCAGCGCTTGACAGTAAGCCGCCTGCTCTGCCAGCAAATCGAATTCGAAAGCGCGTTTGCGCATGGCCCGCGCCAGCAGCAGGCGGGCCTCGTCCGCCACCAGCGCCACCGGCTGCTGCTCCCTCAGCCTGACGCTGGCCTCCCGCATCAGCGCATACAGGTAGTCGCGCGCCGCGGCCTCTCCCAACACCCGGTCGAGGCGGTCGCCCACCCGGAAGCCCCCGCCATCCATCGACTGCATGGCGTCGTACACCAGCTGCTCGCCTCCGGCGAGCAGCCAGGCCATGTGTCCGAGGTCTTCCCGCGCCAGCTGTTCGAGAATGCCGACCGCCACGGGTTTACGGACAAAATGCTGCAAGCGCTTGCGCGCCCGGTTCCAGTCGATGACAAAGACGATCCTGGAAGCCGCCCGCTCCAGGGCTTCGGCCAAACGACTCTCGCTGCCGGATTGCAAGGAAGCGTACCCCACCTGATAGGACTTGCCTTCGTTGAGTGCCGCATCCTTGCCCGGAGAGATCGCCGTCCACTCGAACCCGAGTGGGCGCAACATGCCGGCAAAGAATTCGAAACGCGCCGGGTGCAGATCGGAGTAAGTCAGGTGCAGCGCATCCGGTGTCCATTCGATCACCAGCACATGGGCGTCGTTGGTACCGATATCGTTTTGCAGCAGCAGGCGGTCGCCGTCACGGGTGACCGCGGTATCCAGCCCGGGATGGCCGAACTTGAGCGCGGCGGTCGAGTGGAGTCCGCGCATGAAGGCCTGGACACGCGGGCGATCCTCGTCGAGGACCTGCCAGGCATGGGCGCCGTCAATTTCCTCGGTCGCCACGTCCCCCGCCAGGGTGTTGATCGCCTTGTGCAGATCCATGACCAGCAGGTGCAGGCTGTCCCCCGACTTGCGGTCCCCGTGCGTCAATTCATGCAAAAGGGCGGGGCCGATTTCCTCTGAGCCTGCCAGCGCTTCGAGCCTCGCATGCCAGGCGTCACATCTGGCCGCAAGCTCGGGCACGGGATGATCCGGCCGCCCGCAGACCGGCCTAGCCATGGCATGCAAGTCCCTGTCCAGCGCATCCAGCCACTCGCCCAGCCGCGGCACAAAGACAGCGTCGCCCTGCCGGTAGGCGCCATGGCCCAAGGCGGGCCAGCCAAGCCTGGCCCTGCAGGCCGAGGCGGACAAACTCTTTTTGCCAGTCGATACCGATGTCCCCACCGTGGTCCACTGCGTGGATCACGGTCTGCATCAGGCTCAGGTAGAGTTTCAGCCTGTCGTTCGCGGCCAGCGCGGCGGTAATCCACGCGGGCAGCAGTAAGGATGACTCCCCAAGGGAGGCGACAGCGCCTGTTTTCTGCATCGGGACGTCCTCATCGAGTGCGATCCGAGCATCATTAGCATGTGCAGATGTCACTTCCGTGACGCCCAAGGCACAAGGCAAGCAACAGGCCGCACCTGTGGCCAACCGGCTACAGTGCGGCTGCACAACAGGCGGACTGGGCCGCCACACGGTTCAGGACAAAGGCGCCCATTCCGCCAGCCAGAGGCCGGAGCCCAACGACAACGCCCGGCCAGATGGCCGGGCGTTGTCGTTTCGGGCGTGAAAAACGGCTAGCCGAACTGGCGGATATACGCGGCGATGCCGCCTAGCAGCATCTCGATCGAGATCGCCGCGAGCACCAGGCCCATCAGCCGCTCGAGCGCGGTGATCGCCTGCTCGCCCAGCAGCTTCTGAAGCCGGGTGGAAAACAGGAAGACGACGGTGGTCACCAGCATGGTGATGGTCAGCGCGCCGACCCACTCGAGCATGCGGTCAGGCTCGCGGGTCGCCATCAACAGCACGGTCGCCATCGCCGACGGCCCGGCGATCAGCGGGATCGCGATCGGCACGATAAAGGGCTCGCCGCTGACCTTGTCGCTGCCCAGTGCCCCGCCTTCGCCCGGGAAGATCATCTTGATCGCGATCAGGAACAGGATCACACCGCCGGCGACGCTCAGCGACTCGTCGGTCAGGTGCATCACCTTGAGAAAGGTCTGCCCGCCGAACATGAAGGCGAGCAGCACGCAGAACGCGATCAGGCATTCGCGGTAGATGACAAGACGCCGCCGCTCGGGCTTGACCTGCTTGAGCGCGGCGATGAATAACGGGATGTTGCCCAGCGGGTCGGTGATCAGGATCAGCAGGATGGTCGCGGAAACGAAGGTTGATTCCATGGTCGTCAAATTAAACGGCACAAAATGATAAAGGCGTGCGAATTATCGCACGCCTTGACCCTTTACGCCGCCGCTTAGCGGTTGGAGCCGGCGACCATCGGCAACACGAACAGACGGCAGTCGAGCGCGCCGTTGTAGAGCGGGATCTTGCGCGCCGGCGTCAGCCGCATCAGCTTGGGCATGCGCAAGTCACCGGTGAAAAAGTTCGCCGTCCAGCCGGCGAAGTGCTGCTTGAGCCAGCTGCCCAGTTGCGGGTAGAGCTCGGCGAGCGCGTCCTGCTCGTCCAGGCGCACGCCGTAGGGCGGGTTGCACACGATCAGCCCGCTTTCGGCGAACGGACGCGCGTCGAGCACGTCGCGCTGTGCGAGCGTCACCGCGCCGGCGAGGCCGACCCGGCCCAGGTTGTGCCGCGTCTTCACCAGCATCTGCACTGCGCGGTCCGAGCCGTGGATAGGCAGGGGCGCCACCGGCTTCTCGGCCTGGCGCGCGCGCGCCCGCACGCCTTCCCAGGCGACGGCGTCATAGCTTCTCAGTTCGGTGAAGCCGAATTCGCGCAGTCGGCCCGGCGCGCGGTTCAGCGCGATGTCGGCCGCCTCGATCAGCAAGGTGCCGCTGCCCATCATCGGGTCGAGTAGCGGCTGGCTGCCGTCGTAACCGGCCAGCAGCAGCACGCCGGCGGCGAGGTTCTCGCGCAGCGGCGCCTCGCCGGTCTCGTCGCGCCAGCCGCGCTTGAACAGCGGCTCGCCCGAGGTGTCGAGGTAGACGGTCGCCCACTCGGCGTCGAGGTAGACATGGATGCGCACGTCCGGGTAGCGGGTGTCGACGCTCGGGCGCGCGTCCTGCGCGCGGCGGAAGCGGTCGCATACCGCGTCCTTCACCTTGAGCGACACGAAGTCGAGGCTGCGCAAGCCGCTGCCGTGGCCATCGGTCTTGACCTTGATGGTGCGGCTGACGTCGAACCAGCGCGGCCAGTCGACATTCAGCGCCAGCGCGTAAATGTCGCGCTCATCGCGGTAGCGGCCGTGCGCGAGCCTGAGCAGCACGCGGCTGGCGGTGCGCAATTCGAGGTTGGCGCGCATCATCAGCGTCATGTCGCCGACAAAGCCCACGCCGCCGTCGGCCGTCTCGACGCGCTCCGCGCCCAGGGCCGCCAGCTCGCGCGCGAGCACGCCTTCCAGCCCGCGCGGGCAAGGCGCGAACAGGTCGAGCTCACGCGGCGGGCGCGCGGCCGCCTCGCGCTGGACGGGGGCGCGACGCTCTGCGGGCGCCTCGGGCTTGCTCGCCTCGTGCTCGGCTGCCGGCCGGATGAAATGGCGGCCAGCCTGGCTGCGCTGGCGGGATCTGAAACTGGACATGCCGACTCCTTGGAACAATCCCGCATCTTAGCGGATTTCGCGCGCCACTTCCCGCGCCGCAAGGCCGCATTTGGGCTAACATCGGCGGTTTTCCCGCAAAAGAGCGCCGCATGCAAGCGCAAGCCTTCGCCCCCCGCCTGATCGCCTGGCAAGCCCTCAACGGCCGCCATGACCTGCCCTGGCAGGTGAACGACCCGTACCGGGTGTGGCTATCCGAGATCATGCTGCAGCAGACGCAGGTCAGTAGCGTGCTCGAATACTACCCGCGCTTTGTCACGCGCTTCCCCGACGTGCAACAGCTGGCCGCCGCCCCCCAGGAAGAAGTGCTCGCGCTGTGGAGCGGGCTTGGCTACTACAGCCGCGCGCGCAACCTGCACCGCGCGGCGCGCATGGTCGTCGACGCGTTCGGCGGCCGCTTCCCCGAGACGCGCGAGGCGCTGGAAACCCTGCCCGGCGTCGGCCGCTCGACCGCCGCGGCGATCGCCGCCTTCGCCTTCAACGCGCGCGAGACCATCCTCGACGGCAACGTAAAAAGGGTGCTCACCCGGGTGTTCGGCGTCGAGGGCTGGCCGGGCGAGCGCAACGTCGAGAAGGCGCTGTGGACGCTGGCCGAGTCGCTGCTGCCAGAGGACGCCGCCTCGATGCCCGCGTACACGCAGGCGCTGATGGACCTGGGCGCGACCTGCTGCACCCGCGTAAGGCCCGCCTGTACGCGCTGCCCGTTCGCCGCCGACTGCGTGGCCCACCAGCAGGCGCGCACGGCCGAATTGCCGGCGGCGCGCCCGAAGAAGGTGCAGCCGACCCGCTACGCGACCCTGCTGCTCGCCTGCCACGGAGGCCGCGTGCTGCTCGAGCGCCGGCCGCCGGCCGGCGTGTGGGGCGGCCTGATGTCGCTGCCCGAACTGCCCGCGGGCGAATTGAGCGAGGCGTGGCTCGCGCAGTTAGGTACCGGAGAAGTGCTGCCGGCGTGGCCCGAGTTCGTCCACGTGTTCACCCACTTCAAGCTGGTGATCACCCCGCAGCCGGTAGAGGTCGACGCGCTCGCGCCACGCGCGGCGGACGACACGCGCCAGTGGCTGACGCCCGAGGCGGCGATCGAGGCCGGCGTGCCGACACCGGTGCGCCGTCTGCTCGAAGCGCTCAGTTCGGGTACACTGTCGGTCAGCCACCAGATCAGTACATAGTGATAGTCGTATGGTTTCTGTCGTCCGCCCTGTTGCCGATACCCTAGCCGACGCCGTCGACGCTGCGGCGTGGCTCGACCGGCTCTCCGCCGCCCTGCCCGCCGCCGACGGCGAGCTGCTTGCCCGTGCCTTCGCCGAGGCGCGTACCCTCTACCAAGACAAGACGCTGCCCTCGACCGGCGAAGACGTGTTCAGCCACGCGGTCGGCGCCGCCGCCATCGTCGCCGACCTTGACCTGCTGCCGGACGCGATCGCCGCGACCTTGCTGTTCGCGGTGCCCGACTACCTTGCCAACGGCCACGAATGGCTCGCGCGCACCTTCAACCCGACCGTCGCCATGCTGGTCGAGGGTGTCGGCAAGGTGCGCCGGCTGACCGAACTGGCCCGCCTCGACCGGCTGGCCACGCCGGAAGACCGCGCGCGCCAGGCCGAGACCATGCGCAAGATGCTGCTGGCGATGGTCACCGACATCCGCGTGGTGCTGATCAAGCTCGCGTGGCGCACGCAGACCATGCACTACCTGCCCAAGGTCGACGACGAGCCGCTGCGCCGGCAGATCGCGACCGAGACCATGGACGTGTTCGCGCCGCTGGCCAACCGGCTGGGGGTATGGCAGATCAAGTGGGAACTCGAGGACCTGGGCTTCCGCCACCAGGACCCGGACAGCTACAAGAAGATCGCCCGCCTGCTCGACGAGCGCAGGCTCGAACGGCTCGACTATATCGACCGCGTGCTGGACACCCTGCGCGGCGAGCTTGCGCGCGTCGAGGTGCACGCCGAAGTCGCCGGCCGGCCCAAGCACATCTATTCGATCTGGAAAAAGATGCGCAAGAAGAAGCTCGACTTCTCCGAGCTTTACGACATCCGTGCGGTGCGCATCCTGGTCGACAAGCTACAGGACTGCTACACGGCGCTGGGTATCATCCACAATATGTGGCAGCCGATCCCCGGCGAGTTCGACGACTACATCTCGCACCCCAAGGCCAACAATTACCGCAGCCTGCACACCGCGGTGATCGGCCCCGAGGACAAGGCGGTCGAGGTGCAGATCCGCACCTTCGAGATGCACGAGCACGCCGAATTCGGCGTCGCCGCGCACTGGCGCTACAAGGAAGGCGGCAAGGGCGACTCGGCCTACGAGGAGAAGATCTCGTGGCTGCGCCAGTTGCTCGACTGGCGCGAGGAGATCTCGTCCGAGCGCGAGGACCTGGCCGACGCGTTCAAGACAGAGCTGTTCGCCGACACCATCTACGTGCTGACGCCGCAGGGGCGCGTGCTGTCGCTGCCAGCCGGCGCGACGCCGATCGACTTCGCGTACGCGCTGCACTCCGACCTTGGCAACCGCTGCCGCGGCGCCAAGGTCGAGGGACAGATCGTCCCGCTATCGACCCCGCTCGCCAACGGCCAGCGCGTCGAGATCCTCGCCGCCAAGGAAGGCGGCCCCAGCGTCAACTGGCTGCACGAGGGCTGGGTCAAGAGCTCGAAGGCGATCACCAAGATCCGCCAGTTCATCCGCCAGCAGAACGCCGACGCGGTGCGCGAGACCGGCCACCAGCTGTTCGAGCGCGAACTCGCCCGCCACCCGGCGCACCACCCGAACCAGGCGGCGCTCGCCGAGAAGCTCGGCTTTGCCAAACTCGACGAGGTGTACGCGGCGCTCGGCCACGGCGAACTCTCCTTGCGCGCGCTCGCGCAGGCGATCGAGAGCTTCGCGCCGCCGCCGCCCGAGCTCGCGCCGGAAGACCTGGTCAAGCGCAGCCGTGGCGGCCACAACGCGGGCGGCATCCTGATCGAGGGGGTCGACAACCTGATGACCATCCTCGCCGGCTGCTGCAAGCCGGCACCGCCGGACACGGTGGTCGGCTTCGTTACCAAAGGGCGCGGCATCTCGATCCACCGCAGCAACTGCCTGACGCTCAAGCGCCTGTCGTCCGAGGCGCCCGAGCGACTGATCACCGCCGACTGGGGCGAGCAGAAGAACAGCGTGTTCCCGATCGACATCGAGATCATCGCGCGCGACCGCGCGAGCCTGCTACGCGACATCTCGGACACCCTGTCGCGCGAGAAGCTCAACGTGATCGCGATCAACAGCCAGACCAAGGACGCGCGCGCGCGCATGCGCTTTACGGTCGAGGTGCGCGGCGTGCAGGAAATCAGCCGCGTGATCGCGCATATCAACGAGATCCAGGGGGTGCAGGAGGCGTACCGCTGCTGAGGCGGAACGGGAATGCGTCGCGTTTTGTGCTTTGCACAAAAAATTGCTTGCCTTTCCGTGATGCAATGCACATAATTCGTATCGCATCATCACGTCGCACCTCATGCACGTTTTGGTGTTGTCTCCTCCATCCTCCTTCTTTAGGTGGAACTTGGCGCGATCTAACCGATTGCGCTTTTTTTTGTCCGCTCGCCCCCATATGCCATACGACTAGACAGCCGGCACCGGCTGCGGCAGTCTCGGGCGAAACCTTTCGGGAGAAAAGCATGCTCAGTCGCCGCGACCTGCCCGCGCTCGCCGCCGGCCTCGTCACCGTCCTCGTCGGCTACACCAGCTCGGCCGCGCTGGTATTCGAGGCGGCGCGCGCAGTCGCCGACACGCCGGAGGCGATCGCCTCATGGCTGATGGCGCTGGGGCTGGCGATGGGCGTGAGCTGCATCGCGCTGTCGCTGCGCTACCGGGTGCCGGTGGTCACCGCGTGGTCGACGCCGGGCGCGGCACTGCTGATCACCGCGCTGTCGGGCGTGTCGTTGCCGGACGCGGTCGGCGCCTTCATGTTCTCGGCGCTGCTGATCCTGGTCAGCGGCGCGAGCGGCGCCTTCGAGCGGGTACTCGCGCGCATCCCGCTGCCGATGGCCGCGGCGATGCTCGCCGGCATCCTGTTCAAGTTCGGCGCCAACGTCTTTCTCGCGATGCAGCACGAGACGCTGCTGGTCGGCGCGATGTTCATGCTTTATCTCATCTTTCGCGCCGGGCGCTCGCGCTATACGGTGCCGCTGGTACTGCTCGCCGGCATTGCCCTCGCCTCGCTCGAGGGCAACCTGAGAAGCGACCTGATCCGTTTCGAACTGGCCGCGCCGGTATGGACCGCGCCGTCGTTCGACCCGGCGGTGCTGTTGGGCGTCGGCTTGCCGCTGTTCGTCGTCACCATGGCCTCGCAGAACGTGCCCGGCGTCGCCACCTTGCACGCGCACGGCTACCGGCCGCCGATCTCGCCGATCATCGGCTTTACCGGCCTCGTCAACCTGGTGCTCGCGCCCTTGGGCTGCTTCGCGCTGAACCTGGCGGCGATCACCGCCGCGCTGTGCATGAGCCCGGACGCGCACCCCGACCCGTCGCGCCGCTACCTGGCGAGCGTCGCCGCCGGCGGCTTCTACCTGTTGCTCGGGGTGTTCGGCGCGACGGTCGGCAGCCTGTTCTCGGCCTTGCCGCCGGCGCTGGTGCTGGCGATCGCCGGCATCGCGCTGTTCTCCACGCTCGCCGGCGCCCTCGCCACCGCGATGCGCGACGAGGCGATGCGCGAGAGCGCGCTGATCACCTTCCTCGTCACCGCGTCGGGCTTCACCCTGTGGGGGGTCGGCTCGGCGTTCTGGGGACTGGTCGCCGGCGCGCTCGCCTGGCTCGCGCTCAAGCCGCGCGCCGCCTGAGTCAGTCCGCCGGCACCACCATGCCGCGTACCACCGCCGGCCGCGCGCCGACTGCGGCGAGCCAGCGCGCGACATGCAGGAAGGGTTCGAGGTCCACGCCGTGCCAGTCGTGCTTGGCCGCCCACGGGTAGAGCGCGATGTCGGCGATGCTGTACTCGTCACCCGCCACGTAAGGCTGCCCGGCCAGCGTCGTGTCGAGCACGCGGTAGAGACGCAGCGCCTCGTCGTGGTAGCGCTTTTGCGCGTAGGGGACCGTCTCGGGCGCGTAGCGCAGGAAATGGTGCGCCTGGCCGAGCATCGGGCCGAAGCCGCCCATCTGGAACATCAGCCACTGCAGCACCCGGTAGCGCGCCTCGCCCGCGGCGGGCAGCAGGCGGCCGGTCTTCTCGGCGAGGTAGACGAGGATCGCACCCGACTCGAACAGCGCGAGCGGCTGGCCGTCGGGACCTTCCGGGTCGACGATCGCCGGGATCTTGTTGTTCGGGCTGATCGCAAGGAAGGCCGGCGCGAACTGCGCGCCCGCGCCGATATCGACGGGGTGCACGCTGTACGCGAGGCCCAACTCCTCAAGCGCGATGGAAATCTTGCGGCCGTTCGGCGTACCCCAGGTGTAGAGCTGGATCATGACTTGCCTCCGTCATCAGGAAGACGCCATTGTGCCAGCCGCCAAGCCGCGCGCAAATTCCCGTCTCAACGCCCGTCTCAACGCCCGTCTCAGCGCCCGGCGGTGGTGCCCAATTCGACCACCTGCTCGGGCGGCAGGCGGTAATAGTCGGCGAGGTTCTGTCCTTGCCGGGCGAGGAAGCGGAACAGCGCGCGCCGCCAGCGTGGCAGCCCCGCCAGCGTCTCCAGCCGGCCGACCTGGCTCAGGAAATACGACACGTCACCCGACAACAGCGGCGCGAGCGCCGGCTCGGCCATCAGCGCGGCGGGCACGTCGGGTTCCTCGCGAAAGCCGAAGCGCAGGTAGACGCTCCAGGTCTCCGGCCCCAAGGGGTAGAGCGTCAGCCTTTGCCCGGCGCCGGCCTCGGGCGACTCCAGCATGCCGACGTGCACGAACAGGTTGCGCGCATGCAGGCAGTGGTAGTGCTTGAGGTTCTGCTGCAGCGCGAGCGGCACCGCGTTGTCGTGCGAACTGAGATAAACCGCCGTGCCGGGCACCCGTACCACGTCGGGCAGGTGGACGACGAAGTCGTGCAGCGGCAGCGCGCATTGATGGCGGCGCGCCTCGATCACGGCCTGCGCGCGCTGCCAGCTGGTCATCAGCGCGAACAGCGCGAGCCCCAGCGTCAGCGGCAGCCAGCCGCCATCCGGGATCTTGCTCGCGTTGGACGCGAGAAAGACGAGTTCGGCCAGCCACAGCCCGGCGAACGCCGCCAGATAGCGCAGCCTCTGCGTGCCGGAGAAGGTCAGCGCGACCAGCGTCAGGCACAGCACGGTGGTGATGTTCATCGAGCCGGACACCGCGATGCCGTAGGCGGCGGCCATCGCCTCGGCCGAGCGGAAGCCGAGCACCAACAGCACGACCACCGCGAGCATCAGCCAGTTGATTCCCGGCAGGTAGACCTGGCCGCGCTCGCGCGCGGAGGTGTGGCGCACCGCGAACGGCGGCAGGTAGCCCAGGTGGCCAGCCTGCTGCGTCATCGAGAACACGCCGGCGATGGTCGCCTGCGCGGCGATCACCGTCGCCATGGTCGCCAGCACCACCAGCGGCAGTTGCAGCGCCGCGGGCGCCAGATGGTAGAAAGGGTGGGCGGCGGCCTCGGGCGAGCGCAGCAGCGCGGCGCCCTGCCCGAAGTAGTTGAGCATCAGCGCAGGCCACACCGCGCGGAACCAGGCGACGCGGATCGGCGCGCGCCCGAAGTGGCCCATGTCGGCGTACAGCGCCTCGCCGCCGGTCATCGCGAGGAACACCGCAGACAAGAGCAGGAAGGCCGCCGTCGGGAACTCAAGCGCGAAGCGCAGCGCGTACCAGGGGTTGAGCGCGGCGAGCACCTCGGGCGAGCGCGCGATGCTGGCGCCGCCAAGCAGCGCGAGCACCGCGAACCACAACAGCATCACCGGGCCGAACAGTTTGCCGACCACCCCGGTGCCGAAACGCTGCAAGGAAAAGAGCGCAAGCAGGACGGCGAGCGAGAGCGGCAGCACCATGGGCAACAGCGCGGGGTCGGCGACGCCCAGTCCCTCGACAGCGGACAGCACCGAGATTGCCGGCGTGATCACCGCATCGCCGAAGAAGAGCGCGGCGCCGAACACGCCGAGCAGCACCGCGAGGCGCGCCACGCGCGGGTGCGCGTCGGCCTGGCGGTGCACCCGCGCCGCCAGCGCGAGCACCCCGCCCTCGCCGTCGTTGTCGAAGTTGAGGACCAGCGCCATGTACTTGAGCGAGATCACCAACAGCACCGACCAGAACAGCGCGGAGAGGGTGACCAGCACATGGTCGGGCGTCGGCGTGAGCGCGAAAGGCCCGGCAAACGCCATCCGGAACGCGTAAAGCGGGCTGGTGCCGATATCGCCGTACACCACCCCCATCGCCGTCAGCGCCATCAGCCACGGCGTGCCGCCCTTTTTCGCGTCCATCCTGTCCTCCGCCTGCGCGTATTTCAACAGACTAGATGACAGTTCCCAAAATCGCGCGGCTAGGGCTTGCCCGCGTCATCGGGCGCGCCGACAGCCAGCGCGCGCCAGCCGGCCCAACCCAACTGGTGCAGGGTTTCGATATTGGCGCGGTAGATCGCGTCCGGGTCGGCCAGCGCGGACACTGCACGCTCGACGTCAGCCTCGCGCAGCAAATGCAGCGTCGGGTAGGGCGAGCGGTTGCTGCAGTTGGCGACATCGCCCTCTTCGGCATCCTCGAAGCGGAAGTCGGGGTGGAAATGCGCGACCTGAATCACGCCGGTGAGCGCGTGCTCGTCGACCACCTCTTCGGCAAGATCGAGCACGTCGTTGAAGGTCTCGAAGTCGGGAAACAGCGTAGGGTGCACCAGCAAGGTGGTGTCGATCTTGGCCGGGTCGGCCTCGGCGAGGGTGTCGAGTTCGCGGTCGAGGTCTTCGAGGAAGGCGTCGAGGTGGCGCGCGGCGCTCACCACGATGCGCACCCGCCCCTCGACGTAGACGCTGCGGGCGAACGGACACAGGTTCAGGCCGATCACGGCCTCTTCCACCCAGCGGCGGGTAGCTTGTTCAACGGTTTTCGGATCCATGACCTTCTCTTTCTGGCTGCGGGACGGGTAGACGGGACGGGGCGGCACCGGCGCTCAGGGCTTGATGTAGGCCGCGCCCGCCTGCTGCAGCTCGACCAGCCGCACGATGCCTGCCGGCACCACCTGACAGCAGGCGGGCAAGGCCTCGCGGGCGACCCCGAAATTTTGCATCGCATTATGACAGACCTCGAAGCGCAGCCCCTGCCCGGCAAGCGTTGCTGCCAGCGCGGCGCTGTCGCCGGAGAGGTCGCGCACCAGCAGGATGGCGGGGCCGGTCACCACCAGGGTCAGCTCGAACGGCTGCCCCTGTCCTGAGACGGCCTCGAGGGTATGCCGGATATTGCCCAGGGCCATGCCAAATACCTGGAGGTCCTGGTGATCGACGTGGAACGCGGCTTTGAACATGCTCGATACTCCCCGGGAATTGAAAGTATCCACAGCATAGGACAGCCCGTGCGCGCAGCGCCCGGGCAGAAAAGACAGCCGCCGGATCAGCTGACCCGGCGGCTGTGGACTCAGGCTTGGCGGGGAATTACTTGCCGGCCTTGAACTGCTGCCACAGGCGGGTGTAGCCCTGGATCACCTTGGGCGGCACGGTCAGCATCACGAAGCTCGACTTCAGGCTGTCCTTGGACGGGAAGATCGACGGGTTGCTGACGTATTCCTTCTTGATCAGCGGCTTGGCGGTCAGCGCGCCGGGCGCGTAGGTCACCGTGTTGGCGTTGTTGGCGGCAACCTTGGCGTCGAGCGAGTAGTTGATGAACTTCAGCGCGTTATCGACGTTGGCTGCGCCCTTGGGGATCGCCAGGCTGTCGATCCAGATGCCGGTGCCTTCCTTCGGCATCAACACGTCGACCTTGACGCCGTTCTTCGCCTCGGCCGCGCGGCGCTTGGCGATATTGAGGTCGCCCGAGTAGCCCATCGCCACGCAGACCGAACCGCCGGCCAGCTCGTTGATGTAGCCGGACGACGAGAAGCGGGTGTACGACTTGCGCGCTTCCTTCAATTGCGGCATCAGCGCCTTGTAGTCGTCGAGGTTGGTGCTGTTCGGGTTCTTGCCGTAGTAGTGCAGCGCCATCGGGAAGAACTCGGCCGGCGAATCAAGCACGCTGACCCCGCAGCCCTTGAGCTTGGCGACCACTTCCGGCTTGAACACCAGGTCCCACTGGTTGGCCGGCAAGGTGCCGCCCAGAGCCTTCTTCACCTTGTCGACGTTGATCGCCAGCGTGTTCACGCCCCAGAAGTACGGCACGCCGTACTGATTGCCCGGGTCGAACTGCGCCATGATGCGCAAAAGCTCGGGGTCGAGGCTCTTGTAGTTCGGGATCTTGCTCTTGTCGATCGGCTGGAACATGCCGGCCTTGATGCCGAGCTCCAGCGTGTTGTTGGTCGGCACCACCAGGTCGTAGCCCGAGTTGCCGGTCATCAGCTTCGCGCGCAGCACTTCCATGCTGTCGTACACGTCGTAGCGGACCTTGACGGCGTTGGCCTTCTGGAAGTTGGGGACCGTGTCCTCGGCGATATAGTCCGACCAGTTGTAGATGTTCAGCGTGCCTGCCGCGTGCACGCTCCCGGCCATCCCCAGCGCGGCCAGCACGCACCCCAGCGTCTTCTGTGTCTTCATTGTTTTCTCTCCTTGCAGGAAATGCCGTCGTCGTGATGCGACGCTACCGGCAAGGCTAAACCCGGACATCATTTTTGTCTAACAATTTCAACGCCATAACCGGACAAACAGAGCACAAGCTCGACAGACAGAATAAACAGCACGCGAAACAGATAAACCGGCAATAAAAACAACGGCCTGCACACCGGCCGTTTAACAAGTCAAACACCCGGTTCCGTCCACCCGATCAGCGTGCGCTTTTCAGTCGCTGCCACAGGCGGGTGTAGCCCTGCATGGTCTTCGCGCTGAGCGTCTTGGCCATATAGCTGCCCTGCAGGTCCTGCGAAGTGGGGAACACCGAGCGCTCACGGGTGAAACGCGCGTCGATGTACGGGCGCGCCGCGCTCACGCCCGGCGCGTAGCTGACCGCGTTGGCGTTGGCGGCCGCCGTCTTCGGGTCGAGCATCGCATTGATGAAGGCGTGCGCCTCGTCTATGTTGCGCGCATCGACAGGAATGGCCATGGTGTCGACCCACACGTCCAGCCCCTTCTTCGGCAACAGCACCTGGATCTTCACGCCGTTTTTCGCCTCCTCGGCACGGCGCTTGGCAATATGAAGGTCGCCCGAAAACCCCATCGCGACGCAGATCGACCCGCTCGCCAGTTCGTTGATATAGCCGGACGACGAGAAGCGGCTGTAATGGGGGCGCAGCTTGCCCAGGGCCGGCATCAGCGCCTCGTAGTCGGCAATATTGTCGCTGTTCGGGTCCTTGCCAAAATAGTGCAGGGCCTCCGGGAAGAACTCGCTGGGCGAGTCGTACACGCTGATGCCGCACTGCTTGAGCTTGGCGACGGTCGCCGGGTCGAACACCAGCGCCCACGGGTCATCCGGCAACTTGCCGCCGAGCGCCTTCTCGACCTTGGCGACATTGATGCCGATGGTGTTGATCCCCCAGAAATACGGCACCGCGTAGCGGTTTCCCGGGTCGAAAGACGCCAAGAGCCGCAGCAGCTCCGGGTCGACGTATCTCCAGTTGGGCAGTTTGCTCTTGTCCAGCGCCCGGAACATGCCGGCCTTGACGCCCAGCCCCATCGTATTGTGCGACGGCACCACCACGTCGTAACCGGTCTTGCCGGTCATCAACTTGCCCTTGAGCGTCTCGTTGCTGTCATACACGTCGTAGCGCACCTTGATCCCGGTACGCTTCTCGAACGCAGGTACCGTTTCCTCGGCGATATAGTCGGACCAGTTGTAGACGTTGAGCGACTTGGCCGCCTGCGCGCCGGGCAGCCACGCGCAAAGCAGAAGCACACCGCAGAGCTTGCTCATTTTCATGTTGATTTCTCCTGGGAAGCACGGATGGGCAGGCGCCGCCGCACCTGCCCGGGCAACGCTTAACGCCGGTAGACCTGCCGGCCCATGAAGACGGTCATCTCGACTTGGGTGTCGGCGATCTGCTGCGCCTTGCCGGATGCGACCAGGTCGAACAGGTTGCGGTCGAGCACGATGAAGTCTGCGGACTTGCCCTTTTCGATCGAGCCGCTGACGGCATCCTGCCGCACCGCACGCGCACCGTTGATCGTGTACGCCATAAGCATGTTCTGCAAGGACGTGCGCTCGTGCGCGGTATAGCCCCCTGTGCCATCACCTTCCGTCGAGCGGGTCACCCCGCTCGCGATGTTGACGAAGGGGCGTGGATCGCGGCTGTCGACCGGCGCGTCGCTGCCGGCTACCAGCACGGCGCCTTCCTTGCGCGTGCTCTCGACCGGGTAGAACGCCTTTTTGACGTAGCCTAACGGGTCGTACAGCACGTCCTCGATCTTCTGCCCGGCCTTGCTCGGGTGAATGAAGGGGGTGACCAGCAGGTCGTACGCCATCGACGGCGCGGTCCAAGCGTAGGTGTAGGTCAGGAAGATGCCCAGCGCGCCCAGACGCTTCTGGTCATCGGGGTGGACCATCTGCAGGTGGGCAACGGTGTGCGGGATCCCGCTCTTGCCGTTGCGTTCCCGTGCCGACTGCAAGGCGTCGACGGCGGCGCGGGTGCTGCGGTCACCGATGCTGTGCATGTGCACGCTGAAGCCCGACTTGTCGAGCGCGCTGACGTAGTCGTTCAGCAGGCCCGCCTTTTCTTCGTAGTTGACGATGCCCCTTTCACCGGAGTCCTCGCTGTCGGCGCTGACCGTCACCTGGCCGTCTGCGTCCTTTTGCAGGTGGGGCTTGTGGAAGCTCTCCAGCATGCCGGCATTGGGGAAGGCCGGCGGCGAACTGAACGGATCGCCCTCCAGCACGCCGTCGACGAAGATCTTCACTGCGTCAGCCTTGATCAGCGGGTTGCCGGCAAACTGCTGGCGGACCGCCTGCGCCCTGGCCAGGTGGGTATCGACGTACGCCTGCGCCTCGTCGCCGGACTTGTCGCGGTAGTCGTCGCCGATAAAGCAGGTCGCAGCCGTGACCCGCATGTTGAGAATCCCCTGTTTTTGCATGTTGAGGTAGCGCTGCCGGATGAAATCGCTGGTACACGCGTCCTGCACGCTGGTGATGCCGCGCGAGGCAAGCAGGGAAGAGACCGCGGGCAGGATCGCGTCGTACAGTTTCGCCGCCTTGTCGTCCGACGCGCTGAGCAGGCCGGAGTCGGGCACCGGGATCGCGCTGCGCGCATCCTCGCGCACCACCCCGCTGTCGAGGCTCACATACGGCGCAAACTCGGCGAATACGCCGCCTGCGGCCAGCGTCGACGCGCTGAAGCCCACCGTCCTGCCCTGCTTGTCCTGCGCCAGGTCCAGCGCCCGCTGGCTATACGCGCTGGCATGGCCGTCGGTCCCGGCCAGCACCACCGGGTTGTCCGGCGCCACCTTGTCGAGCACCTCCCGCACGTTCCGGTAGCTCGCCGTCGGATTGTTGCCTTCATAGGGAGACCACTGGTTGACCACCAGCCAGTCGCCCTTGGCCGGCGCGTACTTGGGTAGGCAGGCTTTAACCTTGTCAGCCAGTTCGTCCAGCGTCACCCCCTTGCTGTCCAGGTCGCACATGTCGAGCGCGACCGTCCCCATCGCATGCACGTGGTTGTCGTGCAGCCCGGGCAGGACCATCTTGCCGCCCAGGTCGACCACCTTGAAGCCCTGGCGCCGGTAGGCCGCGACGTCCGCGTCGCTGCCTACCTCGACAAACTTGCCATCCTGCACCGCAAACGCGCTCGCCTCCGACAACTTCGCATCCTGCGTATACACCTTGCCGTTCACGTACACGGTCCCCGACACCGGCGCCCCGCCGCCGCCTTGCGAACACCCCAGCAGGAGCCCTGCCCCCACCCCCATGACAAGTGCCCTGCCCACGGCACGCTGGTCAATCCTTTTCATCCTGGCTTCCTCCTTTTTGCAGTTATTGCTGCAGTATGAAAGCCATTTATCGCACCCAGATCGATTTATTGCAGTAAAAACTTAACTTCAAGACTGGAATCTGTAGTTGCTTTACAACTTCGTCATCTCCTAGAGTGGGCACTCCGCAGCGCCTGAAGACCATCATGCCACCAGTCCTTTCCGCTTCCGCCCTTCCCGGGCACCTGCAGATGCGCCGCCAGCCCAGCCAGGCGCGCAGCCGGGATACCGTCCACAAGATCGAGCAGGCCACCCTGGCTCTGCTTGCAGAGCAAGGGTTCTACGCGCTGAACACCAACGCGATCGCCGAGCGCGCCGGCATCGGCATCAAGTCGCTGTACCACCTGTACCCGAACAAGGAGGCAATCATCGGGCAGTTGGTGGAAGAATGGCTGGAGGCGGTCTGTCGCATGCAGGAGCAGGTTCGCGAAGCCTTCCCGCAATGGCCGCTGCTGTACCTGAAATTCGACGAGGCGCTGGACGAACTGGACCTGCGCTATTCGGGTTACGGCCCGCTCTGGCGCGCAGTCACGCTGATCCCGGACCTGCAAGGGCTGGAGGACATGCACGAACAAAGACAAGTCCGATTCTGGAGCGGATGCTTTCGAGAACTGGGTTGCCGCTGGCCGGATGAGGAACTGGCGGCGCTGGCGACCTACTTTTACCGCAGCGGCGACTCCGCCCGGCAATGTGCGAGCGAATGCGGCACAGCCGGCCGCTGGGTGTGGACGATGCACCGCAACTGGCTTATCCGCACGATAGACACCGCGCTCGCAGAACCTGACGCCGGCAAGGCCCTCGCGGCGCTGGGTCTCGCCACGCCGGGCTGAGCCGGGCAAGGCGGAGCAGCCCCCTTCACCGCATCAGTCCTTCCATGGCATCCGTCATCACGCATCAGCAGCGAAACACCTGCCAGATAGTAAAAACGGCCTGCGAGCAGGCCGTTTAAAAATTCAAACATTTGTAAACGATCAGCGTCCGGCCTTTAGTTGCTGCCATAAGCGTGTATAGCCGCTGATCGTCGTCGGCTTGAGCGCGACCGTGACGAAGCTGCCTTTCAGGTCATCCTTGCTTGGGAATAGCACCCGCTCGGACACCAACGACTTGTCCATCAAATCTCGTGCGGCCAGCACTCCCGGGGTGTAGCTGACGAAGTTGCCGTTGGCTGCGGCCGTTTTGGGCTCAAGCATTGCGTTGATGAAGCGGTGCGCCTCAACACGGTTGGTCGCGCCCTTGGGAATGGTCAGGCTGTCGACCCAGATGTTCAGTCCCTTGTTTGGCATCAGCACCGCGAGGTTCACCCCACGGCCAGCCTCGGCAGCACGCTTGCGTGCGGTGTTGAGGTCGCCCGAGTAACCCATTGCCACGCAGACAGAACCGTCGGCCAGTTCGTTGGTGTACGACGCAGAATTGAACGTGCGGTAAGACTGACGCGCGGCCCTGAGGGTGGGCATCAGCGCCTGATAGTCCAAGAGCGCGTTGCTGTTGGGGTTCTTGCCCGCCCAGTGCAGCGCGGAGGCGAAATAGACGCCTGCCGAATCAAGCACACTGACGCCACACCCCTTCAGCTTGGCGACGACTTCGGGCTTGAACACCAGGTCCCATGGGTTGTCCGGCAACTTACCCCCTAGCGCCTTCTTCACCTTGTCGACGTTGATCCCGACCGTATTCAGCCCCCACAGGTAAGGCACCGCATAACGGTTACCCGGGTCGAACTGCTCCATCAGCTTCAGCAGTTGCGGGTCGAGGTACTTCCAGTTCGGCAGCAGGCGGCGGTCAAGCGGCTCGAACATGCCGGCCTTGATGCCCATGTCGACCGTGTACTGGGTCGGCACCACCACATCGTAGCCACTATTGCCAACCATCAGCTTGCTGCGCAGGATCTCGTTGCTGTCGTAGACGTCGTAGCGCACCTTGATCCCGCTACTTTTCTCGAATGCCGGCACCGTGCCTTCGGCGATATAGTCGGCCCAGTTGTAGACGTTGAGCGTGCCGGCGGCTTGCGCCACCCCCACGCTGCCCAACATCGCCAATCCCAGCGCACACCCTTTGACTGTCTTCATTCAGCTCTCCCTTTAGGTTCGGTCAAATCAGCGCCTCTTACCCGGACGCGTTACTACACATCAATGCATCAGCCCTTCCATCGCGTCGGCCGCCGCGCTGACGGTGCAGCGAACCCAGCTTGGCACGTGTGGCCGGTCAGCGAGCGCGTCATCCAGCGCAAACGAGGTACGGATCGCGTGGTAGCCCAGATAGCGCAGCGGCTCGGGTTCCCAGTGGCGCAGACTTGCGAGCGTACCCTCGCCGCGCACCCACGGCTGGCGAGTCAAAATCGTGTCTCGACCAAGCATCAGATCGGCCAGCGTGCGCCCCATCAGGTTGCTCGCGCCGACCCCTTCGCCACCAAAGCCACCGGCGCTGGCGATGCCACGGACACAGTCGCGTAGCGCAAACGGTGTAAAGGCGCGGGCGATCCCCAGCGAACCGCCCCAGGCGTGGCTGACACGCACGCCAGCGAGTTGCGGGAAGAACGCGCGCATCAGTTCGCCGCGCTTGGCAAGTTCTTCGCCCTGCGGGTCGAAGTCCCAACGCGCACGCCCGCCGAAGCAGTAGCCGCCACGCGCGCCGAACAGCAGGCGGTTATCGGCGGTGCGCTGGCCGTAGGTGATCCCGCGCGACAGGTCGGCAAACGCCGGCCGTCCGGCGAGACCGATTTCGTCCCACTGCGCATCGCTCAGGGGCTCGGTGGCGATGATCAGGCTCTGCGCCGCCTGCACCCGGCCGCCAAGCTCAGGTAGTGCGCCGCTCGCCCCCTCCAGCGCCGGCACGATCCAGCGTGCGCGCACCGCCCCGTCAGACAGACGCAGCCGGCCGTCGCCCAGGCCCAGAACCGGGCAGTGCTCGTGCACCGCCACGCCCAAACGGCGCACTGCGGCCAGCAGCCCCTGCACCAGCTTGAACGGATGCAGCGTCGCGCAATGCGGCGAGAACACCGCGCCGACAGCACCGGCCATCTGCAGCCGCACGGCAAGCGCGCTCTGATCTAGCCAGCAAAAGTCGGCCTCACCGTGGCCGGCCGCGCGCAGATCTCCAAGCCACGCGGCGGCGCGGTGGGCCTGCGCGTCGCCCCGCGCCGCGTACAGCACGCCGCTGTGCGCGAGATCGCACTCGATCGCCTCGCGCGCGCACACCGCCTTCACCTCGTCGACGATGCCGTAGAGCAACGCACGGGTCTCCTCGCGCGCATCCGGCGCAAGGCCGGTGAGCCAGCCCTCCTGCCCGGCCAGCCCGCCGATCAGCCAGCCGCCGTTGCGACCGGAGGCGCCGAAGCCCGCGTGTGCGGCGTCGAACACCTGCACCGACAACTGCGGGGCAAGCCTCTTGAGGTAGTACGCGGTCCACAACCCGGTGTAGCCGGCGCCGACGATCGCGACATCGCAGTCGTCGGCGATGGCGGGCGGCGTGTCCTGGGTGGCCGGCGGCATGGCGTGCCGCCACAGGCAGCTCTCGGGTAGACTGCTCATACGGGCGCCATCCAAAGTGGCGGAGTTTGCGCCGGCATCATCATGAAGAACTTGCGCACCGGCTCGAGCGAAGTCCAACTACCGTCAAAACCTGGTTCGAGCAAGAACGCGTCGCCGGCGCCGAACTCGACGCTGCACCCCGCAACGTCGGCGATGCGGACCCGCCCGGAGAGCAGAAGGCAGAATTCGTACTCATCAGGCAGTACCTTGCGTTTGCTGTACTCGTCGGAGGACCATAGCCCGGCCTGGCCGGAGAGGTGCTCGAAGAGCGGCCACAGCCGCAGCAGCGGCTGCCCACCCAACACCAGTTCGGGCGCGTCGCAATACTCCTCGGCCGCGGGCTGTCCTGCCCGGTTCACTACCCTGACGAAATCCGGCAACATGCATTCCCCTCCCTTCTCTAGACCATACGCATATATTAAGGGGGGGGATCGCACCATGTCGTTCGCGCGGGACCGCGCGAAATCCGCCTAGCCGAAGTAACGCTGCACGGTGGTACCGGTCGCTTCGCGGAAGGCCTTGTAGAAGGTCGAGGTGGAGGAAAAGCCTGCGGCGTGCGCCATCGCGAGCGCGCCCTTGGGGCGTTCGGCAGCGGGCAGCGAGAGCAGGTGGGCGACGCGCGCGCGGGAGAGGTAGGTATAGAAGCTCACGCCCAGCACGTGGTTGAGCGCGTGGGAGATCTGGTTGCGGGTGTAGCCGCTCGCGTCAGCGACCGCAGCAAGGTCGAGACCAGGGTCGAGGTAGGGTCGCCGGCTCGCGAAGTAGTCTTCCAGGTCGGCCACCAGCCGTGCCACGCGGATCGGCGATAGGCCAAGTCGGCCGGCGCCGCCCGCCACACCCTGCTCGGCGACTACGTTGTACACCCTGACCTCGATAATCAGGCCGTCACGCACCCGGACCATTTCGCTGCCGTGAAAGCGGGTCAGCCGGCCACCGGTAACGCCGCGGTTGACCGTGTAGCAGTACTGAAAGAAGGCAGTGTCGCCGTCGACGCGAATGCGGTCGGTATCCTCAAGCGACTCGCCCGCGCCGGAGGGCAGGCAGTCGAGCACGTAGTCGCGCAAGGCCGGCAACGTGAGTACGCCGTGACCGTACAAGTCGTGATAGCGGATATCGGGGTGGTAGAGCGCCACCACCGCGTCGGCGTCGAGCGCCTCCCACGCGCGGTGGTAGCGCTCGACCACCGCGCGGGTCTCTGAGCTAGAGCAAGCGTCAGTGGCGGACATCGCCGTCGCCAGCGGCCTTCACCGCACCGACCACGTCGGCGCCGAACAGTTCGGTCACGTCGTCGTGGTCGAACACGTAGTTCTGGTTGCAAAAGTCGCAAGTGATCTCGACACTCCCCTGCTCGAGGATCACGTGCGCGACTTCCTCGCCGCCCAGCATCTTCAGCATGTCGCCGACGCGTGTGTGGCTGCAGTTGCAGGCGAACGCCATCGGCTCGGCGTCGAAGAGGCGCAGCGCCTCGTCATGGTAGAGGCGGTGCAGCACCTCAGTGCCGGGTAACTCGAGCAGCTCCTGGCTCGACAGGGTGTCGGCTAGCACCTTGACGTGCTGCCAGCCCTCGGCGTCGCCGTGCCCGTCCGGCAGGCGCTGCAGCAACAGGCCCGCTGCGGCGCCCGCGTCGGAGGCGAGGATCAGCCGGGTGTCGAGCTGCTCGGAGCGCTGCATGTAGTTCTCAAGCATCGCGCCGATCGAGTAGCCCTCTAGCGCGACGATGCCCTGCCACGGCTCGCCCTGGCGCGGGTCGAGCGTGATCACGAACTGCGCGTGTTCGCCGAAGAGCTCGCGCGGGGAGGTGACCTGCGACGGCACCTCGTCCCACTTGGCGGTCGCGCGCAGCGTGCGGTCGCTGTTGCTCTCGACCACCGCCAGCCTGAGCGGGCCCTTGCCCTGGATCTGCATCACCAGCGTGCCGTCGAACTTCAGGTTGGCGGCGAGCAGCGCCGAGGCGGCCATCATCTGCCCGAGCACGTCGCGCACCGGCGCCGGGTAGGCACGGCGCGACAGCACCGCCTGCCAGGCGTCGTCCAGCCGCACCGTCGCGCCGCGCACCGGCGCGCCGTCGAAGATGAAGCGTTGCAGGGTGTCCTTGTGGTTCATGTTCATTCCTTGCTAAGCGGTAGGGTGTAGAGCGACATCGGCAGCGACGAGGACAGGTCGAACTCGCAGCCGGCGAGGATGCCGCGCTCGGCGATCTGCGCCGCGCTCAGGTCGTCTTCGTAACAGGTATACATCGCGCCCATCGCGAACGCGCGGCCCGAGCCGATCGCCCAGAAGCGGGAGAACTCGTAGACCTCGCGCATCGGGTAGACGCCGAAGATGCCGTGAGGGTTGGCCAGCAGCAGCATCAGCTGGCTCGACTCGTACGGGTCGTCGTCCTCCTCTTCCGGGCGCAGGAAGAAGTGGTCCTTCAGCTTGGGATGCAGCTTGCGGAAGGTTTCGAAGATGCCGGCACGGCTCTTGAGGTCGCGGCTCTTCAGGCTGCGCAAAGCGTTCTGCAGCACCAGGTCGTGCGCAGCGGAGCCGGCGATCGCCAGGTGGTGCTCGCCGATGCTGAAGATCTTGTCGTGGTGGAGGTCGTAACCGGCCAAGAGCTTCTGGTCGTCGCCGAACGTCGTCTGGCTGTCCGCGGCGATCGCGACCTCGCCCCCCTTCCTTACCACCACTATGGTCGTCATGCCCTCACCCAAAGCGTCCAAAACCGGTAAGATGCAGGCCGAAACGCGAAATTACAAGGGCGCGCCCACCGCCGTACCGACACCATGTGCCAGCTACTCGGAATGAACTGCAACACCCCGACCGACATCCTGTTCTCGTTCGAGGGGTTCCACCGTCGCGGCGGCCTGACCGACCACCACGCCGACGGCTGGGGCATCGCCTTTTTCGAGGGGCCGGGCGTGCGCGTGTTCCTCGACGACAAGCCCTCCAGCGAGTCGCCGGTCGCCGACCTGGTGCGCCGCTACCCGATCAAGTCGGAGAACGTGATCGCGCATATCCGCAAGGCGACGCAGGGCGAGATCAGGCTGGAGAACTGCCACCCCTTCGTGCGCGAGATGTGGGGGCGCTACTGGATCTTCGCGCACAACGGCGACCTCAAGTCTTTCGCCCCGCCCGCCGGCCACTTCTACCGGCCGGTCGGCGGCACCGACTCCGAACGCGCGTTCTGCCACATCCTGGAGACGCTGCGCCACAAGTGGGGCGCGATGCCGGAAACCGGCGCGCTGTACGCCGAGCTTGACCGCCTCGCCCGCGAGATCCGCGCCTTCGGCGTGTTCAACTTCATGCTGAGCAACGGCGAGCTCCTGTTCGCGCACTGCTCGACCCACCTGCACTTCATCGTGCGCCAGGCGCCGTTCAACACCGCGCACCTGGTCGACGACGACGTGTCGGTCGACTTCGCGACGGTGACCACCCCCAACGACCGCGTCGCGGTGATCGCGACCCAGCCTTTGACCGACAACGAGGCGTGGACCGCGCTCGCGCCGGGCGAACTCGTGCTGTTCCGCGACGGCACGCCGCTGTACCGCGACGCGTAGACTTGCTGTTGCGCCGGCCAGACAGCCGGCATGCCCCTGATGGCCACGCGGTCAAGCTGCAGTTATGCTAGAGAGATAACTCAGGATCGCGTGCCGCCATGACCCGTTTCGACTTCAACCATCCGCCGTTCGACCAGCTCGAACCCGCCGAACGCCAGAGCCTCGAGGCGCAGGCCGACATCGTGTTCTTCGGCGACGACGAGACCATCCTCGGCCCGGGCGACACGGTCGACGCGCTGTGGATCGTGCTCAAGGGCATCGTGCGCGAGATGGCCGGCGACGAGGTGATCGGCGTCTACCGCAAGGACGACGTGTTCGACGCGCGCGCGCTGGTCACCGGCGCCACCGCCCACCGCTTCGTCGTACACGAAGAGGCGCTCTTGCTGTCCCTGCCGCGCGCGGCGCTCATCGCGCTGACCGAGCGCAACCTGCGCTTTGGCGCGTACTTCTTCGCCAGCGTCTCCGAGAAGTTCGGCGCACTCTGGGAGCGCTCGGGCTCGCGCGAGCTGCAGACCCTGCTCACCGCCACGGTCGGCGACGTCGAACTGCGCACGCCGGTCTGCGTCGAGGGCAGCCTGAGCCTGCGCGAGGCGGCGCGCACGATGAAGGAAAACAAGGTCAAGTCGCTCTTGGTGCGCGACGGCGAGCGGCTCGGCATCTATACGACCACCGACTTTCGCGAGGTGATCATCGAGGGCATCCCCTACGACACCCCGCTTGCCGCGCTCGCCAACTTCAAGCTGGCGAGCGTCAGCCGCGACGACTTCCTGTTCAACGCGCTGTTGACGATGACGCGCAGCAATATTCGCCGGCTGGTCGTGCTCGAGGGGAGCGAGGCGGTCGGCATCCTGTCGCAGGTCGACGTGCTGTCGTACTTCTCCAACCACTCGCACCTGATCGCGCAGCGCATCGCGCGCGCCACCACCCTCGCCGAGCTCGCCGGCGCCGCGCGCCAGATCACCCGCCTCACGTCCATCCTCAACAGCCACGGCGTCAAGCCGGTGCAGCTCGCGCGCCTGGTACAGACGCTCAACGCGCAGCTGTTCGAGCGCACCTGGGCGCTGGTGGCGCCGGGCGAACTCGTCGCCAACAGCTGCTTGGTCGTGATGGGGTCGGAGGGGCGCGGCGAGCAGATCCTGAAGACCGACCAGGACAACGCGCTGATCATCCGCGACGGCTTTCCCGCAGACGGCGTCGAAGCAACATGCCAGGCCTTCTCGGCCGCGCTCGAACAATTCGGCTACCCGCCCTGCCCGGGCGGCATCATGGTCTGCAACGCCGCGTGGCGCTTCTGTGAAAGCGCACTCGCCGGGCAGTTGCGCCAGTGGACCTGGCAGCCGGCCGGCGACGCGCTGATGAACCTCGCGATCTTCGTCGACGCCGAGGCGGTCGCCGGTGACGCCGGCCTGCTCGCGGCGGCCAAGGCGCAGTTGGGCGAGCTGGTCGCCGACGACGCCGCGTTCTACGCGCGCTTCGCCGCCGCGATCGAACAGTTCGACACCCCGCTTGGCCTGTTCGCGCAACTGCTGACCCGCGAGGCCGACGGACAGGCGGTGCTCGACCTCAAGAAGGGCGGCATCTTCCCCATCGTGCACGGCACCCGCGCGCTCGCGCTGGAAAACGGCGTGCACGCGTGCAACACGCACGAGCGCCTGCTGGAACTCGCCCGCCTGGGCGTGCTCGGCGAGGAGATGGCTGAGGAAGTCGGCGAGGCGCTGGCCTTCCTGTTGGGGGTCAGGCTTGCCAGCGGCCTTGCCGCGCTGGAGGACGGCCAGGCGCCTGGCAACCTGGTCGCGCCCGAGCGCCTGAGCGCGCCCGAGCGCGACCTGCTCAAAGACGCGTTCGCCGTGGTCAAACGCTACAAGCAGCAGTTGCGCCACCACTTCAAGCTGGGGAGCTTCTGATGCTCGCCGCCATCAAGCGCGGCTGGCAAAAGCGCAGCCTGCGCGACGATCGCTACCTCGCGCTGTTTGACGAGCATCCGGACGAGCTCGTCAGCGTCGACTGCGAGACGACCAGCCTCAACGTCGGCGAGGCCGAGCTGCTGTCGATCGGCGCGGTGAAGATCCGCGGCAACCGCATCCTCGCCAGCGAGACCTTCGACGTGCTGGTGCGCCCCGAACACCGGCCCGGGGCCAAAAACGTCAGCGTGCACGGGCTGCGCCCGCGCGACCTGAGCGCGGGGCTCACGCCGGCCGACGCCGTCGGCCGGCTGCTCGACTTCATCGGCGGGCGGCCGCTGGTCGGCTACTACCTGGAATTCGACGTCGCCGTGCTCAACAAGTACGTGAAGCCGCTGATCGGCAGCACGCTGCCCAACCGGCAGGTCGAGATCTCGGCGCGCTACTACGACTACAAGTTCCGCCAGCACCCGGACAGCCACGTCGACCTCAAGCTGCAGACGCTGATCGACGAATTGAAGGTGCCGGCGCTGCCGCGCCACGACGCGGCGGGCGACGCGATCACCGCGGCGATGCTCTACCTCGCGCTGAAACGGCGCGGCTTCGGCTAGTCAGCCGCGCGCAGGTCGATGCCCTCGATGTTCTGCTCGATTGCGGCGCCGGGCGCGCAGCGCACGGTCGCGGCCGGACGTCCGTCTATGCTCACGTGCACGCCGGCTTCGACCTCGTGCCCATCGCTCAGGCGGTCCATGCCCCAGAACACGCTGTACTCGGTGTTGCCGTTGGGCAGGTTGACCGCGTACGAGAGATAACGGCCGACGCCCTGCCACTGCCAAGTCGACGCCGCCGCGCGCGGCACGCGCAGGACGATCTCGGGGCGCTGCCCGGGACGGCCGAAGGCATAGCTGAGGGTGCGCCCGGCGTCGCATACCTCGATCCGCTTTCCCTGCACGGTCCGGCAGGCAAACACGGTTTCCTCGCCGTGCAGGCACGTGGCGCCAGCGAACGTAGGTGCCGTCGCCATCATGAGGACGGCCAGCGCCCCGGCCCGCCGCCAGCCGCGCTCAGTAACCGCTCTCGGCATGGCGGGTCTCGACCAGTTGTCCGGCCCCCAGCGACATCATCAGCAGCGCGACGCGCTCGTGCACGATCACGGTATGCGTGTTGCCGCCTTGCTGCATCAGCGTGCGCAGGCGCTCGCGCACCGCCGGCACGCCGGTGACGTCGATGATCACGTCGAGGTCGGGCTGCCCGCCCACCAGCGCCTCGAAGTTGTCGCTGACCGCCACGCCACGCCGCGCGCACGCGCAAGCGCGATGCCCGGCCGCGAGAGGTTAAGGTCGGCGACGCCGCGCACGTCGACGAACGGCGCGTCCAGCAGTTGCGTCAACAAGGGCGCGCCGGTCTCGCCGGCGCCGATCACCAATACCGAGATGTCCTTCATCGGGTGTTTCTTTCCAGTCAGGGCAAAACGCGCAGCCTAGACCCGAAACCCGCAATGCATATTGCGTCAGGTCAACAAAAATGGCGCCGCAGGGGCGCCATTTTTGCAAGCACGCGACAAGCGCTTACTGCTTGACCAGTTCCAGCGGAACCGGGATGTTCTTCTCGACGCTCGCGCCGTCGATGATCTTCTTGGCGGTGTCGACACCGGCCTTGCCGATCAGCTCCGGCTTCTGCGCGACGGTCGCGGCCATGCGGCCGGCCTTGACGGCGGCGACCGCGTCGTCGGTCGCGTCGAAGCCGACCACCACCACGTCCTTCAGGCCGGCGGATTCCAGCGCCTGCAGCGCGCCCAGCGCCATCTCGTCGTTGTGCGCGAACACGCCGGCGACGTCCTTCTGGCCCTGCAGGATGTTTTCCATCACGCTCATGCCACGCGCGCGGTCGAAGTCGGCCGGTTGCTTGGCGGCAACCTTGATGCCGGCTTCCTTGTCGATCACGTTGTGGAAGCCCTGGCCACGCTCACGCGCGGCGGACGCGCCCGGGATGCCTTCGAGCTCGACGACCTTGCCCTGGCCTGCGAGTTTTTCCTTCAGAAAGTTCGCGGCCATCTCGCCACCGGCGACGTTGTCCGACGCGATATGCGCGACCACTTCGCCGCCTTCGACCGAGCGGTCGAGGGTGACCACCGGGATGCCGGCGGCGTTGGCGGCCTTCACCGCGGAGACCACGGCGGCGGAGTCGGTCGGGTTGACCAGGATGACCTTGACCTTCTTCTGGATCAGGTCCTCGATGCTGGCGATCTGTTTGGCCGGGTCGTCCTGCGCGTCGACGACGACCAGGTTCAGGCCCTGCGCCTTCGCCTCTTCCTCGGCGCCGTGCTTGAGCGAGACGAAGAACGGGTTGTTCTGCGTGGAGACGGCCAGACCAATGGTCGGCACGCCGCTGTCGGCAGCGGCGGCGGACGCCTCGGCCGAAGCTTCCGGACCCTGCTTGCTGCAACCGGTGGCGATCAGGGCCGCGAAGGCGGTGCCCATCAGCATTTTCACGAGCGAGTTCATCTTTTGTATTTCCCTTGAGACTTGGTACGGATTATTTGCGTCAGCGTCCCTGGCGGCGGTCGAGCAACACCGCCAGCAGGATGACTGCACCCTTGATCACTTGCTGGTAGAAGGACGACACCTCCAGCAGGTTCAAGCCGTTGTTCAGCACGCCGATCAGCAAGGCGCCGATCAGGGTGCCGACGATCCAGCCGCGGCCACCGGCGAGGCTGGTGCCGCCCAGCACGACCGCGGCGATCGCGTCGAGCTCGTAGCCGGTCCCCGCCGTCGGCTGCGCCGAATTGAGACGCGAGGTCAGGATCAGGCCGGCCAGCGCGGCGAGGAAACCCGAGGTCGCGTAGATCATGATCTTCACGCGGTCGACGCGCACGCCCGAGATGCGCGATGCCTCCTCGTTGCCGCCGACCGCGTAGACGTGGCGGCCGAACGCGGTGCGCTTGAGGATGAACCACAGCACGCCGAAGGCGATGAACATGGTGATCACCGGCATCGGCACCAGCGCGCCCAGGTAGCCGTTGCCCAGCATGAAGAAGAAGTCGCTGTTGAGCCCGGTCACCGGACGGCCGCCGGTATACACCAGCGCGAGGCCGCGGAAGATGGTCATCGTCGCCAGCGTGACGATAAAGGGCGCCAGGCGGCCCTTGGTGATCGCCAGGCCGTTGAACGCGCCCATCAGCGTACCGCAGGCAAGGCCGGCGAAGGTCGCCAGCACCGGGTCGGTGCCCGAGGCCATCAGCCCGGCGGTCACCGCGCCGGACAGCGCGAGGATGGCGCCGACCGACAGGTCGATGCCGCCGGAGAGGATGACGAAGGTCATGCCGAACGCGATCAACGCGTTGATCGAGACCTGCCGCATCACGTTGAGCAGGTTGCCGACGGTGAGGAAGTTGTCGCTCATCACGGCGAGCACGACGCACAGAACGATCAGGCCGATCAACGGGCCCAGCTTCTGCACGAGTTTCTTGGTTTGACTGACGGCCACTTAATACCCTCCGGTAGCCAGATGCATGATGGATTCCTGGGTCGCGTCGGCCGCGGCGAGTTCACCCGCCAGCCGGCCTTCGTGCATCACCAGGATACGGTCGGAAATGCCGAGCACTTCGGGCAGCTCGGACGAGATCACCACCACGGCCACGCCGTCGAAGGCGAGCTGGTTGATGATCTGGTAAATCTCGGCCTTGCCGCCGATGTCGACGCCGCGGGTCGGCTCGTCGAGGATCAGCACGCGCGGCTTCAGGCTCAGCCACTTGGCCAGCACCACCTTCTGCTGGTTGCCGCCGGACAGCGACTTCACCTCGAGCTCGGCGTCGCGCGTGCGGATCTTCAGCATGTCGATGCAGCGCGCGACCAGGCTCTTCTCCTCGCCCTTGGCGACGATGCCGGTGCGGCCCATGGTCGGCACCAGGGGCAGCGTGATGTTCTCGCGCACCGACATCTCGAGCACCAGACCCTGCGCTTTGCGGTCCTCGGTGACGAAACCGACGCCGTAGGCGATCGCGTCGGACGGCTTGCCGATCTTCACCTCGGCGCCGTCGACAAAGATGCGGCCGCCGGCGCGCTTGTTCAGGCCGAACAGGGTGCGCGCGATCTCGGTGCGCCCGGCGCCCATCAGGCCGGCGATGCCGATCACCTCGCCCGCGCGCACCGAGAAGCTGATGTCCTCGATATGGCGGCCGTCGGACAGGTGCTCGACGCGCAGGCGCTCGGCGCCGTGGCTGACCTCGCGCTTGGGGAAGCGCTCGCCCAGCTCGCGGCCGACCATCATCTGCACCACATGGTCGAGCGAGGTGTCGGCGATGCGCTCGGTGCCGACGAACTCGCCGTCACGCAGCACCGAGATGCGGTCGCACAGCGCGAAGATCTCTTCCATGCGGTGCGACACGTAGACGATGCCGACACCGTCGGCGCGCAGCTCGCGGATCACCTTGAACAGCGCGTCGATCTCGCGCTCGGTCAGCGCGGCGGTCGGCTCGTCCATGATCAGCACGCGCGCGTTCAGCGACAGCGCGCGCGCGATCTCGATCATCTGCTGCTGCCCGATCGACAGGGAGCCGACCTCGGCGTCCGGGTCGAGCTCGACCGCGAGGCGCGACAGGTACTCGCGCGACAGCCGGCGCATGGTGCCCATGTCGAGCAGGCCCGCACCCACCGTCTTCTCGCGGCCGAGGAACAGGTTCTCGGCGACGGTCAGCTCGGGGATCAGGTTCAGCTCCTGGTGCATGATCGCGATGCCGAGCGACTCCGCGTGCTTGGGGTCGCGGATGCTCACCGTCTCGCCGGCGACGGCGATCTGCCCCGCGTCGGCGCGATAGAGGCCGGTCAGGATCTTCATCAGCGTCGACTTGCCGGCGCCGTTCTCGCCCATCAGCGCGTGGATTTCCCCCGCCGCGAGCGAGAACGCGACGTCCTTCAGCACGTTGACCGGGCCGAAGGACTTGGCGATGCCGCGCATTTCTACCAGCGTACTCAAGCGCATCCCCTTTAGAACACGACGCCGGAGAACAGGATCACGTTGGCGTAAGGCGTCGCCTCGCCGGTACGGATCACCGCACGGGCGCCCTTGCTCAATGCCTTGAAGTCGGCGTGGCTGACCAGCCGCACGCCGATGCCCGCTTCCTGCAGTTCGACCGCGCACTGGGTCGCCTTGGGGTTGAAGCGGCGCACCTCCTCGGCCATCACCGCGTGCTCGACCTGCATCTCGGAGAGCACGACCTGCAGGGTGTCGACGAAGGACGGGATGCCCGGCGTCAGCGCAAGGTCGATGCGCTCGACGCCCGGCGGGATCGGCAGGCCGCAGTCGGCGATCACGATGCTGTCGCCGTGGCCGAGCTCGGCCAGTACCCGCGCAAGCTGCGCGTTCAGCGTTCCGGTCTTTTTCATGCTTTATCCTTGATGAACGCGGCCAGTTCGTCCGCGTGCGGCATGCCGCCTTGTGCGCCCAGCCGGGTGACCGACAGCGCGGCCGCGGCGCACGCGTAGCGCATGGCGGCGGCAGCGCCCTCGCCCAGGTAGGTGGCGAACGCCGCGTTGAAGGTGTCACCGGCACCGGTGGTGTCGACCGCGTCGACCGCAAAACCCGGCTGGTGGACAAAAGCGCCCTGCGCGTCGACGTGGTAGGCGCCGTGCGCGCCCTTGGTCATCACCACCTGGCCTGGCAGGCGCGCCATCATGTCCGGGAACGGCGTGTCGCCGGCGTCCAGCACGATGGAGAGTTCGTGTTCGTTCGGCGTGAGGTAGCTCACCTTGGCGAGCAGCTCTGCCGGCAGCGCGGTGGCCGGCGCCGGGTTGAGGATCAGCGGCACGCCGTGGCGGCGCGCGACGCTGGCGGTCGCCTCGACCACCGCCAGCGGCACCTCGAGCTGGGTCAACACCACGTCGGCCGCGGCAATCTCGGCCTCGGCCGCCTCGACGTCGGCCACCGTCAGCCGGTGGTTGGCGCCGGGGATCACGATGATGTGGTTCTCGGCGCCGCTGACGGTGATGCAGGCGACGCCGCTGGCCGTCCCTTCCGCGGTATGCACGTGGCGGGTTTCGACGCCTTCGCGCTCGAGGCCGGCCTTGAGGTCGCGGCCGAACAGGTCGTCGCCGACGCAACCGACCATGGTGACCTCGGCGCCCAAGCGGCGCGCGGCGACAGCCTGGTTCGCGCCCTTGCCGCCGGCGAAGGTCGCGAAGCGTTCACCGCTAAGCGTCTCGCCCGGTTCGGGAAAACGGCTGGCCAGCGCGACCAGGTCCATATTGATACTGCCGACAACGACAACCTTGGGCATTTTGTTCTGTTTCCGTGTGTTCCGAGACGGCACCCGTAGTCGGCGGGCACTATAAAAGCCGCGAATATTAAAATATTAACAACTACAAGCCAAACCCGACCGATACCGAACATTGCCGATTACGCAAAGCTCACCGGCCTCTTTTATTCATATCGCGCAATCCCCACTTGCGCAAAACCCCATGGAAATATCGCGCAGGATGGGTGCCCGGCCATCTGCCCCCTGCTTGCGGGGAGGACGGCTAAATCGGGGACTTGCCCGACCCGGCGTCCGCCGTCCGTCAGGGACGCTGCCACGCGCACTTGCAAAAAAGTCACGCCGCTAGCGCAGGCGGCCGGACTCGGCGAGCGAAACCGCGGCCTGCGCGGTCACCACGAAGTGGTCAAGCAAGGCGATGTCGACCAAAGCAAGCGCCTCGCGCAGCGTCGCGGTCAGCGCAATGTCGGCCATCGACGCCTCGGCGCGCCCGGACGGGTGGTTGTGCGCGACGATCAGGGCGGCGGCGTTGTGCAGCAAGGCGCGGCGCACCAGTTCGCGCGGGTAGACCCGGGTCTCGGTCAGGGTGCCGGCGAACAGCTCCTCGACGGCGAGCACTTCGTGCGCGGCGTTGAGGAACAGCGCGACGAACACCTCGCGCTCGCGCGCGCCCAGCAGCAAGCGCAAATAATCACGCACCGCGCCGGGGCTCTCCAGCACGTCGGCGCGCGCGAGTTGCTCGGCGAGCGCGCGCCGCGTCAGCTCGTGCGCGGCCATCAGTTGCGCGTACTTGGCGCGGCCGACGCCGGGCTCCATGCACAGTTCGGCTTCGCTCGCGCGGCACAGCGCCCCAAGCGAGCCGAAACGCGCGAGCAGCCGCTGGGCGAGCGCCAGCGCCGAGACGCCCGGCACGCCGGTACGCAGGAAGATCGCCAGCAACTCGGCGTCGGAGAGCGCCGACGCGCCGCGCGCGAGCATTTTTTCACGCGGCCGCTCGCCAGATGGCCAGTCGGCGATCGTCACCACACCCTCCCCGCCTGTCGACAACGGTTTAGTTGTAGCAAGCCGCCGGCCTCGCCGGCCGGCAAATTCCGGTAAACTCGCCTTTTGCGTCCCCCTCCCCCGTCCACACCATGACAGCCAAACGCATCTTGCTGGGCGTCACCGGCGGTATCGCCGCGTACAAGTCCGCCGAACTCACCCGCCTGTTCGTCAAGGCCGGCCACCGTGTCGAAGTCGTGATGACCGAGGCGGCGACCCGCTTTGTCACCCCGCTGACCTTCCAGGCTCTGTCCGGCCACGCCGTGTACACCGACCTGTGGGACGAGCGCCCCGCCGGCGGCATGGCGCATATCGAATTGTCGCGCCGCGCCGACCTGTTTCTTGTCGCGCCGGCGAGCGCCGATACCCTGGCCAAGCTCGCGCATGGCCAGTGCGACAACCTGCTGACCACGCTGGCCGCCGCGCGCACCTGCCCCTTGGCCGTCGCGCCGGCGATGAACCGCCAGATGTGGGAGAACGCGCCGAACACGCGCAATGTCGCGCAGCTCAAGGCGGACGGCGTCGCCGTGCTGGGGCCGGCGTCGGGCGCGCAGGCGTGCGGGGAAACCGGGGACGGTCGGATGCTCGAACCGGAAGAACTGTTCGAGCTCGCGCTGGGCCTCTTGGAAGACAAGGTGCTCGCAGGCCAGCGCGTGCTGCTGACCGCCGGGCCGACCTACGAGCCGATCGACACCGTGCGCGGCATCACCAATATCAGCTCGGGCAAGATGGGCTACGCGCTCGCGCGCGCCTGCCGTGACGCCGGCGCCGAGGTCACCCTCGTCTCGGGGCCGACCGGGATGGCGGCGCCCGCCGGCGTGCGCCGCGTCGACGTGCAAAGCGCGCGCGACATGCAAGACGCGGTGCTCGCCGAAGCCGCGCGCTGCGACGTGTTTGTCGCGGTCGCCGCCGTCGCCGACTACCGGGTGACGAACCGCTCGGAACACAAGCTGAAGAAGGGTGACGCGCCGCCGGTGCTCGAGCTGACCGAAAACCCGGACATCCTCGCCACCATCGCGTCCTTGCCGGCCGCGCCGTTCTGCGTCGGCTTCGCCGCCGAGAGCCGCAACCTGCTCGAATACGCCGACGCCAAGCGCCGTCGCAAGCAGGTGCCGCTTCTGGTCGCCAACCTCGCGCAGCAGGCGATGGGCGCCGACGACAACGAGGTCGTGCTGCTCGACGACACAGGCAACCACCCGCTGCCGGCGATGCCCAAGCGCGACGTCGCCCGCGCCATCGTCCACCACCTGGCCGCGCTGCTCAGCAAGCGCGCCGCCCCCACTGATCAAGGAAGATAAAGATGCCCGTGACGCTAGACGTCAAGATTCTCGACCCCCGCCTGCACGAACAGCTGCCCGCGTACGCGACCCCCGGCTCGGCCGGCCTCGACCTGCGCGCGATGCTGGACGACACCACCGTGATCGAACCCGGGCAGACACTGCTGGTGCCCACCGGCCTGGCCATCCATATCGGCGACCCGTCGCTCGCCGCGATCATCCTGCCGCGCTCGGGCCTCGGCCACAAACACGGCATCGTGCTGGGCAACCTGGTCGGCCTGATCGACTCCGACTACCAGGGCCAGCTCTTCGTGTCGGTGTGGAACCGCGGCCAGACGCCGTTCACGCTGAACCCGCTCGAACGCATCGCCCAGCTGGTGCTGGTGCCGGTGGTGCAGGCCACCTTCAATCTCGTCGAATCATTTGACGAGAGCGAACGCGGCAGCGGCGGCTTCGGCAGCACCGGCAAGCACTGAGATACTTGGCGGGCTTGTGCGGCAGGCGGGCTGCCTATACTGCAAGCGCCGCATTCGCGGTGCCTGGCAGGAAAGGACGGACCATGCGCATGCCAAAACTACTGGCTGCCGTGCTGTTGGCCGCGCTCGCCGCGGTCACCGTCGGCGGGTGCAGTAGTACACCCGAACCCGTCAACTGGAGTACCGGCGGCGGCCCCGCCGACCCAAGCTGACGTTTCGCCACGCGACCGCCCGGGCAGATGCCCGGGCGACTTGCTTTTCAGGCCTTGCGGGTGCGCATGCGCTCGGCGCGGCCGCGCAGCCATTCGAGCGTCAGCAACAGCGCGATTGAGAACAGGATCAGGATGGTCGCCGCCGCCGCGATCGCCGGGCTGATGTTCTCCTTGATGCCGCCGAACATCTGGCGCGGCAGCGTCATCTGCTCGGGCGCGGCGAGGAACAGCGTGACTACCACCTCGTCGAACGAGGTTGCGAAGGCGAACAGCGCACCGGAGATGATGCCCGGCGCCACCAGCGGCATCACCACCTTCACGAAGGTCGTCAGCGGACCGGCCCCCATGCTCGCACTGGCGCGGATCAGGTTGGTGTTGAAGCCGGCCAGCGTCGCGCTGACGGTGATCACCACGAAGGGCACGCCCAGCGCCGCGTGCACCAGCACGAGGCCGAGGTAGCTGCCGGTCAGCCCCAGCGGCGCGAAGAAGAGGTAGGCGCCGACACCGACGATCACCACCGGCACCACCATCGGCGACACCAGGATCCCCATCAGCAGCGACTTGGCCGGGAACTCGCGGCTGGCGAGGCCGACCGACGCCAGCGTACCCAGCACGGTCGCGATCAGCGTCGCCGCCGGCGCGACAATGAAGCTGTTCATCAGCGCGCGCGTCCACTCGCCGTCGGTCAGGAAGGCCTCGTACCAGCGCAGTGAAAACTCGCGGATCGGGTAGACCAGAAAGGAATCGGCCGAGAACGACAAGGGCACGATCGCGAACAGCGGGCTGACCAGGAACAGCAGCACCAGCACGTTGAAGGTTCGGAACAGCCAGAACCAGGCTTTTTCAGGCAGGGAAGCGTAGGCAGGCAACATGGTTTACCCCAGGCTCAGTTTGTCGCTGCCGACCAACCGCTGGTAGACGGTGTACAGCAACAGGGTGGCGGCCAGCAACAGTGTGCCCAGCGCGGCGGCCATCCCCCAGTTGATCGTCACGTTGGTGTAGAAGGCGACGTAATAGCTGACCATCTGCTCTTCCGGGCTACCCAGCAGCGCCGGCGTGATGTAGTAGCCGATGCACATGATGAACACCAGCAAGGCGCCGGCGGCGACACCGGAGACGGTCTGCGGGAAGTAGATCTTCCAGAACGCGGCGAACGGATGGTCCCCCAGCGAGATCGCCGCGCGCATATAGCTTGGCGGGATGCTCTTCATCACGCTGTAGGCGGGCAGGATCACGAAGGGCAGCAGGATGTGCACCATCGCGATGTAGACGCCGACGCGGTTGAACGCGAGTTCCAGCGGCGCGTCGGTCAACCCCAGCGACATCAGCGCGCTATTGATCAGGCCCTCGCGCTGCAACAGCACGATCCACGCGGCGACACGCACCAGCACCGAAGTCCAGAACGGCAACAGCACCAGGATCATCAACAGGTTGCTGCGTCTGGCCGGCAGCTGCGACAGCCAGTACGCCAGCGGGTAACCCAGCAGCAGGCACCACACGGTCACCCAGAAACTCATCCACAGCGTACGCCCGAAGATGCTCAGGAAGGCGCGCTCCTCCCCCGCCTTCAGCTGCGGCGTACCGTCCACGCCCTGCTGCATGTCGAGCGACGAGAGCAGGTAGTAAGGCGTCACCGTATCGCCATTGCGCGCGATGGCACGCCAGTACGGCAACTCGCCCCAGCGCTCGTCGATGTCCAGCAGCGCGGCCTTCGGCGCTTCGCCCGCCTCAAGCGGCATCTTGCGCGCGGTTTTCTGCAACAGCGAGCGGAAGCCCGGCTCCTCCATATTGAGTCGCTTGGCAAGTTCGGGGACGGTCTTCTCCTCCTTGGCGCGCGCAAGGTCCGCGGCCAGCGCGAGGAAGGCGTCGTCGCCGGGCAAGGCGCGGCCGTCCCACGTGGCGAGCGCGCGGCCCGTCTGCGGCAGCACGGCGGCGACCTCGGGATTGTCGACACTGCGGGTCAGCAAGGCGCCGATCGGCAGCAGGAAGGTCAGCAGCAGGAACAGCATCAGCGGCAGCACCAGGAGCACCGCCTTCAACTGGCGCAGCCTGCGCTGGCGGGCCAGGCGTGCCTTCAGCGGCACGCCGTCGGCGGCGAGCAGCACACCGGGCATGGGTACACTTTCGGACATGGCAGTCCCCGGGAAAAAACGGCCGGCGTCAGGCGCCGGCCGCAGGTGGTACGACAGTTTTCGGGCTTACTTCGCTGCCCAGGCGTTGAAGCGCTCCTCGAGGTCTTCACCATGCTCGACCCAGAACGCGACGTCGATCGGCAGCGCGCCCTTGAGGTTGGCCGGGTCGGTCGGCAGGTTGGACGCGACCTTGGCCGGCAGCAGCTTGATCGACTTCACGTTGGTCGGACCGTACGCGATATTGCTCGAGTAGACCTTCTGCTGTTCAGGCTTGCTGGAAAACGCGATGAACTGGGTCGCCTCGGCCACCTTCGAGCCCTTGGGGATCGCCCATGAGTCGACGTCGTAGATGCTCTGGTTCCACACCACCTTGAGGTTCTTGCCTTCCTTCTGTGCGGCGTCGATGCGGCCGTTGTAGGCCGAGCTCATCACCACGTCGCCGGAGGCGAGGAACTGCGGCGGCTGCGCGCCGGCTTCCCACCACTGGATGTTCGGCTTGAGCTGGGACAGCTTCTTGAACGCGCGCTCGACGCCGGCCTTGGTGCCGAGCACCTTGTACACGTCGGACGCCGGCACCCCGTCGGCCATCAGCGCGAATTCGAGCGTGTACTTGGCGCCCTTACGCAGGCCGCGCTTGCCCGGGTATTTCTTGACGTCCCAGAAATCCTTCCAGCCTGCCGGCGCCGCCTTCAGCTTGTCTGCGTTGTACGCCAGCGCCGTCGACCACACGAAGATGCCGACGCCGCACTCGGAGACGGCCGGCTTGACGAAGTCGGCCTTGTTGCCGACCTTGGCCCAGTTGATCTTCTCGAACAGGCCTTCCTCGCAGCCGCGCAAGAGTTCGGGCGACTCGACCTCGACCACGTCCCAGCTCGGGCGGCCGGCGTCGACCATCGCCTTGATCTTGGCCATCTCGCCGTTGTAGTCGCCGGCGACGACCTGAGTGCCGGTCGACTTCTCGAACGGCTTGTAGAAGGCGACTTCCTGCGCGGCCTTGTTGGCGCCGCCGAACGACACCACGGTAATGCTCTTCTGCGCGAAAGCCGGCGCGGCAAAGCTCAGGGCCAGTACGGCGGCCAGTGTGGTCTGTTTTTTCATGTATTCCTCTCCTTGATGTTGTCTGCCAGCCTGTTCAAGCATCCTGCGGCGCCAGCGCCCGCAAATCCTTCACCATCCAGCCCACGTCCAGCGTCTGCCCGGCCTGCCAGGCCGTGTCGACGTCGCCGATCGGCACCTTGACCATGAAGCCCTGCGCCGGCCCCAGCGCGAGGCGCAGCCGGACATGGTCACCCAGGTAGATCTGCTCGATCAGCTGTGCGGAGAGCCGCGTCTCGCACGGCGCGGCAAGCAGGCCGAGGCGCACCCGCTCCGGACGGATCGACATCGCCGTCGGCCGTGCCGCCTCGGCACCCGCGCGCTCGGCCCTGACCACCACGCCGTTTGCGAGGCGCACCTCGCACAGCGTGCCGTCCACCGACACCACCTCGCCGTCCAGACGGTTGTTCTCGCCGATGAAACTGGCGACGAAGGCGTTGCTCGGCGTCTCGTAGAGCGCGTTCGGCGTGTCGATCTGCTGGATGATGCCGTCCTTGAACACCGCGACGCGGTCGGACATGGTCAAGGCCTCGCTCTGGTCGTGCGTCACGTAGACGACGGTCACGCCCAGGCGCTCGTGGATATGCTTGATCTCGAGCTGCATATGCTCGCGCAACTGCTTGTCGAGCGCGCCCAGGGGCTCGTCCATCAGCACGAGCTTGGGCTCGAACACCAGCGCGCGCGCCAGCGCGACACGCTGCTGCTGCCCGCCGGAGAGCTGGCCCGGGTAGCGGTGCGCGAGGGCGTCCAGCCTGACCATGCCGAGGGCCTTCTTCACCCGCTCGGCAATCTCGCTGGCGGACAGCTTGCGAAGCTTCAGCGGGTAGGCAAGGTTCTCACCGACCGTCATGTGCGGAAACAGCGCGTAGTTCTGGAACACCATGCCGATGTCGCGCTTGTGCGGCGGCACGCGGTTGAGCAACTTGCCGTCGAGCCAGATCTCGCCGTGGCTCGGCGTCTCGAAGCCGGCGAGCATCATCAGGCAGGTGGTCTTGCCCGAGCCGGACGGCCCGAGCAGGGTCAGGAACTCGCCGCGGCGGATGTCGAGGTCCAGGTGTTTGACGATCAGGCTCTCGCCGTCGTAGCTCTTTTGCACGCCCCGAAAACTGACGAGGGCGTCGCCGGACTGGGTTTCGCTCATGGGCTCTCCTAAGGGTGGCCTACTTGTTCCGCTTTGCGGAATCTAGTTTTGCATTTGCAAACACATTAACCACATCGTCATTCCATGTAAAGAGCCAAAGCTCTACTTCGCATGATGCGGAAGCGTCGCGGCTAGCCATGCAAAAGGCATGCCCGTTCATACAGAAGGAGAGGCGCCGGCCAGACAAAGAAAAAGCCTGTCCGCCGGGGCGGACAGGCTGTCAGGCAGCGAGAAAGGACGGTCAGTCGAGCAGGTGGTTGTTCAGCTCGCGCATGCCGGCCGACAGCATCGCCAGGTCGAGCACCGCGAAGCCCTGCAGTTCGGCGAAGATCGCCCGGCAGGCGTCGACCTGCGCACCACGCGCCGCGCTCCACACCTCGACCGGCTCGCCCTCGCCGGCCGCGTGTTCGAACGCGCTCCTGGCCAGACGGCGATGCAGGCGGTACAGGTCGTCGCGCAGCGCCGAGCGCGCCAGCGACTGCCAGCGGTTCTCGCGCGGCAGCGCGGTGATCGCGCCGCGCAGCCAGTCCAGCTGCAGCAGGCGGCCGAGCGTGAGGTAACCGGCCAGCACGCGCTCCGCGTCGAGCGCGACATGGTCGGCCACTTCGATCACGTCCATCAGCGGCACCGCAAACTCCAGACGCGCCACCAGCGCGGAGAGTTCAGCCGGTACCCCCTCGGCCAGCAGCGCGGACTCGCGCACGCCCACTTGCGGGTACTCGTCCGTGCCAAGCGTGGCCGACAGGCGTGCTTCCAGTGCCTGCACCTTGCCCGCGAACAGGGAAATCTGCTCGCTGACCGCGCCCAGCGGACGGCGGTTGCGCAGCACCCAGCGCGTCGCGCGCTCGATCAGCGTGCGCACGTCGACCATCATGCCCACCTGCACGTCGGCCGCGACGCGGTTGTCGAGCGCCTCGATCTGCTGCCACAGCGCCTCGCCGCCGAACACATGGTCGGCGACCCACCACGCGCGGGCGATCTCGGCGTCGGACAACGCCATCTCTTCCTTCAGGCGGAACACGAAGGTGGTGCCCATGCGGTTGACGATGCGGTTGGCCAGCTGGTTGGCGATGATCTCGCGCTTCAGGTAGTGCCCCTTCATCGCCTCGCCGAAGCGTGCCTGCAAGGGCTGCGGGAAGTAGTCGGTCAGCACCGGTAGGAAGTCCGCTTCGTCCGGCAGCTCGGACGCGAGCAGCGCCTGGTCGAGCGTGATCTTGCTGTACGCGAGCAGCACGGCGACCTCGGGCGAGGTCAGCCCGCCGCGGGCCGCACGGCGTGCCGCGATCTCGCCCTCACCCGGCAGGTACTCGAGCTCGCGGTTGAGCTCGCCCGCCTTCTCCATCGCGCTCATCATCCGGCCCTGCGCGCCGAGCATGCCCGGCGCGTTCAGGCGGTTGACCGCGAGGATCTGCGTCTGCAGGTAGTTGTTGCGCAACACCAGATCGCCGACTTCTTCGGTCATCTGCGCGAGCAGCTCGTTGCGCTGCTTGAGCGTCATGTCGCCCTGCTGCATCACCGTGCCCAGCAGGATCTTGATGTTGACCTCGTGGTCGGAGCAGTCGACGCCGGCCGAGTTGTCGATCGCGTCGGTGCAGATCAGCCCGCCCTTCTGCGCGAACTCGATGCGGCCCTTCTGGGTGCAGCCGAGGTTGCCACCCTCGCCGACCACCCTGACGTTGAGCTCACCGCCGTTGACGCGCAGCGCGTCGTTGGCGCGGTCGCGCGCGTCGGCGTGCGTCTCGTCACTCGCCTTTACGTAAGTGCCGATACCACCGTTGTAGAGCAGGTCCGCCTCGGCCTTGAGGATCGCGTGCATCAGCGCGGTCGGCGCCATCTGCTCGGCGTCGGTCTTCAGCCACGCGCGCACCTCGGGCGAGAGCGGGATGCTCTTGGCGGAGCGCTCGAAGATGCCGCCGCCCGCCGAGATCAGCGCGCGGTCGTAGTCGGACCACGACGAGCGCGGCAGCGCGAACAGGCGGGCGCGCTCGGCGAAGCTCACCGCCGCGTCCGGGTTCGGGTCGAGGAAGATGTGCTGGTGGTTGAACGCGGCCTTGAGCAGGATGTGCTCGGAGAGCAGCATGCCGTTGCCGAACACGTCGCCGGCCATGTCGCCGATGCCGATGACGGTGAAGTCCTCGTTCTGGATGTCGACGCCCAGGTGGCGGAAGTGGCGCTTGACCGACTCCCACGCGCCGCGCGCGGTGATGCCCATGCCCTTGTGGTCGTAACCGGCCGAGCCGCCGGAGGCGAACGCGTCGCCCAGCCAGAAGCCGTACTCGGCCGACACGCCGTTGGCGATGTCGGAGAAGCTGGCCGTGCCCTTGTCGGCGGCGACCACCAGGTACGGGTCGTCGGCGTCCAGCCGCACCACGTCACGCGGCGGCACGATCTCGCCGGCGACGATGTTGTCGGTCAGGTCGAGCAGCGACGCGATGAAGATCTTGTAGCAGGCGATGCCCTCGGCCATGAACGCCTCGCGGTCGGATGGCGCCGGCAGCTGCTTGCACACGAAACCGCCCTTGGAGCCCATCGGCACGATCACCGAGTTCTTGACCATCTGCGCCTTGACGAGGCCAAGCACCTCGGTGCGGAAGTCTTCCATGCGGTCGGACCACCTCAGGCCGCCGCGGGCAACCTTTGCACCACGCAGGTGCACGCCCTCGATGCGCGGGCTGTACACCCAGATCTCGAACAGTGGGCGCGGCTGCGGCAGGAAGGGGATCGCGCCGGACTCGAGCTTGAACGACAGCGCGGCCTTGGCGCTGCCGTCGGCGGCCGCCTGCCACAGGTTGGTGCGGCGCACGGCGAGGATCACACTTAACAGGCCGTTGAGGATGCGGTCCTCGTCGAGGTTGGCGACCCCGTCGAGCAGGGTCTTCACTTCCTGCTGCAGCGCCTGTGCGCGCGCGTCATCGCGCGCGGTGGGCGACAGGCGCGCGGCGAACAGGTCGACCAGAGCGCGGGTGATCGCCGGGTAGTGCGCGACGCACTGCTCGATATAGCTCTGGCCAAACGGCAGGCCGCCCTGGCGCAGGTACTTGGAGAGCGCACGCACCAAAGTGATCTCGCGCCAATCGAGCCCGGCCAGCAGGGCGAGGCGGTTGAAGCCGTCATTCTCGACACGGCCCGCAAACACTTCGGCGAGCAGTTGCTGGAAGTCCTGCTGGGTCGCCTCGTCGCACAGCTTGTCGAAGGCGTCTCCCAGGTCCAGGCCGTAGTCGGAGATCCACACCGCATCGCCACCGGCACGCTCGATGCGGTACGGGTGCTCGTCCTTCACGCGCACGCCCATGTTCTCGAGGATGGGCAGGCTAGACGACAGGCTGGCCGGCTCGCCGGCACGGAACAGCTTGAGGTTGAACTGGCGGGCGCCCTGCTGGAACGGGCGGTACAGCTTGATCGCCAGCGACTGGCGGCTCGCCGCGTCTTCGATGTGGCGGATGTCGACCAGCGCGTTGCGCGCGCCGAATTCCTCGCGGTAGGCGACGGGGAAGGCGTCCGCGTAACGGGCGAACAGCGCGTTGCCGCCCTCCTCGCCGCCGGCTTCGACCAGCAGGCCGTGCAGCTCGTCACTCCAGCCGCGCACCACGCGCGCGATCTCGGCTTCGATCTCGCTCTCGCGGTAGGCCGGCAGCGTCGAGGTCGGCACGCGGATGATGTAGTGCACGCGGGCGAGCATGCCGTCGCCGATCTGCACGCTGAATTCGCAGCTGCTGCCGCCGAACGCGCGGCGCAGCACCTGTTCGATCTTCAGGCGCACCTCGGTGTTGAAGCTGTCGCGCGGCACGAACACCAGGCAGCTGACGTAACGGTGGTAGCGGTCCTTGCGCACGAACAGGCGCACACGCGGACGCTCCTGCAGGTTGACGATGCCCTCGGCGATCGGCTGCAGCACCTCGGCTTCGATCTCGAACAGCTCGTCGCGCGGGTAGGTCTCCAGCACGAAGGACAGCGTCTTCGCCTTGTAGCTGTTGTCGACGAAGTCGCAGGTACGGGTCACATAGTCGACCTTCTCGCGCAGGATGGGGATGTCCTTGGGCGAGGCCTGGTAGGCGCGCGCGGTATAGAGGCCGAGCAGGCGCGACTCGCCGATCACCTCGCCCGCCTCGTTGAAGCGTTTGACGCCGGCGAAGTCCATGTACGCCGGACGGTGGATGATAGAGCGCGACTGCGACTTGTTGAGCACGATGCGGTGCGGCAGGTGCGCAAGCTCGCGCAACTCCTGCGGCAGCGCCTCGAAACTGGCCGAGTATTCCTTGCCACCCTGGTCCTCGAGGATGCCGAGGCCCGAACCCTTGACGATCTTCAGGCTGTCCTGCCCATCTCGCTTGACGAGGTCGTAGTCGCAATAGCCGAGGAACAGGAAATGGTTGCCTGCCATCCACTCGAGGAAGGCGCTGGCCTCGGCGGCGTCACCGTCTTGTTCGGCAAGCGCCGCGCACAACGCTTCGACGCGCGCACGCATGGCCGGCTCGTCGCGCACCGCGAGCTGGATATTGGAGAGCACGCGTTCGAGCTCGGCCTGCAGGGCTGCGAGGCGGGCCGGGTCTGTCACCCGGTCGACCTGCGCGTGGATCATCGATTCCAGTGGCAACGCACGCGCCTCGGCGCGCTCGATTGCGAGCAGCTTGCCCCCGGCATCGCGCTCGACCTCGACCACCGGGTGCACCAACAGGTGCAGGCCCAGGCTGTTGCGCGCGAGGAACATGGTCAGCGAATCGATCAGGAACGGCATGTCGTCGTTGACGATCTCGATCACCGTATGCGTGCTCTGCCAGCCGTCGCGTTCGAAGTCCGGATTATAGATGCGCACCCTGGTGGCGCCGGCGCGGCGCTCGGCGGCGAACTCGTAATGCGCGACAGCCGCGCCGAACAGGTCGGCCGCCGGCAGGCGGGACAGGTCGGCGTATTCGGTTTCCTCGAAGTAGACCGGGAAGAATGCGGACAGGCGCGCCGCCTCGGCGGCGGACAGCTTCTGCGCGCCGACGGCCTGGATATCGGCGATCAGGCTGGCCAGCTCGGCCTTGTTGCTCAACGACATGATGTCTCCTGCTTTATTATGGAGAGTGGGTAGCGTGGCGATTGTAGAACCCGCCAGCCAGCCGGCATTTCCGGATTGCGACACGTCCGTACACATCCCACTTAGCGTGAACGCTCCGCGACAAGGTCATTCCTTGAATCGGGCGAAGCGGTTAGAATTTCCGCCCCGCGCAGCCTCGTACCGGTGCGCCGCCTACCCCTATGGAGAGCATGATGCCGCGCCCGGCCCGCCTGTTAGCCCTGACCTTCAGTTGCCTGCTGACGATGGCGCACGCCGAAACCCTGCGCTTCGGCATGGACCTCAACTACCCGCCGTTCAGTTCGATCAGCGCGGGTGGCAAGCCGCAGGGCTTCGACGTCGATATCGCCTACGCGCTATGCCGCGAGATGAAGGTCGACTGCCTGATCGTCTCGCAGGACTGGGACGGGCTGATTCCCGCGCTCAAGGCCGGCAAGTTCGACGCGATCCTCTCGTCGATGCAGATCACCCGCGAGCGCAAACAACTGGTCGACTTCTCCGACCGTTACTACAAGATTCCCAGCAGGCTGATCGCCCGCGAGGGCAGCGTCCAGCCACCCCGGAAATTGACAGGTTGGCGCGTCGGCGTGCTGACCGCGTCGACCCAGGCCCGCTTCGCCGAAGCGAACTGGGCGCGCCAGGGCGCCGAGGTCGCCGGCTACCGCAAGATAACCCAGGCCTTCGACGCGCTCGCCCAAGGCAAGCTCGACGCCGTGTTCGTCGACAGTGCGGTCGGCGACTACGCCTTCCTGCAAAAGCCGCAGGGCAAGGGCTTCGCCTTCGTCGGCCCCGAATACCGCCAGAGCGAGTATTTCGGCGAGGGAACCGGCATCGCCGTACGCAAGGGCGACCTCGCACTGGCCACCCGCCTCAACCGGGCCATCGCCTCGTTACGCACCAGCGGCCAGTACCGCCAGATCGAACGGAGCTACTTCGGCTTCGACCTGTACGGCAAAGATAGCCACTAGCGCGGCCGGATGCTCGCCTGCCGGGGGGCATTGGTCGTACAATATGCATAATCCGCCGTCGCAATCCCGCAAGCTGGCGGCACCCTGTTTTCTTCACTCATCACCAACCGGCCCGACCTTTAGATGGCTCCTCCCAAGATGCAGGCCAGCAGACCGTTACGCTACGGCTTCCTGCTGCTTCCCAATGCCTCGATGGCTGACTTTGCGATTGCCAGCGAGGTACTCACCTGCGCCAACCAGTTGGCGGAAAACCGCTGCTTCGAATGCCTGTCGCTGTCACCGGATGGCCAGCCGGTCACCCTGCTGGGCGGACAACGGCTGCCGGTCGAGTTGCCGCTCTCCCATGCGCCCAGGCTGGACGCGCTGTTTGTCCTCTCCAGCGACACCCATTGCGAGGTGAACACCGACGAGATCAGTCGTGCCGTCAACCAGTCCGGCAACGACAAGCTGCTAGTCGCGGCCATCGGCTGCGGCAGCTACTGGCTGGCACGCGCGGGCCTGCTAACGGGTTTTCGCGCGACCATCCACTGGCAGGAAATCGGCCGTCTGTCCGAGGACTATCCTGAAGTCATCGTCTCGTCCAACCTGTTCGAGATCGACCGTACCCGCGCCTCCTGCGCGGGCGGTGCGGCGACGCTCGACTTCATGATCAGCCTGGTCTCTTCGCACCTGGGCGGCGAATTCGCCGCCCGCCTGTCCGAGCGTTTCAGCATGGAGCGCATCCGCCCCGGCAACGAACGCCAGCGCATCCCGCTGGCGACGCGGATCGGCGGCAGCCAGCCCAAGCTGACCGAGGCGGTCAGCCTGATGGAAGCGAATATCGAAGAGCCGCTGTCGACCGACGACATCGCCTTCTACGTCGGCGTATCGCGCCGCCAGCTCGAGCGCCTGTTCAAGCAGTACCTGAACACCGTGCCATCCAAATACTACCTGGAACTGCGCCTCAACCGCGCCCGCCAGTTGCTGCAGCAGACCTCGAAGTCCATCGTGCAGATCGGCCTCGCCTGCGGCTTCTCGAGCGGCCCGCATTTCTCGAGCACCTACCGCAACCACTTCAATATCACGCCGCGCGAAGAGCGCGCGCAACACGCGAACCAGCACAGCGAACACTCGCTGTAAGCGGCCGCAACGCGAGAACGCAAGAAGGGGCGTGTCCGTCAGGACACGCCCCTTTGTTTTGGACGGCGGAATGCAGGGATATGGTGGTTGTAGCGCGCAGTGGATGGGTTTTTCCGCGCGCACAAAGCAAAACCCCCAGCTCATTGAGCTGGGGGTCTGCGGATGGGGCGTCTGGCGGTGTCCT
>NZ_STGJ01000009.1 GCF_004919095.1 Crenobacter intestini | reverse complement strand
ACACCTCCTTGTGGCGCCTAGTGTGAGGCTCTCGTGGTGTCTAGGAAAGGAGGGGCGATTCAAACTGCAAACCGGCGATCTCTTCAGGTCGGGCGCCGGTATACAGCATCAGCAACGGAATCCAGTAGCTCGCCTCACCTACCTGCCCTTGCGAGCGCAATTGGGCGTTGGTGTAGATCGGGCAACAGAAAATTGCTTCAAGTTCTTCCGTGGTAAACGGTAAACGAGACTTAGTCAGCTTGCCGCGTACGCTTTCCCTAAAGCCCAACGTATCTTGTGCCGGGTTAGTGAGCAGCAACTGCCGACCTACGGCTACCCGAAAAATCGCTTTGATCTTCGCTAATCGTTCATTGATTGTGCCGATCTGCAGAGTCTTGCTCGCACGCATGTACTGAACGAATTCAGTCATCGACGTCGCAGTCAGATCGGCCGGACAGAACAATTTCCGAGTATCGGCGAATTTCATCAGGTCACGCCACGCCGTCTGGTAAGCCAGCACCGTCGACTTGGGTCGCTGTTCCACGAAACTTTGCCAGACATCAAAAACCTGTTGCCAGGATACGCTCGCAGACTGAGCCCGAGCTTGCTGATCGAGCAGCAACTGCGCCGGAGGCTTCACCAAGTCCGGCGCGACCACTTCGTGAGTTTCCCTGATCTTGCCGTCGTGGCGCTCAAGTTGTACGTCAAGCGCACTGATCACAGACTTCAAAAAGCCACGCAACACCTGCGCCCGCTCGTCATCGGAAATCTGTACGCTGACCCCGCACAGATGCAGGAATGCCAAGAACGCGGGCTCGATCCGATCAAAGCAGCCCTGTGCCAGCATGCGACCAAGTTCTTTGCGCTGAGCGCTCAACTTATCGCCAAGCTCGTCAAACTGCTCATCATCCAGCCCCGCCAACCGAGCCGCATCATCGCTAAGCAACACTTGCTGCACCCAAAACCGGCCGAGGTTCTCCACGAAGGGTGCACTCAAATGAGGAACCAGGATGGGTTCTGCAGGGTCCAGCAAGGCCGCGTGGCGCTTGCGCAGGTCAGCGAAGGTTTGGTCGAGTTCGACCATGCACGCGCGCCAGCGCTGGAGGGTGATCGACTCGTCCGAAGTCTTCAAACTGCGCAGGATTTCGTGGCGTCCGCCGTACAAGCTGACGAGATCGTGAGGGACTCGGCGACGGCAGTAGAACGTACCTTTTTTGCCACGGCGGTAAAAATTTTCTGAGACAACTTTCATACGACTTGCACTCCCTGTATGTGTAACAGTTCGTGTAGCAAATCGTTTTATCCACGCAAAAAAACCCTGATTTCCTTGGAAAATCAGGGTTTTAGCTTGATATGGGGTGGATGATGGGACTCGAACCCACGACAACCGGAATCACAATCCGGGACTCTACCAACTGAGCTACATCCACCAACGAACCTGGCGCGCCCGACAGGACTCGAACCTGTAACCCCCGGCTTAGAAGGCCGGTGCTCTATCCGGTTGAGCTACGGGCGCAAGTCTGAATACAGACGCTTGAATTCTTGGTCGGAGTACAAGGATTCGAACCTTGGACCCCCTGCTCCCAAAGCAGGTGCGCTACCGGGCTGCGCTACACTCCGACATCAGAGGCGTGGACTATACCTGCGGGCAGCCACCGCGTCAATCCCCATTGAGCAGGCTGGCATATAAATGCGAAAATATACAGCTTGATATCCCGCCCTCCACTTCGGAAGCCTTACACACATGTCGGCACAAATCATCGACGGCAAAGCCGTCGCAGCAGCACTGATCGAAGAAGTCCGCGCAGGCGTTGACGCCCGCCTTGCCGCAGGCAAGCGTGCCCCTGCCCTCGCCGTCATCCTGATCGGCGACGACCCGGCGTCGGCCGTTTACGTGCGCAACAAGAAAAAAAGCTGCGAGAAGGCCGGCATCCGTTCGCTGGCCTGGGACCTGCCGGCGTCGACTACGCAGGAAGAACTGCTGGCCATCGTCGACCAGCTGAACGCCGACAACGAAGTGGACGGCATCCTGGTCCAGTTGCCGTTGCCCGAGCACATCGACCCGCAGGCCGTGATCGAACGCATTGCCCCGCACAAGGACGTGGACGGCTTCCACCCCTACAATATGGGCCGCCTCGCGATCAAGATGCCGCTGCTGCGCCCGTGCACACCGCGCGGCGTGATGACGCTGCTGGAAAAATACGGCATCGACCCGAAGGGCAAGAAGGCGGTGATCGTCGGTGCGTCCAATATCGTCGGCCGCCCGCAGGCACTCGAGATGCTGCTGGCGCGCGCGACGGTGACCGTCTGCCACAGCGCGACCGAAAACCTGGCCGCAGAAGTGGCGGCGGCCGACATTGTCGTTGCCGCGGTCGGCAAACCCGGCTTCGTCAAGGGCGAGTGGGTCAAACCTGGCGCGGTGGTGATCGACGTCGGCATCAACCGCCTGGCGGACGGCACGCTCGCCGGTGACGTGGAATTTGCCCAGGCTAGCGAACGCGCGGCCTTCATCACGCCGGTACCGGGCGGTGTCGGCCCGATGACCATCGCGACCCTCTTGCAGAACACGCTCGATTGCGCGAACCTGCACGCATGACCTTCTGAATACCCGAGCTCGACGCCACCGCCCACGGGTGCGTGGCGTTTTGCTTTCTATGGATACCTCACGGACACCCCATACGATGAACTCGAAACCCGCCACCGCCACCTTGCTGGTGAGTTGCCCCGACCGCAAGGGGCTGGTCGCAGCCATTGCCAACTTCCTGCTGACGTATAACGCGAACATCATGCACGCGGACCAGCACCAGGACCTCAGCGAAAAACTGTTCCTGATGCGCGTGCAGTGGGAACTGGAGGGCTTCACCCTGCCGATGGAAAGCTTCGGCGCAGCCTTCGCGCCGATCGCCGCCGAACACCAGATGCAATGGCGTGTTTCGCTGTCGACCCGCAAACCGCGCATGGCGATCTTCGTCTCCAAATACGAGCACTGCCTGGTCGACCTGCTGCACCGCTGGCGCATCGGCGAGCTCGACTGCGAGATTCCGCTGGTAATCTCCAACCACGAGGACTGCCGCCGTATCGTCGAATTCAACGGCATTCCCTTCCATGTACTTCCGGTCAACAAGGACAACAAGGCCGAAGCCGAGGCTGAACAGTGGCGGCTGATGGAAGAAGCCGGCGTCGACTTCATCGTGCTGGCCCGCTACATGCAGGTGCTGTCCGAGCGCTTCGTCGAGCGCTACCCGAACCGCGTGATCAACATCCACCACAGCTTCCTGCCGGCTTTCGACGGCGCCAAACCCTACCACCGCGCGTTCGCGCGCGGCGTGAAGCTGATCGGCGCGACCAGCCACTATGTGACCGAAGACCTCGACGAAGGCCCGATCATCGAGCAGGAGGTGACCCGAATCTCGCACCGCGACAGCGTGGAAGACCTGGTCGAGAAGGGTCGCGATCTTGAGAAAGTGGTGCTGTCCCGCGCCGTGCGCTGGCACATCGACAACCGGGTCCTGTCGTACAGCAACAAGACCGTCGTGTTCGACTGAGCATGCAGGCCATCTTCCACGACGCGATCGACCTGATCCGCGGGCGGGTGCAGCCGCTCGCCCATTACAACTACCCGCCCTGGCAGCCGGCGATCCTGCTGCTGCTCAGCGGTCTGGTCGGCGCGGCCGGCGCGACCGACCTGGGCGACGACATCGCCGGCCGGCTGATGCTGTTCACCCTGCTGGGCACCGCCGAGAGCATCCTGCTCGCCGGGTTCATGCGCCGCTGGCTGAAGTTTGCCGATACCGGCGCGCAACGTCCGCTGTTCGGCATCATCGTCGCCGTCGGCGCGGTGCAGTTGCTGAGTCCGTTGGCCAGCTGGCTACCCGGCGACGTCGCCGACGCGGTCACCATGGTGATCGCCCTGTTCGGCATGCTGATGATGATCAACGCGCTCGCGGCAGTCAGCGGAAACACCCGCATGCGCGTGCTGCTGGGCACGCTGCTGTTCAGCCCGATCGCCGCGCTATTGATGATGCTGGCTTTCTCGGCGGGCGAGTCGCTGGGCTGGGTCATCCTGCCGGTGACGGCTGCGGCCGGCGGCTGAAGCCTCCCCCAAATGCAAACGGCGCACCCGGATAAGGGGTGCGCCGTTTTTTTGCCTGCAACGCGCGTCAATCGACCTTGGCGATATAACGAGCCAGCGCGAGAAAGGCGCGGACCGCCTCGCTCTTCGGTCCCTCTTCCCCGCGCAGCTTTGCATAACGGCGCAAGATCGCGCGCGTCTCGATATGCAGGTCCTGCTCCGTGTCCGGCGAGGCGACCAGCGCCATGCGCGCCATTTCCCCCTGCGGACGCGCGGTGCCCTGCCCGATGCACAGGTAGACCTTGTGCGCGTTGTGCGCGGTGATGTGGTCGAACAGGTAAAGCATGGAGTTGACGCGCAAACCCGTCTCGTCTCGGATATGGCGCAGCAAGGCCTGCGAACGCAACTCGCCGCGCTCGGCACGGCCGCCGGGCAAGGCAAAACGCCCCCCCAAGGGCGCCGTCACCAGCACGCCGTCAGGCATCTCGACGATCGCCGTCGCCCTGCGGATCAGGGACGGGGACAACTGGCGCTCGGGTCTTGTTTCTCGATGTGTATGCATGGATTCCAAAATCAGTTCGAACGTAGTGCCAATGGGCTCGTGACCCAACTCCGACACGCAAAGATTGTACAAGCATCAATAATTGCGCTCAAATGCTTTTGTTAATAACAAAGCAAAGGAGCATAACGTTATAACCACTACGCCTGACCTACAAGTAAACAGCAATCCCCATTTGCAAAAGCCCGGCACGGCCGAGCTTTTGCATGGGACGCAACCGTGCCGCCGCCGGCACGGTCTGTCCGTCCTTACACCAGCGCGGCAATCAGCGTGTCACGCACGGCGTCGACGGTCTGGGTGCCGTCGATACGCACATACTTCGGCGCGCTCGCGTCGCCACCGGCGGCCATCTTCGAATAGAAGCCGACCAGTACTTCGGTCTGCTCGTGATAAACGTCGAGGCGCTTCTTGACGGTCTCTGCCTTGTCGTCCTCGCGCTGGATCAGCGCTTCGCCGGTCTCGTCGTCCACGCCTTCGGCCTTGGGCGGGTTGTACTTGACGTGGTAGGTGCGACCGGACGCCACGTGTACGCGACGGCCCGACATGCGGTCGATGATCGCCTCGTCCGGCACGTCGATCTCGACCACGTAGTCGATGGTCACGCCAGCAGCCTGCATCGCCTCGGCCTGCGGGATGGTGCGCGGGAAGCCGTCGAACAGGAAGCCGTTCGCGCAGTCTGCCTCGGCGATGCGCTCCTTGACGAGACCGATGATGATGTCGTCACGCACCAGGCCGCCCGCGTCCATGATGGCCTTCGCCTCGAGGCCCAGCGGCGTGCCAGCCTTGACTGCGGCGCGTAGCATGTCGCCGGTCGAGATCTGCGGGATGGCGAACTTTTCGCAAACATACTTGGCTTGGGTGCCCTTGCCGGCGCCCGGTGCGCCCAACAAAATCAGTTTCATGGTCTGTGACTCCGTGTCTGGATAAGGTTGTTCAGTTTGTCAGGATGGCTCGCACCCGCTCGAGGTCGGCAGGCGTGTCGACGCCGGCCGCAGGTGCCTCGTCGACGGTCACCACCGCGATGCGGTGGCCATGCCAGAGCACGCGCAACTGCTCGAGCGCTTCGAAAGTCTCCAGCGGGGACGGCGAGAGCGTGGCGTAGACGGACAAGAATCCCGCCTGGTAGGCGTACATGCCGATATGCCGCAGCGCCGGCAAGCCGGCTGGCAGCGTGTCCGTGCGTTCGGCAAACGCGTCCCGGGCGTAGGGGATGGGCGCCCGGCTGAAATAAGCAGCAAGGCCGTCCTGATCCAAGACCACCTTGACGACGTTCGGGTTAAAGAAGTCGGCTGCCGAGTCGATCGGGTGCGCCATGGTCGCCATCGGCAACTGCGAAGAAACGAGCGCACCGGCCAAGCGGTCGATCAGGGCGGGTTCGATCAGCGGCTCGTCGCCCTGCACGTTGACGACGACCGCGTCGGCGGGCAGCCCGAGACGGCCGGCCACCTCGGCCAGCCGGTCGGTGCCGCTCGCATGGTCTTCCCGGGTCAGCATCGCCTCGACGCCATGCGCTGCGCAAGCATCGACAATTTCCTGATGGTCGGTCGCGACCACCACCCGCGCGGCACCGCTTTGCGCTGCGCGCTCAGCGACCCGCACGACCATCGGCTTGCCGGCAAGGTCGGCCAGCGGCTTGCGCGGCAGGCGGGTGGACGCCATGCGCGCGGGAATGACCACAGTAAAGCTCATTGACCGACCTCTTCGTCGGCCGGCAGTTCGCGCGCCTCGCTCTCCAGCATCATCGGGATGCCGTCGCGGATCGGGAACGCCAGGCGATCGGGCTTGCAGATCAGCTCTTGCGCGTCCTTGGCGTAGAACAGAGGCCCCTTGCACAGCGGGCAGACCAGGATTTCAAGAAATTTTGCGTCCATTCGCGTCTCTTAATTTCAGTTGCGCGGCGATCCACCGGGCAAGGTCGGGCGACAGCCTCGCCCTGACCGGCAAAGCCCATAGTCTAGCATGATTGATGCCGTACAATTTGACGGCATCCTTGGTGGTCACCACCAGTGCGTCGGCCTGTGGCAGGTCCGCAGCAGTGAACGCATGGTGGTCCGGGAAAGCCAGTGTCGCATCGCAACGCAGACCGAGCGATGCCAGCGTCGAAAAGAAGCGCTCCGGATGACCGATACCGGCCAGGGCGACCACGCGCTCGCCGGAAAAATCGGCTGCCTGGCGCCGGTTGCCAGGTTTGCCCACCTCGAAAAACTCACCCGCCTCAAGCGCCATCGTAAAGCGCGGCACGCCCGCCACCTCGGGCAGCGGCCCCGTCGCTTCGCCGTTGACCACCAGCGCGCCAACCCGACTCAGGCGCGAGGCGCGCTCGCGCAGCGGCCCGGCCGGCAGCAGGCAACCGTTACCCAGACCACGCGTGCCGTCCAGCACGACCAGCTCCAGGTCACGCGCAAGCCGGTAATGCTGCAGCCCGTCGTCGGACAGGATCAGGTCAAGTCCGGGGTGAGCCGCCAGCAGCAAGGCGCCGGCCGCGACGCGGTCGCGCCCGGTGGCTACCGGCACGCCGCTTTGCGCGAAAAGCAGCGGTTCATCGCCGACTTCGCTGGCCGTATCACCTGCACGCACGAGGCCAGGCTCGCGGCGCGAGCCGCCATAACCGCGGCTGATGACGCCGACACGCAGGCCCAAGGCCTGCAGCGACTCGATCAGGGAGAGGGTCAGCGGGGTCTTGCCGACGCCGCCGACGTTGATATTGCCGACCACCACCACCGGACAGGCCAATCGCGCCTGGCGCAAGAGACCAAGCCGGTAGGCAAGACGCCGTAAACCGCTCACCAGCGCGAACAAGGCCGAGAGCGGCCACAGCAACACAGCCAGCCACGGACGCGGCGCGTACCAGTGGCGTTCGATCACACCCGCCACCTAGCCTCCCGCGTCGGTACGCGTCGCGAAGGTCAGCTGGGTCAGCCCGGCCTGGCGGGCGGCCTCCATCACGTTGACGACCCACTGGTGCTCGGCGCGCGCGTCGGCGCTGATGACCACCACCGGGTTCTGCCTGCCGCTCGCGTCCGCCTGCAAAAGCTCGGTCAACTGGCCAAGCGAAGGTTTGGCAAGGCGCGTCTTGCCGACAACCACTTCGCCGCCGGCGCTGACCAGCACGTCCATCTCGGCGCTCTTTTGTTCGGCCGCGCCGGAGTCGGCCGTCGGCAGGTTGACCTCGATCTCCGAGTAACGCGAATACGTCGTCGTCACCATCAGGAAGATCAGGATGACCAGCAACAAATCGATCAAGGGGATGAAGTTGATCTCGGGCTCGTCCCGCTGCTGTCCGCGTCTGAAATTCATCGCCGTTTACCCGCCGCTCCTCAGCCCTTGTACGGCCTCGACCAAGCGGATCGCCTGCGCCTCCATCTCGACCAGCAGGCTGTCGACGCGGGCGCGGAAGTAGCGGTAGAAGATCATGCTGGGAATCGCGACAATCAGGCCGAAGGCCGTGTTATAGAGCGCGACCGAGATGCCGTGCGCCAGCTGCTGCGGGTTGGTGCCGGTCGGCGACTGCGAGCCGAAGATCTCGATCATGCCGATCACCGTCCCCAGCAGGCCGAGCAGGGGCGACATGGCCGCGATGGTGCCCAGCGTGGTCAGGTAGCGTTCGAGCTCGTGCCCGACCAGACGGCCTTCGTCTTCGATCGCTTCTTTCATCACTTCGCGCGAGCGCAAGGCGTTGCGCACGCCAGCAGACAGCACCCGCCCCAGCGGCGAATGCGCGGCCAGTTGCTGCACCAGCGCCTCGCTCGGCCCCGACGCGCGGCAGGCGGCAATCGCGTCATCGGCAAGCCCCGCAGGGGCTATGCGGGAAGCCCGCAGGGTGAACAGGCGCTCAAGGATGATGGCAAGAGAGATCACCGACGCGGTGATAATGGTCCAGATCGGCCAGCCGGCAGCCTCGATAATCGCCCACACAGAGTGTTCTCCAACGCTTGTCCAAGCGCTAGACTCTAGCCGCGAACGCCGGCAACGGCAAGCCGGCAAGGACAAACGGGAATAACGCTCAAGGATGCGGGGCTGGCCGCAGCCAGAACCGACGGCAGGAATTCGCCGCAAGCCACTGTAGCAAAAGCATTTTTCTGATGCATCCACAAATTCTGTGGATAACAATGTGTACAAAACGGCGCAAAGGCTGATGCAGCAAGCGCTGCGACTGTCTTGCACACAATTGCGTCAGTCCGGCAAACCATTGATTTTATTGGACAGGTGCCGCCCCTGACGGCACGGGCAACCGGAAATCGCCTTGTCCGACAATTGAAACCCGCCAACCCCGCCCCTGTGGATGACTTGACAAGCATGCTTTTTACCGACCAGAGCGCCGACATCATCAGCGTCAGCACGCTCAACCGCATGGCGCGCAGCCTGCTGGAAAACGGCCTCCCGCCGCAGTGGATCGGCGGCGAGATTTCCAACCTGACGCTCGCGGCCTCCGGCCACGCCTATTTTTCGCTGAAGGACGCCAGCGCACAGGTGCGCTGCGTGATGTTCCGCCAGCGCATGTCGCGGCTCGCGTTCACCCCGCGCGAGGGCATGCAGGTCGAGTTGCGCGGGACGGTCACCCTGTACGAGGCACGCGGCGACTACCAGATCGCCGTCGACACCATGCGCGAGGCCGGCCTTGGCCGCCTGTTCGAGGCTTACGACCGGCTGCGCCGCCGCCTCGCCGAGGAAGGGCTGTTCGACGAGGCGCGCAAGCGCGCGCTGCCGCCCCACCCCAGGGCGATCGGCATCGTCACCTCGCCCGCTGCCGCCGCGCTGCGCGACGTCGTCACCACCTTGCGCCGGCGCATGCCGTCGATTCCGCTGGCGCTCTACCCGACGCCGGTACAGGGCAGCGACGCCGGCCGCCAGATCGCGCAGGCGATCGCCACGGCCAGCCGGCGCGACGAGGTGGACGTGCTGATCGTCTGCCGCGGCGGCGGCAGCATAGAGGACTTGTGGGCGTTCAACGAAGAGGCCGTCGCGCGCGCGATCGTCGCCTGTCGGATCCCGGTGGTCAGCGGCGTCGGCCACGAGACCGACACCACCATCGCCGACTTTGCCGCCGACCGCCGCGCGCCCACGCCGACCGCGGCGGCCGAGCTGGTCTCCCCCAGCCGCGACGCGATGCAGTTCCAGTTGGAGCGCAGCCGCCGCGCGCTGATCCGTGCGCTCTCCCGCCTGATCACCGACAAGCAGCAGCGGCTGGATTTCTGCGCCCGCCGCCTCGCCCACCCGGGCGAGCGCATCCGCGCCCAGCACCGCCAACTCGAACAGACCAACAGCCGGCTACGCTACCTGATCCACGCGAGACTCACGCTTGCCCGCTCGCGCGGCGACGCACTGGCCAAGCGCCTGCGCAAGCCCGACCTCGCCGCCCGTTCCGCCCGCCTGCGGGCGCTGGAGACGCAGCTGGCACAACACGCCACGGCCGCGGGTTCGGCGCGGCAGCTGCAGCTGGCCCGGCTCGAGGCCGCGCTGGAGGCGATGAACCCGCATGCCGTGCTGTCCCGCGGTTACGCGATCGTGCGCAACGACCGCGGCGAGACCGTACGCGGGGTCGAGCAACTGAGCAACGGCGAGCATGTGACGCTGCAGTTGGCGCACGGCGAGGCCGGCGCACGGATCGAGCTTGCGCGCGGCGCGCAGGGCCAGTTGCCGTTCTGACGCCACAATACTTGACATCAGCATTGCGCTTGGCGACGATGGCTGCCTGTTAAAACGGCCGTTTGAACCATGCGCATCAGCCCCTCGCTCTTCAAGACCCTGATCAACCTGTGGCCGCCCTACCTTGGCGCCGGCATCCGCGTGGGACATATCGGCCACGACTGGCGCCGGGTCGAAGTGAAGATGAAACTCGGGCTCGCCAACCGCAACTACGTCGGCGTCCACTTCGGCGGCAGCCTGTACTCGATGACCGACCCCTTCTTCATGCTGATGCTGATGAAGGCGTTGGGTCGCGACTATATCGTGTGGGACAAGGCCGGCAGCATAGACTACCTGAAGCCCGGCAAGGGGACCGTGCGCGCGCTGTTCAGCATCGACGACGCGCTCATCGAGCGCATCAGGGCCGAGACCGCACACGGCGACAAGACGCTGCCGCAACTAAGCGTGGAGGTGCAGAACGAGCAGGGTGAAGTGGTCGCCCGCGTGCACAAGACGCTCTATGTGAGGCGCAAGCAGGAAAAGAAGGAAAAACAGGACCGCCCGGATTAGGCGTTTATACGACATGCACGACCCGGGCGGCAGCGGCGGGCCGAATGCAGGCGACCGTGAAAGCCGCCCGGAAATTTATGCGAAGAAGGCTTAGTCGCCGAAACCGCAGAACACTTCGCGCATCATCTTGAGCACCTCGAGCGTGCGGATGTCGCCCACCCGGTAGTACACGCGGTTCGCGTCCTTGCGGGTACGCAGGACGCCCTTGTCCCGCATGATCGCCAGGTGCTGCGAAATATTGCTTTGCGAGGTCCCCACCTTGTCCACGATATCCTGCACGCTCACTTCCTGGTCCTCGAGGACGGAAATGATCTTGAGTCGCAGCGGATGGGACATGGCTTTCATCGCACGCGATGTCTGCTCAATCTGATCGTCGTTAAACAGCAAGGTATTTCTCCGGTAGCGGTATTTTTATCTGGATACAGCGATTTTGTTTACAATAATACCGATCTCGGCAGTTAGCATCAAGAAGCTCTAATATTCTGAACGTATACCAGACATGCGCGCACAAACTCCCGTTCTTCTGCTGATTCTCGACGGATTCGGCGAACGCTCCGACAGCGAGCACAATGCGATCCATCACGCCCACACCCCCAACCTCGACCGGCTGCGCAAGGCGTACGCCTTCGGCACCATCGACGCTTCCGAAGGTTACGTCGGCCTGCCCGGCGGCCAGTTCGGCAATTCCGAGGTCGGCCACCTGAACATCGGCGCCGGCCGCGTCGTCCAGCAGGACATCAGCCGGATCGACACCGACATCGAGGCAGGCCGCTTCGCCGCCAACCCGGTGCTGGCCGAAGCGTTCGCCAAGAGCCAGGGACACACGCTGCATGTGCTGGGCCTGCTCTCGGACGGCGGCGTGCACAGCCACGAGGCACAGATCTTCGCGCTGATCCGCGCGGCGCAAGCCGCCGGCGTCGGGCGCGTCGCGCTGCACGCCTTCCTCGACGGCCGCGACACCCCGCCGCGCAGCGCGGCGACTTACCTTGCCCGCCTGGACAAGGTGCTCGCCGATTGCCCGGCGGCACGGCTCGCCACCGTAAGCGGCCGCTACTGGGGCATGGACCGCGACAAGCGCTGGGAGCGCGTCGAGCCCGCGTACCGGCTGATCGTGGACGGCGAGTCCCCGCTCACCGCTAACAGCGGGCTTGAGGCGCTCGACGCGGCGTACGCGCGCGGCGAGAACGACGAATTCGTCGCGGCGACGCGCATCGGTGCGCCCTGCCCGATCGTAGACGGCGACGTCGTGCTGTTCATGAACTTCCGTGCGGACCGCGCCCGCCAGCTCACCCAAGCGCTGACCGACCCGGCGTTCGGCGGCTTCCAGGCCCGCCAACCGAAGCTTGGCTTCTTCGCGACGCTCACCAGCTACGGCGAAGCCTACCCGAACCCGGTGCTCTACCCGCCGCAGACCATCCGCAACGGCTTCGGCGAGTACCTCGCCGCACAGGGGCTCGCCCAGCTGCGCATCGCCGAGACGGAGAAGTACCCGCACGTCACCTACTTCTTCAACGGTGGCGAAGAAGCGCCCTACCCGGGCGAAGAGCGCATCCTGGTGCCCTCGCCCAAGGTCGCCACCTACGACCTGCAGCCGGAGATGAGCGCGCCGCAGGTCGCCGCGCATATCGTCGACGCGATCGCCAGCGGCCGTTTCGACGCCATCGTCTGCAACTTCGCCAACGGCGACATGGTCGGCCACAGCGGCAACTTCGACGCGGCGGTGAAGGCGGTCGAGGCGCTCGACATCTGCGTCGGCCAGTGTGTCGACGCCATGCTCGCGGCCGGCGGCGAAGTGCTGATCACTGCGGACCACGGCAACTGCGAGGAAATGTTCGACCACACGCACGAGCAACTGCACACGCAGCACACGCTCAACCAGGTGCCCTTCCTCTACGTAGGGCGCAAGGCGCACATCCGCGCCGGCGGCTCGCTGCGCGACATCGCGCCGTCGCTGCTCTCGATGATGGGCCTGTCCCAACCCGCGGAAATGACCGGCCGCTCGCTGATCGAATGGCAGTGAAGACCCCGGGCAGACTGCACGTCGTGCTGCTGGCGCTGGCTGCCGCCACCGCCAGCGCCAACACGCCGCAGCTCGCGCCGCACCAGCAGGATCTGAGCTCGGTCCGCAAGGAAATCCGCTCGCTCAAGCGCGACATCGCGCAGAAGGAAGCTGACCGCAAGGAAGCGCAGGACGCGCTGCGCGAATCCGAGCGCGCGCTCAAGGCCACCCACCAGGCGCTGGGCGAACTCGCGCGCAAGCGGCAGGATTCCGGCGCGCGGCTCGCAGCCCTGACCCGCGAGCTCGAGGCGACCCGCGACAGCACGCTGGACCTGAAGACCCGCATCGCCGACATCCTGCGCCGCCAGTACCGCGGCGGCCACCACGACGCCCTGCGCCTCGCGCTGAACGAGGGCGACCCCAACCGCAACGCGCGCGACCTCGCCTACTACCGCCATATCGCGCGCGCGCAGCAGGCGCTGGTCGCCCGCCTGCTCGAACAGGAACAGGCGCTCGCCCAGCTGGCCGACGAGATCGGCCGGGAGCTCGAGCGGCTCGGCCTGCAAAGCCACCTCGCCGAGAGCCAGCAGGACAAGCTGCAGCAGGCGCGCGAGGAGAAACAGCAGCAAACTCAGGCGCTGGCCAGCGAGATCCGCAGCAAGCAGGGCACGCTGACCAAGCTGCAGCAGGACGAGCGCCGCTTGAGCAGCCTGATCGCGCAGATCAACCGCCAGATCGAGGCGCAGCGCCGCGAGGCGGCGAGAAAGCGCGCCGAGGAACGCAAGGCGCGCGAACTTGCGCGCCAGCAGGAAAACGCGCGCCGCCGCGAACTGGCGGCCGAGGCCAAACGCCAGGGCAAGACCCTGCCCACCGAGCAGACCCGCCAGATCGCGGCCGAACCGGTGGACAGCGTCGCCGACGCCAGCCTGTCAGGCAGGGCCTTCCGCAGCCTGCAAGGACGGATGAAGCTGCCGGTCGCAGGCTCGCTCGCCGGCCGTTACGGCTCGGCCCGCCAGGAGGGCAGCAGTTGGAAGGGCCTGTTCATCCGCACCGGGCCCGGCCAGGCCGTGCGCGCGGTGGCCGACGGCAGCATCGTCTACGCGGACGCCTTGCGCGGCTTCGGCAATGCTGTGATCATCGATCACGGCGGCAACTACATGACCGTTTATACAGGCCTCTCCAGCATCGGCCGCAGCAGCGGCCAGCAGGTCAGCGCAGGCGACACGGTCGGCCTGACCGGCTCGCTCGACAGCGGCGAAACCGGTCTTTACTTCGAATTGCGCCATATGGGCCGCCCGATCAATCCGCAAAGCTGGATGCGTTAAGTCCGGCACCGAGATTACAGATGAAAAAATTCTCCCTCAGCAAGATCGCCCTCGTCACCGCCGGTGCCTTCGCCGGCGCGATGCTGACGGTCAGCCTGCAGGCCGTCGCGGACAAGAGCCAGCCCTCGCCGCTGCCTCTGAACGAGCTGCGCACGTTCGCCGAGGTGTTCGGCCGCATCAAGCAGGACTACGTCGAACCGGTCGAAGACAAGAAGCTGATCAACGACGCGATCCGCGGCATGCTCACCGGCCTCGACCCGCACTCGGACTTCATGGACGAGGAAGAATTCAAGGAGCTGCGCGAAGGCACGCAGGGCGAGTTCGGCGGTCTGGGCATCGAGATCGGCGCCGAGGATGGCCTGGTCAAGGTGATCGCGCCGATCGAGGACACCCCGGCGCAGCAGGCGGGCATCAAGAGCGGCGATCTGATCATCAAGATCGACGACACGCCGGTGCGCGGCCTGAGCCTGACCGACGCCGTCAAGAAGATGCGCGGCAAGCCCGGCAGCAAGGTCACGCTGACCGTCGCGCGCAAGACGGAGGCCAAGCCGCTCGTCTTCACGCTGACCCGCGCCATCATCAAGACCCGCAGCGTCAAGTCGCGCATGCTCGAACCGGGCTACGGCTACGTGCGTGTCGCCCAGTTCCAGGAGCGCACCGCCGAGAACCTCGTGCAGGCGCTGGAAACCCTGTACAAGGACAACAAGGCACCGCTCAAGGGCCTGGTGCTCGACCTGCGCGACGACCCGGGCGGCCTGCTCAACGGCGCGGTCGGCGTCTCGGCGGCCTTCCTGCCGAAGAACACCCTGGTCGTCTACACCGAAGGGCGCACCGAAGACGCCAAGATGCGCCTGAGCGCGCTGCCGGAGAACTACCTGCGCCAGGGCGAGCGCGACTACCTCGCCCGCCTGCCCGCAGGCGTGAAGGACGTGCCGCTGGTCGTGCTCGTCAATGCGGGGAGCGCCTCGGCGTCCGAGATCGTCGCCGGCGCCCTGCAGGACCACAAGCGCGCGGTCGTCGTCGGCACCCAGACCTTCGGCAAGGGCTCGGTACAGTCGGTGCTGCCGCTGGCCGGCAGCGGCGGCATCAAGCTGACCACCGCCCGCTACTTCACACCGAATGGCCGCTCGATCCAGGCCAAGGGGATCACCCCCGACGTCGAAGTCGCCGAGAGCACCGTCAACGGCGTCAGCAACCCGCTGCGCGTGCGCGAGGCCGACCTCGACCACCATCTGGCCAACCCACAGGACAAGGGCGGCGCCGGGGTCGGCGGCAAGCCGCAGCCGTCCGCCGCGCCCGTCCCGAACGGTACGGAGCCGGACAAGCCGGTTACCCCCGCCAAGGACGACAAGGGCGTCGGCAACGACTACCAGCTCTCGCAGGCCTTGAACATCCTCAAGGTTCAGCAGATATTGATGCAGAAGCAAGGCAAGAACTGAGGGCGCTTGGGTGCGCCCGGAAGGGCGCAGCCATGAATACGACCGGACTCTACAAGTGCAGGACACTGGCCCTGGCCGACGCCCGCGCGGTGGAACTCGCAGCCGCCTTGCTGTCGGCCGACGGCTACGCCTGCCTTGCCCTGCCTGCGATGCACCGACTGGTGGTTTCCTACGCGCTACCGGAGCACACCCTCGAGCGCGCGCTCGCGCTTGTCGCACCGCATGGCCTGCTGCCGCCGGCAGGCTCGCTGCAGGCCTGGCACCTCAAGCTGATCCTGTTCGCCGAAGGCGTGCAGCTCTCCAACCTCGACACCCCCGTCCCCGACACCAAGGGGCGGCAGGCGTTCTCGCGCATCTACCAGCACCACCCGCACGGCGACCACGACGACACCCCCGAAGAGTTGCGCCGCGAGCGCTAGCCCAATGACATCGCGGCAGGCTTCCTGCTAACCTTGCGGTTTTCCGTCGACCCATGGGATAGCCGGATGCTGCAACCCGAATTCGTGCTGGCCTTCCGCGAGGCGGCGCCGTATATCAACGCCTTCCGCGGCAAGACCTTCGTCGTCGCCGTCAGCGGCGAATGCCTCGCCGCCGGCGACTTTCCCCGCCTCGCGCAAGACCTGAACCTGCTGGTCAGCCTCGGCGTACGCATCGTGCTGGTGCACGGCATCCGCCCGCAGATCGACGCGCAACTCGCGCTCAGGGGCGTCGAGCGGCGCTTTCACGCTAACCGCCGCATCACCGACGCTCAGACGCTCGCCTGCGTGAAGGCGGCGATCGGCGAGGCGCGCCATACGCTCGAGGCGCAGCTGTCGATGGGCATGCCCAACTCGCCGATGCACGGCGCGCACCTGCGCGTCGCCAGCGGCAACTTCGTGATCGCCAAGCCGCTGGGCGTGCTCGACGGCGTCGACATGCAGTACTCGGGGCAGGTGCGCCGCATCGACGCCAGCGCGATCGCAAGCAAGCTCGAGGGCGGCGAACTGGTGCTGCTCTCGCCGATCGGCTACTCGCCGACCGGCGAGGCGTTCAACCTGACCATGGAAGAGCTGGCCTATCACAGCGCGCTCTCGCTGGGCGCCGAGAAGCTGATCTTCATGGTCGGCTCGGCGGGACTAATCGACCGCGGTGGCCACTTCCACGGCTCGATCACCTGCGACGAGGCACGCGCGCTACTCGAGCAAGGCCTCAGGAGCGACGAGGTCGCCACCTGCCTGCCGTGGGCGATCCGCGCGACCGAAGACGGCGTGCGCCGCGCCCACCTGGTCGACGGCAACGAGGACGGCGCCTTGCTGGTCGAACTGTTCACCCACTACGGCAGCGGCACCATGATCGTGCGCGACGAGCTGGTGAAACTGCGCGAGGCGAACATCGACGACATCGGCGACCTGCTGGCGCTGATCGGCCCGCTCGAGGAACAAGGCGTGCTGGTGCGGCGCAGCCGCGAACACCTGGAGATGGACGTCGACCACTTCACGCTGCTCGAACACGACGGCAAGGTGTTCGGCTGCGTGGCGCTCTACCCCTTCCCGGACGAGCGCATGGGCGAGCTCGCCTGCCTGGTGGTCGCCCCCGAGCGGCGCGCCAGCGGCTTCGGCGACAAGCTTCTCGAGCATGTCGAGAAGCGTTGCCGCGCGTCGGGCATCGACACCCTGTTCGTGCTGACCACGCGTACCGCGCACTGGTTCGTCGAGCGCGGCTTCGAGGAAAAGCCGCCGGCCATCCTGCCGCTTCGCAAGCGCGAACTCTACAACGGCCAGCGCCGCTCCAAGGTGCTCGTCAAACCCCTGTAGAGGCAGGGCGGGCATGGTTGGAGGCGGCTTGCGGCTGTGACACAATACCGGTGTTAACCACCGATACCCCGAAACAAGGATTTGTCATGGCAAGAATGGTCAACTGCGTGAAACTCGGCCGCGAAGCGGAAGGCATGGACTTCCCGCCGCTGCCGGGCGAGCTGGGCAAGCGCGTGTTCGAAAGCGTCTCCAAGGAAGCGTGGCAGGGATGGCTGCGCTACCAGACCATGCTGATCAACGAGAACCGCCTGAGCCTCGCCGACGCGCGCGCGCGCCAGTACCTCGCGCAGCAGATGGAAGCGTATTTCTTCGGCCAGGGCGCCGAAATGCCCGCCGGCTTCACCCCGCAGGCCTGACCTGCCGCGCGCCGGCTTGCCCGGCGCGCCCCGCCCTTCGCACGCGCCCGCAAAAGACTAAAGAAGAGACCATGAACACCCCTGCACAAGACCTGCTGCTCAACCGCGAACTGGGACTGATCGAATTCAACCGCCGCGTGCTCGCGCAAGGCGAGGACGAAACCCTGCCGCTGCTCGAGCGGCTGAAGTTCTTGTGCATCGTCTCGTCCAACCTCGACGAGTTCTTCGAGGTACGCGTCGCCTGGCTGAAGGACAACGCCCAGCACAACCCCGGACGCATCCTCGCCGACGGCAACACGCCGGGCAGCACGCTCGAGCGCGTCACCGACGCCGCGCACAAGCTGGTCGCCGGACAGTACGCGCTGCTGACCGACGTGATCCTGCCCCAGCTTCGCGAGGAAGGCATCGTGTTCCTGCGGCGCCGCGAGTGGACGGCCGCGCAGCAGGCGTGGATCCAGGCGTTCTTCTTCCGCGAGCTGATGCCCATCCTGACGCCGATCGGCCTCGACCCGGCGCACCCCTTCCCCAAGGTCCTCAACAAGAGCCTGAACTTCGCCGTCGAACTGGAAGGACGCGACGCGTTCGGCCGCGCCTCCGGCATCGCCATCGTGCAGGCGCCGCGCATCCTGCCGCGGGTGATCCGCCTGCCGGCCGAGGTGTGCGACGGCAACCCGAACACCTTCGTGTTCCTGTCGTCCATCCTGCACGCGCATGTGCACGAGCTGTTCCTCGGCATGACGGTGAAGGGCTGCTACCAGTTCCGCGTCACGCGCAACAGCGAGCTGACGGTCGAGGAAGAGGACCTGAAGAACCTGCGCACCGCCTTGCAGGGCGAGTTGCGCCACCGCCAGTTCGGCCAGGCGGTCCGCCTCGAGATCGCCGACACCTGCCCGGCGCATATGGAAGAGTTCCTGCTCACCCAGTTCAACCTGCAGCCGCAGGACGTGTTCCGCGTGAACGGGCCGGTCAACCTGGTACGCCTGATGCAGGTGCCCGACCTGGTCGAGCGGCCCGACCTCAAGTTCCCCGCCTTCGTGCCTTCGCTGCCGCTGGCACTGCAGAACAAGGCCAACCTGTTCGACGCGGTGCGCCAGGGCGATTTGCTGCTGCACCACCCCTACCAGAGCTTCCAGCCGGTGATCGACCTGTTGAACCTGGCCGCGATCGACCCGCAGGTGGTCGCGATCAAGATGACGGTGTACCGCACCGGTACCGACTCGGTGCTGATGGACTCGCTGATCGCCGCCGCGCGTGCCGGCAAGCAGGTGACGGTGGTGCTCGAACTGATGGCGCGCTTTGACGAAGAGGCCAATATCGGCTGGGCGAGCCGGCTGGAGGACGCCGGCGCGCACGTCGTGTACGGCGTGTTCGGCTACAAGGTGCACGCCAAGATGCTGATGGTGGTTCGCCGCGAAGACGGCCTGCTGCGCCGCTACGTACACCTGGGCACCGGCAACTACCACCCGCGCACCGCCCGCCTCTACACCGACCTGGGCCTGCTCACCTGCAACGAGGACATCGCCAGCGACGTCAACGACATCTTCGTGCAGCTCACCGGCCTCGGGCGCGCAAGCAAGCTCAAGCAACTGGTGCAAAGCCCGTTCTCCCTGCACGGCACCATGATGGCGGCGATCGCGCGGGAGGCCGAACACGCCAAGGAAGGGCGGCCGGCGCGCATCATCGCCAAGATGAACGCGCTGCTCGAACCGCAGATCATCCACGCGCTGTACCGGGCGAGCCAGGCCGGCGTCAAGATCCAGCTGATCGTGCGCGGCGTGTGCGCGCTGCGCCCCGGCGTGCCCGGTCTGTCCGACAACATCACCGTGCGCTCGCTGGTCGGCCGCTTCCTCGAACACCCGCGCGTGTTCTACTTCTACAACGACCGCGCCGAAGACCTCTACATCGCCAGCGCCGACTGGATGGGCCGCAACTTCTTCCGCCGTATCGAGACCTGCGTGCCGATTCTGGATGCCCGCATCAAGCGCCGCATCATCAAGGAGGCGCTGCGCCTGGGGCTGACCGACAACGTGAACGCGTGGGAGATGCAGCCTGACGGCAGCTACCGGCGCAAGGGCGGGCGCGGCAAGGCCATGTGCGCGCAGCAGGCGCTGCTCGCCGAATACGTGCGTCAGGGCTGAACGTCATGGACATGACGATGCTGGGTTACTTGGGCGCGGCGCTGCTCGTGCTCGTCGGGCTGGCCGGGGTGGTGCTGCCAGCCCTGCCCGGCCTGCCGCTGATGCTGGCAGGCTTCGTGCTTGCCGCGTGGCTCGACCAGTTCCAGCACGCCGGCACGATCACGCTGGTGACTCTCGCGGCGCTCACGGCGGTGGGCATGGCGGCCGACTTCGTCGCCGGCCTCTTGGGCGCCAAGGCCTTCGGCGCCAGCCGGCAGGCCCTGTGGGGCGCGTTCGCCGGTAGCGTGATCGGGCTCTTCCTCGGCCTGCCCGGGCTGATCCTGGGGCCGCTCGTCGGCGCCAGCGTCGGCGAGTTCATCGCGCGCCGCGACGCGCTGCAGGCAGGCAAGGTCGGCGTCGCGACCTTCGTAGGCTTCTTGATCGGCACCGCGGCCAAGGTCGGCTGCGCGCTGGCCATGCTGCTCGTGTTCGGCGGCGCCTGGCTCTTCTCTTGAACCCCGCCTACGCGGCGACGCGCTGCAGGCGGTGCGCCATGCGGTCGACGAAATGGCGGCCGCAGGCGAGCCCCATCCGGTAGTCGTTCTCCAGCGCGTCCTGCGAGCTGCCCAGCACGTTGCTCGCCAGCGGTACCCGCGGCGCGAGCTCGACCACGCACACCTGCGGCGGCGGCGCGTCGATGAACGCCTCGGCGTCGCAATACCCCTTCTTGTGGCGGATCATCACCTGCGCCATCTCGCCCAGGCGGCCACTCTCCGGCAGACGCCCCTCGCCGCGCATCGGCTTTTCGCGGTGCGTATACGGCACCGTACGGATCACCACGATCAGGTCGGCGCCCTGCTCGTACGCCGCGCGCACCGGTACCGCGTCGGCGACGCCGCCGTCCCAGTAGCGGCGCCCGTCGAGTTCGACCCCGCCGCGGTAAAACATCGGGATCGCGCTGGACGCCTTGATCGCCGGCATCCAGCCGCGCTGGCGCGGCGGCAGGTACTCCGCCTGCAGGGTGTCGACCCGGCTCGCGCACATCAGCAACTGGCGCCCCTCCAGCCGCTGCTCGGCCCGCTTGAGCTCCAGCGGCAACTCGCTCCTCGCGATTTCCATCAGCCAGTCCAGGTCGAGTAGATGCCCGCCGCGGATAAAGCGCACCGGGCTGAAGAATTCCTTGCTGGTGGAAAAGCGCGTAATCAGCGTACGCGCGTAGCCGCGCTGGGCGGCCACGTACGCGGTCAGGTTCTGCGCGCCGGCCGAGGAGCCGATCATCAACTGGAAGGGGAAGTAGTCCTGCTCGAGGAAGGCGTCGAGCACGCCTGCGGTGAAGATGCCGCGCTGGCCCCCGCCCTCGCACACCAGCGCGAGACGGCGGTACGGCAGGTAGCCGTTTTCGGCGGCACGGCCCGAAACACGGATATTGAACGGCATGAGGAGCGCTCCGGCAGATTCGTTTTTATCCGTACAGTTTAGACAGCGGAGACATCGCTGCAAAACGCGTAAAAACAAAAAACCCAGCCAAAGGCTGGGTTTTTCTTAATCTGGCGTCCCCACGGGGAATCGAACCCCGGCCGCCGCCGTGAAAGGGCAGTGTTCTAACCGCTAAACTATAGGGACTTTGGTGCACCCGGAGCGATTCGAACGCCCGACCCTCTGGTTCGTAGCCAGATACTCTATCCAACTGAGCTACGGGTGCGTTTTCTGGCGGAGAAAGAGGGATTCGAACCCTCGATACAGGTTTAAGCCCGTATGCTTCCTTAGCAGGGAAGTGCCTTCGACCACTCGGCCATTTCTCCGTTCAGAGAGCCGCAATATTACCGGCGACCCTCTGATCCGTCAAGCGGAATTACTCAGAAATTTTCTGATCGAGGCCAAAAGCCTTGTGCAATACGCGAACAGCCAATTCCAGATACTTTTCGTCGACGAGCACCGACACCTTGATCTCGGAAGTCGAGATCAGCTGGATGTTGATGCCCTCTTCGGCCAGCGTGCGGAACATGGTCGAGGCGACGCCGCAGTGCGAGCGCATGCCGACGCCGACGATGGAGATCTTGGCGACCTTGTCGTCGCCCTCGACGCGGGCGGCGCCGATATGGGTCTGCACGTCGCGCAGGATGGACAGCGCCTTGTTGTATTCGCCGCGCGGCACGGTGAACGAGAAGTCGGTCGCGCCGTGGTCGCCGACGTTCTGGATGATCATGTCGACTTCGATATTGGCGTCGGCGACCGGCCCCAGGATCTGGTAGGCGATGCCCGGGCGGTCCGGCACGCCCTTGACGTTGATGCGTGCTTCGTTACGGTCAAAGGCGATCCCCGCCACTACGGCCTGTTCCATGCTTTCGTCTTCCTCAAACGTGATCAGCGTGCCCTCGCCTTCGTCCTCGAAGCTGGAGAGCACACGCAGTCTTACCTTGTATTTGCCGGCGAATTCCACCGAACGGATCTGCAGCACCTTGGAGCCCAGGCTCGCCATCTCGATCATCTCCTCGAAGGTGATCGTCTTCAGGCGGCGCGCCTCGGGCACCACGCGCGGGTCGGTCGTGTACACGCCGTCCACGTCGGTGTAGATCTGGCATTCGTCGGCCTTGAGCGCCGCGGCGAGCGCGACGGCCGAGGTGTCCGAGCCGCCGCGGCCCAGCGTGGTGACCGCGCCGTCCGCCCCGATGCCCTGGAAGCCGGCGACGATGACCACGCGACCGGCCGCGAGGTCTTCTCGCATCGGGCCGTCGTCGATGGCCGCGATGCGCGCCTTGCCGTGCGCGCTGTCGGTCTCGACCCTGACCTGCCAGCCGCAGTAGCTCTTGGCGTCCAGGCCGATTTCCTTGAGCGCCATCGCCAGGAGGCCGATGGTCACCTGCTCGCCGGTGGCGATGACGACGTCGAGTTCGCGCGGGTCAGGCTCCGCCTGGATCTCCTTGGCCAGCGCGATCAGTCGGTTGGTCTCTCCGCTCATCGCGGAGACCACGACCACCACGTCGTGCCCCTGTGCCTTCCACTTGGCGACACGTCGGGCGACGTTCTTGATGCGCTCGGCCGAGCCCACCGAGGTGCCGCCGTACTTTTGTACGATAAGTGCCATGCTGATTTATGTATTTAGGGTTAAATGTCGAGCTTCGATTCTGTCCATATATTTGTCCTAAATGCAAGGCCACAGCCGCCCGCAAACAGGCTTTTTTTCACGCCGCAGCAGCAGGGTTTTCCCTGACTGGATCACAACAGCCGCTCGGGGTGGCTGTAGACGTTGGCGCGCCCGGGACGCACGAAGCCCGCCAGCGTCAGCCCGTGCCGCGTCGCCAGTTCGACGGCAAGCGACGTCGGCGCCGATACGGCCGCGAGCAGTTCAACCCCACAGCGCACGCACTTGTCGACCATCTCGTAGCTCGCACGACTGGTCACCAGCGCGAAGCCGGTACGCATACCGGTACGCGCGCGCCAACCCAGCAGCTTGTCGAGCGCCACATGGCGGCCGACGTCCTCGAAACAGGCTTCAAGCGCACCGTCTGCCCGCACCCAGGCCGCCGCATGCGTCGCACCGCACGCACGCGCCATCGGCTGTGCGCCATGCAAGGCTGCGAGCGCCGGGTCGAACACGGCGCGCGAAAAACGCTGCGTGAGCGCAAGGGTCGGCAAGGGCTGGAACAAGGCGTCGAGTTGCTCGACGCCGCACAAGCCGCAGCCGGTGCGTCCCGCCAGTTGTCGGCGGCGCGCCTTGAGTTCGGCAAAACGACGGGTCGCCAGTTCGACCCGTACCTCCATCCCCTGACAGGCCGGCCGCACTTCGATGTCGTACACCTCGGCCGCGTCGGCAGCGATGCCTTCGCTCAGGGTGAAGCCGAGCGCGAAATGCTCAAGGTCCTGTGGGGACGCCATCATCACCGCGTGCGACAACCCGTTGTACACCAGCGCGACGGGCGTCTCGACCGCGAGCGCGTCGTCGCTCGCCACGGCCTCAGGCAGGCGCAGGATACGCGACACAACCAATACATCAGACATAAGGGAAATCCTGACTTAGGACTGGTTTGAGCAAGATTAAAGAGACTGTCATAATAACCACACTGCAATCGGTATCTATCGAAATATCGAAGGCCAACGCATAACAACAAACTGCAATTTAGACACCCTCCCCCGGAGATCGACCATGCAAGTCAGCAGACGACAGTTTTTCAAACTGTGCGGCGGCGGCATGGCAGGGACCACCGTGGCGGCGCTCGGCTTCACGCCGGGCGTGGCGCTGGCCGATACGCGAAGCTACAAGCTTCTGCGCGCCAGCGAGACACGGAACACCTGCCCCTACTGTTCGGTAGGCTGCGGCATCCTGATGTACAGCCTCGGCGACGGCGCGAAAAACGCCAAGTCCGAGATCTTCCATATCGAAGGCGACGCCGACCATCCGGTCAACCGCGGCGCGCTGTGCCCGAAAGGCGCCGGCCTCGTCGACTTCATCCATAGCCCGAACCGCCTGAAGTACCCCGAGGTCCGCGAGGCGGGCAGCACGGAATTCAAGCGCATCTCCTGGGACGAGGCGTACAGCCGGATCGCCCGCCACATCAAGGCGGACCGCGACGCCAACTTCGTCGAGAAGAACGCCGACGGCGTGACCGTCAACCGCTGGCTGACCACGGGCTTCCTCGCCGCGTCGGCCTCGAGCAACGAAACCGGCTGGCTCACGCAGAAGTTCGTGCGCTCGCTGGGCATGCTGGCAGTCGACAACCAGGCGCGCGTCTGACACGGCCCGACGGTGGCAAGTCTTGCCCCTTCATTTGGCCGTGGTGCGATGACCAACCATTGGGTTGACATCAAGAACGCGAACCTGATTGTCGTCATGGGCGGCAACGCAGCCGAGGCACACCCGGTGGGCTTCCGCTGGGCGCTCGAAGCGAAGACCCGCAACAAGGCGAAGATCCTCGTCATCGACCCGCGCTTCACGCGCACGGCGTCGGTGGCCGACTATTACGCGCCTATCCGTACCGGCACCGACATCACCTTCCTGTCGGGGGTGATCCGCTACCTGCTGGAGAAGGGTGCGTACAACAAGGAATACACGCTCGCGTACACCAACGCCGCGCTCCTGGTGAACCCGGACTTCGCTTTCAACGACGGCCTGTTCTCCGGCTACGACGCCGAGAAGCGCAAGTACGACAAGGCGACCTGGAGCTACCAGCTGGGCGAGGACGGTTTTGCCAAGCGTGACGATACGCTGGCCGACCCGCGCTGCGTCATCAACCTGCTCAAGACCCATGTCTCGCGCTACACGCCCGAGATGGTCGAGACGATCTGCGGCACGCCCAAGGACGCCTTCCTCAAGGTGTGCGAGTACCTCGCCGAGACCGGCGCGCACGACAAGACCACGTCATTCCTGTACGCGCTGGGCTGGACGCAGCACTCGATCGGCGCGCAGAACATCCGCACCATGGCGATGATCCAGCTGTTGCTCGGCAACATGGGCATGGCCGGCGGCGGCGTCAACGCGCTGCGCGGGCACTCGAACATCCAGGGTCTCACCGACGTCGGCCTCTTGTCGCAGAGCCTGCCGGGCTACTTGCGCCTGCCGTCCGAGAAGGAAACCACCCTCAAGGACTTCTTCGAAGCGACCACGCCCAAGCCGCTGGCCGACGGCCAGATGAACTACTGGCAGAACACGCCAAAGTTCCATGTGTCACTGATGAAGGCGTTCTGGGGCGACAACGCGACCGCGGATAACGACTGGGGTTACGACTGGCTGCCCAAGTGGGACAAGGGCTACGACGTCCTGCAGTACTTCGAGATGATGAACGAAGGCAAGGTCAACGGCTACTTCTGCCAGGGTTTCAACCCCGTCGCGTCGTTCCCGAACAAGAACAAGGTCGTCGCCTCGCTCTCCAAGCTCAAGTTCCTGGTGATCATGGACCCGCTGGTCACCGACACCTCGACCTTCTGGAAGAATCACGGCGAGCACAACGAAGTCGACAGCGCGAGCATCCAGACCGAGGTGTTCCGCCTGCCGACCACCTGCTTCGCCGAAGAGGAAGGCGCGATCGTCAACTCCGGCCGCTGGCTGCAATGGCACTGGAAAGGTGCCGACGCGCCGGGCGAGGCGCTGACCGACGTCGAGATCGTCGCCGGCATCTACACCAAGCTCAAGGGGCTGTACGCCAAGGAAGGCGGCGCCAACCCCGAGCCGATCATGAAGCTCTCGTGGGCGTACCGCGACGCGCATGACCCGAAAGCCGACGAGCTGGCCCGGGAGCTGAACGGCCGCGCGCTGGCCGACCTGCCCGACCCGAAAAAGCCGGGCGAATTCCTCGCCAAGAAGGGCGAGCAGCTGCCGGGCTTTGCCGCGCTGCAGGACGACGGCAGCACCATGAGCGCGTGCTGGATCTTCGCCGGCAGCTGGACGCAGGCGGGCAACCAGATGGGGCGCCGCGACAACGCCGACCCGTCCGGCCTCGGCAACACGCCGGGCTGGTCGTGGGCGTGGCCGGCCAACCGCCGCATCCTGTACAACCGCGCGTCCAACAAGCCGGACGGCACGCCGTGGGACGCCAAGCGCACGCTGATCAAGTGGAACGGCGAGAAGTGGGCCGGCATCGACGTGCCCGACTTCAAGGCCGACGAGCCGCCGGGCAGCAAGATGGCACCGTTCATCATGCAGGCCGAGGGTCTGGGCCGCCTGTTCGCGCTGGACAAGATGGCCGAGGGCCCGTTCCCCGAGCACTACGAGCCGTTCGAGAGCCCGATCGGCACCAACCCGCTGCACCCGAAGGTGGTCCACAACCCGGCCGCGCGCATCTTCAAGAAGGATGCCGAGCAACTGGGCAACAAGGCCGACTTCCCGTACGCGGCGACGACCTACCGCCTAACCGAGCACTTCCACTACTGGACGAAGAACGTGCTGCTCAACGCGATCGTGCAGCCCGAACAGTTCGTCGAGATCGGCGAGGGTTTGGCCAAGGAGAAGGGCATCGCCCACGGCGACATGGTCAAGGTGTCGAGCAAGCGCGGCTACATCAAGGCGCGCGCGGTGGTGACCAAGCGGATCCGTACGCTGAAGGTGAACGGCCAGGACGTCCACCATGTCGGCATCCCGATCCACTGGGGCTACGAAGGCGTGGCGAAGAAAGGCTTCCTCGCCAACACGCTGACGCCGTTTGTCGGGGACGCGAACACGCAGACGCCGGAGTTCAAGTCCTTCCTCGTCAACATCGAGAAAGCTTAAGGGGAGACGCCTATGCAATCGCAAGACATCCTGCGCCGCTCCGCGAGCCCGACCCAGCCGCCGATCGCACGCGCGCATAAGACCGAGGTCGCCAAGCTGATCGACGTGACCACCTGCATCGGCTGCAAGGCCTGCCAGGTCGCGTGTTCGGAGTGGAACGACCTGAGGGACGAAGTGGGCAGCTGTAACGGCACCTACGACAACCCGACCGACCTCTCCGCGCAGAGCTGGACCGTGATGCGCTTTAGCGAGCACGAGGAAGGCGACAAGCTCGAGTGGCTGATCCGCAAGGACGGCTGCATGCATTGCGCCGACCCGGGCTGCCTGAAGGCGTGCCCGTCGCCGGGCGCGATCATCCAGTACGCCAACGGGATCGTCGACTTCCAGTCCGAGCACTGCATCGGCTGCGGCTACTGCATCGCCGGCTGCCCGTTCAACGTGCCGCGCATCAACGCACGCGACAACAAAGCGTACAAGTGCACCCTGTGTTCCGACCGGGTGACGGTCGGCCAGGAGCCCGCCTGCGTGAAGACCTGCCCGACCGGCGCGATCCGCTTCGGCAGCAAGGAAGACATGAAGGTCCACGCGGCCGAACGTGTCGCCGAGCTGAAGACGCGCGGTTTCGAGCAGGCGGGCCTGTACGACCCGCAAGGCGTCGGCGGTACCCACGTGATGTACGTGCTGCACCATGCCGATAGGCCGGAACTGTACGCCGGACTGAAGAAGGACCCGGCGATCAGCACCACCGTCAGCCTTTGGAAGGGCGTGCTCAAGCCGCTGTCGACCATCGGCCTTGCGGTGTCGGTGCTATTCGGCTTCTTCCACTACATCGGCGTCGGCCCCAACAAGGCCGATGACGACGAGGAAGAAACCGGCAAGCCCGAGGGTGGCCAGGGCAGCAAGGAGGACAAGGCATGAAGGAAAAGCTGATCCGCCGCTACAACGCGGCCGAGCGCGTCAACCACTGGATCGTCGCGGTGTGCTTCATCGTGCTGGCGATCTCGGGGCTGGCCTTCTTCTACCCGGCGTTCTTCTGGCTGACCGGCGTGTTCGGCACGCCGCAGCTCGCGCGCATCGTCCACCCCTTCGTCGGCGTGGTGATGTTCGTCGGCTTCTTCGTGCAGTTCCTGCGCTACTGGCACCACAACTTCATCGACCGCGAAGACGTCAAGTGGATGAAGTCGGTGAAGGAAGTGCTGAGCGGCCACGAAGTCGGCGACATCGGCAAGTACAACGGCGGCCAGAAAGGCATGTTCTGGATGATGACCCTGTGCATGCTGGGGCTCTTCTCCACCGGCGTCGTCATCTGGCGCCCGTACTTCGCCCAGTACTTCCCGATCGACCTGATCCGCGTCGCGCTGTTCGTGCACGCCTGGGCGGCGCTGGCGCTGATCGCGGGTATCATCATCCACGTCTACGCGGCGATCTGGGTACGCGGCACCATCCGCGCGATGGTCGAAGGCGTGGTCACCGAGGCGTGGGCGAAGAAGCACCACCCGCGCTGGTTCCGTGAAGTGAAGGCCCGCCAGGAGCAGGAAAAGTAAATGAGCATCCGCATCGTCCCCGAGGGCGAGCTCAAAGCGGCGGCGGGAGAGATCCCGCCGCTTTTGTTGCCCGACCCGCAAACGCTGTACCTCGCCCGTGCCGAGCGCCTGGAGAAACTCGCTGCAGGCCACCCGATGGCCAACTACCTGCGTTTCTGCGCCAGCGTCGCCCGCGCGCAGCACAAGCTCGCACAGCAGCCGCTCGCCTTGCCTGCGCGTGACGCCTACCTTGCGCAATGCGCCGAACACGAGCTGCCGCCGCTCGCGCCGCCCGGCTGGGCGCGTGACGCGCGCTGGCAGGACGGCCTCGCCGCCCTGCTCGCCGACATCGCCCCGGCCTGCCAAGGCCCCGCTGCCGACGCCGTCGCCCGCTTGCAGGCGATGGACCACGCCGAAGTGGAGGCCATGGCCGACGCGCTGCTGGCCGGCCACTTCGGCGACGCCGACCCGGCCGCCGCGCCGCTCATGTGGGCCGCGCTGTCGGTCTACTACAGCACGCAGGCGAACCAGTTGAAGGTGACCGCCAGGCCCGAGCCGGGCGACGCGCGCGAGCTGTGCCCGGTCTGCCACCAGGCGCCGGTCGCGAGCGTCGTGCGCATTGGCGACAAGGCCGGCCTGCGCTACCTGCACTGCACCTTGTGCGAGAGCGAGTGGCACTACGTGCGCGCGCAGTGCAGCGCGTGCGAATCGAGCCGCGACATCGGCCTGTGGACGCTGGACGACGCGCGCGCTGCGGTGCGCGCCGAGACCTGCGGCGAGTGCAACAGCTACCTCAAGCTGATGGCGCTCGACATCGACCACCAGCTCGAACCGGTCGCCGACGACCTGGCCACCCTCGCGCTCGACGCCGCAGTCGAGGAGCAGGGCTTCGCGCGCAGCGCGATCAACCCCTTCCTGTTCCCCGCGCACTGAGCGCTTCCCCCGGCCGCCGCGAGGCGGCCGGAGTATTTTCCTGATCGCCTCCTCTGCCCTCCGGCAGTTGCACGCCTTGACCAAGTATTAATACCATATGCATTATGATGGCTTGCCATGACTGCTGTCGCCCCATGCCTGCCCAGTCACTCAAACGCTGCTTTCGCGAACCTATTCCCGAAATCCACGAAGCCGCCCGCTATCTGGACGCGGCTATCAGCGCACATCTGGCCGGACGGCACGCACTGACCCGCGAGTTGCTGGCTGCCGCCGACGACCCGGCGGTGTGGGCCTGGACCGACTCGGTATGGGGCGCGCAAAGCCCCTACGTGCAGATCAGGCCGCTGGCCAGTCAGCCGACCACGCCTAAAACCACCGCACGCATGCCGACGGCCCAGCAAAAACGGGAACTGCTCGCACGCGATGGCTACCGCTGCCGGTATTGTTCGCTGCCGGTCATCCGCGCCGAAGTCCGGCGCAAGATGCACACGCTCTACCCTGACGTCGTCCCTTGGGGAAAGCGGAACGACCTGCAACACGCAGGCTTCCAGTGCCTGTGGGCACAGTACGACCATGTGGTACCGCACGCACACGGCGGCAGCAACGAGCTGGACAACCTGGTGCTGTCATGCGCCGCCTGCAACTACGGGAAGACTCACTACACGCTGGAGCAACTCGGGTTGGCCGACCCGCGCGACTTTGCACCACTCATTACAAGCTGGGATGGGCTCGAGCGGCTGTTCAATAGCACAGCCCGAGCTTAGGGTGGGTTAGCCGCTGACCGTGCACAGCAAGAGAAGCGGCGCGAGGGAATGGCGGCGTAACCCACCGCTTAGCCCCGCGGTAAATGGTGGGTGACGGTCTGCGGCCTGTCCCACCCGACCCAGCAGCCCAACCCCGCCCCATCACTTCACCGGCGGCGACAGCGGCCGCAGCGGGATCGGCGTCGACATCACGATCGAGGTGCGTGTCTCGCCGAAGTGGTTGATCGCGCCGACCAGCGCCTCGAGGTGGGCGATGTCGCGGGTGACCACCCGCAGCATGTACGAGTCCTGCCCGGTCACGTGCACGCACTCGATCACCTCCGGCATTTCAGCAAGTTTCGCGAGCAGCTTCTGCTTGCCCGGCTGCGGCGTCGTCATGCCGATCAGCGCCTGCACACCGTAACCGACCGCGACCGGGTCGACCAGCGCCCGGTAGCCGCGGATCACGCCGGCTTCTTCCAGCCGCTTGAGCCGCTCAGACGTCGCCGGCACCGACAGGCCGACCCGTGCTGCCAGTTCGGTCAGCGAGAGCCGGCCATCCTGCTGGATCGCCTGCAGCAACGCCCACGCCTTGCCATCTATTTCCATATTTAGGCCCCCGTTACTTTGACTAACGCTTTTTCAGGCAAATTAAAAATTTACCTGAATAATTGCATTCACGCGACGTTGGTTCACCTTGAAAATAAAGGCTCCACAAGCAAAGGAGCAAGAAATGTCGTCGGCTACATTGTTCTGGCAATCGGCGCTGGTCGGGCTGTCGGTCGCGGCGCCACTGGGGCCAATCGGCCTGTTGTGCATGCAGCGCTCGCTCGAATCCGGCGCGCGCCGTGGCTTCGTCAGCGGACTGGGCGCGGCCAGCGCCGACGCGCTGTACGCGCTGTTGGGTGCACTGGGTGCTGGCACACTATTGCGGATGTTCGCCGGATGGGAGGGCTGGCTTGCCGGAGCCGGCGCCGCCTTCATGCTCTGGCTGGCGGTGGGCATACTGCGCGCACCCGCTGCGGCCGACGCGGCCGGCGCGCGTGAGAGCGGCGGACTGTTGTCCGCCTACACGTCGGTGCTCGCGCTGACAGCGACCAACCCGCTGACGGTTTCCTCGTTTATCGCGATCTTCGCGACGCTCGGCGTGCAGCAGCAGACTGGCACTAGCAGCCTGCTCTTCGCGCTTGGCGTGTTCGCCGGCTCGGCCTTGTGGTGGGGGCTGCTCAGTCTGGGCTGTGCCCTGCTTGGCAGGCAGGTGACCATGCCGCTACGCGTGCGGATCAACCGTTTCGCCGGCCTGCTGCTGGCGGTCTTCGCTCTGTTCAAGCTTACGCAACTACTTGCCTGAGTCTGGCGGGCTGCTCTCTCCGGACAGCCCGCCCCTGCCCCCTCTGCCGCCTTCTGGCAGGGATCACGCTTTGCCCCTCGCAAGTCCGGCGTCGTCCTGCGCAGCCCCGGCCAACCAGACATTCCATTGTTATTAACGGATGCGGCTATTTTTTCATCCGCAATTAAATACACGCAAAAAACTTAAATACCGGATAAACACTTAGACCAATCCGCCATAAATCACAACATTAAAATACCACTATCGGGCGGGCAAATATAAAACATCGCCCTACACTGTGAAAATCGTGAACAGCCCAAAGGAATCAACGGCTTCATTCATTCTCGCGATTCTCTTACAAAACCCTTAACAGCGCTACGTAATCCATCGCATGCGGAACAATCTCCGTGCGGGTGACGCATGTCCGTTGCGCGGGAAGCTTAAACCCTAGTACTGACCTAACACATTAAAAGGTTACCCAATGACAGTCCAGTTTATTCGTGGAGAGGTTATCAGTTTCAAGGACGATCCTTTCCTTTGCGGTTCTGAAAGCGCCATTGTGCACGAGGAAGACGGCTTGATCTGCATCGAGGACGGCAAGATCAAGGCGTTCGGCAGTTACAGCGAGATCAAGGGAATGATCCCGGCCGACGCAAGTATTACCCATTACAAGGACTCGATCATTTGCCCGGGATTTATCGATGGCCATGTGCACTATCCGCAAATCCAGATGATCGGCGCCTTTGGCGAGCATTTGCTTGACTGGCTGAACAAATATACCTTCCCGACCGAAAGTAATTTCGCCGACAAGTCTTATGCAGACGATGTCGCCAAGCGTTTCCTGAAAAAACTGATCGGCGCCGGCACGACAACCGCCGCCGTCTATTGCACGGTGCACCCGCAATCAGTCGACGCCTTTTTCGAGGAATCTTCGCGCTGGAATACGCGGATGGTCGCCGGTAAGGTCCTGATGGACCGCAACGCGCCCGAATGGCTGCTCGACACCGCGCAAAGCGCCTACGACGACTCCAAGCGGCTCGCCGGGAAGTGGCACCATGCCGGCCGCCAGCTCTACTGCGTGACGCCGCGTTTCGCACCCAGCTGCTCGGACGAACAGCTTGAGCTGGCCGGCCAGTTGCTGAAGGAACAAACCGACCAGCCCCTGTTCATGCAGACCCACCTGGACGAGAACGTCGACGAGATCGCCTGGGTGAAGCAGCTGTTCCCCGGCAGCAAGAATTATCTCGACGTGTACGACAAGGCCGGGCTGGTCGGTCCGCGCTCGATCTTCGGCCACGGCGTGCATTGCGACGAGGACGAATTCCACGTGCTGCACGAAAAGGGCGCCGGCATCTGCCACTGCCCGACCTCGAACAACTTCCTGGGTAGCGGCCTGTTCAAGGCCTTCGTCGCCAAGGACGAGAAGCGTCCGGTGCGCGTGGGCCTCGGCACCGACCTGGGCGCCGGCACTTCGTTCTCGCAACTGAGCACCCTGAACGAGGCGTACAAGGTTTCCGAGCTGAACAACACCAAGCTCGACGCAGTGCACGCCTTCTATCTGGCCACTCGCGGCGGGGCCGAACTGCTGTATCTGGAAGACACGATCGGCTCGATCGCACCGGGCATGGAGGCCGACATCACCGTCCTCGATTGCGGCCACGACGAATTCACCCAGTGGCGGATGGGTTACGCCAACGACCTGAATGAACGCCTGTTTATCCTGATGTGTCTGGGCAATGAACGGAACGTGAAATCCACCTATGTCTACGGCCGCTGCGTTTATGACCGCGACCGCGCGGAGCCTTTCCAGTACCCGCAAGACTGAACGGTCTTCCCGATAGCAGAAACCGGCGCCAGCCATCCACAGCGGGTGGCTGGCATAAAGGCGGTTGACGCACCTCCATTCAAAAACATAGGGAAAAACATACCATGGAACACCCTATCATCGAAGGCAGCCAGTACAAGCAAGGCGGTGGCCGGGCCTGGCTGGTCTGGGGCTTATGCACGATCTTCGTCCTGTATGTATTCGGCGCGCAGACCATTTTCGCCGTCGTGCAAGGTTCTATCCAATCCTCGCTTAGTTTGAATCTCGCGCAGATTGCCCTGGTCGGCTCCGTCTATACCTGGGCTTTTGCCGTCTGCCAGTTTTTCAGCGGTCCGATCCTCGATAACTTCGGCTCACGAAAATCGATGATCCCGGCCGTCGCGCTGGCTGTGGCCGGGGTCTGGCTTTATGCGACCGCGCAGAACCTGCCGATGCTGCTGCTCGCACAGGTGGTGATGGCGCTGGGCGCGGTATTCGGCTTTGTCGGCGCCGGTTACGCCGGCGGGATCTGGTTCGGCATGGCCAATTTCGGCCTGATGTTCGGCCTGGTCGAAACCTCGTCCAGCGTGGCTTCGGCCTTCGAACAACAACTGACCGCGCTCGCGCTCAAGTACATCACCTGGCGCGAACTGATGGAAGGCATCGGCGTACTCGGTCTCGTGCTGTTGGCCGGGGTGGTGCTTTGGGTACGCAACCCGGTACCGGTCAAGCCGCAAAAGGCCAACGTTGTCGGCAAGGTTTTCAGCGACCTGTCGGTATTTCTCAAGTCGCCGCAGCACTGGATTTGCGGGGTGTGGGGCGGTATTACCTTCGGCATCAACCTGGCCGTCGGCGTGATCTGGGCACCGCACATCATGACGGCCAAAGGCTTCGACATGGCGGTCTCGAACTGGGCGGCGTCGCTGGTCTGGCTGGGGCTGGGCGTCGGCAGCCTGATCTGGCCGAAATGGACGGACTGGGTGCATAGCCGCAAGAAACCGGCACAGATCGGCATCGTGATCCAGCTCTCGACGCTGGCAGCGCTGATCTACCTGCCGGGTGACGTTTCGGCGGTGGTGTTCCTGCTGCTGTGGTTCATCAACGGGGTGGGCTCGGCCAACGAGATGAACGCTTTCCAGATTGCCGCCGATATGGTGCCGCCGTCACTGGTGGGCGCGTCCGCAGCCTTCGTCAATGGCCTGATGTTCATCATCGGCGGCATCCTGATGAACGTCCCGGCCCAGCTGTTGGGCGCGCATGACCAGCATGCCGCTTACGCCTACCTGCCCTATATCGGCGTGCTTGCGCTGGCGCTGGTGCTGGCCTTTGTCCAGAAGGAGTCTCATCCGTCGGCAGTGCACGGCAAGGCGTAGACATCTGCGCCTCCCCGGGCTGCGGCGCTTCCCGGCCGCCGCAGCCCGTTTAGCTTGCCACTTGCTCAACCGTGCTTGCCCGGTCACGCGTGCTACAGGATCCCGCCTATGGAAAACCCGTCCACCGGGCTTGCCCGCTTCCTGCCCCTTAGCCTGCAAGGCAAGCTTGCCTGGTGGCTGGCGGTACTGTTCCTGCTCTACCAGTTCAACATCCAGACCACCTACTCGGTCATCAACCCGCACGTGCAGCACACGCTCGCGCTGAGCCTGTCGCAGGTCACGCTGGCGGCCTCCGCCTACAACTGGGTGTACGCGGTCTGCCAGACCATGAGCGGCAGCTTCCTCGACAAATACGGCACTCGCCGTACTTTGCTGCTGCCGATCGCGTTGGTGGTCGCCGGCGTGTTCTGTTACGCGCGGGCCGACAGTTTCATCGAGCTGCTCGCTGCACAGGTGCTGCTGGCCGTCGGCGCATCGGTCAGTTTCGTCAGCGCGGGGTTTATCGGCGGCGTCTGGTTCGGGCAGAAAAAATACGGCCTGTTGTTCGGGTACGTACAGGCGCTGGCCGGCCTCAGTTCGGCGCTGAGCATCACCTTCATCAAGCAGGCGGTCGAGCAGGCAGGCTGGCGTAGCGTGCTGCTGCTTGCCGGCTGCGCCGGCCTCATCCTCTACCTGCTGTTCCTCATGCTGTTCCGCGACCCGCCCCCGCACTACAGCGACTTCTCGAGCGGCGGCTCAGGCAAGCTCCTGGACGACCTGCTGCAGATCGTCACCCGGCATCGGGATATCCTGCTGCTTGGGCTGTGGGGCGGCATCGCTTTCGGCAGCCAACTCGCGTTGGGGGTGGTCTGGGTCCCCAAGATTGCGGCCTGGCAGGGGCAGGATACGGCGACTGGTGGCTACGCGGTCGCCGCGCTGTGGCTGGGACTGGGTGTCGGCGCGCTGTTCTGGGACAGGCTGGGCTACCACCGCGCGCAGAAGAAGGGAATCATCTCCCTCGGCTTCGCGGTCATGATCGTCTCGCTGGCACTGATGTTGCTGCCGCTCGGCCAAGGCCAGTACTGGCTCATCGTATTGTCCTTCGTGTTCGGCTTCGGCAACGGCGTCCACATGCTCGCGTTCTCGTGTGCGGCGGACAAGGTGCCCTCGTCCATCCTGGGTTCGGCCTCGGCCCTGATCAACGCCGCTTTCTTCATCATCGGCGGGGTATTGATCAGCCTGCCCAGCCTGCTCGTCGAGTACACCGGCACCGGCATGCAAACCGCGCTGTTCAGCCTGGTGTTGGCGCTGGGCCTCGCACAGTGCCTGGTGCTGACAGTCGACGCAGCCACCCGGCCGCCAAGCACGCCGGGCCCGACGACATCCGCACGCTAGCGGTGGCAAGATGGCCTAGTGGTTGCCGCCCCACAAGGGCGGCTCGGACAGCGCGCCCAGTTGTTCGCGCAGGGTGAGCACCTGTTCTTCCCAGTAGCGCTGGGTGCCGAACCACGGGAAGGCACTGCCGAAGGCCGGGTCGTCCACGCGGGCGGCGAGCCACGCCGAGTAGTGGATCAGGCGCAGGGTGCGCAGGGCCTCGATCAGGTGCAGTTCACGCTCGTCGAATTCGGCGAAGTCCTCGTAGCCGGCGAGCACGGCGGCCAGTTGCGCCTGCTGCTCGCTGCGGCTACCCGAGAGCAGCATCCAGATATCCTGCATCGCCGGCGCCATCCGGCTGTCGTCCAGATCCACGAAGTGCGGGCCGGCGTCGGTCCACATCAGGTTGCCGGCGTGGCAGTCGCCGTGCACGCGGATCAGCCGCACGTCCCCCGCGCGCGCGTACGCCGCGCGCACCGCGTCCACGCACTGTCGTGCGACCACCTGCCACGGCTCGACAAGCTCGGCCGGCAGCAGGCCACTCTCAAGCACCGTTGTCACCGCCGCGTCGCCGAAGCTTGCGGCGTCTAGCGTGCCGCGCGCCTGGTAGCGGCGGCAGGCGCCCAAGGCGTGGATGCGGCCAAGAAAACGGCCCAGCCATTCGAGCACGTCCTCATTATCCAGCTCGGGCGGACGGCCGCCGCGCCGCGCAAACAGCGAGAACAGGAAGCCGTCGTGCTCGAACAGCGTGTGCCCGCCGAAAACCAGCGGCGGCACCACCGGGATCTCGGCGTCGGCCAGTTCCAGCGAGAACGCGTGCTCCTCCAGAATGGCCTCGCGGCGCCAGCGCCCGGGGCGGTAGAACTTGGCGACCAAGGGCGGTTCGTCGTCGAGGCCGACCTGGTAGACGCGGTTCTCGTAGCTGCCCAGCGCCATCAGGCTGCCGCTGGCGCGCACGCCGACGCTTTCTACGGCGTCGAGCAGGAAGTCCGGCGTCAGCCGGGCGAAGGGGTGCAGGGATTCGGTCATGTGCCGATTATAAGCGCCGGCGCGCTTGCTGCGCCTGCCGCAGGCTGGCATCCTCGCAGGCTTTGCTATCGGACGATCGCCTTTACATGCACCACCGTCTGCTCGACCCCGGCGGCTTCATGCGCGCCGGCTGGCGTCTCGCCCAGAACCCGCGCCTGCGCCGCCGCGCCGCGCGCCGCCGCGCACGCCTGCCGCTGGCCGGGCGCCTGTTCTACCTGCTGATCGCGCCGCCGCTGTGGCTGTTCCTGCACGCCGCGCTGGCGGTGCTGATCGTCCTCTTCCTATTGATGCCTGTGTTCTGGCTGTTCGACCTGACCTGACCATGCCGCTTGCCGACCTCTTCCGCGCCCTGCCGCAAACCGACCGCCTGCTCGCCGGCCCTGCCTTCGCGCAACTGATAGAACGCCATGGCCGTAGCGCCGTCGTCGCCGCGGCGCGCTGCGCGCTGGACGCTGCGCGCGACGAAATCCGCGCAAGCGAGGCGCTGCCCGCCTGGGCGCAAACGCCCGAACAGCTGGCCGCACGCGTCGCCGCGCAGCTTGCCACGCGACGGCGCACCACCCTGCGCCCGGTGATCAACCTGACCGGCACCGTGCTGCACACCAACCTCGGCCGCGCCAGGCAGGCCGACGCGGCGATAGCCGCGGTGGTCGCCGCGATGCAGGGCGCGGTCAACCTCGAGTACGACCTGGATGGTGCCGGGCGCGGCCACCGCGACACGGCGGTAGCGGAGCTGCTGTGCACGCTGACCGGCGCCGAGGCGGCGTGCGTGGTCAACAACAACGCGGCGGCCGTGCTGATCGCGCTCTCGGCGCTCGCCGCCGGGCGCGAGGTGATCGTCTCGCGCGGCGAACTGGTCGAGATCGGCGGCGCGTTCCGCATGCCCGACGTGATGCGCCAGGCCGGCTGCACGCTCGCCGAGGTCGGCACCACCAACCGCACCCACCCAAGGGACTACACCGGTGCGGTCAACGAGCGCACCGCGCTGATGATGAAGGTGCACACCAGCAATTACTCGATCGAGGGCTTCACCAGGAGCGTGTCCGAGGCGGAACTCGCGCCGCTCGCGCACGAAATGGGCCTGCCACTGGTCACCGACCTGGGCGCGGGCGCGCTGGTGGACCTTGCCGCCTACGGCCTGCCGGCCGAGCCGATGCCGCAGGCGATGATCGCCGCGGGGGTGGATCTCGTCACCTTCTCCGGCGACAAGCTGTTGGGTGGCCCGCAGGCCGGGCTGATCGTTGGCCGGCGCGAACTGATCGAGCGCATCCAGTCGCACCCGCTCAAGCGCGCGCTGCGCTGCGACAAGATGACGCTCGCCGCGCTGGAGGCGACGCTCAGGCTCTACCTCGAACCCGAGCTGCTGGCCGAACGCCTGCCGACGCTCAGCCTGCTCACCCGCGACGCGGACGAACTCTGCGCGCAGGCCGGCCGCGTCGCCCCCGCCCTGCAGTCGCTGCTGGGAGACGCGTTTGTCGTCGCGGCCGAGCCTTGCGCGTCGCAGATCGGCAGCGGCTCGCTGCCGGTGAACCGGCTGCCCAGTTGGGCAGTCACCGTGCGCGCCGCCGACAATCAGGACCGCACTCTCAGGCAACTGGCCGACGCCTGGCGCGCCAGGGCGACCCCGGTGATCGGCCGGCTGGGGGATGGCAGGCTGTGGCTAGACATGCGCTGCCTCTCCGACGAGGCGGCGCTCTGCGCCGCGCTTACCGCGCCCTAAGGCACGCAGGCCGGATCGGCCGCACGCCGCATCGCCCCGAGCAGCGTGTCCAGGGCGCACGCGCCGTCCGGGCAGGCGTTTAGCGTCACCCGCGCACGCGCAGGCGCGACCTCGTTGCCGCCGGCGAGCAGGCCGGACAGCGGCTGCGCCCAATACTCGGCCCTCACCTCGCGCGCACCGCCCTCGCCGCGGTACACCGCGAACACCAGTGCACCGGCCGGCGGCGTCGCGCGCACCGGCCAGTCGGCCACCTGCCAGCGCGCGCCGAGCAAGGCGCCGACGTTGGCTAGGTTAGTGTCGTGACCGACCAGCACGCTCAAACGCGGAGAACCGGGCGTCCCCGCGCGCACAAGCTCGGCAGCTAGCCGCGCAAGCAACGCCGAACCGCGCCTTTGCGCAAGGTACGGCGTCCATTGCGTGAGGGCGAAGGCGGCCACATGCGCGTCCAGCATGCGCGAGAGCGCCGCCGCGCCGGCCCTCTGCCCTTCCGGCCACTCCACCGCGTCCAGCATCAGCACCTCGGCCGCGTCCGACGCCAGCGCGAGGCCGCCTGCGAGCGCGATATTGGCGTGGCCGTCGGCACGGCGGGGCACAATGCGCGTCGGCAGCCGCGTCAGCGCGCACGGTGCGCGCACGCCTTCGCTCGCGCACAGCGCGTCGGGCGTGGGCCCCAGCGCCTGCTGGATCAGCGTGAGCGACGCCGCCTGCCTGTCCGCGTAGCGCGCAAGGTCGCCCCCGGCCGCCGCCAGCATCGCGGTGCGGGCCTTGCCGGCATCCAGCGCGCACACGCCGGCCTTCACCGGGTGGAACAGCGCATCAAGCTTGCCGCTGGCCGACACCACCCGTGGCGGGCACGCGGCGGACAGCCCGCGCGCGAGCGCGGCGGCGGTCGCTCGCGTGCGCTCGTCCACGTCCGCGTATAGCGAGATTTCGTCGGACTGCGGGCACGCAGCCAGCCCGAGCCGTGCGCCGTAGGCGCGGCCCATAGTCTCGGCGAGCGCCGCGCCGCGCGCGGAGAGTTCACCCCGCCCGACCGTCCACGCAGGCCACGGCCGCGCGCTCCACTGCGCCAGCGTGTCGGCGTGCTGGGTCGGCGCGCGCACCCCGTGCCGCGAGAGCACCACCAAGGCGAGCGGCGCGTCATCCACCCTGGCCACCTCAGCCGCCACCGGCCACGCACCAAACACGCACGCGCACGCCAACAAACACCGCTGCCATCCCCGCATCGCCACCTCCCCGTCATCGACATGCAGACAGTATGGGCTCAGGCATAAAAAAAGCCGGAGCAAGGCTCCGGCTTTGTGCAGCATGCGAATGCTTAAAACTTGTACATGACACCCGCGCCGATGCGCTTGACTTCCGCGTCGTAGAAGTCGACGTCGGAGTCGGACTTGCCGTAGGCCGCGTTGACGAAGCCGCTGACATTCTTGTAGCCGAACAGTTCGTGGCGCATCAGGTTGGCACCGACCACGAAGTCCTTGGTGTCGGCCTTCTTGCCGAACAGCGGGTTCACTTCGTCGAACTTCTGCTGGCCGGCGTACAGGTTTGCGGTCAGGGTGTACAGGCCGCTGCGGTAGCCGTAGTCAAGCTTGAAGCCGGCGGAGTCGTTGCTCATCGCCTTGCCGTCCATGTCGTGCTGGCCGATGACCACACCCGGGGCCAGGAAGTGGCCCGGCGCGAATTCCCAGTCGTACGACAGGTTGAAGCGGGTGGTGTTGCCGTTGCGGTCGAGCAGCGAGGCATCCGCAGCGGACAGGTTCGTTCCGTTGCGGCTGTTCTCGTCGTCGAGTTCGATCTTGCGGCGGGTCACGTCGGCGCTGAAGTTGCTGCCGAGGATGTTTTCCCAACCCAAGCGCACGCCGGTCGACTTGCGCTTGGTTTCTTCGCGGTCGGTGTTCAGCGCGTACGGGTTGGCCCACACGTCCTTGGTGCCGAAGCCGCTGAACACCAGGCCGGCCGAGACGATGCCGTTATTGCCGATTTCCTGGCGCACGCCCAACTGCTGGGTGAAGTCGAGGCGCAGCGCGTCGTGCACCTGGTTGCCCAGCACGAACTGGGTGCGGCTGTCGGCCAGCGTGTAGCGCAGGTCCAGCATCAGCAGCGGGTCGGTCACGCTGTTGCCGTCCGGCGTGCCGCGGTTGCTGATACGTTCGTTGTCGTCGCCCTTGTACAGGTTGGACGCGACGTTGCTGCTGGAAACACCGATACCGACCGAGCCGGAGAAGCCGTTGGTGGTCGGGATCGGGTTGACGGCTGCGTGGGCCGAGCCGGCGGCCAGCACGAAGGCCGCGATGGGGGTCAGAAATCGCATGGGTTATCCTGTTGGTAGATGGCCGCCGCCACAGGGCAACGGCACAGGTGAGCTTGTGACCGGCATCCTTACATGGATAGAGTTTGATTTCTAACAGGTGTGAACTATTTCACACCAAGCTGCGATAATACACACTTGAAACCATCCCGGCGCCCACCCGCCACGCACCTGGCATTTGCCCTGTACACATGACGCAACACCTAGACCCGAGCGCCGAACGCCACGCGGCGGCGCGCAAGACTACCTTCATCAGCATCGTCGTCAACCTGGTGCTGACCGTGCTGCAGATTGCCGTCGGCTTCTTCGCCCGTTCGCAGGCGTTGATCGCGGACGGTCTGCACTCGCTGTCCGACCTGCTGGCCGACTTTGTGGTACTGATCGCCAGCCACCACAGCCGCAAGGGGCCGGACGAAGACCACCCCTATGGCCACCAACGGTATGAGAACGCCGCCTCGCTGGTGCTAGGCCTGCTGCTGCTGGCGGTCGGCGTCGGCATGCTGGTGTCGGCTGCCGGTAAGTTCAACGACCCGGGGTCCATCCCCCGCGTGCACCCGCTCGCGCTGTTTGTCGCGCTGTTCACCCTCGTCAGCAAGGAAGGGCTGTTCCGCTACATGCTCGGCATCGCCGAGCGGGTACGCTCGACCATGCTGGTGGCCAACGCCTGGCACGCGCGCTCGGACGCGTTGTCGTCGCTGGTGGTCGCGCTGGGCATCGCCGGCAACATGCTGGGCTACCCGCTGCTCGACCCGGCGGCGGCGCTGGTGGTCGGCCTGATGATCGTGAAGACCGGCGGCGAGTTCGCGTGGGACGCCCTGTCCGACCTGATGGACCGCGCGGCCGACGCCGAGGCCGAGGCGAAGATCCGCCAGACGCTGCTCGCGACGCCGGGCGTCGCCGGCCTGCACGACCTGCGCACCCGCAAGATGGGCGACATGATCGTGGTCGACGTCCACCTCGAAGTGGATGGCGAGCTCAACGTGCGCGAGGGGCACGCGATCGCGCTGGATGCGCGCGCGCGGGTGATGGCCGAGCACCCGGTGCTCAACGTGATGACCCACGTCGACCCGGCGCACTGAACGATGATCGTCGCCACCGCAGGCCATGTCGACCATGGCAAGACCTCGCTGATCCGTGCGCTGACCGGCACCGACGCTGACCGCCTGCCCGAGGAGAAGCGGCGCGGCATGACACTGGACCTCGGCTACGCCTTTCTTGAGCGCGCCGGCGGCGGACGCATCGGTTTCGTCGACGTGCCCGGCCACGAGCGTTTCCTCGGCAACATGCTCGCCGGCGTCGGCGGGCTGGGCCACGCGCTGCTGGTGGTCGCCGCCGACGACGGCGTGATGCCGCAGACGCGCGAACACCTGGCCATCCTCAAACTTGCCGGCGCCGCCGGCGTCAGCGTCGTGCTCACCAAGCGCGCACTGGTGGACGACGCGCGCGCGCTTGAGGTACAGGCCGAACTGGACGCGCTGTTCGCCTCGCTCTCGCTTACCCCCGCCGCGCGCTTCGAGGTGGACAACGTCAGCGGCGACGGCATCCCCGCCTTGCGCGACTTCCTCGCCGCGCTGCCGGAAGCGGACGCCGCGCCCAGGCGCTTCCGGCTGGCGATCGACCGCGTGTTCACCGTCAAGGGCGCCGGCCTGGTGGTCACCGGCAGCGCGCTCGCGGGCAAGGTGGCCGTCGGCGACAGCGTGTGGCTCGCCGGCCGCGCGGCGCCCTTGCGCGTGCGCGCCTTGCACGCGCAGTCGCAGGCTGCCGAGCTCGGCCTGGCCGGCGAACGCCTCGCGCTCAACCTGGCGGGTGATATCAAGCGCGAAGACGTCGAGCGCGGCGACTGGCTGCTCGGGCGGGCAGCCCCCGCGCCTTGCCAGCGGGCGAGCGTCGCGCTGCACCTGCTGCCCGGCGTGGCGCTCAGCCACTGGCAGGCCGTGCAGGTGCACCACGGCGCGTCCCGGGTGACCGGCCGCGTCGCGCTGCTGGACGGCGCGCTTGCCGAACTGGCGCTGGATGCGCCGCTGTGGCTCGCTGACAACGACAGGCTGATCGTGCGCGACGCCGCTGCCCGCGAGACGCTCGCCGGCGCGCGCGTGCTCGAGCTCGCGCCCCCCGCGCGCGGCAAACGTGCACCGGCGCGCCTGGCTACCCTCAGCCAGCTTGCCGCGTGCGACCGTGACGCGGCGGCGCTCGCGCTATTGGCCGACGCCGACGCGGTGGAACTCTCCGCGTTCGAGTGGGCACGCCAGCGGGACGACTGCGAGGCGCTGGCCTTGGCCGCAGGCCTGAAGGTGGCCGCTGGCTACGCGGTGTCGCCGGCACGCTGGGATACGCTGGCAAACACCTTGCTGGGCAGGCTTGCCACCCTGCACGCGGCGCAACCCGACCAGCGCGGCGCCGCACGCGAGCGCCTCAAGCGCCTCGCCTTACCGCGCAGCCCGCAGCCGCTGTTCGACGTGCTGGTGGCGGACTTGCTCTCAGACGGCCGGCTCGCGCAAAGCCAGGGCTGGCTGCACCTGCCCGGCCACGTGCTGGCCTTCAATAGCAGTGAGGCCGCACGCTGGCCGCTACTTGCGGCGCAACTGGGCGACACCGACGGCTGGGTGCGCGACCTGGCGCGCGCGGCCGGCATGGAAGAGACCGAGGCGCGCGCGCTGCTGAAGACGGCCGCACGGCTGGGGCTGGTGGTCGCCATCGTCCCCGACCGCTACTACCGCGCCGCGCGCGTCGAAGAGATGGCCAGCATGGTGCGCGAGATCGCCCAGCGCGACGGCCATGTCGACGCGGCGAGCTTCCGCGACGCGGTCGGCGCCGGGCGCAAGCTGGCGATCCAGATCCTCGAATTCTTCGATCGCAGCGGGCTGACCCGCCGCCAGGGCGACCGCCACCTTCTGCGCGACGCGCAGCTCTTTGCGCCGCCTGCGGCGGACGGCCAAGCCTGATAGAATACGCGCTCCTTGCGGAAGGTCTGCGTCCCCGGTGGGGCGGCCGGTCTTCAAAACCGGATGGGGCCGCCAGCGGTCCCGGGTGGGTTCGACTCCCATGGCCTTCCGCCACCATCGCCGTCTAGGGTAAGCCCCGATGGCAAGCACCGGCCGCCGGGGCTTTAATCGGGGCATCGCAAGCCAGGCATCCCGCACATGAAAATCGGCCTGTTCGTCCCCTGCCACGTCAACGAGCTCGCCCCCGAAGTCGCCATCGCGACGCTCGAGCTGCTCGAAGGCTACGGCCTCACCGTCGACTACCCGCTCGCGCAGACCTGCTGCGGCCAGCCGCAGTTCAACAACGGCGACGTGGCCGGCGCCAACCGCGCCGCCATGCGTTTTGCCGACGTGTTCGACGGCTACGACTACATCGTCAGCCCCGGCACCAGCTGCGTGAGCCACATCGGCGCGCACACCCCGGACGCTCTGTCGGGCACCCGCTCGCGCGTCTACGAACTGGTCGAATTCCTGCAGGACGTGCTCAAAGTCGAGCATCTGCCCAAGCCGGTGTACTTCCCGCACAAGGTATCGTTGCACCAGAGCTGCCACGGCCTGCGCCTGCGCGCACACGCGACGCCGTCCGAGCGGATGCTGCCCTGGCAGTCGCGCCTCGAGCGCATCCTCTCTCTCGTTGACGGTGTCAGCGTCGTCCACCCGCCCAGACGCGACGAGTGCTGCGGCTTCGGCGGCAGCTTCTGCGTCGACGAGCCCGACGTCTCGGTCGCGATGGGCGAAGACCGCGTCGACGGCCACGCGGCGACCGGCGCCGAATTCATCGTCGGCGCCGAGCCCTCGTGCCTGATGCATATGGGCGGGGTGATCCGCGCGCAGGGCAAGCCGATCCGCCCCCTGCACATCGCGCTGCTACTGACCGGGCGGGGGGGCGCATGAAAGACGACTCCATCCGCCACCCGGACGCCGCGCGCGCCTTCCTCGCCGACCGCGAGCGCGCACGCTGGCACGACTCGGCGATCTGGTGGGTGCGCCAGAAGCGCGACGCGCAGATGGCGCAACTGCCCGAGTGGGAAACACTGCGTTCGATGGCCGAGCAGATCAAGGCACATACGCTGTCGCATCTGGACGAATACCTCGAGGCATTCGAGCGCAAGGCGCAGGAAAACGGCGTCGTCGTGCACTGGGCGAAGGACGCCGACGAACACAACCGCATCGTGCACGGCCTGCTCGCCGAGCGCGGGGTGAACAAGCTCGTCAAATCCAAGTCGATGCTCACCGAAGAATGCGGGCTCAATCCCTACCTCGAGGCGCGCGGCGTCGAGGTGATCGACACCGACTTGGGCGAGCGCATCGTGCAGCTGCGCCACGAGGCGCCCAGCCACATCGTGATGCCGGCGATCCACCTGAAGAAGCAGCAGATCGGCGAGCTGTTCGAGCGCGAGCTGGGCACCGAACCGGGCAACGCGGATCCGACCTACCTCACCCACGCCGCGCGCGCCAACCTGCGCGGACATTTCCTGAGCGCTGGCGCCGGCCTCACCGGCGTCAACTTCGCGATCGCCGAGACTGGCGGCTTGGTGGTGTGCACCAACGAGGGCAACGCGGACCTGGGCAGCGCGCTGCCGCCGCTACATATCGCGTGCATGGGGCTGGAGAAGCTGATCCCCAGGCTCGAACACCTGGGCGTGTTCACCCGCTTGCTGGCGCGCTCGGCGATCGGCTCGCCGACCACCACCTACACTTCGCACTTCAACAAGCCGCGTCCGGGGGGCGAGTTGCACGTGGTGATCGTCGACAACGGCAGAAGCGAGATCCTCGGCCGCGCAGACTTCTACCAGAGCCTGCGCTGCATCCGTTGCGGCGCGTGCATGAACACCTGCCCGGTCTACCGCCGAAGCTCGGGCTACAGCTACAGCTACATCATCCCCGGGCCGATCGGCTCGACGCTCGGCCCCAGCCGCGACATCAGGAAGCACGCGAGCATGGCGTTCGCGTGCACCACCTGCGCCTCGTGCGACAACGTCTGCCCGGTACGCATCCCGCTCTCCGGGCAACTGGTCGCCCAGCGCGCGCGCGCGTGGCAGGCCGGCGCGCTGCCAGCGGGCAAACGCGCGGCGATTGGTGCGCTCGGCGCGCTTGCCCGCCACCCGGCGCTATTCGCGCTGGCCGGCAAGACGCTGCGCAAGGTCGTGCCCATCCTGCCCGAACGCATCGCGCAAAACACCCCGTACAGCCGCCCGGGGCGTGCGCTGCCCGAGATGCCGGCGCAGAGCTTCCGCGAGTGGTGGCTGCAAAACAGGAAGAAACCATGAGCCGGGACGACATCCTCGCGCGCATCCGCCGCCACCGCCCGACTGCCAGCAAGCTGCCCGACATTCACGCGCCGGCCTTCATCTGCTATGAAGACCGTTTCGCACAGTTCGCCACGCTGATCGGCAACCTCGGTGGCCACGCGCTGACGCTCGCGCCGGGGCAGACCGTGCGCGAGGCGGTAAACGCACACTGGCCAGAACAGGGCCGGGTGGTCGACACCAGGCAAGCGATGCTCGACGAGGCGGCAACCCCGCACGACTGGGCCGACGTCGACATCGCCATCGTGCCCGGCCAGCTTGCGGTCGCCGAGAACGCCGCGGTGTGGGTGAGCCAGGACGCGCTTGCCTACCGCTCGCTGTACTTCCTCGCGCAGCGGCTGGCGATGGTCGTGCCGCAGGGGGCCTTGGTCGACACCATGCGCGACGCCTACGACCGCGTCGAGTTTGCCGAGCACGGCTTCGGCAGCTTCATCTCCGGCTCGTCGCGTACCGCCGACATCGAACAGAGCCTGGTGATGGGCGCACACGGCGCGATGGCCGCGCTGGTGGTGTTCGAGTAACAGGCACCAAAAAGCCTGCCGGCGACAGAGCGCGGGCAGGCGATGCAAGAAAAAAGCCGGCGCGATGCGCCGGCTTTTTTGCGGGGTCAGACCGGGATCAGGCTTCGCCGACCACGATGACCTTGATGGCAGCCACGACGTCGTGGTGCAGTGCGATCTCGAGGTCGTACTCGCCGATGGCCTTCAGCTGGCCGTTCGGCATACGCACTTCGGAGCGCGCCACTTCAACACCAGCGGCGGTGATCGCAGCGGCGATGTCGGCGTTGGTCACCGAACCGAACAGACGGCCGTCAACGCCGGCTTTCTGAGCGATGGTGAACTCGGCGCCTTCCAGCTTCTCGGCGCGGACCTTGGCGTCAGCCAGGATCTCGGCTTGCTTGGCTTCCAGTTCGGCGCGGCGGGCTTCGAACGCTTCCAGGTTGGCGGCGGTCGCGCGCTTGGCCTTGCCCTGCGGGATCAGGAAGTTGCGGGCGTAGCCCTCTTTCACCTTGACCACGTCACCCAGTTGACCCAGGTTAGCCACTTTTTCGAGCAGAATGATTTGCATCTTGTGTAGTCCCTTTCTGTCGACTTAGTGCTGGTCGGTGTACGGCAGGAAAGCCAGGAAACGCGCGCGCTTGACCGCAGTGGTCAGCTGGCGCTGGTAACGGGCCTTGGTACCGGTGATACGGGCCGGGATGATCTTGCCGTTTTCGGCGATGAAATCCTTCAGCAGGTCGACTGCCTTGTAGTCGACGTGCTTGATGCCTTCTGCCGTGAAGCGGCAGAACTTCTTGCGCTTGAAGAGTTGACGAGCCATTTTCTTAACCTTTTACAAATTCTGCGGATTCGATGTGCAGTACCAACCTCGGGTTGCGCAGGCTGCGTTGACTGAGGAAACCCTCGAACGTCAGCACCTGCCCGGCGACCCGGCCGGCGAACTTCCTGCCGGCTTCGCCGACCATGACGGCCTGTATCTCACAGCGCACGTCGCGGTCGAGGCCGGCTTCGCGTTGTCTGGAACCGTGTGCCAGCCACATCTCCAGCACCGGGATCCCGGCGGGGGTGTAGCGCAACGCTTCCTCACGCGTCACCGACGCGGTCAGTACCAGTCTGTTCTGCAAGGACTGGCCTGGGATCAGGCAGCAACCTCGCCTTCGGCGGCCGGCTGGTTGTCCAGCAGGTTCTTGGCCTTCTCATCCTTCATCATCGGGGAAGCCTCGGTGACGGGCTTGTCCATCTTGATGGTCAGATGACGCAGAACGGCATCGTTGAATTTGAAGGCGTGCTCGATCTCGGCCAGGGTCTCAACGCCGCACTCGACGTTCATCAGCACGTAGTGAGCCTTGTGCACTTTCTGGATCGGGTAAGCCAGCTGGCGGCGGCCCCAGTCTTCCAGGCGGTGGATGGTGCCTTCGGCGCCCAGGACCATGCCCTTGTAACGCTCGATCATGGCCGGGACTTGTTCACTCTGGTCCGGATGGACGATGAACACGATCTCGTAATGACGCATGTAAACTCCTTGTGGCTATAAAGCCTTTCGCCATGCGGTAGCGAAAGGCAAGGGTTGAAACCGGCGGATTATACGCAAGCGGGTCGTCCGAGGCAAACGCGGCCTCAGCCGACGACCTCGAAGCCGGCGTCGCTGATCGCCTCGGCGACCAGTTCGCGCTCGGGCAGCGCGCCGTCGTACTCGACCTCGACGCGGCCGCTGGCCAGGTCGACCGTCACCTTGTGCACGCCGTCGAGCGCCTCGACCGCGCGGGTCACGCCGGCGGCGCAACCGCCGCAACTCATGCCGGCCACCTGCAGGATCATCTTTTGCATCTACTTGACTCCCGTCGCGTAAGAAATCAGCGGCCGGCCAGCGTGCGCTGGCGGCGGCTCTCGGACAGCACCATGCCGGCAGACACCGACACGTTCAGGCTCTCGACCGTGCCGAACATCGGGATCGACACCAGCACGTCGCAATGTTCGCGGGTCAGCCGGCGCATGCCCTCGCCCTCGGCCCCCATCACCCACGCGAGCGGGCCTGCCGCGTCGAAGTGGTAGAGGTCGGTGTCGGCCTCCATGGTGGTGCCGGCGATCCACACGCCGCTGTCCTTCAAGTCGCGCAGGGTGCGCGCGAGGTTGGTCACCGTGATATAGGGCACCACCTCGGCCGCGCCGCAGGCGACCTTGGAGACGGTGGCGTTGATGCCGGCCGAGCGGTCCTTCGGCGCGATCACCGCGTGCGCGCCCATCGCGTCGGCCACGCGCAGGCAGGCGCCGAGGTTGTGCGGGTCGGTCACGCCGTCGAGGATCAGCAACAAGGGCGGCTCGGCCAGGTTTTCCAGCACGTCGTCCAGCGTCACGTGGCTGCGCGAGGCATCGATCACCGCGGCGACCCCCTGGTGGCGTGCGCCGCCGGTCATGCTGTCCAGCCGGGCCTTGTCGACAATGTGCAGCTTGATGCCTTCGGCCGCGGCCTTGTCGAGCACGGCCTGCGCGCGCGCGTCGTGGCGGCCGCCGGCCAGGTAGATCTCGATCAGGCTCTTCGGGTTCTGCCACAGGCGGGCGTTGGCCGCGTGAAAGCCGTGTATGAGTTTGCGGTTGCTCACCTTGGGATTCCCGTCGCTATTCATAAGGCCGCGTATTCTACCTCCGCCTCGCGCTGCGCCGCCACGGCGAGCCGGTCGATGCAGGCGGGCAGCTCTGCCGCCGGCAGCGGACGGCTGAACAAATAGCCCTGCAGCGCGTTGCAGCCGTTGTCGCGCAGGAAGGCGCTCTGCGCTGCCGTCTCCACGCCCTCGGCGACCACGGTATAGCGCAGCTTGCGCGCCATCGCGACGATGGCTTGCGCGATGGCCACGCTGTCGTCGTCGCCGGGCAGCCCTTCGACGAAGGAGCGGTCGATCTTCAGCGTGTCCAGCGGGAAACGCTTGAGCATGGACAGCGACGAGTAGCCGGTGCCGAAGTCGTCGAGCGCGAGGGTGACGCCCAGCGCCTTGAGCTGGCGCAGCACCAGCACCGCCTCCTCCGGCTTTTGCATCAGCAGGCTCTCGGTCAGTTCGACCTCGAGGCGGCTCGCGTCGATGCCGGCCGCCTCCAGCGCGCCGTCGATCATGGACACGAGGTCGGCCTGCTCGAACTGTCGCGCCGACAGGTTGACCGCGACCCTTGGCACATGCACGCCTTGCGCGTCCCAGCGGGCCATCTGCAGGCAGGCCTCGCGCAACACCCAGGCGCCGATCTGCTTGATCAGCCCGGTCTCCTCGGCCAGCGGGATGAAACGCACCGGCGACACCAGCCCAAGCTGCGGGTGGCGCCAGCGGATCAGCGTCTCGACACCGAGCAACTCGCCGCGTAGAGGTGAGAGCTGCGGCTGGTAATGCAGCTCGAACTCGCCCTTTTCCAGCGCCTGCCTGAGCGCGTTCTCCAGCAGCAGCCGCTCGACCGTCTGCGAATTCATGTCGGCGTTGAAGAACTGGAAGGTGTTCTTGCCCTGCTCCTTGGCACGGTACATCGCGACGTCGGCGTTCTTGAGCAGGGTGCGCGCGTCGATGCCGTCGCCTGGGTACACGCTGACGCCGATGCTGGCGGTGACGAACAGCTCCTGGGTTTCCAGGAGCAGCGGCTTCGCCAGTTCGGCAAGCACCTCGTCGGCGATCGCACAGAGCTGCTCACGGCTGCGGTAGTCCTCGACGATCAGCGTGAACTCGTCGCCGCCCAGCCGCGCGACCATGCCGTAACGGCCACAGATGCGGGTCAGCCGCGCGGAGATCTCGGTCAACAGGCCGTCGCCTGCCTGGTGGCCGAACGAGTCGTTGATCAGCTTGAAGCGGTCAAGGTCGATGAACATCAGCGCGAGGCGGAACTCGTCGTCGGCGCTGCCGCCGGCCAGCGCGTTGTCGAGGTGGCCGATCAGGTGGCTGCGGTTGGGAAGGCCGGTCAGCGGGTCGTGGTTGGCCAGGAAGTGCAGCCGCTCTTCGGCCAGCTTGCGCTCGGTGATGTCGGTGAACACGCCGACGTAGTTGCTGATGGCGCCGTCCGCCTCGCGCACCGCGGAGAGGGTCAGCTCGGCTGGGTACCACTCGCCATCCTTGCGCTTGTCGTACATCTCGCCGCTCCAGAAACCGGTGCGCGACAGCTCGGCCAGCAGCGCGCCGCCACCGTCCACGCCGCGGAACATCCGCGACACGCGCCCGGCCGCTTCCTCGTAGCGGTAGCCGGTGATGCGGGTGAACGCCTGGTTGACGGTGATGATGCAGCCGGTGGCGTCGGTGATCAGGATGCCCTCGGTCGAGTTCTCGAATACCTTGGCCGCCAGTCTCAACTCGGTCTGCGCCGACACGCGGTCGGACACGTCGATCGCGACGCCGATGAACGCCGGCTCGCCGCGGTACTCGATCAGCCGGCTATGCACCTCGATGTCGACCGCCGAGCCATTCCTGTGGCGCAGGCGGGTCGAGAAACGCATCACCTTGACCTTCTGCTCCTTGCGCAACTGGATCTGCCGCGCGATCCGCTCGACCTCCTCCGGCATCAGGTAGTCGTAAAGCATGACACCGGCCAGCTCCTCGACCCGGTAGCCGCCCATCTCGGCCAGCGTCGGGTTCAGGTAGACGATGCGGCCGTCCTGCTGGATGAAGATGCCGACCAGGGACTGCTCGACCACGGCACGGTACTGGTCGATCATCTCGCCGCGCGCCTGTTCGTCCCGCTTGATGTCCGTGACGTCGGACGCGATGGTGCCGACCCCCGACAGCCGGCCGCCGCTGTCGAACAGCGGGAACATCGTCGCAAGCCAGGTGCTAGCCTCCTCGCCCAGCACCACCTGCTCTTCCTGCTGGCAGACCTCACGGCTCGCACGGACCCGGCCGGCGAGCGCTTCCAGTTGCCCGGCCAGCGCGGGGGGCAGGAAATCGCCGGAGCGCCGGCCGATCACCGCCGCTTGCGGCACGCCCAGCAGCGACGCGCACGCCTGGTTGGCCAGCAGGTAGCGCCCGTCCAGGTCCTTGATCGCCATGATGTTCGGGCTCTGGTTGATCAGCGCCTCGAAGCGGGCGTGGCTGTCGCGCAGCGCCTGCTCCTGCCGGCGCAGCCGCGCGCTCGCGAGCGAGAGCATCAGCGCGGCCGTCACGCTCACCGCGCTGAGCAAGGCGCCGCTCAAGGCGTCTGCCGTGGCTACGGGCTGGGGGTGCCCCAGCCACGCCAGCGTCCACGCCCCCGCGTACACGGCAAGCGGCCCGGCCATGCCGAAACGGCCGGCCGCCCACAGGTAGAGCGGCGCATAGCAAAGTTCGAGCGGGACCTGCGAGGCCTGTGCGTGGCCGTAACCGAACCAGAGCAGGCCCTGCACGCCCAGCACCAGCACAAGTTCGCAGGCCGCCGGCCAGCCGGGCCTGTGCTGCCAGAGCGCCGCGCCGGCGCAGGCAAGCAAGGTCGCCACCGCCAGCCACAGCGCGGGCAGCGTCGTGACGGCCGCCCCGCCCCAGTCGCCGGCGAGCACCCACGGCACAAGCGCGAACAAGGCCGGCAACACCGTCAGGCGCAACAGGAACAGCAGCAGGCGGCCGCCCGTCGACGGTGCCTCGCGGAGCGCGCCACGCATCAGCTGCAGCGCGCCCGCGCACAACAACAGCGAGGTGCCCCACCGGGCGGCCACAGGCACCCCCAAGGGCAGCAAGACCGCCGTGAACAGCGCAAGCCCGCCCCAGAACGCCCGCGAGGCCAACAGCGGCGCACCGGCGTCGCCCCGCAAGCGGGACACCCACCACAGCACCAGTGCGGCATGCATGAACCACAGTGGCGAAATCAGTACGCCCTGCGCGAACAGGTCGGGCAAGCTGCCCGCAACAAACGGCTCGGCCGTGATCGGCCAGATAGCCGGACTCCACTGCATGGTTACCCTCATCCCTCTTGCTGTTGGCGGTGCCTGGCCTGCAGGCGTCGCGGCCCGCGTCTTTGCGCGGTGACGCGCTTATAATAACGGCTTAACCCCGACCTTGTAGCGCAATGTCATTACCTGCCTCCCTGCCGTGGCCCATCGCCGGCCAGAAAACCCGTCTCGTCACCCCGCCGGCCGGTGCCGACGCCGCCTGGCTCGCCGCACAGGCGGGCGGCGACACGCCCCTGCTGGTGCTGGCCGCCAGCGCGCAAGCCGCGCAAAGGCTGAAGACCGAGATCGCCTTCTTCCGTCCGGCCCTGCGCGTCGCGCTGCTGCCGGACTGGGAGACGCTGCCGTACGACCACTTCTCGCCGCACGCCGACCTGGTGTCCGAACGCCTGCTCACGCTGTGGCAAATCCGCCAAAACGCGTGCGACGTGGTGATCGCGCCGGTGGCGACCGCGCAGGGGAAGCTGCCGCCGCCGTCCTTCCTCGCCGCGCGCACCTTCTTCCTCAAGACCGGCCAGTCCCTCGACGTCGACGCGCTGCGCGCCGACCTCGTCACCGGCGGCTACCAGCACGTGACGCAGGTGATGGTGCCCGGCGAATTCTCGATCCGCGGCGGGCTGGTCGACCTCTACCCGATGGGCAGCACGCTGCCGTTCCGGGTCGATTTGTTCGACGACGAGATCGAATCGATCCGCACCTTCGACCCGGACAGCCAGCGCACGCAGGACACCGTGCCCGAAGTGCGCATGCTGCCGGCGCGCGAGTACCCGGCCGACGAGGCCGGCGTCACCGCCTTTCGCCAGCACTGGCGCGAGCGGATGGAGGGCGACCCCAGCCGCAGCCGCATCTACCGCGACGTGTCCGCCAGCAGCTGGCCGGCCGGCATCGAGTACTACCTGCCGCTGTTCTTCGACGAGACGGCGACGCTGATCGACTACTTCCGCACGGCGCCCACCGTGGTGCTGCTGGGCGACGCGATAGGCGCCGCCGAAGAGTTCTGGCGCGAAGTGGAGAGCCGCTACCGGATGGGCCTGGGCGACCCGGAGCGGCCGCTGCTGCCGCCCACCGCGCTCTTCTTGCGCGCCGACGAGTTGATGGGTTTGGTGAAGCCCTTGCCGCGCTTCGAGACGGGCGACACGGGTGAGGCGCTGCCGTTTGCCGCGCTGCCCGACCTGGCCGTCGAGCGCCGCGCCGACGCGCCGCTGCAAAAGCTGGCCGACTATTTGGCCGCCACCGACGCGCGCGTGCTGCTGCTCGCCGAGAGCCTGGGCCGGCGCGAGACCATGCAGGCCTTCCTCGCCGACAACGGCATCCGCACCCAGACGGTCGACAACTGGGCGGCGTTTGTGTCGGGCGACATGAAGGTCGCGCTGTCGGTCGGCCCCCTGTGGTCGGGCTACGCGCAACTCGACCCTGCACTGGTCGTCATCACCGAGTCCGAACTCTACCGTCACGTCGCGCGCGCCGGCACGCGCCGGCGCAAGCGCGTCGCCAGCTCGGACAGTATGTTGCGCGACCTGGCCGAGGTGAAGGTCGGCGACCCGGTGGTGCACGAGGCGCACGGCATCGGCCGCTACATGGGCCTCGTCACGCTGGACCTGGGCCTGGGCGAGACCGAGCTGATGCAGCTGGAGTACGCCGACGGCGCGGTGCTCTACGTGCCGGTCGAACAACTGGCGATGATCTCGCGCTACGCAGGCGCCGCCGCCGACGAGGTACACCTGCACCGCCTGGGCAACCCGGCGTGGGAGAAGGCGCGCAAGAAGGCCGCCGAGAAGGCGCGCGACACCGCTGCGGAGCTTCTCAACCTCTACGCGCAGCGCGCGCTGCGCGAGGGGCACGCCTTCACCATGAGCCACCACGACTACGAGGCGTTCGCCGAGGGCTTCGGCTTCGAGGAGACGGCCGACCAGGCCAGCGCCATCGAGGCGGTGATCGCCGACATGACCTCGGGCAAGCCGATGGACCGCCTGGTGTGCGGCGACGTCGGCTTCGGCAAGACCGAAGTCGCGCTCAGGGCCGCCTTCGTCGCGGTGATGGGCGGCAAGCAGGTGGCGGTGCTGGTGCCGACCACGCTTCTGGCCGAACAGCACGCGCAAAGCTTCGCCGACCGCTTCGCCGACTGGCCGGTGAAGATCGCCAGCCTGTCGCGCTTCAACACCTCGAAGGCGACGACGGCGGCGCTCAAGGGGCTCGCCGACGGCTCGGTCGACATCGTGATCGGCACCCACAAGCTGGTGCAGCCGGACGTGCACTTCAAGAACCTCGGCCTCGTCATCATCGACGAGGAGCACCGCTTCGGCGTGCGCCAGAAGGAGCAGCTCAAGCGGCTGCGCGCCAACGTCGACGTGCTGACGCTGACCGCGACGCCGATCCCGCGCACGCTGTCGATGGCGCTGGAAGGCCTGCGTGACTTTTCCGTGATCGCCACCGCCCCCAGCCGCCGGCTGTCGGTGAAGACCTTCGTCAGCCCCTTGCGCGACGGGGTGATCCGTGAGGCGGTGCTGCGCGAACTCAAGCGCGGCGGCCAGGTGTTCTTCCTGCACAACGAGGTCGACACCATCCCCAATATGCGGGACAAGCTCGCCGAACTGTTGCCCGAGGCACGCATCGGCGTCGCCCACGGCCAGATGCCCGAGCGCGAACTCGAGCAGGTGATGCGCGACTTCATGCAGCAGCGCTACAACCTCCTGCTGTGCTCGACCATCATCGAGACCGGCATCGACATCCCGAACGCCAACACCATCCTGATCAACCGCGCCGACCGCTTCGGCCTCGCCCAGCTGCACCAGTTGCGTGGCCGGGTCGGGCGCAGCCACCACCAGGCCTACGCCTATTTGCTCACGCCGGACGGCATGACGCGCGACGCGCAAAAGCGGCTGGAGGCGATCCAGCTCTCCGAGGAGCTGGGCGCGGGTTTTTATCTGGCGATGCACGACCTGGAGATCCGCGGCGCCGGCGAAGTGCTGGGCGAGGGCCAGTCGGGAGAAATGCAGGAAGTCGGCTTCGGCCTCTACACCGAGATGCTCAAGCAGGCGGTGCGCGCGCTCAAGAAAGGGCGCGAACCCGACCTCGACCAGCCGCTGGGGGTGACTACCGAAGTCAACCTGTACAGCCCGGCGCTGCTGCCCGAGGCGTACTGCCCGGACGTGCACGAGCGGCTGGTACTCTACAAGCGGCTCGCCACCTGCGAGAGCAGCGACGAGATCGACGCCATGCACGAGGAGCTGATCGACCGCTTCGGCCTGCCGCCGCAAGCCGTGAAGACGCTGATCGAGAGCCACCAGCTGCGCCTGATGGCCAAGGCCCTCGGCGTCGCCAAGCTGGAGGCGAGCGACAGCGTGGTGCAGCTGAGTTTCGTCAAGAAACCCGACGTCGACCCGATCAAGATCATTGCGCTGATGCAAAGCGGCAAGGGCTACAAGATGGCCGGCCCCGACAAGCTGCGCTGCGAGGTGAAGCTCGCCGATGTCGCCGCGCGCGTCGCCAAGGTGCGCGAGATCATGAAGGCGCTGGCCTGACCCTCACCCGCCCCTCTCCCGCCCGCACCGTAGGGTAGGTTAGGCCGCAGGCCGTAACCCACCAGCCAGCGGGAGAAGACATCGTGCAGGGCGTAGGGTGGGTTAGGCCACAGGCCGTAACCCACCGGCCAGCGGGAGAAGACACCGTGCAGCGCCGCCCGCGGGCAGGCAGCCCTGCCCCGCGTGACGCCGCGCGGCAAGGGTGGCTAGCCCCTCAGCCGGCCTGCGCGGCCGCGCTCGGCGCGGCTTCGTTTTGGCGCTGGCTCAGCCACACCCCTGCGAACACCAGCACGCAGGCGAACCACTGCGCGGCATTCAGCGTCTCGCCGAGGATGGCCCACGCCAGCAGCACCGCGAACACCGGGATCAGGTTGGTGAACATCGCCGCCTGCGCAACCGGCACCCGACACACCGCCCAGGTGTAGAGCCCGTACGAGCCCAGCGTGATGCCGGCGCCCAGATACACCACCCAGAAGCTCGGCCACAGCGGGAACACGGTCGGCCATTCGACCCACGGCGTGAACATGGCGGCGCCGAACCACAGACTGCCGGTCACCGACTGCACGCAGGTGAGCAACAGCGGCGAGTAGCGGCCGGACAGGCGCTTGGCGACCAGCATGTAGGCGGCCCCGCACACCATCGCCAGGAACTGCAGCAGGTTGCCGAGCACCGGGTTGGGCGCGGATGCGCTCTCACCTGCCCCGGCGGTCAGCCAGACTACACCGGCCATCGACACTGCCATCCCCGCCCACATGCGCGCCGATTGCCGCTCGCCGAGGAACAGCATCGCGCCGACCGCGACCAGCATCGGCAGCGTCGCGGTGAGGATCGCCGCCTGAGACGCGCTGGTGAGCATCAGCGCCTGCGCCTCGAACAGGAAATAGAGGCAAGGCTCGGCCAGCCCCAGCGCCAGAAGCCACTTCCAGTCCCCCTTTCGGTAGTGGCCGCGCGCGCCGGTCAGCCGGATCAGCGGCAGCACGCAGACGGTGGCGATCAGCATGCGGGCGAACAGCACGGCGACCGGGTCGAACACGGCGAACACGTATTTCAGCGCAATGAAGGAACTGGCCCACAGCAGCATCGCAAGGATCAGCGCAAGGTAGGGAAGCATACAAACCACCAGACATTTTGCTCATGGCATTTTGCCACCTGATAGCATACGCCGTCTAACTTACGCAGCGGTGGGTGCGCGCACAAAAAACCCGCAGCACGCTGCGGGTTTTTCGCGTCCGGCTCGCGCCGCCTTATTTCAGTAACTCGACCTGCTTGACGTCGACTTCGTCCTGCCCGGCCAGTTCGCGGTCGACCTCGCCGCTCAGGCGCACGCGCTGCTTGGCATCGAAGTTGGCCTTGGGCATGTGCTTGTGGTCGATCTCGACCGTGATCTCGCCGCTGGCGTCACGGAACAGGTAACGATCCTTGCCCAGGTGACGGACGATATGGCCTTCGAGCACCACCGCCGTGTCGTCGGCCGCCTTGATCGCCTCTTGCGCGCTCATCTTGGCGGGCGGCTGCGCGCCGGGGCCGGTGTAGCCGGCCTGGGCGATCAGCGGTGTACCGACGGTGAGGGCGAGGGCCAGCGCGAGGACAGTCTTCTTGGCAGACATGGAATGCTCCTGTTCTTCAATATGGATAAAGGGTAGAACTTCGACCTACGTTATAGGCCGACTCTGGCGGACTGCCTGCCTCAGTCGAGCAGTTCGACGCGCTTGACCTCGACTTCTCGCGCCCCGTACCACGCCTTGTCGACCTTGCCGCTCAGGCGCACGCGGACCTTGTCGTCGAAGGCGACGCCGGGCAGGCGCTTGTCGTCGATCTCGACCTCGCCCTCGCCGCTCTGGTCGGCAAACAGGTAGCGCTCGTGGCCGAGCTTCTTCGTGAGGCGCCCTTCGAGCAGGAAGGCGGCGTCGTCGCCGGCGGACTGGGCCTGGGTGATGGTGCGCACGGCAGGCGCGCTGCCCGGCCCCTGGTAGGCGGCGTAGGCGGCGAGCGGAGCAAGTGCGGCAAACAGGGCGGCGATGGCGGCTTTTTTCATGCGGGTTGTCCTTGTGCGTTGGCTTTCGATGCACGCATTAGGCCCGAGCCACCTTAAAGAAAACTTAAGCGAGCAGGCTCTTTCACATCTCGCGCAGACAAAACAAAACCGCCCAGCAAGCCGGGCGGTTCGGGACGCGAAGGCAGCAAACGCTTACGCGTTCAGTTCCTTGGCAAGGTACAGCCAGGTCTCGACCACGGTGTCCGGGTTCAGCGACACGGTCTCGATGCCCTCTTCCACCAGCCACTTGGCGAAGTCGGGGTGGTCGGACGGGCCCTGGCCACAGATACCGACGTACTTGCCCTGCTTGCGGCAGGCGCTGATGGCCATCGAAAGCATCGCCTTGACCGCGTCGTTGCGCTCGTCGAAGGTCGTGGCGATCGGGCCGCCGGAGTCGCGGTCGACGCCGAGGGTCAGCTGGGTCATGTCGTTCGAGCCAATCGAGAAGCCGTCGAAGTACTCGAGGAACTGCTCGGCGAGCACCGCGTTGGACGGCAGTTCGCACATCATGATCAGGCGCAGGCCGTTTTCGCCGCGCTTGAGGCCGAAGCCGGCCAGGATGTCGACCACCGCGCGCGCTTCGGCGACGGTACGCACGAACGGGATCATCACCTCGACGTTGGTCAGGCCCATCACGTCGCGCACATGCTTGATCGCACGGCACTCGAGCTCGAAGCAGTCGCGGAAGCTGTCGGCGACGTAGCGCGCGGCGCCGCGGAAGCCGATCATCGGGTTCTCTTCGTGCGGCTCGTACAGGCTGCCGCCGATCAGGTTCGCGTACTCGTTCGACTTGAAGTCGGACATGCGTACGATGACCTTCTTCGGCGAGAAGGCCGCGGCCAGCGTCGACACGCCTTCGGCGATCTTGTCGACGTAGAAGTCGACCGGACTCGCGTAGCCGGCGATGCGGTCGCTGATGGTCGCCTTCAGGTCGGCCGACAGGCTGTCAAATTCGAGCAGCGCCTTCGGGTGGATGCCGATCTGGCGGTTGATCACGAATTCCATGCGGGCGAGACCCACGCCTTCGTTCGGCAGCTGCGCGAAGTCGAACGCGAGTTCCGGGTTGCCGACGTTCATCATGATCTTGACCGGGCTCTTCGGCATCGAGTCGAGCTTGAGGTCGATCACTTCGACGTCGAGCAGGCCTTCGTAGATCAGGCCGGCGTCGCCTTCGGCGCAGGAAACGGTCACTTCCATGCCGTCACGCAGCACGTCGGTCGCGTCGCCGCAGCCGACCACGGCCGGGATGCCCAGTTCGCGCGCGATGATCGCCGCGTGGCAGGTACGGCCGCCGCGGTTGGTCACGATCGCAGCCGCGCGCTTCATCACCGGTTCCCAATCCGGGTCGGTCATGTCGGTGACCAGCACGTCGCCGGCCTTCACGCGGTCCATCTCGGACGCGTCCCTGATCATGCGCACCACGCCCTGGCCGATCTTCTGGCCGATCGCGCGGCCTTCGGCCAGCACGGCGGACTTGCTGTTCAGGCGGTAGCGGCGCAGCGTGTCGACGCGGTTTTCCTGCGACTTCACGGTCTCGGGACGCGCCTGCAGGATGTAGAGCTTGCCGTCGACGCCGTCGCGGCCCCACTCGATGTCCATCGGACGCTGGTAGTGCTTCTCGATGATCTGGGCGTAGCGCGCCAGCTCCTCGATCTCGGCTTCCGAGATCGAGAACTGCTTGCGCAGTTCGGGCTCGACGTCCAGCGTGCGCACCGAGCGGCCGGCTTGCGACGCGTCGGTGAACTCCATCTTGATCAGCTTGGAGCCCATGGTCTTGCGCAGGATGGCCGGGCGGCCGGCATCCAGCGTCGGCTTGTGTACGTAGAATTCGTCCGGGTTCACCGCGCCTTGCACCACGGTCTCGCCGAGGCCGTAGGAGGCGGTGATGAACACCACGTCTTCGAAGCCCGACTCGGTGTCGATGGTGAACATCACGCCGGAAGCGCCGATGTCGGAGCGCACCATGCGCTGCACGCCGGCGGACAGCGCGACCACGTCGTGGGCGAAGCCCTTGTGCACGCGGTAGGAGATCGCACGGTCGTTATACAGCGACGCGAACACATGCTTCATCGCGTCCTTGACGTTGTCGAGGCCGCGGATGTTGAGGAAGGTTTCCTGCTGGCCGGCGAACGAGGCGTCCGGCAGGTCTTCGGCCGTGGCGGAGGAACGCACGGCGACCGAGATGTCGGCACCGCCGGCGTCGTCGACCATCTTGGCCCACGCCTGGGCGATGTCCTGGTCGAGCTTCTCCGGGAACGGCGTGTCGATGATCCACTGACGGATTTCCTTGCCGACGCGGGCCAGCTCGGTCACGTCATCGATGTCCAGCTGGTTCAGCTTCGCATTGATGCGGTCGGCCAGGCCGTTGTGGTTCAGAAAGTCACGGTAGGCCTCGGCCGTGGTGGCGAAACCGCCGGGGACGCGGACTCCGGAACCCGCGAGTTGACTGATCATCTCGCCGAGGGAAGCGTTCTTGCCGCCCACCTCTTCGACGTCGGTCATACGCAGCTTCTCGAACCAGATGACGTAGCTGTCAGCCATCACTATCTCTTCCTGTGTGGATTGGACGAATTTCGGTTGCGCGATTCTATACGAATACTCGGTGCATTGCGTAAGGTTTTGCACCGCAATATGAATGCTGCATGACGCGGCAAACACCCGGCCCCGCGCAAGGCGGCGATATAATAGCGCAATCCGCAGCAGACATTTATTGATCCAGATAGGGGGAAACCCATGCCACACCGCCGCTCCGCCTTCTTCGTGTCCGACCGTACCGGCATCACCGCCGAGGCAATGGGCTCGACCCTGCTGACCCAGTTCGAGCAGGAGTTCAAGCGCGAGACCATCCCCTACGTCGACACCGTCGAGAAAGCCGAGGAAGTCGTCGCCACCATCCGCGAGCGCGCGGGTTCGGACCACCACCGACCGCTGCTGTTCACCAGCATCGTCGACCCGGCGATACGGGCGGTGTTCAAGGTCGATTGCGCGCTGTCGATCGACTTCTTCGAGACCTTCATCGGGCAGATCGAAAACGAACTGGGGCAGAAACCGTCGCTGCTCGTCGGCAAGACGCACGGCCTCGTCAACGAGGAGCGTTACGACTACCGGATGGCCGCGGTGAACTTCTCGCTCGACCACGACGACGGCGTCAAGCTCAAGGACCTCGAGGAGGCCGACGTGATCCTGGTCGGCGTGTCGCGCTCGGGCAAGACGCCGACCTGCCTGTACCTTGCGCTGCAATACGGGATCAAGGCGGCCAACTACCCGCTGACCCCGGAAGAGCTGGACTGCCCGACCCTGCCCAAGATGCTGCTGCCGTTCCGCCAGAAGATCTTCGGGCTGACCATCGACCCGCAGCGCCTGCACAACATCCGCACCGAGCGGCGCCGCGACTCGCGCTACGCGAGCATGGACAACTGCCGCTACGAGGTGAACGAGGCCGAGTCGATGTTCCGCCAGCACGGCATCCCGTTCATCAGTACCACCCACAAGTCGATCGAGGAGATCTCGACCACCATCATGCTCAAGGCCGGCCTGACCCGCCGTTTCTGAGCCTTGACAAGCAGGGACGCCGGGGAAGACGATAGCGCCATGCCCAGCCGATCCAGCCTTCCGAGCTTGAACTGGCGCCGCTAGACGCGGCGTCCGAACGGGTGTGCACAGTTTTCACAACCCGGTCCGCCGCCCACCTGCGGCCGACCGGGTTTTCCATTTTTTGAGCGCAGGCGTGGCGGACCTCCTTTTCGTACAGGTATCCTCCATGACCGGACACGCAGACACCATCCTGACCGGAGACAGGCCGACCGGCCCGCTCCACCTCGGCCACTATGTCGGCTCGCTGCGCCAGCGCGTCGAACTGCAGCAAAGCTGCCGGCAATTCATCCTGCTGGCCGACACCCAGGCACTGACCGACAACGCGGGACGCTACAGCAAGGTGACCGGCAACGTGCTGGAAGTCGCCCTCGACTATCTCGCCTGCGGGATCGACCCCGCGCGCTCGACCATCTTCATCCAGTCGCAGGTGCCCGAACTGGCCGAACTGGCGTCCTATTTCCTCAACCTGGTCAGCGTCGCGCGCCTAGAGCGCAACCCGACCGTCAAGGACGAGATCCGCCAGCGCGGTTTCCAGCGCGACCTGCCGGCCGGCTTCCTCGCCTACCCGGTCAGCCAGGCGGCCGACATCACCGCGTTCAAGGCGACGCTGGTGCCGGTCGGCGAAGACCAGGTCCCGATGATCGAGCAGACCAACGAGATCGTCCGCCGCTTCAACACCAGCGTCGATCAAGAAGTGTTGGTCCCGGCCCGCGCGCTGGTGCCGGCCAAGGGCGCACGCCTGCCCGGCATCGACGGCAAGGCCAAGATGTCCAAGTCGCTGGGCAACACGCTGACCTTCAGCGCGAGCCCCGACGAAATCCACGCCGCGGTGCACCGCATGTACACCGACCCGCAGCACCTGCGCGTGTGCGACCCGGGCCGGGTCGAGGGCAACGTGGTGTTCGCCTTCCTCGACGCGTTCAGCCCCGACCCCGCAGGCGTTGCCGCGCTCAAGGAGCGCTACCGGGCCGGCGGGCTGGGCGACACCGCCCTCAAGCGGGAACTGGAACCATTGTTGCAGGCGCTGATTGCGCCGATCCGCGAGCGGCGCGCCGCGCTCGCCGCCGACCCGGCGGCGGTCTGGGCCATCCTGCGCGAAGGCAGCCTGCGCGCGCGCGAGGTGGCCGCGCAGACCCTGGACGAAGTCAAACGGGCGATGGGGCTCGCCTACTTCTGAAGGCCGAAAAAAACCCGCGCCTCGGGCGCGGGTTTTGGACCTGACCAGACAGGCGGCTTACAGCTCCTTGGCGTTCTCGGCCAGGTAGCTGGCGACGCCTTCGGCACTCGCCTTCATGCCCTTCTTGCCCTTGTTCCAGCCGGCCGGGCAGACTTCGCCGTGCTCTTCGGTGAACTGCAGCGCGTCGACCATGCGCAGCATCTCGTCGATATTGCGGCCCAGCGGCAGGTTGTTGACGACCTGGTGCTGCACCACGCCCGAGCGGTCGATCAGGAAGGAGCCGCGGAAGGCGACGCCCTCGTCGGCCTCGACGTCGTAGGCCTGGCACAGCGCGTGCTGGATGTCGGCGACCAGCGTATAGCCGACCTGGCCGATGCCGCCCTGCTCGACGGCGGTGTTGCGCCACGCGGCGTGGGTGAACTGGCTATCGATCGACACGCCGATCACTTCTACGTTGCGCTGCCTGAACTCTTCCAGGCGATGGTCGAATGCGATCAGCTCGGACGGGCAGACGAAGGTGAAATCCAGCGGGTAGAAGAACACCACGGCGTACTTGCCGGCGGTCGCGTCCTTGAAGCTGTAGTTGTCGACGATCTGACCGTCGCCGAGCACGGCGGAGAAAGTCTTGTCGCCATCAAAGAACGGGGCTTGCTTGCCTACGAGTACGGCCATCTGTTTGCTCCTGAGAAGATAGGATTGGTCATCCCGCGCCGGCGCGGGCACCTGCGAAGCGGCCGCGGACAGGTCCACGGCAACCAGAAAGCATATTGCAGCCGAATCAGCCCCTTTCAAGGGGGACGCGCAAAAAAACCGGCCGGGAAAAACCCGGCCGGTTGTCGCGTGCGAGGTGCCGCTTACGCGGTTTCGGTCTTGCGCAGGCGCAGGTTCAGCTCGCGCAGCTGCTTGTCGTCGACATGGTTCGGCGCGTTGGTCAGCAGGCACTGCGCGCGCTGCGTCTTCGGGAACGCGATCACGTCGCGGATCGACTCGGCGCCGCACATCAGCGTCACCAGACGGTCGAGGCCGAAGGCCAGGCCTCCGTGCGGCGGCGCGCCGAACTTCAGGTTGTCCAGCAGGAAGCCGAACTTGTTCTGCTGCTCTTCCGGGCTGATCTTCAGCGCGGAGAACACCTTTTCCTGCACGTCGGCACGGTGGATACGCACGGAACCGCCGCCGATCTCCCAGCCGTTGAGGACCATGTCGTAGGCACGCGCGATGCAGGCGCCCGGGTCGGTCTCCATCAGGTCTTCGTGGCCCGGCTTCGGGCTGGTGAACGGGTGGTGGCACGCGGTCCAGCGGTCGTCGTCCTCGTCGTACTCGAACATCGGGAAGTCGACCACCCACAGCGGGCGCCATTCCTTGACGAAGTAGCCGTTCTCGAGGCCACGCTCGTGGCCGATCTTGATGCGCAGCGCGCCGATCGCCTCGTTGACCACCTTGGCCTTGTCGGCACCGAAGAAGATGATGTCGCCGTCTTGCGCGCCGGTACGCTCGACGATCGCGGCGAGGCCCTCGGCGGACAGGAACTTGACGATCGGCGACTGCAGGCCTTCCTCGTTCGGCTTGGACGCGTCGTTGACCTTGATGTAGGCGAGGCCCTTGGCGCCGTAGATGCCGACGAACTGGGTGTAGTCGTCGATTTCCTTGCGGCTGAGCGCGGCGCCCTTGGGCACGCGCAGCGCGACGACACGGCCGTTCGGCATGTCGGCGGCGCCACGGAACACCTTGAATTCCTCGTTCTTCATCAGGTCGGTCAGTTCGGTGAACTTGAGCGACACGCGCAGGTCCGGCTTGTCCGAGCCGTAGTAGTACATCGCGTCGGCGTACGTCATGCGCGGGAACTTGCCCAGCTCGACCTCCATCACGTCGCGGAAGATTTCCTGCGCCATGGTTTCGGTGATGTCCATGATCTCGTCCTCGTTCAGGAACGAGGTTTCAATATCGATCTGGGTGAATTCGGGCTGGCGGTCGGCGCGCAGATCCTCGTCACGGAAGCACTTGGTGATCTGGTAGTAGCGGTCGAAGCCGGCGACCATCAACAGCTGCTTGAACAGCTGCGGCGACTGCGGCAGCGCGAAGAATTCGCCGGGGTGCACGCGGGACGGCACCAGGTAGTCGCGCGCGCCTTCCGGCGTCGAGCGGGTCAGCATCGGCGTCTCGATGTCGATGAAGCCCTGCTTGTCCAGGTGGTTGCGCACGCCCATCGCGACGCGGTAGCGCAGGCGCAGGTTCTTCTGCATCACCGGGCGGCGCAGGTCGATCACGCGGTTGAGCAGGCGCACGTTCTCGGAGATGTTCTCGTCGTCGATCTGGAACGGCGGGGTCGCCGCGGCGTTCAGGATCTCGATCTCTTTGGCCAACAGTTCGATCTCGCCGGAGATCATCTTGGTGTTGGCGGTGCCCGCCGGGCGCTCGCGCACGATGCCGGTCACCGACAGCACGTACTCGTTGCGCGCGCTGTCCGCCAGCGCGAAGGCCTCGGGGGTGTCCGGGTCGATCACCACCTGCACCAGACCCTCACGGTCCCTGAGGTCGATGAAGATCACGCCGCCGTGGTCGCGGCGACGGTGGGCCCAGCCCTTAACGGTCACGGTCTGGCCGAGGTATTTCTTGTCAATGAGTCCGCAGTAATCGGTTCGCATGCTGTCAGCTTCGGGTAGGTTATTGGGTTGTGCGCGACACCGGGTGTCAGCGCGCCTTGGGTTGGGCCGGCGCGACCATGCCCATCGAGATCGCGTACTTGAGCGCCTCGTCGACGGTCATCGCCAGCTCGCGGGTGTCCTTGCGGGCGACCATCACGAAGTAACCCGACGTCGGGTTGGGGATGGTCGGCACGTAAACGCCGATGAAGTCGTCGCCGACGTCGGCGAGCGCGCGGGCGACGCTCTCGGGCAGCGAGCCGGTCTGGAACGCGACCGTCCACATGTCCTGGTGCGGGAAACGCACCAGCATCGCCTTCTTGAACGACTGCCCGCTGTCGGAGAACAGCGTGTCGCTGACCTGCTTGACGCTGCTGTAGATGCTCTTGACCACTGGGATGCGCACCAGAAGCGCGTCCCACGCGTCAAACAGCTTCTGGCCGAGCACGTTGGCGGCGACCATGCCGGTGCCGATCAGCACCAGCACCGACAGCACCACGCCTAAGCCCGGCACGTCGAAGCCGAACAGGCTCTGCGGGCGCAGCGCATCGGGCAGCAGCACCAGCGTCTGGTCGAGGGTGCCGACGATCATGTCGAGCACCCACCAGGTCACCGCCAGCGGCAACCAGATCAGCAGGCCGGTGACGAGGTAGCCCTTGAGCGTCAGTTTGATATGGGTCATCGCTTAGCCGCAACCGCCGCAGCCGCCGTCGCCGCAACTGTGCTTGCTGCCGCTGTTCTTGAAATCGGTCTGGTACCAGCCGTTGCCCTTGAGCTGGAAGCCCGCGCAGGACAGAAGCTTGGCGTAGTCGGCACTGCCGCACGAAGGACAGGCGGCGACCGGCTCGTCGCTCAGCTTCTGCAGGTGTTCGTGCTGTTCACCACACTTTTCACAGCGGTATTCGTAAATAGGCATCAATTTCTCCAGCACCGGCATTGTGCAGTGCAATAATACATACGGATTGCTGCACCGCAACCAGAACGCGGCGCATATCGGCTCGCGGGCCACCCGGACATGGACCGGGCTGCAAACCGCGCATTATAACCGACTGAACAGGCAATACAAAAACGCAGCGGAAAAATGCCGGACATCAAGTTGTCACGCCTCGTTGGCACGCTAAGGCACAAGACAAGCGCAAGGAGAACACATGAACATGGCACTGAAACCGCTCGCCGGCAAGAAAGGGCTGATCGTCGGCATCGCCAACGAACACAGCATCGCCTACGGCTGCGCGCGCAGCATGCACCTGGCCGGCGCCGAACTGGCCGTCACCTACCTGAACGAAAAGGCCGAACCCTACGTGCGCCCGCTGGCGGAGGCGCTGTCGGCCGGCATCGTCGAGCCCCTGAACGTCGAGACGCCCGGCCAGACCGAGGCCCTGTTCGAGCGGATCGGCGAAGAATGGGGCCAGCTCGACTTCGTCGTGCACTCGATCGCGTTCTGCCCGATGCAGGACCTGCACGGCCGCGTCACCGACTGTTCGCTCGACGGCTTCCTGCGCGCGATGCGCGTGTCCTGCTTCTCGTTCATCGAACTGGCCCGCCACGCCGAACCGCTGATGAAGGAAGGCGGCACGCTGCTGACGATGAGCTATTACGGCGCCGACAAGGTGGTCGAGAACTACAACATCATGGGGCCGGTCAAGGCGGCGCTGGAGAGCACCACCCGCTACCTCGCGCACGAACTCGGCCCCAAGGGCATCCGCGTGCACGCGGTCTCGCCCGGCCCGCTGAAGACCCGCGCGGCAAGCGGCATCGCCCACTTCGACGCGCTGATCGACGAGGCCAAGCAGCGCGCGCCGCAGCACAAGCTGGTCGACATCGAGGACGTCGGCCACACCTGCACCTTCCTGGCGTCCGACTACGCGCGCGCGCAGACCGGCCAGACCGTCTATATCGACGGCGGCTTCAACATCATGGCCTAGAGGAGCGGCAAGCGATGACATACGACGACAACGCCTTCGCCGGCATCCTTGCGCAGGCGCGCGCCAACGGCCCGGTCAGCATGGCCGTCGCCCACCCCTGCAGCCGGGAGGCGCTGCAAGGCGCGCTGGAAGCCGCCGACCACGGCATTGCCACCCCCATCCTGGTCGGCCCCGAATACAAGATCCGCAAGCTCGCGGACGAGCTCGAGCTGTCGCTTGACGGCGTCGAGCTTGTCGACGTGCCGCACAGCCACGCGTCCGCCGAGAAGGCAGTCGAGCTGGTACGCGGCCACCGCGCCGACATCCTGATGAAGGGCAGCCTGCACACCGACGAATTCATGACCGAGGTGCTCGCCCGCGCAACCGGCATCCGCACCGACCGCCGGATCAGCCACGTCTTCATCATGAAGGTCGAGAGCTACCCGCGTTACTTGTTCATCACCGACGCGGCGATCAACATCGAGCCCGACCTCACCACCAAGCGCGACATCTGCCAGAACGCGATCGACCTCACCCACGCGCTGGGCATCAAGGAGCCCAAGGTCGCGATCCTGTCGGCGGTCGAGACGGTGACCCCGGCGATCCGCTCGACCATCGACGCGGCCGCGTTGTGCAAGATGGCCGACCGCGGCCAGATCAGCGGCGCGCTGCTCGACGGCCCGCTCGCCTTCGACAACGCGATCTCGCACGCGGCGGCCGACACCAAGGGCATCCACTCGCCGGTGGCCGGCGAGCCGGACATCCTGCTGGTACCGGACCTCGAGTCGGGCAACATGCTCGCCAAGCAGCTGACCTACCTCGCCGCCGCCGCGTCGGCCGGCATCGTGATGGGCGCGCGCGCGCCCATCGTGCTGACCAGCCGCGCCGAAGACGCGCACGGCCGCCTGGCCTCGAGCGCCGTCGCCAACGTGCTGGCCCGCCAGCGCCGGCCGGGGGACCGCCCATGAAAAAGGCGCTGATCGCGGTCAACGCGGGCTCGGCGACGCTGAAGTTCCGCGCCTATCAGGACGGCGCGCTCGTCGCGCGCGGGCTGATCGACCGCATGGGCATGGCCGGCAGCACGCTGACGCTCTGCGCGGCCGACGGCGCCCCCCTCGCCCAGCATGCGGTCGGCGCGAGCCGCGAGGCGGCCGCCGCGGCGATGCTGGACGCGCTGGGCGCGGCCGGCATCACGCCCGGTGCGGTCGTGCACCGGGTGGTACACGGCGGCGGCGTCTACACCGACGCGACGGAAATCACCCCCGAGGTGCGCGAGACGCTGGCGCGCTTCATCCCGCTGGCGCCGCTGCACCAGCCGGCCAGCCTGGCGGTGATCGACGCCTTCGCCCTGACCCACCCCGAAATCAGGCAGATCGCCTGCTTCGACACGGCGTTCCACGCTGGGCAGGACACGCTGGCCACCCGCTTCGGCATCGCGCGCCACTGGCACGACGAGGGCGTGCGCGCCTACGGCTTCCACGGCCTCTCTTACGCGGCGATCACCCGCCAGTTGCCTCTCCTGGGGCTGGCCGACGCGCGCGTCGTCGTCTGCCACCTGGGCAGCGGTGCCAGCGCGTGCGCGATCCGCGCCGGGCAAAGCGCCGCCTCGTCGATGGGGCTGTCCGCGCTGGAAGGGCTGATGATGGGCACCCGCCCGGGCCACCTCGACCCGGAAGTGCTGCTCTACTGGCAGGAGCGCCACGGCATGGATGTCGCCGCGATCCGCGACGAACTCTACAAGCGCTCCGGCCTGCTTGGCGTGTCGGGCATTTCCGCCGACATGCGAGAGCTGCTGGCAAGCAGGCAGCCGGAAGCGGCCGAGGCGGTCGAACTGTTCTGTTACCGCGTCGCGCGCGAGGTCGCCTCGCTCGCGGCGGCGATGGGCGGCGTCGACGCCCTGGTGTTCACCGCCGGCATCGGCGAGCGCTCGCCGGAAATCCGCGCTCGGGTGCTCTCGCGGCTCGCCTGGCTGGGCTTCGCGCTGGATACGGCCGCCAATGACGCGGGCGGGGCGAGGCTCACCGGCGAGGACAGCCCGCGCCACGCCTGGGTGCTCGCCACCGACGAGGAAGGCGAGATGGCGCTGGAGGCGGCACCGCTGCTCGCCTAGCGTCCGCCCACGCAAAAGCCCCGCACCAGGCGGGGCTTTTGCGTATTCTGCTGGCCGGAGCCTGCTGGCTCCGTACCGCTCAGAATCAGGCCATGGCCTTGATCTGTGCGGACAGGCGGCTCTTGTGACGAGCGGCCTTGTTCTTGTGGAACACGCCCTTGTCGGCGATGCTGTCCATCACCTTGATGGACGACTGGAACACCACCTTTGCGGCAGCCTTGTCGCCAGCGGTAACTGCCTTGAGCACTTTCTTGACTGCGGAACGGAACGCAGTACGCAGGCTGGCGTTGTGCGCGCGCTGCTTGAGAGCCTGGCGTGCACGCTTGCGAGCTTGTGCGCTGTTAGCCATGAATCTTTCTCCTGATGAGCGGAATCTGAAACCCGCGATTCTATTCGTTAAGCACTGGTTTTGCAACAGGAATCCCGCCCGAGTAAACTGGCGCCCTGTTGCATAAACGATAACAACGATTTTCCATGAATCTACTCAAGGCGCTGGCGGCTGTCAGCAGTTTGACCCTGGTCTCGCGCGTGCTGGGCTTCGTGCGCGACGCGATCATCGCCCGCGTCTTCGGTGCCGGTTTCGCGACCGACGCCTTCTTCGTCGCGTTCAAGCTCCCCAACCTGCTGCGCCGCATCTTCGCCGAGGGCGCGTTCTCGCAGGCCTTCGTGCCGGTGCTCGCCGAGTACCGCCGCGAGAAGAGCGAGGACGAGACGCGCGCCTTCCTCGCGCATGTCGCCGGCCTGCTCACGCTCGCGCTGGTGGGGGTGACTGCCCTTGGCATGCTGGCCGCGCCCTGGGTGATCTGGGTGTCGGCGCCGGGCTTCGCCAAGGAGGCCGACAAGTTCGCGCTGACCGTCGACCTGCTCAGGATCACCTTCCCCTACATCCTCTTCATCTCGCTGTCGTCGCTCGCCGGCAGCATCCTCAACACCTGGCGCCAGTTCTCGGTGCCGGCGTTCACGCCGACGCTCCTGAACGTGTCGTTCATCGCCTGCTCGCTGCTGCTGGCGCCCTACTTCGACCCGCCGGTGCTGGTGCTCGCGTGGGCGGTGTTCATCGGCGGCCTCGCCCAGCTTTGCTACCAGCTGCCCTACCTGAAAAGGATAGGCATGCTCGCCTGGCCGCGCCTGAACCTGAAGGACGCGGCGGTGTGGCGGGTGGTCAAGCTGATGGGGCCGGCCATCTTCGGCGTGTCGATCGCGCAGGTGTCGCTGGTGATCAACACCATCTTCGCGTCCTTCCTGGTTTCCGGCAGCGTGTCGTGGATGTACTACGCCGACCGCCTGATGGAGTTCCCGACCGGCATCCTCGGCGTCGCGCTGGGCACCATCCTGCTGCCTTCGCTGTCGCGCCACGCCGCCGACAAGTCGGCCGGGGAGTATTCGAAGCTGCTCGACTGGGGCATCCGCCTGTCGCTGCTGCTGGCCATCCCGGCGTCGGTAGGGCTGGCGGTGATGGCCAAGCCGCTGATCTCGACCCTGTTCATGTACGGCCGCTTCACCGAGCTGGACGCCGAGATGACGCGCCAGGCGCTGGTCGCGTACGCGGTGGGGCTGACCGGGCTGATCATGGTCAAGGTGCTGGCGCCCGGCTTTTACGCGCGCCAGGACATCAAGACGCCGGTCAAGGTCGGCATCTTCACGCTGGCGATGACGCAGCTGATGAACCTCGCCTTCGTCTGGCATCTAAAGCACGCCGGCCTTGCGCTGGCGATCGGCCTGGCGGCGCTGATCAACGCGATCGCGCTGCTGGTGCTGTTGATCCGCCGCGACATCTACCGCCCGCAGCCGGGCTGGGCAGGCTTCGCCCTCAAGGTGACGCTCGCCTCCGCCGCGATGGCCGGCGCACTGTGGGCGCTGGAGACCTGGCTGCCGGGCAATTGGACCGGCCACGCCTGGCAGCGCGCGCTATGGCTGGGCGGCCACCTGTGCGCGGCGGCCACCGCCTATTTCGCCGTGCTGTTCGCGCTGGGGCTGCGCCCGCGCCACTTCATACGCCGCGAGGCGTAAGCCCTCAACTGCCGGCGACGGGCGCGCCGACCAGCCGGCGCAGCCTGACCCGCAGCGCGTCGAGGTAGGTGTACACCACCGGCAGCACGACCAGCGTGAGCAGGGTCGAGGTCACCAGGCCACCGATGATCGCCTGCGCCATCGGCCGCTGCGTCTCCGAGCCTTCGCCGCTGGCGAGCGCCAGGGGCAGCATGCCGAAGATCATCGCAAGGCTCGTCATCATGATCGGGCGCAGCCGCACGCGCCCGGCCTCGACGATCGCCGCGTCGCGCGGCGCGCCTTCGCGCCTTGCCTGGCCGATGAAGTCGACCAGCAGGATGCCGTTCTTCGCCGCGAGCCCCATCAGCATCACGATGCCGATCACCGAGAACATGTTGAGCGTCGACCCCCACGCCCACAGCGCGAAGAACACGCCGACGAACGACAGCGGCAGCGCGACCATGATGGTCAAGGGCAAGGTGAAGCTCCTGAACTGCGCGGCGAGGATCATGTAGATGAACACCACGCCCAGCGCCAGCGCCTGCAGCGCGTAGCTGAACGATTCCTGCATGTCTTGCCGCTCGCCCTGCTGCGACAGCTGCACCCTGGGCGGCAGCGGCGTGTCCGCGAGCAGGCGGTCGACGTCGGCGAACACCGCCCCCGGCGAGCGCCCCTGCACGTTCGCGCTGATCGACACTTCGCGCATCAGGTCGACCCGCTCGATCTGGCGCGGCGAGCGGGCGTCTTCGGTGCTTGCCAGCGCCGAGAGCGGCACCATGGCAGCGGCGCCGCCCGCGCCCGGCGCGGCGACGGTCAGCATCTCGAGCAGGGCGTCGGCGCGCTCGGCCTTGGGCAGTTGCAGCACCACGTCGTAGTTCTCGCCATCCGGCGCCTCCCAGGTCGTCACCTGCGCGCCGGCCGTCAGCGTCGCGAGCGTCTGCCCGACCCGTGCCGGGTCGACGCCCAGGGCAGCCGCCGCGTCGCGGTCGACGCGCACGGTCAGCGCAGGGTCCGCCTCGTCAAGGCTGGTCGCCACGTCGGACACGCCATCCACGCGGCGGATGCGCTCGGCGAGCATCGCCGCGGTGCGCTCGAGCTCGGCGACGTTGCCGCCGCGCACGCCGACGTTCACCGGCTTGCCGCCCCCGCCGTGCTGGCCCAAGGCGGACACCTCGTCGACCTCGACGCCGGCGACCCCGCCCGCCAGCGCGCGCGCGTCGCGCATCAGCGCGTCCTGGTCGCGGGTGCGGTCGACGGCGCGGCCGATGTCGACCTTGACCCTCGCCTCGGTCTTGCCGGCGCCAAAGCGCCCGCCGGCAACCTTGACCTCGACCGAGCGCACCTCGGGCAGGGTGCGCAGCCTCGCCTCGACTTCGCGCGCCTTGCGCTCGCTGTATTCGAGCGTCGAGCCCGGCGGCGCCTTGAGCACGACGACGAACTCGCCCTTGTCGGCGCGCGGCAGGAATTCGCCGCCGATCGCCGGTACCAGCGCGAAGCTGCCCACGGTCAGCAAGGCGGCGGCGGCGAGCACCGTCTTGCGGTGCGCCAGCGCCCAGGCGACCACGCCGACGTAAGCGTCGGCCAGGCGGTCGAGCGAGCTCTCGAACCAGTCGAGCATGCGTCCGAGCGGGCCGCGGTGGCGGTCGCCGTGGTGGTGCGGGTCGGCCCACACCGACGAGAGCATCGGGTCGAGCGTGAAGCTCACCAGCATCGAGATCAGCACCGCGACGACCACGGTCAGCCCGAACTGGTGGAAGAACTTGCCGATGATGCCGCCCATGAAGCCGACCGGCAGGAACACCGCGACGATGGTCAGCGTGGTCGCGAGCACCGCGAGGCCGATCTCGTTGGTGCCGTCCAGCGCCGCCTGGCGGTGCCCCTTGCCGAGCGCGGCGTGGCGGACGATGTTCTCGCGCACCACGATCGCGTCGTCGATCAAGAGGCCGATCGACAGCGACAGCGCCATCAGCGTCATCAGGTTCAGCGTGAAGCCCAGCGCCCACACCGCGAACAGCGTGCCGATCAGCGAGATCGGCAGCGTCAGCCCGGTGATCACCGTGCTGCGCCAGCTCCCCAAGAACAGGAACACGATGAGCACGGTAAGCGCAGCCCCCTCGACCAGCGACTGCCTGACCTCGGCGAGCGAGCGCTCGACGTCGACCGACTTGTCGTAGGTGACGGTCAGCACGGTGCCGGCCGGCATCGCCGGCTTCAGGGCGTCCAGCGTGCGCTTGACGCCCTCGGCGACCTCGACCACGTTGGCGCCGCGCGAGGCGCGGATGTCGACGCCGACGCCGGGCTTGCCGTCGATCAGCGCGACCGACACCCGCTCGGCCTCGGCGTCGCGCACGATGGCGATGTCGGACAGCCTCACCTCGCCGTCGGCGCGCCGGCTCACCAGCAGGTCGCCGAACGAGGCGGGCGTCGCGAACTTGCCCTCGACGCGCAGGCTGCGCTCCTGCTCGGAGCCGCCCAAAGCGCCGGCCGCCCAGTCCCGGTTGCCGGCCGACAGCGCCGAGGCGACGTCGTCGACGGCGACGCCCAGCGCCTCCAGACGCAAGGGGTCGAGCTCGACGCGCACCTCGCGGCGCGCGCCGCCGAGCACCTTGACCTCGCCGACGCCGCTGACTGTCTGCAGGCGCTTCTTGAGCACGTTGTCGACCCAGTCGGTCAGCGCGCGCGCGCCGGCCTCGGACGAGTTGAACGACAGCGAGATCAGCGGCTCGTCATTCGGGTTGAACTGCGAGACCGCCGGCGTCTTCACCTCGCGCCTGAGCGTGCCCTGCACGCCGGAGACGCGGTCGCGCACCTCCTGCACCGCAAGGTTGGGGTCGGCGGAGAGCTCGAACTCGACGACCAGCGTCGAGACGCCCTCCATCGAGTACGAACGGATATGCTTGATGCCGGCGATGGTGTTGATCGCCTCTTCCAGCGGGCGCGTCACCTCGCTCTCGACCACCTCGGGCGACGCGCCCGGGTAGGCAGTGGTCACCGCGGCGACCGGGAAGCGGATGTCGGGAAACTCCTCGACCGCCATCTTGCTGCCGGCAAACAGGCCCAGCACGGTCAGCGCGATCATCAGCACCGCGGCGAAGTAAGGGTTGTCGACGCTGGTGCGGGTCAGCCACATCGCTCAGCCCCCCGCCGCGAGCGTCACCCGCTCGCCCGCATGCAGCCCCTGAAGCAGCAGCACCCGCTCGCCCGCGCGCACACCGTCGAGCGCGACCTGAGCGTTCGCCTCGTCTTCCAGCAGCGGCGTCACCGGCCGCGCCTTGAGCACGCCGCCCTCCACCACCAGCACGCTCGCGGCGCCCTGCTTGCGCGACAGCGCCGACGCGGGCAAGGCGACGCGGTCGCTGCGCTCGGCGAGCACCACGGCCCCCTTGGCAAACTGGCCGGCCTTGAGGCGGCCGTCCCGGTTGTCGATCCGCACATAGACGTTGAAGCTGCGGCTGCCCTCGTTGGCGACCGGGTTCACGCGCACCACCTGCCCCCACACCGGCGCGCCCCCTTCCACCGACAGCCAGGCCTTCTGGCCGGGCGCGATGGCCGACACCCGCCGCGCGGGCACGGCGGCGACCGCCTCGAGCACCGACAGGTCGGCGACCGCGAACAGCTTCTGGTTGCGCGACACGCTGTCGCCCGGGTTGACGCTGCGCCGGAACAGCACGCCGTCGATCGGCGAACGGATCTCGCTGTCCGTCAGCGCGCGGCGCGCACGCGCGAGCTGCGCTGCCTGCGCCGCCAGGCTGCCCTCGCGCACCTTGTAGTCGCTCTCGAGCTCGGCGATGGCCAGCGCCGAGATGAAGCCCTGCCGGTAGAGTTCGCGCTGCTTTTCAAGCTTGACGCGGGCAAGCTCCAGCCGCGCCTGCTCGTTGGCCAGTTGCGCCTCCTGCTCGCGCACCGCCTCGGCAAGCAATTGCGCGTCGACGCGCGCGAGCAACTGGCCGCGGCGCACCCGCTCGCCCTCGCGCACCGCCACCGCCTGCACCCGCCCTTCGCCCTGCGCGGCCAGTTCGCTGGTCGACAGGGCCGACAAGGTCGCGTTCAGGGGCACGCTCTCGCGCACCGTCGACACGCGGGCGACCGTAACGTCGGCCGCGGAGAGCACTTTCACCGGCGCGGCCGCCTTGGGCGGCGCTTCGGTTTCGGCGCTGCAGGCGGCAAGCGCCGCGAGCAGCAAGGCAAGGAAGGCGCGGCACGGCTGCGTCATCGACAAGCTCCAGGACTGCAGTAAGGGGTCAGGCCGGCGGGTTGACCCCGCGCGGCAACAGCAGCCACAGGCTGCCCTGCTGTTTCATGCGGCCGGCGTACATGCCGGCCTCGGTGCCGAAGCCCCAGAAGAAGTCGGCACGGTTGGCGCCGCGGATCGCGCCACCGGTATCCTGCGCCAGCATCACGCGGCGCAGCGGCGACGCGGTCAGCGGCCAGGTGGTGTCGAGGAACACCGGCACGCCCAGCGGCACGTAGCGCGGGTCGACCGCGACGCTGTAACCGTCGGTCAGCGGCACGCCGAGCGAGCCCAGCGGCCCGCCGCCGGTTTCACCCAGCCTGCGGAAGAATACATAACTGGGATTCACATTGAATAGTTCGTCCATGCGATTCGGGTTGCGCTTGATCCATGCCTGGATGCCCTGCATCGACGCGTCGGCGAGCGTCAGCTCGCCGCGGTCGACCAGGTGGCGGCCGATCGACACGTAGGGGTAGCCGTTCTGCTCGGCGTAACCGACGCGCAGCATGGAACCGTCGTCGAGCTGGATGCGGCCCGAGCCTTGCACCTGCAGGAAGAAGAGTTCGACCGCGTCCTCGACCCAGGCGAGCACCTCGGCCTGGCCGACGCCCTGCCCGGCGCTGATCTGCGCGCGCGGGTAATACGGCACGAAGCGGTTGCCGTCGATGCGCCCCTTCAGCCGCGCGGTACGGCTGTCGATCGCGAACTCGCGCGGACGCGCGACAAGCTCGCCGGCAGATGGGCTTACCTTGCCTTCGACCACCGCGTAACGGTTGGCGCCGGCCGGGCGCAACACCAGCTGCTCGCGCGCGCGCTGCGCGGGCGTCACGTCGGCGACCGCGAGGTCGGCCGGCACGCCGTACACCGGGTAAGGCGTGCGCGCGCTCTTCACGCGGCTGCCGTTGAGCAGCGGCTCGTAGTAGCCGGTGATCAGACCGGCGTCCTTGCCCGCCTCGACGATGCGCCACGGCGCGAACGACTGCTCGAAATAGCGGCGCACCGCCGCGCTGTCGGCCGTGTCGACCGCCGCCGCCGCGCTGCACGCGCCGGCCCAGCCGTCGCGGCGCGCGAGCACGCGGCAGCTCTCGCGCAGCGCGTCCAGGCTCTTGGCGCGCTCGGCGTCGCCCCAGCCGGGCAGGTTCGCGAACGCGACCGGTTCGTAGCGCACGCCTTCGGGCGCGCCGGGGGAAGGTTTGCCCGGCGGCGCGACGCTGGAGCACGCGGCAAGCCACAGGGTGAGGGAGAGCAGCAGGAATGAAGTTCTTTTCATGGACAGGCGGCCCGCACGCGGGCGGAATTCTTGGGCAAACGGCGATTTTGCCGCCTGCCAGGTGACAAGGACAAGCGCAAAAAACCGCCGGGCGTAGCCGGCGGTTGGCAGGGCGTGGTTTTCAGGCGGCTCAGGAGGCCGAGCCGGCCTCGTGTTCGGCGACTTCGGCGCGCACCTTGTCCATGTCGAGGCCCTTCACGGCCTGGATCAGCTGCTCGAACTGCGGCGCCATCATCGCGCCGGCCTGGTTGAACACCATGATGCCGTCGCGCAGCGCGATCAGCGTCGGGATCGAGCGGATGCCGAAGTGGGCAGCGAGCTCCTGCTCTTGCTCGGTGTTGATCTTGCCGAACACGACGTCGGCGTGCTGCCCGGACGCCGCCTCGAACACCGGGCCGAAGCTCTTGCACGGGCCGCACCACGGCGCCCAGAAGTCGAGGATGACGATGCCGTCCTGCTTGACGGTGTCGTTGAAGGTGTCTGCGGTGATGTCGACGTAGGCCATGGCGGCTCCAGTTCTAGGGATGGGATGCGGCGGCGCGTCAGCTTGCGCCGCCCTTTTCTCCTAGGTTGGGCGCGCCGTGCCGCTTGCAAGCGGCCCACCGCATTGTTTTTGCCGATGGGCCGATAGCGTCAGCCAATGAAGGGCAGCGCGAGGAACAGCTTGATCACGATCGCGTTGGCGATGTCGATGAAGAACGCGCCGACCATCGGCACCACCAGAAATGCGAGGTGGGACGGGCCGAAATGCTGGGTCACCGCCTGCATGTTGGCAATCGCCGTCGGCGTCGCGCCCAGGCCGAAGCCGCAATGGCCGGCCGCGAGCACCACCGCGTCGTAGTTGCGGCCCATCACGCGGAAGGTCACGAAGATCGCGTACAGCGCCATCGCCGCCGCCTGCGCGACCAGGAGCACGAAGATCGGCAGCGCGAGCGCGGCGAGATCCCACAGCTTGAGCGACATCAGCGCCATCGCTAGGAACAGCGACAGGCTGACGTTGCCGACCAGCGACACCTCGCGCTCGAACACCTTGTGCACGCCAAGCGCCTCCAGCCCGTTGCGCAGCACCACGCCGACGAACAGCACGCATACGAAGGTCGGCAGCTCGAACGGCGTGCCGCGGATCCAGCCGGCGAGCGCGGTGCCCACCAGCAGGCTGACCGCGATCAGCGCCAGCGTCTCGATGAAGCTGAACTGGGTGATCAGGCGCACATGGTCGGGCTGCTCGAAGCCCTGCGGCTCGTCGTCGGCGTTGTGCTCGGCGCCGGGCGCCTTCACCCTTGAGAGCAACAGGTGCGCGACCGGGCCGCCGAGCAGGCCGCCCAGCACCAGGCCGAAGGTCGCGGTCGCCACCGCAAGCTCGGTCGCCGAGGGCAGGCCGTACTTGTTGGCGAACACCGCGCTCCACGCCGCGCCGGTGCCGTGGCCGCCGGAAAGCGTGATCGAGCCGGCCAGTAAGCCCATCAGCGGGTCGAGGCCGAGCAGCGTCGCCAGCGACACGCCGAGGATGTTCTGCACGACAAGCAGGCCGACCACCACGAAGAGGAAACGCACCAGCGCCTTGCCGCCGCTACGCAAGCGGGCGAGGTCAGCCGACAGGCCGATCGACGCGAAGAACGCCAGCATCAGTGGCGTCTGCAAGGCGGTGTCGAAATGCACCTCGGTGCCGGTCGCCGAGCGCAGCGCGAGCAGCCCCAGCGCGACCAGCAGGCCGCCTGCGACCGGCTCGGGAATGTTGAAATTGCGCAACACCGACACCCGCGCGACGATCATGCGCCCGGCGAGCAACACCAGCGACGCGGCGACCAGCGTGCCGTAGAAATCCAGATCCATTAATCATGCCTCCTGTATTTTTGTTGTAGCCGGCGCCATGCCGGAGCGCTGCTCATGCCTTACGGTGGGTGATGCGCCAGCACTGGTGGATCTTGCGGTTGCGGAAGTCCTCCGGCACCGACTGCGCGCTGATGTCGCGCACCGCGTAACGCGCCTCGAGCGAGGGCTCGAGCGTGAAGCTCCTCAGGTTGTTCGAGAAATAGAGCACGCCATCTTCCGCAAGCAGGTCCATCGCGCAGTCGATGAGCCGGACCTGGTCGCGCTGCACGTCGAGGATTTCCAGCATCTTCTTCGAGTTGGAGAAGCTCGGCGGGTCCATCACGATCAAATCGAAGCGCTTGTTGTCGCGCGCGGCGTCGTCCAGGTACTGGAACACGTCGGCACGCACCAGCTGGTGGCGTGCGAGGTTGACCCCGTTGAGCTCGAAGTTGCGGCGCGTCCAGTCCTGGTAGGTGTTCGACAGGTCGACCGTCTCCGACGAGACCGCGCCGCCGGCCGCCGCGTACACGCTGAAGCTGCCGGTATACGCGAACAGGTTGAGGAAGCGCTTGCCGGCGGCCTCCTCGCGCACGCGCCGGCGGGTGTTGCGGTGGTCGAGGAAGAGCCCGGTGTCGAGGTAGTCGTCCAGGTTGACCCAGAAGCGCTGCCCCTGCTCGCCGACGACGAAGTCGTGGCGCTGGGCCGACAGTTTCTCGTATTGCTGGACACCCTTCTGGCGGCGGCGGGTCTTCACCGCGATGGCATCGCGCCCGATGCCGGTCACCTCGCTGATCGCGCCAAGCACGGCATCCAGCCACGCCTGGTAGCTGTCGTCGTCGATCTGCCAGCCGGTGTCGTATTCGTAGACCTGCGCGCGAGCGCCGTAGAGGTCGACCGCGAGCGGAAACTGCGGGATATCGCGGTCATAGACGCGCCAGGCTTCGATTTCCTGGCGGCGTGCCCACTTGGCCAGATGCTTGTAATTCTTGGCCAGGCGGTTCAAAAAAGGCGAGACGTCGACCATATTGCCCCCTGCTGCGTGAACGTCGAACGCAACAGTATAACAAACCGGTCAAGCCCCACCCCCTGGCGGGCTACTCCTCGGTGCCGTAAAGCGCGACCAGCTTGCGGTAGACGGGTTCTGCGACGTACTGGCGGATCACCTTCTCCCAGCCATCCGGGCCGACCAGGCCCTTGACCATGGTCGAGGACACCTCGGCGTACTCGCGCGGCGGCAACAGGAACACGGTGGTGATCTCGGGGTGCAGGTCCGAGTTGATATAGCGCATGGTGCGCTCGTACTCGTAGTCGCTGGCGGTGCGGATGCCGCGCACGATGTAGTTGGCGTCGATGCTCTGCGCGTAGTTGACCAGGAACTGGTTCTCGAACACCTCGATCTTCAGCTTGTCGAGGCCGCGGGTGACCGCGCGCAGCATCTCGGCGCGTTCCTCAACGCTGAAGGTGCAACGCTTCTCGGGGTTGACGCCGATGGCGACCACCAGCTCGTCAAACAGCTCGACCGCCTCGCGGATCATCCACAGGTGACCGTTGGTCACCGGGTCGAAGCTGCCGGCGTATACGGCTCGTTTCAAGGCGCTCCCCTTTATTCATATTAAATGGTTATCGGCACACTGTAACGCCGACGCCGGGCAGGGGCAAGCCGTCCCTGCTGCAATGCAAAAGCCCCGTGCATCCGCACGGGGCTACACACCAGCGCAAAGCCCGCTTACGCGATTTCTTCGGCGAAGTGGCAGGCGACCTGGTGGCCGTCCACCTCGCGCAACAGCGGCACCTCCTGCTGGCAACGGGCCTGGGCGAACGGGCAGCGCTTGTGGAAGGCGCAGCCTGTCGGCGGGTTGAGCGGGCTGGGCAGTTCGCCCTCGATCTTGATCTTGACCCGCCTGTCCTCCGGGTGGATCGACGGCGTCGCCGACAGCAGCGCGCGGGTGTACGGGTGGCGCGGTGCACCGTAGATCTGCGCCTTGCTGCCCATCTCGACCGTGCGCCCCAGGTACATCACCATCACGTCGTCCGCCACATGCTCGACCACCGACAGGTTGTGCGAGATGAACACGTAGGCGGTCCCCAGCTCCTGCTGCAGGTCCATGAACAGGTTGAGCACCTGCGCCTGGATCGACACGTCAAGCGCGCTGGTCGGCTCGTCGGCGACCACGATCTTCGGGCGCAGCATCATCGCCCGCGCGATGGCGATCCGCTGGCGCTGGCCACCGGAGAACATGTGCGGATAGCGGTAGTAGTGCTCGGGGCGCAGGCCGACGATGCCCATCATCTCCTTGACGCGCGCCTCGCGCTCGGCGGCCGAGAGGTCGGTATTGATCAGCAGCGGCTCGGCCAGTTGCACGCCGATCTTCTGGCGCGGGTTCAGCGACGCGTACGGGTTCTGGAACACCATCTGCACCTTGCTGCGCAGGCTGCGGATGTCGGCCTTGGCGCCGGCCACCACGTCGACGCCGTCAAGCTCGAGCGAGCCCGAGGTCGGCGTCTCGATCAGCGTCAGCGCGCGCGCCAGCGTCGACTTGCCGCAGCCGGACTCGCCGACCACCGCCAGCGTCTTGCCCGCCTGCAACTCGAAGGACACCCCGCCCAGCGCGCGCACCACGCCGGTCGGCTTCAGAAAGCCCTGCGAGACCTCGTAGTGGCGGGTCAGGTCGCGGGCACGCAATACGGTCGCGCTCATCGTGCGGCCTCCTTGTTCAGTAGCGGGTAGTGGCAGCGGTACGCGCCCTCGCCGTGCGTGGTCAGCGCCGGCCTCTGCCTGATGCAATCGGGCTTGGCGTACGGACAGCGCGGCGAGAGCAGGCAGCCTGCCGGGCGGTCGTACTGGCCGGGGACGATGCCCAGCAGCGTCGACAGGCGGCTCGCGCCCTTGCTGTGCTCGGGGATGGACGAGAGCAGCGCCTCTGTGTACGGGTGCACCGGCTGGCGGAAGAGCCCGGGCACGGCGCCCATCTCGACCACCTGCCCCGCGTACATCACCGCCACGCGCTGCGCGATTTCGGCGATCACCGCCAGGTCGTGGGTGATCATGATCAGCGCCATGTTCTGGCTCTTCTGCAGCGAGACCAAGAGCTCCATGATCTGCGCCTGGATGGTCACGTCGAGCGCAGTGGTCGGCTCGTCGGCGATCAGGAGCTTGGGCTTGCACGCGATCGCCATCGCGATCACCACGCGCTGGCTCATGCCGCCGGAGAGCTGGTGCGGGTACGCCGACAACCGGCTCTCGGCGGCCGGGATCTCGACCATCTGCATCAGTTCGAGCGCGCGCGCCTTGAGCGCGGCGCCCCTCAGGCCCTGGTGCACCTTCAGCACTTCCATGATCTGGTAGCCGACGGTATAGCTGGGGTTCAGCGACGTCATCGGGTCCTGGAAGATCATCGCGATGTCCTTGCCGACGATCTTGCGCCGCTCGCGCGCGCTGATGGTCAGCAAATCCTTGCCGTCGAACGACAGCTTGTCGGCGACGATGCGCCCCTGCCCTTCGAGCAGGCCCATCATCGCCATCATGGTCACCGACTTGCCCGAGCCGGACTCGCCGACGATGCCGACCAGTTCGCCCTCATCGACCGTCAGGTCGAGGCCCTCGACCGCGTTGAACGGAGCGTCCTTGCGGCCGAACTGCACGGAGAGGTTCTTGATTTCCAACAGGCTCATTTTGCTCTCCTTAGGCTGCACGCTTGAGTTTGGGGTCGAGCGCGTCGCGCAGGCCGTCGCCCATCAGGTTGATCGCCAGCACCGAAAACAGGATGGTCAGGCCGGGCATGGTCACCACCCACCACGCGCGCTCGATGTAGTCGCGCGCGGAGGCGAGCATGGTGCCCCACTCCGGGGTCGGCGGCTGTACGCCAAGGCCGAGGAAGCCCAGCGCGGCGGCTTCGAGGATGGCCGAGGAGAAGCTCATCGTCGCGTGCACGATCAGGGGCGCCATGCAGTTGGGCAGCACGGTCACGAACATCAGGCGCAGCTTGCCGGCGCCGGCGACACGGCTGGCGGTCACGTAGTCGCGGTTCAGCTCCGTCAGCGCCGAGGCGCGGGTCAGGCGCACATAGCCCGGCAGCGCGACCACCGCGATCGCGATCATGGTGTTGACGAGGCCCGGGCCTAGGATGGCGACGATGGCGACCGCGAGCAAAAGCGCCGGCAGCGCCATCATCACGTCCATCAGGCGCATGATCGCGGGGCCGGCCACGCGCGGGAAGAACGCGGCCACCAGGCCCAGCACGATGCCCGGGATCAGCGACATCAGCACCGACGAGACGCCGATGAAGAGCGACAGGCGCGCGCCGTAGATCAGGCGCGACAGGATGTCGCGGCCGAGCTCGTCGGTACCCAGGAGATAAGCGCTCGAGCCGCCTTCCAGCCAGGACGGCGGCGTCAGCAGGTGGTCGCGGAACTGCTCGATCGGGCTGTATGGCGCGACCCACGGCGCGAAGATCGCCGCGAAGAACACCACCAGCATGAACAGCATGCCGGCGACCGCGCCCTTGTTGAAGGAAAAGCCCTGCCAGAATTCCTTGAGGGGGCTTGGGTAGCTGACCGCCACGTCGTCGGCCGGGGCCTTGAGGGCGCTGTTGGCTTGCGTCATGGTTGCTTCCTTATTTGGCGTGACGGATGCGCGGGTTGGCGATGCCGTACAGGATGTCGACGATGAAGTTGGTCAGGATCACCAGGGTGGCGACGATCAGGATGCCGTTCTGCACCACCGGATAGTCGCGCCGGCCGATCGCGTCGATCAGCCACTTGCCGATGCCCGGCCACGAGAAGATGGTCTCGGTCAGCACCGCGCCGCCCATCAGCACGCCCACTTGCAGGCCCATCACGGTCAGCACCGGGATCAGCGCGTTGCGCAGGGTGTGTACGAAGATCACGCGCGCCGGCGACAGGCCCTTGGCGCGCGCGGTGCGCACGTAGTCTTCCTGCATCACCTCGAGCATCGACGAGCGGGTCATCCGCGCGATCACCGCCAGCGGGATGGTGCCCAGCACGATGGACGGCAGGATCAGGTGCATCAGCGCGTCCTTGAACGCGCCGGCGTTGTACTCGGGGTCCGCCGCCTCGGCGCGCCACGCGTCGATCAGCATGAAGCCGGTGTCCGGCGGGATGTCGAACATCAGGTCCAGCCGGCCCGACACCGGCGTCCAGCCGAGCGACACCGAGAAGAACATGATCAGCACCAGGCCCCACCAGAAGATCGGCATCGAGAAGCCGGTCAGCGAGATGCCCATCACGCCGTGGTCGAACAGCGAGCCGCGCTTGATCGCGGCGAGCACGCCGGCGAGCAGGCCGAGCACACTGGCGAACAGCATCGCGCACAGGGCAAGCTCCAGCGTCGCCGGGAACAGCGTGGTGAATTCGGCCCACACGTTCTCGCGGGTCACCAACGACTGGCCGAGGTCACCCCGCGCCAGGTTGGAGAGGTAATCGAAGTATTGCGCGTAAAGCGGCTTGTCCAGCCCCAGCCGGTGCAGCGCCTCCGCGTGCATCTGCGGGTCGAGCGAGCGCTCGCCCATCATCACCTCGACCGGGTCGCCCGGGATCATCCGGATCAGGCCGAAGGTCAACAGCGTAATGCCGAAGAACGTCGGTATCAGCAAGCCAAGCCGACGAAGGATAAAAGTGAACATCGTTTCTCTCCCGGCACCAGGTGCCGATTCCATTCCCCTTGAAGCCCCGGATCAGGTTTCCGGGCCTTGGGCCGGGTTGTCCCCGGCCCGCCAGACGCGGGCGGCAGGCTCTTGACTGGCTGCTGACCCGCGCCGCTGCCGCCGGTTGCCCGGCGGTCAAACACTTACTTCACCGACACGCCGTAGAAGGAATGCAGGCCGAAGGGGCTGACCTTGAAGCCTTCGACGTTCTTGCGCACCGGCTGGTTGACGGTCGAGTGCGCGATCGGCGTGATCGGCACCTGGCCCTTCAACACTTCCTGCGACTTCGAGTAGAGCTTGCTGCGCTCGGCGACGTTGGTCGTCACCTTGGCCTTCTGCACCAGGTCGTCGAACGGCTTGTAGCACCACTTCGAGTAGTTGCTGCCCTTGACCGAGTCGCAGCCGTACAGGTTGTTCATCCAGTTGTCCGGGTCGCCGTTGTCGCCGGTCCAGCCGATCAGGATCGCGTCGTGCTCGCCCTTCATCGCGCGCTTCATGTACTCGCCCCACTCGTAGCTGACGATCTTGGCCTTGACGCCGACCTTGGCGAAGTCGGCCTGCATCATCTCGGCCATCAGCCGCGCGTTCGGGTTGTACGGACGCTGCACCGGCATCGCCCACAGCGTCATCTCGAAGCCGTTCGGGTAACCCGCCTTGGCCAACAGCTCCTTGGCCTTGGCCGGGTTGTACGCGGTCGACTTGATCGACTTGTTGTACGACCACTGAGTCGGCGGCAGCGCGTTGTCTGCCTTCTGGCCGGCGTCCTGGTAGACCGCCTTCAGGATCGCGTCCTTGTTGACGGCCATGTCAAGCGCCTGGCGTACCTCGAGCTTCTTCAGCGTCGGCTTGTCGACGTTGTACGCGAGGTAACCCAGGTTGAAGCCCGGCTTGCTCAGCACGGTGACGTTGGGGTCGGCCTTCAGCGACGGCACGTCGGCCGGGCGCGGGTAGACGGTGACGTGGCACTCGCCCTTCTTCAGCTTCTGCGCGCGGACCGACGCGTCAGTGGTGATTGCGAACACCAGGTTGTCGAGCTTGACGTCGGCGGGCTTCCAGTACTGCTTGTTGCCGCTAAAGCGGATCTGCGCGTCCTTCTGGTAGCGGCGGAACACGAAGGGGCCGGTGCCGATCGGTTTCTGGTTGATCTCGGAGGCCTTGCCGGCCTTCAGGAGCTTGTCAGCGTATTCGGCCGACTGCACCGACGCGAAGCTCATCGCCAGGTTCTGGATGAAGGCGGCGTCGACGTTCTTCAGCGTGAAGCGCACGGTCTGCGGATCGAGCTTCTCGACCTTGGCGATATTGCCGTCCAGCCCCATGTCGGTGAAATACGGGAACTCGGTCGGGTACGCCTTGCGGAACGGGTGGTTCTTGTCGAGCATGCGCGTGAAGGTGAACACCACGTCGTCGGCATTGAAGTCGCGCGTCGGCTTGAAGTAGTCGGTGCTGTGGAACTTCACGCCCTTGCGGAGCTTGAAGGTGTACACCTTGCCGTCCGGCGAGATGGTCCACGATTCTGCCAGCGCCGGGATCACCTTGGTGCCGCCCCGCTCGAACTCGACCAGGCGGTTGAACACGGTCTCGGCGGACGCGTCGAAGTCGGCGCCGGACAGGTACTGCGCGGGGTCAAAACCACCGGGGCTGCTCTCGGAACAGTAGATCAGGGTTCCGGCCGCCTGGCTTGCTACCGCGCTGGCCATCAGGCCCGCCGCGATCAGCCATTGCTTGCTTCTTTTCATTTTCTGGCTCCACTTCTCTTTGGCTTGGATGGGGTGCGTCCGGTCAGGAACCGACTGCACTCAAAAGACATTATTTAATTACAAACCAATTGACAAGCGCGGATTCTATAATTAATGAATTAATATTCCAAAAGGAAATGTATTATCGCAATAAAATGACAAACAATAAAAGCAGAAAATAATATTCAACCAAATCAGCCGCATGCCACCCGCTAGGGGCGGGCAACAGAAAGCCCTCCGCGTGCGGAGGGCTTTCTGTATATTGTCCGACAGTGTTAGCGGACGCTGACGTTCTGGAAGGTGTAGTCGCCGAACGGGCTGATCTTGAAGCCGTTCACTTCCTTGCGCATCGGCTGGTTGACCGTCGAGTGGGCGATGGTCGACCACGGCAGGTCACGCTTGAACACTTCCTGCGCCTTCGCGTACAACTTGGTGCGCTCGGCGACGTTGGTCGACTTGCGCGCGGCCAGTACCAGCTGGTCGAATTCCTTGCTGCAGTAGCGCGCGTAGTTGGAGCCACCGACCGCCTCGCAGGTCAGCAGCACGCCCAGGAAGTTGTCCGGCGACGCGTAGTCACCGGTCCAGCCGATCAGGCCGGTGTCGTGCTCGCCGTTCTTCATCCGCTTGAGGTACTCGCCCCACTCGTAGCTGGTGATCTTGGCCTTGACGCCGATCTTCGCCCAGTCGGCCTGGATCATCTCGGCCATCAGCTTGGCGTTCGGGTTGTACGGGCGCTGCACCGGCATCGCCCACAGCGTGATCTCGAAGCCGTTCGGATAGCCGGCCTTGGCGAGCAGGGCCTTGGCCTTGGCCGGATCGTAAGCGGCGTTCTTCAGCGACTTGTTGTACGACCACAGCGTCGGCGGGATCGGGTTGGACGCTTCGACGCCCTGCCCCTGGTACACCGCGTCGATGATCGCCTTGCGGTTGATCGCCATGTCGAGCGCCTGGCGTACCTCGGTTTTCTTCAGCAGCGGCTTTTCGGTGTTGTACGACAGGTAGCCGATATTGAAGCCCTGCGACGAGGTCATCTTCATCTTGGGGTCGGTCTTCATCGCGGCGAGGTCGGTCGGCTTCGGGTAGGACATGATCTGGCACTCGCCGGCCTTCATTTTCTGGAAGCGTACCGACGGGTCGGTGGTGATCGCGAACACCAGGTTGTCGACCTTGACCGCGCCCTTCTTCCAGTAGTCCTTGTTCGCAGCGAAGCGGATCTGCGCGTCCTTCTGGTAGCGCTTGAACACGAAGGGGCCGGTGCCGACCGGCTTCTGGTTGATCTCGGCGGCCTTGCCGGCGGCCATCAGCTGGCCGACGTACTCGGCGGAGAGTACCGACGCGAACGGCATCGCGATCTTGGCCAGCAGGTCGGCGTCCGGCTCCTTGAGCACGAAGCGCACGGTATTCGGGTCGACCTTCTCGACTGAGACGATATTGGCGTCGAGGCCGGTGTCGGACGCGTACGGGAACTCGACCGGGTACGCCTTGCGGAAGGCGTTGTTCTTGTTGACCATGCGGTCGAAGGTCAGCACCACGTCGTCGGCGTTGAAGTCGCGCGAGGGCTTGAAGAAGTCGGTGGTGTGGAACTTCACGCCCTTGCGGAGCTTGAAGGTGTACACCTTGCCGTCCGGCGACACGGTCCAGCTCTCGGCCAGGCCCGGCTGCAGCTTGGTCGAACCCTGCTCGAATTCGACCAGACGGTTGTACACGGCGTGGCCGGAGGCATCGAAGCTGTTGCCGCCGGTGTACTGCGCGTTGTCGAAGCCTTCCGGGCTCGCCTCGGAGCAGTAAATCAGCGTGCCGGCGGCGGACGCCAGGTTGGCCGCGGCCAGCAGGCCTGCGGCGACGAGAATGCGTTTGTTTATCTTCATGTAGTTTCTCCCTCAGGTAGAGACGCGGCGGCCAGGGCCGCCGCATGAAACTGACACTAAGCAAACACAATACCAAATGCAAGATCCTTGTCATAAAAAGGCAAAGTTTCTTGCAACCAAGGCATTTAGATGCGGCGCAACACCACGCTGCCGACCGAGTAGCCGGCGCCAAACGACGAGAGCACGCCGATTTCGCCGGATGCGAGGTCGTCGCGGTGCAGGTGCAGCGCGATCACCGAGCCGGCCGAGCTCGTGTTGGCGTAGCGGTCGAGGATCACTGGCGCCTCGTTTTCTGTCGCCTCGCGCCCCAGCACGCGGCGCGCGATCAGCTGATTCATCGCCAGGTTGGCCTGGTGCAGCCAGAAGCGGCGCACGCCCTCCGCCGCGATGCCAAGCTCGCCCAGATGGCCGACGATGTGCTCGCCGACCATCGGGCAGACTTCCTTGAACACCTTGCGCCCCTGCTGGACAAACAGCTTGTCGGGCGCGCCGATGCCCGCTTCGTCGCAACGGTTCAGGAAGCCCGCGTTGTTGCGGATGTTGTTGGAGAACACGGTCGCGAGCTTGCAGCCGAGTACTTCCAGGCGGCCCTCGGCGGTGGCCGCGTCGGCACGCTCGAGCAGCACCGCGGTCGCCGCGTCGCCGAAGATGAAGTGGCTGTCGCGGTCGCGGAAATTGAGGTGGGCCGAGCAGATCTCCGGGTTGACCACCAGCACGGTGCGCGCGGCGCCGGTCGCGATCGCGCTGACCGCGGCCTGGATGCCGAAGGTCGCCGACGAGCAGGCAACGTTCATGTCGTAGGCAAAGCCTGCCGCGCCGATCGCCTGCTGCACCTCGATCGCCACCGCCGGGTAGGCGCGCTGCAGGTTGGAGCATGCGCAGATCACCAGGTCGACGTCACTGCCCGCGCGGCCGGCGCGCGCGAGCGCGTCACGGGCGGCGGCGACCGCCATCTCGGCCTGCACCGACAGCGCCTCGTTCGGCCGCTCACCAAGGTGGGGCACCATGCGTTCCGGGTCGAGCACGCCGGCGGCGTCCATCAGGTAGCGCTGGCGGATGCCGGACGCCTTGACGATGAATTCCGCGCTCGACTCGGGCAGCGGCTCGACGCTGCCCGCTGCGATCGCCTCCGCGTTCGCGGCGTTGGCCTTGCGCACCCACGCGTTGAACGCCTCGACCAGCGCCTCGTTGCTGACCGCGTTGGGCGGAGTGAAAAGACCGGTGCCGCTGATCACGACCTTGTGCATGCAAAAACTCCGCGCGTGCGCGCCTTGCCGCGCGCCGCCTTAGGTTGTCTGGGTTGTAAGTGTTAGCGGCTGGATAATACACCTTCATGCCGGACTGTCATAAGCACCCCCTATCGACTCGCAGGCAGGTGCTGGCACAAAGCCCAAAAATCCAAGTAAAATAATCGGATATTGAAGCGCAAGCCGTGCGGGATACCGGACACGCACGCAATACTTGACCAGTTTGGTCGGAAATAATCATAATAAGCCTGTCCCGCCGCTGCGGGCGCCCACGACAAAGGAAGACTTCACCATGCGACTGACCACCAAGGGACGTTTCGCGGTTACCGCGATGCTCGATCTGGCGCTGCGCGAGAGCCGCGGCCCGGTGACGCTGGCCGGCATCAGCGAACGGCAGGGCATCTCGCTGTCCTACCTCGAGCAGCTGTTCGGCAAATTGCGCCGCAACGCGCTGGTCACGAGCACAAGAGGCCCCGGCGGGGGGTATACTCTTGCCCGTGAAGCAGATGACATCACGGTCGCGCAGATCATCGTGGCCGTCGACGAACCGGTCGACGCCACCCAGTGTGCCGGCCGCGAGAACTGCCATGACAATCACCGCTGCATGACACACGATTTGTGGACCGACCTCAACGCCACCCTGTTCAACTACCTGTCCAACGTCACGCTGGGCGGCCTCGTGCGCCAGCACAAGGCGAAGGAAACCAGCGTGATCCACGACAAGCGCGTACCGGAGCAGGTAGCCGGCGCGGCCTGAAGCAGCGGCCCCATCCAGTGGAGAATCCCAGAAAATGAGCGAACTCAAGTTCCCGATCTACCTCGACTACTCGGCGACGACGCCGGTTGACCCGCGCGTCGCCGACAAGATGATCCCCTACCTGACCGCGCAGTTCGGCAATCCGGCCTCGCGCAGCCACGCCTTCGGCTGGGACGCCGAGGCGGCTGTCGAGAACGCGCGCGTCGAGGTCGCGAACCTGCTGGGCTGCGATCCCAAGGAAATCATCTGGACGTCGGGCGCGACCGAGTCGAACAACCTGGCGATCAAGGGTGCCGCCCACTTCTATCAGGGCAAGGGCAAGCATCTGATCACCGTCAAGACCGAACACAAGGCCGTGCTCGACACCTGCCGCGAACTCGAACGCGAGGGCTTCGAGGTCACCTATCTTGGCGTGCAGGAAAACGGCCTGATCGACATGGACGAGCTGAAGGCGGCGATCCGCCCGGACACCCTCCTCGTCTCGGTGATGTACGTGAACAACGAGATCGGCGTGATCCAGGACATCCCAGCCATCGGCGAAATGTGCCGCGAGAAGGGCGTCCTGTTCCACGTCGACGCCGCACAGGCAACCGGCAAGGTCGACATCGACCTGGCGACCCTCAAGGTCGACCTGATGAGCCTGTCCGCGCACAAGACCTACGGGCCCAAGGGCATCGGCGCCCTCTACGTGCGCCGCAAGCCGCGCGTGCGCCTGGAAGCGCAGATGCACGGCGGCGGCCACGAGCGCGGCTTCCGCTCGGGCACGCTGGCGACCCACCAGATCGTCGGCATGGGCGAGGCGTACCGCATCGCGCGCGAAGAGATGCACACCGAGAACGAACGCATCCGCATGCTGCGCAACCGTCTGTGGAACGGCATCAAGGACATGGAAGAGGTGTACATCAACGGCGACATCGAACAGCGCGTGCCGCACAACCTGAACGTCAGCTTCAACTTCGTCGAAGGCGAGAGCCTGATCATGGCGATCAAGAACCTCGCAGTGTCCAGCGGTTCGGCGTGCACGTCGGCCTCGCTCGAGCCTTCGTACGTGCTGCGTGCGCTCGGCCGCAACGACGAGATGGCGCACAGCTCGATCCGCTTCACCATCGGCCGTTTCACCACCGAAGAAGAAGTCGACTACGCGGTCGAGCTGCTCAAGCAGAAGATCGGCAAGCTGCGCGAACTCTCGCCGCTGTGGGAGATGTACAAGGACGGCGTCGACCTGAACACCGTACAGTGGGCCGCCCACTAAGAGACTGCAACCGCGGGCGGCGCCGCCGCCCGCCCCGGCACCGGAGAACACCATGGCATACAGCGAAAAAGTCCTCGACCACTACGAAAACCCGCGCAACGTCGGCGCTTTCGACAAGGGCGACAACACCGTCGGCACCGGCATGGTCGGCGCGCCGGCCTGCGGCGACGTGATGAAGCTGCAGATCAAGGTCGGCGAAGACGGCGTGATCGAAGACGCAAAGTTCAAGACCTACGGCTGCGGCTCCGCGATCGCGTCGAGCTCGCTGGTCACCGAGTGGGTGAAGGGCAAGACGCTCGACGAGGCGCTATCGATCAAGAACACCCAGATCGCCGAAGAGCTAGCGCTGCCGCCGGTCAAGATCCACTGCTCCATCCTCGCCGAGGACGCGATCAAGGCCGCCGTCGACGACTACAAGCAAAAGCACGGCAAGTAAACAAGGAGTCCAGCATGGCCATCACCCTGAGCGAAGCCGCCGCCAACCATGTACGCAACTTCCTTGCCAAGCGCGGCAAGGGCCTGGGCGTCCGTCTGGGCGTCAAGACGTCCGGCTGTTCGGGCATGGCGTACAAGCTCGAGTTCGTCGACGTTGTCGACGAGAGCGACCTCACCTTCGAGAGTTTCGGGGTCACCGTGTTCACCGACACCAAAAGCCTAGCTTATCTTGACGGCACCGAGCTCGACTTCGTCAAGGAAGGCCTGAACGAAGGCTTCAAGTTCAACAACCCGAACGTCAAGAACGAGTGCGGCTGCGGCGAAAGCTTCCACGTCTGAGCAGCCCCGTCGCCGGGCGGTCCGCCGCCCGGCCCTTTCCCGTCCGGACCGCCCCGCCATGAACCTTGACCTGAAGCAGGACTTCTTCGCGCTGTTCGCGCTGCCGCGCCGCTACGCGATCGACGCGGCCACCCTCGACACCGCCTGGCGCGCGCTGGCCGCCGAGGTCCACCCCGACCGCTTCGCCAGCGCCCCGGACGCCGAACGCCGCGATGCGCTGATGCGGGCAACCCGTGTCAACGAGGCGTACCAGACGCTGAAAAAGCCGGTCAACCGCGCACGCTACCTGCTCAAGCTCTCCGGGGTCGACACCCAGGAAGAGACCAACACGCGGATGCCGGTCGACTTCCTGATGGCGCAGCTCGCGTGGCGCGAGACGCTGGAGGCCGCTCGCGAGGCGAGCGACATCGACGCGCTCGAGGCGCTGCTCTCCGAGATCCGCACCGACACCCGCGAACTCGAGGCCGCGCTCGAAGACGCGATCGATACGCGCGGTGAACTGGAAGAAGGTGCGCTCCTGGTGCGAAAATTGCGCTTCCTGGAGAAGATCGAGCAGGAAACCGGCGACGCCATCGAAGCGTTGCTGTACTGACAACGACCGGGCGCGCGCGCGTGCCCGACGACAAAGACCCGAATCCATGGCCCTCTTGCAAATCGCCGAACCCGGCCTGTCCGCCGCACCCCATCAGCACCGCCTTGCCGCCGGCATCGACCTTGGCACCACCAACTCGCTGGTCGCCACCGTGCGCAGCGGCAGCGCCACCGTACTGCCCGACAGCGAAGGGCACAGCCTGCTGCCGTCGGTCGTCCGCTACTTGGAAGACGGCGGCGTCTCCGTCGGCTACGCCGCGCAGGCCGAACAGAGCAACGACCCGCACAATACCATCGTGTCGGCCAAGCGCTTCATGGGACGCAGCCTCGCCGACATCAGCGAGGCGCCGACGCTGCCCTACCGCTTCGTCGACGCGCCGGGCATGGTCGGCGTACAGACCCGCTCCGGCTGCAAGAGCCCGGTCGAAGTGTCGGCCGAGATCCTCAAGGCGCTGCGCGCGCGCGCCGAGGCAAGCCTGGGCGGCGAGCTGACCGGCGTGGTGATCACCGTGCCCGCCTACTTCGACGACGCGCAACGCCAGGCGACCAAGGACGCGGCAAGGCTCGCCGGTCTCTCCGTGCTGCGCCTCTTGAACGAGCCGACCGCCGCCGCGATCGCCTACGGACTGGACAACGGTGCCGAGGGCACTTACGCGGTATACGACCTGGGCGGCGGCACGCTCGACGTCTCCATCCTGCGCCTGACCCGCGGCGTGTTCGAGGTGCTCTCCACCAGCGGCGATGCGTCGCTCGGCGGCGACGACTTCGACCACCGAATTTACTGCTGGCTGCTCGCAGAGTCCGGGCTGTCCGGACTGTCCGCGCAGGACACCCGATTGTTGCTGACCCGCGCCCGCGAGGCGAAGGAACGCCTGACCGACCACACCAGCGTGCGCATCACCGCCATCCTCACCGACGGGCAGGCGGTCGACCTCACGCTGACGCTGGAGACCTTCAACCAGATCACCCGCACCCTGGTCGACAAGACCATGCTACCGATGCGCAAGGCGCTGCGCGACGCGCGCATCGAGCGCACCGACATCCGCGGCGTGGTGATGGTCGGCGGCGCGACGCGCATCCCGGCGATCCAGAAGGCGGTCGGCGACTTCTTCGGCCAGCCGCCGCTGACCAACCTCGACCCGGACAAGGTCGTCGCGCTGGGCGCGGCGATCCAGGCCAATGTGCTCGCCGGCAACAAGGCCGGCGACGACTGGTTGCTGCTCGACGTCAACCCGCTGTCGCTGGGGCTGGAGACCATGGGCGGGCTAACCGAGAAGATCATCCCGCGCAACACCACCTTGCCGGTGGCGCGCGCGCAGGAGTTCACCACCTTCAAGGACGGCCAGACGGCGATGAGCATCCACGTGCTGCAGGGCGAGCGCGAGCTGGTCGCCGACTGCCGCTCGCTCGGCCGCTTCGTGCTCTCCGGCATCCCGCCGATGGTCGCCGGCGCCGCGCGCATCCGCATCACCTTCCAGATCGACGCCGACGGGCTGCTGTCGGTATCCGCCCGCGAGCAGGCCACCGGCGTTGAAGCGTCGATCCAGATCAAGCCCTCGTACGGGCTGACCGACGAGGCAATCAGCACCATGCTGGCCGACTCGCTGGCCAACGTGCAGGACGACATCCAGGCGCGCAAGCTGCGCGAGGCGGTCGTCGACGCCGAAAGCCTGATCGAGGCGACCCGCGCCGCGCTCGCGAGCGACGGCGACCTGCTCGACGAGCGCGAGCGCGCGGATGTCGACGCCGCGCTCGAAGCCGCCGAGCGTGCCGCCGCCGGCGAGAACACCCGTGCCGTCAACGAGGCGACCGCCGCGCTCAGCCGCGCGACCGACCCCTTCGCCGAGCGGCGCATGGACCGCAATATCCAGCGCGCCCTCAAGGGCCACAACATCGCAGAACTGTAAGGAAGAACATGCCCCGCATCATCGTGCTGCCGCACGCCGAACTCTGCCCCGATGGCACCGTGATCGACGACGCCCCGTCCGGCCAGAGCATCTGCCAGACCCTGCTCGAGCATGGCATCGAGATCGAACACGCGTGCGAGATGTCGTGCGCGTGCACGACCTGCCACGTCGTCGTGCGCGAGGGTGCCGAATCGCTGAACGAGGCGGACGAACTCGAGGAAGACATGCTCGACAAGGCGTGGGGGCTCGAGCCCGACTCGCGCCTGTCGTGCCAGGCGATCGTCGACGGCGCCGACCTCGTCGTCGAGATCCCGCGCTACACGATCAACCACGCCCGCGAACACCACTGAGACCGAGACGAGGACGCCCCATGAAGTGGACCGACATTCACGCGATCGCCGCCGAACTCTACGACCGTTACCCCGAGGTCGACCCGAAAACGATCCGCTTTACCGACCTGCACAACAAGGTGGTCGGCCTGCCCGGCTTCGACGACGACCACGCCCGCGGCGGCGAGAAGGTCCTCGAAGCGATCCAGCAGGCGTGGATAGACGAGGCCGAGTAGTAGCGCCACGCCACGCGCGCCGGCCGCACAAGGGTGCAGGCCGGCTTTTTTTCGCGCCGACAACCCTTGTCGGCTTTGTTGTCTGCCAGCAAGACGAAACCTTGACGGCCGCTTTTATCCTAGAATGCATAAATTCCCGCAAACAGGAGAGGCCGCCATGTTCCGGCTCGTGATTGGAGACAAACGCTATTCCTCGTGGTCGCTCAGGCCCTGGCTCGTGCTGAAGATGCTGGAAGAGCCGTTCGAGGAGGTGCAGGTCCGGCTCTACCAGAGCGATACCCGCGAGCGCATCCTGCAGTACAGCCCGACCGGCAAGGTGCCGCTCCTGATCGACCACCACCTGAAGATCTGGGACTCGCTGGCGATCTGCGAGTACCTCGCCGAGTGCTACCCGGCCGCGGGCCTGTGGCCACGCGAAGCTCAGGAGCGCGCGCTCGCGCGCGCGGTCAGCGCCGAGATGCACTCGGGCTTTGCCGCGCTGCGCCAGCAGATGGGCTTCGACTGCGGCCAGCGCCATGTGATCGAACCCGACGAGGCGGCCCGCGCCGACATCGAACGCATCACCCAGCTGTGGCAGTCGCTGCGCGCGGCACACCGCGAGGCCGGCCCCTTCCTGTTCGGCCGCTTCGGGATTGCCGACGCGATGTTCGCGCCCATCGTGTTCCGCTTCGAGACCTACGGCGTGACGCTCGACGGAGAAGCGGCCGAATACGCCGCGCAATTGCGCGCCCTGCCGGCGATGCAGGCGTGGCACGACGCGGCCCTCGCCGAAGCCCAGGCGGCGGCCGAGGCCTGACGCTTTCCTTGAGCATCAGACTTTGCTAAATTAGCCCGCTTTTCTTTGTGGGGGTGGCCATGAGCAAACCTTTCATCATCGGTGTCGCCGGCGGCAGCGGCAGCGGCAAGACCACGGTTACCCGCAAGGTGGTCGAGACCATCGGCGCCGACAAGGCGGCGGTGATCATCCAGGACAACTACTACCGCGACCAGAGCCACCTGACCTTCGAGCAGCGCCTGTCGACCAACTACGACCACCCGCACGCGTTCGACTGGCCGCTCCTGATCCAGCATATCGACGACCTGAAAAACGGCGTGCCGATCGAGATGCCCCTGTACGACTTCTCGCAGCACACCCGCGCGAGCCAGACCGAGACCGTCGTCACCGGCCCGGTGATCGTGATCGAGGGGATCTTCGCGCTGTACGACCAGGCCTTGCGCGACATGATGTCGCTGAAGATCTTCGTCGACACCGACGGCGACGTGCGCTTCATCCGCCGCCTCGAGCGCGACATCGCCGAACGCGGCCGCACCATGCACAACGTGATCGAGCAGTACATGGCGACCGTGCGCCCGATGCACAACCAGTTTGTCGAGCCGACCAAACGCTTCGCCGACGTGATCCTGCCGCACGGCAGCAACGACCCGGCGGTCGACCTGATCACCGCCCGCGTCGCCGCGCTGGCAAGCTAAGGCACGGCAAGGCAGCAAAAAGGCCGGGGACAACCCCGGCCTTTTGCGTGTCTGGCCTGCCTTATGCGGCGCTGACCGGGATCTTGCCGATCTTCACGCGCCACTCGGCCGGGCCGCTCTGGTGCACGGCCGAGCCCTGGCTGTCGACCGCCACCGTCACCGGCATGTCCTTGACCTCGAATTCATAGATCGCCTCCATGCCCAGGTCGGCGAAGCCGACCACCTGCGCGCCCTTGATCGCCTTGGAGACCAGGTAGGCCGAGCCGCCGACCGCCATCAGATAGACCGACTTGTGCTGCTTGATCGCCTCGATCGCCGCCGGACCGCGCTCGGCCTTGCCGATCATGCCCAACAGGCCGGTCTCGGCCAGCACCTGCTCGGTGAACTTGTCCATCCGCGTCGCGGTGGTGGGGCCGGCCGGGCCGACCACCTCGTCGCCGACCGGGTCGACCGGGCCGACGTAGTAGATGAAGCGGCCGGAGAGGTCGACCGGCAGCGTCTCGCCCTTGTTCAGCATGTCGACGATGCGCTTGTGCGCGGCGTCGCGGCCGGTCAGCATCTTGCCGTTCAAGAGCAGCACTTCGCCCGGCTTCCAGCTCTCGACCTCCTCGCGGGTGACGGTGTCGAGGTCGACGCGGCGGCCGCCGGCGTTGCCGTACTCGATCTGCGGCCAGTCTTCCAGGCTGGGCGCCTCGAGCCTGGCCGGGCCGCTGCCGTCCAGGTGGAAGTGCACGTGGCGGGTCGCCGCGCAGTTCGGGATCATCGCCACCGGCAGGCTCGCCGCGTGGGTCGGGTAGTCGAGAATCTTCACGTCGAGCACGGTGGTGAGGCCACCCAGCCCCTGCGCGCCGATGCCCAGCGCGTTGATCTTTTCCAGGAGTTCGAGGCGCAGCGCCTCGACCCGGGTCAGTTCCTCGCCGCGCGCGGCCTTTTCCTTCACCAGGTGGATGTCGACCGGGCCCATCAGGCTTTCCTTGGCCAGCAGCATCGCCTTCTCCGGCGTGCCGCCGATGCCGATGCCGAGGATGCCCGGCGGACACCAGCCTGCGCCCATGGTCGGCACCGTCTTCAGCACCCAGTCGACGATGGAGTCGGACGGGTTGAGCGCGACAAATTTCGACTTGTTCTCCGAGCCACCGCCCTTGGCCGCGCATATCACCTCGACGTCGTCACCTTCGACGATCTCGTAGTGGACGACGGCCGGCGTGTTGTCCTTGCTGTTCTGGCGCTTGCCGGCCGGGTCGAGCAGCACCGACGCGCGCAGCGTGTTGTGCGGGTCGAGGTAGGCGCGGCGCACACCCTCGTTGACCATTTCCTGCACCGACAGTGTCGCGTCCCACTGCACGTTCATGCCCACCTTGAGGAACACCACCGCGATGCCGGTATCCTGGCAGATCGGGCGGTGGCCTTCGGCGCACATGCGGCTGTTGACCAGGATCTGCGCCATCGCGTCCTTGGCCGCCGGGCTCTCTTCCTTCAGGTACGCCTGGTACAGCGCGTCGATGAAGTCCTTCGGGTGGTAGTAGGAAATGTACTGGAAGGCGTCGGCGATGCTCTGGATGAAGTCTTCCTGGCGGATGCGGGTCATGCGGGTTCTCCAACGGGTGTGGTGGCGCAGTCGGCCTCTTATGGTTCGCCGCTATTGTAAGACGGTGGCCTCGCCAGCGTCACGCCCGCCATGCTCTTGAAATTAGACGACCGGTCTATTACATTACCGGACATGCCCAGACCCAGCAGCTTTCCCGATACCCGCGCCCATATCCTCGCCACCGGCGAGCAACTGGTCCGCCACAAGGGCTTCACCGCCCTCGGACTGACCGAACTGCTCGCCTCTGCGGGCGTGCCCAAGGGCTCGTTCTACCATTACTTCGACTCGAAAGACGCGTTCGGCGAGGCACTGATCGAACACTACTTCGCCATTTACCGCCAGCATCTCGCCGCGCTGTTCGCCGACGACACGCTGGGCGACAGCCGCGCGCGGCTGATCGCCTACTTCGAGCGCTGGCTCGCGGCCGCCGAATGCGACCCGCAGCTGCACACCTGCCTCGCGGTCAAGCTCGCCGCCGAAGTGGCCGACTACTCCGAGCCGATGCGCGTCGCGCTGGACACCGCGATGCAGGGCATCGTCGCCGAGATCGCCCGCGCGATCGGCGCGGCGCAGGCCGACGGCTCGCTTGCCCTCTGCGCGCCCGCGGCGGAACTTGCCGAGCAGCTGTACGCGCGCTGGCTGGGCGCCTCGCTGCTGGCCAAGGTGTCGCGCAGCCACGCCCCACTGGCCAGGGCGCTGCAAGCGACCCGCGCCCTGCTCGCCTGAACCCTCCCTTGCGCCCGCAAACGCGGGCGATTTTTACCTAGCAGCTAGACGAACGGTCTAATACAGGAGTTTGCATGACAGCCCCGACACTGATGTCCCCGCTCGCCATCGGCGAGCTCGTCCTGAGCAACCGCGTGCTGATGGCGCCGCTGACCCGCCTGCGCAATACCGAGCCGGGCGACCTGCCGACCGCCCTCGCCCGCGACTACTACGTGCAGCGCGCCTCGGCCGGGCTGATCATCAGCGAAGGCGTCCATATCTCGCCCACCGCCAAGGGCTACGCCGGCGCCCCCGGCCTCTACGACGAAGCGCAGGTCGCCGCTTGGCGCGACATCAACCAGGCCGTCCATCAGGCCGGCGGGCTAATGGCGATCCAGCTGTGGCACACCGGCCGCATCTCGCACACCAGCGTGCAACCGGACGGTCAGGCGCCGGTCGCGCCCTCCGCGCTCACCGCCGACAGCCGCACCACCGTGCGCATGGCCGACGGCGCGCTCGAGCGCCTGCCGTGCAGCGCGCCGCGTGCGCTGGAGACCGCCGAGCTGGCCGACATCGTCGACGACTACCGCCAAGCGACCGACCGCGCGGAGCGTGCCGGCTTCGACCTCGTCGAAATCCACGCCGCGCACGGCTACCTGCTCAACCAGTTCCTGTCGCCCGAGGCCAACCAGCGTACCGACGCCTACGGCGGCAGTATCGAGAACCGCGCGCGGCTGCTGCTCGAAGTGGTCGACGCCGTGTGCGCCGAATGGACGAGCGGGCGCGTCGGCGTGCGCATCTCGCCGCTGGGCGTGTTCAACGGCCTGTCCGACGTCGGCCAGGAAGACATGGCGCTCTATCTGGCGCGCGAACTGTCGAAACGCAAGCTGGCCTACCTGCACCTGTCCGAGCCGGACTGGGCCGGCGGGCCGGCGTGGCCGGAGGCGTTCCGCCAAGCCATGCGCGCAACTTATACAGGATGCATTATCGGCGCCGGCGGCTACACTGGCGAAAAAGCCCGCCAGATGCTGGAAGCAGGCCATATCGACGCGGTCGCCTTCGGCCGTGCCTTTATCGCCAACCCCGACCTGCCAAAGCGGCTTAAGCTCGGTGCCGAACTGAACCCGCTTGACGCGCGCACCCTGTACGGCGGCGACGCGCACGGCTACACCGACTACCCGGCCCTGCCTGCCTGATTTTTGCCAACCCGAGGGAAAGACCGATGAAACGCGTCCTGTTCGTTTTGACCAGCCACGACAAGCTCGGCGACACCGGCCACCGCACCGGCTTCTGGATCGAGGAATTCGCCGCCCCCTACTACGCGCTCGCGGACGCCGGTGTCGACATCACGCTCGCCTCGCCGCTCGGCCTGCAGCCGCCGATCGACCCGAAAAGCGCGCTGCCCGAGTCGCAGACCCCGGCCACCGTGCGCTTCAACGGCGACGCCGCGCTCAAGGACAAGCTCGCGCATACGCTGACGCTGAAGGAAGTCGAGGCCGGCGACTTCGACGCGGTGTTTTACCCGGGCGGCCACGGCCCGCTGTGGGACCTGACCAACAACGAGGCGTCGCGCCTGTTGATCGAGGCCTTCGCCGCGCAGGGCAAGCCGGTCGCCGCCGTCTGCCACGCACCGGCCGTGCTGCTGCACGCGCGCGGTCCTGACGGCAAGCTGCTGGTGAGCGGCCGCAAGGTCACCGGCTTTTCCGATAGCGAAGAGGAAGCGGTCGGCCTCACCCACGTCGTCCCCTTCCTGCTCGAGGACGAACTGAAGGCGCTGGGCGCGCACTACAGCAAGGGCGACGACTGGGGCGTGCACGTGGTCGAGGATGGCCCGCTGATCACCGGGCAGAACCCGGCGTCGAGCGAAGCGGTCGCGCACGCGCTGCTCAAGCGCCTGAACACGGCAGATTGACCCAAAAACCATTGTTTTCGTCGCAATTTGGCAACGCCGCGTCCGCCCGGACGCGGCGTTTTTAATATTTCATTTGAAGTAATTCCGGCCTTCCGTCGAAAATCCATAGTCAGAAATGCATTTTGGATTTCATCGCGGAGGTTCTTCTTGGAAACGTACCGCCTCACCAGGCCGCTACTCACCGGCCTGTGCCTGCTCGGCCTGGCCGGCCCCGCGCTGGCCGCCACACAGGCCGGCAAGATCCTGTTCAGCCAGGGCACTGTCACCGCCCAGCAAGCCGGCAGTGCCTTGCGCATCGTCGGCAAGGGTAGCCCGATCGACGAAGGCGACACCGTCAGCACCGACGCCAAGGGCTTTGCCGTCATCGAGTACATCGACGGCGCCCGCAACACCCTGCGCCCGGCCAGCCGGCTGACCATCGACCGCTACCGCGAAGACGGCACCCTGCAGACGCTGGCCGCCGGCGGCATCCGCAGTGTCTCCGGCGCCATCGCCAAACTCAGGCCCGACGCGGTCAAGTACCAGACGGCGACCGCGACGCTGGGCATCCGTGGCACCTCTTTCGACGCCCGGCTGTGCGACGGTGACAAAAGCTGCCAGGACCCGCTGCCCAACCCCGCCGCCCGTGCGCTGCTCATCAAGGGTCAGGTCAGCGCCGGCGGCCGGGTACTGGTGAAAGGCGGCGCCGTCGCCGAAGGCGATACGGTAAGCACCGGCGCGGCGTCAATTGCCGTGCTGGCCTTCGCCGACGGCAGCCGCGCCAGCCTCGGCCCCAACACCCGCTTCTCGGTCAAGGAATGGCGTTACGCCAAGGGCCAGGGCGGGCAGGCCGCGCTCAGGCTGGTCGACGGCGCCGCGCGCATCGTCACCGGCGCGATCGGCAAGGCCAACCCGCAGGCGTACAAGGTCCATGCCGCCACCGCCGTGATCGGCATCCGCGGCACCGGCTTCGACCTCAACTGCCGCGCCGCCTGCGCAGACACCAGCGCGCTCGGCGCCGAGGCGCCACCTGCCCAATCCGGCGCACGCGGGCGCGACATGCCGGCCGAAGGCAGCCGCCTGTTCGCGCATACCTGGCAAGGCACGATCGAAGTGGCCACCGGCCCTTACCGCGTACCGGTGAGCGTCGGGCAGGCGCTGGCCGTCAACGTCGGCAACGGTGCCAGCGACTACCTGCCGCGCGTGCCTGCCTTCATGCAGGAGGACACGCTGCCGCGGCCGGACGCCGTCCCCGGCAACTACGACGACGTCGACCAGACGGCGCGGCCGGGCCTCTACAGCTGGGTGCGCAGCGGCCGCGTCGCGCTCGCACAAGGCGGTGGCGAAGTGGCGCTCGCCCCGGGCGAGGCCGGCTACGCCGATCTGGCCGGCTCGGTACCCGAGAAACTGCCCGCCGTCCCCGCCTTCATGGCCGACGACGACACCCCGCTGCCGGACGAGTTCGATGAAGTCCAGACCCGCCTGCAACTGCGCGCCCAGTTGCGCGCCAGCCTGATCGAGGCTCCCGCCCAATGCACGATACGCTGAGACTGCCGATGAAGACGCTGCCCCTGCTGCTCGCGCTGGTGCTGCCGCCGGCGCTTGCCGCCACGGTCGAACCGCGCTTTGCCGTCGCCGCCTATCAGGTCGACGGCGACAACCCCTTGCCGGCCGCCGACACCCAGCGCGTACTCGCCCCGTTTACCGGCGACAACCAAGACATCGGCCGCCTGCAGCAAGCCGCCGCCGCCTTGCAAGGCGAACTGGCCGCTCGCGGCCACGGCTTTTACCGGGTGGTGCTGCCGCCGCAGACGCTGGATGGTACGGTGCGCCTGACACTTGCGATGCTGCCGGTGGGCGAGATCAGCGTCAGCGGCAACCAGCATTTCCCGACGCCCACCATCCGCGCCGCACTGCCCACCCTGCAAACCGGGCAACCACCCGACACCCGCGCGCTCGCGCGCAACCTCGCCCAGTTCAACGACCACCCGGCGCACCGCGCGGTACTCACCCTGTCCGAAAGCCGCGAGCGCGAGGCGATCGACGTGAAGGTCGGCGTCGAGGACGAAAAGCCATGGCTCGCGTTCGCGTCGCTGCAGAACAACGGCAACCGGGAAACCGGCAAATGGCGGCTGTCGGTCGGCGCGCAGGCGTCGCGGCTGGGCGACAGCGACCAGCAGCTCACCGCCTCGTACACCACCAGCCCCGACCGGCACCACCGCGACGTCTCGCAGGCGGGCGCCGCGTGGAAACTGCCGCTGTACGCGCTCGCCACCGACCTGTCCGCCTACGCCGTGTACTCGAATGTCGACTCCGGCACCGTCGGCGGCTTTTTCGACGTGGCAGGCCAGGGCCACTTCTACGGCGTGCGCGCGACACGCCACCTGCTGGGCAGCGGCAAGTTGCGGCAAAGCCTCGGCCTGGGCCTCGACAGCAAGTTCTTCACCAACCGGGTGATGTTCGGCGACGACAACCTGGGCAGCGACGTCGGCGCCCGCCCGCTGTCGCTCTCGTGGAACGGCGAATGGCGCGACGCAAGCGGTCAGGTGAGCAGCTCGTTCGACTTCACCCGCAACCTGCCCGGCGGGCCGGACAACGACGATGCGCACTACGCGGCCAACCGTCAGGGCGCGACGCGCCACTGGCAGGCCTGGCACGCCAACCTCAACGCCAACGCCAGCCTGCCGCGCAACTGGGCGCTCTCGGGCCGCCTGCAGGGGCAGTACAGCGACGACGCGCTGATCCCGGGCGAGCAGTTCGGGCTGGGTGGCAGCCAGAGCGTGCGCGGCTACGAGGAGCGCGAAGTCGCCGGCGAGCGCGGCCTGCTCGCCACCTTCGAAGTATGGACGCCGCCCCTGGCCGACTCGCTCAGGGCGCTCGCGTTTGCCGACGCGGGCACGGTGCGCCGCGTCGACGTGCAGCCGGGCGAGGCGGCCGGCAACACGCTCGCCTCGCTCGGCGCAGGCCTGCGCTGGCAGCCGCACCCGGCCTTCGGCCTCTCGCTCGACCTGGCCTGCCCGCTCAAGGACAGCCCCGCCACCCAAGCCGGCACCTGGCGCGCCCACCTGCTGGCCAGCGCCCGTTTCTGAAGGAGGCCCCATGCCCCATTCGCCCCGCTTCCGCCCCCATACCCTCGCGCTGGCGCTGGCCGCCGCCTTTGGCCAGGCCCACGCGCTGCCCTCCGGCCACAGCGTGGTCGCCGGCAACGTCAGCGTGACGGTGCCCTCGGCCAACGTGCTGAACGTCCACTCGGCAAGCAACCGCGCCATCGTCAACTGGCAGCAGTTCGGCATCGGCGCCGGCCAGACGGTCAACATGGCGCTGCCCTCGGCCGGCAGCGCCATCCTCAACCGGGTCACCGGCGCCGACCCCAGCCGCCTGTTGGGCACGCTGCAGTCAAACGGGCGGGTGTTCCTGATCAACCCCAACGGCGTGGTGTTCGGCGCCGGCGCGCGCATCGACACCGCAGGCTTTGTCGCCTCCACGCTCAATATCAGCGACGCCGACTTTCTGGCCGGCCGCCTCAAGTTCGGCGGGCCGGGCGGCGCCATCGACAACCCCGGCTTGCTGGAAGTGCGCGGCGACATCGCGCTGATCGCGCCGACGCTCACCAACAGCGGCGTGATCAGGAGCGAACAGGGCAACGTGGTACTCGCCGCCGGGCAGAGCGTGGAACTGGTCGACCTGGCCAACCCCGAGCTGCGCTTCGCGCTGCGCGCGCCGGACAACGCCGTGCTCAACCTGGGGCGCATTGAGGCGGCCAGCGGCGCGGTGGCCCTGTTCGCCGCGCAGATCCGCCACGGCGGGCAGATCAGCGCCACCCGCGCCGAAGTCGGCGACGGCGGCAAGATCGTGCTGCGCGCGGACGCCATCACGGTGGACGCCGGCGCCAGCCTCAACGCCGACGGCCAGGGCACAGGCAGCGGCGGGCGCATCGAACTGCTCGCAACCGGCAACGCCGCCGTGCACGGCAGCCTGAGCGCCCGCGGCGGCGCGCAAGGCGGCGACGGCGGCTTTATCGAGACCTCGGGCGCGCAGGTGAACCTTGCCGGCGTCAACGTCGACACCCGCGCGCCGCAAGGCAAGACCGGCGAGTGGCTGATCGACCCGACCGACTTCGTGGTGGCCGAGAGCGGCGGCAATCTCACCGGCAGCCAACTGTCGACCCAGCTCGGGCAGAACAATGTCAGGTTGCAGGCTGTCGCCAGCGGGACAGGCAACGGCGACGTGCTGATCAACGACACGGTGGCCTGGAGCGCCGACACCACGCTGACGCTGGAGGCCCAGCGCAATATCGGCATCAACAGCGCCATCAGCGCGAGCGGGGCGCTCGCCGGCCTGGTGCTCACCCCCGGCAGCGGCGGGCGGCATACGCTGGGCGCAAACGGCAAGGTCACCCTGACCGGCGCCAACGCCCGCCTCACCATCGCAGGCCAAGGCTACAAGCTGATCCGCAACCAGGCCGAACTGGGCGCCGCGCTCAAGCCCGTGTCGTCGGGCAGCACCGACAGCGGCTTTTTCGCACTCGGCGACGACTTCACCTTCGCCGCCGGCTTCACCAGCCGCTCGGGGCTTGCCGCCGGTAGCGTGTTCGACGGCCTGGGGCATACCCTCAGCGGCCAGCAGGCAGCGCTGTTCGACAGCAACGCCGGCCGGCTGCAAAACCTGACGCTGGCCAACGTCAACATCAACCGCACTGCGGTCGACACCGGCGCGCTGGCCAACCGCACCAGCAGCAGCAGCGTGATCGACAACGTGCGCGTCAGCGGCAAGGTGGTGGCAGGTAGCAATACCGGCGCCCTGGTCGGCCGCAATCAGGGCCAGATCAGCGCCAGCCGCTCCGACGCCAGCGTCGACAGCACCGGCAGCAACGTTGGTGGCCTCGTCGGGCTCAACAGCGGCGCGGCGGCCCGCATCAGCGCCAGCAACGCCAGCGGCAAGGTCAGTAGCACCGACTACTACGTATACAATAACGTAGGAGGGCTGGTCGGCAGTAACGAAAACGACGCGCTGATCGAAACCAGCGTCGCCAGCGGCGACGTCAACGGCAGCAGCACCGTCGGCGGCCTCGTCGGGTACAACTACAACGCCAGCATCCGCAGTAGCGAGGCTCGCGGCAAGGTCAGCGGCTCGTCTGACGTCGGCGGGCTGGTCGGCAATAATAATGCCTATCAAGGCAACGCCAGCATCAACGATAGCAGCGCCAGCGGCGACGTCAGCGGCTACTCCTCCGTCGGCGGATTGGTCGGCGCAAATACTCTCACCAGCGCCAGCGTCAGCGGCGGCACCGCCTCCGGCAAGGTGGTCGGCAAAGACCAGGTCGGCGGGCTGATCGGCAGCAACACAGGCACGCTGGAGAACAGCACCTTCAACGGCCACGCCAGCCTCACCACCGGCGGCTGGCTGGGTGGTCTGGTCGGCGGGCAGGCCGACACAGGTATCCTGCGCAACAGCTTCTACAACGCCGACGCGGTCACCCTTAACGGGCAGTTGCGCGTGTTCACCCGCGGTGCGCTGTACGGCAGCCAGTATCAGGCCTGGCTCGATGGCAACCGCAAGCTCGACATCACCAAATACGGTACTACCCTCGCCGCCGACGGCAACGGTGGATACAAAATCGGCTCGCTGCAGGGCCTGCGCGACCTGCTCGGCTTCGCCGACACCGGCTACAGCTTCACCCTCACCAATAACCTCGACCTGAACGGTGACGCCGGCTTCTTCCTGCCTTACTTCAAGGGGCGCTTCGAAGGCGCCGGCTTTACCCTGGCCAACCTCAACGTCGCGCAGGACTTCGGCGGGCGCACCGGCTGGGTCGGCCTCAACGAGGGCAGCCTCGCCAACCTCAAGCTGGCGAGCGCCAGTGTCGCCGGCTACTACTCGGGCTTCAACGGACTGCTGGCGGGCGAGAACCGCGGCAGCATCCAGGCCAGCGAAGCGGCCGGCACCCTCACCGTCAGCGGCAGTGGCAGTGTCTTCGGCAGCAGTGGCGGCCTAGTTGGCATCAACACCACAACCGGCCGCGTTGACGCCGGCGTCAGCCACGGCAGCGTCAAGGGCTACACCATCGGCGGCCTGGTCGGCGGCAACGAAGGCGTGATCAGCGCCAGCCTCTCCGACGCCAGCGTCGACAGCAGCAGCTTCGACAGCATCGGCAGCTTCGTTGGTGGCCTCGTCGGGTTCAACAGCGGCGCGGCGGCCCGCATCAGCGCCAGCAACGCCAGCGGCAAGGTCAGTAGCACCGGCAACTACGTAGGAGGGCTGGTCGGCTACAACGGAAACGACGCGCTGATCGAAACCAGCGTCGCCAGCGGCAACGTCAGTGGCCATGACAACGCCGGCGGGTTGGTCGGGCAGAACTCCGCCAGCATCCGCGGCAGCGAAGCGCACGGCTACGTCAGCACCAACTGGTGGGGGAATCGCGTCGGCGGGCTGGTGGGCTTCAACACTGGCAGCATCAGCAACAGCAAGGCTGATAGCTACGTCTCCAGCTGGAATGACGTCGGCGGGCTGGTCGGCTACAACACTGGCAGCATCAGCAACAGCCGCACCAGCGGCTACGTGGGGGGCATCGAAAATATAGGGGGGCTGGTCGGCTACAACGCTGGCAGCATCAGCAACAGCGAGGCGGGCGACACCGTCAGCGGCAACAAAAATACAGGAGGGCTGGTCGGCTACAACACTGGCAGCATCGCGGGCAGCGCTGCGGGTGGCGACGTAACCGGCCGCAGCCATGTCGGCGGGCTGGTCGGTGCCAGCTGGGCTTACTCCAGCAGCGCCACCCCTACCATCAGCGGCAGCGCGGCTTCCGGCAAGGTCAGCGGCGACGACCAGGTCGGCGGGCTGGTCGGCTATCTGGGCCCGGGCGGCGCGCTGACTGGCAGCCGCTTCGAAGGCTCGCTCAATACCCAGGCGGGGGCCGTGGCCGGCGCTCTGGTCGGCGGCCAGGCCGGCACTGCTACGCTGGCGACCGACAGCCACTACAACGTCGATAAGGTGACGATCAACGGCAACAAGGTGGTGACCGCCGGCGCGCTGTACGACAAGCAGTACACCGACTGGGCGGCCGACGGTGTGCTGGCGGCGGGCGACTATTTCGGGCCGGCCACCGCCGATGGCTACTTCGTGATCGACAGCGTCGACAGGCTCAAGGCCGTGCTCGGCTTCGCCGGCGACACCGGCACCCGCTTCCGCCTCGGTGCCGACCTCGACCTCTCGGCGCTGAAAAACTTCAGCATCCCGCACTTTAATGGCGCCGACTTTGACGGGGCCGGCCATACGCTGGGCAATTTGTCGATCGAGCACGACATCACCCTGTCAACCGGCCTGTTCGGCAGCGTGGGTAGCGGCAGCCGGGTGCACGACCTGCGCCTGGCCAACGTCTCGATCAAGACAAATAACAAGGCAGAGAGCGGCGGCATCGCCGGCGCCAACCGTGGCACGCTGGAGCGGGTCTCGGTCAGCGGCACCCTGTCCGACTCAGGGAACTACTGGCCCTACAGTTACCCGGTGGTCGGCGGCATCGCCGGCTACAACGGCGGCACCATCCGCGAGGCAGGCGCGCTGGTCAGCATCAAGAGTGCCAGCATGCAAGGCGGCATCGCCGGCCACAACGCCACAGGCGGCACACTCATCAATAGCTACAGCCAGGGCAGCCTGGAAAATGGCGCCAGCGCCGGCAACGCCATCAGCGGCGGGCTGGCCGGCTACAACGATGGCACCATCGGCGGCAGCTATTCGACGGCGCGCATCAAGACTGCAGGCGGGTACCAGGGCGCGCTGGTCGGCAGAAACTTCGGCAGCCTGAGCGACAGTTACTGGCACGCGGCGTCTGCCGGGCAGGCGCAGGCGGTCGGCGACACTTTGGGAAGCGCCAGCAGCAACAGCACGATGCTCGCCGACTCCCAGCTGAAGCAGCAGGCGGGGTACGCCGGCTTCGACTTTGCCAATACCTGGGGCATCGTCGACGGCAAGGGCACGCCCTATCTGAAGTGGCAGTTCACCACGGCGCCGCAACTGGTATCGGGCAAGCTCGCCGGCGGCGGCGGGCAGACCGTACAGCTGATCTCGGGCGGGCAGGTGGTCGGCCAGGCGGTGGCCGCGGCCGACGGCAGCTACCTGCTGCAACTGGCGCAGGGCGCCTTCCTGAGCGACGCGCCGCTGCTGACCATCGCCCGCGACGGCAACAATGTGGTGACGGCGGCCGGCTACAGCGTCGCCAACGCAGGCCTCGCCACCGGCTTCGACCTGAGCGCCGGCATGTTCAGCGTGTACGGCAGCGGCTCGGCGGCGACACTCGGCACGCTGTCGGGCGGCGGCGGCCTGTTCAGCGTGTCCGGCAACGACCTGAGCTTCGCGAGCCTGGGCTTCGAGCTGAAGTCGGGTGCGAGCTGGCTGCTCGCCGGCACGCTGAAGACCTCGGCGGCGCAGAACTGGCTGGGCATGCTCACGGTCAGCGGCAACGCCACGCTGGACGCCGGTGGCAACGCCATCGACCTGCCCGGCGGCCTCTACATGAATAGCGGCAGCAGCCTCGCGATCAACGGCGGCGGCCAGCGCGGCGGCGTGTTCGAACTGGGCGGCGGCACGCTGACCTTTGCCGGCGGCAACCAGGCCTTCAACAGCGCCACGACCCTGCAAAACGGCCTCGCCGTGTTCAGCTCGGCCGCCAGCTACAGCGGCACGGCCGCCGTCCGCAACCAGGGCAACGCCCGCTTCGCCGACGGTACCCTTTTCGCGCCGGCCTTCGTCAACGCCGGGCAGACTACGCTGAACGGCAATGTCCGCTTCGACAGCGGCTATATGCAGGAGAGCGGGTTGACCACGCTGGGCAGCAGCGGCGCCGCTGCCACCCTGACGAGCAACGCCAACCTGGCCGGCGGCACGCTCGCCGGTAGCGGTACCGTCACCGGCAACCTGCAAGTCGGCAACGCGACGCTGGCGCCGGGCTTCTCCCCGGGCAGCCTGCGGGTAAACGGCGACCTGACGCTGGGCGCGGGCTCGGTCATCAACAGCGAGGTCATGGGAAACAGCGCAGGCCAGTTCGACACCATCAGCGTCGGCGGCAACGCGGCGCTGGCGGGCACCCACAACATCATCACCGGCAGCTACGCCCCGGCTACCGGCACCACCGACGTCTTTGCGCTGATCAGCGCCGGCAGCCTGAGCGGCGCGTTTGCCAATAGCAGCCTGCCCGGCGGCGCCACCGCTGCCTCCAGCGGCGGCAACTACCAGCTGGCCTGGACGGGAACCACGACACCGCCGGTCACTCCTCCAGTCACGCCGCCGGTTACGCCACCGGTCACACCGCCCGTCAAACCGCCGGGCGAGGGCAGCCAGGCGGGTTCGATCTTGCAGCGCGGCAATACGCAAGAGGTGGTGCAACTGGCGCAGGGCTTCATCCAGCCTACGCAAGAAAGCCGCACCGTCGAGGATGAGGAGTTGCGGCGGCGCGAACAAGGCGTGCAGATTTGCCAGCAATAAGCCCGCTATTACGCCGCCACGCGCGGCGCATCTTCGCAGCGTGGCTGCTGTGCCTGCCGTTTGTACTCGGCGCACTGGGTGTGCTGGCGCTGCCCGGGCTGGCTCGGCTGGAGGGCTGGCTGCACGACAGCCGGCTCGCGCTGACCGCGCCGGGCGGGGTCGACCCGCGGGTGGTGATCGTCGACATCGACGAGGCGAGTCTGGCGCGGCTGGGGCAATGGCCGTGGCCGCGGCAGACGGTGGCGGCGTTGGTCGACACGCTGGCCGGGCATTACCGGGTCAGCGCCATCGGCTTTGACGCGGTGTTTGCCGAACCGGAACACCGCGCGAGCAACGACTGGCTGCCCACACTCGGCGCACGCTTTCCGGCACTGCTGCCCGAATTGCGGCAACTGGCCGCCGGCGACGACCACGACCGGCGCCTCGCCGACAGCGTGCGCCGCGCGCCGGTGGTGCTCGGCTACTACTTCGACACCAGCGACGGCGCGGCGCGCCACGGCGGGCAATTGCCCGAACCGGTGTTCGAGCAGGCGCTCGCCAATGGTGTCGCACCGGTGGCGGCCGGCGGCTTCGGCGCCAACCTGCCGCAGTTGCAACAGGCGGCCGGCCACGCCGGCCACTTCAACGCGCTGGCCGACGCCGACGGCGTCAACCGCCGGCTGCCGGCCCTGCTCGCCTACCGGGGCCAGCTCTACGACAGCCTGTCGCTGGCAATGCTGCGCCGGCTCGCCGGCGACATGCCGCTGCTGCCCGAGTTCGACGCGGGGGGGCGGATGGACGCGGTGTCGATCGGCGACTGGCGGCTGCCGCTGGGTGCCGATGGCAGCCTGCTGATTCCCTACCGCGGCGCGCGCGGCAGCTTTCCTTATATCTCGGCAGAACGGGTGCTCGCGCGCGAGGTGACGCCCGCCGAACTGGCTGGGCGCATCGTGTTGGTCGGCGCCAGCGCGCCGGGGCTGATGGACCTGCGTGCGACGCCGCTATCCGCCGTCTATCCGGGGGTGGAAATCCACGCCAATGTGATCGCGGCGGCACTGGACAAGCGCCTGTACCGCCAGCCGGACAACGCGCCGGCCGAGGCGCTGCTGTTGCTGGTGCTCGGCGGCACGCTGGCGCTGCTGCTGCCGCTACTCTCCCCGCTGAAGGCGGCACTGGCCAGCACGCTGCTGGCCGCCTTGCTGGTGGGCACCAACCTGGCCGCCTGGCAGTACCGGCAACTGGCGCTACCGCTGGCCGCGCCCTTGACGCTGATCGTGCTGCTCTACCTGCTGAATGCGAGCTGGGGCTATTTCAGCGAGGCGCGCAAGCGGCGCGAGCTGTCCGGCGCCTTCGGCAGCTACGTGCCGCCGGCGCTGGTGGCGAAGATGGCCGACGCGCCGCAGCGCTTCCTCGCGCAGATGCAGGGCGAGCACCGGGTGATGAGCGTGCTGTTTTCCGACGTGCGCGACTTCACGCGCATCAGCGAGGGGCTGCCGGCGACCGAACTCTCCGCGCTGATGAACCGCTACCTGTCGGCGCAGACCGCGCATGTGCAGGCGGCGTCCGGCACGGTCGACAAATACATCGGCGACGCGATCATGGCGTTCTGGGGCGCACCGCTGGCCGACGCCGAGCATGCGCGCCACGCGGTCGGGGCGGCGCTGGCGATGGCAGGCGGGATGGCCGCGCTGAACGACGCGTTTGCCGCGCGCGGCTGGCCGCCCCTGGCCATCGGCGTCGGCATCAATTCGGGCGGGATGAACGTCGGCAATATGGGCTCGGACTTTCGCCGCGCCTACACGGTGATGGGCGACGCGGTGAACCTCGCCGCCCGGCTGGAGGGGCTGACCAAGGTGTACGGCGTGCCCATCCTGTGCGGGCCGGACACCCGCGCGGCCTGCCCGGACATGATTTGGCGCGAAGTCGACCGCATGCGGGTCAAGGGCAAGCGCGAGGCGGTCAGCGCGTGGCAGCCGCTGCCCGAGGGCAGCCAGGCCGCCGCCGGGCTAACTGAATGGCAAGCCGCGCTCGAAGCCTACCGCGCGCGCGACTTTGCCGGCGCACAGCAACGCCTGCAGGCACTGGCCGCTGCCGCGCCCGACGACGGCCTCTACCCGTACTATCTGGCGCGCTGCGCGCACTACCTGCACCACCCGCCGGCCGCAGACTGGGACGGCGTCCACGAACACAGCGAAAAATGAAGAACCCCCGATGACGCAGACCCTCAACCGACACCGCCCGCTGTCGGGCGTCCGCCCGCCCGGGCCACCCGCGACCGAGGTGACCCTGCCGCCGCTGGACGCCGCGATGATCGCCATCACGCCGCATGTCGACGGGCGCCACGTGGCGATCGGCTGCGCGCTGCACGCAGTGGGCGACACCCAGAGCACCATCCGCGCGATCGACACCAAGGCACAGATCCTGTGCGGCATCGTCGGCGTGCTGCTGGTCAAGCTGGACGCGCTGCCGGCCACCGGGCCGTGGGCACACGGCTTCGTGCTGCTGGCTATCCTGACCATCATTTGCGCGCTGTCAGTGATTGTGCCGCGCATTCCCCCACCGCAAACCGCCAGCCGCTCCGGCCAGCGCTACTTCGTGCCGCCGCAGGCGAACGCCGCAGAGTGGGCCGCCGCCAGCAGCCAGCTTGATTGGCTGGAAGAACTGTACACGGTACTTGCCCGCCTCTCGGTGATTCGCCAGCGCAAAACCCGCCAACTCAGGCTGACCCTCGCGCTCTTCTTGCTGGCCTTGCTTGCCCTGCTCGCCGGCAGCCTGGCCACGCTATACGCCTGAAGATCAGGCCCCCTGGCTAGCCAGCGCGTGGCGGCGCTTGAGCTTGTCGACCATGTCGTGGCCGATGAACGACTGCAGCGGCGTTTCCAGTTCGGGGTGCCGCTTGATCAGCGCCTCCAGCTTGTCGTGTTCCAGGCTGAGCGTTCGCAAGCTACCGGCAGCCGTCACCGTGGCGGACGCCGGCGCTTCGGTCAGGTAGGCCATTTCTCCCAGCAGCGAGCCTGGCCCCAGCCGGGCTACTTCATGGCCCGCCGCACACACCACGGCGCACCCCTCCTCGATCAGCAGCATCGCGTGGACCGGCTCGCCCTCGCGCAACAAGGTCTCGCCGTCGGCGAACTCGCGCCAGGCCGCCGCACGCAGCAGCCGCACGAAGTCGACCCGCGAGAAATGCGCGGCGAATACCCGCCGGTACAGCGCGGCTTCGACCTCGTTCAGGCGAAAGCCGAAATGGTCGCGCAGATAAAGGGCGATATGCCAGCCGTTGGTCGCGAAGATGATTACGTTGCACACGATGCCCAGCCACAAGGGCTCGCCGGGGTCGGGAAACGCCATGTACAGCGATTCGGCGATCAGCGCGAACATCATCAGCACGCGCAGCAGCAGGAAGCTCTTGACGGCGAACGCCAGGATATACAGCGCGTAGGCCAACAGGCCGATCATCAGGGGCAGGCTCAGGGTCATGTTCTGCTCGAATTCGTATGAAGTGAAGCGCAGCCGGCGCTCAGGCCGTCGCCTGCTGCAGGCTGCGGTTGCTTTCCTGCAGCCGTTCGGCCATCACGGCGGCGACCGTGCGGTGCAGGCGCAGCGCCAGCGGCAGGTTGTCCTGCTCCAGCCTGGCAATCGCGGCAACCGTCAGGTACGAGACCTGCGTGTCTTCGTCGGCGTATACCGTCGCGCTGGCGCTGCCGCCGGTGTAGACGCTGATCTCGCCCAATACGGTGCCGCGGACAAAGCGGCGCAAACGCAAGGAATGTTGCCCGGAGACAAACAGCCTGACCGATACGCTGCCCTCCTTGATGAAGCACAAGCCGGGCGCGCTCCCGTCCTGCCGGATCAGCGCCTCGTTCTGCCGCAATTGCAGGGTCTCAAGGTAGGGGGCCAGTTCAGCCAGCAAGGGCGCAAAGGCACAGGCCCAGTCCCCGTAATTGGCAGCCATGCCGGCGAGCATCCGCCGTTCGGCCTGTTCGACCGCAGAGTCCAGATCCGTGGCCAACACGACCCCAAGCTCGGACAAGGGACGCAGGCGCCGCTCAAGTTGCGGCCGCGCGCTGCTGACCAGCATCAGCCCGCCCACCCCCTGCATGCGCTCGGCCAGCCGTTCAAAGACCGCCAGTGCCGTCGCGTCCATCCCCTGCACATGCTTGAGGTCGAACAGCAGCACTTGCGGCCCGTCTGCGGCGTGCTCCGCCTTGATCCGGTCGTACAGGCGCTGTACGCCGCCGAAGAACAGATAGCCTTCCAGCACGTAGACTGCGAGCCAGTCCGGCCGGTCGTCCAGCAAGGCGCGCTGGGCATGCGGCCGGCTGATGCGGCTGGGCGCGTTGCGGGCGTTGTAGCGCTGGCGCACCACATCCAGCCGGCTGTAGTCGAGCAGGAACAGCACCGCCGTCACGCATACGCCCAGCAACGCCGCCTCCATGATGCCCAGCAGGTTGACCGCCAGCAGCACGGTCACGATGATCGCGCGGTCGCTGCCGTGGCTGGCTGCACGGGCGCGCGACACCGCGTCACCGAGCAGGCTGGCGCCGAAATAGAGCAAGAGTCCGGACAGCAAGAACACCGGCAGCCACGCCATCAGCACGTCACCAACAAACACCCCGGCCAGGCACACCAGCGCCACCACGACGGCGGCGATCCGGTTGGGGCCGGCCAGCTCGATATTGAGCCGGGTGTCGCCGATAAATGGCACCATCGGCAAGGAGCCGAACAGGCCGCCCAGCAGGTTGGCCTGGCCCTGCGCGACCAGTTCCAAGTCGTGTTCGACGTCGTGCTTGAGCGCCTGCTCGAGCGCGCTCAGTTGCAGCAGCATCACCAGCAGGGCAATCAGGGCGACCAGCAGCAGCCCGGGCAGGCTCCCGGACAGCAGCGCCCAATCGACGCTTGCCAGTTGGCCCAGCAAGACCCCGCTTGCGCCGCCGCCACCCACCGGCGGCAGGTACAGCCAGCCGGCCGTCTGCAACTGCGCCAGCGGCCACGGCCCGAGCGCCGCACCCAGCACAAATACGCCGCCGGCCAGCAGCAGAGACAGGGGCAGGAAGAATCGCCCGCCGAAGCGGCCGCCGCCAAACACCAGCCACAGCCCGAGCAGCACCGCGCAAGCGAGCTGTGCGGGCTTCTCCAGCAGGGCAAGCCAGCGCTCGGGCGCAGCGAGGCTGACCCCGTCGACCCCGGCGGCCAACCCAAGTCCGGCCAGCAACAGCAAGAGCCCGGTGCCACCGAGAAAGCCGCTGACCACGGGAGACGGCAGGTAGCGGACCAGCCGGCCCAGATGGAAGCGCCCGACCAGCCAGAACAGCGCGCCCGACAGCAAGCCACTGAGCGCCATCATCAGCGCGACGGTCAGCGCGGACGCTTCGGCGGACAGCGCGGGGTAGGCGGCGAGCTGGCTGCCGACCAGGCTGGCGAGCGCGATGGTGGATGCCTCGTCCGGGCCGGTGACCAGCCCCGCCTGGTGGCTCAGCCGCGCGACCAGGGCCGCGCCGATCGCGGTGCCGACCAGCAGGATGGAAAAGCCGACGCCCGCGTAAGGCGCCGCCTTGCCCTGGAACAGCAGCGACGCGTAGGCGGCGGCGACGGTCAGGGCGATCAGTCCGAGCAACAAGCCGCTAAGCACGGCAAACAGGGGGCGCGGGGCAGGCAATGGAAGCTTCCAGTGCTGTTCAAGATATTCAACGATCATAGTCAAAAGCTGACAGCGACGCTGCAAATCCCGCCCGCGCGGCACTGCCGGCGTTGCAAACACGCACAGGCGCACGTTGCCGGGGTTTACGCATGGCATAATCCGTGCTGTCTACCCGAACCCAAGCTCCGCATGCCCCACCATCTCGTCGTGCAGGCGCCTGCCCTGCCACAAGCCACCCTCGAACAACTGGCCGCCGCCTGCGGCGCCGCAATCACCCAGCGCACCGGCCCTTGCCGCGCGCGGCTGTCACCTTGCCCGGACGCCGTCACCCCGGCGCTCTCTGCGCTGGCCGCCGGCCTTGGCGTCGACATCGCACGCGTCGCCGACGGTGCGCGTTTCGCCGACTACGGACTGATCGTCTCCGACATGGATTCGACGCTGATCACCATCGAATGCATCGACGAGATCGCCGACATGCACGGGCTGAAACCTGAGGTCGCCGCGATCACCGAGCGCTCGATGCAGGGCGAACTCGACTTCGCGCAGTCGCTGGTCGCGCGCGTCGCGCTGCTCGAGGGGCTCAGCGAAGCGGCGCTCGAGCGCGTCTATCTCGAGCGGGTGCGCCTGACGCGCGGCGCCGAGACGCTGCTCGCCGCCTGCCGCGCGCACGGCGTGCGCTTCATGCTGGTCTCCGGCGGCTTCACCTTCTTCACCGAGCGGCTGAAAGCCAGGCTCGGCCTCGACTACGCTTACGCCAACGAGTTGGAAGTCGCGGGCGGCCGGCTGACCGGCCGCGTCAAGGGCGACATCGTCGACGCCGCCGCCAAGCGCCGGCTGCTGATCGACACGCGCGACGCGCTGGGCCTCGCCCCGCAACAGGTAATCGCCATGGGCGACGGCGCCAACGACCTCATGATGCTCGCCGAGGCGGGCCTCGGCGTCGCCTTCGACGCCAAGCCGGTGGTGCGCGCACAGGCCGCCGTGGCGATCAACCATGTCGGCCTCGAGGGCGTGCTCGGCCTGTTCGACGCTTAAAGGAGATGCCCATGCTGCCCCAGCTTGACACCGTCAGCTTCGACGACGCGCTGCCGCTCGCGCTGCTCTCGACCAGCGAGTACGGCCCCAAGCTCGCCCGCGAGACGCGGCTTGCGCTGCGCGTGCTGGCCGCCGCGCCGGCCGGCAGCGACGGCGGCGACCCGCAGTTGTTGCGGCTGGAAGCCAAGCTCGACCTCGCGCTCGAGCTTGCGCTGTTCGGCCGCCACCCGGAAACGCCGGCGTGCCGCGCGTGCCGGCTGGGGCTGGCTGAAATCGTCTGGCTGCAGGACGAGGCGGCGGGCATGGGTGACGCGCTGCTCAGGCTGAGCCCCAACCCCGATTCGGCGCTGACGCTGTTCCTGCCGGTTGCCGTCAGCGCCAGCCAAGAGGACGGCCGCACGCTGGTGCGTGCCCGGCTCGGCGCGTCGTTCGACGATTCGACCCGCGACGCGTGGGAGAAGTGGGTGTTCCGCCGCCACCGCGAGGCGATCCGCCAGCAATCCTGAACGCCTGCGCACCGGCGCCCCCTCACGGGGCGCCATTTTTTTGTCTGCCGCAAGCCCGTATTTCGTCACAAACGAACCTAACTACCGATCCAATCGCGCAGTAATTTTTCGCGAACGAACAATCCGGAAACTTAACGAAACATTTTGCCGCGACCAGAGCGCCTCCTGTTGTTTAGTGCGCCCACGGCGACCGGGCAAAGCCGTTGATTAGAATGCGTATTTCAGAATATTCTTGCATTCCACTCCAACTACGTGAAGCTGCCCGATGAGCGAGACCGCCGCCACGCTGGACCTACCCAACGCACCGACTACCGCCGCCAAACTGCCGTGGACCCGGCAAGACACCACCTGGATGCTCAGCCTGTTCGGCACCGCCGTCGGCGCCGGCATCCTGTTCCTGCCGATCAACGCCGGCATGGGCGGCTTCTGGCCGCTGGTGCTGATGACGCTGCTGATCGGCCCGATGACCTACCTGTCGCACCGCGCGCTGTCGCGCTTCGTGTGCTCGTCCGCGCACAACGACAGCGATATCACCCACGTGGTCGAGGAGCACTTCGGTGCCGGCGCCGGCAAGGCGATCACCCTGCTCTACTTCTTCGCGATCTACCCGATCGTGCTGATCTACGGCGTCGGCATCACCAACACCGTCGACAGCTTCATGGTGCACCAGTTGGGGCTCGCCTCGCTGCCGCGCGTGCTGCTCTCCGGTGTGCTGATCGCGGCGATGATGGCGGTGATGCTCGCCGGCGAAAAATGGATGCTGCGCGTGACCCAGTTCCTGGTGTATCCGCTGGTCGCCATTCTCGCCTTCATGTCGTTCTACCTGATCCCGGACTGGAAGCTCGACGCGGTCGCCGTGATGCCGTCTTCCTTCGACTTCGCCGGTACCGTCTGGCTGACCATCCCGGTGCTGATCTTCGCGTTCAACCATTCGCCGGCGATCTCGCAGTTCGCGCTCGCCCAGCGCCGCGCGCACGGCCCGAGCGCCCGCGCCAAGGCCGACCAGATCCTGCGCCGCACCTCGCTGATGCTGGTCGGCTTCGTGATGCTGTTCGTGTTCTCCTGCGTGCTGTCGCTGAGCCCGGCACAGCTGATGGAAGCCAAGGCGCAGAACCTGTCCATCCTGTCCTACCTTGCCAACACGCACGCGAGTCCGTTCATCTCCTACTTCGGCCCGCTGGTCGCCTTTGTCGCCATCGTGTCGTCGTTCTTCGGCCACTACATGGGCGCGGCCGAAGGGCTGGAGGGCATCGTCAGCCAGCAGTTGAAGGCGCGCCGCATCACCGTCGCCCCACGCAAGGTGCGCACGTTCACGCTCGCCTTCATGGTCGGCACGCTGTGGGCGGTCTCGATCGCCAACCCGAGCATCCTCGGCATGATCGAGGCGCTGGGCGGGCCGATCATCGCGGCCATCCTCTACCTGATGCCGATGTACGCGATCAACAAGGTACCGGCGCTCGCCGCGCACAAGGGCCGGCTCAGCAACGTGTTCGTGGTAATGATGGGCCTGACCGCAATCAGCTCCATCGTGTACGGCTTCATCGGCTAAGCCTCACCGCCCAACAAAAATGGCACCGCGCGCGGTGCCATTTTTTGTGCCCGAGGCTGTTACAGCGCGGCGAGCAGCTTGCCGTGCACGCCGCCGAAGCCGCCGTTGCTCATCACCAGCACATGGTCGCCGGCGCGCGCGTCGCGCACCACGGCTGCCACCAACGCGTCGAGCTCGCCGTGGCACTCGGCCCGTTCGCCCAGGGGCGCGAGCGCGCCGGCGGCGTCCCAGCCCAGGCCGCCGTCGAAGCAGTACACATGGTCGGCGTCCGTGAGCGAATCGGCGAGCGCGTCCTTCATGGTGCCCAGCTTCATGGTGTTCGAGCGCGGCTCGAGCACGGCGAGGATGCGTGCGCCGCCGACGCGGGCGCGCAGGCCGGCGACGGTGGTCGCGATCGCCGTCGGGTGGTGCGCGAAGTCGTCGTACACGGTCACCCCGCCCGCCACGCCCTTCACTTCCATGCGCCGCTTGACATTGGCGAAGCGCGACAGCGCATCGATGGCGGTGGCCGGCGCGACGCCGACGTGGCGCGCGGCGGCGATCGCCGCCAGGGCATTCATCCGGTTGTGCTCGCCCAGCAGGTCCCAGCACACCCGGCCCTGCTTCGCACCGTCCAGCCACACGTCGAAGTGGCCGGCCGCGTCCGCCTCGCCGGCACGCCAGCCGGCGTCGGCGCCGCCAAACCCCTCAACCGGCGTCCAGCAGCCGCGCGCAAGCACGCGCGCAAGCGCCGCCTCGCGCGCATTACTCACCACCAGGCCGGCGCCGGGCACCGTGCGCACCAGATGGTGGAACTGGGTCTCGATCGCCGCCAGGTCGGCGAAGATGTCGGCGTGGTCGAATTCCAGGTTGTTGAGCACGCAGGTGCGCGGCCGGTAGTGGACGAACTTCGAGCGCTTGTCGAAGAAGGCGGTGTCGTACTCGTCGGCCTCGATCACGAAGAAAGGGCTCTGGCCTGCCGGATCCTGCGCGGGCGCGCCCGGCAGGCGGGCCGACACGCCGAAGTTCTCGGGGATGCCGCCAATCAAAAAGCCCGGCGCGAGGCCGGCGTCTTCGAGCAGCCACGCGAGCATCGAGCTAGTGGTGGTCTTGCCGTGAGTACCGGCTACCGCCAGCACCCAGCGCCCCTGCAACACATGCTCGGACAGCCACTGCGGGCCGGACACATAAGGCAGGCCGCGGTCGAGGATTTCCTCCATCAGCGGGTTGCCGCGCGAGACGACGTTACCGATCACGTAGAGGTCGGGCGAGAGCGCTACTTGTGCGGCGTCGAAGCCCTGGATCAGCTCGATGCCCATCGCCTCGAGCTGGGTGCTCATCGGCGGGTAGACGTTGGCGTCGCAACCGGTCACCCGGTGCCCCGCCTCTTTGGCGATCGCGGCGATGCCGCCCATGAAAGTGCCGCAGATGCCGAGGATGTGGATATGCATGGATAGTCGTGCGGAAGTTCGATAAGACAAAGGCCCGCCGACAGGCGGGCCTTGCAGGACAGCCTTACAGGCCGTACGGGTGTTGCAGGACGATGGTTTCTTCGCGGTCCGGGCCGGTCGACACGATGGCCACCGGCGCGCCGCACACTTCGGCGATACGGTTGAGGTAGGCCTTGGCGTTGGCCGGCAGCGCGTCCCAGGTCTTGGTACCGAAGGTCGATTCGGTCCAGCCCGGCATCGTCTCGTACACCGGCACGCACTTCTCGACCGCGTCGGAGCCGAACGGCAGGATGTCGACCTGCTCGCCGTCCAGCATGTAGCCGACGCACAGCTTGATCTCTTCGAGGCCGTCCATCACGTCGAGCTTGGTCACGCACAGACCGGACACGCCGTTGATCTGGATCGAGCGCTTGAGCGCGGCGGCGTCGAACCAGCCGCAGCGGCGCGGACGGCCGGTCACCGAGCCAAACTCGTTGCCACGCTTGGCGAGGAATTCGCCGATCTCGTTTTCCTGCTCGGTCGGGAACGGGCCGGAACCGACGCGGGTGGTGTAGCCCTTCACGATGCCCAGCACGTAGTTGAGCATCTGCGGGGCGACGCCCGCGCCCGGGGACGCCGCACCAGCGACGCAGTTAGATGAGGTGACGAAGGGGTAGGTGCCGTGGTCGATGTCGAGCAGGGTGCCCTGCGCGCCTTCGAACAAGAGCGGCACGCCGGCCTTGTCCATGTCGTACAGCGTGCGCGAGACGTCGGCGACCATCGGGCGGATGCGCTCGGCAAGCTTGACCACCTGCGCGAGGATCTCGTCGTAGCTAACCGGGTCGGCCTTGTGCAGCTGGGTCAGCTGGAAGTTGTAGTAGTCGACGTTCTCGCGCAGCTTGCTCGCGAAGCGCTCCATGTCGAACAGGTCGATCACCTTCAGCGCGCGGCGGGCAACCTTGTCCTCGTAGGCCGGGCCGATGCCACGGCCGGTGGTGCCGATCTTGCCGGCGCCCTTGGACAGTTCGCGTGCTTGGTCGAGCGCCACGTGGTAGGGCAGGATCAGCGGGCAGCCTTCGGCGATCTTCAGGCGGCGCTCGACGTCGACGCCGGCGGCGATCAGCTCGTCGATTTCTTTCAGCAGCGCCTCGGGCGAGAGCACCACGCCGTTGCCGATGAAGCATTCGACGCCTTCGCGCAGGATGCCGGACGGGATCAGGCGCAGGATGGTCTTCTTACCGCCGACCACCAGGGTGTGGCCTGCGTTGTGGCCGCCCTGGAAGCGCACGACCGCGCGCGCGTGGTCGGTCAGCCAGTCGACGATTTTGCCCTTGCCTTCGTCACCCCACTGGGTGCCGATCACGACTACATTCTTGGACATGAGAGGAACCTCTTTTCCCGGTCTAAATCCGGATTCATTGAAACGGGACGACCCGCCACGCGCCGGCTTCGGCGACCAGTTCACGGTCGCAGCCCAGCGCTTCGGCGGATTCGCCCAGGTAATCGAGCACGACGACTTCGCCGCGCCCACGCAAACGTTCGATCTCGCCCTTCGCGTCCGGCAGCAGGCGCTGCGCGACGCGGATGCCGCGTGTGGCCTCGCGCTCGGGCAGGATGCGGATCAGGTCGCGCAAGTCGAGGCTGAAGCCGGTCGCCGGGCGGGCACGCCCGAAGCGGCGGCCGACGTTGTCGTAGCGGCCGCCACGGGCGATCGCGTCCGACCAGCCCGGCGCGTACGCGGTAAACACCAACCCGGTGTGGTAGAACCCGCTGCGCAGTTCGGCAAGATCGAAGCATAGCTCGACCTCGTTGCCCAACGCGCGCGCGATCGCCCCCAGCTGCAGCAGCGCCAGTTCGATTTCCGGCAGCGACGGCAGACGGGTGCGCGCCGCCTCGAGCACACTCGCCGGGCCGTACAGCTCGGGCAAGGCGCTGAACGCCGAGCGGTAGGGCTCGGCGACGTCCGCGCACAGCGCGCGGATGCCCGACGCGTCCTTCGCCTGCAGCGCGTCAAACAGCGCCTGTGCAAGCGATGCATCGAGGCCGGCCGCCTGCACGAGTCCGCGGAAGATGCCGATATGGCCGACGTCCAGCCGCAAGCCTTCGACACCGGCGCCCCTGAGCGAGGCGAGCATCAGGCCGATGATCTCGAGGTCGGCCTCGATGCCGGCGTAGCCGTACAGCTCGGCGCCGACCTGCAGGGGCTCGCGCGAACTCATCAGCCCGGCCGGGCGCGCGTGCACCACGCTGCCGGCGTAGCACAGGCGGGTGACGCCGGTGCGCTCGGCGAGCAGGTGCGCGTCGATGCGCGCGACCTGCGGCGTGATGTCGGCACGCAGGCCCAGTTGGCGGCCGGACAGGTGGTCGTCTAGCTTGAACGTCTTGAGTGCGAGCGCGCTGTCGTCGGTCGAGACCAGCGCCTCGACATACTCGATCAGCGGCGGCGACACCAGCTCGTAGCCGGCGGTACGGAAGCGCTCGAGCATCGCAGCCTTCGCGCTTTCCACCTGACGCGCGGTCGCCGGCAGGATGTCGGCGATGTGTTCGGGTAACAACCAGTTACGCATAGGGTTCACTACACAATAAAAGGCGGGACGCGCATCCCGCCTTGGCTTCGTCAAACCGGCCGCTTGCGCGGCCGGTGCCGTTTCTCCTCTTGCGACTACTTGTTGCCGCCTGCCCCCTGCGGGTTCTTGAAGTACTTGAAGAACGCCGAATCGGGTTGCAGGACGAGCACGTCGCTCTTGTTCTTGAACGAGTCCTTGTACGCCTGCATGCTGCGCCAGAACGAATAGAACTCGGGGTTGCGGCCGAACGCCTCGGCGTACACCGCCGCGGCCTTCGCGTCGCCCTCGCCCTTGATGCGCTGCGCTTCCTTGTACGCCTGCGACAGGATCACTTCCTTCTGGCGGTCGGCGTCGGCGCGGATGCGCTCGGACTCGGCGGCGCCTTCGCTACGCAACTGGTTGGCGACGGTGGCGCGCTCCGAGCGCATGCGCTCGTAGACCGAAGTGCTGATTTTATCCGGAAAATCGACACGCTTTAAGCGCACGTCGACAATTTCAACGCCCATCTTGCGTGCCTCGGCATCGGCGCGCTTCTGCACGATGGCCATCACCTGCTCGCGCTTGCCCGAAATCACGTCGGCGACGTCCTTCTGGCCGAACTCGGCGCGCAGGCCGTCGTTGATGATCTGCTTGAGGCGCGACACCGCGGCCATCTCGTTGCCGCCGACGCTCTTGTAGAACTGCTCGACGTTGACGATGCGCCACTTCACGTAGCTGTCGACCAGCACGTTCTTCTTCTCGCGGGTGTTGAACAGCTCCGGCGCCTCGGCGTCGATGGTCTGCACGCGCCGGTCGTAGTAACGGACGTTCTGCAGGAACGGCACCTTGAACTGGATGCCAGGTTTGGTGATCACGCGGACCACTTCACCGAACTGGAAGACCATCGCGTACTGGCGCTGGTCGACGGTGAACATCGACATCGACAGCAAGAGCAGGGCGACGACCATGGCGACCAGGGTCGGGATCAGCTTGTCCATGGTTTACTCCTGGTTGTTGTTGTCGGAACGGCCGTTGCGGCCGGAAACGTCGCGGCCGCCGCGTACCGAAGCGGCAGGCGCGGCCTCGGTTTCCGGCTGCACACGGGGGCTCTGCGCGGGCGTTGCGGCCGGCGCGGCAGCCGGCGACGCCTGCTGCATCAGCTTGTCCAGCGGCAGGTAGAGCAGGTTGCTGCCGGCCTTCTGGTCGACCATCACCTTGGACGAGCTGTCCATCACCTGCTGCATCATGTCGTAGTACATGCGCTCGCGGGTGACCTTGGGCGCCTTCTGGTACTCGGTGAGCACCGACTTGAAGCGCGCGGCCTCACCTTCGGCGTTGTCGACCACACGCTGGCGGTAGCCCTCGGCCTCTTCGGTCAGGCGCGCGGCGAGACCCTGCGCCTTCGGGATCACGCCGTTGGCGTAGGCACGGCCCTCGTTGCGCAGCTTTTCCTTGTCCTGGCCGGCCTTCACCGCATCGTCGAACGCGGCGCTCACCGCCTCGGGCGGCTGCACGTCGTTGATGTTGACCTTGGCGATGCGGATGCCGAGCTTGTAGCGGTCGACGATCTGCTGGATCAACGACTGGGTCTCGGCGGCGATCTGCGCGCGGCCTTCGTTGAGCACGAAGTCGACCTTGTTGCGGCCGACCACTTCGCGGATCGCGGTCTCGGTCGCCTGCTTGACGATGTCCTTGGCGTCGCGGTCGCTCGCCGCGTTGACGAACAGGAAGTCCTTGGCGTCCTTGATGTCGTACTGCACCGACAGCTGCACGTCGATGATGTTCTGGTCGTCGGTCAGCATCAGCGACTCTTCGAGCACGCGGTTCTTCGCGTTACCGCGGTAGCCGACTTCGATGCTGCGCACTTCGGTCAGGTTGACGATCTCGACCTTCTCGAACGGGTACGGCAGGTGCCAGCCCAGGCCCGGGCCGGTGGTGCGGTCGTAGCTGCCAAGGCGCAGCACCACGCCCTCTTCGCGGGCGTCGACCACATAAAAGCCGCTGGCCAGCCACAGCGCGGCCAGCACACCGACGATGGCAACGGCGCCGCCACGGAACGCGCGCGGTCCCGGAAAGGCCGGGCCGCCGGACTCCGGCGGCGTACCCTGCGGCGGTTTGGCGCCGAGCAATCGGGAGAGCCGCTGGTTCAGTCGGCGGAAAACTTCGTCAAGATCCGGCGGGCCATCGTTGCCCCCACGGCCCCGGTTCGGGTCAAATTGAGTCATCGGGCTCTGTTTCTTCTCTAGAAATTTCGGACGGCGGCGTGGCCGCAACCAATGTGGCAATCGCTTCGCGCAGGAGTTCCAGCCCCTCGCCCTTGAGGGCGGAGATTCTGACCGATACCGGCTGGTCGCTATCATCGTACTCGATTGCCGGCGCCAAGCCACGCAAATCCGTCTTGTTCCATACGATCAGTTGCGGGATGCCGTCCGCGCCGATCTCGGCGAGCACGCCGTTGACCGCCTCGATCTGCTGCTCGCGCATGTCGCTGGCCGAGTCGACCACGTGCAACAGCAGGTCGGCCTGCACCGTCTCTTCCAGCGTCGCGCGGAACGCGGCGACCAGGGTGTGCGGCAGGTCGCGGATGAAGCCCACGGTGTCCGACAGCACGATCGAGCACTCGGTGTTCAGGAAGAGCTTGCGACTGGTGGTGTCCAGCGTCGCGAACAGCTGGTTCGCCGCGTAGGCGCCGGCCTTGGTCATCGCGTTGAAGAGGGTCGATTTGCCGGCGTTGGTGTAGCCGACGATGGACACCGAAGCGAGGCCGGCGCGCACGCGGCCGCGCCTTTGCGTGGTGCGCTGCTTCTGCACCTGCGCGAGGCGGCTCTTCAGGAGTTTCACGCGGTTGCCGAGCAGGCGGCGGTCGGTCTCCAGCTGCGTCTCGCCCGGGCCGCGCAGGCCGATGCCGCCCTTCTGCCGCTCGAGGTGGGTCCAGCCGCGCACCAGCCGCGTCGCCAGGTGCGAGAGCTGCGCGAGCTCGACCTGCAGCTTGCCCTCGTGGCTGCGCGCGCGCTGCGCGAAGATGTCGAGGATCAGGCTTGCGCGGTCGATCACCCGGCACTGGATCGCACGCTCGAGGTTGCGCTCCTGCGCGGGCGAGAGCTGGTGGTTGAAGATCACCACGTCGGCGCCGGCGCCACGCACCATCGCCGCGAGTTCCTCGACCTTGCCCTTGCCCGCGAACAGCGCAGGGTCCGGCCGGCTGCGCTTGCCGCCCAGCACCCCGAGCACGGCCACGCCCGCGCTGGTGACAAGGTCGGTGCATTCCTGCACGCCTTCCTGATAGTCGGCTTCGCCAAAGTCCAGGCACACCAGGATCGCCTGGTCGCCCTGATCGGGACGGTCAAACACGCATTAAAATCCGTCAGACAAAAAAAGAGAGAGGCTGGTGGCCCCGCACGGGGTCGCCAGCCTGCGGATACCCGGCGTTACGCTCAGGCGTCGGACTGCGCCTCGCCCTTGGCCGGCGCCTCGTGCGGGATGCTGACAGCGCGGGCCGGCACCACGGTCGAGATCGCGTGCTTGTACACCATCTGGGTCACGGTGTTCTTCAGCAGCACCACGTACTGGTCGAAGGATTCGATCTGGCCCTGCAGCTTGATGCCGTTCACCAGATAGATCGAGACCGGAACATGTTCCTTGCGCAGGATGTTCAGGAACGGGTCTTGTAGCATTTGCCCTTTGGCGCTCATGTTTTTCTTCTCCAAACTTCGTTAAGTGTCGCCACGCGAGGTGGACGCTCCGGTGCCAAAATACTTTTTAGCAGAAAAAATACCGACGTACTATCTTTTGCCCTTACCGCGCGGCGCCGGCTTGCCGCGCCCGCCCGCGGCGGGCTTACCGCCGGCGGGCTTGGCCGCCGGCTTGACCGGCTTGGGCGTCACGCGGCCATCGGCGACGGCGCGCGCCTTTTCCTTGGCCTCGATGCGCGCCTTGAGCTGCACCTTGCTGGCCGCCCGGTGCTTGAGCAGGCCAGGCTTCGCGCCCTTCTCTTCGCTCTCGAAGGGGTTGGTGCTGGACTTGTATTGTACCCTGAGCGGCGTGCCCTGCAGCTGGAAAGCCTTGCGGAACAGACCTTCGAGGTAGCGGGTGTAGCTATCCGGCACATTTTCCAGCGAATTGCCGTGGATCACGATGATCGGCGGGTTCATGCCGCCCTGGTGCGCGTAGCGCAACTTGGGGCGGGTCAGGCCGACGCGCGGCGGCGCCTGGCGTTCGGTCGCCAGTTGCAGGATGCGGGTCAGCTTGGGCGTGGAGAGCTTGATCATCGCCGCGTGGTACGCCGCGTCGATCGACTTGAACAGCTCGCCCACCCCCTTGCCCTCGAGCGCGGAGATGTAGTGGAAGCGCGCGAAGTCGAGGAAGCCCAGCTTGCGCGCGACATCGCGGTGGATGCGCTCGCGCTGCTCGCCGTCGAGGTGGTCCCACTTGTTGACGGCGACCACCAGCGCGCGACCCGCCTCCAGCGCGAAGCCGGCGATGGTCGCGTCCTGCTCGGAGATGTCCTGCTGCGCGTCGAGCACCAGCACGGCAACGTTGGCGTCCTCGATCGCCTGCATGGTCTTGATCACCGAGAACTTCTCGACCGTCTCGTTGACCTTGCCGCGGCGGCGCACGCCGGCGGTGTCGATGATGGTGTACGCCTTCTCGTCGCGCTCGAAGTCGATGTAGATGCTGTCGCGCGTGGTGCCGGCCTGGTCGAAGGCGATCACGCGTTCCTCGCCGAGGATGGCGTTGACCAGCGTCGACTTGCCGACGTTGGGGCGGCCGATCACCGCGAATTTCGGGTGGCGCTTGCTTTCCTCGTCGGTTTCGTCCGGGAACGGCTCGAGGATGGTCTCGATCAGTTCGCGCACGCCGTCGCCGTGCGAGGCGGATACCGGCCACGGCTCGCCCAGCGCGAGTTCGTGGAACTCGGCGGCGGCCATCCCCGGGCTCATGCCCTCGGCCTTGTTGACCGCGAGGTAGACCGGCTGGCGGCTCTGGCGCAGGCGGTTGGCGATCAGCTTGTCCTGCGGCGTGACGCCGTTGCGCCCGTCGACCAGGAGGACGATCGCGTCGGCCTCGTCGACGGCCTGCAGGGTCTGGCGCGCCATCTCCCACAGGATGCCGTCGTCGACCACCGGCTCGAAACCGCCGGTGTCGATCACCAGGTAAGGCTTGCTGCCGACCCGGCCGTGACCATAGTGACGGTCGCGCGTGAGGCCAGGCTGGTCGGCGACCAGCGCGTCGCGCGAGCGCGTCAGGCGGTTGAACAGGGTCGACTTGCCCACGTTGGGGCGGCCTACCAGAGCGATTGTCGGTTTCATGTTGCCTTAAATCTTCAGTTCAGCGCAGAGAGCTTGCCGTTGCGGCCCTGCACGAAGGCAGCGTCGCCCAGCACCAGCGGCTGGCTGAGGGTTCCTTCGGCCCCGGTGCGCGCGCGGCCGACAATACGGCCGTCTTCGGGTGCCAGCAAATGGGCATACCCTTCGGCGTCGAGCACCAGGATGTCTTTGCCGAGGCGGACCGGTCCGGTCACGCCGCGGTACTTCAGTGCGTCGTTCTTCCACAGGTTGCGGCCGGTCTCGGCGTCGAACGCCCACACCGCGCCGTCGTCGGCGGTCACGAACACCTTGTTGCCGTCCAGGGCGAGGCCGCGGCTACTGCCGACCTCGCGCGCCCAGATCAGGTTACCGCCGCGCGCGTCGAAACAGGCGACGCGGCCCTGATAGGCCACCGCGCACACGCGGCGGCCATCGAACTGGGGCTGGCTGACCACGTCGGTCACCCGCTCGAGCTCGCTCGCACCGCGCGGCGTGGCGACCGTCGCCTGCCACAGCGGCACGCCGCTCTTCAGGTTGTAGACGGCGAGCTTGCCGCCGGCCTCGCCGCTGATCAGCACGTCGTCGCCGACCGCCAGCATCACCGGCGTGGTTGGCTGCACCATCAGCGACGGCGGCGCCTGCCACTGCGTCCACAGCGAACGGCCGTCTTCGGCCGCGTAGGCGGTGATCCGCCCGTCGCTGCTGCGCACGACGACCATGCCGCCGCCCGTAAGCGGTGGCTCGGCCATCAGGCTGGTCAGCCGCTGGCGCCAGCGCACCTTGCCGGCCGCGTCGACGGCCAGCACTTCGCCGGCCGCGTTGCCCGCGTAGTAGCCGCGCGCGTCGGCGCCGACGCCGGCGACCAGGCTTTCGCCCTTCAGGCGGATGCTCTCCAGACGCTTGCCGCTGGCCGCGTCGTAAACCTCGATGGTGTCGCCGTTGCCGGCGACCGCGAGCTTGCCGTCGAGAAAGGCCGGACGGAACAGGCCCTGCCCGGCGGACTCGACGCCCTGCTGCCAGCGCACGTTCAGCGCACGTCTCGCGTCGACGCGTTCAAGCGGCGTCGGTTGGTTGGCGCTCGAACCTTCAAACCAGCTGGCGCAGCCGGTGACGAGGGTGGCGATGGCCGCGGCAATCAGCGTCTGGCGTTTCATGGGTCAGCTCCCGATAGCGTCGATCTTGGCCTGCACGAAGTCGCGCATCGGCTCTTCCGGCGCCAGCTTGGCGAGCGCCGACTTGTAAGCGGCGGCGGCGCCCTTGGCGTCGCCCTTGGCGAACAGGATGTCGCCCTTCATGTCGAGGAAGAAGCCGTCGAAGGCGGCCGGGTGTTCGGCCGACACTTCCTTCAGCGCACCGTCGTACTGCTTCTGGTCGAGCAGCACGGCCGCCTGGCGCAGGCGGGCGACGGCGACCACGTCGGCTTCCTTGGCGTTGGCGATCACCCAGGACAGCTCCTCGCCGGCGAGCTTGTAGTCGTCCTTGTCGAAGGCGACGCGGGCGGTCAGGAGCGCGGCGCGCGGCGCGTAGCTGGTCGACGCATAGTCGCGGCGCAGCTCGGCGCTGATCGCCTTGAGCTGTTTGAGATCGCCGCCCGGCAGCGCGGTTTCCATCCTGGCGAACACCGCCGACGCCTTCTCGGCCTGCTCGGCACGGTACAAGTGCCAGCCCTTCATGCCCAGATAACCGAGGCAGGCGATCACGACCAGCGCCGCGATCCAGCGCCCCCAGCCGCGCCAGAAGCCCTTGAGTTCTTCGATCTGTTCCTGCTCCTGCAAGTCGAACGCCATGCGTCCCCCTCCTTAGTTTTTCAGGCGCTGGACGGCGGCGGGCGCCTCATCCAGCGTGACGGTTGCCTGTGCCTCGTCGGCGCGCAGCGGCTTGACCACCACGGCACCGGCCTGCATCTCGTTCTCGCCGACGATCAGCGCGCACAAGGCGCCGGACGCGTCGGCCTTCTTCATCTGCGACTTGAAGCTGCCCTCGCCCAGGTGCTGGGTCACCGACAGCCCGGCCTCGCGCAGCCGGCTTGCCAGGCGCATCGCGTACAGCGAAGCGCCCTCGCCCTGCTGGACGATGTAAACGTCGCAGCCCGGCGCCGCCGGCAGCAGGTTCTTCGCCTCGAGCAGCAACAGCACGCGCTCCATGCCCATGCCGAAGCCGATGCCCGGTGCGCTCTTGCCGCCCAGTTGCTCGATCAGACCATCGTAACGGCCGCCCGCGCACACCGTGCCTTGCGCGCCCAGCTCGGTGGTCACCCACTCGAACACCGAGTGGTTGTAGTAATCGAGACCGCGCACCAGCCGCGGATTTTCAACGAACTCGACGCCGAGCGCCGCGATCATCGCCTTCCAGCCCTCGTAGTGCGCGCGCGACTCGTCGCCCAGGTAGTCGATCAGGCGGGGCGCCTGGTTCGCCATCTCCTGCAGCGCCGGGTTCTTGGTGTCGAGCACGCGCAGCGGGTTGCTGTACAGCCGGCGGCGGCCGTCCTCGTCGAGGATGTCGACATGCTGCTCAAGGTAGGCGATCAGCGCCTCGCGGTGGGCGGCGCGCTCGGCCGGGTTGCCCAGCGTGTTGATTTCCAGCTTCACGCTGTCGGAGAGACCCAGCCTGCGCCACAAATCGGCCGTCATCACGATGATCTCGGCGTCGATGTCCGGCCCGGCAAAGCCGAGCGCCTCGATGCCGATCTGGTGGAACTGGCGGTAGCGGCCCTTCTGCGGACGCTCGTGGCGGAACATCGCGCCCTGGTACCACAGCTTCTGCGTGGCGTTGTAGAGCAGGTTGTGCTCGACCACCGCGCGCAGGGTGCCGGCGGTGCCTTCCGGGCGCAGCGTCAGGCTGTCACCGTTCAGCGAGTCGGTGAAGGTGTACATCTCCTTCTCGACGATGTCGGTCACCTCGCCGATCGAGCGCACGAACAGCGGGGTCGGCTCGACGATGGGCGTGCGGATGTTGCGGTAGCCGTAATCGGCCAGCAGGCGCTGCATGACGCCCTCGAAGTACGCCCACTGGTGCGACGCCTGCGGCAGCACGTCATTCATGCCGCGGATCGCCTGGATTTTCTGAGACATGGTGCTTTCTTCTTCTGATACGTGTGTGCGCGGGCCTGAGTACTCAGGCCGTGCGGATGGGGATCACCCTGGGCGCGGCTTCGCGCCGCTTGGCGCCACCCTCGCCGTAGCGGCTGGTGACGTAGTCGTCGACCAGCGCCTTGAATTCCTCGGCGATGCGTTCGCCCTTGAGCGTCACCGCGCGCTCGCCGTCCACATACACCGGCGCGACCGGCACCTCGCCGGTGCCCGGCAGCGAAATGCCGATGTCGGCCAGCTTGCTCTCGCCCGGGCCGTTGACCACGCAGCCCATCACCGCGACCTGCATGGACTCGACGCCGGGGTACTGCAGGCGCCATACCGGCATCTGCTCGCGCAGATAGGTCTGGATGCTGTCGGCCAGTTCCTGGAACACCGTGCTGGTGGTACGCCCGCAACCCGGACACGCGGTCACCAGCGGGGTAAAGCTTCTGAGCCCCATCGTCTGCAACAGTTCCTGCCCGACGATCACTTCGCGGGTGCGCGACTCGCCCGGTTGCGGCGTCAGCGAGATGCGCACAGTGTCGCCGATGCCCTCCTGCAGCAGTACCGCCAGCGCAGCGCTCGAGGCGACGATGCCCTTGGAGCCCATGCCCGCTTCGGTCAGCCCCAGGTGCAGCGGGTAGTCGCAACGGCTTGCCAGGTCGCGGTAGACCGCGATCAGGTCCTGCACATGGCTGACCTTGCACGACAGGATGATCTGGTCGGGCGACAGGCCAAGCTCGACCGCCTTGGCCGCGCTCTCCAGCGCGGAGACCACCAGCGCCTCGCGCATCACCGCGTCGGCCGGCCACGGCGCCTCGCGCCGCGCATTTTCGTCCATCAGGCGGTTGGCGAGCGTCTGGTCGAGGCTGCCCCAGTTGACGCCGATGCGCACGGCCTTGCCCAGTTCGGCGGCGGTGCGCACCATGAAGGCGAACTTCTCGTCGCCGCGCGCACCCTTGCCGACGTTGCCCGGGTTGATCCGGTACTTGGCCAGCGCGTGCGCGCAGTCGGGGTAGTCCTTGAGCAGGCGGTCGCCGTTGAAGTGGAAGTCGCCGACCAGCGGCACGTCGCAGCCCATGTCGTCGAGCCGCTGGCGGATCTGGGCGACCGCGGCGGCGGCCTCGGGGCTGTTGACGGTGATGCGCACCACCTCGGAGCCGGCACGGGCGAGCTCGAACACCTGTGCCGCGGTCGCTGCCGCGTCGGCGGTGTCGGTATTGGTCATCGACTGCACGAGCACCGGCCAGTCGGAGCCGACCATCACGTGGCCGATGCGGACTTGGCGGGTCTGCCGGCGGAGAATCGGGGAAATCGACATCGCCACCTCAGTCCAGTGTCAGCGTCGCGGTCGAGCCGCGGATCTTGCCGCTCATGTCGACCGGCTGGCCGTTATGGATGACCTGCACCTTGGACGCGTTGCCGATGCGCACGCGGTAGGGTGGCGTGCCGCTGACCGACTTCTGCTCGCCCGCCTTGAGCGTGCCGAACATCAGTTTCTGGCCCTTGGCGTCGGTCACCGAGATCCACGCGTCCTCGCTGGCGGCGAGACGCAAGGCGCCAGCCACGGCTGCAGCGGGTGCGCTGGCGACAGCCGGCACCGAGGGGACCGCGGCCGTGGCCACCGGCGTGTCGGCGCTGTCGGCCGGCGGCTGCGCGCTCTCGCCTTGCGCGCCGGACGACGCCTGCGCGGCAATGGCGTCCTGCGCCGGCGCGGACGCCATGCTCTCGTCCGGCGACTCGACGATGCCGGACGGCGCGGAGGCGGCCATCGGCGCCAGCGTCTCGTCCGCCGCGTCGTCGGCACCGGACCCGGCGAACCACCACGCGCTGCCGGCGAGCACGCCGACCAGCAAGGCGCCGCCTATCCAGCGGCCGGCGCCGGATCGCGACACGCTTTCCCGGCCAGACTCGGCTTCGCGTACGATCGCGTTCTCGGCCGGTTGCGGCGGGAAGGCCTGGTCAAGCGCGTGCATCAGCGGCGCGGGGTCGAGCTCAAGGAAGCGCGCGTAGTTGCGCACGAAACCGCGCACGAAGGTGGCGCCGGGCAAGGCGGCGAAATCGTCGCGCTCGATCGCCTCGAGCTGGCGCACCGAGAGTTTCAGACGCTCAGCGACGTCGCCGAGCCCCAGTTGCCGCGCCTCGCGCGCCGCGCGCAATTGCGCGCCGACGCCCGGGCCTCCCCCTTTTTCGACTGCGTCCATCTGACTAGCTTCCACTCAGGTATTGTTGGGTTTCGACCGAATCCGGATACGTCGCCAGGAGGCGCTCGCCCAGCCTGCGCACGGTGGCCGTGTCGCCCTGAAGGCGGGCCAGACGCACCCCCAGCCACAAATCGGCGGCGTCCTCGCGGGGCAACTGCGCCGAGAGCCGCTGGTAATAGAAGGCGGCCAGCTTGCCGTTGCCGCGGGTGAGCTGCAGTTCGGTCATCGCGCGCAGGGCCGCCGCGTCCTTGCCGTCGGCGCGCAGCACCTCGAGCAGATCACGGTTGGCACCCTCCGGGTCGCCGGCCTTGCCGCGGCACAGGCCACGGTTGAGCGTCGCCGTCATCGGCTTGTCGTACAGCGGGTCGGACAGCGCGCGCGAGAAGTACTCGAGCGACGCGGCGGCCTGGCCGCGGCTGCACAGAAACCAGCCGTAGTTGTTGTTCACTTCGGGATTGCTGCGGTCGACCGACAGCGCGCGGCGGAACGCCGATTCGGCGTCCTTGTCCATGCCCAGTTGCATCAGCACCAGCGCACGCACCATATGCCCGCTCTGGTAGCCACTGTCGGCGTCGACCGAGGCGTTGGCCGCGTCGAGCGCCGCGCGCATATTGCCGTAGCGCATGTATTCGATCGCCAGCTGCGCCTGCGTCTGCGCGAACTCGCGCGACGACGCGGCCCATGCCGGCAGCGCCAGCATGCCCAGCAGCAGTGTGACGATCAGGCCGCGCGCACGCGCCAGTCTCATTCCTTGCCTTCCTCGACGATTTGCATCCACTTGGCCTGGCGACGCGTCTTGTCCTGCACCTGACCGGCCAGCTGCCCGCACGCGGCGTCGATGTCGTCGCCTCGGGTCTTGCGCACCGTCACCACGAAGCCGGCTTCCTGCAGAAGTTCGCGGAAGGCGCGGATCGCGTTGTTGCTCGACCGCGCGTAGCCCGAATGGGGGAAGGGATTGAACGGGATCAGGTTGAACTTGCAGGGTACGTCGCGCACCAGTTCGATCAACTGCCTTGCATGTTCCGGTCTGTCATTGATGCCGTCAAGCATCACGTACTCGAAGGTCACGAAGTCGCGCGGCGCCTTCTCGAGGTAGCGGCGGCACGCGGCCATCAGTTCGGCGAGCGGATATTTCTTGTTGATCGGCACGATCACGTCGCGGATCGCGTCGTTCGGCGCGTGCAGCGACACGGCCAGCGCGACCGGGCAATCCTCGCGCAGCCTGTCCATCTGCGGCACCAGGCCCGAGGTGGAGACGGTCACCCGGCGGCGGCTCAGGCCGTAGCCGTGGTCGTCGAGCATGATGGACAGCGCCGACACCACGTTGTCGTAGTTGGCCAGCGGCTCGCCCATCCCCATCATCACCACGTTGGAGATCACGCGCTCGTTCTTCGGCGTCACGCCGAGCGCCTTGTTCGCCCACCACAGCTGGCCGATGATTTCGGCGGTGCTGAGGTTGCGGTTGAAACCCTGGCGGCCGGTCGAGCAGAAGGTGCACTCGAGCGCGCAGCCGACCTGGGAAGACACGCACAAGGTGCCGCGATCGTCTTCGGGAATGAAGACGGTCTCGACGCCGTTACCGGTGCCGACGTCGAGCAGCCACTTGCGGGTGCCATCCCCGGATGCCTGCCCCGTCATCAACTCGGGCACGCGCACCTCGGCGGACTCGACCAGCTTGGCGCGCAGGCTCTTGGCGAGGTCGGTCATCGCGTCGAAGTCGTTTTCGCCCATCTGGTGCATCCAGCGCATCACTTGCTTGGCGCGAAACGGCTTTTCGCCCATATCGGCAAAGTGTTGGGTCAGGGCAGGCAGGTTGAAGTCGAGCAGGTTGGTTTTCATCTGGAGCATCTCGCAAAAACGGCAGCTGCCCGCACGAGGGCAGCCGCCGTCCGTTACATCATTCGCTTAGCGCGGGCAGATTTCGGTCGCCGCGAAGAAGTAGGCGATTTCGATCGCTGCGTTCTCCAGGCTGTCCGAACCGTGCACGGCGTTGGCGTCGATCGACTCGGCGAAGTCGGCGCGGATGGTGCCGGCGTCGGCTTTCTTCGGGTCGGTCGCGCCCATCAGTTCGCGGTTCTTCAGGACGGCGTTTTCGCCTTCCAGCGCCTGGATCATCACCGGACCGGAGGTCATGAACGCAACCAGGTCGCCGAAGAACGGACGGTCTTTGTGCACGGCGTAGAAGCCTTCGGCTTCGGCGCGCGACAGGTGCTTCATCTTGGCGGCGATGACCTTCAGGCCGTTCGACTCGAAGCGGTCGTAGATCTTGCCGATCACGTTTTTAGCGACTGCATCGGGCTTGACGATGGACAGAGTACGTTCGATTGCCATATAAATCTCCTAATTACGAATACAGATGCTTAATAGCTGTTGGCCAGCCGGCACCGGTTGCACAGAAAGCGCCTTTCCGAAGAACCCGGTATTTTACCAGCCTTCTCAAGCCTTTGCTGTAGAGATTGACCAGGACACGATGACGAACCAGCCAGACAAGCCGCAAGTTCCCACCCCGCAACACGGCGGGGAACGCAGCATGAAAAAGCGCATCGCGATCGCCGCCGCGCTGGCGCTGGCCGCGCTGGCCAGCATCCCACTGCTCGAACGCAAGCCCGCCGCCCCCGGCGAGGAACAGGCCGCCAGCGGCCGCCTGAGCGGCCCGTTGCCAGTCGCCTCCGAGCCGCTGCCGGCCCCCGAGCTCAGTGCGTCTGCCCCGCTCGTTGCCAGCGCCCCCTCGCCCGGCCTGCCGGTCGGTCCGGCCACCGAGTCGACCCCCGGCCTTGCGTCGACGCCGCCGCTGATGGTCGAGGCCGTCGTGCCGCAGGCCAAGGCAGTGACAAGCCGCGCGACCGAAACGCCGGCACCGGCCGCCACGCCGCGCGCGGTCGCCGCCAGCACCGCACCGCAGCCGGCCAAGGCCGCCACCGTACCGCCGCGCGCCGACGCCAGCTTACAAGGCCAGCCCGCCGCCAGCCGCCCGCAGGGCAGCTCCTTCGGCTACAGCGTGCAGCTTGGCCTGTTCTCCAATATCGGCAACGCCGAGAAGCTGGTCGACGAGCTCAAGGCCAAGGGCATCGCCGCCAAGACCGAGACGCGCATCCAGCTGGGGCCGTTCACGACCCGCACCGAGGCCGAAGACGCGATGGCACGCCTGCGTGCGCTCGGCTACACCCCGCTGTTGATCCCGCTCGGCCAGTAAGGCTGGCCGGTCTCAGGTCTCGACCACGCCGGCGAGCGTCGGCTCGACGACCTGGTGCGCCAGCGCAAGGTAGGTCTGCGACTGCATCTCGGTGAGCCGGCTGGCGGTACGGAAGAATTCGCCCGCCTGCACGCCCTCGGTGTAGATTTCTTCGGCCGGCACCGCCGAGCTTGCAACCAGCTTGACGCGGTGGTCGTACAGCACGTCGACCAGCCAGGTGAAGCGGCGCGCCTCGGATGCCTGCGCGGCAGTCAGCTTGGGGATCTGCGACAGGAACAGCGTGTGGTAGGCCTGCGCAAGCTCGAGGTAGTCGGTCTGCGCGCGCGGCCCGCCGCACAGCGTCGCGAAATCGAACCACACCACCCCCGGCGCGCGGCGCACCGTGCGCACGCGCCGACCCAGGATCTCGACCTGGCGGCCGGCCTCCCCCGCCGAACCCGCGATCCGCTCGAACATCCCGGCCAGGTGCGCGTCGGTCGACGCGTCGTGCGGCACCACGAACAGGGGCTCGCGGGTCAGCTCGCGCAGCCGGTAGTCGTGGCCGCCGTCAACGTTGAGCACCTCGAGCTGCCGCTTGATGAGTTCAATGGTCGGCAGGAAGTTCTGCCGTTGCAGCCCGTTAGGATAGAGGGCGTCAGGCTGGTAGTTTGATGTCATTACGAACACCACCCCGCGCGCGAACAGGGCGTCGAGCAGGCGCCCCAGCATCATCGCGTCGGCGATATCGCTGACGTGGAACTCGTCGAAACACAACAGCCGCGTCGAGCGGGCGATGCGGTCGGCCAGCGCGATCAGCGGGTCCTTCTCGCCGGCGAGCTTCTTGAGCTCGCGGTGCACGTCGGCCATGAAGTGGTGGAAATGCACGCGCTTCTTGCGCCGGTACGGCACGCATTCGTAAAACGCGTCCATCAGGAAGCTCTTGCCGCGGCCGACCCCGCCCCACAGGTAGAGCCCGCGCGGCACCTCGGGCTTGAACAGCGAACGGCCGAGGAAGCGGTTGCGCCGCGACTTGAAGTCGACCAGCTGCTGCCACAGCACGTCGAGCCGCGTGATTGCCGCGGCCTGCGCCGCGTCGCGCATGAAGCCCTTGTGCGTAAGCGCCGCCTCGTACCAGGCAAGCGGCCGCTCGCTGCCGGCCGTCGGGGAAAACTGGTGCTGGGACATGCGCCCTCCTCAGGCAAACAGGCCGGTCGACAGGTAACGGTCGCCACGGTCGCAGACGATGGACACGATCACCGCGTTTTGCAGCGTCTCGTTCAGCCTGAGCGCGACGGCGAGCGCGCCTCCGGACGACGGCCCAGCGAGGATACCCTCCTCGCGTGCGAGGCGGCGGGCCATCGCTTCGGCGTCGGCCTGCGACACCAGTTCGAGGCGGTCGATCTTGCCGTAGTCGCAGATCGCCGGCAGGTAGGCGTCCTCCCACTTGCGGATGCCCGGGATCTGGCTGCCCGCCTGCGGCTGCACGCCAATGACCTCAACCGCCGGGTTTTGTGCCTTGAGGTAAGCGCCGACGCCCATCACGGTGCCGGTGGTCCCCATGCTGGAGACAAAATGGGTGACGGCGCCGTCGGTACCCGCCCAGATCTCGGGGCCGGTGCCCTCGAAGTGCGCGAGCGGGTTGTCCGGGTTGGCGAACTGGTCGAGGATGCGGCCGACGCCGGCCGCCTGCAAACGCCTCGCCTCGTCGATGGCGCCGGGCATCGACGCGTCCTTGGGCGTCAACACCACCTCGGCGCCGTACGCGCGCATCGTCTGCACGCGCTCCGCGCTCGAATTCTCCGGCATCACCAGCACCAGCCGGTAGCCCATCATCGTCGCCGTCATCGCAAGGCCAATGCCGGTATTGCCGCTGGTCGGCTCGATCAGCGTGTCGCCCGGGCGGATGTCGCCGCGCGCCTCGGCGCGGCGGATCATCGACAGGGCGGGACGGTCCTTGACCGAGCCGCCGGGGTTGCTGCCTTCGAGCTTGACCAGCACGACGTTGCTGGTCTCACCCGGCAGCCGTTTGAGGCGCACCAGCGGCGTGTTGCCGACATAGTCTTCGAGGTAATGGTAGGAGGGCACGGGAGAAGCCTTGCGGTCGCAAAGCGCCCATTATACCGGTGTCAAATCGCGCGCGCAGGCATGACAAAGCCCCGACCTAGGGCCGGGGCTTACAGGAGACACCATCCACAGGTGCTCAGCGGCTCATCAGCCAGTCGACGTAGCGCGAGACGCCCTCTTCGACCGTCGCCATCGGCGCGGTGTAGCCGGCGTCGCGCAGGCGGGTGATGTCGGCCTGCGTGAAGCTCTGGTACTTGCCCTTGAGCGCGTCCGGGAAGTCGATGTACTCGAGGATGCCCTGCCCGACCAGTTCGGCGAGCGACAGCGCGTTCTTGCCCTCGTGGCGGCGGCAGGCGTTGACGGTGGCGACCGCGACGTCGTTGAACGGCTGCGCGCGGCCCGAGCCCAGGTTGAAGATGCCGCTCTTGTCCGGGTTGTCGAGGAAATGCATGTTGACAGCAACCACGTCGTCGACCGACACGAAGTCGCGGCTTTGCATGCCGTTCTCCCAGCCGTCGTAGCCGCCGAACAGCTTGACCTTGCCGGTCTCGCGGTACTGGTTGAAGTTGTGGAAGGCCACCGACGCCATCCGCCCCTTGTGCTGTTCGCGCGGGCCGTACACGTTGAAGTAGCGGAAGCCCGCCACCTGCGCAGTCAGCCCCTCCGCCATGCGCTGGCGCAGCACCTGGTCGAACAGGAACTTGGAGTAGCCGTAGACGTTCAGCGGGCCCTCGCAGGCGCGCTCCTCGCGGAACACCGTGCCCTTGCCGTAGGTCGCGGCACTCGACGCGTACAGGAAGGTGATCTCCTCGGACTGGCAGAACTCGAACAACTCCAGCGTGTAGTGGTAGTTGTTCTCCATCATGTACTTGCCGTCGTGGTTCATGGTGTCCGAACACGCGCCCTGGTGCAGCACTGCGTCGACCTCGCCGTCGAAGGCGCCGTCGCCGACCAGCGAGATGAAGTCGCGCTTGTCGAGGTAGTCCTCGATCTCGCAGTCGACCAGGTTCAGGAACTTCTCGCCCTTCTCCAGGTTGTCGACGGCGAGGATGTCGGTGCGTCCACGCGCGTTGAGCGCCTTGACGAGGTTGGAGCCGATAAAGCCGGCTGCGCCGGTGACGACGATAGTCATCTCTGTCTTCCTTGTCGCGCCTTACAGCGCAAAGAGTTCATCCTGCCGGCACACCGCGGTGCCGAGCTTGGCTACGACGATGCCGGCGGCCGCGTTGGCGAGCGTCATCGCCTGCGCCAGCGGCAGCGACGCCGCCAGCGACAGGCCCAGCGTCGCGATCACGGTGTCGCCGGCGCCGGACACATCGTAGACTTCGCGCGCGAGCGTCGCCTGGTTGAGCGCGCCCGCGTCGGTAAACAGCGTCATCCCCTCTTCCGAGCGGGTGACCAGCAGCGCGTCGAGCGCAAGCTGGCCGCGCAGCGCCTCGGCCTTGGCGGTCAGCTCGGCCTCGTCGGCCCAGCGTCCGGCCACCTGGCGGAATTCGCTGCGGTTGGGGGTGAGCAGCGTCGCGCCGGCGTACTTGGCGTAGTCGTCGCCCTTGGGGTCGACCAGCACCGGCTTGCCGGCGGCACGGGCGAGGGTAACCATCGCCGCGACATGGGCGAGGCCGCCCTTGCCGTAGTCGGACAGGATCACCGCGTCGTGCCCGCCCAGCAGCGCGGCGTAGTCGTCCAGCTTGTCGGCGAGGATCTCGCGGCTGGGGGTGTCCTCGAAGTCGAGGCGGATCAGCTGCTGCTGGCGGGCCACCACCCTCAGCTTGATGGTCGTCGCGATCGACGCGTCACGCTTAAGCGAAGTCGCCACGCCCGCCTCGGCCATCAGGCGTTCGAGCGCGCCGGCCGCCTCGTCGTCGCCGACCACCGACAACAGCGTCGCCTTGCCGCCGAGGCTTGCGATATTGCGCGCGACGTTGGCCGCGCCGCCGGCACGCTCTTCCATCCTCTCGATGCGCGCGACCGGCACCGGCGCTTCCGGCGAGATGCGCGTCGCATCGCCGAACCAGTAGCGGTCGAGCATCACGTCGCCGACCACCAGCACGCGCGCACCGACCAGACGCTTGGCGAGCGGCGCCGCCTCCAGGCCCATCGATTCGAGCAGCGCCATGTCAGCCAACCTTCAAAGCGGACAGTTCGGCGTTGATCGCCGTGAGCACGGCGAGCGGGTCGGCCGCGCGGGTGATCGGACGGCCGATCACCAGGTAGTCGGCCCCCGCCTTGACGGCGGCGCTCGGCGTCATCACCCGGCGCTGGTCGTCGGCCGCCGCGTCGGCCAGGCGGATCCCCGGCGTCACCAGCTTGAAACCCTCGCCGAGCGCGGCGCGCAGGCGCGTGGCTTCCTGTGCCGACGACACCACGCCGTCAAGGCCGCTGTCGCGCGCGAGCGTCGCCAGGCGCAGCACCTGCTCGTCCGGCGGGACGGTCACGCCGATTTCGGCGAGATCCGCCGCTTCCATGCTGGTGAGCACGGTCACGCCGATCAACAGCGGGCGCTGGCTATAGGGCGCGATCGCCTCGGCCGCCGCGGCCATCATGCGCCGGCCACCCGAGGCGTGGACGTCGACCATCCACACGCCCAGTTCGGCCGCCATCTTGCACGCGTGGGCGACGGTATTCGGGATGTCGTGGAACTTCAGGTCGAGGAAGACCTGGAAGCCGCGCGCAACCAGCGCCTCGACCAGGCTGCGGCCGGAGGCGGTAAAGAGTTCCTTGCCGACCTTGACCCGGCATTGGGCGGGGTCCAGGCGGGCGGCAAAGGCAAGCGCCGCGTCCGCGCGCTCGAAGTCGAGCGCGACGATCACCGGCGAGGTGGGCACGCCCGAGGACGCGCCGATCAGTGGATTCATCATCAATCTTCCTGGTAGGACTTGGGCCCGGGTCAGCCTTCGCTGCGGTTGGGCGTGAAACTCTCCCACTCGCCGCACGCCGGGCAATGCCAGAAGAACGCGCGCGAGCGGAAATTGCAGCGGCGGCAGCGATGCTGGGTCAGCCGCTGCGCGTACTTGAGCACCAGCGCGCGCACCAGTTCGGCGTCGGAACGGCCTTCCGGCGTCACCAGCTCGCCGATCTGCGCCTCGATCAGGCGGTAGGCGCCGGCGAGGCTGGGGCGGGCGTGCACCGAGTCGCGGGTGACGGAGAGCGCGCGGGCGCTGCCCTCGTAGGTCGCGACCTTCTCGTACAGGATCTCGGAGAGCTCGAGCTGCGGAAAGGCCTGGCTGTAGCCGCGCAACAGCGCGATCCCCTCGGCGGGCTTGCCGAGCTTCTCGTACGCGTCGAACAGGCGCTCGGCCGCCATCGACAGGTACTCGTAATTCTGTTTTTCGATCTGCTGCCACGCGGCAATGGCGGCGGGATAGTTCTCGGCGGCGAACTCGATGTCACCGGCGATCAGGCTCGCGCGCACGCATTTGCGGTTGGCGGCGAACGCCTCGGCCACGTATTCACGCGCCTTGCCAAGCTCGCTGCGGTAGAGCTCGCCCTGCGCGAGCTCGCAGTAGAACTGCGCGACCTCGTGCTGGAACGAATGCGCGTCGCCGCGCAGCTCGCGCGCGGTGTCGATCGCCTTGAGCCAGTCGCGGTCCTGCTGGTAGATGTCAAGCAGCTGGCGGCGCGCCTTGCGCCCCATATTGCCGGCCAGCAGGCCGAGCAGGATCTCTTCGGCGCGGTCGACCAGCCCGGCGCGGTAGAAGTCCTGCGCAAGTTCGAAGCTCACCTGCTCGCGCCCTTCCGGCGTGACATCCGGCGACTCGAGCATGCCCTGGTGCAGGCGGATCGCACGGTCGTTCTCGCCGCGCTTGCGATAGAGCTTGCCCAGCGTCAGCGCAAGCTCGCTCGCCTGCGGCTGCTGGCGGGCCACTTCGGACAACGATTGCGCGGCAACGTCGGTCTTGTCGTCGACCAGCGCGTCCAGCCCCTTGAAGATGCCGGCCGGCAGCGCCTTGGCCTGCTTGAGCACGGTGCCCATGTCGACGCGCGCGGCTAACCAGCCCAGCGCGAAGAACGCCGGGAACAACAACAACCACCAAAGATCGAGTTCCAAGAAAAACCCCGGTCAGTCAAAAAGACGCCTCAGTCCGCCAGCGCGTCGCTGGGGTCGGCGTCGACGCGCCCGACAGGCCGGGTACGCAGCTCTTTTTTCAGCTGCGACAGCTCGCGGCGGACGCGCAGATAGTAGGAAAAGGTCGAAAGCAGGCCGATGGCCGCGCCGGCGACGAAGAAGATCAGCAGGAACAGGATCAGCGGCGCCTGGAACGCGTGTCCGAAGAACAGCTTGAACTCCACAATGGCGCTGTTCTGCACGGTGACGGCAACCAGCACCAACAGCAGGACGACTTCGAGCAGACGGACGATATAGCGCATGATGCCCTCTCGCGACGGTTCAAGGCCCGAAGTTTAAACGAAACGGCGGCGAGCGCCCACGGCGGGCAACAAAAAACGCTGCCCGGATGGACAGCGTCTTGTTTGATAAGCGACCGAACGGCTCAGTCCCCGCTGGGGACAAGGTCGACCCGCTCGCGCAATTCCTTGCCTGCCTTGAAATGAGGCACGTATTTCTCAGGAACGGCGACGCTGGTGCCCGACTTCGGGTTGCGGCCGATCCGCGGCGGTCGGTAGTTCAAGTCGAAACTGCCGAAACCGCGGATTTCGATCCGCTGTCCCTGCGCCAGGCTGCCGGCCATCGCATCCAGAATGGTTTTGACGGCCAGCTCAGCGTCTTTGGCGACCAACTGAGGATAACGTTCGGACAGCTTCGCAATCAGCTCAGACTTGGTCATGGCGCAACTTATTCGTTGTTGCCGCCCGACAGCTTCGCCTTGAGCAGCGCGCCCAGGCTGGTGGTGCCGGCGCTGACGTTGGCGTCGGAAGCGGTGCTCAGGTTGCGCATTGCTGCGGTCTCATCAGCAGCGTCCTTGGCCTTGATCGACAGGCTGATCGAACGGGACTTGCGGTCCACGCCGATGATCAGCGCTTCGACTTCGTCACCTTCCTTCATCACGGTGCGCATGTCTTCGACACGGTCACGCGAGACTTCGGAAGCGCGCAGGTAGCCTTCGACTTCGCTGTCCAGAGCGATCACGGCGCCCTTGGCATCGATGGTCTTGACGGTACCCTTGACCAGGGCGCCCTTGTCGTTCATCGCGACGAAGTTGTTGAACGGATCGCCTTCCAGCTGCTTGATGCCCAGCGAGATGCGTTCCTTCTCAACGTCGATCGACAGGACGACTGCCTCGACCTCGTCACCCTTCTTGAACTTGCGCACAGCTTCTTCGCTGGCTTCGGTCCAGGACAGGTCGGACAGGTGAACCAGACCGTCGATGCCGCCCGGCAGGCCGACAAACACGCCGAAGTCGGTGATCGACTTGATGGCGCCGCTGATCTTGTCGCCCTTCTTGTAGTTCTGCTCGAACTCTTCCCACGGGTTGGCCATGCACTGCTTCATGCCCAGCGAGATGCGGCGGCGGTCTTCGTCGATCTCGAGGATCATGACTTCGACTTCGTCGCCAACCTGAACCACCTTGGACGGGTGAACGTTCTTGTTGGTCCAGTCCATCTCGGACACGTGCACCAGGCCTTCGATACCCTGTTCGATCTCGACGAACGCGCCGTAGTCGGTCAGGTTGGTCACCTTGCCGAACAGACGGGTGCCGGACGGGTAGCGGCGCGACAGGCCCACCCACGGATCTTCGCCCAGCTGCTTGAGGCCCAGCGAGACGCGGTTCTTTTCCTGGTCGAACTTGAGGACCTTGGCTTCGACTTCGTCGCCAACGGCCAGCACCTCGGACGGGTGCTTGACGCGGCGCCATGCCAGGTCGGTGATGTGCAGCAGGCCGTCGATACCGCCCAGGTCAACGAACGCACCGTAGTCGGTGATGTTCTTGACGATGCCCTTGACCACGACGCCTTCGCGCAGGGTCTCCAGCAGCGCCTTGCGCTCTTCGCCCAGGGTCTCTTCCAGCACGGCGCGGCGCGAAACAACGACGTTGTTGCGCTTGCGGTCGAGCTTGATGACCTTGAATTCGACTTGCTTGCCTTCGTACGGGGTGGTGTCCTTGACCGGACGCACGTCGACGAGGGAACCCGGCAGGAAGGCGCGGATGCCGTTGACCATCACGGTCAGACCACCCTTCACCTTGCCGCTGATCACGCCGGACAGGATCTTGCCGGCTTCCAGGGCTTCTTCCAGCTCGATCCAGGCGGCCAGGCGCTTGGCCTTCTCGCGGGACAGCTTGGTTTCGCCGAAACCGTTTTCGATAGCGTCGATCGCGACGGTCACGAAGTCACCGATCTTGACTTCGACTTCGCCGTTATCGTTCTTGAATTCTTCGACCGGAACCAGGGACTCGGACTTGAGGCCGGCGTTCACGGTTACAAAGTTGGAATCAATGCCGACGACTTCAGCAGTGATCACTTCGCCAACGCGCATTTCCTGGAGGGCCAGGGATTCTTCGAACAGTTGGGCAAAGTTCATTTCGAGGGTAGTCATGTAAGAATACTCACACGTGCGTGCCTTGCGGCAAGCGGGGTTAGGGTTGATCAAAAACGCCCGGCAGCGCCGGACGGGTCCTGCAAAAAATCAATGGCCGGAGGCCAAGGCTTCCCGGTACCACGCGAGCACGGATTCGACCGCCGCATCGACAGTCATGTCGCTGGTATCGAGGAGTCGGGCATCCGGCTCCTGCCGCAAGGGCGCCACAGTGCGGGCCGCGTCACGCGCGTCACGCTCGTGGATGTCCTGCAGAATGCGCGGGAGGTTAGCAGAATCTCCCTTGCTTATCAACTGTTTATAGCGACGGTCGGCGCGTACGTCGGCCCCCGCGGTCAGGAACACCTTGAGCGTCGCGTCGGGGAAAACCACCGAACCCATGTCGCGTCCGTCGGTGACCAGACCGGGCGCCTGGCGGTACGCGCGCTGGCGCTCGAGCAGCGCGGCGCGCACCGCGGGCAAGGCGGCGATCGCCGAGGCGCCCATGCCGATCTCTTCGCTGCGGATCTCGGCTTCGACGCACTCGCCGGCCAGGAACACCGCGTCGTCGCGGAACTCGGCCGGCAGCGCGCGTGCGAGCGCGGCGACGGACGCCTCGTCGTCCCAGCCCACGCCGCCGCGCTTCGCGTGCAGCGCGGTCAGCCGGTAGAGCGCGCCCGAATCGAGGTAGGCAAAGCCCAGCAACCGGGCGACGCGGGCGGCGACGGTGCCCTTGCCGGAGGCGGAAGGGCCGTCGATGGTGATGACAGCAATCGTCATGTCGTTTAATTTCTTTCCTGCGGCCGCGCGCGTGCAACGCCCGGCCAGACTTAACCGAAAGCGCGGATTCTAGCCCAGCGCCGCCCCGTAAAGCCACATTTTCCTGATAGCTCAGGCAGTTAAGGTGCCTGGCTGCCCCAACGACCAAGGCCAACCATGGAACAACTCGCCCTGCCCCCCTCGACCCGCGCCAGCGGCAGCCTGACCCTGCCCGGCTCGAAAAGCATCTCCAACCGCACCTTGCTGCTCGCGGCCTTGTCTGCCGGCGACACCCGCGTCTGTGGCCTCCTGGACGCCGACGACGTCAGCCGCATGCTCGAGGCGCTCGACAAGCTCGGGGTGACCGTGCGCCGCGAGGGCGACAGCCGCGACTTCGTGGTGACGGGCTCGGGCGGCCGCTTCCCCGCGCGCGAGGCCGACCTGTTCCTCGGCAACGCCGGCACCGCCTTCCGTCCACTGACGGCGGCGCTCGCGCTGATGGACGGCCACTACCGACTCTCTGGCGTGCCGCGCATGCACGAGCGCCCGATCGGCGACCTCGTCGACGCTCTGGCCGGCGCCGGTGCGGCGATCCGCTACGAGGGCGTGCCGGGCTACCCGCCGCTGTCGATCGCGCCGGCCACCGTCAGGACCGGCGCGGTGATCCCGATCCGCGGCAACGTCTCCAGCCAGTTCCTGACCGCCTTGCTGATGGCGCTGCCCCTGACCAGTCAGGCGGCGACCGTCGAGGTGGTCGGCGAGCTGATCTCCAAGCCGTATATCGAGATCACGCTCAAACTGATGGCGCGTTTCGGCGTGACCGTCAGCCGTGACGGCTGGCAGCGCTTCCATATCGCTGCCGGCCAAGGCTACAGGAGCCCGGGCGTGATCCACGTCGAGGGCGACGCCTCCAGCGCGTCGTACTTCCTTGCCGCCGGCGCGATCGCCGGCGGGCCGGTGCGCGTGGAAGGGGTCGGCCGGGGCAGCATCCAGGGCGACGTGCGCTTTGCCGAAGTGCTCGCAGCGATGGGCGCGACCATCCGCATGGGCGAGAACTGGATCGAGGCCGAGGCGAACGGGCCGCTGACCGCGGTCGACGTCGACCTCAACCATATCCCGGACGCGGCGATGACCATCGCGGTGGCTGCGCTCGCCGCCAAAGGCACGACCACTATCCGCAATATCGAGAGCTGGCGCGTCAAGGAGACCGACCGCTTAAGCGCGATGGCGACCGAACTGCGCAAGGTCGGCGCGACGGTCGAGGAAGGCCGGGACTATCTTCGCGTCACCCCGCCCGCGGCGCTGACGCCGAATGCCCGCATCGACACCTACGACGACCACCGCATGGCGATGTGCTTCTCGCTGGTCTCGCTGATGGGCACGCCGGTCACCATCAACGACCCCGGCTGCGTCGGCAAGACCTTCCCCGGCTACTTCGACTCGCTGGCCAGCCTCACGCACGGGGCCGACGCCCCCGCGCGATGAGCGACTTCTTCGGCAAGCGGCGCGCCCTGATGTGCGAGGCAGGCGACCCGGCGCCGGCGCGCCCCCGGCACGAACCTGCAGCGCTCGCGCAATGGGAAGCCATGCTCGCCGAGGAGCTCGGCGAGTTTTCCCGCGCGCTTGCCGCGTACCGCCAGGCCGACGTCCACGACGCAGACGCGCTCGTGCACGCGCAAGCCGAACTGTGCGCGGAAGGGGTCGACCTGCTCAACGTCGTCTCCGGGCTGCTGATCGCGCAGGGGCTGCCGCTGGAGGCGATGTTCGACGCCATCCACGCGGCCAACCTCGCCAAGTGCGCTTCAGGCCGCGACGCCCACGGCAAGCTCGTCAAGCCCGGGCACTGGCAAGGCGCCGACAAGGCAGGCGTGATCCGCGCCGCACACGCAAAAAGCTGAAACAAAACGGAGGGCGGGCTGCTTTACTGGAAAGGCCAATTGGATAAAACAGGAAAGCTCGCCATGCTCTTCAATAGCCGCCGCAGCTACGGGTCTGTCGCCCGTGCCTTTCACTGGCTGACCTTCGCCGCCCTACTGGTCGTCCTCGCGATGACACAGCTACGCGAACTCTTCGACAAGCAGTCCGAGGCGCGCGTCGAGATCTGGCAGTGGCACATCAGCTTCGGCATCCTGGTCTTCCTGCTGACCGTGCCGCGGCTCGTGTGGCGGCTGGGCAGCCGCGTCCCCGACATCAGCCCGACGCCGACCCGGCTCGACATGCTGCTCGCGCACGTCACCCACTGGACGCTGTACGCGCTGCTGCTGATCACGCCGCTGTTCGGGCTGTGGTCGCTGCAGGCGGGCGACGCGACCGTGCACTTCTTCGGCCTGTCGCTGCCGCAGCTGTTCGGCGTCGACGACGCGCTGTCGCACAACCTCAAGGAAATCCACGGCACGCTGGGCGGCACCGTGTTCTGGCTGGCCGTGCTGCATGTCGCCGCCGCGCTATGGCACCACTGGCGGCTCAAGGACGACACGCTGACCCGCATGGCCGGGCGCGAGCGGCCCGACTGACTACTGGCCGCGCAGGAAACGCTGGTACCAGCGGGTGCGCGCGTCGCGTGCCCGCTCGAAGGTGCGCTGCATCGCCTCGCCGTCTGCCCCGGCCAGCTGGCCGCGCAGGCGGGCGAGCCCCGCCATGTAGTCGTCCAGTTCACCGAGCAGGGCGTCGCGGTTGGCCAGCGCGATGTCGCGCCACATCTCCGGGTGCGAGCCTGCAATGCGTGTGAAATCGCGAAAGCCGGTCGCCGCGAAGTCGAAGCGGCGCTCGGCGTCGCTCCGCGCGGCGATCCGCTCCACGTAGGCGAACGCCAGCAAATGCGGCAGGTGGCTGACGCTGGCGAACACGCTGTCGTGCTCGTGCGCGCCCATCTCGTGCACGTCGGCGCCGCACGCCTGCCACAGCCCGCGCACCGTAGCCACCGCGTCGTCGTCGGATTCCGGCAAGGGGGTGAGCACCACGCGCCGCCCTTCGTACAGGCCGAACTGCGCGGCGGCGGCGCCGGAGAGGTCGGAACCGGCGATCGGGTGCGCCGGCACGCAACGCGCCAGATGCCCCGGCAGGTGCTCGCGCATCAACAGCGCGACGTCGCCCTTGGTACTGCCCGCGTCGGTGACAATGGTATGCTCGGGAAGCCTAGGCGCCATCGCGCCGAACAAGGCCCCCATCTGCCCGACCGGCGTTGCAAGTAGCACCATACCCGCCCGCGCGCAGGCGTCCCCCAGCTCGGTGCTGACCTCGTCGACCACCCCCAGTTCGAGCGCGCGCTGCATGTTGGCAAGCGAGCGGCCGACACCGATCACGTGGCGCACGCGGCCGGCACGCCGCAACGCCAGCGCGAACGATCCGCCAATCAGCCCGACGCCGACCACCACCAGTGTGTCGATGCTTGCCTGCACTGCCACCCTCCCCTTACCCTGAGCCCGGCCCATCCGGCCGGCACGAGGCAACATGATAAGCGAATTACTGGTGCAAGACAGCAAGGCGAGCCTGTACGTCTACTACCGGCCGCCGGCGCCCTCCGCCGCGCTGGCGCGCGAGGTGCGTGCGCTGCAGACGGCGCTCGCCGTGCAATACGGCGTGCGCGGGCAATTGCTCGCGAGGCGCGACGCCAAGGGCGAAACCTGGATGGAAGTGTATGAGGGGCTCGCCGACCCGCGCGCGTTCGACACGGCGCTGGCCGGGGCCCTGGCAGAAGCCTCACTTAGCGCAAGACTGGGCGCGCGCCACCACGAGTGGTTTGCACCCTACCCCGATTCAGATTGAGGCGAGCGCCACCTGCGCGCGGCGGGCGAGCGGGAAGTCCTGCCAGCGCTGCCCGCCCAGAGCCGCGACGGGCCACACGCCGGCCAGCGAATTGACGAGCCACACCTCGTCGGCACCCAGCACGTCTTCGGGGCGCAGCCGCGCCTCCTCCAGCGCCAAGCCTTGCGTGGGCAGCCAGTCGGCGAGCCACGCGCGCAGCGCGCCGCTGACCCCGCACCCATCGAGCAGCGGCGTCAACACCCGCCCGCCCGACACCAGCACCACATTCATCATGGTGCCCTCGACCACCCAGCCTTCGCTGTCGAGCAGCAGCCCCTCGCGGATGGCGGGGTCTGACCACTCCGAACGCGCAAGCACGTTCTCCAGCCGGTTCAGGTGCTTGGCACCGGCCAAGCGCGGCTGGCGCGCGAGCCTGAGCGCGCACCAGCGCGCGTTAACCCCGTCGGTGGCAAGTTCCGCCGGGTAGCCCGCCCACGGCGACGCGGCGACCACCAGCGTCGGCGTGGCGTCCAGCGGCATCGCGTAGCCGCGCGCGCCTGCGCCGCGGGTCAGCGTGAGCTTGGCGACGGCACGCGGCAAGCCTTCCGCCGCGCGCGCGAGTTCGTCCAGCAGCAGGGCCTCGTCAGGCAAGGGCAGCGCAAGTGTCGCGCAATCGGCCATGAAGCGCTGCCAGTGCCAGCGCCACAGCCGCGGCACGCCGTGCAGAAGTTCGACCGTGCGGAAGATGCCGTCACCGTAGGCGAGGCCGCGGTCGGCGACTGGCAGCGTTTCGGCCGCGCGGCCGTTGACGCGCACCGCCATCAGGCGAGCGCCACGCCCAGCGCGCGCAGCAGGCCGCGCGCCTTGTGGCGGGTCTCTTCGAGTTCGCGCGCGGGGTCGGAGTCGGCGACGATGCCGCCCCCCGCCCTGAAGCGCAGGATCTGCCCCTGCTGCATGATGGTGCGGATCAGGATGTTGAAGTCCAGGGTGCCGTCCCGGTTGATGTAGCCGAGGCTGCCGGTGTACGCGCGGCGTGCGTCGCGCTCGAGTTCGCGGATGATCTGCATGGTGCGCACCTTGGGGCAGCCGGTGATGGTGCCGCCCGGGAACAGCGCGCGCAGCACGTCTGCCGGATGGACGCCCGCACGCAGGCGCCCGCGCACGGTCGACTCGATATGGTGGACGTAGGCGTAGCTCGCCACCGCCATCAGTTCGCTCACTTCCACGCTGCCCGGCTCGCACACCCGCCCGAGGTCGTTGCGTTCGAGGTCGACCAGCATCACATGCTCGGCACGCTCCTTGGTGCTCGCGATCAACCTGGCCTTCAGCGCGGCATCCTCCGCCGCGTCCGCCGCGCGCGGATGGGTGCCGGCGATCGGGCGGGTGTTGATCCAGCCGTCCCGCACCTCGACCAGCCGCTCGGGCGAAGAGCTGACGATCTGCGCGTCGCCCAGGTCCATCAGCGCCGAAAAGGGTGCCGGGTTGGCGCGGCGCAGCGCGGCAAACACGTCGACCGGGCGTGCGTCGCCCGCCAGTTCCGCCCGCCAGCCGCGCGAGATATTGACCTGGAACACGTCGCCTTCGCGGATATAGTTTTTGATGCGCGCCACCGCGTCGGTGTAGCGGGTCGGCTCGTCTTCGGCGAGGGTCTCGAGCGCCACCGGCCGCGTGTCGAATACGCCGCCCGCGGCGACCCGTGCGGCGAGCGCGTCCAGCTGCGCGTCGGTCTCGGCGAACAGCCACGCCTCGCCGCTTGCGCGGTTCACTTCGACGGCCGCCGGCACCCGCTCCAGCGCCCCCAGCGGAAAGTCGTCCGGCAACGACGGCCCGACCTTGGGCTCGAACTCGGTAAGCAGCTCGTAGCCCAGGTAGGCGACCCAGCCGCCGCCGAACGGCAGGCCGGCCTCAGGTGCCGGCCCCGTGCATTCAAGCGCGCGCAGGTCGCTGGCAAAGCTTGCGCCGTCAAGCGCGCCGTAGACGCGCCGCGCCTCAGGCAGGGCAAACAGGATGTCCCAGCCCGCGTCGGCGCTCGATTGCAGCAGGGCGGGAAAACGGGCGGGGTCGGACGCATGAAGCGCGATCAGGTCGGGCGCGGCAGGCAGCAGGCGGACGGGCATGGCGGCATGGAAACGGACAAAAGAAAACCGCCGCGAGTGTATCGCAGCGGTTTGTGTCGTCAAGCTTCGCAGGTTCAGACCTTGCGGAACACCAGCGTGCCGTTGGTGCCACCGAAGCCGAAGGAGTTGGAGATCGCGACGTCGATCTTCATCTCGCGCGCGGTATTGGCGACGTAGTCGAGGTCGCAACCGCCTTCGACGTCCTGTTCGAACAGGTTGATGGTCGGCGGCGACACCTGGTGGTGGATCGCCAGCACCGAATACAGCGCCTCGACGCCGCCGGCGCCGCCCAGCAGGTGGCCGGTCATCGACTTGGTCGAGTTGACCGCGAGTTTCCTGGCGTGCTCGCCGAAGGCGATCTTCAGCGCGTTGGTCTCGTTGGCGTCGCCCAGCGGGGTCGAGGTGCCGTGCGCGTTCACGTAGTCAACTTCGTCCGCGTTGATGCGCGCGTCGCGCAGCGCGTTGGTCACGCCGCGCGCCGGGCCCTCGGCGTTCGGCGCGGTGATGTGGTGCGCGTCCGAGCTCATGCCGAAGCCGGCGAGCTCGGCGTAGATGGTCGCGCCGCGCTTGAGCGCGTGTTCGTACTCCTCGAGCACCAGCACGCCGGCGCCCTCGCCCATCACGAAGCCGTCGCGGCCCTTGTCCCACGGACGCGAGGCGGTCGCCGGGTCGTCGTTGCGGGTCGACAGCGCCTTCATCGCGGCAAAGCCGCCGATGCCCAGCCGCGCGATCGCACATTCGGCGCCACCGGCGACCATCACGTCGGCGTCACCGTACTGGATCACCCGTGCCGCATCGCCGATGCAGTGCGCGCCGGTGGTACACGCGGAGACGATGCCGTAGCTCGGCCCCTGGTAACCCTTCATGATCGACACGTGGCCGGCGATCATGTTGATCAGCGAACCCGGGATGAAGAACGGGCCGATCTTGCGCGGGCCGCCTTCCTGCAGCGCGACACCGGTGTCCTCGATCAGCGGCAGGCCGCCGATGCCGGAGCCGATATTGACGCCGACCCGCGTCTTGTCGAGGCTGGCGACGTCGTCCAGCCCCGCGTCGGCGATCGCCTGCAAGGCGGCGACGACGCCGTAGTGGATGAAACTATCCATCCGGCGCGCTTCCTTGGCCGGGATGAACTGCGTCACGTCGAAATCGCGGACTTCGCCGGCGATCTGGCACGCGAGGTCCGACGGGTCGAAACGGGTGATGCGGGAGATGCCGCTCTTGCCGGCCAGGAGATTGGCCCAGCCGCTGGCGACATCGTTGCCGACCGGGGCGACATGCCCGAGGCCGGTGACTACGACTCTGCGTTTTGACACAGGTGTCTCCATGATTCTGAAGGAAGGGGCCGCTCAGCACGCGGCCGGGTTGCCGCCCGGCGGTCAAACACGCGTTTGGACGGCAGAAACTGAAAGACCTCTGCGACACGGACAAGCCGCACCGGCAGAGGCCTCGGTAATCCGGGAAGCGGGGATTACTTGTTCAGGTGGGCGTTGACGTAGTCGATCGCCTGCTGAACGGTGGTGATCTTCTCGGCGTCTTCGTCCGGAATCTCGCACTCGAACTCTTCTTCGAGGGCCATCACCAGTTCCACGGTGTCAAGGGAGTCAGCACCCAGGTCGTCGACAAAGGAAGACTCGGTCTTCACTTCGGCTTCGTTCACGCCCAGCTGCTCAGCGACGATCTTCTTGACGCGCGCTTCGATATTTTCCATTTGTAACCCTTCGCCTTTCTGTTTCGGGATAACCAAACCCGAGCATTCTACAAAAAAAAATTAGAGTAGCCCAACTAAAAATTTTGCCGGCCGTGACAGCGGCATTAGGGCATCAGCATACCACCGTTGACGTTAAGGGTCTGGCCGGTAATATACGCCGCCTTGTCGGACGCCAGGAAGGCAACCGCGTCGGCAATATCCTGCGCCGCACCCAGGCGGCCCAGCGCGATCTGGCCGACCAGCGCATCGCGTTGCGCCTCGGGCAGCGCGCGCGTCATGTCGGTGTCGATGAAGCCCGGCGCCACGCAGTTGACGGTGATGCCGCGGCTGCCGACCTCGCGCGCCATCGACTTGGTGAAGCCGATGATGCCCGCCTTGGCGGCCGCGTAGTTGGCCTGGCCCGCGTTGCCCATCACGCCGACCACCGACGCGATATTGACGATACGGCCGGCACGCGCCTTCATCATGCCGCGCAGCACCGCCTTGGACGCCTTGAACACCGACTTCAGGTTGGTGTCCATGATCGCGTCCCAGTCTTCGTCCTTCATCCGCATCAACAGGCCGTCGCGGGTGATGCCCGCGTTGTTGACGAGGATGGCCAGCGGGCCGTGTTGTTTTTCGATCACCTCGATCAGGTTCTCGATCGCGTTGTCGGCAGTGACGTTCAATTCCATGCCGTAGCCGCCCAGCGGCGCCAGGCGCTCGCTGATCGCGACCGCGCCGGCTTCGCTGGTCGCGGTGCCGATCACCGTCGCGCCTTCGCGCGCCAGGGTGTCGGCGATGGCGGCGCCGATGCCGCGCGAAGCGCCGGTCACCAGCGCAATCTTGCCTTGCAAGCTCATGTCTCTCTCCTGTCGAATCAGACGAGTTCGGCGCGCGCGGCTTCCAGCGCGGCGCGGTCGGTCAGCGCGAGGCAGCGCACCGACGCGTCGATGCGCTTGCCCAGGCCGGCGAGCACCTTGCCCGGGCCGCACTCGGCCATCAGCGGCAGGCCGTCGGCGGCAAGCTTCTGCACCGTCTCGGTCCAGCGCACCGGGCTGAAGAGCTGGCGGGTCAGCGCGTCGCGGATCGCGGCCGGGTCGCTGTACGCGGCGACGTCGGCGTTATGCAGCACCGGGATGGCCGGCGGGTTGATATGCACGGCGTCCAGCGCGGCGGCGAGCTTGTCGGCAGCCGGGCGCATCAGCGCGCAGTGCGAGGGCACCGACACCGGCAGCGGCAGCGCGCGCTTGGCGCCCTTGTCCTTGCACAGCGCCATCGCGCGTTCGACCGCAGCCTGGTTGCCGGCGATCACCACCTGGCCTGGCGAATTGAAGTTGACCGGCTCGACCACCTCGCCGGCGGCCGCCTCCATGCATGCGGCGCGGATGTCCTCGTCGGACAGGCCGAGGATCGCGGCCATCGCGCCGACACCGGCGGGCACCGCGTCCTGCATCGCCTCGGCGCGCACGCGCACCAGGCGGATAGCCTCGGCGAACGGCAAGGCGCCCGCGCACACCAGCGCGGTGTACTCGCCCAGGCTGTGGCCGGCGACCGCGGACGGCTGCACGCCGCCCAGTTCCTGCCACGCAAGGTAGGTGGCGACACCGGCGGCCAGCATGATCGGCTGGGTGTTGACGGTCGCGTTGATCGCGTCGGCGGATTCCGCGCCAAGCATCGCCCACAGGTCGGTGCCCAGCGCCTCGGACGCCTCGTCGAAGGTGTGGCGGACGACCGGCAGGCCGTCGAAGCCGTTCATCATACCCAGGCTCTGCGAGCCCTGGCCGGGAAACACGAATGCAAAAGCCACAGCTATACCCCCTTGATAAAGTCTGCCGCAGGCATCAGAAAGTCAGCAGCACGGCGCCCCACGCGAAGCCGCCGCCGATGCCCTCGAGCATCACGGTCTGGCCGCGCCGGATGCGCCCGTCGCGCACCGCGGTGTCGAGCGCGAGCGGGATCGACGCGGCCGAGGTGTTGCCCTGCTCGGGCAGGGTGATGATCACCCGCTCCAGCGGCAGCTTGAGGTGCTTGGCGGTCGACTCGATGATGCGCAGGTTGGCCTGGTGTGGCACCAGCCAGTCGACCTCACCCTTGTCGACGCCGGCTTCGGCCAGCGTCTGCGTCGCGATGTCGGCCAGCGCCTTCACGGCAAACTTGAACACCGCCGGGCCGTCCATGAACAGGTAGGGAATGCCCTGGATCTTGCCGCCGGAAATCTGCGCCGGCGTGTTCAGGATGTCCTTGTAGCGGCCGTCGGCGGCGAGCTTGGCGTGGCGGATGCCCGGGGTGTCGGACGCGCCGAGCACCACCGCGCCGGCGCCGTCGCCGAACAGCACGCAGGTGCGCCGGTCGTCCCAGTCGAGGATGCGGGTCAGCACCTCGGCGCCGACGACCAGCGCCTTCTTGGCCATGCCGCTGCGGATATACGCGTCGGCGGTGACCAGGCCGTACATGAAGCCCGCGCACACCGCCTGCACGTCGAACGCCGGGCAGCCGTGCACGCCGAGCTTCTCCTGCAGCAGGCAGGCGGTGCTCGGGAACACCATGTCGGGCGTGGTGGTGGCGACGATGATCAGGTCGATCTCGCCGGCCGCGACCCCGGCGTTGTCGAGCGCGGCGCGGGCCGCCTCGAGCGCGAGGTCGCTGGTCTTCTGGTCGGGTGCGGCGACACGACGCTCGCGGATACCGGTGCGGGAGACGATCCATTCGTCGGACGTCTCCACCTGTTCCGCCAGCATCGCATTGGTCAGCACCTTGGACGGCAGGTAGCTGCCGGTGCCGAGAATGCGGGAAAAAGTCATAGGGTTTCGGGCGTCGTGCTCGGTTCGACCGCGGGGCGCTGTATTTTTTCTAGTTGCAGCGCGACCTGGTCGGCGATGTGACCAATCACGTTGGAGCCGACTTCCTCGCAAGCCTGCTCCAGCGCGAAACGGAATCCCAGCGCGTCGGTGCCGCCGTGGCTCTTGACGACGATGCCGCGCAACCCCAACAGGCTTGCGCCGTTGTAGCGGCGGGTGTCGACCCGCGCCTTGAAGTGCCTGAGCACCGGCAGCGCGGCGAGCGCACAGAGGCGGGTCCACCAGGTACGGGTGAACTCCTCGCGCAGGAAGACGGAAACCATGTGCGCCAGCCCCTCGGAAGTCTTGAGCGCCACGTTTCCGGTAAAGCCGTCGCAGACGACGACATCGACGGTGCCCCGGTAGATGTCGTCACCTTCGATATTGCCGTAGAAGTTGAGCGCCGAGCCGCGCAGCAGCTCGCCTGCCTGCTTGACGGTCTCGTTGCCCTTGATGTCCTCGCTGCCGATATTGAGCAGGCCGACCGTCGGGCGTTCACGTCGGGTCAGGCTGCCCACCAGCTCGGCACCCATGATGCCGAACTGCAACAGCTGCTCGGGCGTGCAGTCGACGTTGGCGCCCAGGTCGAGCACGCAGCTCGTCCCTTTCACGGTCGGCATCAGCTTGGCGATCGCCGGCCGGTCGATACCGGGCAGCGTCTTGAGGACGAAACGGGCGGTGGCCATCAGGGCGCCGGTGTTCCCGGCGGAGACGCAGGCTTGCGCCCGGCCTTCCTTGACCTGGTTGATCGCCACCCGCATCGACGAATCCTTCTTGTTCTTGAGGGCCAGCTGCGGCGGCTCGTCCATGCCGACCACCTGGGTCGCATGTACAAGCTCGATGCGCGCGCGCGCGTCGGCACTCAAGGCGGACAGCCTGGCTTCGATGGCCGGCAGGTCCCCTACGAGGATCAGTCTGTGTTCGGGATGGTCTTGAAGAAACCGGATGGACGCGGGAATGGTGACGTCGAGACCGACATCGCCACCCATCGCGTCCACCGCTACGGTGATACTCATCAGCGTCTTCGGTAGTTGGCTACCTTATTGGTATGGCAGGAAGGGAAAGCTTGAACGGACGATTACTCGCCCTTGGCCTTCACAACCTGACGGCCGCGGTAGAAGCCGTTCGGGCTGATGTGGTGACGCAGATGACGCTCGCCGGTGGTCGGCTCGACAGCCAGTGCCGGAGCGGTCAGGAAGTCGTGTGCGCGGTGCATGCCACGCTTGGACGGGGATTTTTTGTTCTGCTGAACGGCCATGATTGACTCCTAAAAAATTCAACTAATCGGGCTTGCGCTGCTTGAGCTGGGCGAGCACGGCAAACGGGTTGGGTTTGTCCGACTTGACCTTCTCCAGCAGTTCACCGCCGCAGGCATCGTGCCTGGGCGACAAAGGCAGGCCCATGATGATCTCGTCTTCGACCATCGCCATCACGTCGAGCATCTCTTCGGCCATCACGGCGTCGAGCGTCTCGTCGGTTTCGCACGCCGCGGCCAGCTTCTCCTCGTTCCAGAAGAAAGTCAGCACGGCGTCGCTGTTCACCTGTAGCGGCATCGGCTCGAGGCAACGCTGGCAGACGACGTTGACCGTCGTTTCCACCGTCAGCCTCAGCGACGGACGGCGCAGGCTATCGACGAAACCCTCGGCCGAGAAACTGACCTCGCCGGAAGCGTCGGCCAGGTTCTCCAGCACGCGTCCGTCAAGCTCGGCGATCGGGCGGCGACCGTTTAACGTCCGGCCTTCGCGGCAGAACGCATTCGGATCGATCAAAATAGGGTTGGACATAAACGCAGGATGATATAATCCCGGCCCCGGATTTGTCAAAGCAATCAAGCGATAACATGCAGCCTGCCATCGTCCTCGCCTCGACCTCGCGCTTTCGCCGCGAAATCGTCGAACGGCTCGGCCTGAACCTGATTTGCGCGGCGCCCGTCTGCGACGAGACGCCGCTTGCAAACGAGCAAGCCGCCGACACCGCGCGCCGCCTCGCGCGCACCAAGGCCGAATCGCTCGGCGCAAGCCACCCACACGCGCTGATCATCGGCGGCGACCAGGTCGCCCTGCTGGATAACCGCCAGCTTGGCAAACCCAGGGACTTCGACGACGCGGTCGCCATGCTGCAATCCACCGCCGGGCGCACGCTGGAATTCCATACCGCGATCGCGCTCTACAACCCGCAAAGCGGCCGCGTGCAGGAATACACCGACCTCACCCGCGTCACCATGCGCAAGCTTGGCGAGGCGGCGATCCGCAATTATCTCGGGCGCGAACCGGACGCACTTTACTGCGCGGGCGCGGCGATGAGCGAGGGCCTGGGCGGCGCGTTGATCGCGCGCATCGAGTCGACCGACCCCAACGCGCTGATCGGCGTGCCGCTCTTCGCGCTCACCGACATGTTGATGAACGAAGGCGTGGAGATCCTCTGATGGCCGGCACCCTCTACCTGATCCCGACCCCGCTGGGCGACGAGAACACCGCGTGGCTGCCCGAGCCCGAGCGCGCGCGCGTCACCCACCTCACCCATTTCGTCGTCGAGGCGGAAAAGACCGCGCGCCGCCACCTGAAGGCGCTGGGCGTGACCACGCCGATCCGCGAACTTACCCTCGCCACGCTCAACGAGCACACCGTGCCCGGCGACGTCGCCGCGCTGCTCGAGCCGCTACTGGCCGGCCACGACGTCGGCCTGGTGTCCGAAGCCGGCACGCCGGCGGTGGCCGACCCCGGCGCCGCGCTGGTCGCGCTCGCGCATGCGCGCGGCGTACGCGTCGAACCGCTGATCGGACCCTCGTCCATCCTGCTCGCGCTGATGGCCTCCGGCGCCAACGGCCAGCGCTTCGCGTTCGCGGGCTACCTGCCGGTGGACGCCACCGAGCGCGGCGCGGCGATCCGCGCGCTCGAGGCTCGCTCGCGCCAGTTCGACGAGACGCAGGTGTTCATCGAGACGCCGTACCGCAACAACGCGCTGCTCGAACAACTGCGCCAGACGCTGTCGCCCGCGACCCGCCTCGCCGTCGCCTGCGACCTCACCCTGCCGACGCAGACCATCGTCAGCCATCCCGTCAAGGACTGGCCGGCCGAAGCGCCCAACCTGCACAAGCGCCCGGCGATCTTCGTCGTCTACGCCAGCGGCTGACCTTGCCGCGCGCGCGGCTGCGGGCGCATAGTGGGGCGCCCGCAACCCCGACCACACGCCGATGCGCCCGCCCATCATCGTTTCGCTGCTCGACACCGACCTCTACAAGTTCACCATGCTGCAGGCGGTGCTGCACCACTTCCCCGCCGCGCACGGCGAGTACGCACTGGTTTGCCGCAGGCCGCCCAGCCGGCCGCTCGCGCAGCTGCAAGATGCGCTCGAGGCCGAACTCGACGCGCTGTGCCAGCTGCGCTTCAGCGCGGACGAGCTCGCCTACCTGCGCACGCTGCGCTACATCAAGCCCGACTTCGTCGACTACCTCGAACTCTTCCACCTGCAGCGCCGCTTCGTGCGGGTCTTCACCGACGGCGACACACTGAAGGTGGAGATCGCCGGGCCGATGATCCAGGCGATGTTCTTCGAGATCTTCGTGCTCGCCATCGTGGGCGAGCTGTATTTCCGCGAGGACGATGGCCCGGCGGTGCGCGCCGAGGGGCGACGCAGGCTTTCTCACAAGGTCGCGCAGTTGCGTACCTTTATTGATGGCGACGGCGTCGAGGACGGCTACCCGCTGCTACTGTCCGACTTCGGCACCCGCCGCCGCTTCGCGCGCGACTGGCAGCACGAGGTGGTAGCCACGCTCGCGCGGCAACTGCCCGAGGCGTTCCGCGGCACCAGCAACGTCGCCCTCGCCCGCGAACTTAACCTGACGCCGATCGGCACCATGGCGCACGAATTCATACGCGCAAGTAGTGGAAAATACACAACAACCGCAAGTTGCGCTGAAATGGACTCTATACTATCGTCATCAAGACGAAGTCTTGGAGTCCTGCATGACCCGTCAAGATTCACACCTGCTCACGCCTGACGCACTCCCCTCGATTTTGCTCGTGGTGGCGTGGTGGGGGCGCGTGTGCTCCGTGCGCCTCCGACACTGCCTTCCATCGGCCTGGCTCCCCGCCAGCTATGGCCACTGCCCCCTCGGGGGTGGCGTGGAGGGGCTTATGCGCTCCGCACGCCGCGGCTACGGCACGCACCACTCAACCTCCCTCGACCGACTACAGGTGTCCGCGTGGGCGCGGTCTCTGCCCTGATATACGGCATCCTGGGAACTTCCAGAAACCTCCCGTTCTGGCATGATCTGAGCATGCACTGACCGAGACGCACCGATGAAGAGTCTGTTCGCCGCCGAAGAACGTGTAAGCAAGCTGTCCAAGCGGGGTGACCCGTTGGAGTCGCTGGGCCGCCATGTCGACTTTGCCGCGCTGGCGGCCAGCGTCGACCGCGCATTGCCGAGGCCGCACCGCTACTTTGGCGGTCGGCCTCCATACCCGACCGAGTTGATGATCCGCCTGCTGGTGATCCAGCAGTTGTTCAACCTGTCCGATGCCCAGCTTGAATTCCAGGTGCTCGACCGCGCTAGCTTCCAGCGTTTCCTCGGCATCCGCGACAGCGGCAAGGTGCCCGACCGCAATACGGTGTGGGCGTTCCGCGAGCGCCTAGTGCAGGCAGGCCTGGGCGCAAGCTTGTTCGATGAAGTGAACCGCCAGCTGCAGGTCGAAGGCTATTTGGCCCGTTGTGGTCAGATCATCGACGCCACCTTGGTGCCGGTGCCGACTCAGCGCAACGGGCGGACCGAGAACGCACAGATCAAGCAGGGTGAAACGCCGGAAGACTGGTCGGCCAAGAAGCTGGCGCACAAGGATGTCGACGCCCCCTGGACCGAGAAGCACGGCAAGCAGACCTTCGGTTACAAGCTGTCGGCATCGACCGACTGCCGCTACAAGCTGATCCGCACCGTGCACATCAGTCCGGCCAACGAAGGCGACCAGATCCATCTGTTGAAAGTGCTCGACCGGAACAATACCAGCCGCGACCTGTACGCCGATCGCGGCTACACCGCACTGGCGGTCCTCGAAGCGGGTGGCTGGCGGCAACACATCCAGCGCCGGGCCAAGCCGAAACAGGCGCTCTCCGCAACGCAGGCCGGTCGTAACCGGCGCATCGCCAGGATTCGGGCACGTGGTGAGCATCCGTTCGCGGGCCTGCGTGCTTTGGGAGGCAAGTTCCTGCGCAGCGTCGGCTTGCCTCGAGCGAACTTGCAACTGCATCTCAAGGTGCTGACCTACAACCTGAAGCGGCTGTGCTGGCTGAAAAACAACGAGGTGGTCGCCTTCTGACGCCCGAAGTGCGTCCGGAGCTCGCAAAATGCGGGCTTCGGAGGCAAAAACAGCAGGTTTAGCGGCGGTGATCGTGCTCAATTGCTGAAAATTTGCTCAGCAAGAGGACTTGATCACTTGGAGGCAGGTTTCTGGAAGTCCCCTCCTGGCGTATGGACTTTGGCGAATCACTCATTAAGAGAAATGCCATGACTGTTGCTCGAAAAATTGTATTGCCTCGCCTAGTTGTCACCGAGGTGTCAACTATCGAAGCACCGGGTTCCCAACGTATTGAATTACCTGGTGGCCAGGATTATTTTGTTCAGCGTATTTTCCAAGAAGAGACTGATAGCCGCATGGACGGCAAACCCCGCTGGATGGGCGCGCGTTTCAATTTGTATCCAGTGGTGCTGGCTGCGGATGGGGCCCCGTGGGCTGAAGCCAATGTTTACATCCTCTCTCGACTCGAAGAATCGCTAGACCCCAGCATGTCCACGTATTTGGGCATTGCAGATGACTTGACCGCGTTCCGCCGCTTTCTGGATGAAGAAGAAATTGACTGGACTAGCTTCCCAACACACAAGCTCCGCCGTCCAACCTACCGCTACAACGGGTACCTGCGCCTAGCGGTTGCCGATAGCAAAGTTGGAGTGACCACGGCTAAGCGTCGAATGAGTAGCGTCATTGGTTTTTACAACTGGCTACAATCCGAAGGGGTGTTAAAACTCGCGAACCCGCCCTGGAAATCACAAGACCAGTTTATCGGCCTCAAGGACACCAAGGGACTGGCCTACTTAAAGAAGATTACGACAACTGATATCGGCATCAACGTCCAGAAACAAAATGACCCGTATGCCGGAACCATTGATGACGGCGGGGCCTTGCGACCGCTAACCATCGAAGAGCAGGGATGGTTGATGGAAGCCCTGCTTGCGCAAGGCAACACGGAAATGACCCTTATTCATCTGTTCGGCCTGGTAACCGGGGCGCGTATCCAAACTGTACTGACGTTTCGAGTTCGACATGCAGTTCTTGAGTTTGACGACCCGAACCTATCGGAGATTCGCTTTCCTGTCGGCCCGGGGACTGGCGTGGACACCAAGAATAACAAACGCATGGTGCTGCATATTCCGCGGTGGTTTTATGAAATGCTACGTACCTACGCTTTGAGCGAACGGGCTCGGCGGCGTCGTTGTCGTGCGGAGGGTGGGGACACTACAGACCAGTACCTATTCCTCAGCGTGCGAGGCGCACCACTTTATCAGAGCAAAGCCGATGCCGCAGATTTCGATGAAGACAATGACCTCCGGCACTCAAAAACGGGGCAAGGAGTTAGGCAATTCATCGCTGAGCGTATTATTCCTTACATCAGGAAGCATTACTGCTCGACGTTCAAGTACAGGTTTCACGACACGCGGGCCTCATTCGGTATGGATTTGACAGACCGACAATTGTCGTTAGTGGCTCAGGGCGAGATAACCCTGCACGAGGCACGCGAGTTCGTGAAGGTACGCATGGGACATGAATCCGCAGGGACGACAGACCGGTATTTGCAATACCGCAGCAACTTGAAGTTGGTGCGGCAGGTTGTGCAGGACTACGCAGCCCATCTTCGTGCCCTATCCGGACAGGCGATGGAGGGCCTGAAATGAAGCCCATGCTTACCCAACGCCCGGTTCAAATCTATGACCTCCCATTAAGCGTTGACTCTCCGGTTTTGCATCCGGAGCAAGCGATATTGCGCTTTATGGGTAGGCATACCATTGACGTCGGAGCGCTTTGCTATTTGGTTCGAAATTTCGCTCCGAAGGGCGGCCGCAGAGGTAGCCTCCCAGTTGAACTGTGAATCGCCCCGGCTTCTCTAGACACTCTTGAGCCGTTGGAAATATTGCTTCTCAAACTCTA
>NZ_STGJ01000008.1:33963-164092 GCF_004919095.1 Crenobacter intestini | reverse complement strand
CACCTCCTTGTGGCGCCTAGTGTGAGGCTCTCGTGGTGTCTAGGAAAGGAGGGGCGATTCACAGTTTCATTGCAGACGCTAACGTCTGACATCTCATATCTAGATTGAAAGTGAAATGAAGGTATGCCTAATGCCAAGCCTAAGCGGCGGGCATCTTCGGCCCGTCCGCTTTAGGCGATTGTTAGCCTGCCCTTTTTTCTTGTTGCGCCGCGAATATCACATGACTCCGCTTTATCGCAAGCCGGTGATCATCCGCTGGCCTTAAGCCAGTTACGGAGGGCGGGCATAGTGATCGAGAGAGCGCCGCCGGGGTCATTCTTCCGTCCGGGAGACACTTCGTCGTGGCCGAGCACGAGGTCATAGGAAAAGACGTCCGGCCTGTTGTGGCGGAGCCATTTCAGTACTTCTTTCAGAGTAGCTTCCTGTGCGTCGGTATACTTCTCGTACCAGCCCTCGACACGGTTGGCTTCATTAGGAACGAAACGTACTTGGTGCGGTAGCAGATCGTCCTCGGGCTTTGGAGTTTTCCCGCGCTCCTTGAGATATTTTTCCTCGTTGTACCACGGGCGGAAGTGGGCATCGTCGATCTTGTGGAGCTTGCCGGCGGCGCAGATTTCGATGCCGAGAAGGTATTGGCTGACGCCGCCACCGAGCGGAGGCCAACTGCTCTTTCCAGCATGGTATCCCCATTCATCCAAACGATGGTTCTGATAAAGGCCTCCATTTGGCGCGATAACGAGGTAGGCGAAGCCGTTCTTGATCCCGCTTGAAATGTCATTGATCGGATTGTCGCGGCCAGCAGTGAAGTGGACTATAGCTCCTTCGGGATAGCCCCTGCGATAGCGGCCTCGAGTTTTCATCGTGCCGCCCTCGTTCTTTTTGGCGAAGGGAATCCAAAGGTCTCCGGCGGGGGCCGCTGCCATGACAAATCCCGGGCTTTCGAGGTTCGCGCGGCTTGGGCGGTCTGTCTCGCCCGGAGCGAGATCGCTGCCTTCTGATGTCACAGAAATGGATACCCCGGAAGGTACAGCGGACGGATCGCTGGCGAGCAGGTCGAGAAACTCTTCCACGGCATCACGGCGCAACCAGTTGTGTATGTGCCCGTCCCGGATCGGGCCATGGTGACGAATGGTGCGACGGAGCAGTCTTGCGCAATATTCAATGGCGAGGTGATGATTGGCTTTCATCTGCCTCTGGAAACTTACGGGATCTGTCGAGCCCGCCTCGCGCTGGACAAGCTCACGCAACTCTGCACCAAAGTTCATGGAATTGGCGCTCACCTGAAAGATGCCCGCTTCGATTTCCACGGGGGTGTCCGAGTCGGGATTCGACTCGTCACGGCCCTCGTTCCAGTCCCAGGAGGATTCAAACCCACCGAGGACACGCAACACCTCAAGCATCACAGCGCGACGGTGCTGGTTGTTCTGCCAAGGACCGAGGATGTTCTTGACGCTGGAATAGATGTCACTCGCGCTATTCGGTGCGAAGACCTCTTCCGGGGCGACCTTTCCCCATGCGACGATCTCGTCGAGGAAGGCGATGGGAGCGCGTCCGCGGTTGTGGACGTGCTGGCGGGTAGCTGTGTAAGTCATAAAGAGCACCTCTTGTCGTTGAGGGACTAAATAAACAGCGGCTTAAATTTATTTTGGCGTATTGGCTAACGTTCAAGCTAAGCGGCGCGCCGCTTGCGGGGCGTCCGCTTGAGCGCAGGGTTAGGCGTAGTTCTTTGCCTCCACCACCAACCAAAGGTGGCAGTCACGAGTCCGGCAGCACCACCGAGTAGCCACTTCCAATACTTGTCAAAGTAATGATCGAATAGCCACCACATAGTCACTTGAACATCAATCTCACGCTGAAGGAGAATAACTTCATATGGCGGAGCAAAATCACTCGGAAGTATGGCTTTCGCTGTGAGCGTTAGTGGCAACTTCTCTCCGGGATGTTTCGGTGTGATGACCCAACTCCACATCGCACGCTCAGATGGATTAAGCGTCTTTCTAACCGGGGCTGAAGGCTCAATATCAAAGTCCCTCCCCGATAGAGAAGCCTCCATGACCGACGCCCATTTTGCCTCCCCACGGACTATGCGCGAAGCATCTTGTGGCGCAAGTTCTCTAATGCGATCTGCCAACTTTACTGCGTCGCCTTGGGGTTCAAGCAAAAGGTATATCGTGATTGGTTTTGCCACGGTAATTGGAGAAGGCGGGTTAAATGCATAAGCAGCTTTCTTAAGCGTGGCAAAGAACTCACCAATTCGATCCTGAAACGATCTAGTGGAATCTAGTGGCGGCGCTGTTGAATTTGATTGATTAGGTGGTCGTCGATTGAGATCTGTATTTGCTGAAGCGCCATTATTGAATGCGAGGTTCTCAATCGCCTTGCCCGTGTCTTGATCAGCCTTCTCGATTTCCATGATTTCCTTGACCGAACTCCAATCAAGAATTACTCCTGGCCCGCTCATCTCGGTGTAGGAGTGAATCGCCTCTTTGATTGTGCGGTGGGCGTTATCCAACCCTGCCCCAACGCCCGGAATGGTCATGCAAACGGGGTCGCCAATTAAGCTTCCGCCACACCCGAGGCGAATTGCTGCCGATGGATCACGAATTACTCTTGCAATTTCGGAATTGAGACCACCAAGCGGTTGTCCATGCTCTAGCTCCTTCACATCGATAGATTCCTTGGGGATACTCGGCTCTAGTTTCACCACATCCTCAGTCAGCTCGGGGGCGCTCGCACATCCGGCAAATAGGATAGCGAAGAGGACCAATGCGACACCCAGTTTGCTATTTCGCATCGGAACATTCCAATGGTGGCCATTTGGAACCAGCATGTTGTAGCGCCTAACGTGAAATATGCACCTTTGCAGGTGTATATTTGGTTTGCCTGTGTGTATAACCCGGTAAGCGATGTGAATGGCTCATTGTTTTGCAAGCCATCGGGGTTACCAGTGCCTGAAAGTACACAGCCGGATGGAACTGCAACGCCACGCCTGCCCACTGTGCTGCACAGGCGTTGCGGAACTGGCGATTCAACCTAGGTGCCGAGAAGTGGTATGTCAACCCTGTGCCGCGCATTTTGCGCTTACACCATCATCGACACGCTCGCGAAATGGGAGGCAGAGGAGGCTACGCCAGGATTATCCAGATATTGGCAACTGGATTTTTGAGCGATTTCACCTACCCTATACACATCGTGCCCGCCGCAAGAGATGCGCATTTACCAGGGGAATTCCATGCACGACATCAAGACCTTCATCAACACGCCACTCAACGAACTTAAAAAGATGAGTATCGGCGAAAAGGTGGAACTGTTGACCTACAAGAAAGACCGCAAGATCGTCATCACCAAACAGGATCAGGGTACCTTTCACGTCGTCGAGGACGGGTTTGAGCACAAGGAATTCAAGAACATCGAGGCGGCCAAACTGGAACACCTACTCAAGCAACTGAAGTCGGTCGAGTTTCCGAAGAACCGCAAGTACTACATGGTGAAGCACATGCTTTGATGTATTCCCCCCAGCAAAGCGAACATAGCCATGCCCTGCACCGTCACCATCGACCCCAACAAGTATATCCAGCGCTTCTTCGGCAAACACAGCCAGCTTGAGGCAGACATCCGGCACAACATCCAGCACACCCTGCCCGAAATCATCGAACACCGCCCCCACAAGATCAAACCGGCCTACCACCTGAAAAGGGGCAACCGCACCATCCTCGAATACAAGATCGTGGTGGGCAGCCACAACTTCCGCGCCGCATACACGCAGGACGGCGAACAGGTCGAACTGTTCTACATCACCAGCACGACGATCAAACGGGAATTCGTGAAAGAACTGGCCGGCACGACGCTGGTCGATTGAACCTGGATTGATAGCTCGTAGGGTGGGTTAGGCCATAGGCCGTAACCCACCGACTCTTTGCAAGCCAGAATACCTTGGTGGGTTACGCCGCATTTCCTCGCACCGCTACGCTTGCCGCGCTCGGTCAGCGGCTAACCCTCCCTACCAAGCGCAACGATCCAGCCACATCAATGGGGAGCCACCCCAAAGCCCGTAGCCGCGAGCCGCGGCGAAGCTGGCCGCCAAGGTTTTAAGCCGCCTCCTGTTTGAGCGGATCGCGGTAGCGATCTGCGAGTTAGGCGGCGCCTTGGCGGGCGGCTTTGGCGCGGGGTTTCGAGGCGGCTCCGGGTCGCCTTTTCTTTCGGTCATTTCTTTTGGCGAGACAAAAGAAATGACCCCGTCCGCATTCCCTCGCGCCGCTTCGCTTTCCGCGCTCGGGCAGCGCAGGCGGCTGGAAATGGCGTCCGCGAAGCGGACACCACCCGCCCCCCGCCCATCACGAAGGCAAGGTGTGACAGCGATAGCCGCCTAATCGATTACCCAGAGCTTAAGAACCAACAAATATGAGCGAACGTGTTGCGGCGCAGCAATTCATGGCTAGAATATTGCCTCTTTGCATCCATTTTTACTCATGAGGATTCATCAATGGTCTCGCCACACGATGTAGACGACTGGCAGGATGCCGGTTACGAACAGCCACAACCCTGATTGCCCCGCCATTGCCACCGCCCACAAGGGTGGCGATTTGTTTTGCCCGCCCAGAAGTTTCACACGGGGCCCTCGCGGCACAGCAGCAAGACCGGGGGCGGCCGGCCCAAATAAAAAAACCCGCCCTCCGAAGAGAGCGGGTTTTTCGATACGGCGGTTAACGCTTAGGCGAGCTTGTCCAGTTGCGCCTTCAGCTTGGCGAGCTTGTCGCTGAAGTCCGCCAGTTGCGCGCGGTCGCGCTCGACCAGGTGCGCCGGTGCCTTGTCGACGTAGCCCGGCTTCTCCAGCTTGGCGGACAGCTTGCCGATCTCGACCTCGGTCTTGCCGATTTCCTTGGTCAGGCGCGCGGTTTCCGCTGCCTTGTCGATCTCGACCTTCAGCATCAGGCGCGCGTCGCCCGAGATCGCCACCGGCGCGTCGTCTTCCGGTAGTTTGGCGACGATGCTGCCCTCGGTCAGGCGGCACAGCAGGCGCAGGTAAGGCACGAACTCGGCGAACGAGGCGTCGCCCTCGATGAACAGCGGCGCCTTCACCGACGGGCCGAGGTTCATCTCGCCACGCAGGTTGCGGATCGCGTTGACCATGTCCTTGAACGCGTCCATGCGGGCGTTGGCTTCCGCGTCGACCTTGTCCATCTGCGCGACGGGCCACGGCGCGACCATCAGCGAATCGGTCTTCTTCGCGTTGGCGAGCGGCGCCACCGTCTGCCACAGCTCTTCGCTGATGAAGGGCATGATCGGGTGGATCAGGCGCAGCGCGACTTCCAGCACGCGCACCAGCGTGCGGCGGGTGGCGCGCTGCTGCGCTTCGTTGCCGTTAGCGATCTGCACCTTGGCCAGTTCCACGTACCAGTCGCAGTACTCGTTCCACATGAACTCGTAGATGGTCTGCGCGGCGAGGTCGAAGCGGTAGGTGTCCAGCGCCTGGGTGACGTCGGCCTCGGCCTGCTGCAGGCGGCCGATGATCCACTGGTCGACGAAGCTGTATTCCAGCGGCAGCGACTCGTCCTGGCCGCAGTCCTTGCCCTCGACGTTCATCATCACGAAGCGGGTCGCGTTCCACAGCTTGTTGCAGAAGTTGCGGTAGCCTTCGGCACGCTTGAAGTCGAAGTTGACCGAGCGGCCGAGCGACGCGTAGCTCGCCATGGTGAAGCGCAGCGCGTCGGTGCCGTAGGCCGGGATGCCTTCGGGGAACAGCTTCTCGGTGGCCTTGACGATCTGCGGCGCCTTCTCCGGGCGGCGCAGGCCGGTGGTGCGCTTCTCGGTGAGGCGGGCAAGGTCGATACCGTCGATCAGATCGACCGGGTCGATCACGTTGCCTTCGGACTTCGACATCTTCTTGCCTTCGTGGTCGCGCACGATGCCGTGGATGTATACATCCTTGAACGGCACCTTGCCCAGGAAGTGGGTCGTCATCATGATCATGCGCGCGACCCAGAAGAAGATGATCTCGTAGCCGGTCACCAGCACCTGCGAGGGCACGAAGGCCTTGAGTTCCGGCGTCTCGGCCGGCCAGCCCAGGCTGGAGAACGGCACCAGCGCGGACGAGAACCAGGTGTCGAGCACGTCGTCGTCACGGCGCAGCGCCTTGCCGCCGGCCTTGGCGCGCGCTTCTTCCTCGCTGCGGGCGACGTAGACCTTGCCGTCTTCGTCGTACCACGCCGGGATCTGGTGGCCCCACCACAGCTGGCGGCTGATGCACCAGTCCTGGATGTTGTTCATCCACTGGTTGTAGGTGTTGACCCAGTTCTCCGGCACGAAGCGCACTTCACCCGACTCGACCGCGTCGATCGCCTTCTGGGTGATGCTCTTGCCGGTGGGGTCGCCCTCGCCCACCTTGCTCATCGCGACGAACCACTGGTCGGTCAGCAGCGGCTCGATCACCGAGCCGGTACGGTCGCCACGCGGCACCATCAGCTTGTGCGGCTTGGTTTCCACCAGCAGGCCGGCGGCTTCCAGGTCGGCCAGCACAGCCTTGCGGGCGTCGGCGGTGGACAGGCCCGCGTAGGCCGCCGGCAGCGCGATGCGGCCCATGTCGGTGCCGTCGAAGGCGAACACTTCGGCATCACTCAGGATGGTCGCGTCCAGCGCCATCACGTTGATCAGCACTGTTGCGTGGCGCTTGCCGACCTGATAGTCGTTGAAGTCGTGCGCCGGAGTGATCTTCACGAAGCCGGTGCCGAAGGCGGCGTCGACGTAGTCGTCGACGATCACCGGGATGGTGCGGCCGGTCAGCGGCAGCTCAAGCTCTCTGCCGACCAGGTGCTGGTAGCGCTCGTCGGTCGGGTTGATGGCGACGGCGACGTCACCCAACAGCGTCTCCGGACGGGTGGTGGCGACGATCACTTCGTCGTCGGCGCCGACCACCGGGTAGCGGATGTGCCACATCTTGCCGTCTTCTTCCTCGGAGACCACTTCGAGGTCGGATACGGCGGTCCCCAGTTTCGGGTCCCAGTTAACGAGGCGCTTGCCGCGGTAGATCAGGCCCTGCTCGAACAGGCGCACGAACACCTCGGTCACCGCGGTCGACATCTTGTCGTCCATGGTGAAGTATTCCTTGTCCCAGTCGACCGAGCAGCCGACGCGGCGCATCTGGCTGGTGATGGTGCCGCCGGACTTTTCCTTCCACTCCCATACCTTGGAGATGAACGCGTCGCGGCCCAGGTCGTGGCGGGAGACGCCCTGCTCGGCGAGCTGGCGTTCGACGACGATCTGGGTGGCGATGCCCGCGTGGTCGGTGCCCGGCACCCACAGCGTGTTGTCGCCCTTCATCCGGTAGTAGCGGGTCAGGCCATCCATGATGGTCTGGTTGAAGGCGTGGCCCATGTGCAGCGTGCCGGTGACGTTCGGCGGCGGCAGCTGGATGCAGAACGAGGGCTGCGCTTCGTTCATGCTCGGCTTGAAGTAGCCGGCCTTGTCCCACACGTCGTACCAGCGGCGTTCGATGTCGCCCGGTTCAAAGCTCTTGGCAAGTTCCATGGTCGTTTTCGGTGTCTTGTTATGCGCGAAAAAATGGGGCGATTATAACCCGCCCGCCCCCCTGCCGTCTTGCCGGCGCCCGAAACGCGTGTCGCAAACCCGTAATTGCATATCGCATATCGTATACAACTACTTCCAATTTTTCTTATTTAGCGGATAGACTAACCGCTCCCATCCAGCCACCCCCTCAGCATGGGCGGCGGCGGGAACACCAATAAAAAAGATCCGGACCAATAGAGGTGCGCCCAGCGCACGAGATAGAGAGGAACGTCCCCATCATGCAAGAGAAGCAACATCCCCTGCTGCGCTACCTGATGCACGGCTCGCTGGTCAGCCAGATCATGATCGGCCTGGTGGCCGGCATCGCGCTGACCGTGTTCGCGCCGTCGGCAGCCAAGTCGGCCGGGCTATTGGGTTCGCTGTTCATCAGCGCGCTCAAGGCCGTCGCGCCGGTCCTGGTGTTCGTGCTGGTCGCCTCGTCGATCGCCAACCACAAGAAGGGCCAGCCGACCAATATCCGCCCCATCCTGGTGCTGTACCTGTTGGGCACCTTCGCAGCCGCCTTGGTCGCGGTACTGATGAGCTTCGCCTTCCCGACCGTGCTGACGCTGGCCACCCATAGCGGCGACCTCACCCCGCCCGGCGGCATCGGCGAGGTGCTGAAGACGCTGCTCTTGAACGTGGTCGACAACCCGGTCAACGCCGTCCTCAAGGCCAACTTCATCGGCATCCTGGCCTGGGCGATCGCGCTGGGGCTGGCCCTGCGCCACGCGTCGGAGACCACCAAGCAGGTCGCACATGACCTCTCCTACGGCGTAACCTTCATCGTCCACGTGGTGATCCGCTTCGCGCCGCTGGGCATCTTCGGCCTCGTCTCGTCGACCATCGCCGAAACCGGCTTCGACGCGCTGTACGGCTACGCGCAGCTGTTGGCCGTATTGCTTGGCAGCATGCTGCTGGTCGCGCTGGTGCTCAACCCGCTGATCGTGTTCTGGAAGATCCGTCGCAACCCGTTCCCGCTGGTCTTCACCTGCCTGAAGGAAAGCGGCATCACCGCCTTCTTCACCCGCAGCTCGGCCGCCAACATCCCGGTCAACATGGAACTGTGCGAGAAGCTCGGCCTGCATGAAGACACCTACTCGGTGTCGATCCCGCTGGGCGCAACCATCAACATGGCCGGTGCTGCCATCACCATCACCGTGCTGACCCTCGCTGCCGTGCACACGTTGGGCATCACCGTCGACATCCCGACCGCGCTGTTGCTGTCGGTGGTCGCCGCGGTATGCGCATGCGGCGCCTCGGGCGTCGCCGGTGGCTCGCTGCTGTTGATCCCGCTGGCGTGCAGCCTGTTCGGCATCCCGGGCGACATCGCGATGCAGGTGATCGCGGTCGGCTTCATCATCGGCGTGCTGCAGGATTCGGCCGAGACCGCGCTCAACTCGTCGACCGACGTGCTGTTCACCGCCGCCGCGTGCATCGCCGAGGAAGAGGCGCAGGCAGGCGCGGTCGCCAGCGCCGCCAAGGCCTAAGCCCTACAACAAGAAGCAGTACCCGGGTCCCATCCGGCCAAAGCAAAGCCCCGCCTTTTCGGCGGGGCTTTTTGCGTCAGGCCGCCCGGCTCAGCAAGGCGTCCAGCCAGCGCGTCGGCAGCACTCGCTTCAAGTACCAGAAGAGGTGCGTCGGCACCGTCACCCGGTAGCGCGCGGCCGGGTGCCTCGCAGCCAGCGCGCGGCGCACGCTATCTAGCACCGCCGACTCGGGCAAGGTAAACGGCGCCGCCGGCCCCGGCTTTTGCAGCCGTTCGAGCTGGGCCTGGTACGCGGCGCGGTGCGCGCTCGCGTCGATGTCGACGTTGGCGAGGAAGCGCTCGAGCGCGTTGGCGCGAAAGCGGCTGACGATCGGCCCCGGCTCGATCAGGCTGACGAACACGCCCGAGCCGTCCAGTTCCAGCCGCAGCGTGTCGCACAGCCCTTCCATCGCGTACTTGGAGGCGTTGTACGCGCCGCGCCACTTCATCGCGGCGAAGCCCAGCACCGAGCTGTTGAACAGGATGCGGCCATGCCCCTGCGCGCGCATCGCCGGCAGCACGGCGGCGCACAGCGCCCACGCGCCAAACAGGTTGGTCTCGAACTGCGCGCGCAGCGCGCCGCGCGTGATGTCCTCGCACGCGCCGGGCTGGCCGAAGCCCGCGTTATTGAAGAGGGCGTCGAGCCTGCCGCCGGCCCTTTCCAGCACTTCGGCGACGCAGACACGAATGCTTTCGTCGTCGTCGACGTCTAGCCTTAAGGCTTCGAGCCCTTCGGCGGCCAGCCGCTCGACGTCTGCCTGCTTGCGGCAGGTCGCGAACACCCGCCAGCCCTCGTTTTTCAGGCCGTGCGCGACCGCGTAGCCGATCCCGCTCGAACATCCGCTAATCAGGATGGATTTCATCGTTTTACAATCTATGCGTTTTTGCTACTAGCCAGAGCGCGCACACTACACCAAAATACGCGCCCGCAATACCACGCAACGCTTACAGGGGTTTGATCATGCAGCAGGCCATGCCGGACATCGGCTCGCCGTTCTTTTACGGTGTCTTCTTCGTCGCCGTCCTGGTGATGCTCGCCATCGATATCGTCGCGCTCAACAAGCAAGGCGCGCACAAGGTCAGCGCGAAGGAAGCGCTCGGCTGGTCGGCGGTCTGGGTGAGCGTCGCCCTCGCCTTCGCCGCCTGGCTCTACTGGGACCTGAAGATGGACCCGGCGTTCGGGGAAGTGATCGCTCACGAGAAGACGCTGGAGTTCCTGACCGGCTACGTGATCGAGAAGTCGCTCGCGGTCGACAACATCTTCGTGTTCCTGATGATCTTCGCCTACTTCAAGGTGCCGCCCGAATACCAGCGCCGCGTGCTGGTCTACGGCGTGTTCGGCGCGATCGTGCTGCGCGCGGTGATGGTCGGCGTCGGCGCCGCGCTGGTGAAGGAATTTGCATGGGTGCTGTACATCTTCGGCGCCTTCCTGGTGTTCACCGGCTTGAAGATGATGCTGCCGGAAAAGGACGAGGAAGCCGATTTTTCGGACAACCCCATCCTCAAGTTCGTGCGCCGCCATATGCGCGTCACGCAAGAGCTGCACGGCGAGAAGTTCTTCATCATGAAGGACGGCATCCGCTACGCGACGCCGATGTTCCTGGTGCTGGTGATGATCGAGCTCTCCGACGTGGTGTTCGCGGTCGACAGCATCCCGGCGATCTTCGCGGTGACCACCGACCCCTTCATCGTGCTGACCTCGAACATCTTCGCGATCCTCGGCCTGCGCGCGATGTACTTCCTGCTCGCCGACGTCGCCGACCGCTTCCACCTGCTGAAATACGGCCTGGCGGTGGTGCTCACCTTCATCGGCTGCAAGATGCTGATCGTCAAGGTGTTCCACATCCCGACCGCGATCTCGCTGGGCGTGGTGTTCGTGGTGATCGCAAGCTCGGTGGTGCTGTCGCTGATCTTCCCGCGCAAGCAGAAGGCCGCGTAAAGTCGCCCGGCCTCGCTAGGCAGGTCTCTTCATGCGCCCTACAATGGGCGCCAGACGGTTTTTTGCCAAAGGAATGCACATGGCCAGAGCACCGAAGAGCGCCGCGACTTTCGAGACGGCGCTCGCCCAGCTCGAGGAGATCATCCACGCGATGGAAAGCGGCGACATGCCGCTGGAGAGCGCGCTTTCCTCGTACAAGCAGGGCACCGAGCTGATCAAGTTCTGCCAGGCCAAGCTTGCCGACGCCGAACAGCAGCTGAAGATTTTGGAAAACGAAGAACTCAAACCGCTGGACCTGCCCGATGCCGGCTGACACCTTTACCGGCTGGATGACCGCCATCCAGCAGCAGACCGAACAGACGCTGGCCGCCCTGCTGCCCGCCGAGGGCGCGCACCCGCGCGCGCTGCACGAGGCGATGCGCTACAGCACCCTGGGCGGCGGCAAGCGTGTGCGACCGCTGCTGGTTTTCGCCGCAGGCGAAGCCGCCGGCGGCGCGCCCGAAACGCTTGCACCGCTGGCGGCGGCTGTCGAGTGCGTGCACGTCTATTCGCTGATCCACGACGATTTGCCGTGCATGGACGACGACGTGTTGCGCCGCGGCAAGCCGACCTGCCACGTCGCTTACGGCGAGGCGACCGCGCTGTTGGCCGGTGACGCGCTGCAGACACTGGCGTTCGACATCGTCAGCCGCCCGCTGGCTGGCGTCGCGCCCGCGCGGCAATTGATGATGGCAGGCACGCTCGCCCGCGCCGCGGGACACGCCGGCATGGCCGGCGGCCAGGCGATCGACCTGGCTGCCGTCGGCCAGTCGCTCGAATTGCCCGAGCTCGAATACATGCACCTGATGAAGACCGGCGCGCTGATCCGCGCGTCGGTCGGCCTCGGTGCCCTGGCCGGCGACATCGACGACGAGGCGCGCGCGTGCCTCGACCATTTTGCCAAGTGCATGGGGCTCGCCTTCCAGGTGGTCGACGACGTGCTCGACGTCGACGCCGACAGCCAGGCGCTCGGCAAGACCGCCGGCAAGGACGCCGCCCATGACAAACCGACTTACGTGAGCCTGTTGGGATTAGCCCGTGCCCGTGAATTTGCCCGTGAACTCTACGACGACGCCATCCGCGCCGTCGAACCCTTTGGCGCAGACGCCCGCCGCCTGCGCGAACTGGCCGACTACATTGTCGAACGCTCCTTCTGAGGCCGCCTTGATGACGACCGCCCTGCTCGACACCATCGACACCCCGGCCGACTTGCGCCGGCTGCCGCGCGAGGCGCTACCCAAGGTCGCCGGCGAGCTGCGCGACTTCCTGGTCGAGTCGGTCAGCAAGACCGGCGGCCACTTCTCGTCCAACCTGGGCAGCATCGAGCTGACCGTCGCGCTGCACTATGTGTACGACACGCCGGACGACCGCCTGGTATGGGACGTCGGCCACCAGACCTACCCGCACAAGATCCTGACCGGGCGCAAGGCGCGCATGAACAGCATGCGCCAGCAAGGCGGCCTCGCCGGCTTCCCCAAGCGCGAAGAGTCGCCGTACGACACCTTCGGCGTCGGCCACAGCTCGACCAGCATCGGCGCGGCGCTGGGCATGGCCGTCGCGGCCAAGGCGCAAAAAAGCGAGCGGCGCTGCGTCGCCATCATCGGCGACGGCGCGCTGACCGCCGGCCAGGCCTTCGAGGCGCTGAACAACGCCGGCGCGATGGACACCAACTTGCTGGTGATCCTCAACGACAACGAAATGTCGATCTCGCCTAACGTCGGCGCGCTCAACAACTACCTCGCCCGTCTGCTCTCCAGCCGCTTCTACAGCACGGTGCGCCAGCAGTCGAACAAGGTGCTCAAGGGCTTCGCACCTCCGCTGCGCGACCTGGCCAGCAAGGTCGAGGAGTACGCCAAGGGGATGCTGACGCCGGGCACGCTGTTCGAGGAATTCGGCTTCAACTACATCGGCCCGATCGACGGGCACGACTTGAACGTGCTGGTCGACACCCTCTCCAACATCCGCAAGCTGAAGGGCCCACAGTTCCTGCACGTGGTCACCAGGAAGGGCCAGGGCTACAAGCTCGCCGAGAACGACCCGACCGCCTACCACGGCGTGTCGCGCTTCGACCCGGTGGCGGGCCTTGCCAGCGGCAAGGGCGGTGGCAAGCCCAGCTACACGCAGGTGTTCGGCGACTGGATCTGCGACATGGCGAAGAAGGACCACCGCCTGGTCGGCATCACGCCGGCGATGCGCGAGGGTTCGGGCCTGGTGCGCTTCGAGCGCGAGCACCCCGAGCGCTACTTCGACGTCGCGATCGCCGAGCAGCACGCGGTGACTTTCGCCGCCGGCATGGCGTGCGACGGCATGAAGCCGGTGGTCGCAATCTACTCGACCTTTTTGCAGCGCGCGTACGACCAGCTGATCCACGACGTCGCGCTGCAGAACCTGCCGGTGCTGTTCGCGATCGACCGCGCGGGCCTGGTCGGCGCCGACGGCCCGACCCACGCCGGGGCGTTCGACCTCTCCTTCCTGCGCTGCATCCCGAACATGACGGTGATGGCGCCGTCCGACGAGAACGAGTGCCGGCAGATGCTGTACACCGCCTATCAGCTGGAGTCGCCGACTGCGGTGCGCTACCCGAGGGGCAGCGGCTGTGGCGCAGAGATCCAGACCGAGATGACGGCGCTGCCGATTGGCCGCGGCGTCGTGCGCCGCCAGGGGCAAAGGATCGCGATCCTCGCCTTCGGCTCGATGGTCGCACCATCGCTCGCCGCGGCCGAGGCGCTCGACGCGACGGTCGCCGACATGCGCTTCGTCAAGCCGCTGGACGAGGCGCTGGTGCGCGAGCTTGCGCAAAGCCACGACCTTCTCGTCACTGTGGAAGAAAACGTGGTGATGGGCGGCGCGGGTTCGGCCTGCCTGGAAGCGATCGCGGCGGCCGGCCTGCCTGCCAACTGCCTGCAACTGGGGCTGCCCGACGACTACGTCGAGCACGGCGACCACGCCAGGCTGCTCGCCGGACTGGGGCTGGATAGCGCCGGCATCGAGGCGGCGATCCGCGCGCGCCTGAGTTCCTGACCGGAGACGCGGCCATGGGCGAGTGGGACTTCTCGGCCTGGCTGCGCTTCGAGGGCACGCCGTTCGCGGCGCTGCCCGAATTCCTCACCAGCATCGCGATCGGCCTGTTGATCGGCGTCGAGCGCGAACGCAAGGCCGACATCGCCGGCATCCGCACCTTCGCGCTGACCGCGCTACTGGGCACCCTGCTCGCGATGCTCGGCACCACCTTCGCCGCCGCCTGGCTGCCGGCCGTCGGCCTCGCGCTCGCCGGTGCCCTGGGCTTCCTGCCCGCCCCGCGCGAGTCGCTGCGCGAGCCGCGCACCACCACGCAGATGGCGCTTCTGATCTGCTACGGGCTGGGCGTGCTGATCTGGCTGGGCCAGACGCAGCTCGCGATCGCGCTGGGCGTGATCACCACCTTGCTGCTGTACCTGAAGCGCGAACTCTCCGGCATGTCGCACGGGCTGTCGCGGCGCGACCTGTTGTCCATCATCCAGTTCTGCGCGCTGACCTTCGTCGTGCTGCCTCTGCTGCCGGACGCGCGCTTCGGGCCGTACGGCGCGTTCAACCCGTACAAGGTGTGGCTGTTGGTGGTGCTGATCGTCGGCGTCGGCCTCGCCGGCTACCTGGCGCTGAAGGTGCTGGGCTCGCGCTACGGCGCGCCGCTGACCGGGTTGATGGGCGGGGTGGTGTCGTCGACGGCGACGACGCTCGTCTTCGCACGCCAGGCCCGCGAGCGCCCCGCTTCGCTGCCGGTGGCCGCCAGCGTGATCGTGCTGGCCAACCTGGTACTGTTCGCACGGCTGACGCTGGTCGCGGCGCTGGTGATGCCCCCCGCCTTGCCGACCATGGCGCGGCTGATGCTGCCGGCGCTGGCGCTTGGCCTCGCCGGTGCCGCGTACACGCTGTGGTCGGCGCCCAAGGATGGCGCGGCACGCGCCGAACTCGAACTTCAGAACCCGACCCAGCTGAAACTCGCGCTGGGTTTTGCTGCGGTGTTCGCGCTGGTGCTGCTCGCGTCGGCATGGCTGAACGAGCTGTTCGGCAGCAAGGGCGTGTACGTCGTCGCGCTGGTGACCGGCGTCAACGACGTCGACGCGATCACCCTCGCCCTCTACCAGATGCTCGCCCGCGCGCAGATCTCGCTGAACAGCCTCGCCGTCGCCGCGGCGCTCGCCGTGCTGGCCAACACCGCGTTCAAGTTCGGCATCATCGCGAGCATAGGCGGGCCCGCGCTCGCCCGCCGTTGCCTGCCCGCGTTCGCCGGCACCGTCGCCGGCATGCTCGCGGGGCTTGCCTTCGCCTGATGCTTAGCGCGGGACGGTGATCATTTCCACGCCACGCAGCGCCGACAGGTCGCGGCCGCCGGCGTAGCTGACCGACGACTGCAAGTCTTCGGTCAGCTCGGCGAGCAGCTTGCCAATCGCGCCCTTGTACTCGACCAGGATCTTCTTGCCCTCGACGTTCACGTAGGCGCCCTTGTTGAACTGCGACGCGCTGCCGAAGTATTCCTTGTAGAGCTTGCCGCCGATCTCGACCAAGTCGCCCGCCGACTCGTCAAAGCCCGCGAACATCGAGCCTGCCATCACCATGGTCGCGCCGCACACCAGCGCCTTGGCGATGTCGCCGTGCTCGACGATGCCGCCGTCGGCGATCACCGGGATCTTCACCGCAGCCGCGCAGTCGCTGACCGTCGAGATCATCGGGCGGTGAAAACCCGTCTTGTTCTTGGTGATGCACACGCGGCCGCCGGCGATGCCGGCCTTGATCGCGTCGCAGCCCCATGCCTCGAGCTCCCGCGCGGCCTCGGCGGTGGCGACGTTGCCGCCGATCAGGAAGCTCTGCGGGAACGCTTCCTTCAGGTGCGCGATCATGCGCTCGGCCTTCACGCACCAGGCGTTGGCGATGTCCAGGGTGATGTATTCGGGGGTGAGGCCGGCCGCCTTGAGGTCGGCGACCTGCTGGTACGAGTCTTCGTTGACGCCCATGCTGATCGAGGCGACGAGGCCTTGCGACTGCATGCGGCGCACGAAGGCGACCACGTCGACGTTGAATCGGTGCATGGTGTAGAACCAGCCCTGGCGTGCGAACAGCTCGCAGGTCTCTTCGTTGACCACGCTCTTCATGTTCGAGGGGTAGACCGGCATCGCGAAGCGGCGCGGCCCGAAGGCGACCGAGGTGTCGCAATCCTTGCGGGAGTCGACGATGGTCTTCTTCGGTACCAGGTACACGTCGCCGTAGTTCAGTTCGGTCTTGATCATGCTGCAATGCCTCAGGGTAAGTAACGGGATTCAAAAAAACGGGGGCCCCATAAAGAAACGGGCGCCGACCCCGGCGCCCGTTTGCAACTTCCCCTGCGCCGCCCTTGAGGCGCGCAAGCACAATTCCCGACAACCTTAACGCGGCCGCCGGCGCCGCGTCAACCTGTTTTCTTCAAATCGAGATTCATCACGTCAAGTTATGCGCTTGCCATCACGCCACCCGCGTCGAGGGCCATCAGCAGCCGCGCCAGCGCCTCATCGGCGTCGCTGTTGGCGACCTGGCAGGTGCCGGCGGCCGCGTGCCCGCCGCCGCCCAGGGGCGCGAGCAGCGCCGCCACGTCGCGCCCGGCACCCGGCGCGAAGATCGAACGGCCCAGCGCGAGCACCGTGTTGGCCCCCAGCCGTCCCCAGTACACCGACAGCGCAAACCTCGCCGCCGGAAACAGCGCGTACACGAGGTAGCGGCTGGCCGGGTGGATGACTGCCTCGGCGCGCAAGTCGACCAGCACGCAGTCGCCGAACACCCGCGCGCAGCGCAGGACCTGCTCGCGCGCGGCGGCCTGCGCGCCTTGCAGCGCCTCGATGCGCTCGGCCACATCCGGCAGGTTGAGCACCTCGGACAGGGTATGGTCGCGGCAATAGCCGACCAGCGCGCGCATCAGCGCGAGGTTGCCGACCGCGAAGTGGTGCAGCCGGCCCAGCCCGCTGTGCGCGTCGGTGATCGCGTCCAGCAGCAGCCAGCCTTGCGGGTTGAGCACGTCGGCGACGCCAAGGCCGCCGGCGACGGCCAGATCGACCGCGTCGACAAGCGCAGGGTCGACCCCCAGCCCTTCGGGGCTCACGTCGAAATGGCGGCAGATCAGGCGCGCGCAAGAAGGCGCGGCCGTATCGACCACCCACGCGCCGGACGTGCCCTCGCAAGGCTCGCGCGAGAAGGCGAGGTGCACGTCCGCCACGCAAGGCAGGTTGACGGTGACGTCGCCCGGCCCCGGGCGCAGCTTGCCGTTGCGCACGTCGGCGGCGTGCACGAAATCGAAACGGTCGGTCACGGTCAGCGCCTCGAGCAGGATCGCCGAGGCGAGCCCGTCAAAGTCGGCGCGGGTCAGCAGGCGGCAGCGCGGCATGGTCTCCTCCGGGGCGCTACACGCGAGGGGCGCCCTCTTTATCCAGAAATCATGGCGAACGCGCGCGCAGGATTCAAGGCGAGTCTACAAACTCGACAGCGCCGGCAAACGCATCGGGCAAGTCTTGCCGGTAGCGCGGCACCTCGTCGGCGGCCACCCGCACGGACAACACGACCGCCTCGCCGTAGTCGGCCGCCAGCACGTCGCCGCCCGCACGCGCGCAGTAGCGGCGCAAGCCATCCTCCAGCGCGAACGGGCAACGCAGCCGCAGCGTGCTTTGCGCACGCACGGCCTCAAGGCGCGCTTGCGCGAGCGCGGCGACCGTCGCCTGCGTGTACGCGCGCACCAGGCCGCCGGCGCCCAGGCGCACGCCGCCGAAGTAGCGCACCACCACCGCCAGCACGTTGGCGAGCGCGTGGTGCTGCAGCACGAGGTAGATCGGCCGCGCGGCGGTGCCGGCGGGCTCGCCGTCGTCGTTCATGCCCGACTCGCCGCCGGCGAGCAGCACCCAGCACACATGGCGCGCGCCCGGGTGGCGCGCGCGGATGTCCGCGAGGACGGCCTGCGCGTCGGCGCGCGATGTGACCTTGCAGAGGTAGCCGATGAAGCGGCTGTTGCGGATTTCGATTTCGGCCTCGCCAGGCACCACGATTTCTTGCATGGCGCGAGTCTAGCGCCAAAAGCGCACGCGCCCAAACGCGGCAATTGCCGTGGCGGGTGGCGCAGTCCACAATAGTGTCATCCACTCTCGCGCGACAGACATGACACCCGGAATCTGGCTCAGCCTCGCGCTCGCCGCGCTGATCGGCGAGTTCCTCACCGGCACCTTCTACCTGCTGGTCTTCGCCGTCGCCTTCGCCGCAGGCGGCCTGCTCGCCTTCGCGGGCGCTACGCTGGCCGTGCAACTGGTCGGCGCGAGTGCCGCCGCCCTGCTCGGCGTGCTGGTATTGCTCAAGCGCAGGAAACCGCGCCATTCACCCGCCGCCGACGACCTGGACCTCGGCGAGCGCGTCGAGGTTGTCAACTGGCAGGGCGCGTACGCGTCGGTGCGCTACCGCGGCGCGCTATGGCAGGCCAAGGCGGCCAGCGGTGAGGGCGGAGACTGCACCCACGCGCAGATCGTCGGACGCGACGGCAACCTTTTGCTTATCCGGCCAGTCACCAAGGAACCCAAGCCATGATCACCAGCCTAGTCCTACTGGTCGCCGCCCTCGTCTTCGTGCTGCAGGCGGTGCGCGTGGTCCCCCAGCAAAGCGCGCAAGTCATCGAGCGGCTCGGCCGCTTCCACGCGGTGTTGTCACCGGGGCTCAACATCATCATCCCCTTTGTCGACCGCGTCGCGTACCGGCACAGCCTGAAGGAGATCCCGCTGGATGTGCCCAGCCAGATCTGCATCACCAAGGACAACACCCAGCTCAAGGTCGACGGCATCCTGTACTTCCAGGTGACCGACCCGCAACGCGCGAGCTACGGCTCGAGCGACTACATCATGGCGATCACCCAGCTTGCGCAGACCACGCTGCGCTCGGTGATCGGCAAGATGGAGCTGGACAAGACCTTCGAGGAGCGCGACGAGATCAACGCGTCGGTGGTCGCTGCGCTGGACGAGGCGGCGGTCAGCTGGGGGGTGAAGGTGCTGCGCTACGAGATCAAGGACCTGGTGCCGCCGCAGGAGATCCTGCACGCGATGCAGCAGCAGATCACCGCCGAGCGCGAGAAGCGCGCGCTGATCGCCGCGTCCGAGGGCCGCAAGCAGGAACAGATCAATATTGCCACCGGCCAGCGCGAGGCGGCGATCCAGAAGTCCGAGGGCGAGCGCCAGGCGGCGATCAACACCGCGCAGGGCGAAGCCGAGGCGCTGCGCCTGGTCGCCGACGCGACCGCGCACGCGCTGACCACCGTCGGCACCGCGATCGCCACGCCGGGCGGCCTCGAGGCGGTCAACCTGAAGGTCGCCGAACAATATGTCGACGCCTTCGCCAAGCTGGCCAAGGAAGGCAACACGCTTCTCTTGCCGGCCAACGCGGGCGACATCGCCGGCACCGTCGCCACCGCCCTGTCGGTGATCCGCAAGACCGACCGACCGCAAGCGCGCTGAACGTTGAACCCGCGGCCGCGTGCCTTGTCACACGCGGCCCATGACCACATAATCGCCGGAATGAAAATACTCTCCGACCTGCTCCCCGTCCTCCTCTTTTTCGCCACCTACTGGTTCACCCGCGACATCTTCAGCGCGACCGCCGTCGCCATCGTCGCGACCGCCATCGCCGTCGGCTACGCCTACTTCCGCCACCGCAAGGTCGACACCATGCAGTGGGTCAGCCTCGCGCTGATCGTGGTGCTCGGCGGCGCGACGCTCTTGCTGCACGACAAGCAGTTCATCATGTGGAAGCCGACCCTGCTCTATTGGGCGATGGGTGGCGGCCTCTTGCTCGGCCAGTTCGCCGGCAAGAACGGCATCCGCGCGCTGATGAAGGAACAGGTGTCGCTGCCCGACGCGGCATGGACGCGGCTGAACCTCGCGTGGATCGCCTTCTTCGCGTTCATGGGCACGCTCAACCTGTGGGTCGCGTTCAGCTTCAGCGAAGAGACCTGGGTCAATTTCAAGCTGTTCGGCGGCATGGGGCTGATGTTCGCCTTTGTCGTCGCGCAGAGCCTCTACCTCACGCGCCATATGGAGAACAAGGAATAATGCTTTACATGATCCACGGCATCGACGTGCCCGGTTCGCTGGAAAACCGCCTCGCGGCGCGCCCGGCGCACCTTGCGCGCCTGACCGCCCTGCAGGACGAGGGCCGTCTGGTGCTGGCCGGCCCCTGCCCGGCGATCGACGCGGCCGACCCCGGCCCCGCCGGCTTCGCGGGCAGCCTGATCGTCGCCGAGTTCGCGTCGCTTGCCGACGCGCAAGCCTGGGCGGGCGCCGACCCCTACGTTGCCGCCGGCGTCTACGCGCGCGTCGAGGTGCAACCCTTCAAGCGGGTGCTGCCCGCATGAGCGACACCGTCAGCCTGATGCACGAACGGCTCGCCGCGCTGTCGCCGTCCCTCGTTGAAATCGACGACGAGAGCGCGCGCCACGCCGGCCACGCCGGCGCGCGCGATGGCGGCCACTACCGGCTGACCATCGTCAGCGTCGCGTTCGAAACGCTCGGGCGCGTCGCGCGCCACCGCCTGGTGTACGACTCGCTGGGCGACATGATGCAGGGGCGCATCCACGCGCTGGCGATCAGCGCGCACACGCCCGACGAATCCACACCCCGATAACAAGAAAGCAGGAACACACATGAAGAAAACCAAGCTCGCGCTGGCCCTCGCGGCCATGCTGTCCGGCCAGGCCTTTGCCGCCTCGGTGAACGGCCAGGCGATCAGCCCGGAGCGCATCCGCGCCGCCGGCGAGATGATGCAGGCACAAGGGGGACAGGCCGCGCCGCAACAGGTGGTCGACCAGCTGATTACTGCCGAAGTCTTGCGCCAGGAAGCGCTCAAGCGCGGCATCGACAAGCAGCCGGCCGTGCGCGCCCAACTGGACAACCTGCAGGCGATGACGCTGGCCGACGCGCTGCTGCGCGACCATGTGAAGCGCAACCCGGTAACCGATGCCAAGCTGCGGGCCGAATACGACGCGCTAAAGGCGCAGATGCCGGCCAAGAAGCAGTTCAAGGCGCGCCACATCCTCGTCAAGAGCGAGGCCGAGGCGAACGCGGTGATCGACGCGCTGCGCAAGGGCAAGCCGTTCGCGCAGCTGGCGAAGGAAAAGTCGCAGGACCCGGGCAGCGCGCAGCAAGGCGGCGAGCTGGGCTGGAGCGCACCGGACGTCTACGTCAAGCCGTTCGGCGACGCGCTCGCCAAGCTCTCCAAGGGCCAGGTCACCGCGACGCCGGTGAAGACCGACTTCGGCTACCACGTGATCCAGCTGGAGGACGTGAAGGAAGAGTCGCTGCCGCCGCTGGATTCGATCCGCCCGCAACTGACCCAGCGCGTGCAGGGCCAGATGATCGAGTCGTACATCCAGTCGCTGAAGGCCAAGGCGCAGATCGCGCAGTAAGCGCTGCTCCGCAAACCCCAAACCGCCCCGAGGGGCGGTTTCTCATTTCAGGCAGGCTCAGGCTCGGGCTCGGCCAGGCGCCAGCGCGCGCGGGCCTTTTGGCACTGCGCGCTACCCTCTTCCAGTTGCCGGCACACCGACGGGCGCTGCGCATAGACCGCGCAACCAACCTGCTGGCCGACTTCGCCTTGCAGCGCGGCGCACCGCGGCGCGTCCGACCAGGTACCGACCATGCAGCGACGCCAAGGGTCGAGCGGCTCGGTCAGGGCAGCCGGCACCGTGCCACCGCCGTCGTCGGCTTCCGCCCAGTAAAAGGACACCCGGAAACTGGCGCAACACGCGCCACAAGTCATGCACAGTGACATCGCTCAAAAAACAAAAACGAAACCGCCACATATTTTATAAAAACGCTATTGCAAGACAAGTAGTATGCAGAAGAGATTTTACAGCCCGCCAAGATTGACAAGCGGCTAGTCGGCACCCATACCGTGTAGGTCAACCATCAGGAGAAGACTATGCGCGCCCTCATTCCCGCCCTGTTCGCCGCCGCCCTCGCCCCTGCAGCGTACGCTGCCCCGACCATGCAGCCCGGCCTGTGGGAGATCACCACTGAAGTGACGGTCCCCGGCCACCCCGGCCCCATCCCGCCGATGCGCGTCGAACAGTGCTTCACCGCCGAACAACTGGCCAAGACCGAACACCCGCTGCCGCAGATGCAGGGCTGCACGCTCGACGACAGCCGCCGCGACGGCGACATCACCCGCTGGCGCATGCATTGCGACAACAAGCAAGGCCGTATGAGCGCGCAAGGCGAAATCCGCTACGGGCCAAACAGCTACAGCGGCGGCGCGAGTTTCACCCAGACCGTCGACGGCAAGCCGATGACGCTGACCCACCGCTACCAGGCCAAGCGCGTCGGCGTCTGCCCGAAACCCTGAGGAGGCATGATGAAGAAAGTACAGCGGCTACTCGCCTGCGCGGCCATGCTCGCGGCGCTCACCGCCCACGCTGGCGCGCAGGTTCCGCCCGCACAAGCCATGCCGCAGGGCATGACCCCGGGCATGATGGGTGGCGGCATGATGAACAGCGCCCCGGCGCCGCTGCCCGGACGCGACCTCACTGCGGGCGCGCGGCTCACCGGCGAGTACTGCAGCCAGTGCCACCGTGCGCCGCTACCGGGGCGCGAGCCGCCCCTGGCGTGGCCGGGCATCCTCAAGCACATGCAGGCCTACATGCAAAAGGCCGGCGGCCAAATCCGCCAACCGACGGCGGCCGAGATCAGCCAGATCGCCGCCTACCTCGAAGGACACCCCTGGCAGTAAGCCAGCCCAGGCTGAAGAGGCGCTGGCGGTGCGCGATATGCAGCACCGTCAGCACGACCGCCAGCCAGATCGGGCCGTAGGTCAACAGCCGCGCCGGGGTCATCGGCTCGCCCATCACCGTGATCGCCAGCATGAAGAGTAGCACCGGCTCAACGTAACCCAGAATCCCCATCATCCCCAGCGGCAACAACCGGCTCGACGCGAGGTAGCACAACAGCGCGACGGTACTGATCAGGCCCAAACCCGGCAGCAGCAGCCAGAAGCGGCCGTGCTCGAGCACGGCGATGCTCGAGGGCGCCTCCAGCCTCAGCATCCACAGGGCAAACGGCAGCAGCAGCAGCATCTCGAGCGTGAAGCCGGTCAAGGGCTCGAGCTTCACCCAGCGGCGCAGCACGAAGTAAGGCGGGTAACCCAGCGCGACCACCAGGGTCGGCCACGCCAGCGCGCGCGTCAGCCACAACTCGTGCAGCACGCCCGCGAGCGCGCAGGCGACCGCCAGCCACTGCATGCGGTACAGGTGCTCGCGGTAGAGCACGCGCCCGAACAATACCATGGTCAGCGGCAACAGGAAGTAACCCATCGCCACCGACATCGCCTCGCCGTTGACCGGCGCCCACATGAACAGCCATTGCTGCACACCGAACAGCGCAGCGAGCGCGGGCAGCGCCCACCACAGGTGCGGCTCGTTGCGGAAACGCGCAAGCAGGGCCGAAAACGCCGGCCACTGCTGGCGCACGTGCAACAGCAGCAAGGCGCCAGGCACGGTGAACAGCACCCGCCACGCGAAGATAGACATGCCAGAGAGCGGCGCGAGCAGCAGGGTATAGCCCGAGAGCACCGCGAACAGCACCGAGGCCAATACGGAGAGCGCGATCCCCGCCAGGGGAACGCCGGAAGTTGGATTCATCGATTGTCAGATAGAAACGCGCGGTTTTTGGCCACGCAGGTAGAAGCGGTAGTAACCGACCAGGTTGCCGCCGAGGAACAGCACCTCCATCAGCACCGCCATCGGCGAGCCGATCGCCGCGTTATGCGTGATCCAGATCAGCGTGCTTACCATGATCAGCACGCGCATGCGCTTGTCGGAGCGGCTGAACATCGCGAAGTTGGGCAATAGCGCGGCGGCACCGCCCAGCAGGCTCAAGGGTCCGGCCCAGGTGGCGGCGACCGCGGCCACCGTCAACGACACGAACACCCACATCAGGCGACGCGACGGCCCACGCAGGCTGACCAGGTTGCGCGTGGCGGCGAGCGCCATCATCAGCAGCGCCGTCCAGTGCCCGAGCAGGCCGAAGTGCACGCCGATGAGCACGTTGGCGCAGACGAGGCAGTACACCACATGGCGGCGCTGCCGGAACTGGAAAGTCATCGCGTCGAAGCACATGGCCAGCGCGATGCACAACTGCGACAACAGGAACGGAGTCATGGCGGCGGAAAAACAGGGCAAATGCTTGCGATCTTAGCACCGCAACCGCCATGCCGCACGCATGGCCCGCACACTCAGGCGCCGACGCGCAGGTCGGTGCCGTCGTCCGTTGCCACCGCTGCGTAGGACAGTTGCCCGGGCAGCGGGTAGGCGCACTCGCCGCGGGTCAGGGCCGCGAGCACCGGCGCCACGACAAGCGCGTCGATCGCGGCAGCGTCGCAGAGCGCTGCCAGCGGCAGCGTGTACAGCCATTCGTCGCCGTACGGCGACTCGGACTCGTCCCAGCGCACACGGCCGCCCTCGATCGCCGCCCACGGCTGCCATGCCGTCGCCGGGAAGCCGATATACGCGTCGTACTCGAAGCTAAACTCGCACGCCCAGTGCGCGACGTGCACGACGGCTTCGGCGACAGGAACGCCGCCTGCCGTCAGCGGCAGGCCGTTGCCGGCGACGCTCACCTGGACATTGATCCACGCGACTTCGACGTCGCGGCGGTTCTCGCGCGCCATCAGGGGCACGCTCAGCGCGAGCGCGACCTGCTCGCCGCCGATTTTCTGCACTTCGTAGAGGGGCTTGCCGGTCTTCAGCCCCTTTTGCGCGCCGATGGCCTCGGGCAGCCGCGCGCGCAGCGCGTCAGACAGTGCGCAAGCCGCGCGCCACGCTTGCCGTTGACCGGCGGTTTGTTCAGTCATGAGGATTCCCGCGTTTCAAGGACAGGCCGGCATGATAAGGCAAACGCCCCGTACTGTCCGCCCGTGCGCCATGCAGCGGGCAAAGCACCTGCCGGCCGGGCATGAATATAACTAAATAGACTAATAGAACGTAAAAGCCACGCCCGTTATTTATAATGGTGCCTCAACAACCCGCGAGGTAAGCACAATGGACATTCGTGACAGCAACGGCAACCTGCTGCAAAGCGGCGACACGGTGACGGTGATCAAGGACCTGAAGGTCAAGGGTTCGTCGGCCGTGATCAAGCGCGGCACCGTTTTCAAGAACATCCGCGTCAGCGAGGACGACGACGAGCATGTCGAGTGCCGCAACGACAAGATCAAGGGGCTGATGCTGAAGACCTGCTTCCTGAAGAAGGGCTAAGCCGACCCGGCGGCGAGCGCCGCCGGGCCTTGCACGCTCAACGCTCGTGCAGCTTGAATTCGCCGATCAGTTTTTGCAGCACCTTCGCCTGCTCGCGGACTTCGTCGGCCTCGTGCTTGGCCAGGTGAACGGTCAGGGTATTCGACTCGACCAGCAGGCTGATCCGCTGCATGCTCTGCGCGACATCGTCACTGGCGACACTCTGCTGGCTGGCCGCCGCGGAAATCTGCTCGGCCATCTGCGAGACCTGCTCGGACGCGCTGGTCACGCCGTCCAGTTCGCCCACGCTGGTGCGCAGGCCGCCGATGCCGGCATTCACCTCGCGCACGGCCTCTTCCATCGCCGCGACCGCCTCTTGCGTGACCTGCTCGATGTCCTTGACGGTCTGGCCGATCTCGCCGGTCGACGTGGTGGTGCGCTCGGCAAGCTTCCTCACCTCGTCGGCCACCACCGCGAAGCCGCGGCCCTGCTCGCCCGCGCGCGCCGCCTCGATCGCCGCGTTCAGTGCGAGCAAGTTGGTCTGGCTCGCGATCTCGGCGATCACCTGCGTCATGTCGCCGATCCGCCCGATCGACTGGTTCAGCCGTTCGATGGTGCGGCTTGACGCGTCCACCGCCACCACTACGCGTTCGGTCGCGGCCATGCCCACACCGATGCTCTCGCGCGTCTGCCGCACCTGCGCAAGCGTACGCTGCGCGGCACCGGCCGCATCGCCGGCATGGCCGGCGACTTCCTGGATAGACTGGGTGAACTCCTCGGTCACCGACGCCACCGCGACCGCGTCGCCCTGCTGGCGGCTCGACTGCTCGACCACCTCGTCGGTGCGCGCGTCAAGTTCGGCGCAGCGCGCGTTGATCTGCCGCGCGCAGGCGTGGATCTCGTCGAGCATCGCCTTCAGCGTCGCCTGCATCACCGCGAGGTCCGCCTGCAGCACGCCGGTCTCGTTACGGCCGTCGATCTCGATGCGGTCGGTCAGCTTGCCTTCGGCGATGCGGTCGAAATACGCCATAACCCGCCGGATCGGCACGACGATCGAGCGCGTCAACATCAGGCCCGAGATCAGCGCGACCAGCACCGCGCCGAGTAGCGCGCCCAACTGCAGCCAGCGCGCACGATCATTCACGGCGCTGGCCTGTTCGTAGCGTTCCTGAGCGTGCTGCTTGAAGGTGTCGACCAGCGCCTGCCCGTCGTTTTGCATCTGTGCGTACAAGGGGTTCACATTCACGAGCAACACCTTGTTCGCCTCGGCGAACTGGCCGGCCTTGATCAGGTCGCGCATCACACTGATGCCCTCCTTGGAGTAGCGCTCGCGCGTCGCCGAGAAGGCGTCCAGCATGCGAACTTCCTCTTCGGACAGCCCGGGCTTGGCCAGTTGCTGCAGCGTCTCGTTGATCTTGGCGCGGTTGGCCAGCGTGGCGTCGACATGCTGGACCACCTCGTGCTCATGCAGCGCCGCTACAGCCGTGGCCGGGTCGTGCTGCAGGGCCAGCATCATCTGCGAACGGTTGTCGGCGAGCAGGAACATAACCCGGTCCACCTGCATCGCAGGGAGCATTTCCTGCTCGTACAGTTCGGCCATCTCGCGCTGGTTGCGCTCGAGCGTGAACATCCCCTGCATGGCCGCCCCGGCGCAGCAAAGCACCACCACCCCCATCGCCGCCCACACCCTGGTCTTCAGCCCAAGGTCGGACCAGAAGCGCTTTTGTTTGGGCAAGGGCCGCTTGGGCTCGGCGCGCAGCGACGCGTACGCCGCTTCGGCGCGGGCGACCGCGTCCTCGGCTGGCGGCGTGCGCACCGACATATAGCCGATCACCTGCCCGTCACGCTTGACCGGGACGACGAAGGCCTCGACCCAGTAATAGTCGCCGTTCTTGCAGCGGTTCTTGACGAGGCCGCGCCACGGGTGCCCGCCCTTGACCGTCGACCACAAGTCCCCAAACGCCTGCGGCGGCATGTCAGGATGGCGGACGATGTTATGGCTCTTGCCGATCAGCTCTTCGCGGCTGAAACCGCTGATTTCGACGAAGGCGTCGTTGGCGTAGGTGATCACGCCTTTAAGGTCGGTCTTGGAGACCAGGTAGCACTCGGCAGGAAATGGCACCCGGTTCTGGGTGACGGGCTGGTTGATTTTCACAGGTGGCCCCTATCTATCTTGCGTTACAGCAAATCCATAATTAATCAAAAAGGATTATATAGATAGCCGCCGAATCCAATCCGGCTAATGCATTGATGTTTGCCTGTAATCAAATACCCGAGACATTAATGCAATAGCGGCGCCAGCCCTTGCTGCCAGGCGGCGAGCTTTTCGGCGAAGGGGCGCGCGTGCGCGGGGCTGGTCGACGGCAGCGCGATGCAGGGAATGGCCTGCGCCAACTGGCGCCAAGCCCCCGCGTACGCGGCCGCCCCGTTGCAGGCGACCGCGACGAGCGAAGGCAGGCGCGCGCACAGCGCGGTGAGATCGTTGGCCGCCACGTCGCGCATGGCCGCATCCAGGCTACCCGCCCGCCTGGCGCTGCCGACCACGTCCCACAGGCCGACCCCGTGTGCGAGCAGGCAGGCGAGCCGCTCAGCGTAAGGTCGGGATACGAGGTCGGGGGTGAGGGTCAGCTCGGCCATGATCGGCCAGAACGCGTTACGCGGGTGCGCGTAGTACTCGGCGGCAGAGAGTGAGGCATCGCCCGGCAAGGAGCCGACCACCAGCACGCGGGTATGCGGGTCGACGACCGGCTCGAAACAATGCTTGCGCATTCAGAACAGCGAACCCTGCGCCGCATCCAGCAGGCGGCGCACCGGACCGAAGCTCTTGCGGTGCTCAGGCAACACCCCCAGCCGCTCGATCGCCGCCAGGTGCTCGGCCGTCGGGTAGCCCTTGTGGCGGGCGAAACCGTAACCGGGATGGCGCGCGTCAAGCTCATGCAGCTGCGCGTCGCGCACCGTCTTGGCGAGGATGGAAGCCGCCGAGATCGCCGGCTCCAGCGCGTCGCCCTTGACGATGGCGCGCGCGGGCACCAACAAACCCTTGGGCACGCGATTGCCGTCGATCAGCACTTCCTGCGGCGTCACGCCAAGGCCTTCGACGGCGCGCCGCATCGCGAGCATGGTCGCGTGCAGGATGTTCAGCGTGTCGATCTCGGCGACGCTTGCCTCGGCGACGCACCAGGCCAGCGCCTGTTCGCGGATCAGGGGCGCCAGCGCGTCACGCTTCGCCTCGGATAGCTTCTTGGAGTCGGCGAGCCCCGCGATCGGCCGCGCAGGGTCGAGGATCACCGCGGCGGCGACTACATTGCCGGCCAGCGGCCCCCTGCCCGCCTCGTCCACCCCGGCGATCAGCAGCGTGCTCACCGGGCGACCTCCAGCACCGCGCCGGCGGCAAGCTGGTCGGTGTCGGCGAGCAGGCTCTCGTGCAGGCGGGTGAACTCGGCATTGAGTTCGGCCTGGTAGGCCTTGTCGTGCCAGATCCGCGACACTTCGGCCGCGAGTTTCTCCGGCGTCGCGTCGTGCTGCAGCAACTCCGGCACCAGCGGGCGGCCGGCCAGGATGTTGGGCAGCCCGACCCACGGCAGGCGGATCTTGCGCTTGACGATGCGGTAGGTCAGCGCCGAGAGCTTGTAGGCGATCACCATCGGCCGCTTGGTCAGCGCGACTTCCAGCGTGGCCGTGCCGCTGGTGACCAGCACCACGTCGCTGGCGATCATCGCCATCTGCGCGTGGCCGATCAGCTTTCTGATCGGCAAATCGTGCGCCTTGCAGCGCGCGACGATCTCGTCGAAGCGCGCCATTGTCGCGCGGGTCGCCAGCGGCACCAGGAAGGTCGCGTCGGGAAACTCGGCGAGCAGCAAGCGCGCGGCCGCCAGGTAAGGCGGCGCCATGTAGTCGAGTTCGGACACCCGCGAGCCCGGCAACAGCGCGAACACCGGCGCCGCCCGCGGCAGGCCGAGTTGCTCGCGCATCGCGCGCGCGTCGGGCATCATCGGCACCTCGTGCGCGAGCGGATGGCCGACGAAGGTCACCGGCACGCCGTACTTCTCATACAGCGGCGGCTCCATCGGGAACAGGCACAGCATGCGCGACACCGACTCGCCGATGCGCGCGACCCGCTCGGGCCGCCACGCCCACACCGAAGGGCTCACGTAATGGACGGTCGGGATGCCGGCTGCCTTCAGCTTTTTTTCAAGCCCAAGGTTGAAGTCCGGCGCGTCGATGCCGACGAACACCTGCGGGCGCTCGGCCAGCAAGGCCTGCTTCAGGCGGCGGCGGATGCCCAGCAATTCGGGCAGCCGGCGCAGCACCTCGAGGTAGCCGCGCACGGCGAGCCGCTCCTGCGGCACCTGCGTCTTCAGGCCGCGCGCGACCATGCGCGGCCCGCCGATGCCGGCGAACTCGGCGTTCGGGTGCCGCGCGCGGATCGCGTCGATCAGGTGGGCGCCCAGCACGTCGCCGGACGCCTCGCCCGCGACCATCGCGACCTTCAGCGCGCCCGGTTTTTCGAAGAGCGGCATTGTCAGCGGATGATCCCGCGCGCCGATTGCGCGAAGAAGCGGTCGAAGGCGGCAAGCTCGGGCTGGGCCGCCGCCAGGGCGGCGATCTCGGCCTTGGCCTCGTCCAGCGTCAGCCCCTTGCGGTACAGCGCCTTGTACGCGTTCTTCACCGCGCGGATCGCCTCGGGGGAGAAGCCGCGGCGCTTGAGCCCTTCGCTGTTGATGCCGGCAGGCTCGGCGCGGTTGCCGGCGGCCATCACGAACGGCGGCACGTCCTGCGTCACCGCGCTTGCGAACGCGGTCATCGCGTGCTCGCCGATCACGCTGAACTGGTGCACGCTGGTGAAGCCGCCCAGGATCACCCAGTCGCCGACGTGCACATGGCCCGCCAGCGTGGTGTTGTTGGCGAAGATGGTCTTGTTGCCGACCTGGCAGTCGTGCGCGAGGTGCACGTAGGCCATGATCCAGTTGTCGTCGCCGACCCGGGTGACGCCGACGTCCTGCGCGGTCCCCAGGTTGAAGGTGCAGAATTCACGGATGGTGTTGTTGTCACCGATCTCGAGGCGGGTCGGTTCGCCGGCGTACTTCTTGTCCTGCGGGGCGGCGCCCAGCGAGCAGAACTGGAAGATGCGGTTGCCGCGGCCGATGCGAGTATGCCCCTCGATCACCACGTGCGGGCCGACCCAGCTGCCCGCGCCGATCTCGACGTCGGGGCCGATGATCGAATACGCGCCGATCTCGACGTCGTCGGCGATCTTTGCGCGCGCGTCGACGATCGCTGTCGGATGGATGGCCATGCTTACACCTCCCGCTTCGCGCACATGATCTCGGCTTCGCACGCGACCTGGCCGTCGACCAGCGCGCGCGCGCTGTATTTGGCGATGCCGCGCTTGGCCTGCAGCTGCTCGACCTCGAACACGAGCTGGTCGCCCGGCACCACCTGGCGCTTGAAGCGCGCCTTGTCGATGCCGACGAAGAAGTACAGCTCGTTTTCGGCACGGCCGCCCGCGCTCTTGATCGACAGGATGCCGGCTGCCTGCGCCAGCGCCTCGATGATCAAGACGCCCGGCATCACCGGGTAGTCGGCGAAATGGCCGACGAAGAACGGCTCGTTAATGGTCACGTTCTTGATCGCGCGGATGCGGGTGTTCGCCTCGAAGTCGAGAACGCGGTCGACCAGCAAGAAGGGGTAGCGGTGCGGCAGGTGGCGCATGATCTCGCGCACGTCGATGGTCACGGCTTCGTTCATTGTTCTTTTCCTTGTTGCGGTGTAGAGGAGGCCGGCTCGGCGGCCAGGCGCTTTTCCAGCGACTTGACGCGGCCGGCGAGCGCGTCCAGGTGGCGCAGGTGGACGGCGTTGGCCATCCACTCCTTGGCGGTCGACATCGGGTAGCTCGACGCGTAGTTGTCGGGTTTCTTGATCGACTTGGAGACCAGCGTGCCGCCGCCGATATGGGTGCCGTCGGCAATCTCGATATGGCCGACCATCATCACCGCGCCGCCCAGCGTGCAGCGCGCGCCGACGCGGGTCGACCCGGCGATGCCGGTACAGCCGGCGATCGCGGTGTGTTCGCCGATCTCGCAGTTGTGCGCGATCTGCACCAGGTTGTCGATCTTGGCGCCGCGGCGGATCACCGTATCGGCGAGCGCACCGCGGTCGATGGTGGTGTTGGCGCCGATTTCGACGTCGTCCTCGATCAGCACGCGGCCGGTCTGCGGGATCTTGAACCAGTGGTCCTTGTCCCAGGCGAGGCCGAAGCCGTCGGCGCCGATCACGGTGCCCGAATGGATGCCGACGCGCGCGCCGATCACGCAGCCATGGTAGACGGTCACGTTGGCGTAGAGCGTGGTGTCGTCGCCGATCGTCACGTCGTCGCCGACCACGGTGCCGGGCAACAGGCGGCAGCGCTCGCCGACGACGGCACGCGCGCCGACCACCACGTTGGCGCCGATCTCGGCGGACGCGGCGACGCAGGCGGTCTCGTCGACCACCGCGCTTGCGTGCACGCCGCCGATGGCCACAGGCGCCGGGTTCAGCAAGGCGGCGACGCGCGCGAAGTAAAGGTAGGGGTTGGCGGCGATAATCAGGCTGCGCCCGTCCCGTGCGGCGGCCGCCTGCATGTCCTCGCGCACGATCACGCACGAGGCGCCCGACGCGTCGAGGTCCTTGCGGTACTTGGGGTTGGCGAGGAAGGTGATCTCGCCTTCGCCGGCGCCGGCGAGCGGCGCGAGGCACGCGACCTCGCGGTCGTCCCCGATGAGTTCGCCCCCCAGGGCGGCGATGATTTCGGTCAGTTTCATCTTGCGCAACAAAGCCGACTTGCGTCGGCTCTCGCTGTTAAGCCCGCCAGCGGCGGGCTGTGGTCACTAATAAAGGCCGCTCAGCGTTCGAGTTCCTTGAGCACCCTCGGCGTGATGTCGAGCTTGGGGTTCACGTAGACCGCGTCCTGCAGGATCAGGTCGTACTGCTCGCGCTCGGCGATCAGTCGCACGATGCGGTTGGCCCGCTCCTGCACCGATGCGAATTCCTCATTGCGGCGCTGGTTCAAATCGTCGCGGAATTCTCGCAGTTTGGCCTGGTACTCGCGCTCGAGCGCGGAGAGCTCGCGCTCCTGCGCGCGCCGCGCCGCGTCGTCGATTTTCTTGCCAAGCTGCGCCTGCAGGGCCTTCGCCCGCTCGGCCATCCGCTTGAGCTCGGTCTCGCGCGGCGCGAACTCGCGCTCGAGCTTCTTCTGCGCGGCCAAGGCCGGCGCCGATTCGCTGTAGATACGCTCGATCTTCACATAGCCGAACTTGAACTCGGCCGCCAGTGCCGGCATGGCCGCGCCCAGCGCGGCCACCAATAGCAGCACATGCTTTTTCATCTGGGCTCTCCTTGCTTAGAACACGGTTCCCAGCGTGAACTGGAAGCGCTGCAGCTTGTCGCCCTCTTCCTTCTTCAGCGGGAACGCATAACTGAACTTCATCGGGCCGACCGGCGACAGCCACGCCAGCGCAAGGCCGGTCGAATAACGCAGGTAGTCGGACGCGCCGCCGGCTTCCTTCGGGTCCCACACGGTGCCCGCGTCGAAGAACACGCTGGTACGTACCGAGCGGTTGTCCTTCATGCCAGGGAACGGGAACAGCAACTCCACGCTGCCGTTGACCTTGCGGGTACCGCCGAGGTAGTCGGTCTCGCCGTCGTTGTCGTCGTCGGCGTTCGGGCCCAGCGAGCCGTTGTCGAAGCCGCGCACCGAACCGATACCGCCGAGGTAGAAGTTCTGGAAGAACGGCACGTCCGGCGTCTTGCCGTAGCCGTTGACGAAGCCTGCCTCGGCGCTGGTCGCCAGCACGAAGGTTTTGCTCAACGGGTAGAACCAGGTCGCGTTGCCGGTGACGCGGTAGAACTGGATGTCGCCGCCAGGCAGGCCTGCCTCCAGGCGGGTGCCCAACACACCGCCGCGGGTTGGCCACAGGGCGCTGTCGCGGGTGTCACGACCCCAGCTCGCGCTGCCGGTCAGCGTGGTGTTATCCGGGCCATACTTCTCGACGAACTCCTTGTAGCGGTTCGGGCTGTCCTCGAACAGGGTCAGCTTGGTATTCTCCGCGCCGAGGCCGAGGTTGACCCGGTCGTATTCGGTCAGCGGCACGCCCATGCGCAGGCCGAAACCGGTGGTCTTGCTCTTGTAGCGGCTCTGGTCGACCGCGTCCGGGTCGTACACGCGGTGGTAGAGATCGTAACCCAGGCTCACGCCGTCCGGCGTGAAGTACGGGTCGGTGAACGAGATCGACGCCTGCTTGTTCGACTTGCCGTTGGAGAAGGCGACGGCGACCGACTTGCCCGAACCCAGCACGTTGCTTTGCGACACCGAGGCGGACAGCTGCAGGCCTTCGCCCTGCACGAAGCCGACGCCGGCCTGGATGCTGCCGGTCGGGCGCTCCTTGACAGAGATGTTCATGTCGACCTGGTCGGCAGTCTCGGTGACCGGCGGCGTCTCGATGTTGACGGTGTCGAAGTAGCCGAGAAGCTCCAGGCGCTCCTTGCTGCGCTTGATCGCCGCCGAGTCGTAGGGCGCGGCCTCGAGCTGCCGCAGTTCGCGGCGGATCACCTCGTCGCGGGTGCGGGTATTACCGGCGATGCTCACGCGGCGCACATAGGTCTTGCGGCCCGGGTCGACGAAGAAGGTCAGCCCGACCACCTGGTGCTCGCGGTCGAGTTCCGGCACCACGTTGACGTTGGCAAACGCGTAACCCTCGGCGCCAAGCTTGTCGGAGATGGCGGCGACGGTGTCGTTGACCTTCTCGCGGGCAAACAATTCGCCCTCCTTCACGGTCACCAGCGGCAGCAGTTCCGCCTCGGGTACCTTGAGGTCGCCCGCCAGCTTGGTCTTGCCGACCTTGAACGGCTTGCCCTCGGTCACGTTGACGGTCAGGTAGACGTCCTGCTTGTCCGCGCTGATCGACACCTGCGTCGACTCGATATTGAATTCGGCGTAGCCCTGGTTCTGGTAGAAGGCCTTGAGCTTCTCGAGGTCGGCCGACAGTTTCTGCTTGGAGTACTGGTCGTCCCGTGCGATCCAGCTCATCCAGCCGGACGGCGCGAGCGAGAACTCCTCGAGCAGCGTGTCCTGGTCGAAGTCGCGCGCGCCGACGATGTTGATCGCGCGGATCTTGGCGGTCACGCCTTCGGTGATGTCCAGCCGCACCGCGACACGGTTGCGGTCGAGGCGGGTGACGGTCGGCGTGATCTCGACCGAGTACTTACCGCGGCTGTAGTATTGGCGCTTGAGTTCCTGCACCGCCTGGTCAAGCAGCGCCTGGTCGAAGATGCGCCCGTCGGCGAGGCCGTTATCCTTCAGCGCCTTCTTCAGCTGTTCCTTGTCGAATTCCTTGGCGCCGTCGACGGTCAGTTGCGCGACGACCGGGCGTTCGGACACGGCGACGATCACCACGTCGCCCTCGTGCTCGACGCGCACGTCGTTGAAGAAGCCGGTCGCGAACAGCGACTTGATCGCCTCGGACGCCTTCTGCTGGTCGAAGGTGTCGCCGACCTTGACGGGGAGGTAGCTGAACACGGTGCCCGGCTCGGTCCGCTGCAGCCCTTCAACCCGGATGTCCTTGATCACGAAACTTGCGTCGGCGTGGGCGCCGGTGGCGGCGAACGCCAGCGCGAGCGCGGCGACGAGCGTTTTGGATTTCATTCGATTATCAGCCTCCGAGCATTCGGCCCAGATCATTAAAAAGGGCAATCATCATCAGTGTCAGGATCAGGGCTAAGCCCAGCCGCTGCCCGATCTGCTGGGCGCGTTCGCTCAAGGGACGCCCCCTGACCAATTCCGCGACATAATACAGCAAGTGCCCCCCATCCAGCACGGGTACGGGGAGCAGGTTGAGCACCCCGAGGCTGACGCTGATCACCGCCATGAAGGAGAGGTAGCTCTGCCAGCCCATGCTGGCCGTCTTGCCAGCGTAGTCGGCGATGGTCAGCGGCCCGCTGATCGCGTCGAGCGAGACCTGGCCGACGAACATGCCGCCCATCATCTTGAGGGTCTGCGCCGACATCCGCCAGGTGCGCTCAACCGCCTGCACCAGCGCGCCGAAAACGCCGTAATCGACCGGGCGGCGCAAGCTGGCGAGCCACGCCTCGTCGAGCGCCGGCGCGGCGCCGATCCGCCCCTGCACGACGCCGCCCGCCTCGACGGACGCAGGTCGCAGCGCAAGCTGCAGCGTGCGCCCGGCGCGCTCGACGCCGACCTGCATCAACTGGCCTGGCCTGTTCTGGATCGCCACCACCCATTCACCCCAGCCGGCGACGGTACGGCCGTCCAGCGTCTTCAATATGTCGCCCTTGGCCAGCCCCGCCTGCTCGGCGGCGCCACCGGGCTCTACAAACGCGATCTTGGGCAGGAAGCGCTGCGGCAGCACGCCGATCCGGCCGACGGTCTTTTCGTCCAGCCGCGTCAGGCCGAAGCGTTCGAGGTCGACCGGCAGGTTGAGCACCCGCTGGCCGCGTTCGACTTCGACGACGAGTTGCCCCGCGCTGCCGACCCCTTCGGCCATCGCCGAGCGCAGTGCGTCCCAGTCCGCCACCGGCTCGCCGTTGACGGCGCGCACGGTGTCCCCCGGCAACAGGCCCGCCGCCGACGCGGCGCTTTGCGGCACCACCATGCCCACGCGCGGCGCCAGCGTCTCGCCGCCGGGCAGCAGCACCGCGTAAAAAAGGACGATCGCCGTCAGGAAGTTGGCGAGCGGACCGGCGACCACGATCGCGATACGCTTGAACACGGACTGCGTGTTGAAGGCCTGGCTGCGCTCGGCCGCGTCGACCGGCCCTTCGCGCTCGTCGAGCATCTTCACGTAACCGCCCAGGGGCACCAGCGCGACCACCCACTCGGTGCCGCCGCGCACGAAGCGCAAGATCGGCTTGCCGAAGCCGATCGAGAAGCGCAACACCTTCACGCCGCACCAGCGCGCGACCAGGTAGTGGCCGAATTCGTGCACGGTCACCAGCACGCCGATCGCGACCAGGAAGGCGACGACGGTCAGCATGCGGCGATCCGTTGCCAGGCCCACGCGCGCACTTCGGCGTCGCGCGCGAGCAGCGCGTCGACCGAGCCGCTAGCGATAAGGTCCTGCGTGGCGAGCGCGTCCTCGATCAGCGCGGGGATGCCGGAGAACGGGATGCGCCGCTCGAGGAAGGCGGCGACCGCGACCTCGTTGGCGGCGTTGAGTACGCAGGTCGCATCCCCGCCCGCCTCCAGCGCCTGGTAGGCCAGGCGCAGACAGGGGAAGCGCGCAAGGTCCGGCGCCTCGAAGGTGAGCCCGGAGAGCGCCATGAAGTCGAGCGGCGCGACGTCCGCCCGGATACGCTCGGGCCAGGCCAGCGCGCAGGCGATCGGCGTCTTCATGTCGGGCTCGCCAAGCTCGGCGATCACCGAGCCGTCACGGTAGCGCACCATCGAGTGGATCACGCTTTGCGGGTGGACGACGACCTCGATGTCGGCGGCCGGCACATCAAACAGCCAGCGCGCCTCGATCAGCTCGAGCCCCTTGTTCATCAGGCTCGCCGAGTCGACCGAGATCTTGCGCCCCATCGACCAGTTCGGGTGCGCGCACGCCGCCTCGGGCGTCGCCCGCGCGATCGCGTCTGCGCCCCAGGTACGGAACGGGCCGCCGGAGGCGGTCAGCACCAGTTTCTCGACGCCGGCGGCGCGCATGTCGCCCGACCACGCGGCCGGCAAGGACTGGAAGATCGCGTTGTGCTCGCTGTCCACCGGCAACAGCGTCGCGCCGCAGCGCGCCACCTCGCGCATGAAGAGCGCGCCGGCAACCACCAGCGACTCCTTGTTGGCGAGCAGCACGCGCTTGCCCGCACGCACCGCGGCCATCGAGGGCGCGAGCCCCGCCGCGCCGACGATGGCCGCCATCACCACGTCAGTCTCGTCTAGGGCGGCGACGCGGCACAGCGCATCCTCGCCACACAGCACCTCGGTGGCGCAGTCGGCTTCCGCCAGCAGCGTGCGCAGGCGCCGCGCGCCCGCGTCGTCGGGGACGACCGCGAAGCGGGCCGAAAAACGCACGCACTGGGCGGCCAGCCTGTCCAGTTGCGAGAAGCCGGTCAGCGCGACCACGTGGTAGCGCTCGGGGTGCAGCGCGAGCACGTCGAGCGTGCTGCAACCTATGCTGCCGGTCGCGCCCAGTACGGTAACGCCGAGTGTCATGAGGGATTCCTTGTCAGCCGAACAGCACCAGCAGCGCGTGGGTGACGGCCAGCACGGCGATCAGGCTGTCGATGCGGTCGTAGACGCCGCCGTGGCCGGGCAAGAGTGCGCTGCTGTCCTTGATGCCCGCCGAACGCTTGAACCAGGACTCGAGCAGGTCACCCTCGACGCTGACCGCGGTCAAGGCGAGCGCGACCGGCAACAGCGCCGAGAGCGGCAGGGCCACCTGCACCCAGCCCAGCCGGGTAACCAGCACCGTATAGACGCACACGGCGATGAGCGCGCCGTACACGCCTTCCCAGCTCTTGCCCGGGCTGATCGCCGGCGCGAGTTTCCTGCGGCCGAAGGCCTTGCCGGAGAAGTACGCGGCGACGTCGGCCACCCATACGAGGCCCATCACTGCAAGCAAGGACAACCCTGCATCAGGCTTCGGGCGCAAGCCCACCAGCGCGAACCAGCAAGGCAGCAGCATCAGCCAGCCCAGCAGCATCGCGCGCGCGCCCGAACCCAGCACCCAGCGCCTGGCAAGCCACATCGGCGCGCCTACCAGCCAGAAAGCGAGCACCGCCCACTGCGCGGCGGCAGGCAATTGGAAACCGGTGGACCAGGCCGCGCCGGCCAGAGCCGTCGATACCGCGAGGTAACCCCAGCGCAGCGCACCGCCAATCGCGGCCATGCGGGTGAACTCCCACAGGGCGACGACGACGATCAGCCAGGAGAAGGCCGCCCAGGCAGCCGGCGGCAGCGCAAACAATGCATATAGCATTATCGGCAGCAGGACAAGGGCGGTCAGGATGCGGGTCTTGAGCATGTCAGCCTCGCTGCGCCTCGGGCGGCAGCTGTTCGCTGGTGCGGCCAAAACGCCGCTCGCGCGCACGGTAAGACGCGAGCGCGGCGTCCAGCGCGCTACGGTCGAAGTCGGGCCACAGCAGGTCGGTGAAATACAGTTCGGTGTAGGCAAGCTGCCACAACAGGAAGTTGCTGATGCGCTGCTCGCCGCCGGTACGAATGAAAAGGTCGGGCTCGGGTGCATCGCCCAGCGACAGCTGGCCATACAGCTTGGCCTCGTCGATTTCGCGCACACCCTCGGCGATCAGGCGGTTGACCGCCTGCAGCACGTCCCAGCGGCCGCCGTAGTCGGCGGCGATCGAGAGCGTCAAGCCGGTATTGCCGGCCGTGCGCGCCTCGGCCGCCTCGATGCGTGCGACCAGTTCCGGCGCAAAGCGCTCGCGCGCGCCGATCACCCGCAGGCGGATGTTGCGCTCGGCCAGGCGCTCGACCTCGCGCTCAAGTGCGCCTATGAAGAGCCCCATCAGGAAGGAGACTTCGTCCGGCGGACGGCGCCAGTTCTCTGTCGAGAAGGCAAACAGCGTCAGGTAGCCGACGCCGAGCTCGGCGCAGGCCTTGACCGTCTCCCGCACGGCGTCCAGGCCCTTCTTGTGCCCGGCCACGCGCGGCAGCAGCCGCTTCTTGGCCCAGCGGCCGTTGCCGTCGAGGATGATCGCGATATGGCGCGGCACCGCCGAAACCGGCGGCACCGACTGGGTGGAAGTCGTGTTCAAGACGGCCCCTTACACGGCCATCAGGTCGGTTTCCTTGGCCGCCAGCGCCTTGTCGACCTCGGCAATGTACTTGTCGGTCAGCTTCTGGATGTCGTCCTGCGCGCGGCGCTCGTCGTCCTCGGTGATCGCCTTGTCCTTGATCAGGTTCTTCAGCTCGTTGTTCGCGTCGCGGCGGATGTTGCGCACGGCGACACGCGCACCCTCGGCCTCGCCACGCACCACCTTGATCAGGTCGCGGCGGCGCTCTTCGGTCAACATCGGCATCGGCACGCGGATCAGGTCGCCCATCGACGCGGGATTCAGGCCGAGGTCGCAGTCGCGGATCGCCTTCTCTACCTTGGCAAGCATGTTCTTTTCCCACGGCTGCACGCCGATGGTGCGCGCGTCGATCAGGTTGACGTTCGCCACCTGGTTGACCGGCGTCGGGTTGCCGTAGTAATCGACCATGACGTGATCAAGAATGCCGGTATGCGCGCGGCCGGTACGGACCTTGTTCAGGTCGTTCTTGAAGGCCTCGAGCGATTTCTGCATCTTCTGCTCGGCCGTGTTCTTGACGTCGTTGATCATGTTCACTCCACTTTCTCAATCGGAAAAACAAGGCGGAAAGCGGCGATACGCCGTTTCCGCCCGTCAAAATCTGTAATGGTTCAGCAGTGTACCAGCGTGCCTTCGTCTTCGCCAAGCACGACCCGGGTCAGCGCGCCCTGTTTGAAAATGCTGAACACCTTGATGTTCAGGCCCTGGTCACGGCACAGCGCGAACGCGGTCGCGTCCATCACCTTCAGGTTGCGGCCGATCGCCTCGTCGAAGGTCAGCGTCTGGTAGCGCACGGCCTCGGGGTTCTTCTTCGGGTCGTCGGTGTACACGCCGTCGACCTTGGTCGCCTTGAGCATGATGTCGACGTTCATTTCCATGCCGCGCAGCGCGGCCGCGGTGTCCGTGGTGAAGAAGGGGTTGCCGGTACCGGCGGCGAAGATCACCACCTTACCCTCTTCCAGGTACTGGATCGCCTTGCCGCGCACATAGGGCTCGGCAACCTGCTGCATGGTCAGCGCGGACTGCACGCGGGCGATGATGCCGGCGTTTTCCATCGCGTCCTTCAGCGCCAGCGCGTTCATCACGGTCGCCATCATGCCCATGTAGTCGGCGGTCGCGCGGTCCATGCCGGAAGCCGCCTGCGAGACGCCGCGGAAGATGTTGCCGCCGCCGATGACCACCCCGACCTGCACCCCCAGATCGACGACCTCCTTCACCTGACCGACGATCGCCTCGATCGTCGCGCGGTTGATGCCGTAGCTGTCGTCCCCCATCAGGGCTTCGCCCGAGAGTTTCAGCAGGATGCGTTTGTAAGCGGGAGTCTGGCTCATGGTGACCTCGGTCCGGATGGTTTGGGTATGTATATTTGCAAAACGGCACCCCTCGGGGTGCCGTCGGTTCAAGGCAGCTTGACGCTTAGACCTTGGCAGCCGCAGCGACTTCAGCCGCGTAGTCGACCACTTTCTTCTCGATGCCTTCGCCGACCACGAACATCGCGAACGCGTTGACAGACTGGTTCGCGTCAGCGAGCAGTTTCTCGACGGTGATGTCCGGGTTCTTGACGAACTGCTGGCCCAGCAGGGTCACTTCGGCCAGGTACTTGCGCACGCGGCCTTCGACCATCTTCTCGGCGATCTCGGCCGGCTTGCCTTCAGCCATCGCCTGCTCTTTGTAGATGCGGCGTTCGGTTTCCAGCGTTTCGGCCGGCACCTGGTCCTTGGACACGCAGATCGGCTTGGAAGCGGCGATGTGCATCGCGACGTCGCGGCCCATGGCCTCTTCGCCGTTGATGTCGACCATCACGCCGATCTTCGCGCCGTGCAAGTAGGTTGCGATGGTGCCGGTGGTTTCGAAGCGTGCGAAACGACGCACGTTCATGTTCTCACCCAGCTTGGCGATCGCAGCCTTGCGGATTTCTTCGACGCTCTGGCCGTTCACTTCAACAGCGAGCAGCGCCTCGACGTCGGCCGGGTTGGCCTTGGCAGCCGCTTCGGCAGCCGCGCGCGCGAAGGACAGGAAGGTCTCGTCCTTGGCGACAAAGTCGGTTTCGCAGTTCACTTCAACCATTGCGCCCACGCCGCCTTCAACGAAAGTCGCGATCACGCCTTCGGCTGCGGTACGGCCGGCCAGCTTGGAAGCCTTGTTGCCGGACTTGATGCGCAGGATTTCTTCAGCCTTGGCCATGTCGCCTTCGGCTTCAACCAGTGCCTTCTTGCACTCCATCATGCCCAGACCGGTCGCAGCGCGCAGGTCGCCAACCATTTTTGCGGTGATGTCCGCCATCTTCAATCTCCTGGATTATGTAAATCGGGTATCAAGGTCGGAAAAAAGGGGCTTGCGCCCCTTTGACCGATCCGCTTACTCGGCAGCTGCCGGTTCGGCGGCGACGATTTCCTGGATGGCCTGTGCACGGCCTTCCAGCACCGCGTCAGCGATGCCGCGAGCGTACAGGCGGATCGCACGGCTGGAGTCGTCGTTACCCGGGATCACGTAATCGATACCGTCCGGATTGTTGTTGGTATCAACAACGCCGATCACCGGGATGCCCAGCTTCTGCGCTTCGACGATGGTGCCCTTCTGGTAACCGGTGTCGATCACGAAGATCGCGTCCGGCAGGCCCTTCATGTCCTTGATACCACCCAGCGAGCGCTCGAGCTTGTCGACTTCGCGCTGCAGGTCCAGCAGTTCTTTCTTGTTGAAACCGGTTTCGTCCGCGTTGGCGAGCAGTGCGCTCTTTTCTTCCAGACGCTTGATGGACTGCTTGACCGTCTTGTAGTTGGTCAGCATGCCGCCCAGCCAGCGGTGGTCGACGAAGGGCACGCCTGCGCGGGATGCTTCTTCGCGGATGATGTCACGCGCCTGACGCTTGGTGCCGACAAACATCACGGTACCCTTGTTCGCCGACAGGCGACGAACGTAGTCCTGTGCCGAGATGAACAGCGGCAGGGTCTTTTCCAGGTTGATGATGTGGATCTTGTTACGGCTGCCGAAGATGTACTGATCCATCTTCGGGTTCCAGAAGCGGGTCTGGTGGCCGAAGTGTACGCCGGCTTCCAGCATTTGACGCATGGTCACGGTGGTGCTCATTCAATAAACTCCCAAGGGTTATGCCTCCATTCGCGCAAAAATCCTTGCGGACACCCTTTGGCGCGAATGTGCGTGATGATCCCCGGCCATTCCGGGGACGCGGGATTCTAGCACCGAGCCTGCCGCCGCTCAAGCGTCATCCCGCTCCCGCGCGCGCTCGCGGCGGCGCACGCGGCGCATCCAGCCGATCAGCACCACCGGCAGCACACCGAGGAACAACAGGTAAAACACCGTGGCAAGCACGCTCTCCTGGGCGAGCGAGAACATCAGTACCACGTACAGCCAGCCTATCAGCGCAAGATACATATCCGTGTCAAACAACCGTTTGAAAAATTGCTAAAAGCATAACAGAATGGAGACCCTCCTGATCAGCCCGGCCTGCCATGCACACATCCTTCACCCAGCGCTTCGGCGTCGACCTGCCGCTCGTCTGCCCGGGCATGTCCTATATCGCCACCGCGGAGCTTGTCGCCGCCGTCGCCAACGCAGGCGGGCTCGGCATCCTTGCCAGCGGCCCGCTCGGCCCAGATGCCACCCGCGCCGCCATCCGCCGCATCCGGCAACTGACAAACCGGCCGTTCGGCGTCGGCTGCACCTTGCTGATGCCGGGCAGCGCCGACAACGCGCGGGTCGCGATCGAAGAGCAGGTTCCGGTGATCAACTACTCGCTGGGCAAGGGCGAATGGATCGCCGAGGCCGTGCACGCTTACGGCGGCAAGGTGATCGCGACCGTCACCAGCGAGAAGCACGCCCGCTCGGCCGAAGCCGCAGGCGCCGACGCGCTGCTCGTTACCGGCCACGAGGCCGCCGCGCATGGCGGTGCAGTCACCTCGCTCGCCCTGATCCCCGCCGTGCGTGCCGTCAGCGACCTGCCCGTCATCGCGGCCGGCGGTTTCGCGAACGGGGCCGGCCTTGCCGCCGCGCTGACGCTCGGCGCGGACGCCGTCGCCATGGGCAGCCGCATCGCGACCACCCGCGAGAGCCCGCTGCACGACAGAAGCAAGGCCGCGATCGTCGAGCGCGGCGTCGCCGACACCCTCTACTCGAGAAACTTCGACGGCCTGCCCTGCCGCGTGATGGACACCCAGCACGCCCGCAGCGCCACACGCCGCCCGCTACCCTTGCCGCTGGCCAGCCTGCGCTCAGTCAGCATGGCAAGGCAGATGGGCATGTCGCCACTGAGAGTCGCGCTCGGCGGCCTGCTGCAAAACCCGTGGGGATTGCGCCAGCTCGCTCAGTTCGGCGCGGCGACCGACAGCATCCGCCGCGCCGTCGAGGATGGCGACCTTGAACGCGGCGTGCAGCTGATCGGGCAGTCGCAGGGCCTGATCGCCGACGTGCCGACCGTCGCCGAACTGTTTGCCCGCGTGATGGCCGAGGCAAACGCCAGCCACGCGCGCGTAGGCACCCTACTCCAGCCGTAACGGCGCCGCGTGCTCCGACAGCGGCCACGCGAGACGCGGCAACCTGAGCGAAGGGTCCTGCCGGTAAAACGCCACCAGATGGCGGTAAAGCGCCGGGTAGTCGTCGGCGACCCAGTGCGGCGTCTCGAAGAAGGCTTCGGAGAGCACCGCGAAAAATTCCGCCGGGTCTTCGCCGGCGTAAGGGTCGAGCCAGCCTTCGTGCCCCGCGTCAAGTTCGGCGCAGAACGCCGCGTATGCGGCGCTCCAGTCGCGCGCCCACGCCTGGCGGTCCATCCCCTTGTGCAGGGGCGGACAGCCGTTGGGGGCCCCATCCAGCATGTCGAGCTTGTGCGCGATCTCGTGGATCACCACATTCCAGCCGTCGAGCTGCGCCGAATCGACCGCGTCGGGCAGCGACAGCACCAGCGGCCCGTCCGAGCGTGCCTGCCCGATCAGCACCTGCTCACCCTCGTGCGCGAGACCGGCGTGATCGAGCCACAAGTCACGCGTGACAAAAGCGTCCGGATACAGGATCACCTCGCGCCAGTCTGCCAGCGCAGCGGCGCCCAGGCCCAACACCGGCAAAGCCGCCTGCAGCGCGATCGCGGCCACCGCGTCGTCCTCCAGCGCCCCATCGTCGACGCGCACCAGCGACTTGCCGTCGATAAAGGCGAGCGCCAGTTGCGCCAGGCGCTCAAGCTCCGCCTCGCTCAAGCCGTCCAGCACAGGCAAATGCGCCGCCACCTGCACCAACGTGGCGAGCCTTGCCTCGTCGCGCCGCCGCGCAGCGGGCCACCAGCGTTTCCAGAACATCACCCCTCCTGCACACCAGGCGTAAAAAAGCCCGCGCAACAAGCGCGGGCCTCTTGGACAGCGAAAGCTCAGTTACCCGACTTCAGGCCGAACGATTCGGCGGTCTCGCGGGCGACGCGCGACTCGTCTTCCAGCAGCGCCTTGATCGAAAGGCGGACGCGGCCGCGGTCGTCGGTCTCGATCGCCTTCACGCGCACGACCTGGCCTTCCTTCAGGTGGTCGGACACGTTCTTGATGCGCTCGTTGGCGATCTGCGAGATGTGCACCAGACCGTCCTTGCCCGGCAGGATGGACACGATCGCGCCGACGTTGTTGTCGAGGATCTTGACCACGGTACCTTCGTAGATCTTGCCCACTTCGACTTCGACGGTGATCTCTTCGATCTTCTTGCGGGCGGCGTCGGCGCCTTCCTGCGTCACCGAGGCGATGGTGATGGTGCCGTCGTCCTCGATATTGATCTCGCAGCCGGTTTCCTTGGTGATGCTGCGGATGGTCTCGCCGCCCTTGCCGATCACTTCGCGGATCTTCTCCGGGTTGATCTTCATGGTGAAGAGGCGCGGCGCGAACTCGGACAGGGTCTGCGGGCCTTCGACCGCTTCCTGCATCACGCCGAGGATGTGCAGGCGGCCTTCCTTGGCCTGCGCCAGCGCGACCTGCATGATTTCCTTGGTGATGCCCTGGATCTTGATGTCCATCTGCAGCGCGGTCACACCTTCGGCGGTACCGGCCACCTTGAAGTCCATGTCGCCGAGGTGGTCTTCGTCACCCAGGATGTCCGACAGCACGGCAAAACGGTTGCCTTCGAGGATCAGGCCCATGGCGATGCCGGCCACGTGCGCCTTCAGCGGCACGCCGGCGGACAGCAGCGCGAGGCAGCCGCCGCAGACGGACGCCATCGACGAGGAACCGTTCGACTCGGTGATTTCCGAGACGACGCGCATGGTGTAGCTGAACTCGTCCGCCGGCGGCAGCACGGCCATCAGCGCGCGCTTGGCCAGACGGCCGTGACCGATCTCGCGGCGCTTGGGCGGGCCCATGCGGCCGGCTTCACCGGTCGAGTACGGCGGGAAGTTGTAGTGCAGCATGAAGCGGTCGGTGTACTCGCCGGCCAGCGCGTCGATGATCTGCTCGTCGCGGCTGGTACCCAGCGTCGCGGTCGCGATCGACTGGGTTTCGCCACGGGTGAACAGCGCCGAGCCGTGTACGCGCGGCAGCACGCCGGTACGCACGGCGATCGGACGCACGGTGCGGGTATCGCGGCCGTCGATGCGCGGCTCGCCCGACAGGATCTGGGTGCGGACGATCTCGGCTTCCATGCCCTTGAAGATCGCCTTGATCTCGTTGGCGACCAGGGTCTCGGTCTCTTCGGTGATCAGCGCGGACTTCACGGCGTCCCATGCTTCGGCGAGGGCGGCGGAGCGCAGCTGCTTCTGGCGGATGCGGAAGGCGGCGGCGATCTTCTCGCCAGCGATCTCGCGGATCTTGGCGGTCAGCGCCTCGTCGTGCGCCTTCGGCGCCCAGTCCCACATCACCGGGTTGACTTCGTCAGCCAGCTCGTTGATCGCCTTGATGGCGGCCTGCATCGCGTCGTGGCCGAACACCACGGCGCCCAGCATCACCGCCTCGGACAGCTCCTTGGCTTCGGACTCGACCATCAGCACCGCGCGGTCGGTACCGGCGACCACCAGGTCAAGCGCGGAGGTCGCAAGCTCGGTCTTGGTCGGGTTCAGGATGTATTCGCCGTCGGCGTAACCGACGCGGGCGGCGCCGATCGGACCGGCAAACGGCAGGCCGGAGATCGCCAGCGCGGCGGACGCACCGATCATGGCCGGGATGTCAGAATCGACTTCCGGGTTCAGCGACATCACGGTCGCGACGATCTGCACGTCGTGGTAGAAGCCCTCGGGGAACAGCGGGCGGATCGGACGGTCGATCAGGCGGCTGGTGAGGATTTCCTTCTCGGACTGCTTGCCTTCGCGTTTGAAGAAGCCACCCGGGATCTTGCCGGCGGCGTAGGTACGCTCGAGGTAGTCGACGGTCAGCGGGAAGAAGTCCTGGCCCGGCTTGACGTTCTTGGAGCCGACGACGGAAACCAGCACGACGGTCTCGTCCATCGACACGAGGACGGCACCGGAGGCCTGACGGGCGATTTCGCCGGTCTCGATGGTCACGGTGTGGCGGCCGTACTGGAAGCTCTTGGTGATCTTGTTGAACATGGGGAACCCCTGTTGATTTGGTGAACCTTCGCCGATAACGGGAACCCCTAGAAATGCCGGCCGGATGGGACCGGCATTTCTAGAGGCACACCCCGTCAATTTCGGCGCTGAAACCTGATAAGAAAAAGTCGCAGCCTAGGCTGCGACTTTTCCCGGCTATCCGCTTACTTACGCAGACCCAGACGGGCGAGCAGGCTGCGGTAGCTGTCGACGTTGGTGCGCTTGAGGTAATCAAGCAGGCGACGACGACGGCTAACCATCTTCAGCAGGCCGCGGCGGCTGTGGTGGTCTTTGGTGTTGGCCTTGAAGTGCGGGGTCAGATCGTTGATGCGGGCAGTCAGCAGCGCGATTTGCACTTCCGACGAACCGGTATCGCCTTCCTTGTGCTGGAAGTCCTTGACGATGTCTGCTTTCTGAGCGGCGGTGATGGCCATTTCTTAACTCCAATTTGATGAAGGGCTTGCGCCCGACAAGCAAGGCGAGCCTAGACCCATCCTTGCTTCGCTTAGTCGGCGACCTTGGTCGCCATGAGCCTGGCAGGATGCAGGAAACCTGCCTCCCGTACTTCTCCCAGACCCAGGAAGTCCCGTGTCAACGCTCGGTAAACGCGGAACCGCGGCATTATTGCACGATCCTGGTCGAATTGGACAGCCATGCCGTGCATGAAACGCGAAAAATCCGCCTCGTCCAGCGCGTGTTCGGGCAAATGGCCGACCAGCACGTCGACCGGCAACAGGCAGACGTCACGCCCTGCTTCGTCCATTTCTTCCAGCGCGGGCAGCGTGCACGAGGCGTCCAGCGTGAAGCCGGCGGTCGCGGTTCGGCGCAGCGCCGACAGGTGCGCGCCGCAACCGAGCGCCTCGCCGATGTCCTCGCCCAGCACCCGGATATACGTGCCCTTGCTGCAACGCACGTTAAGCTCCGCGCTCACGCCGTCGAACGACAAGAGCTCAATCGAATGGATGGTCACCCGACGCGCCTGCCGATCGATTTCGACCCCGGCACGAGCGTACTCATAGAGCGCCTTGCCCTGGTGCTTGAGTGCCGAGTACATCGGCGGCACCTGGTCGATCACGCCGGTAAAACGCGTGATCGCCGCACGCAGCGCCGCCTCGTCGAAGGCCACCTCGCGCTCGCTGATCACCTCGCCCTCGGCGTCGCCGGTCGTCGTCTTCTGCCCGAAGCGCACGGTGGTGCGGTACGCTTTGTCCGCGTCGAGCAGGAAGGACGAAAACTTGGTCGCCTCACCGAAGCACACCGGCAACAAGCCGCTGGCGAGCGGGTCGAGCACGCCGGTGTGGCCGGCCTTGGCCGCCTGGTACAGCCTGCGCGCGTGCTGCAGCGCGCCGTTGCTCGACACGCCCAAGGGCTTGTCCAGCAGCAGCACGCCATCTACTACACGCTTGACCCTGCGAAACTGCGTCATTCTGCCGCGTCGTCCGCAAGCTTGCCGCGGTTCGCCGCGTCCTGGCCCGACACCTCGTCGATCAGCCGGCTCATGTGCACGCCACGCTCGATCGACTCGTCGTACACGAAGTGCAGTTGCGGCACTGTAAACACCTTGAGGCCGCGCGCGAGTTCGCTCCGCAGGTAGCCGGCCGAGTGGTCGAGGATTTCCTGCGTCAGCGCGCGCTTGTCTTCCTGCATCACGGTGTAATAGATCTTGGCGTGCGAGTAGTCGCGCGTCACTTCAACCGACGTGATCGTCACGAAGCCCACGCGCGGGTCCTTCAGGCCGGCACGGATCAGCTCGGCAAGATCACGCTGGATCTGGTCGGCCATGCGGTCGGCGCGGGAAAAGGTCTTCCTAGCCATCTTGATGTCCTTTTGTTTCGTTCAGCAAAAAGGCGGGGGCGCCGGGCTTGCCCGGCCGCCACCCGCCTTGCGGTCCGCCGTAGGCTTACAGCGTACGCGCGACTTCGACGATCTCGAACGCCTCTAGCTGGTCACCTTCGTGGATGTCGTTGAAGTTCTTCAGCATCAGGCCGCACTCGTAGCCCTGCTTCACTTCCTTCACGTCGTCCTTGAAGCGCTTGAGCGACTCGAGTTCGCCGGTATGCACGACCACGTTGTTGCGGATCAGGCGTACCAGCGACGAACGCTTGACCAGGCCGTCGGTCACCATACAGCCGGCGATGTTGCCGACCTTGGACACGGTGATCACCTGACGGATCTCGACCATGCCGGTAATGGTTTCCTTCTTCTCCGGCGCGAGCATACCGGAGAGCGCCGCCTTTACCTCATCCACGGCGTCGTAGATGATGTTGTAGTAGCGGATGTCGACGCCTTCGTTCTCGGCAAGCTTGCGCGCGGCCGCGTCGGCACGCGTGTTGAAGCCGATCACGATGGCCTTGGACGCGATCGCCAGGTTGACGTCGGATTCGGTGATGCCGCCGACGCCCGAGTGCAGGATGTTGACGCGGACTTCGTCGGTCGACAGCTTCTGCAGGCTGCCCGCCAGCGCTTCGTACGAACCCTGCACGTCGGCCTTGATGATGATCGACAGCGATTGCACCTCGCCTTCGGCCATCTGCGCGAACATGTTCTCCAGCTTGGCCGCCTGCTGCTTGGCCAGACGCACGTCGCGGTACTTGCCTGCACGGAACAGCGCGATTTCGCGTGCCTTCTTCTCGTCGGCCAGCACCATCGCGTCCTCGCCTGCCTGCGGGACGTCGGACAGTCCGAGGATCTCGACCGGGATCGCCGGGCCGGCCGCATCGACCTGCGCGCCGTTCTCGTCGATCATCGCGCGAACACGGCCGAAGGCGGTGCCGGCGAGCACGACGTCGCCCTTCTTCAGGGTGCCGGACTGCACCAGCAGCGTCGCCACCGGGCCGCGCCCCTTGTCGAGGCGCGCCTCGACGATGATGCCCTTGGCCGGCGCGTCGACCGGCGCGTGCAGTTCGAGCACTTCGGCCTGCAGCAGGATCGCCTCGAGCAGGCCGTCGATATTGATGCCCTGCTTGGCGGACACCTCGACGAACTGCGTGTCGCCACCCCAGTCCTCGGGCACCACTTCCTGCGCAACCAGTTCCTGGCGGATACGCTCGGGGTTCGCGCCTTGCTTGTCGATCTTGTTGACCGCGACGACCATCGGCACACCGGCCGCCTTCGCGTGGTGGATCGCCTCGATGGTCTGCGGCATCACGCCGTCGTCGGCGGCAACCACCAGCACGACGATGTCGGTCGCCTTCGCGCCGCGGGCACGCATCGCGGTAAACGCCTCGTGACCCGGGGTATCGAGGAAGGTGATCATGCCGCGCGGTGTCTTCACGTGGTAGGCCCCGATATGCTGGGTAATGCCACCCGCTTCACCGGCCGCCACCTTCGCGCGACGGATGTAGTCGAGCAGCGAGGTCTTGCCGTGGTCGACGTGACCCATCACGGTCACCACCGGCGAACGCGGCAGCGACTCGACAGCTTCCTCGCCGGCCTTCTCCAGGTAAGCTTCCGGATCGTCGGTCTGGGCTGCCTTGGCGACGTGACCCATTTCCTCGACGATGATCATCGCGGTTTCCTGGTCGAGCACCTGGTTGATGGTCACCATCATGCCCATCTTCATCAGGACCTTGATCACCTCGGCCGCCTTGACCGCCATCCTGTGCGCGAGGTCGGCGACGGTGATCGTCTCCGGCACCAGCACTTCATGGATGATAGGCTCGGTCGGCGCGTGGAAGGCGTTCTGGCCGTTGTTCTTGTTGCGGCCACCCTTCTTGGACTTCCAGCCGCCACCCATGTCGCCGCCCTTAGTCTTCAGGCCACGGCCACCCTTCTTGCCGTCTTCCCAGCCACCGTCACGGCCACCCTTCTTGGCACCCTTCTTATCGCCAGGACGAGCACCCGGCGACGAAGGCGCCGGCGCTGCCGGCTGTGCACCACCCGCTGCAGGCAGGCGTGCGGTCGGGTTGCGCGGGGTCGACGATACCGACTGGCGGTTGGCCGACGGACGCGCCGAACGCACCGACGCCTCGTCACGCTTCTCGGCGGGCTTCGCAGCCGGTGCGGGCTTCGGTGCCTCGACCGGCTTGGGCGCGTTCTTCGCGGCGATCGCGGCCTGACGGCGCGCTTCACGCTCCTGCTTCTCGCGGATCATCGCTTCCTGACGCGCACGCAGTTCGGCGTGGCGACGCGCCTCGGCTTCACGGGCAGCGACTTCTTCCGCGGACAGGATGGACTGCGGCGCAGCCGGCTGCGGAGCGGCCTTGGGCACTGCCTTCGGCTCCGGCTTCGGCTCTGCCTTGGGCTCGGGTTTCGGTTCCGGCTTGGGTTCAGGCTTGGGTTCAGGCTTCGGCTCAGGCTTCGGTTCCGGCTTGGGCTCGGGTTTCGGCTCCGGCTTCGGCTCGGGTTTCGGCTCCGGCTTGGGTTTCGGCTGCACGGCCGGTTGCGCCAGTTCTTCCGGCGGACGCACGAATACACGCTTCTTGCGGGTTTCCACGGTCACGGCCTTGCCGTCGGCAGCGCGCACTTCGCTGGTCTGCTTGCGCGCAACGGTTACATGCGGATCCTGCGCGGTGCCGTGGGCACGCTTCAAGTGGCCCAGCAGCTGGCTCTTGTCCTGTTCGGTCAAGGAGTCGTCCGCGGAGCGCTTGGCGACGCCGGAGGCACGCAACTGCTCAAGCAGGCGTTCCGGGGTCAGGCCAAGCTCGGCCGCAAACTGTCTTACATTAGTCAATGCCATTCGTCTTCCTACAATCAGTCAATTCAGCTCGATGCTTACTCGGCAAACCAGTGCTCGCGCGCCTTCATAATCAGCGCCCGCGCCGGCTCGGCTTCCATGCCGGTGATGTCCACCAGATCGTCGACGGCAAGATCCGCCAGGTCGTCGCGTGTCACCACGCCGTTCTCGGCCAGCTTGCGCACCAGCTCGGCATCGAGGCCTTCCAGATTGCGAAGCTCGTCTTCCACACTTTCCACCTTCTCTTCGGTGGCAATCGCCTGGGTCAGCAGCGCGTCACGCGCGCGGCTACGCAGGTCGTTGACGAAGGCTTCGTCAAAGCCCTCGATTTCCAGCATTTCGTCGATCGGCACATAGGCCACTTCTTCCAGCGAAGTGAAGCCTTCCTGCACCAGGGTTGCAGCCTCGTCCTCGGTCAAGGCCAGCAGGTCGACGAACAGCTGACGCACCACCGCGTCCTCGGCCTCGAGTTTTTCCTCGGCCTCTTCCACGGTCATGATGTTGATGTTCCAGCCGGTCAGTTCGGCCGCCAGGCGGACGTTCTGGCCACCTCGGCCGATCGCGAACGCCAGCTGGTCTTCGGCAACCACGACGTCCATCGCGTGGTTGTCCTCGTCGATCATGATGCGGCTCACTTCGGCCGGCGACAGCGCGTTGATCACGAACTGAGCCGGATCCGGCGACCACAACACGATATCGACGCGCTCGCCGGAGAGCTCCTGCGTCACGGCCTGCACGCGCGAGCCGCGCATGCCGATGCAGGTACCTTGCGGGTCGACACGCGGATCGTTCGACTTGACGGCGATCTTGGCGCGCATCCCCGGGTCGCGGGCGGCTTCCTTTATCTCGAGCAGGCCTTCCTCGATTTCGGGCACTTCAAGCTCGAACAGCTTGACCAGGAATTCCGGACAGGTCCGCGACAGCACCAGTTGCGGGCCGCGGCCCAGACGGTCGATGCGCATCAGGTAGGCACGCGCGCGGTCACCGACGCGCAGGTTTTCCTTCGGGATCATCTGGTCGCGCGGCAGCACGGCTTCGAGCTTGCCCACTTCGACCACGGCGTTGCCGCGCTCGATGCGCTTGATGGTACCCAGCACCATGTTGTCGCTGCGTGCGAGGAAGTCGCTGAGCAGCTGCTCGCGCTCTGCGTCGCGGATTTTCTGCAGGATCACCTGCTTGGCGGTCTGCGCGCCGATGCGGCCGAATTCGACCGCCTCCATCGGCTCTTCGATCACGCTACCGATCTCTGCGCGCGGGTCCTTCTCGCGCGCTTCCTCCAGGGTGACTTCGCGCGCGGGCACTTCAAGCAGATCGTCCTCGACGACCGTCCAGCAGCGGAAAGTACTGTAAAGACCGGTCAGGCGGTCGATCTCGACGCGCACATCCATGTCTTCCTCGTTGTGGAACTTCTTCTTGGTGGCAGACGCCAGCGCCATTTCCAGCGCGGAAAACACCACATCACGGCTTACATTCTTCTCGCTTGCCAGCGCGTCGACCAGCAACAAAATCTCGCGACTCATTCATTCCTCCGCATTCTTGACCCCGGGACGGGATCGCTGACCTTGGCCTTAAAACTCGGGCTCGAGCCTAGCCTTGTCGATATTGGTCAGTTCGATTGCCACCATCCGGCCTTCCACTTCGAGGCTGAGAACACCGTTCTCGACCCCGATGAGACGGCCGGTAAACTTCTTCTGCCCGTCCACCGGCAGACGCGTGCGCAGCTTGGCCAACTGGCCGGCAAATCGCACGAAATCCGCTTCCTTCTTCAGCGGCCGATCCAGACCCGGGCTCGAAACTTCCAGCCGGCTGTAATCGATGTTTTCCACCATGAAAAGACGGGTCATGTGGTTGCTGACGCTCACGCAATCCTCGACCGTCACACCACCTTGCTTGTCCATGAAAACACGAATGCCGCCGCCCGGCGTCAGCTCGCAATCGACGAGCTCGTAACCCAGGCCCGGCAGGGTGTTTTCCAACAGCTGACGTACATCCATTAGTCGTTTTCCGCAAATAAAAAATGGGCGAACCGCCCATCACTAAACATCCAGAGTGTAAACCATTCAGCACAAAAAAGAAAATGGCGCAGCCGGAGCAGCCGCTTGTCGCGCACGACAGACGCCCCATGACAACGGAGCGCTTTGCAGGGATGTTTTAGTTCCGGTAAATTGGAGGATGGGCAAAACAACAATGCAAACAGGCTAGAGCCTGCGCCAAAGATGCACAGGCAGCCATCACGAAGGAGAAGGGCTAACCATGGACAAGGTGTGGTTCAAGAACTACCAGCAGGGGGTCGCGCACGAGATCGACGTCAATACCTTCGCCTCGATCAACGAAGTGTTCGACAAGAGCGTCGCACGCTTCCGTGACCGCCCTGCCGTCGCCTGCATGGACAAGGTGCTCAGCTACTGCGAACTCGACCGCAAGGTTTCCGACTTCGCGTCCTACCTTCAGCAACTTGGCCTCTCCAAGGGCAGCCGCGTCGCCATCATGATGCCCAACCTGCTGCAGTACCCGATCTGCGTGTTCGGCACGCTGCGCGCAGGCTGCACCGTGGTCAACGTCAACCCGCTCTACACTCCGCGCGAACTCGAGCACCAGCTGAACGACTCGGGCGCCGAAACCATCGTCATCCTCGAGAACTTCGCTTCCGTGCTCGAGGACGTGATCCGCAAGACCCGCATCAAGCATGTGGTGGTCGCGTCGATCGGCGACATGCTGGGCTTCCCCAAGGGTGCGATCGTCAACTTCGTCGTGCGCAAGGTCAAGAAGATGGTGCCGGCGTGGCAACTGCCCGCCTACACCCGCTTCAACGACGCGCTCGCCCAGGGCGCACGCAAACCGCCGGTCAAGGTCGCGGTCGGCCACGACGACATCGCCTTCCTGCAGTACACCGGCGGTACCACCGGTGTCTCCAAGGGGGCGATGCTGATCCACCGCAACATCGTCGCCAACATGCTGCAGGCCGGCGAATGGATCAAACCCGCCGTGCGCGAAGGGCAGGAGGTGATCATCACTGCGCTGCCGCTCTACCATATCTTCTCGCTGACCGCGAACCTGATGGCGTTCACCGAGATCGGCGCGCTCAACGTGCTGATCACCAACCCGCGCGACATCCCGGGCTTCATCAAGGAGATCAAGAAGTACCCGATCACCGCGATGACCGGCGTGAACACCCTCTTCAACGCCCTGCTCAACCACCCGGACTTCAAGACTGTCGACTTCTCGACCTGGCGCCTGACGCTGGGCGGCGGCATGGCCGTGCAAAAGGCCGTCGCAGAACGCTGGAAGCAGATGACCGGCGTGACGCTGGTCGAAGCCTACGGCCTGACCGAAACCAGCCCGGCCGCGTGCATCAACCCGCTCGACCTCAAGGACTACAACGGCACCATCGGCGTGCCGGTGCCGTCGACCGACATCCAGATCCGCGACAGCGAAGGCCGCGAAGCCGCCCAAGGCGAGGCGGGCGAGCTGTGCATCAAGGGGCCGCAGGTGATGAAGGGCTACTGGAACCGCCCGGAAGAAACCGCCAAGGTGATCGACGCCGAGGGCTTCCTCGCCACCGGCGACATGGCCATCATCACGCCCGAGGGCTTCGTCAAGCTGGTCGACCGCAAGAAGGACATGATCCTGGTCTCCGGCTTCAACGTCTACCCGAACGAGATCGAGGACGTGGTCGCGATGCACCCGGGCGTGCTCGAGGTCGCGTGCATCGGCGTGCCGGACGAAAAGTCCGGCGAACTCGTCAAGGTGTTCGTGGTCAGGAAGGATCCGGCGCTGACCGCCGAAGCGGTGATCGAACACTGCAAGCAGAACCTGACCGGCTACAAGGTGCCGAAGTTTGTCGAGTTCCGCGACGAGCTGCCGAAGACCAACGTCGGCAAGATCCTGCGCCGCGCACTGCGCGACGCAGCGCCCGCCAAGGCCTAAGAACCATCCCAAGAAGCCCCGGAGCCGGCCCCGCCGCTTCGGGGCTTTTTTGCTCACAGCAAGGAAGCCCGCCCGATGATGATGCTGCCCTTTTTCCGGCTGATGGCCGAACACGCCGCCAGCGACACCTTCTACACCGGCGGCGCGCCGGTCCAGATCAAGATCGACGGCGTGCTGCGTGCTGTCGGCGACAAGGTGCTCGGCCACGAACAGGTGCAGCAGCTCGCGTACAGCCTGATGGACGCCGACGAGATCGCCCGCTTCGAGCGGGACCTGGAAATGAACTTCGCGCGACAGGCCGAAGGCCTGGGCAACTTCCGCGTCAACCTGTTCCGCCAGCGCGGGCAGGTCGCGATGGTGGTGCGCCGCATCGCCCCCAAGGCTCCCGACCTTGACGAGCTGAACCTGCCGCAATCACTGCAGTCACTGGTCGGCCTCAAACGCGGGCTGATCGTCGTCGCCGGCGCCACCGGCTCGGGCAAGAGCTCGACCGTCGCCGCGCTGATCGAACAGCGCAAGCGCACGCAAAGCGGCCACATCCTCACCGTGGAAGACCCGGTCGAGTACCTGTTCGAGCATGGCCGCTCCATCGTCAACCAGCGGGAGATCGGGCTGGATACCCACTCCTACGGCTCGGCACTCAAGAACGCGATGCGCGAGGCGCCCGATGTGCTGATGATCGGCGAGATCCGCGACGCCGAGACGCTGACCCACGCGATCAACTACGCACAGTCGGGCCACCTGTGCATCACCACCTTTCACGCGAGCAACAGCTACCACATGCTCAACCGCATGATCAGCTTCTTCCCCCCGCAGACGCGCGAGGCGCTGCTGATGGACCTGTCGCAGGCGCTCAAGGCGGTGATCTCGCAGCGCCTCCTGCCGTCGACCGGCGGCAAGCTGATCCCGGCGGTCGAGCTGATGCTCAACACCCCGCATATCGGCGAGCTGATCCGCGCCGGCGAGATCGACAAGATCAAGGACGCGATCGAGGCGACGCTGGCCGAAGGCGCGCAGACCTTCGAGCAGGCGCTGTTCCGCCTCTACAACAGCGGCCAGATCACGCTGGACGAGGCGATGAAGAACGCCGACTCGCCGACCAACCTGTACTGGCTCGTCAACAACAACGAAAATGCCAAGCGCCCGTCGACCGGCGCCGCCCAGGAGGCCGCGCCCGACTTCGACGGCTTCATCCTCAACCAGTGAGTCCCGCCCCATGCTGACCGTTTACGGCATCCCCAACTGCGGCACCGTCAAGAAGGCCCGCCAGTGGCTCGTCGACCACGAGGTCGACTTCGCCTTCCACGACTTCAAGAAACAGGGCGTCCCGCAGGACACGCTCGCGCGCTGGGCCGACGCCGTCGGCGTCGAGACGCTCGTCAACCGCAAGGGCACCACCTGGCGTGCACTCCCGCCCGACGCGCAGGCCGCCTGCGTCAGCCGCGAAGGCGCACTCGCCCAACTGGCGGCAACCCCCTCGCTGATCAAGCGCCCCGTCCTCGACGACGGACAGGCCGTCACCGTCGGCTTTGACGAGGCGGCCTACCGGACGCGGCTGGGCCGATGAGCGCGGCGCTCGAACTGGCGCGCGAATTGATCCGCCGCCCGTCGGTCACCCCGCACGACGCCGGCTGCCTTGATGTCATCAGCCGGCGCCTCGCCGCGCTGGGCTTCACGCTCGAGCGTTTCGACCATGCGGGCGTCAGCAACCTGTGGGCACGCAAGGGGCGCAGCGCCCCCTTGCTGTGCTTCGCCGGCCACACCGACGTGGTGCCGAGCGGGCCGGAAGAGCGCTGGCGGCACCCGCCGTTCGCCGCGGCAATCGAAAACGGCAAGCTGTACGGCCGCGGCGCGGCCGACATGAAGGGCGGCATCGCCGCCTTTGTGACGGCACTGGAAGAGTTTCTCGCCGAACACCCCGCGCACGCAGGCTCGGTCGCGCTGCTGTTGACCTCGGACGAGGAAGGCCCGGCCGAACACGGCACGCGGCGCGTCGTCGACGCGCTTGTCGCACGCTCCGAGCAGATCGACTGGTGCCTGGTCGGCGAGCCGAGTTCGGGCGCACGACTGGGCGACACCCTGCGCCACGGGCGGCGCGGCTCGCTGTCGGCGACGCTGACCGTCGAGGGCGTGCAAGGCCACGTCGCCTACCCCGGGCTTGCCGACAACCCGCTGCACCGGCTCGCGCCGGCGCTGGCCGAACTCGTGGCCACCCGCTGGGACGACGGCGACGACGACTTCCCGGCCACCGGCCTGCAGGTCTCCAACCTCAACGCCGGGACCGGCGCCGGCAACGTGATCCCGGGCCACGCGACCCTGCGCTTCAACTTCAGGCACGGCCCGGCCAGCCCGGCCGACACGCTGGTCCGCCAAAGCGAGGCGCTGTTTGCGCGCCACGGCATCCGCGGGCACTGGCAATGGCGCAGCGGCGGCGAACCCTTCGTGTCGCAACCGGGTGCGCTTGCCCACGCACTTGAAGCCGCGATCGCCGCAGAAACCGGCCTGACGCCGGCGCACTCGACCGGCGGTGGCACCTCGGACGGGCGCTTCATCAAGCGCATCGCCGGCGAGGTGATCGAATTCGGCCTCAGGAACGACAGCATCCACCAGATCGACGAATGCGTGTCCGTCGCCGATCTTGACGCATTAACGGCCATTTACCGGCGCACGCTGGCCACGCTGCTGGCCGGAAATTGATGGTGTCATGACATAGACTGGTATCGGCCGGCCGCCGGCCGGCCGGCTGACGCGGGCGTATCCGTTCCCGTCACCAGCTTGAAAGCCCTTGCCGACCCTTAGCAGGTAAGATTCGCCGCCATGGAACTGGAAATCATCAAGATCTTCACCGCCCTCTTGGTACTGGTGAACCCGCTGGGCGCTATCCCGATCTTTATCAGCCTCACCCCGAACGCATCACAATCCGAACGCAAGTCGATCGCCAAGACCACCGCGACCGCGGTCGCCGTGGTGATGGTGGTGTTCGCGCTGGTCGGCGACGCGCTGCTCAAATTCCTCGGCATCAGCATCGGCTCGTTCCAGGTCGGTGGCGGCATGCTGCTGATGCTGATCGCGATCTCGCTGATGAACGCCAAGTCCTCGCCGACCAAGACGACCAAGCAGGAACGCGAGGAAGCCGAAGCCAAGACCAATATCGCGGTGGTACCGATGGCGATCCCGCTGATGACGGGTCCGGGCACCATGTCGACGGTGATCATTTACGCGAGCGCGGCGCATGGCTGGCTGCAGATGCTCGCGCTGATCATCAGCGGCCTCCTGGTCGCCGCCGCCTGCTACGTGACGCTGGTGATGGCCACCCCGATCAGCCGTGTGCTGGGCCAGACCGGCATCAACATCGTCAACCGGGTGATGGGTATGATCCTCGCCGCCCTGTCGATCGAGATCATCGTCGACGGCATCTACCGCCTGTTCCCGCAACTCACGCGCTAGCGCGGCCCGCGCAAGCAAGAGCTCAGCCCGCCGGCAAGCTTCGCACGTCGGCAAGCGGCGCCTCGCCGAAGGCGCCGGACTCCAGGTAAGCCAGCACCTTGGCCGCCGCCGCGCCGGGCGACGTCAAAGCCCCCGTGTCCTTCAGCGCGACAAAGCGCTCCCGAGCCGGAAAGTCGCCGGGCGTCGTCCTGCGGATCTGCGCCTGCATCGCGGTGTCGATTACGCCGGGCGCGACCGAGGCGATGCGCAGCCCGGCGTGGTTTTCCGCGGCCAGCGTGCGCGCGTGCATGTCGAGCGCCGCCTTGCTCGCGCAGTACATGCTCCAGCCGGGGTAAGGCTGGCGGCCGGCGCCGCTACCCACGTGCAGCACCCGCCGGTCCGCCAGCGCCGCCGTCGCGCCGACGAAGGCGTCGGCAAGCATCATGGGGGCAGCCACATTCAGCGCAACGGCCCGCGCGAGCAGCGCGGCGCCCTGCGCGCCGGCCTGCGCCTGTGGCGTAAGCGTCCCCGCGTTATTGACAAGCCACGCCCGCCCGGCCCCGGCCAGAAAACGCGCAAGCGTCCCGCCTGCAAGCCAGCGCGCCAGCGCCTCGCTGTCGGCAAGATCGAGCCGGACCTCGGCGAGGTGCGCATGGCACGCGGCGAGTGCCGCGTTTTTCGAGCGCGAGAGCGCCAGCACCGGCACGCAGCGATCGAGCAAGGCGGCGGCCAGCGCCGCGCCCAGCCCCTGGCTGTGGCCGGTCAACACGACCTTGAGCATGAATACCCCCTGAAAAGCCGCGCCGCGCCTTGAGGCTGCCGACGCGGTAGAATGCCGCCCTTTGCAATACCGAGCCCACAAGGAGGCACAGCATGCAGCAGGAAGTCCGTATCGAAGAGATCGTCGCAGGCGAAGGCAAGGCCGCCGTCAAGGGCGCGCTGATCACCGCCCACTACACCGGCTACCTCGCCGACGGCACCCGCTTCGAGTCCTCGCACGACAAGGGCCGGCCGTTCCAGTGCGTGATCGGCACCGGCCGCGTGATCAAGGGCTGGGACATCGGCCTGATGGGCATGAAAGAAGGCGGCCAGCGCCGCCTGTTCGTCCCCGCCGCGCTCGCCTACGGCGAGCGCGCGATCGGCGACCGCATCCCGGCCAATTCCGACCTCGTGTTCGAGATCGAGCTGATCGAGGTGCTGACCCGCGACTGAGCGCTGCCCTTACTTGTCGGCGAGGCTGAAGCCCTGCCGCGCGAGCACGTCGCCGACGGTCGGGAAGTAGTCGCTCTGGTAGTAGCCGGCGGTGGCGCGGCAGTAGGACGGCATGTCGGTGATGCCCTGTTCCTGCCACCACGCGGCGAGCGTGCGGTCGTATTCGGTCACACCGGCGGCGACCGCCGCGTCGTCGTAACGCTCGTGCATCGCGAAGCTTGAGAGCGGCACCCGCGGCTTGACGCGCGGCAGGCGCGTCTTGTCGGGCACGCCGATGGTGGTGCCGACCAGCGGAAAAGTCCCGGCCGGCAGGCCGAGCAGTTCGACCAGCGCCTGCGGCGCGCGGCGGATGCCGCCAATCGCGGTGGTGCCGTAACCGAGCGACTCGGCGGCCACCTGCAGCGCCATCAGCATGATGCCGGCGTCGACCGCGCCGACCATCAGCCCCTCGGCCGAGTCCGCGATCTGCTGGGTGACGCCCGCCGCCTGACACGCGTGCGCGGTACGGTTGAAGTCGACCACGATGGTGACGAACACGTCGGCGGTCGCGACCTGCACCTGGCCGCCGGCGATGTCGGCGATGCGGCGGATGGTCGACTTGTCTCGGGTGACAATCAGTGAGACCTGCTGGCCGTTGACCGAGGTCGGCGCCTGCTGCGCCGCACGCAGGATGGTCGCAAGGTCGTCGTCACTCACCGTCTCGCCGCTGAAGGCGCGCACCGAGCGGCGGTTCATCAGCTGGTCGATCACCGGGTTGCCCATAATCTTTTCTCCGTTGGAATGGCCGTGGCCGCGCGCCTGCGCAGCCCTCTGTCATCCGGCATTCTACAGTGCGTTGCGCGCGCCCGCAGGCGGGGACGCAAACGAGAACGCCGCCATAGACAGGGCACCGTAGCGCCAGCCGTCAAACAGCTTGCGCGCCTGCGCGCCCTCGCCTGCCGCACCCAGCGCGACAAACAGCGGCGCCAGGTGCTCGCTGCTCGGGTGCGCGCGCCGGGCAAACGGCGCCTGGCCTTCCCAGTCTAACAGGCGCTGCCTGTCATCCGAGCGCAGCGCGTCGTCCAGCCACGCCGCGAACGCACGGGCCCACGCAGGCGGCGCCGAGCCATCTTCCGCGAGTTCGGACAGGTTGTGCACGTAGCCGCCCGAACCCAACACCAGTACGCCCTCATCCGGCAGCACCGACAGCGCGGCACCCAGCGCGGCCAGCTCGGCGGCCGACGCGCCATGCGGCAGCGCCAGCGTCACCACCGGCACGTCGGCCGCCGGCCACATCTTCATCAATGGCACCCACACGCCGTGGTCGATGCCGCGGCTGTCGTCGCGGCCACAGGCGATGCCCGCCGCGGCGAGCGCCGCCTCGACTTCACCGGCGAGCCACGCCGAACCTGTGGCCGGGTAGCTCAGCCGGTAGAGCGGCGCAGGAAAGCCGTAGAAGTCATGCACGGTCCGAGGCGCCGGCGTCGCGCTCAGCGTCACGCCCCGCGCCTGCAAGTGCGCGGAGACCACCAGCACCGCGCGTACCGGCGCGAGCGTCGCCGGCAAGGACGCGAGCAGCGCCGCGTCCGGCCCCGCCTCCAGCGCCAGCGTCGGCGCACCATGCGACACGAACAGGGTCGGCAGCCTCATCCTCTTCTACTTACTGCGCCTTCGGAGCTTCCAGTGCGATCGCGAGCGTCACTTCGTCGCCGACCCCCGGCAGGTACTTGGACATGCCGAATTCGCTGCGCTTGAGGCGACCCTCGGCGTTCACGCCCCAGGTCTCGACCCCGCTCATCGGGTTGGCGAGCCTTGCCGCGCGGGTGACGGCCAGCGTGAGCGGGCGGGTCACGCCCTTGAGCATCAGCTGCCCCTCGACCCGCTCGGGCTTGCCCTGACGGAACACCACCTTGTCGGCGATGTAACGCATCTCGGGGTAACGCGCGACGTCGAAGAAGTCCGCGCCCTTCAGGTGTTCGTCGCGCTTGGCAAAGTGGCTGTTGAGCGTCGCGGTCGGCACCACCACCTCGACCTTGCCGGTGCCGGCGGCCTCGTCGACGATGAGGCGCCCGCTCACCTCGCTGAAGGTGCCCTGCTGGAGCGACAGGCCCAGGTGGTTGACCGAGTAGCTGGCGGTGGTATGCGTCGGGTCGATCGTGTAGGTCACCGGCGCGGCGATGGCACCGAAGGCGGCGGACATGAAAAAGGCGGCAAGGGTGGGCTTCAGGATGGTCATGGTGTGCTCCTTGGGTTGGGGGTGCGGTCAACGCCCGGCCAGTGCCAGACGGAATTTGAGTTCTACGGTGTCGGCGACCGTGTCGGTATCGCGCCACTCGCCGTCACCGACGCCGAAGGCGAGGCGCGAAATCGGCAGCGAACCCTCGAGCCAGCGGGTACCGCCCGCCTCGCGCAGGGCAAACGGCGCCGACAGCTCGCGGCTGACCCCCTTGAGCGTCAGCTTGCCAGACACCTGATAACGGCCATCGGCCAGGCGGGTGAAGCGGCTGGCGACGAAGCGCGCCTGCGGATGGCGTGCGCTGTCGAACCAGGCGGCACGGGCCGCCTCGGCGACGGCGTCGGGTGCCGGCAGGCGGATGCTCGCAGTGTGCACAGTCAGCGTCGCACGGCTTTTTGCCGGCTCGGCCGCGTTGAAGGCGACGTCGGCGTCGAAGCGGGCGAAACTGCCGGCCACCGGCACGCCCATCTGGCGGAAGCTGAAGGCAAGGCTGCTCTTGGCAAGGTCGACGCCTGCGGCGTTGACAGGCAGGGCCAGCACGAGGGCGAGCAGGCCGGCGTAGGCTTGGGTCACGGTTGTCCTTTCGGGGAAGAAGGTGCCGGCGCGAAGGCCATGCGGGAAATCAGCCCGTCGCGGTCCAGCCACTGGTGCTTGCAGGCCGCGGCCACGTGCAAGAGCACCAGCGCGCCGAAGGCGTAGGCGAGCGTCGAGTGCAGCAGCGCAAGCCGCCCGGCGAGCATGGGGTCGGCACCGATCGGCGCGGGCAACGGCAGCACGCCGAACAGCACAACCGGGAAGCCCTTGGCGAGGCTCGCGAAATAGCCGGCCAGCGGCACCGCGAGGAAACAGAGGTAGAGCGCGCCATGCACCGCGTGCGCAGCCCGGAGGGCGGCACGCCTGGTCGTCCCGGGCAGCGGCGGCGCGCCGTGGCGCAGCCGTACGAAAATGCGCATCAGGACGAGGCCGAACAGCAGCACGCCGCCCCACTTGTGCCAGGCAATCAGGCGGAACATCGCCGGAGAGACCGGCAACTGGCTGACCAGCACGCCCAGCGCAAAGGTGGCAAACACCAGCGCAGCCATCAGCCAGTGCAGGCGCACCAGCGCGGGGGTGTATCGGGAAGTGGTCATGTGTGTGCCTGTCAGGTGGCTTTGCGAAGCGCCACTTTATTGTCATCACGCACTGCAATAAACTATCCGAACTGCAATTCATTGGTGCGATAAACGGGACAATGGACAAATTCGAAGCGATGCGTGCGCTGGTCGCGATCGCGGACACCGGCAGCTTCGTCGGCGCCGCCAACGAGCTTGAACAATCGAAGAGCGCGCTGTCGCGCCGGGTAACCGAACTCGAACGCGCGCTCGGCGTGCGCCTGATCCAGCGCACCACGCGCAGCCTCGCGCTGACCGACGAGGGGCACACCTACCTCGCCCGCTGCCGCGAGATCCTGCAGACGGTCGCCGAGGCCGAGGAAGAGGCGAGCATGAACAGCAGCGAGGTGCGCGGCTTGCTGCGCATCAGCGCGCCGCTGAGCTTCGGCACGCTGCGTCTCGCCCCCCTGTTCGCCGAGTTCGCGCGCCGCCACCCGCAGGTGCGGCTCGACGTGGTGCTGTCCGACCAGATGGTCGACCTGCTCGAGGACGGCTTCGATTTGGCCATCCGCATCACCGCCGAGCCGCCGCTTACCCGCGCGGTCGCCCTGCCCTTGTGCCGCTCGCGCATCCTGATGTGCGCGAGCCCCGCCTACCTCGCCCGCCACGGTGCGCCCACGGACGTCGCCGGGCTCTCAGCGCATACGCTGATCGAGTACAGCCTCGCCCGCGCGCGCGGCGAGTGGACCTTGTCGCGCGGCGACGAACGCGAACGCGTGCGCGTCACCAGCCCGCTGGTTGCCAACAACGGCGAGCTTTGCCGCGCGTTCGCGCTGGCTGGGCTGGGCATCACCCGCCAGCCGGACTTCATCGTCGGCGACGACATCGCCGCCGGCCGCCTGCAGGAGGTGCTGCCCGGCTGGCGCTGCGGCGAAGTGAGCGTGTTCGCGCTCTACCCGACCCGCCACCACCAGCCGGCCCGCCTGCGCGCGCTCATCGCCCTGCTGCGCGAGGCGCTGGGCGGCGCGCCGGCTTTACCATCGGCATAAAGTCGCGCAATATACGGCGCTATATAACGCCCCGAATGCCGACCGATGCCCCGGATAGCCACCCTACTCACCGCCCTTGCCATCGCCCTGCCCGCGCACGCGGGCGAGGTGACCGTCTCCGCCGCCGCCAGCCTCGCCGACGCGATGCGCGAAATCGCGGCCAGCTACGAGGCAGGCCAGCCCGGCACGCGCGTGCGGGTGAACGCCGGCGGCTCGGGCGCGCTCCTGCAGCAGATCGCGCACGGCGCGCCGGTCGACCTGTTTGTCAGCGCGGACGACAAGACCATGGACGAGGCGGCGCGCCGCGGCCTGGTCGACGGTGCGTCCCGTTTCAACCTGGCCGGCAACCGCCTGGTGCTGGTCGCGCCAGCGGCTAGCACGCTCAAGGTGGACAGCCTGTCCGCGCTGACGCAGCCTGCGGTGCGCCGCGTCGCGCTGGGCCAGCCGGACAGCGTGCCAGCCGGCCGCTACGCGCAGGCGGCGCTGATGTCGGCCGGGCTGTGGCCAGCGGTGTCCGCCAAGGCCGTGCGCGCGCAGAACGTGCGCCAGGCGCTCGACTACGCCGCGCGCGGCGAAGTGGACGCCGCCTTCGTCTACGCGTCGGACGCGCAGGCGTTCCGCGGCAAGGTGAAGACGCTGTTCCCGGTCGACACGGCACCCCCGGTACGCTACCCGGCCGCCGTGGTGGCCGGCAGCCGCAACAGCAAGGACGCGCACCGCTTCGCAAGCTACCTGCAAGGCGCAGCCGCGCAAGGCGTGCTCGCCCGTCACGGCTTTACCCGGCCGTAAACATGAACGAGCCCACCCTTACCGCGCTGTTGCTGTCGCTGAAGGTCGCCTCGTGTGCGACACTGGTCAACCTGGTGCTGGGCACCGCCACCGGCTACCTGCTCGCCCGCGCCCGCTTTCCCGGCCGCGACCTGCTCGACACCCTCTTCACGCTGCCGATGGTGCTGCCGCCGACGGTGCTCGGCTACTACCTCCTGGTGCTGGTCGGGCGCAACGGACCGATCGGCGCGTGGCTTGAATCAAGTTTCGGCGTCAACCTGATCTTTACATGGCAAGGCGCGGTACTCGCCGCGTCCATCGTCGTGTTCCCGCTGGTTTTCAAGCCGGCGCGTGCCGCCTTCGAGGCGGTCGACGGCCGCTACGAGTCGGCCGCGCGCGTGCTGGGCCTCTCCGAGAGCGCGGTGTTCTTCCGCGTTACCCTGCCCCTGGCGTGGCGCGGCATCCTCGCAGGCTTGCTGCTCGCCTTCGCGCGGGCGATGGGTGAATTCGGCGCGACGCTGATGGTCGCCGGCAGCATCCCCGGCCAGACGCAGACGCTGTCGGTCGCCGTCTACGAGGCGGTGCAGGCCGGACAGGACGACACCGCGACCACGCTGGTACTCATCACCTCGGCGGTGTGCGCGGCGGTGCTGCTCGCCACCCTCGCCCTCGCCCCGAGCCGGCCCACCACCCAGGAGGCGCGCGATGCAGCTTGAAGTCGACATCCGCAAGCGCTTAGTGCAGGGCACTTGCCGCTTCGAGCTTGACGTCGCCTTTCGCTGCGACGCGCAGCGCCTGGTGCTGCTCGGCCCGTCCGGCTCGGGCAAGAGCCTGACCCTGAAGGCGATTGCCGGGCTGATGACGCCCGATGCCGGGCTGATCCGCCTGGGCGGGCGCACGCTGTTCGACGCCGCGCGCGGCGTGGCGCTGCCGGCGCGCGAGCGCAGGATGGGTTACCTGTTCCAGGACTACGCGCTGATGCCGCACCTGACCGTGCGCCAGAACGTCGCCTTCGGTGTCGCCGGCAGCCGCTGGTTCAACCCTGCGCGGCGCGTGCGCGCGCCCGAGGCCGAGCGCTGGATCGACGCGTTCGGCCTGGCCGCGCTCGCCGACGCTTACCCGCACACGCTCTCCGGCGGCCAGCGCCAGCGGGCCGCGCTCGCGCGCGCGCTGGCGGCCAAACCCGAGGCGCTGCTGCTGGACGAGCCGTTCGCCGCACTGGACGCACCCTTGCGCGCACGCATGCGTGCCGAACTCTCCGGCCTTCTCGCGCACACCGGCATCCCGCTGGTCCTGATCAGCCACGACCCGGACGACGCCGCTGCCTTCGGCGACGCGGTGTTCACCCTCGCCGACGGGCGCCTGGCCACACGGGGGGCAACATGAACGAAGCGGTCAAGGCGAGCGCCGAGTTGTGGCTGAACGCGGGCGAAACGCGCCTGGCCGGCGGCGCGCGCATCGCGCTGCTCGCCCAGGTCGGCAAGACGGGGTCGATCACCCGCGCCGCCGCCGCCTGCGGCGTCAGTTACAAGGGCGCGTGGGACGCGATCGACACCATGAACCGGCTCAGCGGCGAGCCGCTGGTCGAGCGCGCCGCCGGCGGCAAGGGCGGCGGCGGCACCCGGCTGACCCCCCGCGGCCAAAGGCTGGTCGAACATTACGCCCGGCTCGACCAGGCCCTGCAGTCGCTGCTGGGCACGCTGGCCGACCCTGACCTTGCCGACGACTGGCAGCTGATGCGCGCACTCTCGCTGCGCACCAGCGCGCGCAACCAACTGGCGGGCACGGTCGAAGCGCTTTTCTCGCACGCGGGCGGCGAGCGCCTGACCCTGCGCCTGGCAGGCGGCGAGCGCGTCGTCGCACAGCTCACCCGCGCCAGCTGCGAGGCGCTTGGCCTGACTGTCGGCCGCGCAGCGTTTGCCCTGATCAAGGCGCCGGCCTTGCATCTGGCACCGGCCAATGCAACGCACGCCGACAATTGCCTGGCGGCGACCGTGCTGGATGCAGGCTCCACGGACGACCAGGGCGAACTACAGCTGGTAAGCGGCGGCGGCGAACGGCTGGTCGTAAGCTGGCCCGCCGCTGGGCAACAGCCCGCGCCGGGCGAGGCGGTGACCGTCTCTTTCGACGCGGCCAGCGTGATCGTCGCCGTCGCCGGCTGAACCCATGACAGAAGCACGCAAGGCTGCGACAATCGTCGCCTCCATTTCTTCCCCACAGGACGCGCGATGAGCAAGCAGGCCGGCCAGCAGTTGCTGGCGCAAGCGATCCGGGTCGGCGAAAACTTGCCGGTCAGCGTGTACGCGGACAACGGCATGCTGCTGCTTGGCCGCGGCCACTACGTGCTGACCGAGGCGCAGCGCGCGCGACTGCTCGCGCACTCGGAGAGCGGCCCTGCCCAGCAGGGTGCCGAGGCGGCCATCCCCGGCCGCGCGCCGGCGAACGACGCACCGCGCACGCTCAACCCCTTCGAAGAATTGCTGCACCTCGCGCGCAGGCTGAACACCCTGCTCGCCCACCCGCTTGCCACCAGCGGTTTCGAAGAGAAGGTGCGCGCGCTGGCATCCGACATCGGCATGCTTGCGCGGCGCGCACCCGACGCGATGATCGCGTCGCTCTTGCTCGCCCCCATCGTCCGCTACGCGTCGATGCACAGCGTGCACGTCGCCCTGCTCGCGGCGCTGATCGCGCAGCGCCTGCCGCTGGAAAATACCGAGCGAGAAGCGCTGTTGTGCGCGGCGCTGACCATGAACATCGCCGTCCCCGGCCTGATGGACACGCTGCACGGCCAGCAAGCACCCTTGACCCCGTCGCAGCGCGAAGAGATCGACGCCCATCCGCTGCTCGGCTCGGCGATCCTGCGCGAATCAGGCGTGACCGACGAGTGCTGGCACACGCTGGTGCAGCAACACCACGAGCGGCACGACGGCACCGGCTACCCGCTCGGGCAAGGCGCAGGCGCGCTCGACGCGCTGGTCCCGCTGCTGCAGCTTGCCGACGTCGTCGCCGCCAAGCTCGCCCCGCGCAGCTACCGCTGCGCGCAACTGCCGCAACTGGCGCTGCGCCAGGTATTCAGCGCCAACACCGGTCAAGACAGCGCGCGCTTTGTCGCGCTGATGGTCAAGGAACTCGGCATCTACCCGCCGGGCAGCTTCGTCCGGCTCGCCAACGGCGAGATCGGCGTGGTGCTCGCCCGGCGCGACAAGGCGACCGAACCCTTCGTCGCGGCCTTAAGAAAAGAAAACGGGCCGCCTTACGGCGACCCCTTGCTGCGTGAAACCCGTCAGGCTTCTTTCGCGGTCAGCTGCGCGGTCGCGCCGCAGGCGGCCGGCGTGCGCACCGCCTACCTGTCCACCTTGTGGCGCACCACCCTGCCCGCCTGAATCAGCGCGCGCGCGGCCATACCAAGAGCAGCACCCACATGATGACACCGGCAAAGAAGGCGGCGGACAGTTGCGGCAGCGTGAAGCCCAGCAGCGTCCAGTCGACGTTCGCGCACTCGCCGCTGCCGGCAAGCACCTTGGAGAGCACGTTCCACAGGGGCATCGTCTCCATCATGTACTCGAGCCCCGGACCGCAGGCCGGCACCTGGTCCCACGGCAACTGCTGCATCCATACCTGGCGCGCCGCCACGCCAAAGCCCGCCGCCGACGAGAGCGCACTCAAGACGCCCCACGCCCGGTAGCCACACGCCCCCGGATTGTGCAGGCAGGCCGCCAGCGCGAAGAGGCCGGTGAAGATCACCGCGACACGCTGCAGGATGCACATCGGGCAAGGTTCGAGCAGCAGGTAGTACTGCGCGAACAGCGCGAAGGCGATCGCGCCTACGCAGGCCAGGAACAGCAAGGCGAAACCCGCACGCGGGCCCGGCAAGAACTTGAACATCATCGTCCCCCTACAGGAAATACGTTTGTCGCGCCGCAAGCGGGCGGCGCTTTGTTGTTTTCAGTACTGGACCTCGACAGGGTCGAGGCTGCGCCACAGATACCAAGTCGCCAGCGTGCGCCACGGCCTGAAGCGCTCGCCGAACGCCGACGCCTGGCGCGGCGTCGGCCGCGCACCGGCAAGGTAATGGACGGCTAGCGCACGCAGCAAGCCGATATCGTCGACGGGCCACACGTCCGGGCGGTTGAGGTTGAAGATCAGGAACATCTCGGCGCTCCAGCGGCCGATGCCGCGCACCGCGGTCAGCCTGTCGACCACAGCCTCGTCCGGCAGCGCAGCAAAATGCGCGGGGTCGATGCGGGCGTCGGCGAAGTGGCCGGCCAGACACCGCGCGTACTCGGCCTTGCGCACGGACAAGCCGGCGCCGCGCAATGCGTCGGGCGACATGGCCAGCACACCCGCTGGCGTCGCCGGCGCCAAGGCGGTCAGCCGCGCCCACAGCGCGTCGGCCGCCGCCACCGAGATCTGCTGGCCGACGATCGCGCGCAGCAGCGTCTCGAATGGCGCGCCACGGCTGGTGAGCCGCGCGTCCGGGTAGCGACGGATCAGCGCCGCCATCACCGGGTCGGCCGCAGCGAGCGCGTCGCAGGCGGCGCCCCACCAGGCAGGCGTGCTCAATGGCTGCCGGCCACCGTCATCGAGCCGACCAGGATCGAGCCGCAGCGTTTGCCGCCGCGCGTGAGGCAGTCGGTGCCGACCGCCTCGATCGCCTGGAACATGTCGGCGAGGTTGCCGGCGATGGTGATCTCCTCGACCGGGTACACGATCACGCCGTTCTCGACCCAGAAACCCGCCGCGCCGCGCGAATAGTCGCCGGTCACCAGGTTCAGCCCGTGCCCCATCAGCTCGGTCACCAGAAGGCCGGTGCCCATGCGCGCGAGCATCGCCTCGAAGCTCTCGCCGGTGTCGTGCACGATCAGGTTGTGGCTGCCGCCGGCGTTGCCGGTGCTCTGCATGCCGAGCTTGCGCGCCGAATAGCTGCCGAGGAAGTAGCCGCCGAGCACGCCGCCGTCGACCAGGCGTCGCGCGCGCGTGGCGACGCCTTCGCTGTCGAACGCGCCGGAGGCGAGGCCGCGCGGCACGAACGGGTCTTCGTCGATATGCATGCAGGCGGCCATCACCGGCTTGCCGAGCGTATCCAACAGGAAAGTCGACTTGCGGTACAGGCTGGCGCCGGAGACGGCGCTGACCAGGTGGCCGATCAAGGAGGACGCGATCGGCGCCTCGAACAGCACCGGGTAGTTGCCGGTCTTCACGCTTTTCGCACCCAGCCGGCGCAGCGCGCGCTCGCCCGCACGGCGGCCGACGCTGACCGCGTCGTCGAGGTCCTCGGACGCGCGCGCGCTGGTAAACCAGTAGTCGCGCTGCATCGCGCCGTTCTCGCTGGCGATCACCGCCGCCGACAGGCTGTGCCGGGAGCCCGGGTAGCCGGCGAGAAAGCCGTTGCTGTTGGCGTACACGAAGTGGCTGGTCTGGGTGGAGACGCCAGCGCCTTCGGAATTGCTGATGCGTGGATCGACCGCGCGGGCGGCGTCCTCGCAGCGGCACGCCATCTCGATCGCGTCTTCGGCCGACAGCGCCCACGGGTGGTAGAGGTCCAGGTCGGGGAAGCTGGCCGCGAGCAGCGCCGGGTCGGCGAGCCCGGCGCACGGGTCGGCGCCGGTGTAGCGGGCGATGGCGAGCGCGGCCTTGACGGTGTCCTTCAGCGCCTCGCTGCCGAAGTCCGACGTGCTGGCGTGGCCCTTTTGCTGGCCGACGTAGACGGTGACGGTCGCACCCTTGTCCTGGTTGTACTCGAGCGTCTCGATCTGCCCCAGCCGCACGTTGACCGACTGCCCGCAGGCCTCGGAGACGTCGACTTCGCAGGCGGTCGCGCCGCCCTCGCGCGCGAGCGCGAGCACCCGGTTTGCGACGTCCTGCAGCTGACCTTGACTGAAACTGAATGCTGCGTCTGCCATAGTGTCCTTTGCAATGGAGCCGGCGTCCGGCTTGGCCGCCGTCAATTTCGGGTATCATACCAGCCTTGAATGGAATCAACCGACAAGCATGACCTACCCTCAACACGATAGTGCAGACGAAGGCATCCCCAGCAAATCCGAGCTCAAGCGGCAGATGGACGCGCTGCAGGACCTCGGCCGCGCGCTGACCGAACTGCCCCGCGACAAGCTGAAGAAGTTCGACCTGCCCGAGCAGTTGCTCACCGCGGTGCTCGAACACCAGCGCATCCCGTCTTTCGGCGCCAAGAAGCGCCAGGAACAATACATCGGCAAGCTGATGCGCAGCATCGACCCCGAGCCGATCCGCCAGCAACTGGCCATCATGCGCGGCGACTCGGCCGAGCACGCCGCGTGGCTGCACCAGCTCGAACGCTGGCGCGACAAGCTGATGGCCGACGACAAGACGTTGGGCGCCTTCGTCGCCGAGCACCCCGACGCCGACGTGCAACAACTGCGCACCATGATCCGCAACGCGCGCAAGGAGCTGGCCGAGCAGAAGCCGCCCAAGGCCTACCGTCAGCTGTTCCAGACGCTGAAGGAATTCCTGCCCGAGCCGGGCACCACCGCCGCGCGCGACGCGAGGCAGGACGACAGCGACGAGGCATGACACCCACCCCGCCCTACCAAGCCCCGCGCTGGCTCAGGGGCGGACACGCGCAGACCATCTGGCCTGCGCTTTTTCTGCGCCCCAAGCGCCCGGCGTACACCCGCGAAGTATGGGACACGCCGGACTACGGCCAAATCGCCGTCGACCGCGTCGGCAACGACCCGGCGGCGCCGCTTGTCGTGCTGTTCCACGGCCTGGAGGGCAGCAGCGACAGCCACTACGCGCGTGCGCTGATGCTCGAAGCGGCGCGCCTGGGCTGGCGCGGCGCGGTGCCGCACTTTCGCGGCTGCGGCGGCGTCGACAACACGCTCGCGCGCGCCTACCACGCCGGCGACTCGGCCGAGGTCGCGTGGATCCTCGCACGCTTCGCCGCCGAGAGCAGCGCGCCGGTGTTCGCCGCCGGCGTGTCGCTCGGCGGCAACATGCTGCTCAAGTACCTGGGCGAGACGGGCGACGCCGCGCTGCCGGCCGCCGCCGCCGCGGTATCGGTGCCGCTAGACTTGACCGCCGCCAGCACCCGGCTTGACCGCGGCCTGGGCCGCCGCCTCTACACGCGGATGTTCCTCAAGACACTCAAACCCAAGGCGCGCGCCCAGCTCACACGCTACCCCGCGCTGTTCGACGGCGCGCGGCTTGAACGCACCCGCACCTTCGCCGAATTCGACGACCTGGTCACCGCGCCCTTGGCGGGCTACCCCGACGCGCGTGCGTACTGGGCTGGTGCCAGCAGCAAACCGCTGCTGCACGCGATCCGCCGCCCGACGCTGGTGCTCAACGCGCGCAACGACCCTTTCCTGCCCGCGTCGGCACTGCCGCACGTGGCCGAGGTCGCCCCTGCCGTGACGCTCGAGCAGCCCGAACACGGCGGCCACGTCGGTTTCGCCGCCGGCCCCTTCCCCGGGCGCCTCGAGTGGCTGCCGCGCCGCCTGACCACTTTTTTCAGACAACACCTATAAGAACGACCGATTCAGGAGAAACCATGTCCGACATCCTGGCGAAGATCCTCGCGACCAAGGCCGAAGAAGTCGCCCGCGACCAGCAACGCGCGCCGCTTGCCCTGCTGCGCGAACAGGCCGAGGCGCGCCGCGCCGACAAGCGCGATTTCGTCGGCGCGATCCGCGCCAAGCACGCCGATGGACTGCCCGCGGTGATCGCCGAAGTGAAGAAGGCGAGCCCGAGCAAGGGCGTGATCCGCGCCGACTTCGACCCGGCCGCGATCGCGCGCCAGTACGAGGCGGCCGGCGCCGCCTGCCTGTCGGTGCTCACCGACACCGACTACTTCCAGGGCGACGCCGCCTACCTGAAGGCCGCCCGCGCCGCGTGCGCGCTGCCGGTGCTGCGCAAGGACTTCCTGATCGGCGACTACCAGGTGGTCGAAGCCGCGGCGATGGGCGCCGACGCCATCCTGCTGATCGCAGCCGCGCTGCCGGCCAGCCGGATGCGCGAGATGGAGACGCTCGCCAACGAACTGGGCCTCGCCGTGCTGGTCGAGGTGCACGACGCGCAGGAACTCGACGCCGCGCTGACGCTGAAGACGCCGCTGATCGGCGTCAACAACCGCAACCTGAGGACGTTCGAAGTCAGCCTCGACACCACGCTGTCCCTGCTGCCGGCGATCGGCGAGGCGCGCGTCTGCGTGACCGAGAGCGGCATCGCGACGGGCGGCGACGTCGCACGCATGCGCGAGGCTGGCGTGCACACCTTTCTGGTAGGCGAAGCGTTCATGCGCGAAGCCGACCCGGGCGCGGCACTCGCGCGCCTGTTCGGCTGAAGCTCTGGCCCGTTTACTGCGGGCGGCCCCCGGCCGCCACGCATGCGGCGCCCGCTGCCGGCCGGCCCTGCCAGAACTGGTAGGCGAGCGTGGGCACGAAGGTGCTCATGGCGGCCAGCGACAGCACACCGCCGTAGCTGCCGCCACTGGCCAATTCGCCTGCCAGCGCCGGCCCGACCATCGACCCCAGCGCGAAGGCCGCCGGCACCAGCATCACCGCACGGCCCTCGCCGTCACTACGGGCGATGGCCGCCGAGTGGTAGATGCAGCCGCAGGTGAAGGCAAACTCCCAGACCCACGCGCCTAGCGCGTACGACCAGAACGCGCCGCCAGCGGCGAGCAAGCCAAGTCCGGCCCCGACGCCGGCCAACACCAGCCACAAGGGCAGACGCATGCCGCCGCGCTCGCCGATGGCGGCGATGCTGAAGGCGGCGACACCGCCCAGCAGCTTGAGCACCGCGAACACCAGCCCCATCTCCAGCGGCGCCACCGCACGCGCCTGCCCTATCCTCTCCAGAAACGCCCATAACGCGACGTTGCCCGTCAGGAACACGAAGAAAAGCCCGAGGCTGACCCAGGCCTGCGCGGGCAAGCCTCTGTGGCCAGCCGATGCCCCGGCGGAAGGCTGCAGGCGCGGGTGCGCCGGCACCCAGCGCGCGGAAAACCCGAGTACACCGACCACCAGGGCCAGCGCGACCCCGGCGCCTGGGTAGTGCCACACCGAGATCACTAGGGGCGGCAGCGCGAACAGCACCAGCGCGGTCACCGACAACTCGACCCCTTGGCGCACGCCGTAGGCGCGCACCTTGTTGGGCAGCTCGGTCAGGATGCGCATGCCCAGGCAGGTCATCGTCGACGCAAAAAAACCGATCAACGCCCAGACCGCGTAAAGCGCGCCGAGCGAGCTGACCTGGGTGCTCAAAGCGAAAGAGGCGGCCACCCCCAACGCGCTCAACGCCGTCAGCACCCGCCAGTTGACGCGGTTAAGCCACAGTGGGGCGGCCAGCGTGCCGGCCAGGTAGCCCGCAAAGCACACCGAACCGATGCGGCCGATCTGCCGGGCGTCCAGCGCGAACGAATCGGCCAGGCTACCCAGCAGCACCGGCAGCGCGTTGAACGGCAGGCCGCCTATCGTCGAGGCGAGGCTGGCCGCCAGCATGAATGCGGCCAGTTTCCGGCCGCCGGGTACCGGGTTTGCGGATATGGTCATCTGAGTGGGCTGCCTGATGTGGATCCTGGATCATGTGATTATCGGCATCAGCCCCGACAGCCGGCGCCATGCAAACGGACGATACCCGCGCGTGAACGGCTTAACAGCGCTTAACAAACACGGGCCGTCCGGCGTTCCTTGCCAGGACCCGCACGTGATATGCTCATCGCACTCGCACCCACTCATCATGAGGAGTCCACATGAAGCTGACCCGTTTCGTCCTCGCTGCCGCGATCGCCGCGGCCTGTGGCAGCGCGCTTGCCGCCGACCCGATCACCCAGCGCCAGGACGTCTTCAAGGACTACAAGAAGACCTTCGGCACCATGGGCGACATGGTCAAAGGCAAGACCCCGTACGACAAGGCCGAGTTCGCCAAACTGGCCGCCCACATGGAGGTGATCTCCAAGCAGCCGTGGCAGTACTTCACGCCGGGCACCGACAAGGGCAAGACCGGCGCCAAGGCCGAGATCTGGAGCAAGGGCGCCGAGTGGAAGCAGGAAATCAGCAAGCATGAAGCGGCGACCGCCGAGCTTGCCAAGGTGGCCGCCACCGGCGACCTCGCCGCGATCAAGCCTGCCTTCGGCAAGGTCGGCCAGACCTGCAAGTCCTGCCACGACACCTTCCGCAAGCCGGACTAAGCCCCTTCAGGGCCAGCGCGCCTCCCCCGCGGGAGGCGCCCGTTTTCTCCCCTAGTGACACCAACGATGTACAAGACCCTGCTGTTTGCCGCCCTCGCTGTTGCCGGCACCGTCCACGCCAACCCCGCCGCCGAAGCCCGTGTCAAGGACTTCAAGGTCATCCTGCGCAGTTTCGAGCCGATGGGCGTCGTCGTGCGCGACCGCGCGCCCTACCGCAAGGACGACTTCGCCCGCCTCGCCGCCAACCTCAAGGCCGCCGCGCCCGTGCCGTTCACGCGCTTTGCCGCCGGCAGCCAGGCCGGCAGCCGCGCCAGGGCCGATATCTGGAGCCAGCCGGCCAAATTCGGCGCCGAGAAGAAGCAGTTCCTCGACGCGGTCGGCCGGCTCGACGCCGCGGCCCAGGCCGGCGACCTCGCCGCCATCCGCGCAAGCTACGGCCAGGTCGGCCAAAGCTGCAAGAGCTGCCACGACGCCTTCCGCGGCCCGCCGCTGTAAGCGTGCAGCCGGCGCCTTAGCGCCGCGCAAGCCACGCAAAAAGGGGAGGCTTGGCCTCCCCTTTTTCATGCCCCGCTCAACCTGTCAAAACCGCGTCAGCACGAAGTACACCGCGCCGGCGGCGACCACCAGCGTCACCAGCGCGATGACCACCGGCGCGAAGTAGAGGCTGGGCGCCTCGCCCTCGATGCTCTTGTAGCCGGTGAGCATCGGCTTGACCAGGTTCTGCCGTTTCACCACGCGGTAGAACACGATGGCCGCCAGGTGCAGGCCGACCAGCGCGAGCACCAGGTTGAAGTTCAGCCGGTGATAGCTGTTCATCTGCTCGGCCGTCTCGCTGCTGATCGCCGCGGCCAGCGGGCCGTCGTAGATATAGGCGTTGACGTCGGCCGAGAAGAGCCCGGTTGTGACTTGCGCCGCCAGGGCGGCGAGCATGGCCAGCACCATCCAGCCGCCTAGCGGGTTGTGGCCGGGCTGTTCGCGTTCGGTCAGCTCGCCGCGCACATAGCGCAGGATGGACGCCGGCCCCTTCAGGAAGTCGGCAAAACGCGCGGTCTGGCTGCCCAGCACGCCCCAGAGCAGACGGAACACCAAGAGCACCGCGATCAGCACGCCGCCCCTCAAATGCCACGCCATCCAGTCGCCACCCTGTTCGGCGCTCCACCACATGAAGGCGAAGCTGGCGGCCAGCGTCCAGTGGAACAGGCGGGTCGGCGCGTCCCACACCTTGACCTGATGCTTCATCTTGTCCTCCTTACAAATTGGATGCTTTCTATTCTACTTGAATAATGGCGCCGCCAGCCTCGGCGCGGGGCGTGCTTTCGGGTAGAATTGTCAATCTTTTTGAAGCGGGCTCCGTCAGCGGCGCCCGCCGCTTTTTGCACTATTTGGAGAGCCCATGCAACCCACCTCCCTGATCCAGGACATGCAGGCCCGGGGCCTGATCGCACAGGTCACCGACGCCGCCGCCATCGAAGACATGCTCGCGCAAGGCCAGGTCACCCTGTATTGCGGTTTCGACCCGACCGCCGACAGCCTGCATCTCGGTCACCTGGTGCCGGTGCTGGTGCTCAAGCGCTTCCAGATGGCCGGCCACAAGCCGATCGCGTTGGTCGGCGGCGCCACCGGCATGATCGGCGACCCGAGCTTCAAGGCCAACGAGCGCAAGCTCAACACGCCGGACGTGGTCGCCGACTGGGTCGGCAAGATCAGGAAGCAGGTCGAGCCCTTCCTGAGCTTCGAGGGCGAGGCCGCTGCCGTCATGGCCAACAACCACGACTGGTTCGGCCAGATGAACGTGCTGGACTTCCTGCGCGACATCGGCAAGCACTTCTCGGTCAACGCGATGATCAAGAAGGAGTCGGTGCAGCAGCGCATCAACCGTGACGACGTGGGCATCTCGTTCACCGAATTCACCTACAGCCTGCTGCAGGGCTACGACTTCGTCGAACTGAACCGCCAGCACGGCTGCCGCATGCAGATCGGCGGCTCCGACCAGTGGGGCAACATCACCGCCGGCATCGACCTCACCCGCCGCATGAACCAGCAGCAGGTGTTCGGCCTGACCCTGCCCTTGGTCACCAAGAGCGACGGCACCAAGTTCGGCAAGACCGAGGGCGGCGCGGTGTGGCTGGACCCGAAGAAGACCTCGCCGTACGCGTTCTACCAGTTCTGGCTGAACACCGCCGACGCCGACGTCTACAAGTTCCTGCGCTACTTCACCTTCCTATCGGTCGCCGAGATCGAGGCGATCGAGGCCGAAGACAAGGCGCGCGCGGGCAAGCCCGAGGCGCAGCGCATCCTCGCCGAACAGGCGACCGCGCTGGTGCACGGGCAGGACGCGGTCGTCGCCGCGCAGCGCATCAGCCAGTCGCTGTTCAGCGAAAACCTGGACAGCCTGACCGAGGCCGACTTCGCGCAGCTCGCGCAGGACGGCATGCCGACGGTGACCGTGGCCAAGGGCCAGGACAGCCTGATCGAGGTGCTGGTGGCGGGCTCTCTTGCCAAGAGCAAGAGCGAGGCGCGCACCTTCATCCAGAGCGGCGCGGTCAGCGTCAATGGCGTGAAGGCCACTGCGATCGAGCAGACCGTGACCGACGCCGAACGCCTGTTCGGCCAGTACACGCTGATCAAGCGCGGCAAGAAGCTGTATAGCCTGGTGCGCTGGCACTAAGCCTTCCGGCCGCCGCGCCCGCGGCGGCCTCACCCATTTTGGGCAACTGCGGTCTTGCTCCCGAATCCCTCCCGATAGAATAACCACCTCTATCGAATGGCTACGACCAGTGGCTAGTGCCGGGGGAAAATCATGTTCGACCGTCTGACCATTTCGCGGCGGATCACGCTGCTCGCCACCCTGCTGCTCACCGCCTGCGCCCTCGTCGGCGCCGTCGGTTGGCGCTCGCTCGTCACGCTGGACGACGAGGCCACACGCCTGCTCCGCGAAGACATCGCGCTGCGCCACTCGCTGGCCGAGTTGCAGCTCACCCTGCGCTCGGTGCGCCAGGACGAAAAAAACATCTTCATCAGCATCGGCAACCCGGCTGGCAGCGAGCAGAGCATCCAGACCAACAAGCAGGACCTCGACAAGCGCATCGCCCGCTTCAAGGAACAGCTCGCCAAGGTGCGCGGCGAAAGCGCCGCGGCGCCGTTCGCGACCGAACTCGACCGGGTCGGCGCCGGCATCGGCCGCTACGAACAGGGCATGAACACGCTGTACGGGCAGATCGAACGCGGCGAGATCGCCAGCGCCAACCTGGCCGACGCCGCCATCATGCCATTCAAGCCGGCGCTCTACGACGCGCGCAATACGCTGGACAAGGTCGACGGGACGGTCAACGCGCAGACGAAGGCCGCGTCGAGCGAGCTCGAATCGGGCACCCACCGCGCGATCACGACGCTGCTCGCCATCGTCGCCGCGGCACTCGCAGCCGGAATCGCCCTGTCCTGGCTGCTCGCCCACTCGATCACGCGGCCGCTGAACGCGCTGCAGGGCAAGCTTGTGGAAGCCGCCCGCAACAACGACCTGACGCTGCAGGTGGGCACGCACGGCGATGACGAAATCAGCCGGACCACCGAGGCGCTGGAGGCACTGCTTGGCCAGTTGCGCGCATTCATCGAACAAACCCGCACCGGCGCCGCCCGGCTGGGGGACACCGCGGCGAGCCTGTCCGGCGTCTCGCAACGGGTCGCCGACGCCAGCCGCCAGCAAAGCGACGCGTCCTCGTCGACCGCCGCCGCGGTCGAACAGATGACGGTCAGCATCGACCTCGTCGCCGACCACGCCCAGCAGATGGCCGAAGAGGCGCGCACCAGCCGCCAGGAGGCCGACGAGGGGCTCGCCCTGGCCGGGCGCTCGAGCAGCGAGATGCAGGCGATCGCCGGGACGATCAGCCAGTCCGAAGCCATCATCGACCAGCTCAACCAGCGCTCGGAAGAGATCGGCAGCATCGTCGGCGTGATCCGCGACATCGCCGAGCAGACCAACCTGCTGGCGCTGAACGCGGCGATCGAGGCGGCACGCGCCGGCGAGCAGGGCCGCGGCTTCGCGGTGGTCGCCGACGAGGTGAGGAAACTCGCCGAGCGCACCAGCCAGGCAACCGGCGAGATCAGCGACAAGATCCGCGGCGTGCAGGCCGACACCGGCAAGGCCGTCGGCAGCATGCAGGAGGCGGCCAGCCGTGTCGCGCAGGGCGTCGAGTTGAGCCAGTCGCTCGGCGCGCGCCTGGCCACCCTGCAGGGGCGCGCCAGCCAGCTGCTCGACAAGACGCAACAGATCGCCGCGGCGATGCGCGAACAGAGCACGGCCAGCAACGACGCCGCGCGCAACGTCGAGCGGATCGCGGCGATGGGCCACGAGAACAGCCAGGCGGTCGGGGATTCGAACCGGATGACCGGCGAGATGGCGACCCTCGCCAGCGAACTCAATAGCGCGATCGGGCACTTCCGTACGCGCTAAGCCGCACGCATTGCGCGTACAATGGCGCGATGCCCGAACGGATGCCCACCACCCTGCCCGACAAGACCGCCATCGCCGAGCTCCCCCTGTTCGAGGGGCTCGCGCGGCAGGCGGTCACCGTCGTGGCCACCGAAGCCGAAGCCGAAGCCGCCTACCGCGCGCTGGCCGCCCAAGCCGAGATCGGCTTCGACACCGAATCCAAACCCACTTTCAGCCGCGGCGAAGCGTCGACCGGCCCGCACCTGTTGCAGTTTTGCACACGGGAGCACGCGTGGCTGTTCCAGAGCTGCCGCCCGGAAACGCTCGCACCGGCGCTCGCGCTGATCGAGGCCGAATCCCCCGCCAAGGTCGGCTTCGGCCTGCGCGGCGACCTCGCGCAACTCGCGCGCCGCTTCGAGGTGACGGCCCGCGGCATCGTCGATTTGGGCCAGGTGCTGCGCGCCTACGGCTTCAGCCAGGAAGTCGGCGCCAAGACCGCCATCGCGCTTTTGTTCGGTCAGCGTCTGGCCAAGAGCAAGCAGGTCGGCACCTCGAACTGGGCCGCGACCCAGCTTGCCGACCGTCAGGTGCTATACGCGGCGAACGACGCGTACGCCGCGCTGTGCGTCAAGCACCGGCTCGCCGACTTCGAACCGCCCAAGGCGCAGGCCGCGCGCAAAGGGCAGCGGCCGCGCAGCCGGGTGCGCGACGTGCACGTCGACGACGTGCCGGTGCTCGCCGCCCTCTCGGGCCTGCCCGAGGCGCTGCTGGCCGCCGAGGTCCGCGCCGCGCAAGCGGCGCGCACCCCGTGGGTGGTCGCCGTGCGCGAAGGCGCCGTCGTCGGCTTTGCCCGCGCACACGCGCAAGAAGCAGGTACCACACTCACGCTCGTGCCCGCCAACACCCAAACCGCCCTCGCCCGCCAGCTGGTGCAGGCGCTGTTCACCCGCCTGGCACGACAAGGCTGCCCCGAGGTCCAGCTTGGTGCGACAAGCAGCGCGCACGCCGCGCTCTACGCGCGGCTCGGCCTCGAGGCGCTCGACAACGGCCGCTGGCGCAAGGTGTTCACCGCCGCCTGACGCCGTCCGGCAGCCCAAAACGAGCGACCGCTGCGCACGCCAGGTGCCGGCGGGCCGCCACCCAGGCGCCAGTCACGGTAAAATGCCGGCGAACAAGTCTTCTGCCGGACAATACACGTGAAAATCATCATCCTCGGCGGCGGCCAGGTCGGTGCGCGCGTCGCCGAAAACCTGGTCTCCGACGACAACGACATCGTGGTGGTCGACCTCGACGCCGCCTTGCTCAAGAAGCTGCAGGACAGGCTGGACATCCAGACCGTGGTCGGCAACGCCGCGCACCCGTCGGTGCTCGCGCGCGCCGGCGCCGCCGACTGCGACATGCTGCTCGCGCTCACCCGCAACGACGAGACCAACCTCGCCGCCTGCAAGATCGCCGGCAGCCGCTTCAACATCCCGACCAAGATCGCGCGCATCCGCGCCAGCGACTACGTCGAGTACGGCGGCGAGGGCCTGCTCGAGGAGTTCATGGTCGACTACGCGATCTGCCCCGAGCAGATCGTCACCCACAACCTGTTCCGCCTGTTCGAGTACCCCGGCGCGCTGCAGGTGCTCGACTTCGCCGAAGGCCAGGTACAGCTGGTCGCGACCGAGGCGCTCAGGGGCGGCCTCCTGGTCGGGCGCGAGCTGCGCCGCATCCGCCAGGACCTGCCCGACGCCAACTGCCGCATCTGCGCGATCGCGCGCGAGGACGCGCTGATCCTGCCCACCGGCGAGACCGAGATCCAGTGCGACGACGAGGTGTTCTTCCTCGCCCAGCCCGACGCGGTGCGCGACGTGCTCTCCGAGCTGCGCAAGGACGACCCGCCGATCCGCCGCGTGATGATCGCCGGCGGCGGCAATATCGGCTTTCGCCTGGCGCGGCTGCTCGAGCAGGCGGGCTACGAGGTGAAGATCATCGACCACGGACTCGAGCGCTGCCGTCGCCTGGGCGAGTCGCTCGAGCGCACGCTGGTGCTGCAGGGCGAGGCCACCGACGAGGAACTCTTGGAAGCCGAGAACATCGACGAGATGGACATGTTCTGCGCGTTGACCAACGACGACGAGGACAACGTGATGTCGGCGCTGCTGGCCAAGCGCATGGGCGCGCGCCGCGTGATCGCGCTGGTCAACCGGTCCAGCTACGTCGGCCTGCTCGAGGGCCACCGCATCGACATCGCCGTCTCGCCGCACCTCTCGACCATCGGCTCCATCCTCGCCCACCTGCGCCGCGGCGACGTCGAGGCGGTCCACCCCTTGCGCGGCGGCAGCGCCGAGGCGATGGAGGTGGTGATCCACGGCGACGTCAAGACCTCGCGCCTGGTCGGCCGGCGCATCGACGAGATCGAGATGCCTCAAGGCTGCCGCATCTGTGCGCTGGTGCGCGGCGACGAGGTGCGCATGGCGCACCACGACGAGGTACTCGCCGACGGCGACCACCTGATCATCTTCGTGTCGCGCCGCCACCAGGTGCGCGAGATCGAGCAGCTGGTCCAGGTCAAGCTGGGGTTCTTCTGATGCACACCGTCGCCCACCGCGCGAGCGTCGGCGCGCTCGGCAAGCTGTTGCCGGTCGCGCACATCATGTCCAAGCTGATCATGCTCTTTTCGTGCATGTTCGCCGTGCCCGCCGTCGTCTCGGTCGTCTACCGCGACCAGACGCTGGAGAACTTCCTGCTGGCGGCGGTCGCCGGCCTCGCCATCGGCCTCTTCATGTGGGCGGCAACCCGACGCTACGAGGCCGAACTCAAGCCACGCGACGGCTTCATCCTGGTGGTGACGCTGTGGGTGGGGCTGGCTGCGACCTCGGCGATGCCGTTCATGCTGCACGACCCCGAACTCTCGTTCACCGACGCCTTCTTCGAGTCGATCTCGGCGCTGACCACCAACGGCGCGACCGTGCTCTCCTCGCTGGACTCCCTGCCGCCGGCGATCAACTTCTGGCGCCACTTCATGCAGTGGCTGGGCGGCATGGGGATCATCGTGCTGGCGGTCGCCATCCTGCCGATGTTCGGCGTCGGGGGCATGCAGATCTACAAGGCCGAGATGCCCGGCCCGATGAAGGACGCCAAGCTCGCGCCGCGCATCGCGCAGGCCGCCAAGAGCCTGTGGCTGCTCTATTGCGTGTTCACCCTGCTGTGCATCCTCGCGCTGAAGGCCGCCGGCATGGACTGGTTCGACGCGCTGTGCCACGGCCTCTCCACCGTCGCGCTGGGCGGCTTCTCGACCAAGGACGCCAGCGTCGGCCACTTCGACTCGCTGTCGATCGAGATGATCATCGCCGGCTTCACGCTGATCTCCGGCCTCAACTACGCGACGCACTTCTACGCGCTGCGCCAGAAGTCGCTCAGGCCCTACCGCGCCGACTCCGAGGCGGTGGCGGTGTTGGCGGTGATCTTCGGCTCCATCCTGATGCTGTCGGCCTTCCTGTGGTGGCGCGAGATCTACACCTTCGGCGCCGCGCTGCGCCATGTCAGCTTCAACGTGATCTCGATCGCGACCGACTCGGGCTTTGCCAGCGCCGACTACGCGCAGTGGCCGATCTTCGTGCCACTATGGATGATGTTCCTGTCGTGCTTTACCGCGAGCTCCGGCTCGGTCGGCGGCGGCATCAAGATGATCCGCACGCTGATCCTGTTCCGGCAGGCGCAGCGCGAGACGACGCAACTTCTGCACCCGCGCGCTGTCCTCCCCCTGAAGGTCAACGGCCGCGCGCTGCCGAACAGCGTCGCGTTCTCGGTGCTCGGCTTCATCTTCGTGTACGTGATGAGCATCATCGTGCTGACCTTCGTGATGATCGCCTCGGGGCTGGACTTCATGACTTCGTTCAGCGCGGTGATCTCGTGCATCAACAACACGGGCCCGGGCCTGGGCCAGGTCGGCCCCGCCGCCAACTACGCGGGGCTGACCGACTTCCAGACCTGGGTGTGCGCGCTGGCCATGCTACTGGGCCGCCTCGAGCTCTTTACCCTGCTGATCCTGTTTACGCCCGCGTTCTGGCGAAAATGACGCCCAATACGATGAAAAAGACTTTGCTGCTCGCGACCCTGGTCGCGGGCCTGACCCCCTACGCCGCGGCGGACACCGGTGACGAACTGGTCGCCGCACGTGCCGCGTGGCGCCAGAAGGACGCCGCGACGCTTGCGCGCACCGTCGAGGCGACCCGCTCCGACACCCTCGCCGCCTACCCGCGCTACTGGCAGGCGCTGCTCGCGCTGGAAAACGGCGACGACGCGCCGGCGCGCGCCTTCCTTGCGGCCGAGCCCGCGTCGACGCTGACCGAAAGGCTGACCGGCGAATGGCTCAAACGCCTGGGCAAGGACAACGACTGGACGGCCTTCGCGCGCGAGATCCGCCGGGTCCCCGCGGACGAGCGCGACACCGAGACCGCGTGCTACGCGACGCTCGCCGAATTGAAGGCCGGCCAGAAGGCCCAACCCGACGCCGACCTGCTCGACAACCTGAAACTGCCGGACGGCTGCAACGCTTTACTTAACGAGGCGGCGCGGCAAGGCACGCTGTCGGCCGACGAGGTTCGCTCGCGCGTGCGCTCGCTGGTCGCCATCAATTACGTGACCGTCGCCCGGGGACTCGCCTCCGCCGCAGGTCTCTCCGAAGAATTCTTCACGCCGGGCAGCAACGAGGCCGCGGTGATCGCCGTTGTCCGCCAGGGCAAGAGCGACCTTACCGGCGCCGCTGCCGAGCTCACCCGTCTGGCGCCCTCGCTCACCGCCGAGCAGTCGGCGTTCGGCTGGGGGCAGCTTGCGCTGTTGGCCGCCCGCAAGCAGGACGCGGGCAACGCGCTTGTCTGGTTTTCGCGCGCGCTGCCGTCCGAGCTGACCCCCGAGCAGTGGGAGTGGTGGGCGCGTGCGGCCTTGCGCGCCGAAGACTGGAACACCGTACTCGCCGTCACCTCGAAGATGCCGGCCAAGCTTGCCGCCAAGGGCGCGTGGCGCTACTGGCGCGCTCGCGCCGAGCTTGCACAGGGACAGCGCGCACAAGGGCAGGCCCGCCTCGCGCAGCTCTCGTCCGAGCACAACTACTACGGCATCCTCGCGCGCGAGACACTGGGTAGCAGCGTCTCGGCGCCGCCCTCGCCGCTGTCCGCCAGCGACGCCGATATCGCGCGCGCCGGCGCCGAGCCGGCGGTCCGCCGCGCGAGCCTGCTGTTCGACTACGCGCGCGAGAAAGGCGAGCCGGCACTGCTGGAAGAAGGCCGGCGCGAGTGGCGCTGGGCGATGCGCGGCAAGGACGACAAGGCACTCATCGCCGCCGCCGAGTATGGCCGCGCGCGCGGCTACTACGACATGGCGATCTACAGCGCCGAGCGCACCAGGAACCAGCACAACTTCGGCCTGCGTTTCCTGACCCCGTACCGCGACGCGACGCGCCGCTACGCCGCGCAGCTCGAAGTCGACCCGGCGTGGATATACGGGCTGATGCGCCAGGAGAGCCGCTTCGTCACCGTCGCGCGCTCCGGCGTCGGTGCGCAGGGGCTGATGCAGCTGATGCCGGCCACCGCACGCTGGGTCGCCGCCAAGGTCGGCATGGACAGCTTCGACGTGAACGACGTCGACACCAACATCCACTTGGGCACCTGGTACTTGCGCCACGTGCTCGACACCACCGGCCACCCGGTGCTGGCGACCGCCGGCTACAACGCAGGCCCGGGGCGCGCGCGCGCCTGGCGCGACAGCCGCCCGCTGGAAGGCGCGATCTACGCCGAGACCATCCCGTTCACCGAGACGCGCGACTATGTGCAGAAGGTGATGGCGAACGCCGTCGAGTACGCGGCACAGTCGGGTGAAGGCGAGACCTCGCTGAGCGCCCGCATGGGTACCATCGCGGCCAAATAGGCCGAAACACTGACAAGGAGACGGACATGGATGCACCCCGCATCGCGCTGATCGGCGGCACCGGCTTTATCGGCAGCACCGTCGCCGAGTACCTGACCCGACAGGGTGCGCTGCTCACCGTCGTGAGCCGCCGCCCGGACAGCCACCCGGCGCTGTCGGTGCTGCCCGGTGTAAGCGTGGTGGCGGCCGACGTCTACGACGAGGGTTCGCTCACGCGCCTGCTCGCCGGGCACGACGCGGTGGTCAACCTCGTCGGCATCCTGCACGGGCGCCGCCGCGACTTCGAGCGCGCGCATGTCACGCTGCCCGAGACCCTCACCCGCGCGATGCGCGCGGCCGGCGTGCGCCGACTGGTCCACGTCAGCGCGCTGGGGTCGGACGCGCACGCGCCTTCCGACTACCAGCAGACCAAGGCGCTGGGCGAGCGCGTCGTCGAACAGAGCGGCCTTTCCTGGACCATCCTGCGCCCGTCGGTGGTGTTCGGGCGCGGCGACAGCTTCCTCAACCTGTTCGCCAGCCTGTGCCGGCACCTGCCGCTGCTGCCGCTCTCCGGCGCCGCCACCCGCTTCGCACCGGTGTGGGTCGAGGACGTCGCACGCGCCATCGCCGCCTGCCTTGAGCGCCCCGCGACCGTCGGCGAGGTGCTGGAACTGGCCGGGCCGAACAGCTATACGCTGGCCGAACTGGTGCGCTACGTGGGCGAGGTCACCGGCCACCCGCGCACGGTGATCCCGCTGCCGGCCGCCCTGGCCATGCTGCAGGCGTCGGTGATGGAGTGCCTGCCGGGCCCCACGCTGATCAGCCGCGACAATGTGCGCTCCTTGCAGGTCGACAACGTCAGCCTCGCGCCCTTCCCCGCCGACCTGCTGGGCTTCACGCCCAGCGCGCTGGAGGCGGTGGTGCCCGGCTATCTGGGCAAGGACAGCCACGCGGCGCGCCTCAACCGCTACCGAGCCAGTTAAGACATCAAGATGAAATGCTATACCGTCGGCGGCGCCGTGCGCGACCGCCTGCTGGGCCTGCCGGTGAAGGACCGCGACTGGGTGGTGGTCGGCGCCAGCGCCGACCAGTTGGTGGACCTGGGCTTCCGCCCGGTCGGTCGCGACTTCCCGGTGTTCCTGCACCCCAAGACCCACGAGGAATACGCGCTCGCGCGCACCGAGCGCAAGACGGGCGCCGGCTACCACGGTTTCGTGTTCCACGCCTCGCCCGAGGTCACGCTGGAAGAAGACCTGGCTCGTCGCGACCTGACCATCAACGCGATCGCCGAGGACGATAACGGCGAGCTGACCGACCCTTACGGCGGCCAGGCCGACCTCGCCGCCGGCGTGCTGCGCCATGTCAGCCCCGCCTTCGCAGAGGACCCGGTGCGCATCCTGCGCGTCGCGCGCTTCGCCGCGCGCTTCGGCTTTGCCGTCGCGCCCGCGACCATGACGCTGATGCGGACGATGGTGGACAACGGCGAAGTCGACGCGCTGGTGCCCGAGCGGGTGTGGGCGGAACTGGCCAAGGGGCTGATGGAAGACCATCCCTCGCGCATGCTCGACGTGCTCGCCGAATGCGGCGCGCTTGCGCGCGTGCTGCCCGAAGTCGCCGCCCTCGTAGGCGTGCCGCAGCGCGCCGACTACCACCCGGAGGTCGACACCCTGCTGCACACGCGAATGGTGCTCGACACCGCCGCGCGCATGAGCCTGCCGCTGGACGCGCGCTTCGCCTGCCTGACCCACGACCTGGGCAAGGCGCTGACACCCGCCGACATCCTGCCGCGCCATATCGGCCACGAGGCGCGCGGCGAGAAGCCGCTGATGGCGCTGTGCGAGCGGCTGCGGGTGCCGGCCGAATGCCGTGACCTCGCGCGCGTCACCTGCCTCTACCACACCAAGGTGCATATCGCGCGCGAGATGCGCGCCGACACCGTGCTGCGCCTGTTCCGCGACACCGACGCGCTGCGTCGCCCCGAGCGCTTTACGCGTTTCCTTGACGCCTGCGTGGCCGACGCGCGCGGCAGGCTGGGCTTCGAGGACACACCCTACCCGCAGGCCGCCTACCTTGCCCGGCTGCTCACCGCCGCACGCGGGGTCGACGCCGGTGCCATCGCAGAGGGCTGCACCGACAAGCGCGCCATCCCCGCCGAAGTCGAGCGCGCGCGCGTGGCGGCGATCGCGCAGGCGATGGCAGGCGCCCACGCATGAGAAACCTGCGCACGGTGCTCGAAAACGCGGCCAAGCTTGGCGAATGCCCGCGCTGGAGCGTGCGTGAACAGGCGCTCTACTGGGTAGACATCACAGGGCAAACCCTGTTCCGGCTGGACGCCAAGGGCGCGCTGCGCCGCTATCCGCTGCCACAGCAGATCGGCTGCTTCGCGCTGAGGCAAAACGGCGGCTTTGTCGTCGCGCTGCGCGACGGCGTGTACCTCACCGACGCCGACGGCGTGCTGGAAAAGATGCTCGCGCCCAACCCGACCGACCCGGCGTGCTCGCGCTTCAACGACGGGCGTGCCGACGCGCACGGCAACTTCTGGGCCGGCACCCTCTGGGAGCCGCGCGACGCGGCAAACGGCAAGCTCGTGCGGGTGCGCCCGGACGGGCACAGCGATGTGGTCGCGGGAGAGGTGACCGTCTCCAACGGGCTCGCGTTCAGCCCCGACGGGCAGTGGCTGATGCACGCCGACACCCGCGGCCCGGCCATCTGGCGCTACCCGCTGGATGCGCACGGCGAGATCTGCGGCGCCCGATCGTTGGTGCGCCGCTTCGCGGCGGGCGAAGGCAGGCCGGATGGCGCCGCCTTCGACTCGGCCGGCACCTACTGGGTCGCGCTGTTCGACGGCGCGTGCGTGCTGGGGCTGGACGCGGCGACAGGCCGCACCGTCGGCCGGCTGGACGTGCCCGCGCGCTGGCCGACCATGGTCGCCTTCGGCGGCGCGGACCTGAAGACCCTCTACATCACCACGTCGCGCGAGAAGCGCAGCGCGGCCGAACTCGCCGCGTGGCCGCGCTCGGGCGACCTGTTCGCCGCCGACATGGACGTCGCCGGCCTGCCCGAGCCCTGCGCCGCCCTCTGACGCTCCCGGCCGGCAAGGACAAGCAACATGCAGAACAAGGGACTGGGCGGCCTCGTCTACTCGACCGAACACGGCGACATGTGCCCCGCCTGCCGCCAGCCGCTGACCGGCTGCCGCTGCCGGGAAAGCAAGCCCAAGGGCGACGGCGTGGTGCGCGTGCGCCGCGAAGTGCGCCGCGGCAAGGAGGTCGCGGTGATCAGCGGCGTGCCGCTGACCGGCACCGAGCTTGCCGCGTTCGCCAAGGCCCTGCGCACCGCGTGCGGCGCCGGCGGCACGCTCAAGGACGGCGTGATCGAGATCCAGGGCGGCCACCTCGACAAGCTGCTGCCACGCCTCGCCGCCGAGGGCTGGACGGTCAAGCGCGCCGGCGGCTGAGCGTCCGCGCCGCCAGCATCTCCTCCGCCTAAGCTGCAATCAGGGCCGCACTTCACAAGAAAAACAGCGACCCGCCACGCACAAGGGGGACACCATACAGCAACCGAGCGCCGCGCCGCTTCTACGCGCCCGCCTGCTTGAGCGGCTGGCCAAGCAACAGGCCTGGGACGTCGCCGTGATCGGCGGCGGCGCGACGGGGCTGGGCATCGCGCTGGACGCGGCGAGCCGCGGCTACTCGACGCTGCTGGTCGACGCGCAGGACTTCGCCGCCGGCACCTCCAGCCGCAGCACCAAACTCGTCCACGGCGGCGTGCGCTACCTGCAGCAAGGCCGCGTGGCGCTGGTACGCGAGGCCCTGTACGAGCGCGCGCTGCTGCTGAAGAACGCGCCGCGCCTTGCCCGCCGCCTGCAGATCGTCGTCCCCTGCTACGGCTGCTTCGAACGTACGCGGCTGCGCATCGGCCTCGGCCTCTACGACGCGCTCGCCGGCGAGGCTGCCTTGGGCGACACCGGGTGGCTGAGCCGCGAAGCAACGCTGCAAAGGCTGCCCGGCCTACTAAGCCGCGGGCTGCGCGGTGGCGTCGCGTACTGGGATGGCCAGTTCGACGACGCCCGCCTCGCCATCAGCCTGATGCGCAGCGCGCACGCGCTTGGCGCGCTGCCGCTGAACTACATGCGCCTCGTGAGCCTTGCGCGGGACAACACAGGCGTGAACCGGCTGACCGTCAGCGACACGGAAACCGGCCACAGCTACACCGTCTCGGCCAGGGTCGTCTTCAACGCCGCCGGCGTGTGGGCTGATCGGGTGCGGCGCCTGGCCGACCCCGACGCCCCGGCGCTGCTGCGCTTCTCGCGCGGCTCGCACCTGCTGCTCGACCCCGCCGTGCTGCCGCTATCTTCGGGCATGCTGATCCCGAAAACGCCGGACGGGCGCGTGCTGTTCGCGCTGCCCTGGCACGGCCGGGTGCTGCTCGGCACCACCGATGTCGAGGCAGGCGCCCCCGACTGGGCGCCTGTACCGAGCGCCGCCGAAACCGGCTGGCTGCTCGAGACGGCGTCGGCCTACCTGGCCCAGCCGCTTGGCCACGCCGACATCCGCGCATCCTTCGCCGGGCTGCGCCCGCTCTACTGCCCGCAAGACACGGTGGGTGGCACCGCGCGGCTGTCGCGCGAGCACGCGCTGGTGCACGAATTCGGCAATATGATCACCGTCACCGGCGGCAAGTGGACGACCTACCGCAAGATGGCCGAGGACGCGGTCAGCCTCGCCTGCGCGCGCGGCCTGCTGCCCGTGCGCGAATGCGTGACGGCGACGCTGCCGCTGCTGGACGAGGCAGGTTGGGACACCGAAGCGCTGGAGTCAGCCTTGCTCGCAAGCGACCCGCAGGCGGACGAGGCGCTGGTGCGCTTCGCGCGCCACGCGCTGGCTTGCGAGGCCGCGCGCACGGCCGAGGACGTGCTGTTCCGCCGCCTGCGCATCGGGATGCTCGACAGCGCGCGCGCAGCCGCGCTCGAGGGCAGCGTCAGCACGGCGCTGCAGGCGGGTGGGCCGCATTAAGCCTTCAGGCGCCGGCGAGCAGCGCCTGCCCGGACGGGGTCAGCAAGTAGAGCACGCCGAGCACGTTACAGAGCACGGCCGCCTTGAACACCCCCTGGAATTCCTGCTTGACCGTCTTGTGGCGGAACTGGCGCTGCGCGAGCAAGGCGCCCGGCCAGCCGCCGGCCAGCGCCCACAGCTGCAGGGTGCGCTCGGGCGTGCGCCAGCGGTTCCTCTGCGACGCCGCCTTGTCGAAGTAGTAGAGCAGGTAGCAGACCAGGCTGGTGCCGGCCTCCAGCCACAAGAAGGCGCGCGGCAGGGCCTCGTACGCGGCCAGCAGCAGCAACGTCACGCACCACAGCACGCCCAGCCACCACGGCAGGGGCAGCGTGCGCGCCACCCTGGCGCTGCGCGGCGCCGCCGGGTAGGCAATATCGATCGCCTGCAAGCGCCCCTGCGCGTCCTGCTCGGTGCGGTACATGATCACGTCGCCCTCCTGCGGGCGGCGCCCGCCCGGGCGGAACGCCTTGATATGCACGAAGGCCTGTTCGCCTCCGTCCTCGGGCGCTACGAAGCCGTAGCCCTGCGCGTCCTTCCAGTTCCTGAGCCTGCCCTGAAACCGCATCCTGTCCCCTCTGTCGCCCACCGATCCTCCCGTATATTCTAAAGTCATTAAGGATGGCTGCCCACCGCGATCACGCGCGCGGCGGCCGGCACCAGGAACGCAAGCGATGCCCACCAACGGACTGACGAGCCTGCAAGCGCGCGAGCGCCTCGCGCGCGACGGCGAGAACACCCTGCCCGGCCAGGCGCCGCGGGGGCTGGTGCAGATCGGCGCCGACGTCGTGCGCGAGCCGATGTTCCTGCTGCTGATGGCGGCAGGCGGCGTCTACCTGAGCATGGGCGAGCCGCGCGAGGCGCTGGCGCTGCTGGGCTTCATCGCGGTCATCATCGTGGTGACGGTGCTGCAGGCGGCGCGTACCGAACGCGCGCTCGATGCGCTGCGCGAACTCGCCGCCCCGCCGGCAACCGTGCTGCGCGACGGACAGTGGCTGCGCGTCCCCTCGCGCAGCCTGGTGGTGGGCGACGTGATCGAGCTTGCCGAAGGGATGCGGGTGCCGGCCGACGCGTGCCTCACCGACGCGCACGAGTGCGCACTCGACGAGTCCTTGCTGACCGGCGAGTCGGTGCCGGTGGCCAAGGCGGCCGGGGACGAGGTCATGGCCGGCACGCTGATGGTCGGCGGCCAGGCGCACGCCACCGTCCGCGGGACCGGCCGCCACACCGCGCTGGGCGGCATCGGCGCGTCGCTTGGCACGCTGGAAGCGGCCGCGTCGCCGCTGACCCGCCAGCTAGGGAAGATGACGCGCACGCTCGCCGTCGCCGGTGGCGCGTTGAGCGGGCTGCTCGCGCTGCTGGTCTGGCTGGGGGGGGAGCGCTGGCAGCAGGCCGTGCTCGCCGGCATCACGCTGGCGATGGGCGTGTTGCCGCAGGAGTTTCCGGTGATCCTCACCGTGTTCCTCGCTCTGGGCGCGCGCCGCCTCGCCGCGCACGGGGTGCTGGTGCGCAGGCTGCCCGCGCTGTCGACGCTGGGGCAGGTCGACGTGCTGTGCGTCGACAAGACCGGCACGCTGACCGAGAACCGCATGCAGCTTGCCCGGCTGTGGGCCGGTGGCGAAACCTTCGACACCGCGGGGGACGCACCGCTGCCCGAGCCCTTCCATCGCGTGCTCGAATACGCGGTGCTCGCCAGCGAACAGACGCCGCTCGACCCGATGGAGCGCGCGTTCCACCGCTACGCGAACGCGCAGCTGGCGGGCAGCGAACACCTGCACCCTGGCTGGCAGCTGAACTGGGAATATGCGCTAAGCCCCGAACTGCCGGCGATGAGCCACGGCTGGCAGGACGGCGGCGCCGGGCGCGAGATCGCCGCCAAGGGCGCGCCCGAGGCGGTCGCCGAACTCTGCCACCTGGATGCGGCGCACAGGCAGCGGGTCGCCCAAGCCGCCCGCGCGATGGCCGCGGACGGCCTGCGCGTGCTGGGGGTCGCCCGCGCGCGCTGGACGGACGACACGCCGCCCGCGATCCAGCACGACTTCGACTTCGAGTGGCTGGGGCTGGCGGGCCTCGCCGACCGGCTGAAGGCGGGCGTGCCCGCGGCGGTGGCCGAGTGCGCGCGCGCCGGCGTGCGCGTGGTGATGATCAGCGGCGACCACCCGGAGACCGCGCGCGCGATCGCCCGCGAGGCGGGCATCGCCGGGGCCGAAGTGATCACCGGCAGCCAGTTCGGCGCGCTTGACGAGGCCGGGCGCGCCCGGGTGCTCGCGCGTTGCAGCGTGTTCGCGCGAGTCAGCCCGCTGGCCAAGCTGGCCATCGTGCGCGCCTTGCAAGGCGCCGGGCATGTGGTCGCGATGACCGGCGACGGGGTGAACGACGCGCCGGCGCTCAAGGCGGCCGACGTCGGGCTGGCGATGGGTGCGCGCGGCACCGACGTCGCGCGCGAGGCGGCGGCGATGACGCTGTCGGACGACAGCTTCACGGCCATCGTCGGCGCCCTGTCGCAGGCACGGCGCATGAACGCCAACCTTGCCGCCGCGCTGCTCTACACCTTCGCCGTGCATGTGCCCATCGTCGTGCTCTCGCTCGCGGCGGTGCTGCTCGGGCTGCCGCCGCTGCTCACCCCGCTGTGCATCGCCGTGCTCGAGATCCTGATCGACCCGGCGTGCTCGGTCGCGTTCGAGGCCGACCAGGGCCGCGCCGACCCGCTGGATGCGCCGCCTGCGCGGCACGCGCGGCCCGGTGGCGCCGACATCGTCGCCGCGCTGGCCGCGGGGCTGGCGGTCGCGCTGATAGCCGGCGGCGTCTACGCGCTGGCGCTCGCGCAACTGGCGGCGCCGGCCGCACGCGCCACCGCCTTCGCGACCCTGCTAATCGCCAGCGTGCTGCTGATCGGCGCGCTGCGCGAACAGGGACTCGCCGCCCTGCCCAAGGCCGCGCGCTGGGTGATGGTGTGCGGCGCCGTCGCGCCGCTGCCGCTATTGGGCTTTGCGCCACTCTCCGGCGCGTTCGGCTTCGCCTGGCCGCCGCCGTCCATGCTGCTTATCGCACTCTCCGGCGCGCTCGCAAGCCTGCCGCTCGCGCGCGCGGCCCGCGCCCTGGCCCGCTCAGCCACAGGTCACAGGGCTTCGGCGTCCCCGAAGTAGTGCCCCTGGCAGGCGTGAAAACCCAGTTCCTCGCACAAGGCGTATTGGGCTGCGGTGTCGACGTTACGGGCCACCACGACCACGCCAAGCGTCGCGCACAAGGCGAGCACCGCGCTTGCAAGCGCACGGGCGCCCGCCTCGCCCTGCAACGCCCACAGCTGGCGGCAATCGACCTTGAGTTCGGACAGCGGCAGGCTGCCCAGTTGCGCGATCGTCGCGAAGGCCAGGCTGAAATTGTCGAGCGACAGGCGCACGCCGACCCCGGCAAGCGCCGCAAGGCGCCCCTGCGCCTCCTCCTCGCGGCCGGCCAGCGCCGCCTCCGGCACTTCCAGCGTCAGCCGCTCGGGCGCTAGCGCGTACCGCTCGAGCGACAGCGCCAGTTCACGCGGGAAATCCGGGTGGTAGAGCTGGACGGCGTCGACGTTGAGCGCGAGATGCCAATGGCCGTGCTCGCCGTCGCTGCGCCAGCGCGCGAGCGCCGCGCACGCGGCGTCGAGCAGGTAACGGCCAAGCTGGACCGACAGCCCGGCCTCGGCGGCGAGCGCGAGCACTTCACGGGCGCGCAGCACGCGGCCGTCTCGCCGCGGCCAGCGCAGCAGCGCCTCGGCGCCCACCACCTGGCGGGCACGGCCATACTGACGCTCGAAATGCAGCTTGACGCCGCCCTCGGCCAGCGCCCGGCGCAGGGACTGCCCGCCTTGCACGCGCGCGCTGAACGCCTCCTGCATCGCCTCGTCGAAAAAGCGCAGCGTATGCCGGCCGGCCCGCTTGGCGTGGTACATCGCCATGTCGGCCCGGCGGATCAGGGTGTCGGCGTCGGCCAGCGTGCCGTCGAACAGCGCGACACCGAAACTTGCCCCGGTGTAGCGCTGGTGCCCGCCAAGCTGTACCGGCTGCCCAAGCTCTGCGAGCATGCCCTGCACCACGGTTTCGGCCTGCAGCGCGGCTGCCCGCGCCTGGCCGGAGAGGCCAGTCAGCATCACGACGAACTCGTCGCCGCCCAGCCGCGCGACGGTATCGCTTGCGCGCACCGCCCCTTGCAGGCGCCGCGCAACCTCGACCAGCATCGCGTCGCCCATCTCGTGACCCAGGGTGTCGTTCAGCTGCTTGAAGCGGTCGAGGTCGACGAAAACCAGCGCACCCTGGCTGCCCGCGCGGCGCGCGGCGGCGATCGCCTGCCCGATGCGGTCGAGCAGCAAGCGCCGGTTCGGCAAGCCGGTCAGCGTGTCGTAGAAAGCCATCCGCTCGATCTTCTCTTCGCTCGCCTTGCGCGCCGAGATGTCGATATGGGTGCCCAGCACCCGCCGCATCCGGCCATCCGGCCCCGCCTCGACCGCCTTGCCGCGTACCTCGGTCCACTGCCACGCGCCGTCGGCACGCCTGAGGCGCAGCTCGATCACGAAGGCCTGCGCGCGCGCGAGCTGCTCGCGCAGCGTCTCCAGCGCTGCCGGGCTGTCGTCCGGGTGGACTAGCGTCTTCCAGCGCGAGTAGTCCATCGCGAACGCCTGGTCTTCGTAGCCGAGCATCTGCCAGCACCGCGCGTCCCACAGCACGCGGTCGCCGGCAAACTGCCACTCCCAGATGCCGGCGCCACTCGCCGCCTGTGCAAGGCGCAGCCGGCGTTCGCTCTCCTGCAGCGCGTTTTCCGCTTCCTTGTGGCGGGTGCGGTCGATCAGGTAGCCGCGGATACGCACAAGGCGCCCGTCCCGGTCCCATTCGGGCCTCGAAAAATCGTAGAACCAGCGCCAGCGCCCGTCCTTGCCGCGCAGGCGGTACGACTGCTCGTACTCGGACAGGCCGGCGGCGACCCGCTCGCCCACTTCGCGCCCGACGCGCACCAAGTCGTCCGGGTGCACGAGGTCCGCGTAGCGGAACCCCGGTACGAGCATTTCGCGCGCGGTATAGCCCAGTTGCGCCTCGACATTCGCCGACGCGTACGCCAGCGGCCAGCCGTCCTCGGGCAGCCACACCAGCACCACCACCGGCCCGCTGTCGAACAGCTTGCGTTCGGCCGCCTGCTGCGCGCGCAGGTGGCGAACCAGCTCGCCGACCGGAGCCTGCCCCGCCTGATCCAGCGTTTCCATCACGACCTCCTTGTCCCTGTGTCCGGTGCCTGCGGCCACGCGTCGGTGATCGACCGAGCCAGCACTCCGCCCCAAGCCCGGTAGCATTCGGCCCCCGGGTGAAAACCGTCTGACGCGACCCAGCCCGGCCCCAGACGGCCGGTAAAGCCGACCCGCCGGCAATCGCTCAAATGCGCGCACAGCGCTTCGAGCGCCGCGTCGTAACGCCTGGCCCGTGCCCCCAGGTAGCCCGCCAGCGGCGCGGGCAGGGCTGGAAAGTACTGCATCGGCGGCAACGCGCACAGCAGCACCTGCCGCGCGCCGAGGCCCTGCAGCCGTGCGACCAGCGCCCGCTGCGCCTGGACAAACCGCGCCAGTGGCTGCTGCGATATCACGTCGTTGACGCCGAGGACGGATACCGCAACCTCGCAGCGCGCCGGCGGATCGACGGCGAGCCAGGCGAGCATTTCCTCGCTGGTCAGCCCGCTTTTGGCCCGCAATTGCCAGCGCACCCGAAGCCCGGGCGCAAGCGCCGCCACCAGGCAACCGGACAGCGCATCGGCCTGGCTGGCGACGCCGACACCCGCGGCGGACGAGTCGCCGACGATCAGCAGCGACAGGGGCGTGCCCTCGCCGGCTTCGCCCTCGCGCGCGCCATCCGGTTCGGCCAGCTTCGGCGTGCGCTGGCGCACCTGCTTGCCCTGCCAGGCCAGCAGCGGTGCGAGCGGCCAGTACGCCCAGCCAGGCGCCCTCACACGCGCCCGCTCTCGAGCGCACGCGCCCATTCGGCACGGCCGTTGCGCGCGGCCAGCGCCGCCATCGGCCGCCAGTCGTACGGCACCGAGACGAGGTCGACGTGCCAGCGGCCGTCCAGCCGCTCGATCAGCGCGTAGCGGGCGTCGGGCGAGCCGTTCTCGACGCGGTGGTACATGGGCGTCGTATCCGCGTACGCCGGCAGGCCGACGCTGCCGGGGTTGACCAGGGTGACGCCCGCCTCTTCCAGCGCGCGCGGCAAATGGCTGTGCCCGCACGCGACAAGCGACGCCGTCTCGCCGGCGAGCCGCACGGTGATTTCGTCGCCGTGCGCCAGGCGGATCCCGCCGCCATCGACCGTCTCCAGCAGGTAATCGCAGTCGCTGAGCGGCGTGCCGTGGCAGAGCAGAATGTCGGGGAATGGGCGCAACGTCGGCGGCAGGGTCGAGAGCCAGGCGAGCGACACCGCGTCCAGCTCGGCGAGTGCCGAGCGGTCGGACGCCTCGCGCACGGCCGGGTCGGCACTCAAGAGCTGGCGCTCGTGGTTGCCGGCCAGGCACGGCCAGCCGCTCGCCATCAGCCAGTGTGCGGTGTCCCGTGCCGCAAGCGGGCCGGACAGCAAATCGCCCAGCGCGTAGACGGCGTCGGCGCCCCGGCGGCGGATGTCGGCGGCGACGGCTTCCAGTGCAAAGAGGTTGCCGTGAATGTCTGACACGAGCGCAATACGCATCAGGAGTTGCTCCCATGCTTAACAGGGTTTTTATATGATATGTGCAATTCATGCTGCCAGGTCCGAAACGGCACGCCGCACGCGAACTGTTTGTGGCAACGCTACACTCACGCCCGAGATATTCGTCAATAAATACATATAATTAGCGAATTAGTGTATATTGATTGTCAAATCAATAGTCTTGCTTCACCTCAATGTCTCACCGCTCTCTCCCCGTCTCCGGCTCCCCCGCCCGGCCCGATGACTCCTTTACCCATTCATTGATGCTTAAGGCATTACCTCACAGCCCAAACGTCGCATTCATCAAAGATGAACAGGGTCGCTTCGAGGTCGTCAACAACAAGTTGGCCACGCTGTACGACACCACAGCCGAATCACTGATCGGGAAGCGCGACGAGGATTTCAACCCGAACGCCGCGCAGGTCGAGTCCTACCGGAAGAGCCACGAAGAGATCCTCAAGAGCGGGGAACAACAAACGGTGATCGAGACCGCGACCGATCTGAAGAGCGGCAAGGTCCGCCACTTCCGCTCGGTCAAGACGCCGTTCGAAGGGCCTGACGGCCGACGCCACCTGCTAGTGGTCGCGACCGACATCAGCGACCTGGTCGACGCGCGCGAGGCGGCCGAGGCCGCGCACCAGCGGCTCGATTACGCGCTCGCGACCATAGACGAGGGGGTGTGGGACTGGGACATCAGGCAAGGTATGGTCAGGCACAACCGCAAGTGGTGCGAGTTGCTCGGACTGGATGCGTCCTACCTCGAACACCCGATGCAGGTCTACAGCGACGCGATCCATCCGGACGACCGCGCCTGTGTCTTTGCCGCGCTCGAGCGTTGCCTGGCGGGCACCGAGCGCTACCTGGTCGAATACCGCATGCAGCGCCCTGACGGCAAGACCTTGTGGGTATGCGACCGCGGCGACGTCGTCGAGCGCGACGCGGACGGCCGGCCGCTGCGCATGGTCGGCGCGCTGCTCGACATCAGCCGCCGGCGCGAGGACGAGGCCGAGATCACCCGCCTCGCGTATACCGACCCGCTGACCGGCCTTGCCAACCGCCGCCGCTTCCAGGAAACCCTCGCGCGCGTCCTCGCGCACTGCGCACGGGAAGGCGAGCAAGGCGCGCTGATCTACCTCGACCTCGACCACTTCAAGGAAACCAACGACACGTTGGGTCACGCGGCGGGCGACCGGCTGCTGCAGGACGTCGCGCACCGGCTGTGCGACGCCGCACGCGACAGCGACCTGATCGCCCGTCTGGGCGGAGACGAGTTCGTCGTCCTGCTAGGCGGCCTGCCCGCCTCAACCGCGCTTGCCCGCGCGCAGGCCGGACGCTGCGCCAGGCGCCTGCTGGCACGGCTGTCGGACTCAGCCCCTGGCGGCAATGACCCGATCCGCGCCCAGGCTAGCGCCGGCGTGACCGTCTTCTCCGGCCTCGCCGAGAGCGTGGAGACGGTACTGATGCAGGCCGACCTCGCGCTCTACCAGGCCAAGGCGGAGGGCCGCGGACGACATGCGCTGTTCGAGCCCGAACTGCACGAAAAGATGGCGCGCCGCACCCAGCTCGTCGCAGACCTGGACACGGCGCTCTCGGCGCGGGAATTCTTCCTAGAACTGCAGCCGCAACACACCCCGACAGGCACGCTGACCGGCGCCGAAGCGCTGCTGCGCTGGCGCGACGCGAACGGCATGCGGCACCCGCCGTCAACCTTCATCCCGGCGGCCGAAGCGAGCGGGCAGATCCTGCCGATCGGCCGCTTCGTGCTCGCAGAAGCCTGCGCGCTGCTCGCGCGCTGGCAGGACATACCGGCACTCAGTGGGGTGACGCTGGCGGTCAACGTCAGCGCCGCCCAGTTCGCGCAGCCGGATTTCGTCGAACAGGTAAAGTCCATCCTCGCCGCGCACGGCGCGCCTCCCGGGCGCCTCAAGCTCGAATTGACCGAAACGGTGCTGCTGGGGAGCTTCGACGAGACGCTTGCCAAGATGCAGGCGCTCTGCCGCCACGGCGTGCGCTTCTCGCTGGACGACTTCGGCACCGGCTACTCTTCGCTTGCCTACCTGAAGAAACTGCCGCTGCACGAGCTGAAGATCGCCCAAGAATTCATGCGCGCGCTGCCCGGCAACGCGGACGACTGCGCGATCGTCGACACCGTGATCGCGCTGGGCAAGGCGATGGGGCTCACGCTGGTCGCCGAGGGAGTGGAGAGGGACGCGCAGCGCGACTACCTGTGCGCGCGCGGCTGCGACACCCTGCAAGGTTACCTGCTTGGCCGCCCGCAGCCGGTTGGCGCGTTCGAGCAGCGCTATGCCTAGCGCCTACTCTGCCGTGGTGTCGACCAGCAGCGCCTGCGGCGCGTGCTCGAGCACTGAGTCGATGCCCTTTTCCATCGCAGTGTTCGACGAATACATCTGGCTGCGCGCGATCACCTTGTCGCCGTCACCGTGGATGCTGAAATAGGGCTCGCCGGCAGTGGACACCTTGCGGTGGATGCGGTCGGCGAGCTTGTTGTCCTGCTGCAAGGCCTGCGCCGCCTCGACAGCGTGGTGCAGCGAATCGAACAGCTGGCTGGTGAGGATCACCTGCCCGTTGCGGGCCTTCAGGTTGAACAGGAACTTGCCGTTGCTCGACGCGCTGATTTCGAATTTTCCGGACATCTGACCCTCCGCTGGAAGAACGCGGGCAAGCCGCCCGCCTCCAGTCAATCTAGATCAGAAGAAGCAGACCATCATCCGATTTGCAAGGCAAGACGCTGCCTGACCCGTTCGAACAGGCAGACGGTCGCCGCCATCGCGACGTTCAGCGACTCGGCGTGGCCGGGCATCGGGATCAGGATGCGCGCGTCGGCGCGCGCGACAAGCGCGTCCGACACGCCGGCGCCCTCGTTGCCGAACACCAGCGCGACCTGCCCGCTCAGGTCTTCCGCGTACAGCGAATGCGCGCCGGCAAGATGGGTGACCAGGCGCCGGCCGGGGAAGACGTCCAGCAAGGCGGCAAGGTCCGCCCCCTCGTGCAGCGCCAGCGCGAAGTGCGCGCCCATGCCGGCACGCAACACCTTGGGCGAGTAGACGTCTACACAACCTTGCGACAGGTAGACGTCGCGCACGCCCGACGCGGCCGCCGAGCGCAGGATGGTGCCGACATTGCCCGGGTCCTGTACGTCCTCCAGCAGCACGCAGCTCGCGCCAGCCGCCTGCGGCTTCGGCCGCGCGGCGAGCGCGATCAGCTCGGGCGCCGAGGCGAGCGCGCTGAACCTTCCGAGCACGCCCCGCGCGAGGAGCAGCACCTCGCAGCGCCCGGCCAGCGACGCGAGCAAGGCCGTCACCTCCGGGTGCGCGTGCGCGTCTTCGTTCACATACAGCGTGTGCGGCAGCACGCCGGCGTCGCAGGCGGCCGCGATCAGGTGGATGCCCTCGAGAACCATCAGGTCCGCCTTGCGTCGCGCGCGCGCGCTGTCGGAAAGCCTGGCCAGCGCCTTGATAGCGTCATTGTTCGGGGAGGTGATCAGTTTGCTCATGCGGGTGTCCGCCCCGGCAGCCCGGCTGCCAGTGCCTTGAATTGGTTGAAAGTCGCCGGATCGATCGCCCGGCCGCCAGCTCCGTTATCGGCGACGAACAGCCCCAGCGGTACGCCTTGCGCCCACAAGGACAGGAAGACCTTGTCCCCCGGCCCCAGCGCCGTGAGCAGCGCGTCGCCGTAACGGCTGGCAAGCTGCTCCAGTGCATGCGCGGGCGTGAACAGACACTGCGCACGCGACATCAGGGTCGAGAGCAGGCACCCCTCGCCCAGTTCGGGCGCAAGCCTGGCCAGCGGTTCGCCCTCGCGCACGCCGACCTGGAAGCGCAGGCGCAGGCATGCAGCGGCCGGGTCCACCCGGTAGTAAAGCACGCGCGAGAAACCCAGGTCGTTGGCGAGGTGGCGCAGCGCCTCGCGGATTGCCGCGTCCGGGCGCGCCTTATCGATGGCCGCAGCCGCGTGCACGCGCGGCAACGGCAGCGGCACCGATCCCTCGAGCGCGAGCAGGCGGCGCGCGGCAAAGCCGTACTCCGGCGCGGTGCCGCTTCTGGCCACCTGCAACACGGCGCGCTGCACGACTTCGAGCGCATCGTCCAGCGACGCACCGCAGAGCGACGCTGCCGCCTCGACGCCAGCGAGCCACGGCGCGCGCCAGACGCCCTGGTCGACTCCTTCTGCAGTCGCGACCGCCAGCTTGAGCAAGCCGCGCTGGCGGTTGGGCGAGCCCGGCCCCAGCAAGGCGCCTAGCGCCGCGGGCAGGCCCAGCGTGCGGACAAAGGCGGACAACAGCAACGGATAGTCAGTGCCGAAAGCGTCTGCCGCCGCCTGCAAAGGCGGCTTGCCGGTCAGGGTGTTGCAGTCGAGCAGGTAGACGCACGCCGGCAGGTTGTAGAGCTCGGCGGCGATGAAGCAGTCCTCGACCCGCGGCTCGCCGGCGAGCGCGAGCCAGCCCTTGACGATCTGCGCCGCGATGCGGCCACGCCCCAGCATCGCGCGCACCTCTTCGGCGACGTCGGCGTCCAGCTGGCCAGGCGAGACGCTCAGTGTGTCCAGCGCCGCAAAACGGCTGCGCACGGTATCGACCCCGAGCAGCATCAGCATCTGCTCGACCGCCGGCAACTTGCCGGAGGCCTCGAGACGCGAGACCGACCCGCAAAGCCGCATCAGGTCGAACAGCATCAGCGGGTCGGACAGGGTGAGGTTGGCCAGCGCCTCGAACGAGAGCGCGTCGCCCTCGACGAGCAGGCGGCCCAGCGCACGCCGGCTGCTGGGCAGCACGGGAAGACGACGGGGCACGAGGCCGGCGAGCCACTGTTCAAGTTGCATGGGGTCGACGCCAAAGAAGAAGTTCGGTCTGCAAGGGGCCGCCCAGCGGCAGCCTGCGCTCGACAGGCACCGCCGGCACGGCAAAGGTATTACTGACGAGCCAGGCCCCCGCGTCCGCCTCGCGCCGGAAACGTTGCCACAACTCGGGCATCGGCGCGGGCGACAGGAAGGCGTACAGCACGTCAAAGCCCGTCAACGGCAGGCGGCGCAAGTCGCCGAAGACGATCTTCACGTTCGCCGGCCGACCCGCCAGGCACCAGCGGGTGCGGGCCGCCAGCCACGGCAGGGGCGCGTTCTCCACGCCGGTGAGCACAAGGTCGGGGCGCAGATGCGCGAGCGAAAAGAGCATGCGCGCGTCGGCGCAACCCAAATCACACAGCCGCGCGCCTTGCGGCAACCAGTGCGACAGCACCCGGCTCACCTCGTCCGAGGAGCGGTAGAGCGGTACGCGCTGCGTCGGCGCATTGCGCGCGATCGCGAAGGTCAGTAGCGCCGCGAGCGCCCAGACCCAGGGCGGCAGCGACCACTGCTGCGCCAGCAGCAGCGCGGGCGCGAACAGGACAAGCGCGATCAGGCGCACGCCGCGAAGCGACAGCATGCGCCCGATCACCAGGCAGAAAACCGCCTGCGCGAGCGCCCAGCGCCCGGGCTCGGCCAACGGCGCAAAGAGTGCCCACGCCGCGAGCGAGGCGAGCAAGACGGCGAGCGCCGCGCGCAGCATGGCCGCTTAGCCTGCGCCGCCCGCCTGCATGCCCTCACCTGCCGGCGCAGGCATGGCCTCGGGCACGGCGGTCTCGGCGCTCGCGCCGTCCGAGCGGATGCGGTCGACCGCGTCCCGGTTGAGGATCACGATCTCGATGCGACGGTTTTCGGGGCTGAAGTGATTCTGCCGGTTCAGGGGGTTGGCGCTGGCCAGGCCGACCACGCGCAGGATCTTGGACGGGTCCATCGACCCCAGGATCAGCTCGCGGCGCGCGGCGTTGGCACGGTCGGCCGACAATTCCCAGTTGCTGTAGCCTTGCTGCCCGCCCGAAAACGGTGCGGCGTCGGTGTGGCCGGACACGCTCAGGAGATTGGGCACTGCATTCAGCTCGTAGCCCAGCTCGCGCAGGATCTCGCGGGTGTGCGGCAGCAAGGCTGCGCTACCCGAGGCGAACATCGGCCGGTTCTTCTCGTCGAGCAGCTGGATCTTCAGCCCGTCCGGCGTCATCTCCAGCCTGAGCTGGTCCTTGTAGAACTTCAGCACGTTGCTGGTGCGCAAGTCCGCGCTGATCTTGTCGTGCAGCGCCTTCAGCCGTTTCTTCTCGGCCGCGACATCCTCGGGCGAGCGGTTGGAACGCTTGACCTGGCCTGCCTGGCGCGTGAGGTCGGTGCCGCCACCCTTGATGACTGCGGTCGCGTCACCCGCGCCCTGCCCGCCCGACAAGGCGACCTTCAGCGGTGTCTTGAAGTACTCGGAGATGCCCTGCAAGGTTCCCTGCGAAACCGAACCCAACAGCCACATCAACAGGAAAAACGCCATCATCGCGGTCACGAAGTCGGCGTAGGCGATCTTCCAGGCGCCGCCGTGGTGGCCGTGGCCACCCTTCTTGACCCGCTTGACGATAATGGGGCGCTGCGACTCGTCTGCCATCGTCGGCGCTCCTTACTTGGCCTTGGCCTGCTTGACGTGCTCTTCGAGCTCGCGGAACGACGGGCGGTCATGGCCGGCCAGCGCCTTGCGACCGAACTCGACCGCGACTTGCGGCGCGTAACCGTTGAGGCTGGCCAGAAGCGTGACCTTGACCGTCTGCAGCACGCGGGTCTGGTCGGAAAGCTTGTGCTCGAGCGCGGTGGCCACCGGCGCGACGAAGCCGTAGGCTAGCAGGATGCCGAGGAAGGTACCGACCAGCGCGGCGCCGATCAGCTTGCCCAGTTCCGCCGGCGGCAGGCCGACCGACTCCATGGTGTGCACCACGCCCATCACGCAGGCGACGATACCGAAGGCCGGCAAGCTGTCGGCCAGGCTCTTCACCGCGTTGACCGGCACCTCGCCCTCGTGGTGGTGCGTCTCCAGCTCGACGTCCATCAGGTTCTCGATCTCGAAGGCGTTGAGGCTGCCGCCGACCATTAGGCGCAGGTAGTCGGTGATGAATTCGACCACATGGTGGTCGGCCAGGATGGCCGGGTATTTGGAAAACAGCGGGCTGGACTCGGGCGCGTCGACGTCGGCCTCGACCGACATCAGGCCTTCCTTGCGCACCTTGGCGAGCACTTCGTAAAGCAGCGCGAACAGGTCCATGTAGAACGCCTTGCTGTACGGCGACGCCTTGAATACCTTGGGCAACGCCTTGCCGGTCGCCTTCAGCGGCGCACCGCCGTTGGCGGCGATGAAGGCACCGACGGCCGCACCGCCGATGATCAGGAGCTCCACCGGCTGGAACAACGACGCCAGGTGCCCCCCCGCCAGCGCGAAGCCGCCCAGACACGCCGCGAAGATGACCACGTAGCCGATTGGAATGAACATGCAGACCCCCAAAATGAAAATCCGGCCTGCAATGTCCCCTGTGGCGGGGCTCTGGCGTCACGCGCGTGGCGACACCTGCGGCCGTAAAAGCGCCGCTAGTATATTACAGGCAGGTCTGCAAGCCCAAGCGCAGCCCGCCTGACGGTGAGCGGCGGTTTCAGAGAAGCAGGCTGGCGTCCATACCCTCGCGCCGCAACTGGCGGCGCAAGGCTTCCAGCGCCTCGATCTGCGACTGGCGGACCCGCTCGCGGCTGATGCCCAGCCGCGCGCCGACCGCCTCGAGGGTCAGCGGCGCCTCGTCGCCCAGCCCGTAGCGCAACTCGATGATCGCGCGGTGCCTGGGAGAGAGTGCCGACAGCCAGCGCCCCATCCCTTCGTCGAGCTGCCTCGCGCCGAGGAGGCCTTCCGGCCCGCGTGCGTGCGGATCGGGCAGCACGTCGGTCAGGGTCAGCTCGGACTGGCCCGCGATCGCCGTCTCGAACGATACGCAACCTTTTTGCAGGGCCAGCAAGCCGGCCACCTCCGCCTCGTCCAGCGACAGTGCACGCGCAAGCTCGGGTACGCTGGCTTCGCGGGCATGGCAGCGCTCGTGCTCGCGCGCGGCACGCAACAGCCGCGCGAGCTGCTTGCCCACGTGCACCGGCAGGCGCACGGTACGCGACTGGTTGAGCAAGGCGCGCTCGACGTTCTGGCGGATCCACCACACCGCGTAGGTCGAAAAGCGGTAGCCCAGGTCGGGATCAAATTTCTCCAGTGCGTGCATCAAGCCGAGGTTGCCTTCCTCGATCAGGTCCAGGAAGTCGACCCCGCGCCCCTGGTAGCGCTTGACGACCGAGACGACCAGCCTGAGGTTGCGCTCTATCATCTGCCGGCGTGCATCGTCGTCGCCATCTCTCGCCAAGCGAGCCAGATGCTGCTCCTCCGCCTGCGTGAGCAGCGGCTTGCGGCCGACCTAGTTCAGATAGACCTGCGCGAGGTCAGCCGCCCCGCTGCGCCAGTCTTCGCCCGCCTCCGCCAGCGGCAGGCCGTCCGGCTCATCGGCCACCGCCTCGGCTTCCGCCTCTGGGTGATCGGCGCCCTCCAACATTACCCAATCTGCACGAAACACCATATCCTGACCTCCCGATAACATAACTCACTACTGAGTGTGTTCATCATGCTAACGGGCACCTCAGGCAATACCAAACGCTATCGCGAACAGCTCGCAGCACAGCCGGACAGACAACTCCGGAATGGGCGAACATTCGATTTTTATGGCATTCCAATGCAGTTTACCGGCAGCGCGGACAGTTTATTGCCACGCCGGCCGCCACAACCCTCATCGGGCGGCAATGCGTTGGTAGCAGGCACTAGCACGACGTGCGCCACCTTCCGGCAAATCGACTGGCAAACACACCGGGCTACATCTATAAATTGAATAATTTATCCTGATTATTGATTTGACCTCTTTTAGGACAGATACAGATTGCAGCACGCCCGCTCACAAATCACCCGCGACAAGCTTGTCGACGCCGCACTCAACAGCGTCTACCGCCATGGCCACAAGGGGACGACCACCCAGCAGATCTGCGAGGGCACCGGACTCACCCAGGGCGCGCTGTTCAGGCACTTCGAAACCAAGAACGAAGTGCTGCACAGCGCCTTTTCCCGCGCGCTCGAACGCATCCTCGAGCACTGCGACGCTTCGCTGCACGCGAGCCGGGGACAGGCCGACGCCGCGCACCGCTTGTGGCAACTGGCCGAAAGCACTGCAGCCGGCCGTTGCCACCTGGTCGCCATCGAGCTGGCGGTCGCCGCGCGCACCCAGCCTGAACTGCACCGGCTGCTGCATGAGGAAGCGCTGCACTACCGGGACCGCTTCGTCGCCCTGCTCGGCGCCCACTTCCCGGAGTACGCCAGCCACCGCGAATTCATCCCGGTCGTGCTCTCGCTGATCACCCAGTATGTCGGGATGGCCGTGACCAACTGCCTGCTCTTCACCCACTCGCCGTCCAGCGAGCGCACCGAGTGGGCACGCCGCGTCCTGCAATCGGAAATTGCCCGCATAGCGGGCACTCCCTGCCCGACGATCTAGCAGGCACAAAAAAAGAGGCGCTTGCGCGCCCCTTCAAGGTCGGCTTCGGCCAGGCGTTCAGCCTGGCTGGCCGCGCACCACCACACGTTCGAATTCCTCGACGCAACGCGCGGCACGGCCGAGCATCTCGTCGATTTCCGGCTTGCTGATCACCAGCGGCGGCGCCGCGACGATATGGTCGCCGCACGCGCGCATGATCAGGTTTTCGCGGAAGAAGATGTCGCGGCAGGCAAGGCCCATGGTGCCCCAGTTGTCGAACAGCGCGCGCTTTTGCTTGTCCTTGACCAGGGTGAACGCCTGGATCAGGCCGACGCCGCGCACGTCGTCGATATGCTCGAACTGGCCGAAGGTCTCGCGCCACTTCGCCTGCATATAGGGACCGGTCTCTTCGCGCACGCGCGCGACAATGCCTTCGTCACGCAGGGCAGTGACGTTGGCACGCGCCACCGCGCAGCACACCGGGTGGCCCGAGTAGGTGAAGCCGTGGTTGAAGTCGCCGCCGTGCTCGATCAACCCTTGGGCGACGCGCTCGCCGACAAACACCGCGCCGATCGGCAGGTAGCCCGACGACAAGCCCTTGGCGGTGGTGAAGAGGTCGGGCTTCACGCCGTACAGCTCATGCCCGAACCACTGGCCGGTACGGCCGAAGCCGCAGATCACCTCGTCGCACACCATCAGGATGTCATGCTTGCGGCAGATGCGCTCGACTTCCGGCCAGTAGGTCGCAGGCGGGATGATCACGCCGCCGGCACCCTGGATCGGCTCGCCGACGAAAGCGGCGACCTTGTCGGCACCGACTTCGAGGATCTTGTCCTCGATCCAGCGCGCGGCGGCAAGGCCGAACTCTTCCGGCGTCATATCCTTGCCGTGCTTGTAGTACCACGGCTGCTCGACGTGGACGATGCCCGGGATCGGCAGGTCACCCTGTTCGTGCATATAGGTCATGCCGCCCATCGACGCGCCGCCGATGGTCGAGCCGTGGTAGCCGTTCCAGCGGCCGATCAGCACCTTCTTCTCGGGCTTGCCGACCGACGACCAGTAGTGTCGGACCATGCGGATCATGGTGTCGACCGACTCGGAACCCGAGTTGGTGTAGAACACGTGCTCGAAGCCGTCCGGCGCCACCTCGGCGAGCAGCTTCGAGAGTTCGGCCACTTGCGGGTTGGTCGTCTTGAAGAAGGTGTTGTAGTAGGCGAGCTCTTCCATCTGCCGCTTGGCCACCTCGGCGAGGTCCTTGCGTCCGTAGCCGATGTTCACGCACCACAGACCGGCCATGCCGTCGATGATCTGGTTGCCCTCGGAATCCCACAGGTAGATGCCTTCGGCGCGGGTGATCACCCGCGCGCCCTGCGCGTTCAGGCCCTTGGTGTCGGAAAACGGATGCAGGTGATGCGCGGCGTCGAGCGCGCGCCAGGCTTCGGTATTCTGCTTCATGGTCTCTCCATCTTGTCGTTCAGGCGCCTGCCGCCCCCAAGCGACAGGCCGGCCGGCTTACACGTGCAACAGCAGGAACTTGCGCTCCCACGGGCTGATCACGCGGAAGTATTCGGAGAATTCCTTCTCCTTCACCGCCACGTACATCTTGAGGAACTGCTTGCCCAGCACCTCGGCGATCGCCTCGCAGCGGGAAAGGCGCTGCAGCGACTCTTCTGTCGAGTGCGGGAACTGGTAGGGCAAGGTGTACGCGTCGATCTGGCACGGGTCGCGCGGCTTCAGGCCTTCCTTGATGCCGAGGTAGCCGCAGGCCAGCGTCGCGGCCATCGCGATATACGGGTTGACGTCGACCCCCGGCACCCGGTTTTCCACCCGGCGCCCGGCCGGGCTCGAATGCGGCACGCGCAGGCCGACGGTGCGGTTGTCGTAGCCCCACTCTACGTTGGTCGGCGCGGCCGTATAGCGGCTCAGGCGGCGGAAGGAGTTCACGTACGGCGCAAAGAGCGGCATCACTTCCGGCAGGTAGTGCTGCAGGCCGCCGATGAAGTTGAAGAACAGCTCGGACGGCTCGCCATCCGGTCGGCTGAACAGGTTCTTGCCAGTCTCGCGGTCGGCCAGGCTCTGGTGGATATGCATCGCGCTACCCGGCTCGTTCTCCATCGGCTTGGCCATGAAGGTCGCGTACATATTGTGGCGGAACGCCGCCTCGCGCACGGTGCGCTTGAACAGGAAGACCTGGTCGGCCAGCGACAGCGCGTCGCCGTGCAGGAAGTTGATCTCCATCTGCGCGGTGCCGACCTCGTGGATCAGCGTGTCGACTTCGAGGTTCTGCGCGTGGCAGTAGTCGTAGATGTCCTCGAACAGCGGGTCGAACTCGTTGACCGCGTCGATCGCGTACGAGCGGCGGCCAAACTCGGCGCGGCCGGTACGGCCGATCGGCGGCGCCAGCGGGATGTCCGGGTCCGGGTTCGGCGACATCAGGTAGAACTCCATCTCCGGCGCGACCACCGGTGCCCAGCCCTCTGCCTCGTAGAGCGACAGCACGCGCTTGAGCACGTTGCGCGGGGCGACTTCAACAGGCCGGCCGTCGGCGCGGAAGCAGTCGTAGATCAACTGGGCCGTCGGATCGCTCGCCCACGGCACGCGGCGCAGCGTGCTCGGGTCGGGCCGCAGCACCATGTCCGGATCGGTCAGGTCAAGCAGGCTGTCGTCGGGCCAGTCGCCGGTCACCGTCTGGATCAGCACCGCCTCGGGCAGGCGCATTTCCGTCTCGCTGATGAACTTGTCCTTGGGGACGATCTTGCCGCGTGCAACGCCGGTCATGTCCGGAACGATGCACTCCATTTCGGTGATCCGGTGCTCGCGCAGCCAGTCCAGGTTCTCTTGATGCATGATGGTTTCCTTGGTTTTGCCGGTTATCCTCCGGCCAGGAGCCGAGTCGCGACTTATTCCTTGCGTCGCTGACGGCGCTGTCGGCAAGCCTCGCCGAAAGCCTCAAAAATCTTGCAGGAGAGCGGGTTCTCCCAGTATTTCCACTCCGGGTGCCACTGCACCGCGTAGGCAAAGGCCCGCGCGGCCTCGACCCGGTATGCCTCGATCAGGCCGTCGTCGGCGACGGCCTCGGCGATGAGCCCCTCGCCCAGCGTGCGGATGCCCTGCTGGTGGATCGAGTTGACGCGGGCGCGCTCGCCCCCCGCCCAGCCGGCGATCCAGCTGCCCGGCAACAGGCGGATGTCGTGCGCTTCGCCGTACATCAGGTCCAGGTCGTCGGTGTCGGGCTCGCGGTGGTCGAGCATGCCCGGCTCCTCCTGCACATGCTGATGCAGGGTGCCGCCCATCACCACGTTGATCTCCTGGAAGCCGCGGCAGATGCCCAACAGCGGCACGCCCCGCTCGATCGCGAGGCGCGCGAGCGGCAGCGTGGTCGCGTCGCGGCGCACGTCGTGCAGGGTGCCCTCGCGGCTCGGGCCCGCCCGGTAGTGGTGCGGTTCGATGTTGGACGGCGAGCCCGGCAACAGCACGCCATCGACCAGTTCCAGCGACGCGGCGATCAGTTCGGCGTCCCCGAGCGACGGCAACAACAGCGGCACGCCGCCGGCCGCGCCCGCCGCGGCGGCGACGTACTTGTCGCCGACGGCGTGGAACGGGAAGTGGCCGATCTGCTTGACGTCGCAGGGGATGCCGATCAGGGGTTTTTGCTGCATGGTGTCCTCAAAGTGGATGTGGCGACGCTTATGCGGCGGCCTTCACCGTCGCGACCGGGTCGGCGTACGGGTAGCCCAGGGCGCTGGCGACCGCCGCGTAGGTGACCTTGCCCGCGCAGACGTTCAGGCCGTTCATCAGGTGCGGATTCTCAAGCAAGGCGCGTGCCCAGCCCTTGTTGGCCAGCTCCAGCGCAAACGGCAGCGTCGCGTTGGTCAGCGCCATGGTCGAGGTGCGCGCGACGCCGCCGGGCATGTTGGCGACGCAGTAGTGGACGATGCCGTCGACCACGTAGGTCGGTTCCTGATGGGTAGTCGGACGGCTGGTCTCGAAACAGCCGCCCTGGTCGATCGCGACGTCGACCAGCACCGCGCCGGGCTTCATGCGGCCCAGCATCTTGCGGGTGACCAGCTTGGGCGCGGCCGCACCCGGGATCAGCACGGCGCCGATCACCATGTCGGCGTCCCGCACCATCTCCTCGATATTGGCGGTGTTCGACATCAGGGTCTTGATGCGGCCCTCGAACAGCATGTCGATTTCCTTCAGGCGCGGCAGCGACTTGTCGAGAATGGTCACGTCGGCGCCCACCCCCATCGCCATGCGCGCAGCGTTCAGGCCGACCACGCCGCCGCCGAGCACGACCACGCGCGCAGGCGAAACGCCAGGCACGCCGCCCAGCAGCACGCCGCGCCCGCCCTGCGCCTTCTCCAGCGCGTGCGCGCCGGCCTGGATCGCCATGCGGCCGGCCACCTCGGACATCGGCGCGAGCAACGGCAGGCCGCCCTTGTCGTCGGTGACCGTCTCGTAGGCGATCGCAATCGCGCCCGAGTCGACCAGCAGCCGGGTCTGGTCCGGGTCCGGGGCAAGATGCAGATAGGTGAACAGGACCTGGCCCGGCCGCAACATCCGGCATTCGACCGGCTGTGGCTCCTTGACCTTGCAGATCATCTGCGCGCGCTCGAACACCTCGGCCGCGTTCGCCGCGATGCTGGCCCCCGCCTGCAGGTAGTGCTCGTCGGTAAAACCGACCCCGAGGCCCGCCTGCGACTGCACCAGCACCGAGTGGCCGGCCGCGACCAGCTCGCGCACGCCGGACGGCGTCAGGCCGACGCGGTACTCGTGAACCTTGATCTCTTTCGGAACACCGATCAACATCTCTGCCTCCTGTCATAATTACGGGTCGACCCGGCCTGGCTCGTTTAAAAAAATCACCAAGCTGTCCGACAACCGCTGAGCAGATACTGGCTGCAAAATAGCCAATTTGCAACGTGAATGCGTTTTGCATTGCAACAGCGCCCACCGGAAGCACATTCCGGTTGACTTACCCTCGTCTAATATTATTAACATTAGCCACAGGAGGCAGAACTAAGCATGGATATCGGGGCAAGACTGAGGATGGTGCGCGAGAACATGAACCTCTCGCAGCGCGAACTGGCCAAACGGGCCGGGGTGACCAACGGGACGATCTCGCTGATCGAGCAGAACCGCGTCAGCCCGTCGATCAGTTCGCTGAAAAAGGTCCTCGAAGGGCTGCCGATGACGCTGGCCGATTTCTTCACCTTCGACGCCGAACCCAAGCAACCGACGGTGTTCTACCAGGCAGGCGAGCTGCCCAACCTCGGCAACGAAGAAATCGAACTGTTGCTGGTGGGCACCGCGCACGAGCGGCGCGACTTGGCGATCCTCAAGGAGCGTTACCTGCCGGGCGCCGACACCGGGCCTGACATGCTCGAGCACGAGGGCCAGGAGGGCGGCGTCGTGATCAGCGGAGAAGTCGAGCTGACCGTCGGCAGCGAAGTGCGCACCCTCGGCCCCGGCGACGCCTACTACTTCGACAGCCGCCTGCCCCACCGTTTCCGCAACCTGGGCGACGCGCCCTGCGAGATCGTCAGCGCAAGCTCGCCACCGACATTCTGAACGACACAACAGGCCGCCACGAGCGGCCGCCAAAAGGAGCACACCATGAGCCGCACCCTGCAAGCATGGCAAGAGATGGCCGCACAGCTGGCCATCGAAGGCCGCGCCTTCATCAAGGGCGAGTACACCGCCAGCGCCGACGGCAGGACCTTCCCCTGCGTCAACCCGGCCAACGGACAGGAACTCGCCCGGATTTCCTGGTGCGGACAGCCCGAAGTCGACACCGCTGTTGCGTGCGCGCGACAGGCGTTCGAGTCGGGTGAATGGTCGGGCCTCGCCCCGCTTGCGCGCGGCCGCATCCTCAAGCGTTTCGCCGCGCTGATCCGCGAACACGCGGACGAATTGTCGCTGCTGGAAACGCTGGACGCCGGCAAGCCGATCTCGGACACCCAGAGCGTCGACGTCGCCGGTGCCGCGTACTGCGTCGAATGGTTCGCCGAGGCGATCGACAAGATCGGCGGCGAAGTCGCGCCGGTCGACCCCAAGCTGGTCGGCCTCGTCACCCGCGAGGCGGTCGGCGTGGTCGCCGCGGTGGTGCCGTGGAACTTCCCCATCCTGATGGCGAGCTGGAAATTCGGCCCGGCGCTGGCCGCCGGCAACGCGGTGATCGTCAAGCCGTCCGAGAAGTCGCCGCTGACCGCGATCCGGCTGGGCGCGCTCGCCCGCGAAGCCGGCATCCCCGCCGGCATCTTCCAGGTGCTGCCCGGCGCCGGCGACGTCGGCCGCATGCTTGCACAGCACATGGACATCGACTGCATCGCGTTCACCGGCTCGACCGGGGTCGGCAAGCTGATCGCCGGCTACGCCGCCGAATCCAACCTCAAGCGCGTGTGGCTGGAGCTGGGCGGCAAGTCGCCCAACATCGTCCTCGCAGACTGCCCGGACATCAGGAAGGCCGCGCGCACCGCCGCCGCCGCGATCTTCTACAACATGGGCGAGATGTGCACCGCCGGCTCGCGCGTACTGGTGCAGCGTGAAGTGAAGGACGCGTTCCTCGCCGCGTTCCGCGAAGCCGCCCAGGGCTGGCAGCCGGGCAACCCGCTCGACCCGGACACCTCGATGGGCGCGATCGTCGACCGCATCCAGTACGACAAAGTGCTCGGCTACATCGAGAAGGGCTTGGCCGAGGGCGCACAACTGGTGACCGGCGGCAAGGCCGCGCACACCGACACCGGCCTCTTCATCGAGCCGACCGCGTTCGACTGCCCGCGCGCCGACCTTTCCATCTGCCGCGAGGAGATCTTCGGGCCGGTGTTGTCCATCATCACCTTTGACACCGTCGACGAGGCGGTCGCCATCGCCAACGACAGCGAGTACGGCCTCGCCGCCGCGGTGTGGACGTCCAACCTCACCACCGCGCACCAGGTGTCGCGCCGCCTGCGCGCGGGCACGGTGTGGGTGAACTGCTACGACGAGGGCGGCGACATGAACTTCCCGTTCGGCGGCTTCAAGCAGTCGGGCAACGGGCGCGACAAGTCGCTGCACGCGCTGGAGAAGTACACCGAGCTCAAGAGCACGCTGATCAAGCTGGCCTGAGCGGGCCGGCCAATAAAAAAAGGGAGGCCGCTGGCCTCCCTTTTCTTGTGGGGCGTTTTAGCGACGCATCGAGTCGAAGAACTGCTGGTTCGACTTGGTCGCACGCACCTTGTCCTGCAGGAACTCCATCGCCTCGATGTCGTCCATCGGGTAGAGCAGCTTCCTGAGCACCCAGATGCGCTGCAACTGTTCCGGCGGGATCAGCAACTCTTCGCGGCGGGTGCCCGAGCGGTTGATGTTGATCGCCGGGAAGATGCGCTTCTCGGCCATCTTGCGGTCCAGGTGGATCTCGCAGTTGCCGGTACCCTTGAATTCCTCGTAGATCACGTCGTCCATGCGGCTGCCGGTGTCGACCAGCGCGGTGCCGATGATGGTCAGGCTGCCGCCCTCTTCGACGTTGCGCGCGGCACCGAAGAAGCGCTTCGGACGCTGCAGCGCGTTGGCGTCGACACCGCCGGTCAGCACCTTGCCCGAGGACGGGATCACGGTGTTGTACGCACGCGCCAGACGCGTGATCGAATCCAGCAGGATCACCACGTCCTTCTTGTGCTCGACCAGACGCTTGGCCTTCTCGATCACCATATCGGCGACCTGCACGTGACGGGTCGCCGGCTCGTCGAAGGTCGAGCTGACCACTTCGCCCTTCACCGAGCGCTGCATCTCGGTCACTTCTTCCGGACGCTCGTCGATCAGCAGCACGATCAGCACCGCTTCGGGGTGGTTGGCGGTGATCGCGTGCGCGAGGTGCTGCAGCATCACCGTCTTGCCCGACTTCGGCGGCGCGACCAACAGCGCGCGCTGGCCTTTGCCGATCGGCGCGACCAGGTCGATGATGCGGCCGGTGATGTTCTCTTCGGCGCGGATATCGCGTTCGAGCTTGAACTGTTCGGTCGGGAACAGCGGCGTCAGGTTCTCGAACAGGATCTTGTGCTTGGAGTTCTCCGGCGGCTCGCCGTTGACGCGGTCGACCTTCACCAGCGCGAAGTAGCGCTCGCCGTCCTTCGGCGTGCGGATCTCGCCCTCGATGCTGTCCCCGGTGTGCAGGTTGAAGCGGCGGATCTGGCTGGGGCTGACGTAGATGTCGTCGGGACCGGCCAGGTACGAGGTGTCGGGGCTGCGCAGGAAGCCGAAGCCGTCCGGCAGCACTTCGAGGGTACCGTCGCCGTAAATGCTTTCGCCGCGTTTGGCCTGGTTTTTCAGCAGGGCGAAGATCAGGTCCTGCTTGCGCAGCCGGTTGGCGCCGTCAATTTCATTGGCGATCGCCATTTCAACCAGCTGGGTGACATGAAGGTGTTTGAGGTCGGATAGATGCATGGCAGCCGTAAGTCGACTCATTGTCGAAACGAAGCCGCGAACGGGCTTCTGAAGTCTACGAGTGAGGAATGAAACAGGAGGACGGGCGGCGGAAACGCCACCCGTGCTTGAAAACTCAGGGAAGGATAGACGCGATCAGATGTGGCTGTCAATGAACGCGGTCAACTGGCCCTTGGCCAGGGCGCCCACCTTGGTCGCGACCACGTTGCCGTCCTTGAACAGCATCAGGGTCGGGATGCCGCGGATGCCGAACTTGGGCGGGGTCTGCTCGTTCTGGTCGATATTGAGCTTGACCACCTTCAGGCGGCCGGCGTATTCGCCGGCGACGTCGTCGAGGATGGGAGCGATCATCTTGCACGGGCCGCACCATTCTGCCCAGTAGTCGACCAGTACCGGGCCCTGGGCTTTCAGGACCTCCTGCTCGAAGGATTCGTCGCTGACGTGCTGGATAAGATCGCTCATAGTGTCCTCTGGAAGAAGCGTGCGCTGTTGTGCTCGAAACACGCATGGTAGCAAAGCCGCCAAATCCGCAGCAAGACGGCGCGCGCCTCTTGGCATGACAAAGATATTACCAGGCGTATAGTTGGAGTCTGCACCGACTCCTGCCCAACCCATGCCCAGCCCGCACCCATCCACCCCGAACCTGCTGCGCCGCCTGATGCCGGGCGCCGCCGCCCTCCTCGCATACCGGCGCGCCGACCTGGCCGCCGACGTGCGGGCCGGCAGCGCGGTGGCCGCGGTCGCGATACCGGTCGGCGTCGCCTACGCGCAACTGGCCGGCTTCTCGCCGGCACTGGGTCTGTACGCGTCGCTGCTGCCGCTCATCGCGTACGCGCTGTTCGGCACCTCGCGCCAGTTGGTGGTCGGCCCGGACGCGGCGACCTGCGCGATGGTCGCCGGCACCCTCGCCACGCTCGGTGCGGTCGACGCCGACACCCGCCTCGCACTCTCGGCGCTGCTCTCGCTGTTCGCGGGCCTACTCCTGATCGGCGCGAGCCGCCTGCACCTGGGCGCGCTGGCCGACTTCCTGTCCCGCCCCATCCTGCTGGGTTTCCTCAACGGCGTCGCGCTGAACATCCTGCTCGGGCAAGGCGGCTGCCTCATCGGCATCGAGCTTAGCGCGCACGATGCCCTGCACCGCGTCTCTGAACTAACGCGCGGGCTCGGGCATGCCAACCTGCCGACCTTGCTGCTCGCCCTTGCGACCTTCGCCCTGCTCAGGCTGACCGCAAGACATGCTCCCAGGCTGCCCGCCGCCTTGCTCGCGCTGATCGGCGCGACCCTGGCCACCCGTTTCGCCGGCCTCGAAGCGCTGGGCGTCAAGACGCTGGGCGAGGTGGCCGCCGGCCTGCCCACACTCAGGCTGGACCTCGCCGTCGTTCCCGGCCTCGAACTTGGCAAGCTTGCCTCGGCCGCCGGCGGTGTCGCGCTGATCAGCTACTGCAACGCGATCGTCATCGCGCGCAGCTTTGCCGCACGTGGCGGCTACGAAGTCGACGCCGACCTTGAATTGCGCGCGCTGGGCGCCGCCAATATCGCCTCAGCCCTGTCCGGCAGCTTCGCCGTCAGCGCGGCCGACTCACGCACCGCGGTCGCCGAACACGCCGGTGCGCGTACCCAGATGACCTCGATCGTCGCCGCACTGTGGGTCGCGCTCTGCCTGATCTCGCTCACCCCGCTGCTTGCGCTGGTGCCGACCGTCGCGCTGGCAGTGATCCTGGTCGACGCCGCACTGTCGCTACTCGACACGCGCGGGGTGCGCGAGCTCGGCCGCCTCAGCCGCCACGAGATGTGGCTATCGCTCGCCACCACCGCCGGCGTGCTTGGCACCGGTGTGCTCGAAGGGATCGCCGTCGCGCTCGCGTTGTCTCTGTTGCGTTTCATCCACGCGATGGCGCGCCCCGAGGACGAAGTCCTCGGCCAGATCGACGGCGTGCCCGGCTTTCACGACACCGGCCGCCACCCGGACGCGCGGCAGACCCCGGGCGTGCTGATCTACCGCTTCAACGCGCCGCTGGTCTTCTTCAACGCACCGACCTTCAGCCACCGGCTGCTCGCTGCCTGCCACAGCCGGCCGGGCCTGAGCACCGTGATCCTCGACATGATGCCTGTCTCTAGGCTGGACGCGACCGGCCGCTACACCCTCGACGAAGTGGCGCAGCGTCTCGACGCGCAGGGCATCCGCCTGGTGATCGCCGGGCGGCGCACCGAGCTGTTGCAGTGGCAGGCGGCACACCTGTCACAGTTCTGGGCACAGGAAGACCGGCTGTTTCCGACCGTCAAGCAGGCGCTCAAGGCGTGTACCGGACAGGACAAAACAGCAATGACATTGTCAGACAGTTAGGCGGCGCGGCCACATCGGGTATAATGCGCGACTGTTTCAAGCAAAAGGACTCCAACAATGGGTTTCCTGCAAGGCAAAAAGATTCTGATTACCGGCATGATCTCGAACCGCTCGATCGCCTACGGCATCGCGCAGGCATGCCACCGCCAGGGCGCCGAGCTCGCGTTCACCTACGTGGTCGACAAGCTCGAAGACCGCGTCCGCGACATGGCCGCCGACTTCGGCTCCAAGCTGGTCTACCGTTGCGACGTGCAGAACGACGAAGAGATCAACCAGCTGTTCGCCGAATTGGGCAAGGAATGGGACGGCCTAGATGGCCTGGTGCACGCGATCGCGTTCGCGCCGCGCGAGGCGCTCGAGGGCGACTTCCTCGACGCGCTCAGCCGCGAAGCGTTCCACACCGCGCACGACGTATCCGCGTACAGCTTCCCGGCGCTGGCCAAGGCCGCGCGCCCGATGATGCAGGGCCGCAACGGCGCGCTGCTCACCCTGTCCTACCTGGGCGCGGTGCGTGCCATCCCGAACTACAACGTGATGGGCTTGGCCAAGGCCAGCCTGGAGGCTGCAGTGCGCTTCATGGCCGCCAGCCTCGGCCGTGACGGCATCCGCGTGAACGGCATCTCGGCCGGCCCGATCAAGACGCTGGCCGCCGCCGGCATCTCGGGCTTCTCGCAGCTCCTGAAGATGGCCGCCAGCCAGAACTGCCTGCGCCGCAACGTGACCATCGAGGAAGTCGGCAACACCGCCGCCTTCCTGCTGTCCGACCTCTCCTCCGGCATCACCGGCGAGATCACCTACGTCGACGCGGGCTTCAGCGTGAACTCGCTGAACGTACCCGAGTAAGGCCGGCCGCACGGCAAGCCCGACCGGGCGCCCGCTGCGGGCGCCCTTTTTCTTGCCCGTCCCGCAACAAGGACCCCACCATGAACGGACTCACCCACTTCGACGCGGCAGGCCAGGCACATATGGTCGACGTCGGCGGCAAGGACGAGACGCAGCGCGTCGCGCGCGCGACCGGCCATATCAGCATGCTGCCCGACACCTTTGCGCGCCTGATGGGCGGCACCAGCAAGAAGGGCGACGTGATCGGCATCGCGCGCATCGCCGCGATCCAGGGCGCCAAGCGCTGCGCCGACCTGATCCCGCTGTGCCACCCGATCGCGCTGACCCGCGTCGCCGTCGAATTCACGCCGGAACCCGACGCGCACCGCCTGCATATCGAGGTCACCTGCGAGACGGTCGGCCGCACCGGCGTCGAGATGGAGGCCTTGAGCGCGGCGAGCGCGGGCCTGTTAACCGTCTACGACATGCTGAAAGCCGTCGACCGCGGCATGCGGATCGACGGCTTGCGTCTCTTGGAAAAACAGGGCGGCAAGTCCGGCCACTGGCAGGCCGAACCCTGACGCCTTAACCGCGCGCGGCGAGCCTGGCAAGCACCCCCTGCAGCAGGCGGATGCGCGGCTCGACGCTCCCGAGCATCAGGAACTCGCTCGCCGCGTGCCACCCGCCGCCCTGCGGGCCGAAGCCGTCGAGCGAGGGCACGCCGGCCGCGGCGGTAAAGTTGGCGTCCGAGCCGCCACCCGCCTCCTGCCAGCCGATCGGCAGCCCCTGCTCGGCAGCCACGGCCTCGACCAGCGCGATCAGCGCCTCGGTGTCGGCGCTCGGCCGCATCGCCGGCTTGAAGGTTTGCCGCTCCACCTCGACACGGCAACCCGCGACAAACGGCGAGTCCGCCAGCGCGCGAAGGTGCGCGTCGATGCCCTCGGCAGCGTCGTTGTCCCAGAAACGCAAGTCGACGATCGCCTCGGCAAAGTCGGGCACCACGTTGACGCCGGTACCGCCCTTGATTAGCCCCACGTTCAGCGTGGTGCCGGCTTCAAGGTCGACCATCTGGTTGATCGCCAGCGTCCAGTTGGCAAGCTCGGTGATCGCCGAGACGCCCTCGGCCAGCGCGTTGCCCGCGTGCGAGGCCTTGCCGTGGAAGGCGATGCGGTACTTGGCGTTTCCCTTGCGCGCCTTCACCAGTTGCCCATTGGCGCGCGCCGCCTCGGCCACCAGCACGCAGGCACTTTTCTTCGCCGTGTCGACCAGCCAGTCGCGCGAATACGGCGAGCCGATCTCTTCGTCGCAGTTGTAGCAGACCACCACCTTCAGGCTGCCGTCCGCCGCCTGCGGCAGGTCTTTCAGCGCGTACCACAGCGCGAGCACGCCAGCCTTCATGTCGGAGACGCCGGGGCCGTACGCCATGTCACCCTCGACCCGCAGCGGGCGCTCGGCGGCGGTGCCGACCGGGAACACGGTGTCCATGTGACCGGAGAGCATCACGTCGTACTGCGCCGCATCCGGCGCGTTGGTGATCTCGAGGCAGGGGCCGCACGCGTCGGAGAACTGGCGGCGCGTCACCCGGTAGCCGATGCGCTGGTACAGCGCGGTCACGTAATCGGCGACGGCGGCGACCCCCTCGGGGGTACGGCTGCCGCAGTCGACGTTGACCATCGGTTCGAGCTTGGCGAGGTAGTCTTGCAGGCTGAAGAACATGGCAACTCCAAAAACTGGCCGCCGGCGGCACGCTTACCGCCGGCGGTGGGGATTACATGAAGAAGGCGTAGTTGAGCGACAGCGCGGTCACGAGCGCGCCGGCCATCGGCACGCTGGTACGGCGTACGATCTCGAACGGAGAGACCTTGGCGATGCCCGCGCAGGCGATGATCACCGCCGCGATCGGCGACACGGTGCGCCCGATTGACGACGCAAGCTGCATCGGCAGCAGCATGGTCACCGCCGGCACTCCGAACTTGGCGGCCACTTCGGGCGCCAGCGTCGCGAAGCTCAGGAAGGAGGCGTTGCCCGAGCCCATCACCACCGCCGCGCCCATGATCAGGCCGACCAGCACCAGCGTCATGAAGGTCACGCCCAGTCCGACGCCATCAGCCGAATGCAGCAGCGCGTTGATCGCACCGATGGCCTTGAGCGACTCGGCGAACAACTCGGCGCACACGATCAGCGCCACCACCGGGCCGAACACCTTGCCCATCCCGTCGAGGAAGCTGCCGAAGCCCGACAGCGACTCGCGCAGCGAACGGGTGCGCAACAGTTCGCAGGCCATGCCGGCGAACACGGTCAACAGCATCGCCACTTCCACGCTGAGCTTCACGTCGCTGATCATCAGCTTGGAAAACACCATCATCAGCACGAAGGGGATCATCGGCAGCAGGCCGTACAGCGCAGGCGCCTCCACTTCGCTGCTGCGGACCTCGTCGAGTTCCGCCGCGTCGCCGCGGTGGGCGACCGGGTCCCAGCCGGCACGGCGGTCGCAGTGACGCTGCCACACGTAATGCAGGAGCATGGTCACCAGCACCATCGGCACCACCAGCCACACCTGGTAGTCGACGAAGTAGGTGGTCGGGTCGAGGCCGGACTGGCCGGCGGCAAAGATCGCGTTGGTCATGGTCGGCCCGATCTCGAACGCCTGCGAGCTCGCGATCACGCCGACAGCGGCGCCCGGGCTGATGCCGAGGTTACGCATCACCGGGTACATGGTGACCATCAGCAGCAGGCCCAAGCCGGTCGCCGAGGTGACGAACAGCGAGACGAAGATCGAGATCAGGTAGCACGCCATCAGCAGCACGTAGCTCGAGCGCACGCCCGCCAACGGACGCACCGCGGCACGCACCAGCGCCTGCGACGCGCCGATATGCGACATGTAGGTCGCGAAACCGGCGACCGCCATGATGGTCAGGCCCAAGGCGGCGGCGCGCTTGGAGAAGATGCCCTTGAACACCTCGAAGAGGTCGAACAGCGCAAAGCCGGTGCTCTTGTCGGCCGGCAGGATCGGATGGATGCCGGACCAGTAGGCGACGGCGAACAGCGCCATGCCGGCCAGCGCGAGTACCGCCTGCGGGTTGTAGTCCTTGATGATGCCGTAGACGACCAGCCCCAGCACCAGTAAGACGACGATCAGTTCCATCGGTTATTCCATGTTTGACGAATTACCGACGAACTCTATCAAAAAAAGCATGTCCTCGCTTGATTTTGCTCAAGCGAGGACAGCCTCGTTCAGGATCAGGCGCCGATCAGTGCAAGGGCGAGCACCACGGCCAGGGTCCCGGCCAGCGCGCTGCCGTACACCAGCAACCGTGCGCCACGGCCCGCATGGATGCCGAGATCGTGCAGGCTGTGGAAGATGCGGTGCACCGCGTGCCAGAAAAACAGCGACACCACCACAAAGAGGAAGACCTTGCCCAGAGCGTTTTCGGCGAAGGCACGGGCCGACGCGTAAGAGAGTGCCTCAGCCGGCATCAGCCCCAGCGGCACCGCGAACACCAGCACGAACACCAGTGCTGCGCCGATCAGCGCCGCGAGCATGCCGCCCGCGCCGAACAGCAGCCAGAACACCGGCTCGTTGCTGCGTTTGAGTCGATCGCTCATCCCTGCCCCCCGTTCGCCAGCAAACAGAAAAAGCCGACCACCGCGACGCTGGCAACCAGCATCGACGCGAGGCCGACCGCGCTGATGGTCGAGCCCGCCACCCGGCGCCCGCCTACCCGCACAGGCGGCAGCGTGCGCGGCATGATCAGGAACCAGCTCACGCCGTGGTAGAGCAGCATCGCGAGGATCAGCGCGTTGACGACCAGCCCCGGCAGCGAGGCAAGCCAAGCGGCAAAACCCGCCCACGCCGCCTCGCCCGCGGCGAGCGCCCAGAGGCCCGCCAGCATCTCAAGCGCGAACAGCCACACGAAAACGGCCGTCCCCTCGTGCGCCATATACTCGATAAAGAACGGGTCGCGCTTGAACCAGCCGTCCATGGGCCGGACATAAGGCCTGCGTTTACTCATCGGCAGCCTCCTTGCTTGGGCGACGGGCGCAGGAAACGGAAGAAGTAGTCGCGCGCGCTGTTCATCTTGTTGACGTTGACCGCGTTCGCCGGGTCGACCATCTTCGGGCACACCTCGGAGCAGAAGCCGACCGCGGTGCAGTTGAACACGCCAAGCTCGGCGTTGATCAGCGCCATCCGCTCGTCGGTACCGCCGTCGCGGCTGTCTAGGTTGTAGCGCTGCAGCAGTGCGATCGCACCGGGGCCGAGGAAGTCCGGATTGAGGCCGACCTGCGGGCACGCCGCGTAGCAGAGCCCGCAGTTGATGCAGCCAGCGAACTGCGCGTAGAGATCCATCTCCTCGGGCGTCTGCAGGTACTCGCCCTCGTCCGGCGAGCGCTTCTCGCGCGGGATCAGGTAGGGTTTGACCTTCTCGAGCTTGTCGATGAAGCCGTCCATCACCACCACCAGGTCGCGCTCGATCGGGAAGTGCGCGAGCGCCTCGACCGTCACCCGCTCGGGGTAGTCGCGCAGGAAGGCCTTGCACGCGAGCTGCGGCTTGCCGCCTATCATCATGCCGCAGCTGCCGCAGATCGCCTGCCGGCAAGACCAGCGGAAACTCAGCGTGCCGTCGAGCTCGTCCTTGATGTAATTGAGCGCGGCAAGCACCGAGGTGTCGTCGCCGTACGGCACAGCGTATTCCTGCCACACCGGCGTGTCGTCCTGTTCGGGCCGGTAGCGCAATACCGCGATCGTCTTCATTTTTTCCGTCATGCCGCCCCTCCCTTCGCGGCCTGCTCCGCCGCGTGCTGCGCGGCGCCGTAGGCGCGCACCGCCGGCGGCGAGCGGGTGATCTTCACGTCCTGATAAGCGATCTGCGGCACGCCATCGTCCGCGCGCGTCGAGAGCGTATGCTTGAGGAAATTCACGTCGTCGCGCGCCTCAAAGCCGTCCAGGCGCTGGTGCGCGCCGCGCGACTCGCGCCTGAGCAAGGCCGAATGCGCCATCGCGCGCGCGACGTCCAGCTGGTAGCCCAGCTCGATCGCCAGCAGCCATTCGCTGTTCCACACGCTCGAGCGGTCGGTCAGGCACACCCGCGTATAGCGCTCGGCCAGTTCGGCGAGCTTGTCGCAGGTCGCCTGCATCCGCTCCCCGGTTCGGTAGATGCCGCAACCCTCTTCCATGGTGGCAGCCATCTCGCGGCGGATATCGGCGATGCGCTCGCTGCCTTCGCTTGCCAGCAGCGCACGGGCCGGCCTGGCGGCTTCTTCCGCCCGTTGCAGCAGACGGGCACTGTCGGCGCGTTTGACCTCGCGCGCATGGCGCGTCGCCGCCTCGCCGGCGCGCCTGCCGAACACCGACAGCTCGGCCAGCGAGTTCGACCCTAGCCGGTTGGCGCCGTGGATGCCGACGCTCGAACACTCGCCGGCGGCATAGAGACCCGGCATCGGCGACGCGCAGCCGCCGTCGACCAGGATGCCGCCCATGGTGTAGTGCACCGCCGGGCGCACCGGGATCGGCTCGCGCGCAGGGTCGATGCCCATGAATTCGCGGGCCAGCTCGCAGATCTGCGGCAGCCGCTCGTGCAGCCTCGCCTCTCCCAGGTGGCGCAAGTCGAGGTGCACCACCGGCCCGTAACGGCCGTCGATGGTGCGGCCCTTCTGCATCTCGTGCCAGAACGCCTGGCTCAGCCGGTCGCGCGGCCCCAGTTCCATATACTTGTTGCGCGGCTTGTCCTCGGCCGGCCCCAGGCCGTAGTCCTGCAAGTAGCGGTAGCCGTCACGGTTGACCAGCAAGCCGCCCTCGCCGCGGCACGCCTCGGTGAACAGCAGGCCGGTGCCCGGCATGCAGGTCGGGTGGTACTGCACGAACTCCATGTCGCGCAGCGGCACGCCGTGCCGGTAGGCAACCGCCATGCCGTCGCCGGTGACGATGCCGCCGTTGGTGTTCTCGCGGAACACCCGCCCGGCGCCGCCGGTGGCGAACACCACCGCGCCGGCCTCGATCAGCGTGAACTCGCCGCTGGCGATCTCGACCACCAGCACGCCGGCGGCGCGCCCCTCGTCGACGACCAGGTCGACCAGGAAATATTCGTCGAAGCGGCGGATCGCCGGGTAGCGCAGCGAGGTCTGGAACAGCGTGTGCAGGATATGGAAGCCGGTTTTGTCGGCGGCGAACCAGGTGCGCTCGATCTTCATGCCGCCAAACGCACGCACGTTGACGTGGCCGTCCGCCTTGCGGCTCCACGGGCAGCCCCAGTGCTCGAGCTGCACCATCTCGCGCGGGCACTCGCGCACGAACTCGTCGACCACGTCCTGCTCGCACAGCCAGTCGCCGCCGGTGACGGTGTCGGCAAAGTGGTGGTCGAAGCTGTCGTGCGCCTGCACGACGCCGGCCGACCCGCCCTCGGCCGCCACCGTGTGGCTGCGCATCGGGTAGACCTTGGACACCAGCGCGATGGTCTGCGCCGGGTCAACCTCTGCCGCGGCGATCGCCGCCCTGAGCCCGGCACCGCCGGCGCCGACGATCACCACGTCGGCCTTGAATACTTGCACGCTGCTCCCTCCGTTTTTGTGCGGACCTGGCCGCGCAAACAGCGCGCGGCGGCACGACCCTCAGGCTGAATCTAGCAAACGGCGGCCGGCCAACCGTTGACACCGGTCAACAGTGCGCCGGCTACCCGGCGCAAAAAACCGGCCTTGCGGCCGGCTGCGGGTGCTTCGTGCGCGGCGTGCGCCGATCAGGCGGCGCTACAGCAGCCGCGCGAGCGCCAGCGCCAGGAACAGCAGGACCGCCGGCGCACCCAGCAGCAGGCGCGCCAGCCGGTTGAACGGCACGAAGCCGACCCCGCGCACGAAGGCTGCGCTCATCGCCCAGAAGGCGGCCAGCGCGGCTAGGTGGTCGGCGCGCCCGTCGCCATCCGCGAGCAGCGCCGGGTTGATGGTGAGGCCGAGCATCAGCGCGAGCCCCACCAGCAAGAGCGGCACGCTGCAACCGGACTTGCCTTCAGTCATCGTGACGGCGCAGCGGGTGGCCGAGCGAAGCGGCGCGCGCGTCCTCGTTCTCGCCCCACATCGCGTTGAGGATGGCGAGCAGCACGGCAAAGCCGATGCCCAGCGTCCAGGCGAAATACCACATGGTTTTCCTTTCCGCGCTCAGTACGCGCTATGGCTGTTTTCCTTCACGTACGCGGCGGTCACCTTGCCGCGCATCACGCTGTACGCCCAGCGCGTGTAGAGGATGATGATGGGTATGAAGACCAGCGTCGCGACCAGCATGATGAACAGCGTGCGGTGGCTGGAGACGCTGTCCCACACCGTCAGGCTGGCATCCGGCGCGAGGCTGGACGGCATCACGAACGGGAACATCGACACCGCCGCGGCGCCGATCACGCCGGCCATCCCCAGCGCCGAGCACCAGAACGCCGCGAAGGTGCGCCCGCCGCGCACCAGCAGGAGCGCGAGGACGAAGCCCAGGTAGCCCGCGGCCGGCACCAGCATGGCCGCCGGGGTGCGCGCGTAGTTGGCGAGCCACGCGCCCGGCGCCACGACGACGGTCTTGGCCAACGGGTCGGGCAAGGCGGCCGCATCGACCGCCGAGGTGATCACGTAGCCGTCGATGCCGCGTGCAAGCCACAGCCCGGCGACGCTGAACGCGGCAAGCACGACAAGCGCACACGCTTGCGCCCAGCGCGCGGCGCGCGCCTGGATCACGCCCTCGGTGCGGTGCGCAAGGTAGACCGCGCCGTGGCAGGTGATCATCGCGCTCGACACCACGCCGCACAGCAAGCCGAACGGGTTGAGCAACTGCCAGAAGCTGCCTTCGTAGTAAGGCACCAGGTTGGCATCGAAGCGGAACGGCACGCCCTGCAGCAGGTTGCCAAAGGCGATGCCGAACACCACCGGCGGCACGAAGCCACCGATGAACAGCCCCCAGTCCCAGGTCGAGCGCCAGCGCGGGTTGTCGATCTTGCTGCGGTAGTCGAAGCCGACCGGCCGGAAGAACAGCGCCCACAGCACCAAGAGCATGGCCCAGTAAAAGCCCGAGAACGCGGTCGCGTACACCAGCGGCCACGCGGCGAAGATCGCGCCGCCGCCGGTGATGAACCACACCTGGTTGCCATCCCAGTGCGGGCCGACCGTGTTGATGATGACGCGCCGCTCGATGTCGCTGCGCCCGACAAAGGGCAGCAACGTGCCCACCCCCATGTCGTGCCCGTCCATCACGGCAAAGCCGACCAATAGCACGCCGACCAGCAGCCACCACAGCAGTTTCAGCGTCGGGTAGTCAATCAGTTCCATATGTATTCCCTCAGTGCGCCGCTTCGTTGGCGTAACGGCCGGTGCCCAGGCTGCCCGGCCCTTGCCGCGCGAATTTCACCATCAGGTAGACCTCGACGATCAGCAGCACCGTGTAGAAGCCGACAAAGCCCGCCAGCGAGCCGTACAGCGACTCGACCGACAGCGTCGACACCGACAGGTGGGTCGGCAGCACGCCGTAGATCGTCCACGGCTGGCGGCCGTATTCGGCGACGAACCAGCCGACCTCGCACGCGAGCCACGGCGCGGGCAGGCTGTAGAGCGCGGCCTTCAGCAGCCAGCGCCGGCGGTCGAAACAGCCCTTGACCGAGAACCACAGCGCCGAGCCGAACAGCGCGAGCATCCACAAGCCCAGCCCCACCATCGCTCGGAACGCCCAGAACATCGGCGCCACCCTGGGGATGGTGTCGCGTGCGGCCTGCGCGACCATCGCCGGCGTCGCCTGCGCGACATCCGTGGTGTACTTCTTCAGCAACAGGCCGAAGCCCAGGTCGGCCTTGTGCGCCTCAAAGCGCGCGAGCGCCGCGGCGTCGCTGCGGTTGGCGCGCAGCGCCTCGAGCGCCTTCACCGCGTGGATGCCCGACTCGATGCGCCGCGCGTTCTTCCCGACGATCTCGTGGATGCCCGGGATCTCTTTATCCAGCGAGCGGGTGCCGATGATGCCCATCACCCACGGGATCTCGATCGCCCAGTCGTTTTTCATCTCGGCCTCGTTCGGCCACGCGACCAGGTTGAACGACGCCGGCGCGGGCTCGGTGTGCCACATCGCCTCCATCGCCGCGAGCTTGGTCTGCTGCGCCTCGCCCACCGTATAACCCGACTCGTCGCCCAGCACGATCACCGAGCACACGCTGGCGAAGCCGAAGGCCGCCGCGATGTGGAAGCTCTTCTTGGCGAACTCGGTGTCGCGCCCCTTGAGCAGATACCAGCTGGAGACGGCCAGCACGAACATCGCGCCGGTCACGTAACCGGCCGACACCGTGTGCACGAACTTGGCCTGCGCGTCCGGGTTGAACACCACCGCCCAGAAGTCGGTCATCTCCATGCGCATGGTGTGGTAGCTGAACTCGGCACCGACCGGGTTCTGCATCCAGCCGTTGGCGATCAGGATCCACAGCGCCGACAGGTTGGTGCCCACCGCCATCAGGAGCGTCACCAGCAGGTGCTGCTGGCGCGACAGCCGGTCCCAGCCGAAGAAGAACAGGCCGATGAAGGTCGACTCCAGGAAGAACGCCATCAAGCCCTCGATCGCCAAGGGCGCGCCGAAAATGTCGCCGACGTAGTGCGAGTAATACGCCCAGTTGGTGCCGAACTGGAATTCGAGGGTGATGCCGGTGGTCACCCCGAGCGCGAAGTTGATGCCGAAGAGCTTGCCCCAGAAGCGGGTCATGTCCTTGTACACCTGCTTGCCGGTCATCACGTAGACCGACTCCATGATCACCAGCAGCCAGACCATGCCGAGGGTCAGCGGCACGAACAGGAAGTGGTACATCGCCGTCGCCGCGAACTGCAGCCGCGACAGCTCGACCACGCTATCGATTGCCATTCATTTCTCCTTGTTGTGATACGGCGCCGGTCAGCACGCGCGCGACGGAGGCACTGTCGGCTTCGACGCGCGCATCGCGCACGAAAGCCCACCACAACAGTACGAGCACCAGCAGCTTGGCCACGACCACCAGCACTAGGTGGTCGCGCAGTTTTCGATCGCTATAGCCCATCACACTCCGCCCCTGTAAATGCACATTGCAAAGCAGGAAAAACACTGCCACCCACTGGTAGCTTGACCAGGCCCAATAAACATGTTTAATGCGCGGTTCATTTAATATGATCGCAATGCAGAATGGTATGCGACACAATGTCGCAGGGGCCGAGACTTCCTTTCCCGCCGCCACATTACATCGCCCTTTAACAATAAGCGTGCCAACGACATATGCATAAAAACGGTCTTGAGAATCAGTCGCTTGCATGACATAAGGGAAAAACACCGCCGGATGACACTGCCACGACCGCCACAACTGGCGGATAATGGCAGTCAACTGACAGGCCGGACCAAAAGATGACGGACGATAGATTCCTGCGCGGCTACCTCGACACCCTGCCCGAGCCGCACATCCTGTGCGACGCGCACTACCGCATCGTGCACGCCAACCCGGCCTAGCACGCGCGCTTCGGCGACGGCAAGGCGCTAGCCGGCCGCACCTGCTACGAGGTGTCGCACCACTACAGCGCGCCTTGCGAGGCGTGCGGCGAGAGCTGCCCCTTGCGTGAAGCGCTCGCGCGCGGCCGCCCGCACCATGTGGTGCACCTGCACCACGGCTGCGCCGGCAAGGAGTACGTCGACATCGAGCTGACGCCGATCACCGACGCGCAAGGCCGCCTCGAGTGCTTTATCGAGAAGATGAACCCGCTGCCCGCGCACGCGCATACCGGCGCCGGGCTGGTCGGTGAGGCGCCGGCGTTCACCCGCATGCTCGACCGCCTGGCGCGGGTCGCGCCCAGCGACGCCGCCGTGCTGCTGCTGGGCGAGTCGGGCACCGGCAAGGAGCTGACCGCGCAGGCGATCCACGCGGCAAGCCCGCGCGCCGCGCGGCCGCTGGTCACCGTCGACTGCACCGGGCTGCCGGAGACGCTGATCGAGAGCGAGCTGTTCGGCCACGAGAAAGGTGCGTTCACCGGCGCGGCCAGCCGGCAGGTCGGCCTGGCAGAGGCGGCCGCCGGCGGCACGCTGTTCCTCGACGAGATCGGCGACTTGCCGCTGCCGATGCAGGCCAAGCTGCTGCGCCTGATCGAGACCGGCACCTACCGCCGGCTGGGTTCGACCCAGTGGCGGCGCACCGACGTGCGCGTCGTCTCGGCGACCCACCGCGACCTCGCGGCGATGGTCGGCACCGGCGCGTTCCGCGCCGACCTCTACCACCGGCTGGCGACCTTTCCGCTCTACCTGCCCGCGCTCAGGGAGCGCACCGGCGACATCCCGCTGATCGCGCGCGGCCTGCTCGAACGCCACGCGCCTGCGATGCGCCTGGACGATGGCGCGCTCGCGCTGATCGCCGCCCAGCCCTTTACCGGAAATATCCGCGAACTGCGCAACGTACTGGTGCGTGCCTGCCTGCTCGCCGACGGCCCCACGCTGGACGCGGCCACCCTCCGCGAAGCGCTCACGCTGGGTTTCCCCGCCACGCCCACGCCGGCAGCCGACCCGCACACGCCCGCACAGCAACTCGCCGACACCGCGCACCTGGGACGCAAGGCGCAGGCGCAGGCGCTGGGCATCAGCGAACGCACGCTGTACCGCCTGCTCCGGCAGGACGGCAGCAAGGGTTCACAAGGGTGACAAGGCAACAGGATGACGGCACGCCGCGCTCGAACGACCACGTGCGTCTCGACGATGCGGGTTGGTGAGGGGCAGCCCCGGCGGCGAATGATCACCTGAAACTGGTAAGGAACCCGTCGGATGATGCTTGCCATACTGATCCTCCAAAGGTGGACGTGGGTATAGCGAAGCTGCGGTGCGGGAAGGGGCGGAAAATTTGCAGCAGGCTGCAAGGAGAGCAGCAGAAATGCAGCAAAAAGGCGGCGCAAAGCAAAAAGCCCACCTAG
>NZ_STGJ01000008.1:0-33953 GCF_004919095.1 Crenobacter intestini | reverse complement strand
GGCTCGAACCTGCGACCTGCGGATTAACAGTCCGTCGCTCTACCAACTGAGCTATCAGGGAATATCGAAGGCCGGATACTAAATGCATCCGGCCTTCGGGTCAACCCCAGCCCTCACGGGTGGGGCTGGTCGGCTTAGCCGTTGTTGCGGGTCTCGACCTGCATCAATTCGACCGGCACGGCCGCCGGTTCGTCCTGGCGGCTGCGCAGCACTTCGCTGCGGCGCGGGCCTTGCTGCACTTCCGGCAGCGGCGCCTCGTCGGCGACGCGGGCGTCGGCACGGGTCGACACCATCACCAGGCCACCCAGGTCGGCAGGCTCGGCCACCGCTTCCGCGGCAGCCGGTGCTGCGGCTTCGGCGGCAAGCTGCACCGGTTCAACCGGCTGCGGCTCGGCGGCCACTTCGGCGGCCACTTCGGCCACCTCGGCCTCTTGCGCCGGCACGGCCTGCTCGACCACGGCCACGGCCTCTTCAACCACCGGCTGGACGGTTTCCTGCACCGGCTGCGGCTCGGCGACTACCGTCGCTTCGACCACCTCGACGACCTGGGTAGCCACTTCAGCCACCGGTTCGGCCACTTCGGCAGCAGGCGCCGCCTCGACGACCGGCTCGGCCACGGCTTCGGCTTGCACCTCGACCTGCACCAGCTCCGTCACCGGCTCGGCCTGCGGCTGCACGACGGCCTCGGCTACGGCAACCACTTCGGCAGCGACGACACCCTCTGCCGGCGCCACGGCGTCGGTCGGCTGCTCGTCACGGCGGCTGCGGCGGCTGCGGCGGCGGCGGCGTTCGCCACGCTCCTGGGCCTCGCCGGCTTCGGTTGCCGGTGCGGCTTCAGGCTGGGTGGTTTGCGCTTCTGCGTTCAGCGGCAGCGTCTCCTCGACGGCCGGCGCCTCGCGTTGCGGCTTCTCGCGGCGACGCGGCTGTTCGGCCGGACGCGGCTGGGCTTCCGCCTCGGGCGCGCCCTGCTGCGCTGCGCGCTCTTCCTGCTGGCCGCGCGACTTGTCGCGGTTCGGATCGCGTTCGCGGCGCTGGCGCGGCGCACGCGGCTCGCCCGGACGCTGCTCGCTGGCGGCGGCTTCCGGACGGACCTCCTCGGCCTGGCCCTGGCGGCGCGGCTCCTGGTTGTTGCGGGTGCGGCGCTCGTCGTTGCGGCGCTCGTCACCACCGCGCTCGCGGCGTTGCTGGTTGCCCTGCTGGCGGCGCTCGCCGTTGCGCGGCTTGCGCGCGTCGCGGGCAGGCTTGGCCTCTTCGACCGGCGCAGGCTTCACCGGCTCCGGCTCGCCCTTGAACCAGGCGGCGATGCGGGCAAACAGGCCTTGCGGGGCCGGTGCGGCGACCGGCTGTTGCGGGGCCGGTGCAGCTTCGGGCTTGGCGGGCACTTCTGCGGCGACCGGTGCCGGCTGCTGCGGGGTGATGCCCTTGACCGCCGGCTCCAAGCGCTCGACCTTGGCCTTGGGCTGGCCGAACGGCGCGCCGGCTTCCTCTTCCGGCGCCTCGACACGGCGGTAGCTCGGCGCGTCGCCGACTTCGCCCATGTCGTCGTGGCGCACGCGGACGATCTTGTAGTGCGGCGTCTCCAGATGCATGTTCGGGATCAGCAGCACGTGCACGCCCAGGCGCTCTTCCAGCGAGTAAAGCTCGGTGCGCTTCTCGTTGAGCAGGAAGGTCGCGACATCGACCGGCACCTGCGCGTGGACGGCGCCGGTGTTCTCCTTCATCGCCTCTTCCTGGATGATGCGCAGGATGTGCAGCGCCGACGATTCGGTGCCGCGGATGAAGCCGATGCCGTGGCAACGCGGGCACGGGATATGGCTGGATTCGCCGAGGCTGGGCTGCAGGCGCTGGCGCGACAACTCGAGCAGGCCGAAGCGCGAGAGCTTGCCCATCTGCACGCGGGCGCGGTCGTGGCGCAGTACGTCGCGCAGCATGTTCTCGACGTCGCGCTGGCTCTTCGGGTTCTCCATGTCGATGAAGTCGATCACCACCAGGCCGCCCAGGTCACGCAGGCGCAGCTGGCGCGCGATCTCTTCGGCCGCCTCGAGGTTGGTTCTGAGCGCGGTTTCCTCGATGTCGGCGCCCTTGGTCGCACGCGCCGAGTTGACGTCGATCGACACCAGCGCCTCGGTGTGGTCGATCACGATGGCACCGCCGGACGGCAACTGCACGCTGCGCGAGAACGCGGTCTCGATCTGGTGTTCGATCTGGAAGCGCGAGAACAGCGGCACCGTATCGGTGTAGAGCTTCACGCGGCCGAGGTTGTTCGGCATCACGTGCGCCATGAACTGGCGCGCCTGCTCGAACACTTCCGGCGTGTCGATCAGGATCTCGCCGATGTCGGTCTGGTAGTAGTCGCGGATCGCGCGGATGACGAGGCTGCTCTCCTGCAGGATCAGGAACGGCGCCTTCTGCGCGCCGGCGGCCGCGTCGATCGCGCCCCACAGCTGGGCCAGGTAGTTGAGGTCCCACTGCAGCTCTTCGTAGCTGCGGCCGATGCCGGCGGTGCGCGCGATCAGGCTCATGCCCGGCGCGACCTCCAGCTTGGCCATCTGCTCCTTGAGCTCCTGGCGCTCTTCGCCCTCGATGCGGCGCGAAACGCCACCGCCGCGCGGGTTGTTCGGCATCAGCACGAGATAACGGCCGGCGAGGCTGATATAGGTGGTCAGCGCGGCGCCCTTGTTGCCGCGTTCGTCCTTTTCAACCTGGACGACGACTTCCTGGCCTTCGCGCAGCACGTCCTGGATACGCGGACGGCCGCCTTCGTAGTTCTGGAAATAGGAACGGGCGACTTCCTTGAACGGCAAAAAGCCGTGGCGGTCGGTACCGTAATCGACGAAGCAGGCTTCCAGCGAGGGTTCGATCCGGGTGATCACACCCTTGTAGATATTCCCCTTGCGCTGTTCCTTGCCGACCGTCTCGATATCGAGGTCGACCAGGCGCTGCCCGTCGACGATGGCGACACGAAGCTCTTCGGCCTGTGTCGCGTTGAACAACATCCGTTTCATGGGTGGTTCCTTGCGCAGCACTCACGCAAGGTTCGCGGCAAGTATTTGACGGCCCAGTGTCTGTTGGATGGGCGCTAACCGAAAGAAGTGTCTGTAAAGAACGAAATGCTGCGATATGCGTAGCCGACTTCTCGAAGTGCTCATTCGCGCGAAACCCGCTGTCGCTTCCCGCAAACGGGAGGCGACACCTAAAAACGCGGGCGCCGACCGTTACAGTATCGACGCCCCAAAAATGCTGTGAGGGCTTCGCGCCGGGTCAAACTTTGCCGCATGACTCCCGGACTGGCTTGGCGTCCGGGAATGGATGCTCGTGAGTGCGCGGTGCTTACAAATGCATTACCATCGCTACTTTTTGGTGAGCGAGACAACCCTTGGCTGTGTCCGGCCGCAGCGGTCATCAGGTCAGGGCTTGACCCTGCCGGACCGCGCTTGAAAGCACAGCAGCGCCGAACACCCGTCTTGTCCGTCAGGCATTCGACCTTAATCTCTTCCGGAATTCACTAGCGCCCGCCGGCGCCCGGTTCTGCCGGGCCTTGCCAAGCGTGGCGAAGCTTGCGAAGTATAAGCAATATGACAGATATACGCAAAGAGTCCGTCTCTTTCGTCCAGATCGACGAAGAAGACGCCGGTCAGCGCATCGACAACTACCTGGTCCGCATCCTCAAGGGGGTGCCCAAGAGCCATGTCTACCGCATCCTGCGCTCGGGCGAAGTACGGGTGAACAAGGGCCGCGTCGACGCCGCCTACCGCCTCGCCCCGGGCGACACCGTGCGCCTGCCGCCGGTGCGCACCGCCAGCCGCGAGGCGGCGCAAACCTTCGTCCCGGAAGGCCACTTCCCGGTGGTGTACGAGGACGACGCGCTGCTGGTGATCGACAAGCCCGCCGGCGTCGCCGTGCACGGCGGCAGCGGCGTGTCGTTCGGCGTGATCGAACAACTGAGGCGCGCGCGGCCCGAGGCGCGCTACCTCGAACTGGTGCACCGCCTCGACCGCGAGACTTCGGGTCTGCTGATGATCGCCAAGAAGCGCTCGGCGCTGGTCAAGCTGCACGAGATGATCCGCAACGACGTACCGCAGAAGCGCTACTTCGCGCTGGTGCTCGGCCAGTGGCCGGACAAGCTGCGCCACGTCAAGTTGCCGCTGTTCAAGTGGCACACCCCCGAGGGCGAGAAACGGGTACGGGTGCAGGAAGAAGGCGGCCAGTACGCGCACACCATCTTCAGCGTGCTCGAGCGCTACCGCGGCTTCACCCTGGTCGAGGCGTGGCTGAAGACCGGCCGCACCCACCAGATCCGCGTGCACACGCAGGCGAACGGCTGCCCGATCGCCGGCGACGAGCGCTACGGCGACTTCGCGCGCAACAAGACGCTAGTGCGCGACGGCCTCAAGCGCATGTTCCTGCACGCGCACAGCCTGAAGCTGCCGCACCCCCTGACCGGCGAACCGCTGGAACTGTCCGCCCCGCTGCCGAAGGAACTGGCTGCGTTCACCGCCCGCCTGGAGAAACTGCCATGCAGCTCGAACTGATCGTCTTCGACTGGGACGGCACGCTGATGGACTCGACCGCGCATATCGTGCGCTCGATCCAGCGCGCCTGCGAGGCGACCGGCCTGCCCGTCCCGGAGCGTGCGGTGGCCAGCCACGTGATCGGCCTCGCGCTGCCGCGCGCGCTCGCCACCGCCTGCCCCGGCCAGAGCAACGAGGCGTACCGCGCGCTGGAAGACGCCTACCGCCGCGCCTACCTGACCGGCGAAGAGACCATCGAACTGTTCGACGGCGTCGCCGACGCGCTCGCGCGCTGGAAGGCGCGCGGCACCCTGCTCGCGGTCGCCACCGGCAAGAGCCGGCGCGGCCTCGACCGCGCGCTCGCGGCCACCGGCCTTGCCGGCCTGTTCGACGCCACCCGCACCGTCGACGAATGCGCGTCCAAGCCGCACCCGCAGATGCTCGCCGAGATCACGAGCGACCTTGGCGTCGACGCGGCGCGCACGGTGATGGTCGGCGACACCAGCCACGACCTTCTGATGGCCGCCAACGCCGGCACCCATGCACTGGGCGTCAGCTACGGCGCACACCCGGTCGACACCCTCGCCGCGTGCCAGCCCGCCGCCATCTTCGACGACTTCTCCGCGCTGGACGCATGGCTGACGCCGCGCCTGTGCTGATCTGCGCGGGCGACGCGCTCAAGGAGCGCGGCCTTGCCGTGCGCTTTAAGGCGAGGGTCGGTGGCGAAACGCGGCCCGCCTTCGTGGTGCGCTACCAAGGCCGCGCCTACGGCTGGGTCAACGCCTGCCGCCACCTGCCGCTCGAACTGGACCTCGTCGACGGCAGGGTGTTCGACCTGGACGGCGACTACCTGGTGTGCAGCGCCCACGGCGCGCTGTACGCGCCCGACAGCGGGCTGTGCGTCGCCGGGCCGTGCGCGGGAGCGTCGCTGACACCGCTTGCCGTACACGAAAATGACGCAGGGGTTTATCATCTGCCGGAAAACCACACTCTGACGACGGACGCCACGTGAACGAAAAACCCGACTGGGAACGCGAACTGATCACCAAACTTGCCGGCGCCGCGCTCAAGGAACAGACCCGCGCGCGCCAGTGGAAGATCTTCTTCCGGCTGGCCTGGCTGTCGGTCGCCGTCGCACTGGTCGCGCTGGCCGTCAACGGTCGCAACCAGGACAAGCAGGGCCGTCTGCTCGACGGCACGCATACCGCCGTGGTCGACCTCAACGGCGCGATCAGCAACGAGAACGACAGCAGCAACCGCCTGCTCGAAGGACTGGAGGCCGCGTACCGCGACAAGGGCACGCGCGGCATCATCATCCGCGCCAACAGCCCGGGCGGCAGCCCGGTGCTCTCCGGCATCGCCTACGACGAGATCCGCCGCCTGAAGAAGGCGCACCCGGCCATCCCGCTGGTGACCGTGGTCGAGGAAGTGTGCGCGTCCGGCTGCTACTACATCGCGGCGGCCACCGACCGCATCTACGCGGACAAGGCGTCCATCGTCGGCTCGATCGGCGTGCTCTCCGACGGCTTCGGCTTCACCGACGCGATGCAGAAGCTGGGCGTCGAGCGCCGGCTGGTCACCGCCGGCCAAAACAAGGGCATGGGCGACCCGTTCTCGCCGGCCAACCCGCAGCACGAGGCGATCCGCCACGAACTGGTCGACACCATCCACGGCCAGTTCATCCAGGCGGTGAAGAGCGGGCGCGGCGCGCGATTGCAGGTGGCGGACGACACCTTCTCCGGCCGCGTCTGGCTGGGCGCGCAGGGTACGCAAAACGGCCTGGTCGACGGCCTCTCCTCGGTGCGCCAGGTCGCACGCGACGAATTCAAGGCGGAGAAGCTGGTCGAGTTCACGCCGGAAGAAGGCTTCGGCAAGCGCGCCGCGCGCTTGCTGGGCGTAGAGTTCGCGCAGGGCTTCACCACCCTGTTCGGCACGCGTTTTTACTGAGCCGGAGCCGCCCGTGAGCCGACGTCGCCGCCGACACCAGGAAGAGCACGAGAACCACGAGCGCTGGCTGGTTTCCTACGCAGACTTCATCACCCTGCTCTTCGCCTTCTTCGTGGTGATGTACGCGGTGTCGCAGGTGAACGAGAGCAAGTACCGCTCGCTCTCCAGCGCGCTGGTCAACGCCTTCGGCACTTCGCCCCTGGCGCTCGAGAGCAAGCCCTCCGGCAGCGCGAACACCCAGGTCGCCGCGCCCGACGCCCAGTACATCGCGCGCAAGGTCGCCGCGCAGCCGGTGCCCGCAAAGACGCAGGCCGACCAGCTCGAACGCCGATTGGGCGAAGTGCTCGCGCCGCTGTCGGCCAACGGCCAGGTCAAGGTCACCCGCAAGGGCGACGACATCCAGGTCGACATCCGCGACAACGCGCTGTTCCCGGTCGGCCAGGCGACGCCGTCGCCCGGCTCGATCCGCCTCGTCAACGCGCTCTCCGGCGTGCTCGCCCCGCTGGACAGCCCGATCAAGGTCGAGGGCTTCAGCGACAACGTGCCGATCCGCAACGCGAACTACCCGTCCAACTGGGAGCTGTCCGCCGCGCGCGCCGGCAGCGTGGTGCGCCTGCTGCAGGAGAACGGCGTCGCCGCCGAACGCCTGGTCGCGATCGGCCGCGCCGAGACGCGCCCGCTCGCCGACAATGCAAGTGAACAGGGCCGCGCGCAGAACCGGCGCGTCGCGATCACCATCCTGGCACGCGGCAAGGAAGAGCTGGCCGCACTGCCCGCTGCCCTCACCGAAGACGCCTCCTCGCCCACCCCCCAACGAGGTACACCATGAGCACCGCGATCGCCGACAGCGCACTGGACCAACTGTTCAACCTGGCACGCACCCACCATCACTGGCAGGCACGCCGCGTCAGCGACGCGATGCTGCGCCGGCTCTACGCGATCGCAAGCCAGGGGCCGACCAGCGCCAACGGCTGTCCGGGCCGCTTCGTGTTCCTGAGCACGCCCGAGGCCAAGGCCCGGCTCGAGCCGCACCTCGCCCCCGGCAACGTCGCGCAGACGCTGCAGGCGCCGGTCACCGTAGTCGTCGCCGCCGACAGCGAATTCTACGAGGCGTTGCCGACGCTCTACCCGCACAGCGACGCCAGGAGCTGGTTCGCCGGCAACGACGCACTGATCGAGGAGACCATGCTGCGCAACAGCAGCCTGCAAGGCGCGTACCTGATGCTGGCGGCGCGCGCGCTCGGCCTCGACTGCGGGCCGATGTCGGGCTTCGACAAGGCGGGCGTCGACGCCGAGTTCTTCGCCGACGGGCGCTGGCGCAGCAACTTCCTGATCAACCTGGGCTACGGCGACGCGAGCCGCCTGCACCCGCGGCTGCCGCGCCCGGCCTTCGACGAAGCGTGCCGGATCCTGTAGGATCAGCAAGTTTGCATAAAAAGGGCGTCACGCCCGCACCCGCCATGCTCTACAGCCTGCTTCGCCCGCTCCTGTTCAGCCTCGACGCCGAGACCGCCCACCGTCTGACGCTGGGCACGCTAGACAAGGCGCACGCCCTGCAACTGGACACCCTGCTGGGGCGTAAGCCCAAGCGCCTCCCCGTCAAGGCGATGGGGCTGACCTTCCCCAACCCGGTCGGTCTCGGCGCCGGGCTCGACAAGGACGGCGCGCATATCGACGCGCTCGCCGCCCTGGGCTTCGGTTTCATCGAGATCGGCACCGTCACCCCGCGCCCGCAGCCGGGCAACCCCAAGCCGCGCCTGTTCCGCCTGCCCGAACACCAGGCGGTGATCAACCGCATGGGCTTCAACAACCTGGGCGTCGACAACCTGGTGCGCAATGTGGAAGCAAGCCGCTTCAAGGGCGTGCTCGGCATCAATATCGGCAAGAACGCCGACACGCCGATCGAACGCGCGACCGACGACTACCTGACCTGCTTCGACAAGGTCTACCCGTGCGCGAGCTACGTGACGGTGAACATCTCGTCGCCGAACACCAAGAACCTGCGCCAGCTGCAGCAGGGGCAGGAACTCGCCGCGCTGATCGCGGCGCTGAAGGCCCGCCAGGCGCAACTGGCCGATATGCACGGCCGCTACGTGCCGTTCGCGGTGAAGATCGCGCCCGACCTCGACGACGACGCGGTGCGCGACATCGCGCGGCTGCTCGCCGAGCACGAAGTCGACGCGGTGATCGCGACCAACACCACGCTGTCGCGCGACGCAGTCGCCGGCCACACGCACGCGGACGAGGCCGGCGGCTTGTCCGGCGCGCCGGTGCGCGAGCGCTCGACCGAGGTGATCCGCACCCTCGCGCAGGAACTCGGCGGGGCGATGCCTATCATAGGGGTGGGCGGCATCCTCGACGGCGGGGACGCCGCGCGCAAGATCGAAGCCGGCGCGACGCTTGTCCAGCTCTATAGCGGGCTGATCTACCGGGGTCCTGCCCTGGTCGGCGAATGTGTCGACGCGATCGCGCAACTGAACAATACGGGCGCCCGGGGCGCCCAGGCCTGAAAGACATCGAAATGAAGAAATCCCTGCTCGCCACCCTTTCCGTCGCCGCCGCGCTGGCCGTCACCGGCTGCGCCGCGCCTTCCGACTCGGCGGTGGTCTACAAGCGCGGCCAGCTGCAACAGCCGCAGACGGTCGAATTCGGCCAGGTGGTCTCGGTACAGAACGTGAAGGTCGAGGGCGAGAAGAACCCGCTGCTGACCATGGGCGGCACCGCAATCGGCGGCGTGGCCGGCAGCAGCATCGGCGGCGGCAAGGGCTCGGCGATCGGCGCGATCGCCGGCGCGATGATCGGCGGGCTCGCCAGCGAATCGATCCAGCAAGGCGCAGGCACCAAGAACGCGCTGGAAGTCACCGTGCGGCTCGACCGAGACGGCCGCATGATCTCGGTGGTGCAGGAAGGCGATTTGCCGCTGGTGGCGGGACAGCGCGTGCGCATCCTGACCGGCGCCGGCACCATGCGCGTGGTGCCGATGTAAAGCAATCCCGCTGCAAGGCGGACAAGCCCCGGGCGCCTCAGAACGGCGCCCAGGCGCCGTCCGCCAGCCGCTCGAGCGGCTTGAAACGCGACTTGTACACCATCTTGCGGCACTCGCCGATCCAGTAGCCCAGATACAGGAAGGGCAGGCCCAGCTCGCGCGCCCAGCGCGCCTGCCACATCACGCTGTAGTTGCCGTAGCTTGCGCCAGGCACGTCCGGGTCGTAGAAGGTGTACACCGCCGACAGCCCGTCCTCCAGCCGGTCGACCAGGCTGACCATACGCACCACGTCCCCTTCGCTGAATTCAACCAGCACGCTGTCGACCCGGCTCTTCAGGATGAACTCGCTGTACTGCTGGCTGCCATCCTCGCTCATGCCGCCACCGGGATGGCGCGCGCGCTGGTAGCGCCGGTAAAGCTCGAAGTGGCGCGCGTCGAACGCGAGCGGCAGCACCCGCACGGCCAGGCCCTGATGGTGCAGCCAGGTGCGCCGCTGCGCGCGGTCCGGCGCGAACTGCGCCGCGCGCAGCCTGACCGGCACGCACGCCTCGCACCCCTCGCAGAACGGACGGTAGGTGTAGTAGCCGCTACGCCGGAACCCCATGCGCACCAGCTGGCTGTAGAGCGCGGCGTCGATCGCCTCGACCGGGATCGCGACCTGCGAGCGCGCCTCGCGCCCGTCGAGGTAACTGCACGGATAGGGCGCGGTCGCGTAAAAATGCACGACCGACGAGGCTGCGTCACGATGGCTCATTGCGGTACCCGTAATGCCAGAGCCCGGCCGGCTGCGGCTGCGCCACCAGGCCCGCGAGCGCCGCAACAAAGCGTTGCCGACTGACCAGCGACGCGCCGAGCGAGGCAAGGTGCGGCGTATGGAACTGGCAGTCGATCATCGCGAAGCCGTTCGCCTCTAGGTGGCGCGCCATATGCACGAAGGCGATCTTCGAGGCGTCGCGCGCGCGGTGGAACATCGACTCGCCGTAGAACATGCGCCCGAAGGCGACGCCGTACAGCCCGCCGACCAGCTCGCCGTCCATCCAGGTTTCGAAGGAATGTGCGTGGCCGGCGCGGTGCAAGGCGACGTAGGCGTCGACCATCTCGTCGACGATCCAGGTGCCGCCCTGCCCTTCGCGCGGCGCGCCTGCGCACGCGCGGATCACCGATTCGAACGCGCTGTCGCAGCGCACCTCGTAGGCGCGGTTGCGCAGCGTCTTGTCCAGCGAACGGCTGACCTTGAGCTGGCCTGGCAACAGCACCATGCGCTCGGACGGCGACCACCACAGGATGGGCTCGCCGCGGGAAAACCATGGAAAGATGCCCTGGCCGTACGCACGCGCAAGCCAGGGCAGGGTCAGCTCGCCGCCGGCGGCCAGCAGGCCGTCCGGGTCTTCCTGCGCGGTATCGACCGGCGGAAAGGCCGGCGACAAGCCGAGCCAGGGGATCATCGCTTGCCCGGTGCGCGCTTGGACTGGCACTGGGCGCATTCACCGTACAGGTACAGCGAATGGTCCTGGATCGCGAAGCCGTGCTGCTTCGCGATGCGCTCCTGCAGGCGCTCGATCTCCGGGTCGAAGAATTCGGTGACGGTGCCGCAGCCGACGCAGACCATATGGTCGTGGTGGCCGCCCTGGTTCAGCTCGTAGACGGCCTTGCCGGACTCGAAATGGTGGCGCACTAGGATGCCCGCCTGCTCGAACTGGGTGAGCACGCGGTAGATGGTCGCGAGGCCGATGTCGACCTCGTCCGAGAGCAACTTGCGGTAAATGTCCTCGGCAGACAGGTGGCGGGTCTCGCTGTTCTCGAACAGTTCGAGGATGGTCAGGCGCGGCCCCGTCGCCTTCAGACCGATATCTTTGAGATGACTGGCTTTGCTCATCGTGTTATGACTGGTGCGGTGATTCTCTGTATCATAAAGGCTTTTAAACGTTTACCCAACCCGGTTCTGCCGGCGCGCATACGATGACCAAGATCCTTTCCCTCGCCGCCGCCCTGCTGCTGACGGCCTGCAGTTCGGTCAACCCGATCAACTGGTTCACCCCGCACCGCATGGTGATCGAGCAAGGCAACGAATTGAGCGAAGCGGCCGTAGCGCAGGTCAAGCCGGGCATGACGCGCAATCAGGTGCGCTTCCTGCTGGGCACCCCGCTATTGGCCGACCCCTTCCACGCCAACCGCTGGGACTACAGCTACCTGCGCGAAGTCCAGGGCAAGCCGACCGAAAAAGGCCTCGTCACCGTCGTCTTCAAGGACGACATGGTGGTCTCCGTCGAGGGCCGCGGCGAGACGCCGGCCAAACAATAAGACAGACACGGAAGAAACCCGATGGACCAGCAACTGAAGATTGTGATTACCGGCGCCGGCGGCCGCATGGGCCGCGCGCTGATCGAAGCGGTGCTCGCCGCGCCCGGCTGCACCCTGCATGGTGCGCTCGAGCGCGCGGGCTCGCCTTACGCAGGCCAGGACGCCGGCCTGTTTTGCGGCACGCAAACCGGCGTGGCGATCAGCAGCGACGTCGACGCGGCGCTCAAGGGCGCCGACGTGCTGATCGACTTCACCCGCCCCGAGGGCACGCTCGAACACCTCGCCGCCTGCGTGCGCCACGGCGTCAAGGCGGTGGTCGGCACCACCGGCTTCGACGACGCGGGCAAGGCTGCGATCGCAGCGGCCGCGCGCGAAGTGCCGGTCGTGTTCGCCGCCAACTTCAGCGTCGGCGTCAACCTGACCTTCAAGCTGCTCGACATCGCCGCCCGCGTGCTGAACGAAGGCTACGACATCGAGATCATCGAGGCGCACCACCGCCACAAGGTCGACGCGCCGTCCGGCACCGCGCTGCGCATGGGTGAAGTGATCGCCGACGCGCTGGGCCGCGACCTCAAGACCTGCGCCGTGTACGGCCGCGAAGGCGTGACCGGCGAGCGCGACCCGAACACCATCGGCTTTGCCACCGTGCGCGCCGGCGACGTGGTCGGCGACCACACCGCGCTGTTCGCCACCATCGGCGAGCGCGTCGAGATCACCCACAAGGCGTCCAGCCGCGCGACCTTCGCCAACGGCGCCGTGCGCGCTGCCGCCTGGCTGAAAGACAAGCCCAGCGGTCTCTTTGACATGCAGGACGTGCTCGCGCTGCGCTAAGCGCCTGCCGTTTTACACAAAAGCCCTGCGCAGCGCGCAGGGCTTTTTTCTGGGTAACGCTTCGCTCAGGCATACGATTCGGCCGGCGCCTTGACCTCGAAGTGCTCGCGCGCGTGGCCGTCGGCGTCGACGCTCTCCATGCGCACATCGAAGCCCCACAGCCGCGCCACGTGGCGGAGCACCTCGACCGCGCTGCCGCGGTCAAGCGGGCGCCGGTTGTGCATGGTGTGGCGCAAGAGCAGGCTGCGGTCGCCGCGCATATTGACCGACCACACCTGGATGTTCGGCTCGCGCGAACCCAGGTTGTACTGGTCGGCCAACAGTTCGCGCACCTGCCGGTAGCCGGCCTCGTCGTGGATCGCCGACACCTCGAGCTTGTCGTCGCGGTCGTCGTCGCGGATCGAGAACAGCCTGAAGTCGCGGATCAGCTTGGGCGACAGGTACTGCGCGATGAAGCTCTCGTCCTTGAAGTTCTTCATCGCGAAGTCGAGCGTGTCGCGCCACGGCGAGCCTGCGATGTCGGGGAACCACACCCTGTCCTCGTCGGTCGGCGCCTCGCAGATGCGCTTGATGTCCTGGTACATACCGAAACCCAGCGCGTACGGGTTGATGCCGCTGTACCACTGCGAGGTGACCGGCGGCTGCATCACCACGTTGGTGTGGCTCTGCAAAAACTCCATCATGAAGCCGTCGGTGACCAGCCCCTTCTCGTACAGGCGGTTGAGCAGGGTGTAGTGCCAGAAGGTCGCCCAGCCCTCGTTCATCACCTGCGTCTGCCGTTGCGGGTAGAAGTACTGCGCGACCTTGCGCACGATGCGCACGATCTCGCGCTGCCACGGCTCCAAGAGCGGCGCCGCCTTCTCGATGAAATAGAGCAGGTTCTCCTGCGGCTCGGACGGGAAGCGCGGCGCGTGCTGGCCGTCCGCCTCGCGCTCGCGGCGCGGGATGGTCCGCCACAAATCGTTGATCTGCGTCTGCAGGTACTGCTCGCGTTCGGCCTGGCGCACACGCTCCTGCTCGAGCGACAGCTTCTCCGGCCGCTTGTAGCGGTCGACCCCGTAGTTCATCAGCGCGTGGCAGGAGTCGAGCAGATCCTCGACCGCGTTGATGCCGTAGCGCTCCTCGCACTGGGTGATGTACTGCTTGGCGAACACCAGGTAGTCGATGATGCTGGAGGCGTCGGTCCACGCGCGGAACAGGTAGTTGCCCTTGAAGAAGGAGTTGTGCCCGTACGCGGCGTGCGCGATGACCAGCGCCTGCATGGTCATCGAGTTCTCCTCCATCAGGTAGGCGATACACGGGTTGGAGTTGATCACGATCTCGTAGGCCAGCCCCATCTGCCCGCGCCGGTAGCTCTTCTCGGTCGACACGAAGTGCTTGCCGAAGCTCCAGTGGTGGTAGTTGACCGGCATGCCGACCGACGAGTAGGCGTCCATCATCTGCTCGGCGGTGATCACCTCGAGCTGGACCGGGTAGATGTCGAGGCCGTACTCGCCGAGCGCGACCTCGCGGATCGCCGCATCGTAGCGGTCGATCAAGTCGAACGTCCATTCGGAACCGCTGGAAATCGGCTTCATTTGTTCACCCCCTGCTGCTTCTTGAACAGCTCGCGGAACACCGGGTAGATGTCCGACGCGTCGCGGATCTTCTGCATCGCGAAGTTGCGCTTGCCCTCGCAGATGCGCAGGTACTCGTACCACAGGTTCTGCGGCTCGCCCTCGGTGATCTCGATGTACGCGTAGTACTGGCACACCGGCAGCAGCGCCTCCTCGAGGATGCGCGCGCAGTTGGCCGAGTCGCTGTCCCAGTTGTCGCCGTCGGACGCCTGCGCCGCGTAGATGTTCCATTCGCTCGACGCGTAGCGCTTGTGCACGACCTCCTTCATCAGGTTCAGTGCCGACGACACCACGGTGCCGCCCGATTCGCGCGAGTGGAAGAAGTCGTGCTCGTTCACCTCGACCGCGCTGGTATGGTGACGGATGAACACCAGCTCGATGCGGTCGTACGCGCGCTGCAAGAACAGGTAGAGCAGGATGAAGAAGCGCTTGGCCATGTCCTTCTTCTGCTCGTCCATCGACCCGGACACATCCATCAGGCAGAACATCACTGCCTGGCTGGTCGGCTTGGGCTGCTTGACGCGGTTGTTGTAGCGCAGGTCGAACGGGTCGATGAAGGGGATCGCCGACAGCCGCTCGCGCAGCAGATGGATGCGCCGGCGCCGTTCGCGCTCGGCCAGCTCGGTGTCGGCGTCCGACTCGAGCAGGCTGTCGAGCTCCTCTTCCGCCTCGTTCAGCGACGCGAGCATCGGCGCGGCCATCGCGATGCGCCGCCCCATCGCGCCCCGCAGCGAGCGCACGATATTGATGTTGGCCGGCGTGCCGTCGTTGGTGAAGCCGGCGCGCACCGTCTTCATCTCGATGATGCCGGAGAGCTGGGTCTTCACCAGGTTGGGCAGCGCCAGGTCGTCGAAGAACACGTCCATGAACTCTTCGCGCGACAATTCGAACGCGAAGGCGTCCTCGCCCTGCCCGTCCTGGCTCGCCTTGCCCTGCCCGCTGCCGCCCCCCCCGCCGCCACCTTGCGGGCGCGGGATGCGGTCGCCCTTCACGAACTCCTCGTTGCCCGGGTGCACGTGCTCCCACACCCCGCCCTTGCCGTGATGGAACGCCGGCTCCGAGGTGTCCTTCACCGGGATCGACACGCTCTCGCCGCTGTCGATGTCGGTGATGCTGCGCCCCTTGACCGCCCGCGCCACCGCCTCCTTGATCTGCGCCTTGAAGCGGCGCAGGAAGCGCTCGCGGTTGACCGCGGACTTGTTCTTGCCGTTCAGACGGCGGTCGATGATATGGGCCATGCCGCTTTCTCCCCTCGTCTGGCCTTGCCGGGCGGCGGATGCCGCCCGGGCCGGCCGGTCAGGACGACTTGCGAACGCGCAGGTACCACTCGCACAACAGGCGCACCTGCTTCGGGGTGTAGCCCTTCTCGACCATGCGGTTGACGAAGTCCTCGTGCTTCTTCGAGTCCTCGACGCTTGCCTTGGCGTTGAAGGAGATCACCGGCAGCAACTCCTCGGTGTTGGAGAACATCTTCTTCTCGATCACCGTGCGCAGCTTCTCGTAACTGGTCCACGCTGGGTTCTTGCCGTGGTTGTTGGCGCGCGCGCGCAGCACGAAGTTGACGATCTCGTTGCGGAAGTCCTTCGGGTTGGAGATCCCCGCCGGCTTCTCGATCTTCTCCAGTTCGGCGTTCAGCGAGCCGCGGTCGAAGATCTCGCCGGTGTCCTGGTCGCGGTACTCCTGGTCCTGGATCCAGTAGTCGGCGAAGGTCACGTAACGGTCGAAGATGTTCTGCCCGTACTCCGAGTAGCTCTCCAGGTACGCGGTCTGGATCTCCTTGCCGATGAACTCGATGTACTTGGGCGCCAGGTACTCCTTCAGGAAGGTCAGGTAGCGCTGCTCGATCTCCGGCGGGAACTGTTCGCGCTCCACCTGCTGCTCAAGCACGTACAGAAGGTGCACCGGGTTCGCTGCGACCTCGCTATGGTCGAAGTTGAACACCTTGCTCAAGATCTTGTACGCGAAGCGCGTGGAGAGCCCGCTCATCCCCTCGTCGACCCCGGCGTAGTCGCGGTACTCCTGCAGGCTCTTCGCCTTGGGGTCGGTATCCTTCAGGTTGTCGCCGTCGTACACCTGCATCTTGCTGAACAGGCTGGAGTTCTCCGGCTCTTTCAGGCGCGAGAGCACAGCGAACTGCGCCATCATCTTCAGCGTGCCCGGCGCGCACGGCGCCTTGGCCAGCGACGAGTTGTCGATCAGCTTGCCGTAGATCTGCACCTCGTCGGTCACGCGCAGGCAGTAAGGCACCTTGACGATGTAGATACGGTCGAGGAAGGCCTCGTTGTTCTTGTTGTTCTTGAACTGCTTCCATTCGGACTCGTTCGAGTGCGCGAGGATCACCCCGTCGAACGGGATCGCGCCGAAGCCTTCGGTGCCCTTGAAGTTGCCTTCCTGCGTCGCGGTCAACAGCGGGTGCAGCACCTTGATCGGCGCCTTGAACATCTCGACGAATTCGAGCAGGCCTTGGTTGGCCAGGCACAGGCCACCGGAGAAGCTGTACGCGTCCGGGTCGTCCTGCGCGTACTTCTCCAGCTTGCGAATGTCGACCTTGCCGACCAGCGAGCTGATGTCCTGGTTGTTCTCGTCCCCCGGCTCGGTCTTGGCGACGGCGACCTGGCGCAGCACCGACGGGTAGCGCTTGACGACACGGAACTGACCGATGTCGCCGCCGAACTCGTGCAGGCGCTTGACCGCCCACGGGCTAGGGATGCTCTTCAGGTAGCGGCGCGGGATGCCGTATTCTTCCTCGAGCAGGCGGCCGTCTTCCTCGGGGTTGAAGAGGCCGAGCGGCGACTCGTTCACCGGCGAGCCCTTGATCGCGTAGAACGGCACGTTCTGCATCAGTTCCTTGAGCTTCTCGGCGATCGAGCTCTTGCCGCCGCCGACCGGCCCCAGCAGGTAGAGAATCTGCTTCTTTTCCTCCAGCCCCTGTGCGGCGTGGCGGAAGTAGGCGACCACCTGCTCGATCACCTCCTCGGTGCCGTAGAAGTCACGGAACGCCGGGTAGACCTTGATCATCTTGTTGGAAAAGATGCGCGACAGGCGCGAATCGGACCGGGTGTCGATCAGCTCGGGTTCGCCGATCGCCATCAGCATGCGCTCGGCAGCCGTGGCGTACGCGGTCTTGTCGCGCCGGCACAGCTCGAGGTATTCCTGGATGGTGTACTCTTCTTCGCGGGTACGGTCGTACCGGGCGGCGTAGTGACTGAAGATGTCCGCGGGCATGGCTCTGCTCCTTCGCTATTGACCCGGGCAGCGCGCTGCGCAATGCAACCGCGTCCCCCTTTGGCCAGATGAACTTCCTACGACTTATGTTTGGTGTTTTTTTGTGTATAGCGAGCGCGAACAAGACAAGCAAAAAAAAAGCAACAAAAAAGCCGGCACGCGCCGGCTGTTCGGGAAGGGCAAGGCCATCGTCACGGTTCGCGCGAGACGATCCTGAGGCCGATGTCGTACAGGTAGCCGGGCACCCACTCGTTGCAGCGGCGCACCTCGGCGTGCAGCACCAAGGGGCGCGCCGCCTGAGTGCCGATGCCCGCCACCATCAGCACCACGTCGACGCGTTCGCCAAAGCGCGGCACGAAGTTCGAACGCACGGAGAGCCCGTCGACCGACAGGTCGACGCACTCGCCGTAGAAGGTCTCGCCGCTGGCGGGTACCCTGATCTTCGCCTTGCACCCCATCTTCACGCGGCGGGTGACGCGCCGGTCGCGGCGCGGGTCGACTTCAGCCATCGCGCCCGTCCTTCGCCAGATGCGCGTCCAGCCAGTAGAGCCCGACCAGCGTCTTGCTGTCGCAGATCTCGCCCGTACCCGCCATCTGCCGCACCGTTGCCAGGGGCAGCGTGAACACCTCGAGGAACTCGCCGTCGTCCAGCGCGCGCTCGCCGGCTACCAAGCCCTCGGCGAGGTAATAGTGGATCGCCTCGTCGGAATAGCCGATGCACGGGTAGGCGGTACCAAGCAAGACCCAGCGGGCCGCGCTGTAGCCGGTCTCTTCCATCAGTTCGCGCCGCGCGGTCGCCTCGTGCGCCTCGTCCGGGTCGATCTTGCCGGCCGGGATCTCGATGAAGGTGCGCGAAAGCGGGTAGCGGTACTGGCACTCGAGCACCAGTTGCCCGTCACCGGTCAGCGCGAGCACGGCGACCGCACCGGGGTGGTGCACGTACTCGCGGCTTGCGTGTGTCCCGTCCGGCAGGCGCACCTCGTCGCGGCTCACCCGCAAGAAACGCCCGCGGAACACTTCCGCGCCACCCAGCCTTTGTTCATCGAGTTGCACGCACGCCCCTCCTTTTCTTGAGTTTCCCGACCAGATACACGCGCCAAGCCAGGCGCACCGACAGGTAGCCGATACTGCCCAGCGTCAGCCCCAGCGCCGGCACGCCGACCAGCAGCGGCCAGCCCAGCGCGCGGCACCAGCGCGCGAAGTCGACCAGCCAGCGGCCGAGATCGACACCGTACAGCACCGGCAACGGCGCGAGGTCCATTGTAACCGCGCCATTCACATCGAGTAAGAAGCGGCCGTATTCAAAAGCCAGCCAGTAAAGCGGCAAATAGGTCAGCGGGTTGGTGTACAGCGTGGTCAGCAGCGCGACCGGCAGGTTGACCCTGAACAGAAGCGCGAGCAGCGCCGCGGCCAGCATCTGGGTCGGCCCGGGCATCAGCCCTGAAAACAGGCCGACCGCCACGGCCAGCGAGACCTTGCGCCGGTTCCACGTCCAGTACGCCGGCTGCAGCAGGACAGGCGCGAACGGGCGCAGCCAGGGGTTGGCGAGCACCTCCTCGCGGCTGGGCATATGTTTATGCAGAAATTGTCGCAATTTGACCGACTCCCGTCGCGGGCAGGCAAAAAAATGCGGCGCGGGGATTGCAAAAGCGGCGCTGCTGATTTAAACATACGTTTGAATGCTGTTGGCAAGTACCGGCAGCGACGAACCCACCCGGACACCGGGCGCGACACCACAAGGAGATCCAGCGAATGCCTGCCTACAAAGCCCCCCTGCGTGACTTCGACTTCGTCCTCAACGAGCTGATCCGCGTTCAGGATACCATCCCGGCGTTGCCCGGCTACGAAGAAGCCACCCAGGACATCTTCGCCTCCTACCTGGAAGCCGCAGCGCAGTTTTGCGAGAACGAAATCGCCCCGCTGAACCGTTCGGGCGACGAGGCAGGCTGCGACTACGACCCGGCCACCAAGAGCGTGACCACCCCGGCCGGCTTCAAGGACGCGTACCGTCAGTTCTGCGAGCTGGGCTTCACCGGCCTCGACTGCGACCCGGCCTACGGCGGCCAGGGCATGCCCAAGACCCTCGCCTTCCCGATCATGGAGATGCAGTGCTCGGCCAACGTTGCCTGGAGCATGTACCCGGGCCTGTCGCACGGCGCGTACGCCGCGATCCACGCGCACGGCACCGCCGAGCAGAAGGACACCTACCTGCCGCAGCTGGTCGACGGTAGCTGGACCGGCACCATGTGCCTGACCGAGCCGCACTGCGGCACCGACCTGGGCCTCTTGAAGACCCGCGCCGAGCCTAACGGCGACGGCAGCTACAGCATCACCGGCACCAAGATCTTCATCTCGGCCGGCGAGCACGACATGTCCGACAACATCATCCACCTGGTGCTGGCCCGCCTGCCGGACGCGCCGAAGGACGTGAAGGGCATTTCGCTGTTCATCGTGCCGAAATTCCACGCCGACGGCAGCCGTAACCCGGTCTCCTGCGGCGCGCTCGAGCACAAGATGGGCATCAAGGCCAACGCCACCGCGGTGATCAACCTCGACAACGCCAAGGGCTACCTGATCGGCGAGCCGAACAAGGGCCTCGCCTGCATGTTCACCATGATGAACGCCGCGCGCCTCGGTTGCGGCATGCAGGGCCTGGGCCTGGGCGAAGCGTCGTTCCAGGGCGCGCTCGCCTACGCCAAAGAACGCCTGCAGATGCGCGCACTGACCGGTGCCAAGTGCCCGGACAAGCCGGCCGACCCGATCATCGTCCACCCGGACGTACGCCGCATGCTGCTCACCCAGAAGGCGTACACCGAAGCCGGCCGCGCGCTGACCGCCCTGCTCGCGCTGCAGCTCGATATCGAAGAGAAGCACCCGGACGCCGAAGCGCGCCAGGACGCGGCCGACCTGGTCGCCCTGCTCACCCCGGTGGCCAAGGCCTTCATGACCGACAACGGCTACACCGCGACCAATATGGGCATGCAGGTGTTCGGCGGCCACGGCTTCATCCGCGAATGGGGCATGGAACAGCTGGTGCGCGACTGCCGCATCTCGCAGCTGTACGAAGGCACCAACGGCATCCAGGCGATCGACCTCTTGGGCCGCAAGGTGCTGCTCGACCAGGGCGCCAAGCTGCGCAAGTTCAGCAAGCTGATCCACAAGTTCTGCGAAGCGAACGCCGGCAACGAGCAACTGGCCGAGTTCGTCGGCCCGCTATCCAAGCTGCTGAAGGAAGTCGGCGAGACCACCATGGGCATCGGCATGGCCGCGATGATGAACAAGGACGACGCCGGCGCCGCCGCCACCGACTTCCTGCGCCTGATCGGCCACATCACCTACGCCTGGCTGTGGGCGCGCATGGCCGAAGTCGCGTACAGCAAGCTCGGCCAGGGTGACGACGCGTTCTACAACGCCAAGATCACCACCGCGCGCTTCTACTACGCCAAACTGCTGCCGGAAGTCGAAAGCCTGAAGGCGCAGATCAAGACGGGCAGCAAGCCGCTGATGGCGCTGGACGAAGACAGCTTCGCGTTCTGATCGCACCGCGAACCCGCCAAGCCAGACCGCCCCTGATGAGGGGCGGTTTTTTTGCGCCTGCCGCGCGCCCTTTTGGCGTCCCGATGAAACAAAGGTACATACATACCAAGACAACAGGGGCAATATCATGAGCGCCCCCCATTCCGGTCGAGCACATCCAGACCGGCGTCCGCCTGGAAAAACGGCTGGTCAAGGTGCTGAAGGCGCTGGCCGAACACAAGGACATGACGCTGGGCGATCTCATCGAGGGCATCGTCCTGCACGCCTTCGACGGCAAGCAGCCGTTCTCGCCCGAGACACTCGCCGTCGTGGCCCAACTCAAGGCGATCTAAGGGCTGGACCTCGACGCTTCCGCCAGCCACCGCCTACAGGATGCAGCGGAGAGCCCGCACGCCGGCTGAACAGAGTAACGGCGCCCCGCCACCCACCGTGCAGGGAAAAGCCCCCCGTATCTACGGGGGATTGCTGAACCACAGCACCGACCGCAGCCCAAGCCGGTCGCCCGCAACACCCCTGCTTACTTGTCGTCCTGGCCAGGCTAGAAAAGCGCATCATTGGCAAAGCCTTTTGTCGCAAATCCACAACAGGTCATCACACCTGCGTAAATAATCCGCTGCATCGCCTTTCCCGTCCTGCAACGTAAAAAGACAGCCAGGTTGTATCCAATCTTCTTTATGCGCCTGCGCATTTTAATTTGCGTCGCCACTTTTTTTTAGTGAAGCGACAATCGGTACATCCACAGCACCGAGCAGGGAAATGACTTGCCTTGGCAAGTAGTCAGTCTGGCTTGAACCAGATAGAAATCCGCATTGCCTGCTCAAAAATTTTGATTTCACACGCCCACCCCCCTGATGCTACCTTGACTCGCCATGGTGCCTGACGATGGATTATTGGTTTGCCTTCCAGCCACGCACCAAAAATGGCGACTGCCGCATTCTTATTTTCCAAAAATTATCCAAGTACGGATCGGAGAATAAATACGTCAAAGCACCACCATTACTCAGTCTGGCCAGCAGGGAATTTCAAGTCGGATCATTCACGTACCAACCACAAGATGGGGGACTGCCATGCTATTGAAAAAAAACGTGCTCGCGATTTCAATCAGCAGCCTTACGCTGCTTTCCGGATGCCTCGGCGGTGGCAGTAACTCAAATGGGGGCAGCGAAAAAGCACCTGAAGCCCCCAAGGAGGCAGCCATTTCCAACGTGATTGTCGGCGGCTCAAACAAGTTTTGCAGCAGTTTCGACCTGGATGGCGGTGCCTTGAATACGGCATTACCCAACTGCACCGCCTCTTGGGAAGAGATTGCGGCGAAAGAGTTTGGCATCGCCCCCTCGGCCATCAGCTTTGACTACGATTATGTCGCGCGCACACCAGTATTTAGCGTCAACGAAAACAATCTGCAACGCCTAGAGGCATTGCCGGACACCCTTGTTTCAGCGCCGGTCAAAACGGCTACCGCAAAGGTACTCAGGGAGAAACTGATCGGCCAATCAGCCCTCACCCTTGACCAATTCAAACTGGGTGACCCGCTGTTTGCGGATGGCGACAGCTGGTGGCTTAATGGCGCGCTGGATGACTGGAACAACGTCATCACCGTGCTGTGCGGAAAATTCCTGCCTGACTATACGTCTCCGGCCGCCGCCGACGTTTGCACCCTCAGCCCGGCAACCATCGACAGCGTCAAGCAAATCGCCTTCAAGACACCGGCCGACAAGGACAAGGTCGTATTGATCCTGCAAGACCTGGTGAAAGACCTGGCCGGCGGCGGCGACACACTGACGCTGGCTTACAGAAATGCAGGCACGTTTAACGGCGTTTCCAACCTCGGCCTCAGAAGCGAATTCAGAAACCGCAAACTGACGAAGAGCGGCGCTGACTACACTTCCGCCCTGCCCGCCATGACCGACGGCGAGTGGGCGGTGGTACGCAGCGTATTCTCGGATACCGTCCCCGTCGACACCCCGCGCAAACGCGAATACCGCTCGTACCAGTACCTGAAAGATGCCGCCACCCGGGACATGACCAAACTGATGGTCGACGCCGCTCGCGCCAAGAACGGCGGCCAGACGCCGGTGTTTGGTATCTTCACCGGTTCCAGCGGCAACCCGTATGAAAGTACCGACATCCTGTCGTCCTTCCTGAAGGCGGCGGGTGCCAAGGTCGAATTCTTTGCCCTAGATGGCGGCCTGCGTCAGGCGATCGACAACCAGGACTGCGCAAACAGCAACCTGTACACCAACCGCTACGCTAACTCTGGCGGCGAGACGGGACACTTCAACCTCGAAGTCACTTACCCGGATCTGGCCGCCCGCCAACCCGAACTATGCGCGAACAACGCGGCCAAGCTCAACGAGAAGCTGAAAACCCTGAACGGGGCGTACTTCCTCGGCGGAGAACAGGCCCGTCACGTGGAAACTTTCATCACCAAAGACGCCGACGGCAAATTCAGCAAGATCAGCCCGCAACTGGACATCCTGCGCCAACGCTTTGCAGAAGGTAAATTGCTGGTCGCAGGCACCAGCGCCGGAGACCACTTCCAGAATGGTGGCCTCTGGAAGGGCAAACCCGTACCGATGATCGGCGGCGGCACGACTTACCAGGTCCTGACGCAAGGTTACAAGCCCGGCACCGGTGCGGCGCCGGACGATACAGCCTACCTTTACGCGCAAGGCGGCGGCGGATTCTTCCATTACGGCGTGCTCGACTCGCACTTCTCCGAGCGCGGCCGTGAAGCGCGCCTGATCCGCACGGTCAAGGAAAGCGGACTGGACTACGGCTTCGGCGTGGACGAAAACACCGCACTCGTCACTACCCGTCCTGACGCCAAAGGGACTACCACCTTCAGTGTGGTCGGTGCATCCGGCGTGTTCATCGCTGACGTACGCAAGGCGACGGCCAGCAGCACGGATGGGCAGAATTACGCCATCGATGGCGTCGTCGCCCACTACCTCAGGCAAGGCGACACCGCAACGATTGACCAGGCTGGCAACCTGACCATCCGCCTCGCACCGAACAACAAAACGGCAAGCGTCACGGCCGGCGCACCTACCGTGCTGAACAAGAAAGTCATGCAGACCAACCGGGTCGAACCACCGTTTGCCACCCTGACCGGCAAGATGGGGCAGACCGGCGCCAAACTCGGTTACGGCACGACCGAAGAGAGCAGCGGGCAAAACCTGCCTTACTACGGCGTCACGGCCACTCGCGACGATGCGACGGTGTTCAGGAGCAATACGGAGAACAAGTTCTCGTACACCGGCCTCAAGATCGGCTTTGCCCCCTGCCCGGCCAATACTTGCGTCGTACCCAAGTAAGCGCAGCGCGGGCAAGCACCATGAAAAAACCCCCGCCTGAGACCGGCGGGGTTTTTTGTCTTGCCGGCACCCAGCCGGCTACAGGCCTTACACCCCGGCCTGATGCGCCTGCTGGTCGGCGTGGTAGCTCGAGCGCACCATGGCGCCGACGGCGGCGTGGCTGAAGCCCATCTCGGTCGCCTGCGCTTCGAAGCCGGCGAACACCTCAGGGTGCACGTAGCGCAGCACCGGCAGGTGGCCGTCGGTCGGCTGCAGGTACTGGCCGATGGTCAGCATGTCCACGTCGTGCGCGCGCATGTCCTGCATCACTTCCAGCACTTCCTCGTCGGTCTCGCCCAGGCCCACCATGATGCCGGACTTGGTCTTCACCTCGGGGCGCAGCGCCTTGTAGCGCTTGAGCAGTTCAAGCGAGTGCAGGTAGTCGGCGCCCGGGCGCGCCTGCTTGTAGAGGCGCGGCGCGGTTTCCAGGTTGTGGTTCATCACGTCCGGCGGTGTCGCGGCGAGGATCTCCAGCGCGATCTCCAGCCGGCCGCGGAAGTCCGGCACCAGCACCTCGATCTGGGTGGCGGGCGAGACGCGGCGGATTTCGCTGATGCAGTCGGCGAAGTGCTGGGCACCGCCGTCGCGCAAGTCGTCGCGGTCGACCGAGGTGATCACCACGTAGCGCAGCTTGAGCGCGGCGACCGTCTCGGCCAGGTGCTTGGGCTCGTTCGGGTCGAGCGGGTTCGGCCGGCCGTGGCCGACGTCGCAGAACGGGCAACGGCGGGTGCAGATGTCGCCCATGATCATGAAGGTCGCGGTGCCCTTGCTGAAACACTCGCCGATGTTCGGGCAGGTCGCCTCCTCGCACACCGTATGCAGCTTCTGCGCGCGCAGGATGTCCTTGATCTCGCCGAAGCGCTGGCCGGACGGCAGCTTGGCGCGGATCCACTCGGGCTTTTTCAGCTTCTCGTCGAGCGGCACCACCTTGATCGGGATGCGGGCGGTCTTGGACGCCCCCTTGTGCTTGATGCCGGCTTCGTTGTCCTGCTTCATGGGCTCTCCAGTGGCACCTTGTGGGTGCCTTGTCGTTGCGTATCGGTTTGTTCAGTCTGCCTGCGGGACGGCCACCGGCGCGTCGATCGCGCGCTCGAGCTCGGGCACCAGCCGCGCGGCGACCTCGGCGAGGCTTGCCGCCACGCCAAGTTCGCGCAGCTGGGTGACCCTGAGCCCGGCGTAGCCGCACGGGTTGATCCAGCCAAACGGCGTAAGGTCCATGTCGACGTTCAGCGACAGTCCGTGGTAGACGGCGCCGCCCTTGATGCGCAGGCCGAGCGACGCGACCTTGGCGCCGTCGACATAAACGCCGGGCGCGTTGACATCGCCGTTGGCCTGGATGCCGTACCCCGCCAGCGTCGCGATGATCGCGTTCTCGATGCGGCGCACCAGCTCGCGCACGCCGACACCGAGCCGCTTGAAGTCGATCATCAGGTAGACCACCAGCTGGCCGGGGCCGTGGTAGGTGACCTGGCCGCCGCGGTCGGTGCGCACCAGCGGGATGTTGGTGTGGCGCAGCAGGTGTTCTTCCTTGCCCGCCATCCCCAGCGTGTAGACCGGCGGGTGCTCGACTACCCACAACTCGTCCGGCGTGTCCGCCGTGCGCGCGTCGGTGAATGCCTGCATCGCCCGCCAGGTCGGTTCGTACTCGGCAACGCCCAGTTGCCTGACCTGCCTCGTCACAGGACGATCTTGACCAGCGGGTGGCTGGTCAGCGACAGGTAGATCGCGTCGAGCTGCGCGCGGTTCTGCGCGTTGACGGTCACCGTCAGCGACAGATACTTGCCGCTCGAGCTCTCGCGCACCACCACGTCGACCTCGTCGAGGTCCGGCGCGTGCACGCGCACCACCTCGATCACCTGCGCCTGCAGTTCCTCATGGCGCTCGCCCATCACCTTGACCGGGAAGCGGCAAGGGAATTCAAACAGCGCGTCGGCCGGGTTATCACTCATGAATCTGTCTCCTAAACTGCGCCCTTCGCCTGGCGGCACAAGGCAGCGGGCGGCGCGAACGCCGCCCTCGCCGCTTACCAGCCGAGCCAGAGCTTGATGCTGTCCCACAGGCGGCTGAAGAAGCCGCCCTCTTCGATGGCGGTGAGCGCGACCACCGGCACTTCGCGCACCGGCTTGCCGTCCAGGCTGACCGTCAGCTTGCCGACGACCTGGCCCTTCTTCACCGGCGCGATCACCGGCTGCATGGTCGACAGGTCGGCCTTGAGCTTGCCGGCCTGGCCGCGCGCGACGGTCACGTACACGTCCTGGTTGAAACCGACGCCGAGTTTGCTCTCGCTGCCCTTGTACACCGGCACTTCGGACACCGCCTTGTTCGCCGCATACAGTTTGGGCGTTTCGAAGAACTGCAAGCCGTAGTTGAGCAGTTTCGAGCTTTCCACCGCGCGCGCCTCGGGGCTGGCGGTGCCGACCACCACCGACACCACGCGGCGGCCGTCGCGGTGGCTGGACGCGATCAGGTTGTAGCCGGCCGAGTTGGTGAAGCCGGTCTTCATGCCGTCGACGTTGGGGTCGCGGTACAACAGCAGGTTGCGGTTGGGCTGGGTGATGCCGTTGTAGGTGAACGACTTCATCGAGTAGATCTGGTAGTACTGCGGGAAGTCACGGATGATCGCCGCAGCGAGGATGCCCAGGTCGTGCGCGGTGGTGTAGTGCGCGTCGCCCGGCAGGCCGGTCGAGTTCTGGAAGTTGGTGTTCTTCATGCCCAGGCGCTTGGCCTCGGCCGTCATCAGCTGGGCGAACACTTCCTCGCTACCGGCAATCGCCTCGGACAGCGTCACGCACGCGTCGTTGCCCGACTGCACGATCATGCCCTTGATCAGGTCGTCGACCTTGGCCGGCACCTTGGGGTCGAGGAACATGCGCGAGCCTTCGGTCTTCCAGCCCTTCTGCGAAACCAGCAGCGTCTGCTCGGGCTTGAGGCGACCTTCCTTCAATGCCTTGAAGGTCAGGTAGGCGGTCATCAGCTTGGTCAGCGAGGCGGGTTCGACGCGCTCGTCAGGCGACAGCGAGGCCAGCGTCTCGCCGCTATGGAAATCGATCAGGTAGTAGGCCTTGCCGGCGATCTGCGGTGCCGGCGGGACGAAGGGAACCGAAGCGAAGGCCGGCAGCGCGAAGGTGGCTGCGACCAGCAGGGAAGTCAGTTTTTTCATCATCTGTCTTGCGTTGGAAAGCGAACCGATCGGTTCACAAAGAATCAGGCGCAGATTATACACACCCCGCCGCGCCGTGCGGCGCGCGAACAGCGTCCGGACTGGCAAAATCAGCCGTACAGGCCGCCCCCGGGGCTTTCCCTGCCCGGCCGCTTCCTGCTAACCTGACCCTCTAAAATACATGGGCATTTCACAAAGGAAAGCAAAATGGCGGCCGACTCTCGAGACTACCTGGAACGCATCCTGACTTCGCGCGTTTATGACGTAGCGATCGAGTCGCCGCTGGAGATCGCGCCCAACCTCAGCCGGCGCACCGGCAACACCCTGCTGCTCAAGCGCGAAGACCTGCAGCCGGTGTTCTCGTTCAAGCTCCGGGGCGCGTACAACAAGATGTCGCGGCTCAGCGCAGAGGAACGCGCCCGCGGCGTGATCACCGCCAGCGCCGGCAACCACGCGCAGGGCGTCGCGCTGTCGGCACGGCGCATCGGCTGCGAGGCGACCATCGTGATGCCGGAAACCACCCCGCAGGTGAAGATCGACGGCGTCCTGAGCCGCGGCGGCAAGGTGGTGCTCAAGGGCGAGTCTTACAACGACGCCTACCTGCACGCGATGGAACTGGTGGCAGAAACCGGCAAGACCTATATCCCGCCGTTTGACGACCCGGACGTGATCGCCGGCCAGGGCACCATCGGCATGGAAATCCTGCGCCAGCACCCGGACGCCATCGACGCAGTGTTCGTCGCCATCGGCGGCGGCGGCCTCGCCGCCGGCGTCGCCAGCTATATCAAGCGCCTCAAGCCCGGGATCAAGGTGATCGGCGTGCAGCCGGTGGATTCCGACGCGATGCGCCAGTCGATCGCCGCCGGCCACCGCGTCGAATTGAAGGACGTCGGCCTGTTCGCCGACGGCGTTGCCGTCAAGCTGGTCGGCGAAGAGACCTTCCGCCTGTGCCGCGAACTGCTGGACGAGATCATCGTGGTCGACACCGACGCCATCTGCGCGGCGATCAAGGACATCTTCGAGGACACCCGCGCCATCACCGAGCCGGCCGGCGCGCTGGCGGTGGCCGGCGCCAAGGCGTACATCGAGCGCGAAGCCTGCCAGGGCAAGACCTTCGTCGCCATCAACTGCGGCGCCAACATGAACTTCGACCGCCTGCGCCACGTCTCCGAGCGCTCCGAGCTGGGCGAGCGGCGCGAGGCCATCATCGCGGTGACCATCCCGGAGACGCCGGGCAGCTTCAAGCGCTTCTGCGCGGTGATCGGCAACCGCAACATCACCGAGTTCAACTACCGCTTCGCCGACCCGAAGACCGCGCACGTGTTCGTCGGCGTGCAGATCAGCAACCGGCAGGACGCCGAAGCCATCGTCGGCGCGCTGAAGGAAGCCGGGCTGGAGGGCATCGACCTCACCGACAACGAACTGGCCAAGCTGCACATCCGCCACCTGGTCGGCGGCCACGCGCCACAACTGGCCGACGAGCGCGTGCTGCGCTTCGAGTTCCCCGAGCGGCCGGGCGCACTCAAGCGCTTCCTCGACACCATGCGCACCGACTGGAACATCTCGCTGTTCCACTACCGCAACCACGGCGCCGACTACGGCCGCGTGCTGGTCGGCATCCAGGTCCCCGCCAGCGACAGCGAGGCGTTCGCGCGCTTTATCGACACGCTGGGCTACCCCTGCGTCGACGAGACCGACAACCCCGCGTACAAGCTGTTCCTCGGCAAGACTCTGCGTTAAGGCCGCGCGGGCGGTTACAATGGCCGCCCGCACGCCTAACCCGACCACGGAATACCGCATGATGCAGGCAGTCCTGTTTGACCTCGACGGCACCCTTGCCGACACCGCGCGCGACTTGGGTGGCGCGCTCAACCGCCTCCTCGCCGAAGAAGGCCTGCCGCCGCAGCCCTACGAAGCCGTGCGCCCGATCGCCAGCCACGGCGCGCGCGGGCTGGTCAGCCTGGGCTTTGGCATCGACGCCACCCACCCGCGCTTCGAGGAATACCGCCTGCGTTTCCTCGACCACTACGAGGCGTGCTTCGCCGAGTCGACCTGTTTGTTCGACGGCGTTGACGAACTCATCGACGGCATCGTCGGGCGCGGCCTGCAATGGGGCATCATCACCAACAAGCCGATGCGCTTCACCGACCGGCTGGTGCCCGCCCTGCCCTTCCGCCACCCGCCGGCGGTGGTAGTCAGCGGCGACACCGTCGGCGTCGCCAAACCCGACCCGCGCCCGATGCGCCACGCGGCCGGGATCATCGGTGTGACGCCCGAACGCTGCCTGTACGTGGGCGACGCCGAGCGCGACATCGCCGCCGGCCGCGCGGTCGGCATGACCACCGTGCTCGCCGCCTGGGGCTACATCGCCGACAGCGACCGCCCCGCCGAATGGGGTGCCGACATCGAGATCCCGCGCCCCGAGGCACTGCTTGCCCACCTGTAACGCTGGCGCTGCCCAAGCGCCCGGGGTATACTGGCCTCACTTATCTGGGGCCGACCTGGTTTCGACGGGGGTTGCGAAGCGGATGAGGGCATACCGGGATTTCAGTCACCCCGTAAAACGCTGAAATGCAATAGTCGCAAACGACGAAACTTACGCTCTGGCCGCTTAATTGCGCCAGACACTGCAACGGTTCGCTGATGGGCCGGGTGGGTCAAACCACTGCAGTGTCACTTTACATCAGCTAGTCCCGAGCCGGGTTACCTGACCCGGGGCGAAACTCTAGGTAACTCGCCAATGTCCAGCCTGTCCGTCGGCGTGGCAAAGGTTAAATCCAAATGGCGAGACTAAGTATGTAGAACTCACTGTGTAGGATTTCCGGACGCGGGTTCGATTCCCGCCGGCTCCACCAGACACCAAACCCAACCTGCCCCGGTTGGGTTTTTTCTTGCGCGCAAAGCCCGTGTTGGCGGATCTTCAGGCCTTGTCCTCGTGAGCTCCAACCATCCACACGTCACTATGCCGTGGGACTTTCGGCCTCTCCGACCAGCTAAAAAATCCTATATTTTGGGTTGTCGCTAGATTGGCGGATCCCTAACTTTTCGATGATCGATAAATTTTTGTTAGCTGCATTTCGTGGGATAAAACAAGATCTGCAGGTTGCAAGTTAAGCACTACCAAGATGGCGAGTCTATCTAATTAAAATCAGTACACACCAAACAATCAAGATGATTGTTGATCCCCGGACAATGAGAAACATAGATCCAAATGATTTTTATAGCGTTGAAAATATTCATTGATGGACGGGCTTTTTACAACATCAAAAGCGGCAAAAGTTGGCAAAGCCACCATCCCGAAAAATCGATAATTCATATGCACAGGGAAAATTAGATCATCCACACTTTTGCCACGAAACAAATATTCACTTGGATTGTTAAATGCTTCTTGCGGAGCATTGAAAGTCAATGACAGCATATATTTTTTTTCAACCAGGACACCACCGGTTCCATAACCTTCTTTAGGATTATCCGCCTCCCTTCCATCTCCCAAACAAAATAAGCCACTCATGCCGGCAGCAAATACAACGTCAAAATATTTTTTAATGACCACGGAACCATCATCCAATTAACTGGAGATTGCACTATTATGCAGTCAGCCCACAGGTGTTTATTTAGCTCGTCTTGGATATCGTAACCAGACTGAACAATCGTGGTTTTGATATTATATCCTTTGCGCTCAAGCAAATTAGTAGCCAAAAGAAACATTGCCGCACTTAATTCGCCTGGAGATCGAGCGTAATATTCGTGCCCATTGATCAGTAAAATATTATTCTTCACCTGATTGATCATTTCATTTTCGCTAGAGTTTTATGCCAAAGAAAAGCAGATACATCACCCAGTTTGTTAGCGACTCCAAGGCCGACCTTCAGAACACCAAGCAGAATCCAAACATAGCTCCACGAAAGCCTTGGCAGGCATTCGCCAACCAAGGCTTTCGTTTTGCAAATTTATTAGCTGTCCAAACATTGCTGATGAATTTAGCCCCAACTAGACCACTGGAACGAGCTCCATCGTTCTAGACATATAGCGACTACCGGTCATTTGCCGAGCAATATCTGGATAGCTTTGAAAACGATTGGCGTACTTATCCAGATAGGCCTCGTTAATTGCAGCACCGATCTGTTCAAGATCATCAGGTACTTGCGCCTTGATTGCAAAAACCTGATCGCCGCAACGAACGGCACCAATTGGATCCTGTAGAAATACGTCGTACCAGCTTTTCTTTGCAAACGAGTACTGCCTGCAAAAAAGCCTCCCTTTGGCTTCAACGATCCATATATCGTTAAAATGATGATGTTCCCCAGCACGAATTTGTGGCGTTTCGGTTTTCGCAACGAGCTCACGAATTTCTTCAATAGTCATGGCTGTCTCTCAAATTTCGTCAACCCAGAGTCGGGCCTGATATTCTTTACACCACTGTTCAACCGAAGCAGGAATCATAGTGCGAAATTTATGATGTTCAGCCGGAATTGTCTTCACCATAAGATCGATCATTGCCTGAGGATCTTCTTGTCCGACTGGAGCCGCAATTGCAGCCTGAATGTCACGCAATGGTTTTTCAGGGGTGAAATTACGAGTTGGATTGTACCAATGCTCAAATGTCTCATACATTCGATCATTGAATCCCGTTCGATATGCCCCTGGATTTATTGTGCAAACTTGCACTCCAAACTCTTTCAGCTCGTTTGCCATGCACTGCGCTATGGCTTCAAGAGCATGCTTGGATGCATTGTAAGGCCCAAGGTAAGGATAGGTTGAAACTCCAGCCATCGACGAGACAAATACAATTTTGCCCGACCCTCGATTTACAAACTTTTTGGCAAACAACTGAGCCATCGCCAACGACCCAAACACATTAACTTCAAAAACCTTTCGTATTCTTTCTGGAGGAATTTCTGCAATTGGCCCCGTTTCTCCAATCCCTGCATTATTCACAAGAATATCTATATCAAAGCTTTCCACATAAGCGCGGTCACTTTCGTCACATACGTCCAACTTAATTACATTCATGGTATTCAGACCTGCTGCCTGAGCCTCAGATCTTAGCAAAGTCACTTGACTCCACAACTCGACAGCAGCAATGACCTGGTGCCCTTCGGCAGCCAAACCCAGAGCGCAGCCCTTGCCAAGTCCAGAGCCTGCACCTGTAATCAGAATTTTTTTCGCCATCTCTTTTCTCCTTGTAGTCTATACAATTCTATTCAAACGGCCGGTAGCGATGAACCTCCGCCTCACCATCCATTAGTCCACCCAGGGCAATCAGTGCCTCTTGCAAATGCGGTGTTTTCCAGTGGGCGGCCTCTGCAGTGCCATCTTGCCAGTGCTCGATCGATGTCAGGCAAAGCGGCTCAGTGGTTGATTGGCAATAGCGGTATGAAAGACAACCAGCTTCCGTCCGCGTAGCTTCTGCCAATTTGTTCAACAAGCTGCGCATTGCTTCCTCCTGCCCCGGGCGGACTCGAAACTGTGCCGTCACGAAGACTTCACTGCTCTGTACCATGTTAGCTCCTGATCATCTGTACGAGGCCTGTCGCCTCAAGTACAGAGTAGGATGTGTAAAAGATAGCGAGATGCCAAATCCTATTGATTTTTTGCCTGATCCTGCTATGAATTTTGCATGACAAATAGACGCAGCGCGCCAAGCTTTGTTAATTTTTGTACAATTTAAATTGCCTATCAGTACGAACCAAAGTGAACGAATGCAAGCTTTAGGACTTCATGAGGGATTGTATGTATATCCAACAGTTGTATGAAATCAGGTCAAAGCTGGCAGGAACTCGACCTCAGGGTGTCGAGCAAACACATATTCCATCCGTCCGATTTTTTTGGGGAGAGCAACATGTGGCGCGCACGCTCCTTGTTTATCCAGCGAGCATTGTAATTATCGGACAGGGCAGTAAAACAGGTTATTTGGGCGAACTAACATTCCATTACAACGAAGACAACTATCTTGTAGTTGCCTTGCCCACACCTTTTGAGTGCGAAACATTTGCGACACCTTAAAATCCGCTACTCGGAATTATTGTCGATATCGAACCGGCAGTTTTGGGGGATTTGCTTCAGATTTACAATCCTGCACCGGCATTGTCCGATGATTTATGTGGGGTAGCACCGGCTGTAGTAAGCGAATCAATGCAAGCATGCGTTGACCGCCTAATAGCCTGCCTGCAAAACGCTGAAGACTGTCGCGTAATAGGGAGAGGGTTAGTGCGGGAGTTGATTTATCATGTTTTGAAGGGCCCACATGGACCCATGCTTGCCAAGCTTGCTGCAAAATCAACTCATAATGGCATCGGCAAAGTTGTTTCTTTTATACATCGTCACTATGGAAGCAGCATCTCTATTGAAATGATGGCCGGCATGGCCAATGTGAGTCCTTCTGCGTTTCATCGCCTATTCAAGATAGCAACCGGGTCCTTGAATCGCCCCGGCTTCTCTAGACACTCTTGAGCCGTTGGAAATATTGCTTCTCAAACTCTA
>NZ_STGJ01000007.1 GCF_004919095.1 Crenobacter intestini | reverse complement strand
GACCACCGCCGACTTCTACGGCCTGAAGAACTACGGCGCCAACTACGGCGTGCTGTACACCGCCTGGGGCGTGTCCGGCTTCGTCGGCCCGCTGCTGGCTGGCTGGGCGGTGGACACCACCGGCACTTACAGCCTGGCGTTCACGATCTCGGCAGGCCTGCTGGCCGTAGCCATCGTGCTGGGCTTCATGACCAAGCCGCTGAAGCTGGCCAAGGCGGAACAGACCGCCGCTGCCAACGCCTGATTCAAGGCACTGCCATGAGAAGCCGACCCGCGGGTCGGCTTTTGCATGTTTGCAACGACTCAGTTATCGAGCTGCTGGTTGCGGAACTCGCCGGGCGTCATGCCCTTGTGCCGCTTGAAGGTCATCGCGAAGTGCGACGCCGAATGGAAGGCCAGCCGGTCGGCGATCTCCTGGATCGGCAGCCGCGTGGTGTACAACAGGTGGCACGCCGCCTCGAGCTTCTTGTCGATCAGGTAGGCGTGGTAGGGCTTGCCGAAGAAGCGCTTGAAAAAGCGCGAGAAGCTCGACTCCGACATGTAGACGAGCGAGGCCGCGCTGGCGATGTCGTGCGGCTCGGAGAGCTTGTTGCGGATATGTTCGCTGATGGTCAGACACAGCTGGATGTCGCGCTTGTCGACCGGGTGCTCCTGCTCGGCCGCCAGCGGCGTCCACTCCTTCGCGCACGAGAGTACGTGCAGGATCTGCAGGATCGCGATCAGGTACTCCATCCGGTAGCGGTTGCGGATGATGAAGAACTCGCGCCGCGCGTGCATCGCGGTACCGCCGGTAAACAGCAGGCCGGCCTGCCCCTCGCGCATCAGTTCGCGGATCGGCGCCAGATAGTGCGAGTCGAAGAATTCCGGCCCGAGCCGCTGGTGGTTGACCGACAGCGAGTCCCAGCGCGCATCCGGCCGGTTGACATCGACCTGATGGCGCACGAAGGGCGAGAGCAGCAGCACGCCGTCGGCGGGCAACTCGAACGGCGGCGCGCTGCCGATGGCGACGGTCACGCCCTCGGTGCGCGGAAACACCAGCTGCGAGTAAGGGTGGAAGTGCGGGTCGCTGTGCTGCTGCTCCTGCAGCTTGTCGAACAGCGTGAAATCGAGGCGGTTGTCGAAGGCGTAGTCCACGGCGTCCCCGGAGGATTCAGTCGCCGCGTATCATCCTCCAGCCCAACGTCCCCGCCAAGTTAAGTAGCAAAAACTATTGATCTTGCGCAAACGCGGCCGCCGACAAGGTCAGCACCACCGGCGTATGGTCCGACGGGCGCTCCCACTTGCGCGGCAGCTTGTCGATCACGCACGCCACCGCGTGCTCGCGCAGGGCGTCGCTGACCAGGATATGGTCGATGCGCAGGCCGAGGTTACGGCGGAACATCATCGCGCGGTAGTCCCACCAGCTGTACTGCTTCTCTTCCCGGTTGAACAGGCGGAACGCGTCGGCGAGCCCCAGCGCCAGCAGGCGGCCGAACGCCGCGCGCTCGGGCGCTGAGCACAGCACCTTGCCCTGCCACGCGTCGGCGTCGTACACGTCGATGTCCTCGGGCGCGATGTTGTAGTCGCCCAATAGCGCGAACGCGGCGTGGCGCTCAAGTTCGCGCTCGACGTAGCCTTCCAGCGCGGCAAGCCACTCGAGCTTGTAGGTGTACTTGGGCGAATCCACCGCCTCGCCGTTGACGAAGTACGCGCACACCACGCGCACGCCGTCGACCGTCGCCGCGATCACCCGGCTTTGCACGTCGTCGTAGCCGGGGATGCCGGTCACCACGTCGTCCAGCGAACGCTCCGCCTTCACGAGGATGGCGACGCCGTTATACGTCTTCTGCCCGAGCCAGGCCGCTCGGTAGCCGGCAGCCTCGACTTCGGCGAGCGGGAACTTGTCCTGCTCGAGCTTGAGTTCCTGCAGGCACAGCACGTCGACCGGGTTTTCGGCGAGCCAGGCCAGCACCTGCGGCAGCCGCACTTTGAGCGAGTTGACGTTCCACGTCGCCAGTTGCATCGGGATTTCCTTGTTGGAGCGGACGGCCGGCATCGTACCATCGAAGCGTCCGCGCCGGCATGGAAAAGGCCGCCCGCGGGCGGCCTTGCCTGGCTGCAAAAACGCTCAGAACGAATGCGACAGGCCGACACCGAAGGTGTACTCGTTGTCGTCACCGCTGCCACTCAAGAGCGGCACGTTCTGGTCGTACTTGACGCGGCCGTACGACACGTAGCTCATGGTGCGCTTTGAGATCTGGTAGTCGGTACCGACGACCCACTGCGAGTAGCCGGTATTGGCCAGCTTGGTATCGTTGGCCTTGACGTCCCAACCGTACGCGTAGGTGATGCGCGGCGTGAAGTTGCCGAGGCTGTACGACGCGGTCAGTTCGGCTTCCTTGGTCTTGAAGTTCTTGCCAAGCAAGCCGTTCGGTGTCTGCCCGACCACCGTCAGATTGTCAAAAGAGGGGTTGGCGCCCGGCCACAGGTTACTGCCGTAACCATGCGTCTCCTGATAACCGGCGGCCAGATACAGCGGCCCTTCGCTATACATCGCCTCGAAGCGTTGCCCCAGCGCCGGAGAATCACCGCCTCCACCAACGGAATCTCCCGCCGCATTGGTGAACGTGTTGTTGTTCTGGTAGTTCAGGTAGCTGTACGCCGCGGTGAACGGACCCCAGTTATACGACACGCCGAAGTTGAAGGTGTTCTGCTTGGGCTGGCCATCACCCGGCTCGTTGAACCCGTACAGGAGCGCGAAATTGAGGCCACCCAGCAGCGTCGGGCTGTCGTAACGGATCGCGCTGTCGACCCGGCCGTCGGTGCGGGTGAAGATGCCGCTGCCGTTGACATGGGTGTCGACGTTGTACGTCCACGGGTCGACGTACTCCATGTTCGAATTCTGGAAGGTGCTGATGCGGCCGAGCTTGACCGAACCCCAGTCGTCGGATGCGAGGCCGACGAAGCTGTCGCGGGTCGCGAAGGTGTTGCCGCTACCGCCATCGGTAAAGTCGATACCCTGCTCGACCTGCCAGATCGCCTTCAGGCCGTTGCCCAGCGCCTCGCTGCCGCGAAAGCCGATATGCGAGTTGACGCCGGACGCGCTGTCGATCCGCGTCGTCGCGCCGAACGGGGCCAGTTTCCCCTCTCCGATCTGGTAGTCCGGATAAGTCGCCGTTGCCGTCTTGTTGCGCGCGATCTCGCCGGTCATCTTGCCGTAGATCTCGACTTCTGCCATCGCCGCGGCAGGCAGCACCGCGATCGCCAAGGCCAGCCATTTCCTGTTCATCGCCTTCTCCTGGTGGTCGTCTGGTTTGCAAGAATATCCCCCGCCACCTGACCAGGGCGGCGGGAGCGATACAGGTCAGTACAGCTCGGAAATCATGCAGCGCACCGAGCCGCCACCGTAGGTCTCGATGGTGTGCACGTCGCCGATCAGGATCTCGCTCGACTTCTCGATCACCGCCTTTTGCGCGTCGGTCAGCACGTTGAAGGTCGAATGCGTCATCACCGTGTAGCGTTTGCCGTCGGCGCCTTCCAGTTCGATCTCGTTGCCGGCGAAGTTGTCGATCTCGTCCTCGGAGACGTCAAGGATTTCCTTGCCGCTTTCGGTGAGCTCGTCGACCACCGCCTGACGCTCTTTCTCGTCGTCGATCGCCGACAGGCAGACCACGGCGAATTTCTCGCCCAGCGCCATCATCACGTTGGTGTGGTAGATCGGCACGCGCTGCTCGCGGTAGGTCTGGAAGCCGTGGAAGGGCACCGGCTTAAAGCCGAAGTCCGCGCAGAACTGGCGGAACAGGCCCTCGTCGGCGCGCTCGGACAAGCAGCAGTACGCCTTCTTGTTGACGCGGTCGAGGATCATCGCACCGGTGCCTTCGAGGTAGCGACCCTCGGCCTCGTACTTGGTGTAATCGTGAATCTCGAGCGTGTCCTTGCCGATCGCTGCGACTAGGCTGCCGAGGAACTTGGTGCGTTCGGTACGGCGGTCCTTGGCGAACATCGGGCACAGCACCAGCTTGTTGTCCTCCAGCGAGACAAACCAGTTGTTCGGGAAAATGCTATCGGGCGTATAGAATACCGAGTCATCGTCCTGGATCACGTTGACGGTAATCCCCTTCTCGCGCAGCTTGTCGACGAAACCGTCGAACTCGATCAGCGCCTTCGCCTGCACCACGTCGCGCTTCTCGCCGAGGTTCTTCTGGAAGAAGTCGTTGGCCGCCGTCTCTTCGTTGAAGTAGAAGGCAATCGGGCGGACCATCGCGATCGAATTGGTAATCTGTCGGGCCATCTGAAAACTCCTCGGGTATGTGCGTGAACGGCAAAGCGGTCGTCATCCGTGTGGTGCGTCCGCTACCTTGATTGCTTCGTTCTAGTTGCCGTGTTGGCTTCCTGCAAACGAAGGGTTGCGTTTTCGCAACCAAATTCCGCTTCAGCGCGTGCGACTGTCGCCTTCCTGCACGTCTCTGGACGGAAACTGCATCTCGTCCAACCGGACGAAACGGGTCTTGTGGCGCCAGCGGTAACCCAGCCAGATCGCCAGGAATACCGGGATGCCGATATAGGTCGCGATGACGCTCGCCCACGGGATTTCCCGGGCGAAGAACGCCTCGTAGTTCTGGCCGAGCATCACCACGAGGCAGAGCGCGAACGCGAACAGCGGGCCGAACGGAAAGAAGCTCGCGTGGTATGGCAGCTCGGACAGCGAGTGGCCCTGCGCGACAAAGCCCCTGCGGAAGCGGTAATGCGCGATGGCGATGCCCAGCCACGCGATAAAGCCACACAGGCCGGACAGGTTGACCAGCCACAGGTAGACGGCCTGGTCGCCGAACAGCGAGGAGACGAAACACAGCGCACCGACCGCAGTGGTCAACAGCAGCGCCGCCACCGGCACCCCGCCCTTGCTTACCTTGGTGAAGATTTTGGGCGCCTGCCCCATCTGCGCCATCGAATAGAGGGTACGGGTCGACGCGTACATCCCCGAGTTTCCGGCCGACAGGATGGCGGTCAGGATCACCGCGTTCATCAGCGACGCGGCCGCCTTCACGCCGGTTTCTTCCAGCACCAGCGTGAACGGCGACACCGCGATGTCCTTCACGCTCGACTGCAACAGCCGCGGGTCGTTGTAGGGCAGCAACACGCCGATCAGGAAGATCGACAGCACGTAGAAGATCAGGATCCGCCAGAAGATCTGCTTGATCGCGTGCGGGATGGTCTTCTCGGGGTTCTTCGCCTCGCCGGCGGTCACGCCGACCAGTTCGGTCCCCTGGAAGGAGAAGCCGGCGATCATGGCGACGCCGATGATCGCGCCCAGGCCGCCGACGAACGGTGCATCGCCCACCGTCAGGTTGCCGAAGCCCGGGCGCGGGTTGTCGCCCCACGCGCCGAACACCATGCCGGTGCCGACGATCAGGAACACCACCACCGCGATCACCTTGATCATCGCGAACCAGTACTCGCCCTCGCCGAAGCCGCGCACCGAGATCACGTTGAGCAGCACGAACAGGCAGAGAAACAGCGCGCTCCACCAGATGCCAGGCACGTCGGGGAACCAGAACGCCATCACGATCTGGGCGGCAGTCAGCTCCACCGCGATGGTCACCGCCCAGTTGAACCAGTAGTTCCAGCCCTGCGCGAAGCCGAACGCCGGGTCGACGAAGCGTTCGCTATAGAGGGTGAACGAGCCGGACTCGGGCATGTACGCGGCCATCTCGCCCAGCCCCGTCATCAGGAAGAACACCATCATCCCGATGACCAGGTAGGCCAGCGTCGCGCCGCCCGGCCCCGCCTGCGCGACCGATGCGCCGGAGGCGACGAACAGCCCGGTGCCGATCGCGCCGCCGATCGCGATCATGGTCAGGTGACGCGCCTCGAGGCTGCGGTGCAGCGTCTCTCCCGAGTTCTTGTTATCCATGGCCCTACCCTATGGCGATTCATGACCATTACAAGATAGAGCCGGGATTCGTGCTTCGCCTGCATAAACCGCGCACGCAAAAAAGGCCGCCCGTCGCGACGGGCGGCCCTGGCGGCAAGCGCCTGGCTCAATGCACGGTTTCGACCATGCCGCCGTGGCGCAGCAGCGCGTCGATCTCGGGATCACGGCCACGGAAGGCGCGGAACGACTCGAGCGCCGGGCGCGAACCACCGACGGCGAGGATCTCGTTCCAGAAGCGCGCGCCGGTTTCCGGGTTGGCGCCGCCGGCCTCCTCGAACGCCGCGTACGCGTCGGCGGACAGCACCTCGGCCCACTTGTAGCTGTAGTAGCCGGCCGCGTAGCCGCCGCCGAAGATATGGCTGAAGGTGTTCGGGAAGCGGTTGTACGCCGGCGGACGGTTGACCGCCACCTCGTCGCGCACCGCCTCCAGCAGCGCCATCCAGTCGCCGGCCGGGTCCATCTGGTGGTACATCAGCATGTCGAACAGCGAGAACTCGAGCTGGCGCACCGTCATCATGCCGTTCTGGAAGTTCTTGGCGGCGATCATCTTGTCGTACAGCGCCTTGGGCAGCGGCTCGCCGCTGCCCACATGCGCGGTCATCCCCTGCAGCACGTCCCACTCCCAGCAGAAGTTTTCCATGAACTGGCTGGGCAGCTCGACCGCGTCCCACTCGACGCCGGAAATCCCCGACACGCCCAGTTCGTCGACGCGGGTCAGCAGGTGGTGCAGGCCGTGGCCGAACTCGTGGAACAGCGTGATCACCTCGTCGTGGGTGAACAGCGCGGGCTTGTCGCCGACCGGGCGCGTGAAGTTGCAGGTCAGGAAGGCGACCGGCTTTTGCACCGTAGCGCCCTTGAGGCGGCGGCCGAACACGTCGGCCATCCACGCGCCGGGGCGCTTGCCCTCGCGCGCGTAGAGGTCGAGGTAGAAGCCGCCGATGAGTTCGCCATCCTTCACGATCTCGAAGTAGCGCACGTCTTCGTGCCACACCGGCGCGTCGGCCTTCTGGATATCGACGCCGTACAGCGTGCGCACCACGCCGAACAGCCCCTCGAGCACGCGCCCTTCCGGGAAGTACTGGCGCAGTTCCTCGTCGGAGAACGCGTAGCGCGCCTGGCGCAGCTTCTCGCTGGCGTAGGCGATGTCCCACGCCTCGAGCGTTTCCAGCCCCAGCGTCTCGCGCGCGAACGCTTCCAGCGCCTGGCGGTCGGCGACCGCGTAAGGCTTGGCGCGGCGGGCAAGGTCGCGCAGGAAGGCGATCACCTGCTCGGGCGATTCGGCCATCTTGGTCGAGAGCGACAGCTCGGCATACGAGGCGAAGCCGAGCAGGGTCGCCTCCTCGCGGGCCAGCCCGAGCTTCTCGCGCATGATCGGCGTGTTGTCCTGCGCCGCCGGGCCGAACTCGGACGCGCGCTTGGCGTACGCCTCGTACACCTCGGCGCGCAGCGCGCGGTTGTCGGCGTACTGCATCACCGGGAAGTAGCACGGGAACTGCAGCGTCAGCTTGAAGCCCTCCTTGCCGTCGGCCGCCGCCATCGCCGCAAACATCGCGCGCGCGTCGTCCGGCACGCCGGCAAGTTCGGCCTCGTCGTCGATGAACCTGGCCCAGGCGTCGGTCGCGTCCTGCACGTTCTCGCTGAACTTGGCCGACAGCTCGGACAGCCTGGTCGACACCTCGACGTAGCGCGCCTTCTGTTCTTCCGGCAACTCGGCGCCGGACAGGCGGAAGTCGCGCAGGCCATGCTCGACGACGGTGCGCCGCGCCTGCGGCCAGGCGGCAAACTCCGGCAGCGCGGAGAGTGCCTGATACTTGGCGAACAGTTCGAGGTTCTGCCCAAGCTCGGTGCCGAACAGCGTGACCTTGGGCAAGGCCGCGTTGAACGCGTCGCGCATGCCTTCCATATTGAGCACGCTGTTGAGGTGGTAGACGGCGTTCCATGCGATGCCGAGGCGCTCGGTCGCGTCGGTCAGCGGGCCTTCGACGTTGTCCCAGCTCGGCGCCTCAGGGTTGGCAGTGACCCGCCCGACGGCGGCGCGCGCCTCGTCCAGCAACTGGTCGATGGCGGGAGCGACATGCTCGGCACGGATCTCGTTGAAACGCGGCAGGCCGGAAAAGTCGAGCAGCGGGTTGTTTGGCATTGTTTTGTCATCCTTGGTCGGGGCTCGCCTGTATCATAGGCGCGGATAAGCGACAGATGAGGACAAGACCATGAATCACAATATCCGCGCCTTCGACGGCGTCTCCCCGGCCGTCGACCCGACCGCGTGGGTCGACCCCGCGGCAGTGGTGATCGGCGAGGTGGCGCTTGCCGCGCGCGCGTCGGTGTGGCCGTGCGCGGTGGTGCGCGGCGACGTCAACCGCATCGAGATCGGCGAGGCGAGCAATGTGCAGGACTTCGCGATGCTGCACGTCAGCCACAAGAAGGCGGACGACCCAGAAGGCGCGCCGCTTTGCATCGGCCGCCGGGTGACCATCGGCCACCATGTGACGCTGCACGGCTGCACCATCGAGGACGAATGCCTGATCGGCATCGGCACCATCGTGCTCGACCGCGCGCATATCGAGAAACACGTGCTGGTCGGCGCGGGGTCCTTGGTGCCGCCGGGCAAGCGGCTGGAGTCGGGCCACCTGTATCTTGGCAACCCGGTGAAGAAGGTAAGGCCGTTAAGCGCCGAGGAGATCGCCTACTTCGCGTACTCGGCCGAGCACTACGTGCGGCTGATGGGCAAGCACCGCGCCAGCCTGGCCGAAAATGACATGACATAAAAGGGCAACAATCGCCGGTTAAGCTGCTGCCGTCCATTTTTTGTCCGGTAGCCGCTCCATGACCATCAGCCAGCGCCTGTGGGCGTCCGTCGTGTTCACCCTGCTATGCCTGCTCGCGGTCGTCGCCGTCAGCGCATCGCTGCTTGGCGCGTCGGTCGACGACCTGAAGTCGCAGCGCCAGCACCAGGACGCCGTCACCGCGCTTTACGCGCTCAAGGGCGAGGCGCTGTCGCTCGCGCGCGCCGACCCCCTGCTCGACGACACCGCACGCCGCCTCGAACACGCCGACCGGGCGTTCAGGCAGACGCTGCCGCTGGTCGAGGCCTCGCTGCCGGCTGAGAGCCGCCCCGCGTTCACGCAAGCCGTCCACAAGAACTGGCAGGCCTACCAGGCCCAGCTTGCCTCTGCGATCCGCATTGCCGCCGACTCGCCGGAAGACGCGCTTTCCATCCCGCAGGCCGCGTACGACAGTTTCCTCGTGCCGCTGGTCGCCGCGCTCGACGCCGAAACCGCCCACCGCCAGCAGCAACAGCGCAGCGAAGGCGAGCGCGTCGCCGCGCTGCTCGAGCGCATGCAGTATCTGGTGCTCGGCCCGCTCGCGCTCGCCGGCTGCGCCATCCTCCTCGCGCAGGGGCTGCTGGCGCGCTGGCTGAAGAGTCGGCTCGCCGCGATCGACCGCGCGGCCGACGCGCTCGCCGACGGCTGGCTGTCGACCCGCTTGCCGGTGGCCGGCCGCGACGAACTCAGCCACGCCGCGCAGGGCGTCAACCGCTTCCTCGACAAGCTCGCCGCCCTGCTCGAGCGGGTACGCCGCCAGGCCGAACAGGGCGCCGAAGAGAGCACGCGCGTCGGCGCGCTGGCCCGCCAGGCGATCGCCATCAGCGAGGCGCAGGCCGAAGCCGCCGAAGGGTCGCGCGAGGCAGCCAGCCGGGTCGACGCCGCGGCCACCGGCATCGCGCGCCACCTGCAGGTGATCGAGGCCGGCACCGCCGACGTCGCGCGCCGCAGCGCGGGCGCGCGGGCCGCCTGCGAGGACGGCGCGCGTCGGATGGGCGAGCTGCTCGGCCGCGTCGACAGCGCCAGCGCCAATATGGAAGAGCTGGGCCGCGCAAGCGGCGAGATCCGCAGCGTCAGCACGCTGATCCGCGACATCGCCGACCAGACCAACCTGCTGGCGCTGAACGCGGCGATCGAGGCGGCGCGCGCCGGTGAAGCCGGCCGCGGCTTCGCGGTGGTCGCCGACGAGGTGAGGAAACTGGCCGAACGCACCCGGGACGCCACCTCTGGCATCGCGGGCGCGTTGGGGGAGATCGAGACGGTCACGGCCGCGCTCGCCAGCACGCTCGGCGCCGCCGCCGCGACCGGTGCCGACAGCCGGCACGCGCAGCAGGCGCAGGCCGACACGCTGGCCGCGGTCGACGCCGCGCTCTCCGAAGCCACCGCCAAGGTCGCCGACATCGGCGAGGCGGCCGAAGAGCAGGAGGCGAGCGGCCGGCAGATCGTCGAGCGCAGCGAGCACCTCGCCTTGCAGGCCGGTGACATCGCCGGCCGCCTCGCCAGCATCGCCCCCCTGCTCGAAGGGCTGGACCGCGCGTCCGGCGCGCTGCTCGCCGAGCTTGGCTGGTTCAGGCTGGACGCGCCGCCCGGGCAGGCGGACGCGGCCAGCCGCCCCGTTTACAGCGCCGCCAGCGCCGCCGCGTAGTCGGGCTCGTCGCCTACTTCGCCGACCAGCTGGCTGTAGAGCACCCGGTCGTCTTCGCCGAGCACCACCACCGCGCGTGCGCACAGGCCCTGCAAGGGACCGCTGGCGAACTCGACGCCCCAAGCCTGGCGGAACTCGGGGTGGCGGAAGGTCGACAGGTTGACGACGCCCTCGATGCCCTCGGCACCGCAGAAACGCTTCTGCGCGAACGGCAAGTCGGCCGAGATGCACAGCACGGTCACGCCGGCGCGGCCGGCCGCCTGCTGGTTGAACTTGCGCACCGACAGCGCGCAGGTCGGCGTATCGACACTCGGGAAGATGTTGAGGATCTTCTTGCCGGCGAAGCTTGCGAGCGTGACCTCGGAAAGATCGGCGGCGGTCAGGGTCAACGCCGGCGCGAGGTCGCCGGCAGATGGCAGCTGGCCGGCCACTTCGACCGGGTTGCCGCGCAGGGTAATCGTGGGCATCGCATGCACTCCATCACAAAGGAGCGTCCATCGTGCGCGTTATGCACTGTGGATTCAACCCCGCGCGCGCCATGGGCAAGGCAAGCCCGCGCCATGCAAACGGGGACGCCGCGGCTATGCTGCAGGGGTCGATGCATCCCCCCACGCAAGCCCAGGAGAACCCGATGACTTCCTCCGCAAACGAACTTGGCAGGACGCCGACTCCGGATGTCGCCGAGAACAATGCGTTCTTCCCCTCGCCCTACTCGCTCAGCCAGTACACCTCGCCCAAGACCGACTTTGACGGCACCACCTACCCGACGCCCTACACCGGCGGCAAATGGAAGGTGCTGCTGATCGCCACCGACGAGCGCTATCTGCTGATGGAGAACGGGACGATGTTCTCGACCGGCAACCACCCGGTCGAGACCCTGCTGCCGATGTACCACATCGACAGCGCCGGCTTCGAGATCGAGGTGGCGACGCTGTCGGGCAACCCGGTCAAGCTGGAACTGTGGGCGATGCCGGGCGAGGATGCGACCGTGCAGGGCGTGTACCGCAAATACCTCGACCGCTTCAAACAGCCGGCCAGGCTCGCCGACCTGATGGACACGCTCACCGCCGCCGACTCGCCGTATATTGGCGTCTTCGTGCCCGGCGGCCACGGCGCGCTGGTCGGCCTGCACCAGAGCCTGGAAGTGAAACGGGTGCTCGATTGGGCGCTGGCCAACGACAAGTTCATCATCACGCTCTGCCACGGCCCGGCCTGCCTGCTCGCGGCGACGCTCAAGGAAAGCCCGGCGGACTCCCCGTTCAAGGGTTACCAGATTTGCGTGTTCCCCGACGCGCTGGACGAGGGCGCCAACATCGAGATCGGCTACATGCCGGGCAAGCTGCGCTGGCCGCTGGGCAAGAGCCTGGCGGCGCAGGGGCTGCAGATCCTGAACACCGGCATCAGCGGCCAGTGCCACCAGGACCGCAGGCTCATCACCGGCGACAGTCCGCTGGCCGCCAACCAGCTGGGCAAGCTGGCCGCCGCCGCCCTGCTCGCTGAAGCGGGCCGGACCGGTTAAGCCTGTCCGACGCTAGCCCGGCTTGTGCCGGCGCCGCCGGCCAACCCGGGCTAGCCTTCGAATTCCAGCCCCAGCTCGGCCATCAGTTCGCGGGCGACGCGGAACGCCTCGACCGCCGCCGGCGCACCGCCGTAGACGCCGGCGTGCAGCAGCACCTCGCGGATTTCGGTAAGGCTGGCACCGTTGTTCAGCGCGCCGCGCAGGTGGCCCTTCAGTTCGGTGCTGCGCCCGAGCACCGCCAGCATCGCGCAGGTCGTCAGGCTGCGGGTCTTCAGGTCGATGCCGCCGCGCTGCCAGGTGCTGCCCCACGCGTGCTCGTTCACCCAGTCCTGCAGGGGCTGCGAGAACGCGTCGGCGCCGCCCATCGCGCGCGCGACGAACGCCTCTCCCATCACCCGCGCGCGCATCTCAAGGCCCGCCTGCTTGTCCTGTTCGCTCATATGGTTCTCCCTATGGTTCAACGGTTCGCCCGCGCGGCCAGCCACACGCCGCCTAGGATCAGCGCGAAGCCCACGGCGTGGTAGGCGCGGAAGGCCTCGCCCAGGAACACCACCGACAGCAGCGCGCCGAACATCGGCATCAGGTGGATGAAGCTGCCGGCGCGCGCGGCGCCGACGCGGGCGACCCCGAGGTTGTAAAAGTAGTAGGCGGCGACCGACGGCAGGGTGCCGACGTAGGCGAAGGTGACGAGGGTGGTCGCATTGAGCGGCGCGCGCGCGCCGGACGCGAACTCGGCGAGGAAAAACGGCGTGATCGCGCACAGGCCGATCGCGACCAGCACGGTCAGCAAGCCCAGCCGGTTCAGCGTGGCCGGCAGGCCGCGCAACAGCAAGGTATACAGCGCCCACGCGACCATCGCGCCGAACACGATCAGGTCGCCGTGGTTGATATCCAGCCGCATCAGCCGCAGCGGGTCGCCGTGCGCGACGATCATCAGCACCCCGACGAACGACAGCGCGATCGCCGCCAGCTGCCGCGCGCCGGCCTGCATGCCGAAGAACAGCGCGCCGATGAGCACGATCAGGATGGGGATGAAGGAATTCATCAGCACCGCGTTGGTCGCGGTGGTCGACTGCACGCCAAGGTAGACCAGCGAGTTGAAGCCGGCGATGCCGAGCACGCCAAGCAATACCAGGCGCCGCCAGTGCGGCAGCCACCGCGCGCGCTCGCGCCAAGCGGGGGCGGCGCCGAAGGGCAGCAGCACCATCAGCGCGATCGCCCAGCGGGCGAAGGACAGGGTCAGCGGCGGGATGCTCGCGTGCGTCGCGCGGGCGAGCACGAAATTGCCCGACCAGAACAGCGTGGTCAGGATCAGCAGCAGGTAGGCGGAAGTCTGGGCGGGGCGAGGCGTCGTCATCCCCCGACCTTGCCATGCCATTTAAATGGAAGCAAGTCGGGGGAAACCACAGCAAGGCTCAGTGCGCGGCGGCGTGGTCGGCGGTGCGGTTGGCGATGCGTTGCGGCGCGAGCGAGCCGACGATCATGCCCATGAGGCTCATCAGGAAGCCGACCAGTTGCGGCGGCCAGAACGCGTCGTCGGTGTAGGTGAGTTCGAGCGACACCCACGAGACCACCCCCAGCGCGATCGCGCACAGCGCGCCCTGGGTGGTCGCGCGGCGCCAGAACACGCCGGCGATCAGCGGTACCGACGCGGCGACCAGCGTCACCTTGTACGCGTTGCCGACCATCTCGTAGATGCTGGCGTCCGACAGCAGCGCGAACGCCGTGGTCGCGATCGCGGCGACCACGATGGAGGCGCGCATCGCGCGCATGAACTGGCGGTCGGTCATGCGCGGCATCAGGTGCTTGAGCACGTTCTCGGTGAAGGTGACCGAAGGCGCCATCAGCGTGCCCGACGCGGTCGACATGATCGCCGAGAGCAGCGCGCCGAAGAACAGCGCCTGCGCGAACAGCGGCGTCTTGTCGAGGATCAGCGTCGGCAGGATCATCTGCGGGTCGACCGCGCCCACCCGCGCCACCATCTCCGGTTCGATCATCGAGGCGGCGTAGGTGAGGAAGATCGGCAGCATGCAAAAGCACAGGTAGAACATCGCGCCCAGGATGGTGCCGCGCTGCGCGACCTGCTCGCTCTTGGCCGACATCACGCGCTGGTAGATGTCCTGCTGTGGGATCGAACCCAGCATCATGGTGATCGCGGCGCCGATGAAGGCGACGACGGTCCTGGGTTCGGTGTCGTGCAGGAAGGTCAGCTTGCCCGCGCTTGCCGCATGCGAAACCACCGCGACCGGGCCGCCGGCCATGCCGCCGATCAGCCACACCAGGTACAAGAGGCCGATCACGATGATCGACATCTGCAGGAAGTCGGTGAAGGCGACCGACAGCATGCCGCCCATCAGCGTATACACCAGCACGATGCCGGCACCGATCAGCGTGCCCTGGGTGGTGCTGATCGCGCCGTCGGAGAGCACGTTGAATACCACGCCCAGCGCGGTCATCTGCGCGGCGATCCAGCCAAGGTAAGACAGGATGATGACGATGCTGGTCAGCGCCTCGACCAGCGGGCCGTAACGCTTGCGGAAGAAGTCGCCGATGGTCAGCAGGTTCATCCGGTACAGCCGGCGCGCGAAGAACACGCCGACCAGCATCAGGCAGGCGAACGAGCCGAACGGGTCCTCGACGATGCCGCCGAAGCCCTCCGCGAGGAAGGTCGACGGGATGCCGAGGATGGCCTCGGAGCCGAACCAGGTGGCGAACACCATCGCGGTCACCACCGGCAGCGGCATGCTCGAACCGGCGGTGGCAAAGTCCTTGGAATCCTTGACCCGGGTGGACGCGTACACGCCCACACCCACGGTCAGCAGAAGATAGAGTACGACGAAGCCGATCAGCATGGCGCGGGGTCTCCACCCGTTTTTTTGTAAGGCGGCCGATTATCCGCCATACGGGGGGCTGGCCAAAGCGGCAAGGCAAAAAAAAATCGGCCCGGCGCCGGCTCAGCCGCCTGCACGGTTCGACGGGCCGCCGCCTGCGCCTTGTCTGACAAGGCTTGCGCATGCAAAAGGATTAATTGTTCAAATATTTAACGCCCGTCAAATATGTTAAACAAATACAACACTGCCCGTATCTACGCCTACAGCGTAGCCGGCTCGACGCCGTAACGCCCCTTGCTGTCGCGGCATAGGCGCCCGGTGGCCACGGCGGGGTCGTGCGTGAAGAAGAGCGAACCCTCGCGCGCGCGCAGGTCGTCGAGCAAGGCCTGCTTCTCGTCGATCAGCTGTTCGGGGTAGCGGTCGTAACCCATGGTGATCGGCACGTGCACCCAGGGCACGCCGGGGATCAGGTCGGAGGCGAACACCAGCGGGCCCGCAGCGGACGGCAGTTCGGCCAGCAGCATGCCCGGCGTGTGGCCGTGCGAGACATGGAAGCGCCAGTTGTCCGGCAGGCAGTCCGGCGTCTCGCCGTCGGTCAGCACTAGGCGGCCACTCGACGCCAGCAGCGCGTTCAGTTCGGGGATGAACGACGCGCGGTCGCGCGGGTGCGGCGCGTTCGCCCGCGCCCACGCCTCGCGCGAGACCACCACCTTGGCGTTCGGGAACAGCAGGCGGGCCGGGCCACCGTCCCACGCGGCGAGCAGGCCACCGGCGTGGTCGAAATGCAGGTGCGAGATCACCACCACGTCGATGTCGGCGTCGGTGAGACCGTGCGCGGCGAGCGCATCCAGCAGCACATGCGCCGGCTCGACCACACCGAAGCGTTCGCGTAGTTCGGGCGAGAAGAACGCGCCGGTGCCGGTCTCGAGCAGGATGCGGCGGCCGTCGCCGGTCTCGGCCAGCAGGCAGCGGCAGGCGAGCGGCACCCGGTGCGCGTCGTCCGGCGTCAGGTAGCGCGACCACAGCGCGCGCGGGGCGTTGCCGAACATCGCGCCGCCGTCCAGGCGTTGCGAGTTGCCGGTCAGGGCGGTCAGCTTCATCCAGGGTTCCTTCGCAGTCAGGGCAAAGACCCCATTATCGGCACCGCCACCGGATATGCAAACAGCAATGCAGGCGGTCACCCCGCCTCGAACAGGATGTCCTGGCCGAGCCAGCAGCCGGCCTCGTCCAGCTGCGCGGCGAGCGTCGCCAGCGCCGCCGGCAGCGGCCGCGCGGCGAGGCGCGCGAGCGCGGCGCGGGAGGCTTCGTCCAGCGGCTGCCCGGCCTGCTGCAGCACGACGGTCGGCACGGCCATCTGCCACGGCTGCCACGGGCACCCTGCCGCGCCGGCGAGCGCGCCGATGTCGAGCGCGAGCGCCATGCCGGTAGGCGACAGGTCGCAGCCGACCTGTACCGGCACCCGCAAGGCGCCGAACAGCGCGGCGAGCGCGCGTCGCCAGGCCGGCGGCGGTGCCGCCGGCACGCACAGCGTCAGCACCGCGCCGTCCTCTGCACCCAGCCGTCCGAAGACCGCAAGCTGCTGGACGACGCGGATCGCGTCGACACGCCCGTCGGCACGGGTGACGGCCGCGAGCAGTTCCGGCGCGAGCGCCGCGCCGGGCGCGAGCAGCCGCCGCGACGACAGGCATTCGGCGCCGTCCCACAGGGAGAGGGGCCCGGCGACAAACAGGTGCGGGCCGTGCGGGCCGACCCCGCACGCGGCCAGGTCGACGCCGGCCTCGGCCAGCCACGCGCGGTCGGCGTCGCCGAAGGCGCGGCTGCGCCCGAGCGCGTGGCGCGAGAAGTCGCGCTCGCTGCCCCAGCGCCCGTCCGCCAGCCAGTCGTCTAGCGCACGTGCGATGGCAAGCCGCCGCTCAAGCGTGGTCGACGGCAGGCCCTGCAACAGGGTCGCCGCCAGCGGCGCCAGCGCCGCCGCACGCGGCTGCCAGCCGCGCCACAGCTCGACCACCTCCTCGTCCGCCGGGCTGTCCGCCGCGATGCCGCATTGCGCGCGCAGGCCGTAGCTGTCCAGCCACTCGACCCAGCACGGCTCGAACCGGCCGGCGTGGTTGCCCTCCGCCGACAGCTGCAGCTCGACCCGGCACCAGCCCGCCTCCAACAGGCGCGCGAGCAAGGCTTCGTCCGCGGCGCCCTCGGCAAGCGAGGGCCAGCGTACCCGGCTGCCGCGCGCCTGCAGCCAGCACGCGAGGCGCACCCGCTCGGCGTCCGACAGCGCCAGGGGCTGCGGCGCGAGCAAGGGGTCGAGCGCGAGGTTGCGCCCGCGCACGCCCAGTGGGCTCTGCGCGACGCGCCGCTTGTCGATGCGGGCAAGCCAGCCTGTCATGTCCACCCCCTTACGCGTCCAGCCTGCGGCGGGCCTGCAGGATGGGCGGCGCCCAGGTTTCGCCCGGCCGTTTCTTGCGCGTCGCCAGCGTCAGGTCGGACGGCGCGAAGATGTTGATGTTGTGGGTGTTCGGCGTGGTGATCAGGTACTGCGCCTCGGTCGCCTTCAAAAAGCCCGCGACGCGGTCGATGTTGAAGATGTCGAGGTGGGCGAACGGCTCGTCGATGAACACGAAGCCCGACGGGTTCGCCTCGTCCATCATCAGGCCGATCAAGAGGATCAGCGACTTCATCACCTGCTGGCCGCCGGAGCCCTCGCCGTCGTTCATGCCGGTCATGCCCTTGTGGTCGAAGTCGAAGCGCAACACCAGCCCGGCCTGCGCGAGCACGGTGTCGTCGTTCGACAGCTGCGGCAACTCGACCTCGACGCCGATGCCGGCCAGCTCCCCCAACCGTTTGACGTTGCGCCCGTACGCGCGCACGGTCGCCTTCAACTTGTTGATGTACGCGCCGCGCGCGTCGTCGGTCAGGGTCGACGCCCGCACCAGTTCCCCCTCGCGCCGGCTGCGCTCGCCCTCCAGCTGCGCCATGTCGTCGGCGAGCTTGTTCCTGAGTTCGAGCACGGTCGGGTCGGTCTCCCAGTCGCCGGCGGCGAGCCGCTCTTCCAGGTAGGCGATCTCGTGGCGCGCCTCGGCGGCCGACTCGAAACGCTCCTCGAGCTCGGCCACCCGCTCCGGCGTGCATGCCCCTTCCGGCAGCTTGCCCTGCCACTGCCGCGCATCGGCGGTCAGGCGGCGGATCTGCCGGCGCGCGAGCGCCACTTCGGCGCCACGCTGGTCGATGCGCGTAAGGCTCTCGTGCTCGCGCTGGCAGACGCGGTCGTGCGCGAGGCGCGCGTCGGCGAAGCGTGCCTCGGCGGCGTCCTTGTCGGCGCCGGCTTCGGCGAGCAGCGCACCCTGACGCGCGGCTTCTTCACGCAGGCCCGCCAGTTGCGCGTCGAGCGCGGCGAATTCCTCGGCGCGTGCGTCGAGCATGCGGATCGCGTCCATCCCGCCCAGATACTCGGCGAGCGACGCCGCCTCGCGCTGCAGTTCGGCGTGGCGCGCCTCGGCGTCCAGGATTTCGCGGTTGAGCACGGTGAGCTGCTGCGACAGCGCTGTCTGGCTCGCCTGGCGCGCCGCCTCGCCGAACGCGTAGTCGTGCGCCGGCACGCCGATATGGCGCGCGCCGCGCCGCTCGCGGTAGTAGCCGTCGCGGGTGATCCAGTCGCCGTCGACGCCGGCGCCCTCGCGCGCGTCCTCGACGCGGGCCACCCGGTTCAGCTGCTGGCTGAGCCACGCCGGCACCGGCCCCGCGAAGCGCACCACCTCGGCGAGACTGCCCGCGCGCGCGCGCGGCGCGTCCTCGCAGTCGGGCACGATGAAGTGGCGGTAGCGCAGCTTCTCGCCGATCGCCCACGCCGCGCGGCGGTCGGCCGCGTCGCCCAGCAGCACCACGTGGCGCGAGGGGCGCAGTAGCGCCTCGACCGCGCCTTGCCACGCCGGGTCGGTCACCTCGACGAGGTCCGACAGCATCGCGTGGCGGATGCCCGCCTCGTCAAGCGCGGCGCGCATCGTGCGCACGTCTTCCGGCGCGCGCGCACGGCCGGCCTCCAGCGCCGACAAGCGCTCGCCAAGCGTGCGCCGCCTCTCTTGCCTGTCGCGCAGCGCGTCGCGCAGCGCTGCGGCGTCGGCGCGCAGAGTGGAGAGCTTGCCGGCCAGCGCGGCGGCGTCGTCGCCGTACGCGCTGTCGGCCAGCGCCTGCAGGCGGTCGCGTTCCTTCAGCCGCCCCTCGACTTCCTTCACCGCGTCGCGCGCGGCCATGAACGCCTGCTGCACGGCGCCGCGGCGCGCCTCGGCGCTGTCGCGCGCCGCCTGCGCACTGCGCTCGGCTTCATTCAGTGTCGCCATCAGCGCGAGCGTGCCGCGCTGTTCGTCACGCGCCTTGCCAAGCGCCGACAGCGACACGCGGTAACCCTGCCAGCGCTCGGCAAGCTCGCCGCGGGTGTCCAGCCAGGCGAGCACCGGCAACGCCTCGTCCTGCAGCACGCGGATCGAATCCTGCAGGCGCCGCCACTCGAGGTGGCGGTCGGCGCGCAGGCGCATCGCCTCGACGCGCACCGACTGCTGCTCGAGCTGCGCGGACAAAGCCGACAACTCGGACTCGGTCGCCTTCTGCTCCTCGCCCGCACGCTGGTAGTTGACCAGCACGTCCTTGTCGCCGAACACCTGGAACACCAGGTCGAGCAACTGGCGCGGCGAGTATTCGGTCAGCTTGTCGGTGTCGCCCTGCTCAAGCGCCAGCACCTCGCCGACCGCCGCGGTCAGCCCGGCCGCCTCCAGGCGCCGCCGGTACTCGTGCACGCCCAGCCACTGCGCGGACGCTTCCAGCGCCTCGAGCGGGGCGTCGCCCTCGAGCACCGCGTAGTGGCGCACCCAGTCGCCGCCCTGCTTCTTGATGCGGCACACCAGCGTGACTTCCGGCGCGGTCAGCGGGAAGAACGGCGTCGGGTAGAGGCCGCCGTCCAGCCGGCGCGGGTTGTCGACCACGCCGCGCAGGTAGGCGAACGGTTCGCGGTTGTTGCGCACGTAGCGCTTGTAGTCGCGCTTGCCCGAACACTTGATCGCCAGCAGCGTGCGCAGGGCGTCGAGCAAGGTAGTCTTGCCCGAGCCGTTCGGGCCGATGATGGTGACGATCTGCGCGTCCAGCGGCACCGTCAGCCGCTGCCAGTAGTCCCAGTGCACCATCTCGACCGATTTCATCTGGAACATCAGGCTTCCTCCGTTTGCCCGGCGGGCGTGGGTTCAGGCTCGGCCGCAGCCGCCTCGGCCGGCTGGCCGCGCCGCTGCGAGAGCAGGTCGGAGAGCGCCCCCTCGATGATGCGCGGCGCGAGCTGGCTGTAGTCGATCAGTACGTCGAGCAGCGGCCCCTCCTCGATCCACTTGTTGCGGCGGGTGACGAAACCGAGGTTGGCCAGACGGCCCAGGTTGGCCGAAAAGCGGGTGCGCCCGCCCAGTTTCCGGCCGAAGTCGGCGTACAGCGCATCCTCGGACACGCCGCACGACACCGCCTCGCCGGTGGCGAGCGGCTTCAGCGCGCCGAACATGTCGGACTGCCCCTCGCGGCCGGCCTCGACGCGGGCGATCTGCCGCTCGCGCTTGGGCAGGATGATCAGCGCCCACAGCACGACCAGCAACGCGACGCCGTCGCGCGGCAGGCCGAGCGTGTTGTTCTGCCAGGTCTCGCCGGCACCGAACACCGGCTCGCCCATCTCGGGCGCGAGCGCGAGCGCGACATGCTCGGCGTAAGGGTTTTCGACGAGGCGCAGGCCGGTGCCGGCCAGACGCTCGTCCAGTTCGGCGCGGAACGCCTCGTCCATCAGCGCGCGGCGCACCAAGGGGTCGGCGCGCGGCAGCACGCGCTGGGCCAACAGGCGCGCGCACAGGGTCTTGAGTTCAGTGTCCATCTTGCGGGATCCGGCTAAGGGTGGCGTCGGAGAGGCAGGCCACCTCGGGGTGTTCGGGCTCGGTCACGCCCAGGCCGCCGGTCAGCCGAAGCGGCAGGCGGGCGAGCTGGGCGACGATGCTGTCGTCGCCGCGCATGTCGGGGTCGCCCAATAGCGACAACAGCGACAGCCGGTACGCGGTCTCGTCGTAGCTGCCGGCGAGCACCGCGCGGTCGATCGGGAAGCCGGTCTCGCCGGCCATGCCGAGCGTCGTCAGCGTGTCGTACATCGCCTCGGCTTCCAACAGGCGCTCGATCTCGGGCACGCCGCTCACCGGCGCGCTGGTACTGCCTGGCAGCACCGCGTCGCCCGCGCGCGCGCGTTCGCGCGCGATCAGCTCGTACTCGGCGACGTCGGCCAGCTCCGGCGTCGACAGGAAGGCCGGCTCCGGCGCGAACGAGAGTGCCCCGGCGGCAAGCTTGCCCAGCTGGCCCTGCTGGCGGTGGCGCAGCCAGTCGGCGATATCGGTCGAGGTGAGCCCGGAGATCCCCAGGTGCACACGCTGCGCGGCCAGTTGCGCGAGGCGCCGCTCGAAGGTACCGGCCAGCGCGAGCATGCGGCTTTGCGCGAGCGCGACCGCCTGCGCCTGCGCCAGCTGCGCGAGCGTCAGCGTCTCGTCGGCGGTCAGGCCGCGTACCACCTCGGTACTCTTGGCGACCCAGCGCCACACGGCCTCCAGCCGGTGCTGTGCCGCGCGGATGCGAAATTCGGACTGCGACTCGAGCGCGTCCTCGAATTCGCAGGTCAGCTCGTTCAGGCGGGCCAGCAGGTGGGCAAGCGCGTCGTCCGACAACTGGCCGACGGCCTGCCCGGCGGCGACCTGGCTGGTGAGGTAGCCCAGCTCGACGTCGTCGCCGGCAAAGTCGACCATGGTCGACAAGGCCGACAGCGCGACGCGCGCGCCCTCGGACAGCTGCCACAGGCCGGCGTCGCCGTCCCACAGCAACAGGTCGCCGTCCTTCAGGCGGGCGAGTACGGTGGAGAGCTTGGTGTCGTTCAGGTAGGCGAAGCGCTGCGCGATCTCCTGCGGGCTCCAGCGCGGCGCGTCGGCGCGCGCGCCCAGTTCGCGCAGCACCAGCAGGCGCACCAGCACCTCCTCGTCGCCGCCGCGGAACAGGGTGACGAACACCGACAGCATCGGCCACGCGCCGGACAGCCGGGACACCAGCGGCAACGCGGCAGGGTCGACGTCTTCGCGGAAAAATTCAGAAAGCGCAAGCAAGGCGGGCATCCGTGTCGCGGGCAAAACCGCCATTTTCCAAGGCGGCGGGTGGCAGCGTCAACGCGGCGCGGAAAACGGCTTGCGCCGATGTGGGAAAAACCCCTAGTCCTAGGCCTTAAATGACATAAAAGTTAAACTGGTGGCCATGTCCACACCAAGGCAACCAAGATGCCCGCCGCCGACATCCTGCTGATCGAAGACAGCCCGAGCGTGCTGCGCCCGCTGACGCGCGTGGTCGAACAAGGCGGCTACCGCGCGCATACCGCCGAGAGTCGGGCCGCGCTGCAGGCGAGGCTGGCCGCCGGTCTGCGCCCGCTGGCCGCCGTGCTCGACTACTGCCTGCCCGATGCGCCGGAAGGCGAGGCGCTCGCCGACCTGATCGCGGCCGGTATCCCGACGCTGGTGCTGACCGCGCGCAACGACGCGGCGACCCGCGAGCGGGTGATGGCGCAGCCGGTGGTCGACTACGTGCCCAAGGACATGCCCGGCGCGCTCGAATACGTCGCGATGCTGCTGCGCCGCCTCGACCGCAACCGCGCGCTCTTCGCGCTGGTAATCGACGACTCGCGCACCGTGCGCCAGCACCTCAAACAGTTGCTGGAGCGCTACCAGTTCCGCGTGCTGCTCGCCGGCGACGCCGACGAGGCGATCCGCGCGCTCGCCGCCGAACCCGCGATCCGCCTGGTGCTGGTCGACCAGGACATGCCGGGCATGGACGGCATCGCGCTGACCCACCGCATCCGCCGCGCGTACGGTCGCGACCGGCTGGCGATCATCGGCATCTCCGGCGCGTCCGACAGCACGACGACCGCGCGCTTCATCAAGGCCGGCGCCGATGACTTCCTGAAAAAGCCGTTCAACGCCGAAGAGTTCCACTGCCGGATCACCCACAACGTCGAGTTCCTCGAGAACATGGAGGCGCTGGTACGCGCGGCGAACCACGACCCGCTGACCGGCCTGCCCAACCGGCGCGCCTTCTTCGCCGCCAGCGAACAGGTCGGCCAGCCCTATTGCGTCGCAATGCTCGACGTCGACCACTTCAAGTCGGTCAACGACCGCTACGGCCACGACGGCGGCGACCGCGCGCTGACGCTGCTGGCCGAACAGTTGTACGAACACTTCCCGGGCGAGACCTGCGCCCGGCTGGGCGGCGAGGAGTTTGCCGTGATCTTCGCGTCAGCCGACATCCGGGCGGTCCATGCGCGGCTGGACGCCTTCCGCATGGCGCTGGCAGCCCAGGTGCTGAACGTGCGGGGACGGCCGCTGAGGGTCACCGTCAGCGTCGGCGTGTCGGATGCCGGCGCGGACGGCATCGGCGGCAAGCTTGCGCAGGCGGACGAGCGGCTGTACCGCGCGAAAGCCGGGGGGCGCAACCGGGTCGTCTCGCTTGACGGGGCGGACGCGGCGGTCGCAGGCTGAGCGCTTTTCTGCGTCAGGAGCCTTCCATGAAACGCATCTGCTGTGTGCTAGCCCTCGCGCTGCCGCTTGTCGCGCAGGCCGCGCCGAGCTGGCAGTCGTCGATGAGCACGCCGGTGATCGAGCTTGGGGTACGCGACAAATACGGTGAACTGGGCGACTACACCGCCCGCTTCGAGGTGACCGGGCCGAACGGCCTGAAGCTGGCCAAGGACCTGCGCGTGAAGGCCGGCGAGTTCGGCTACCTGACCTTCCCGCGCGACTTCGGCCAGGGCGCCGAATACGCGGCGCCCGGCCACTACCGCTGGCGGGTCGTCGTCGATGGCCGCCAGGTGGTCGGCGGCCGTTTCAGTTTCGAATACTGAGCCTTGCTACACCACGCGCAAGGGGATGACCGCCCGCGCGGGCGTCTCCTGCCAGCGGTAGACGCGGCAGTCGTCGCTGGCGCAGCCGCTGCAGCCGCCGCCGCACGACGCGCCGCTGACCGCCACCTTGCCCTTGCGCACCCAAGTTTCCAGCATCGGCTCGACGGCCGACGCGGGCAGCCCCATCAGCGCCGCCGCCTCGGCCAGCGTCAACGCCGGCCGCGTGCGCATCAGTTCGCGCAGCCGGGTCAGCACGAGCAGCCTTTCGAGCAGCAACTGCCTTCGGCCACCGGCATGCCCGCCGCGACGCCGCGCTCGCCGAAGCGGCGCAGCAGCCAGAAGCCCAGCGCGAGCAGCGCAAGCACCCCGCCTATCCAGCCTGCCGCCGCGGCCGGTGCGCTGGTGAGGCGCGACGCCTGGTAGGTGATGGTCGCCGCGCTCCACGCGATCGCGAAGCACCACACGCCGACCGCCAGCGCCCAGCGCCCGCCCGCCTCGCGCACCACCGCACCCAGCGCGGCCACGCACGGCGTATAGAGCAGGATGAACACCATATAGGCGAGCGCGGCCGAAGCGCTGCCGAAGCGCATCTGCATCTGGCCGAAGGTGGTCGCGTCGACCCCCTGCTCCTCGGCGACGGCCGCACGGTCGGTGAGATCGCCGACCGACAGGCCGAGCGGGTCGGTCACCGCCGAGGCGAGGCCCAGGAAGTTGTCGCGCACGCTCGCCACCGCTTCGGTCATGCCCGGGAGCGGGTCGTAGCCGCCATCCTTGGCTTCGTCGCCGGCCTGGGCACGGGCGAGGCTGCCGTACAGCGAGTCGAGCGTGCCGACCACCGCCTCCTTGGCGAAGATGCCGGTAAACAGGCCGACCGTCGCCGGCCAGTTGTCGGCGCCCACCCCCATCGGCGAGAACGCCGGCGTCAGCACGCGGCCGGTGGCGGAGAGCACCGACGCCTCGCTGTCCTCGTTGCCGAAGCTGCCGTCGGTACCCAGCGAGTTGAACAGCGAGAGCACCATCACCACCAGCACGATGGTCTTGCCGGCGCGCACGATGAAGCCGTGCAGGCGGTGCCAGCTGTGCGTGAGCATGCCGCGCAGGGTCGGCAGCCGGTAAGGCGGCAACTCCATCACGAAGGGCGAGGCCTCGCCGGCAAGCACGCTGTGCTTCATCGCGAAGCCGGTCAGCACCGCGACCGCGATGCCGAGCAGGTAGAGCGCGAACACCACGTTCTGCCCGTCCTGCGGGAAGAACACCGCGGCAAACATCACGTAAACCGGCAAGCGCGCGCCGCACGACATGAACGGCATCATCATGATCGCGGTGAGCCGGTCGCGCGACGAGTCGAGCGTGCGGGTGCCCATGATCGCCGGCACGTTGCAGCCGAAGCCGACCAGCATCGGCACGAAGGCCTTGCCCGGCAGGCCGATCGCGCGCATCGCGCGGTCGACCACCACCGCCGCGCGCGCGAGGTAGCCCGAATCTTCCATGAACGAAAGACACAGGAACATCGCGGCGACCACCGGGATGAAGGTCGACACCGTCTGGATGCCGCCGCCGATGCCGTTCGACACCAGCGCGACGAGCCACGCCGGCGCGCCGGCGCCCTCGAGCAGGTGGGCGCTGCCGTCGACCAGCAAGGTGCCGGTCGCGATATCGAAGAAGTCGATGAACACCGCGCCCAGGTTGATCGCCAACAGGAACATCAGGTACATCGCGCCGAGGAACAGCGGCACGCCGCTGACCCGGCCGAGCGCCCAGCGGTCGATCTTCGCGGTCAGCGTCTTGCTCGCTACATGCGCGCGCTCGAGCGCCCGCGCGCACAGCGCGTCGATCGCGTCGTAACGGCTGCTGGCGAGCATGATGTCGGCGTCTTCGCCCGCCGGCAGCGGCGCGTCCGGCGCCTCACCGGCGAGCAATCTTGCGCACAGCCCGGCGCGGCTGACGCCGGGCTCGGCCGCCTGACGGGCAGCGACCCAGTGCTCCAGCGCGCCTGCGAGCGTCGGCTGCGGAGTGGGTAATTGAGGCGCGGCGGCGCCCGCTTCGATTGCCTCGGCCACCGCGTCGACGCCGCGGCCGCGGCTGGCGGACACCGCCAGCACCGGGCAGCCAAGCGCCGCCTGCAAGGCTTCCAGGTCGACCGTGTGGCCGCCCTCTTCCAGCGCGTCGATCATGTTGAGCACCACCAGCATCGGCCGGCCCAGGTCAAGCAGCTGGTAGGTCAGGTACAGGTTGCGCTGCAGGTTGGCCGCGTCGACCACGTTGACGATCAGCGCGTCGTTACCGGCAAGCAGGTAGTCGCGCGCGATGCGCTCGTCCTCGGACACGCCGACTTCGCCCGCCTCGATCGAGTAGGTGCCGGGCAGGTCGACCACCTCGACGCTGCCGCCCTTCAGGCGGCCGCTCTTGCGCTCGACGGTGACGCCCGGCCAGTTGCCGACCTTCTGGCGCGAGCCGGTCAGCGCGTTAAACAGCGTGGTCTTGCCGCAGTTGGGGTTGCCGATCAGGCAGACGCTGTTCATGCGCGCACCTCGACTTCGATGGCGGCCGCTTCGGCCCGGCGCAGGCAGAGGGAGAAACCGCGCAGCGACAGCTCCAGCGGGTCGCCCAGCGGCGCGACGCGCACCACCTCGAGCGCACAACCAGGCGTCAACCCCATCGCCAGCAACTTGCGCCTGAACGGCGCCGCGGCCTGCGTCAACGCGCGCACTACTGCCTTCTGTCCCGGCGCCAGATTCCCCAGATGCGTCTGCTGCATGATTTATCCCAAAGGGCAAATAACAATGATTCGCATTATGCGCCTATGGTTCGATAGCTGCCAACTATTTTCCACAGAGGGATGAAGGGCTTAGCTGTGAAGTTGTTCACACTCCGTTCACTTAGAAATCATTTGCTACCAATATTGGCGCATCGAAAACAAATACGGAGCGCCCTCCATGAAGAAACTACTGATCTCCCTGCTGTTCGCCACCTGTGCCGGTAGCGTGTTGGCTGGCTGGGGTGGCGTGCGCCACGAAATCCGTGAGGGTATCCACGAAGTGGGCAAGGCCAAGCGCGAAGGGGCACGCGAGGTGATCGCCGAGAAGCGCGAGGCCGCCCGTGACTACTACCGCGCCGACACGCCGTGGGAAAAGCGCCAGGCCATCCGCGAGGGCATCCGCGAAGTGCGCCAGGCCAAGACCAAGGCCTACTTCGACGTACAGAAGGAAAAGCGCGAGGCGCGCCGCGAGATCCGCCGCGAGTACTACCGCGGCTGGTAAGCGGCCCCACCATGCAAAAGCCCCCGCAGGTCCGTGAACCTGCGGGGGCTTTGTCCTGCCTGAAACCGGCTTATTCGGCCGCCGGCTTGAGGATGCTGGCGCGGGCCGCCTTGGCCGCCGCCTTCGCCTCGGCGGCTGCACGCTCCTCGGCCTCGCGTTCGGCACGCTCGCGCTCGCGGCGCACGTTCAGGTAGTCCATGATCGCGCGGGTCAGCTCGCGGGTACCCTCGCCGGTCAGCGCCGAGATCGCGAACACGCGCGGCGTGTCCGCGTCGAAGCCGAGGCTGTCGTCCGGCTTGCCCCACTTCCAGCCGTAAGCCTCGAGGAAGGCCGACACCGTCAGCTCGCGCTCTTCTTCCGGCAGCATGTCCAGCTTGTTGAGCACCAGCCAGCGCGGCTTCGCGAACAGTTCCTCGTCGTACTTCTTCAGCTCCTCGAGGATCGCGCGCGCCTCGCGCACCGGGTCGACGTCCGGGTCGAACGGCGCGATGTCGACGATATGCAGCAAGAGGCCGGTGCGCTGCAGGTGCTTGAGGAAGCGGTGGCCGAGGCCGGCGCCGTCGGCCGCGCCCTCGATCAGACCCGGGATGTCGGCGATCACGAAGCTCTTGGTGTCCGGCATGCGCACCACACCCAGGTTCGGGTGCAAGGTGGTGAACGGATAGTCGGCCACCTTGGGCTTGGCCGCCGACACCGAGCGGATGAAGGTCGACTTGCCGGCGTTGGGCATGCCCAACAGGCCGACGTCGGCGAGCACCTTCAGCTCCAGCTTGAGCATGCGAGCCTCGCCCTCTTCGCCCGGCGTGCACTGGCGCGGCGCACGGTTGGTCGAGCTCTTGAAGTGGATGTTGCCGAGGCCGCCCTTGCCGCCGCGCGCGATCATCACGCGCTGGCCGTGGTGGGTCAGGTCGGCGACCAGCTCGCCGGTGTCGGCGTCGGCGATCACCGTACCCACCGGCATGCGCAGTTCGATGTCGTCGCCGCCCTTGCCGTAGCAGTCGGCACCGCGGCCGCGCTCGCCGTGCTGTGCCAGGTACTTCTTGACGAAGCGGTACTCGACCAGCGTGTTCACGTTCTCGTCGGCCAGCGCGTAGACGCTGCCGCCCTTGCCGCCGTCGCCGCCGTCCGGGCCGCCGAACGGCACGTATTTCTCGCGGCGGAAGCTGGCGGCGCCATTGCCGCCCTTGCCCGCGATGACTTCGATGCGGGCTTCGTCGATGAATTTCATGTGTACTCCTCGCGCTTAAGGCGTCAGGGGTGAAGCGCCGCGTAGGCAGCGGCTCGCGCCTTGCGCCTCGAACAAAAAAGAAAAGCCCTATCGCAGGATAGGGCTTCTCGGACAGATGCCGGAATTACTCGGCGTCTACACCGGTGTACGGGACAACGCAAACGGTCTTGCGCTTCAGTGCACCCTTGGTGGTGAACTGCACGTAGCCGTCAACCTTGGCGAACAGGGTGTGGTCCTTGCCCTGACCGACGTTTTCGCCGGCGTGGAAGCGGGTACCGCGCTGACGCACGATGATCGAACCTGCCGGGATCAGCTCGCTACCGTAAACCTTCACGCCCAGGCGTTTGGCTTCGGAGTCACGACCGTTGCGGGAACTACCGCCAGCTTTCTTGTGTGCCATGACTTATGCTCCTTACTTCGAAATCGCGTCGATGCGGATTTCGGTGTAGTTCTGACGGTGACCCTGATGCTTCTGGTAGTGCTTACGACGACGCATCTTGAAGATGCGGATCTTTTCGCCACGACCATGGGCAACGACGGTGGCCTGTACGGTGGCACCAGCCACGCGCGGGGTACCGACAACAACCTGTTCACCGTCAGCGACCATCAGCACTTCTTCAAGTACGATTTGGCTGTCGATGTCTGCAGGTATCTGTTCTACTTTGAGTTTTTCGCCGACAGCAACTTTGTACTGCTTGCCACCGGTTTTTACGACCGCATACATTCGATAAGCTCCTGATTCTGGCTCCCGTACCGAAGCGGCACGGAGAGAGCACGAGACTATACGCAAGTGACTGAATCCTGTCAATTTTTCCGCCCGCAGCCCCCTTGATGCGGGGAGCATGGCGAGGGCATGGTCTTTCTGTTAACATCGTCAGCCTGAACCGACCGGCCAACCGTCACCCCGAAGCCAGTACCGTGACCCAGCATCTCTACCGTACCCTGATCGCCGAAGACATGCAGGCGGTCGACCAAGTCATCCGCGCAAGCCTGCACTCCGACGTCGTTCTGATCCGCCAGATGGCCGAGTACATCATCGGCGCCGGCGGCAAACGCATGCGCCCGGCTCTAGTGCTGCTCGCCGGCCGCGCCTGCGGCTGCCAGAGCGAACACCTGCACCGGCTGGCAGCGATGATCGAGTTCATCCACACCTCGACCCTGCTGCACGACGACGTCGTCGACGAGTCCGGCATGCGCCGCGGCCGGCAGACCGCCAACGCGCTGTTCGGCAATGCCGCCAGCGTCCTGGTCGGCGACTTCCTATATACCCGCGCGTTCCAGATGATGGTGCAAAGCGGCAGCATGCAGGTGCTCGAAGTGATGGCCGAGGCGACCAACATCATCGCCGAGGGCGAGGTGCTGCAGCTCCTGAACATCGGCGAGACCGACGTCTCGGAAGACGCGTACCTGACGGTGATCCGCTACAAGACCGCCAAGCTGTTCGAGGCCGCCGCCCGCGTCGGCGCGCTGATCTCGGACGCCGGCGCCGCACACGCCGACGCGCTCGCCGCCTTCGGCATGCACCTGGGCACCGCCTTCCAGATCATCGACGACGTGCTCGACTACTCGGGCGACGCCGAGACCATCGGCAAGAGCCTCGGCGACGACCTGGCCGAGGGCAAGCCGACGCTGCCGCTGATCTACACCATGCGCCAGGGCGGCGCCGACGCCGCGGCGCTGGTACGCCGGGCAATCGAAAACGCCGACCGCGCGCTTTTCCCGGAAGTGCTCGCTGCGGTACAATCATGCGGCGCACTCGATTACGCACGCAGCGAGGCCGAAAAGGCCGCCGACGCGGCGATCACCGCGATCGCCGTACTGCCGGACTCCGACGCCAAGCGTGCGCTGGTCGACCTCGCGCACCAGGCCGTCGACCGCCAGGCCTGACCGCTTGATCCGTCTCCGTAGTTAAATGGATATAACGGCCCCCTCCTAAGGGGCAGTTGGTGGTTCGATTCCACCCGGGGGCACCAACAACACGTCCGCGACAGTTCGGACAAGTCCACGAAACCCGCACGGCCGCAGCCCTGCGGGTTTTTTGTAGCTCTTCCGGCTACGGTGACGCCCCGTTGCGGCAACTTTCCTGCTAGCCGACACCCCACACCGCGACCCGTTCGGCGCCTACCGCGACGATCCCTTGAGCGTGTTCATGCAAAAACGGCTGTCCAGCCCGCCACGGGTGCCGTAAGCGGGTGCCGCCCGCGTCCTCTGCTGATCTGGCGCAAACTTCGTGCTAATCGCGGCGCTGCCCCGTTGCGCAGGCCGGCGGCCTTTTGGTTTGATGGCAGGGTCAACCCACAAGGACGCCGCATGAACACCCTGTTCCCGCTCCACACCGCCGGCACGCCGACCGCGTGCCGCGCCGTGGCGCGCGCGTCCTTTTCCGGCCTCATTATTATCCTGGCGCACAGCGTCCAGGGATAAAGGCCTCACACCGCCGACCCCTGGGCCCAGGGGTCCGGTCGGCAACGCATCGCTCCCCTCCCCGGACAGGCCGGCATCACAGTTACTGGAGACTGTATGTTGGGCAACAAGGACACCGCCGTACTCGGCATGATGGTTTTCGCGCTGTTCCTCGGCGCGGGCAACGTGATCTTCCCGCCGATGGCCGGCTACCAGGCCGGCAGCCACTGGCTGGCCGCCGCGCTCGGCTTCATCGTCACCGGCGTCGGCCTGCCCTTCGTCACCCTGCTGGTGGTCGCCGCCGCCGGCAACGGCGAGGCACTATCGCGCGGTTTGCCGGCGTGGGCCGCCACGCTGTTCTGGTGCGCGCTCTACCTGGTGATCGGGCCGACCTTCGCGATGCCGCGGGTGGTCAACGTCGCGTACGAACTGGGCGCGCTGCCGCTGGGCCTGCCCGCGCACGACGCGACCCGACTGGTGTTCGCCTGCGCGTTCGGCGCAGGCGGGCTGTGGTTCATGCTGCGCCCAGGGTCGCTGATCAACCATATCGGCCGGGTGATGACGCCGGCGCTGTTGCTGCTGCTCGCCGCGGTCGCCGCCGGCGTGCTGGTCGCGCCGGTCTCGCCGGTTGCGCCGACGGGTGCAAGCGACGCGTTCACGGCCGCTGCCGACGGGCTGGTCAGCGGCTACCAGACGATGGACGTGTTAGGCGCGATGGCGTTCGGTGCGCTGGTCGCGCAGATGCTCTCGCTCAAGGGCATCACCCGCAGCCGCGACGTCGCCCGCGTCACCGCCAAGGCCGGCCTCATCTCGGCCGCGTTGCTCGCCCTGCTCTACCTGTGCCTGTTCTACCTGGGCGCGACGGCCGGCACGCTCGCCGAGGGTACCCCCAACGGCGGGCAGATCCTCGCCCGTTACGTGGACGCGCTGTTCGGCCCGGCCGGTAGCGTGCTGATGGCCGGCATCATCCTGCTCGCCTGCCTGACCACGCTGGTCGGCGTCACCAGCGCGAGCGCCGCCTACTTCGCGCGCACCTTCCCGGCACTTTCGTATCCGCGCGCGCTCGCCGCGTGCATGCTGGCGACCGTGGTCGTCGCCAACTTCGGCCTCGACCAGCTGATCCGCGTCACCGTGCCGGTGCTGTTCCTGATCTACCCGCCGGCCATCGCGCTGGTGGTGCTACACGCGCTGAAAAGCCGGCTGAGCGCGCCAGCCTTCTCCGCCGCGCTGACGCTGCCGGTGGCGACGCTGCTGGGCCTGGCCGACGCGCTCAACGCGGCGGGGCTGCTGGGCGGGGGGCTGCTGGCCGTCTGCCGCCAGTTGCCGCTGTTCGCGCAAGGCCTGGGCTGGCTGCTACCCAGCGCCCTCGCGCTGGCGCTGTCTGCCGTGCTGCCGCTGGCAAGGCGGATGGCGCGGGCGTAAGCGGGGGCGGGCAATCGACACCGGCGCCGGCTATAACGGCCGGATCGGAATGGCGGAGAGCCCCATGACTGTCGAATCCCTTGCCCCGCTCGCCTGGCTGACCATCACTATCGGCGTGATCTGCTGCCTGTATATCGCGCTCGACCAGCGCCACCGCCCGCCGCCGATGATGAAGATCATGCTGTGGGTGTGGCCGGTGAACGCGCTGTGGGCCGGCCCGCTGGCGATCTGGGCGTACCGCGTGATCGGCAACGGCGGCAAGCCGCGCATTGCTGCCGGTGTGCCGGCGCAGGCTCCGGGCGGGATGGCCGGCATGCCACACGACATGTCCAAGATGGCCAAGCACGACATGGGGGATATGGCAGGCCACGACATGGGTGCCATGCACCACGACATGGCCGATATGCCCGGCCACGGCATGGGCAATATGGCTGGGCACGCCATGACGGGCATGCAGCACGGCATGCCCAGGCGCCCGTTCTGGCAGAGCATCGTCGCCGGTACCCTGCACTGCGGCGCCGGCTGCACGCTGGCCGACCTCGCCACGCCGTGGCTGTTCGCTGCCGCGCCCTTCCTGGTGCTGGGCAGCCCGGTTTTTGGCGAATGGACGCTGGCCTACCTGCTCGCGCTGGTGATCGGCGTCGGCTTCCAGTACGGCGGGCTGATCGGCATGGTGCCGGAGACCGGCGCCGCCCTGGTGTGGCGCGCGCTGAAGGTCGACTTCTTCTCGCTGTCCGCGTGGCAGGTCGGCATGTATGGCTGGATGGGCTTCGCGATCTTCGGCGTGTTCGGCCCGCTGCACCCTACCGAGCCTGCGTTCTGGCTGATGATGCAATTGGCGATGGCGTGCGGCTTCGTCACCGCCTATCCGATGAACTGGCTGCTGGTCAAGACAGGTATCAAGCACGCGATGTAGCGGCGGATGACCCAAACTGGGTTTGCGGCGACAATGCACGCATGAGCGCACCAAGCCCCGACCTTTTTCCCTTCTGCGCGCTGCCCGCGCAATCCTTCTACGCTACGCTGCGCCCACTCGCGCCCCTGCTGGACGGCCTGTCCGGCTGGCCGGACCAGGCCGGCTACGACGCGCTGCTTGCGCGCGCGCGCGCGGCGGGCATCCAGCTGCCGGGCAGCTTGCGCTTCGTCAGCGACCTCGAGCCGGCCGCCTATTACGAAAGCCATATCGGCGCGACCGGCGAAGTACCGACACGCAGCCGCAACTGGCACGACTGGTTCGGCGCGCTCTCCTGGCTGGCCTGGCCCCAGACCAAGGTCGAACTCAACGCGCGCCATGTGCGCGCGATCGGGCGCGGCGAGGTGCAGCGCGGCCCGCTGCGCGACGCGGCGACGCTGCTTGACGAATGCGGCGTGCTGGTCGCCACGAGCCGGCCCGAACTGCTCGACGCGCTAAGCGGGATGGACTGGCGCGCGCTGTTCGTCGACGCGCGCGAGGCGTGGGGGAAGGAGATCGAGGTGCGGGTACTGGGCCACGCGGTGTTCGAGCAAGGGCTGACCCCTCACCGGCTATGGTGCGCGAAGGCGCTGCCGGTGACGGTCGACGCCGGCTACTTCGCGCTGACCGACGCGCAGCGCACCGCGCGGCTCGACGCCGCGCTTGCCGCCGCGCTCGGCGACGACGCATGGCTGACCCGGCCGCGCGAGTTGCCGCCGCTGCCGCTGCTGGGCATCCCCGGTTGGGACGACGCCAACCGCGACGCCGCCTACTACGACGATACGGCTTACTTCTGCCGCACGCGGCGCGCGAAGTCGGCCAGCGTGATGCTGGAAAGCGTCGTAGAGAACGGCGCGAACACCGCCTCGACCTCGCGCGCGACCTCGTCGTCGGCCTCGCCGCCGCGGTAGACGAAGCGCTCGAACAACTCGGCCAGCGTCACCGTCGACAGGCGGCGCGCCAGCACCCAGTCGCCCGCTTGCGTGCGATCGACCAGGGCGCCTGCCGACAGGCGGTCGAGCACCCAGCCCAGTTCGTCGAAACCGACCGCCACCTCGGCACGCAGCGCGCGCGCACTCATGGCGCCGCCTGTCTCCTGCGCGGCGTCGAGCAGCAGCAGCACTTCGATCGCGTCGAGGAAACGCCGCCTCGGCTCGTTGCGGCGGCGCCAGGCGTCGCCCTCCCAGTACGCGAGCGAGGCGGTGAAGCTCGCGCCGCCGAGCAGCACCATCCACAGCAGGAACACCCACAGCAGGAAGATCGGGATGCTGGCGAAGGCGCCGTAGATGGTCTGGTACGAGCCCATCTGCCCGATATACAGGCCAAACAGCGCGCGCACCGCCTCGAGCAGCACCGCGGTCAGCGCACCGCCGACCAGCGCGTCGCGCAGCGGCACAAAGCGGTTGGGGACGATGCGCAGGAAGCACGCGAGCACCAGCGTGGTCAGCAGCACCGAACCGCCGGTTTGCACCGCCGTGTCCAACAGCGACGAGATGCGCTCGAAGGCGGTGACCTTGAACAGCCAGCGCCACGCAAGCAGGCCGCCGCCGAGCACCACCGGCCCCAGCGACAACACCAGCCAGTACACCAGCGCCTGGTGCAGCAGGGGGCGCGGCTTGTTCACGCTCCAGATCGCGTTGAAGGTGCGCTCGATGGTCGCCATCAGCATCACCGCGGTCAGCGCGAGGAACAGCACGCCGAACAGCGTGAGCCCGGCGGCGTTCTCGGTGAATTCGCGCATGTAGACGGTGATCACCTTGCCGGCGAACTCCGGCACCAGCGTGGTCAGCAGCAGCACCTTGAAGCGGTTGCTGTACTCGGAAAAGGCCGGGAACGCGGCGAACACCGTCAGCGCGATGGTGAGCAGCGGCACCAGCGACAGCAGGCTGGTGTAGGTGAGGCTGCCGGCGACCTGGATCAGCCGCAAACGGACCATGCGCGCGAGGACGAAGCGGGCGAAGCCTGCGAGACGCTGCAGGAGGGACAGGGGCATGGCGGCTCGATGGTAAGATGTTGCCATAAATGGTAACGCCTACGGAGCAAGCATGCAGGAGATCCTGGTCCTTTATTACAGCCAGCACGGCGCGACGCGCGAACTCGCGCGGCTGATCGCGCGCGGCGTCGACTCTGTGGAAGGCTGCCGCGCCCGCCTGAGGACCGTGCCCAAGGTGTCGACCGTGTGCGAGGCGACCGCGCCGGCAATCCCCGACGAAGGCGCACCCTACGTCGAGCGCGCCGACCTTGCCGAGTGCGCCGGCCTCGCGCTGGGCAGCCCGACCCGCTTCGGCAATATGGCCGCGCCGATGAAGTACTTCATCGACGGCACCAGCGCCGAATGGCTCTCCGGCACCCTCGCCGGCAAGCCCGCCTGCGTGTTCACCAGCACCGCGTCGATGCACGGCGGCCAGGAGACCACGCTGATCTCGATGATGACCCCGCTGCTGCACCACGGCATGCTGATCGTCGGCCTGCCGTACAGCGAACCCGACCTCGCCGCGACCCAGGGCGGCGGCACCCCGTACGGCGCAAGCCACGTCTCCGGGCTGAAAAACGAGCACCCGATCAGCGAGGCCGAGCGCCGGCTGGCGATCGCACAGGGCAGGCGGCTCGCCGAGGTCGCCAGGAAGCTGGCGACCTGACGCACCTGCAAGGCGGCGGCGTCTCGTCTAGAATGCGCGCGAAACCTAAACCGGAGGACAAGCATGCGTAACGTCACCGTCGCCGCCACCCAGATGGCGTGCTCGAACGACCTGGAAACCAACCTCGCCAACGCCGAGGCGCTGGTGCGCGAGGCCGCCGCGGCCGGCGCGCAGGTCATCCTGCTGCAGGAATTGTTCGAGGGGCCCTACTTCTGCATCGACCAGGACGCCAGCTACAACGAGCGCGCCCATGCGCTGGAAAACCACCCGTGGCTGCCGCGCTTCCAGGCGCTGGCCGCCGAGCTTGCGGTGGTGCTGCCGGTGAGCTTCTTCGAGCGCGCCGGGCAGACCCAGTTCAACAGCGTGGCGGTGATCGACGCCGACGGCAGCGTGCTGGGCACCTACCGCAAGATGCATATCCCGGACGGCCCGGGCTACACCGAGAAGTTCTACTTCTCGCCCGGCGACAAGGGCTTCCCGGTATGGCAGACCCGCTACGCGAAGATCGGCGTTGCCATCTGCTGGGACCAGTGGTTCCCCGAGGCGGCACGCTGCCTGGCGCTGAACGGCGCCGAGCTCTTATTCTACCCGACCGCGATCGGTAGCGAGCCGCACGACGCGGGCATCCAGTCGGCCGACCACTGGCAAATCTGCCAGCGCGGCCACGCGGCGGCCAACCTGATGCCGCTGGTCGCGAGCAACCGGGTCGGCACCGAATGGGGGAAGCACTGGAGCGACACCTTCCACGGCAGAAGCTTCATCGCCGGCGCCGAAGGCGAGCTGGTGGCCGAGGCCGGCGCGGTGAGCCGCGCGGTGCTGACCGCGACCTTCGAGCTGGACGCGCTAGCCGCCAAACGCCGCGCGTGGGGCGTGTTCCGCGACCGCCGCCCCGAACACTACCGCGCGATCTGCACGCTGGACGGACGCGGCTGAGCCCTGGCCTACGCCCCCCGCGCCGACGGGACGTCCAGCCCCGGCGCGATGGCGGCCAAGTCGGTCGCGAACGCCAGCTGCCTGATCCAGGCGAGCGTGGTGGGCTCCGGCCTGAGCAGCCAGGCGCGGGCGTAGGCATCGGCAGCGAGGTCAAGCTCGCCGGAAATTTCGTGCAGCTTGCCGTGGATCACCTGCGCGCGCCAGGTTTCCCGTGTGCGCAGGACTTTCTCTATCATCTCTTGCCCCTGTCGCGGCCGGCCTCGCGATAGGGAATACAGCGCCTGCGCCTCGCCGATCAGCGGATGGCTGAAATAGGGCGACGCTGACAACCCGACCAGCGTCGACATCGCCGCATCCGCCCTCGCGCGCCATTGCACCGTCTCGCCGCCGGCCTCCGCCTGTTCCCCGCCCGCCAAATCACTGAGCGCCAGCAGGCTGATGGCGAGCATGGCGAGCACCTCCGGCCGCGTCGGGTAGCGCTCACGCACCGTTTCCAGCAGGTTCACTGCCTCGCGTAGCGAAGCGGCATCGGCTCGGTAAAGGTAGTAATGTCCACTGAAGAACTGCTCGGTCGCAGAAAGGTCGTCGAGGGCATCTGCGCCGGGCAGGCGCGCCGGCAGGGGCTGGTGCAGCGCACACAGCAGGTCGGCCGACAGCGCGGTCATGGTCGCGGCCTGCAACTGCAGCGGGTAGTGCTTGTCGAGCAGCACCTGCTCGCGCAGCCGGTGGCTCAGCCGCGCGTGCAGGTACGGCTGCCGGCCGACCTCCACCACGCGCAGGACCAGGCGGCGGCCGCTGTTGGGCCGCGCAGAGGCGCGACCGCGATTAGGCATCTGCACCACCTCGTATGGGGTATACGTGGCGATGGTATGCGCGGCGAACGCTCCCAAACCGACCAGCCGGGTCTCCAGTCGCTCGTCAGCCACCAGCTCAAAAACGACCGCGATGCGTCGCGCGTTGGGCAGCGCCAGCGAGCGGGGAGCGCTGGCGTTTGCCATATGCAAGGGCCACAGCATCGCCAGCACCGCGATGAAACACGCCGACAGCACGCCAAACAGCAGCCAGCGCGCACCCAAGTGCTGCACCGCGACCGCCCCGGGCATCCCGACATCTGCCAGCACGCTCAGCCTGTAACCGCGCTTGGGAATAGTCTGGATATAGCAGGGTGCGTCTTCCCGCCCGTCGCGCAAGGCCTGGCGCAATTCTGACACGGCCTGGGTCAGCGCGTGGCCGGCCGGGTCGACGCCGCACGCCGCCGCCAACTCGGCCTGCCCGAGCACCACGTCAGGCTGAGCGGCCAGACAGGCGAGCAGCCGGGCCGCGCGCGGCGTCAGCGTCACCGCACGGCCACGCCGCTCATCACGCAACTGCCCGAGCGGAGGCAGGAAAGTCCAGTCGCCGATACGGATATCAGGTCCGGTCATGAGATACCTGCAGTGGGAAACGACGACGTTATTTTACACTTGTATCTAATAAAATTTATCTAGTTTTAAACATAAATTAATCTAATCTTCCACTCCAGACATCTGAATGTCCGCCATGCCGGCCATGCGCGTTGCAAGCAACGGACAGACTTCGGCAAGATCGGTGTCGTAGCCCACACGGACAATCCAGTCGAGCGTACCCGGGTCCGGCTTGAGCAGGTAGGCCCGGCTGTAGGCGTCGGCCGCCTCGTCCAGCCGCCCCGCCAGTTCGGCGAGCTTGCCGCGCACAATCTGCGCATGCCAGGTTTCGCTCTGCCGCAGCGACTGTTCGATCAGCGCCACACCCTCGGCCTGACGCCCCTGATACAGGGCGTGCATCGCACTCGCCTCCAACACTATCGGGTAGGCAAACTCCGGCGCCCCCTCCTGCCGGTCCAGGATGTCGAAAGTCGCGTCCGCCGTCTCTAGCCAGCGCCCCCCCTCGCCCGTATCCAGATTGCTCAAGGCGAGCTCGACGATGCCGCGTAGCGCCAACAAATCGGATCTGGGCATGGGACGGGCAGTCAGCTGGACAAGCGTCGCGTGCGCCATGCGCAAGGACGCTGCATCGCCCATGGACATCCGGTAATACGCCCGGAAAAAGCTTTCAATGTCCGGTACACAATCAGCATAAGGCTCGGCCAATGGACGGGCTGGCTTCGGATAATGCAGCGCCACCAACAGGTCCGCACCTAAAGCCGACATCGTTTCGTCCAGCGGGTACAAGGGGTAGCGCTTGTCGAACAGCAACTGCCCTCGCAGCCGGTGTTCGAAGCGGGCCCGCAGGAAGTCTCCCCCACCGACGCGTTCGACGCTCAGCCCGAGCACCCGTGCGCTGCTCTGACAGCGGCAATGGGGACCCTCGCCGGACTTCATGATCTGGACCATCTCGTAAGGCGTGCGCACGGTCAGGATATGAGCGGCAAATCCGCCCAATCCATACTGCAAGGCGGCCAGCCGCTCGTCATCTGTCGACTCGAGATGGATGACGATGCGCCGGGTATTGGGCAGGGAATCCTGCGCTGGTACAGACGACCGTGCGTGCCACAGAAAGACGGCCGCGAACGACAGGGCCACTAGTAACAGCACGCTCGCCAGCAAGGCAGGATGCCGCCGTCCAAACGCGCGGTCGATGGCGGAAACGGCGGCTACCGCCTCTTCGTCCGTCCGCACGACATCCGGCAAGCCGGCAACAGGCAGCGGCCCGGTGCAGTGCTCGACAGGCACGGCCAGTCGGTAACCGCGTTTAGGCACGGTCTGGATATAGCAGGGCGCATCCTCCCGTTCCCCGCGCAGGGCCTGACGCAGTTCGAAGATGGCCTGGGTCAGCGCGTGGTCGGTCACTTCAGCGCGCGCCCATGCGCCGTCGATCAGCTCGTCCCGCCCCAGCACTTCGCCGGCACGCCCGACCAGACAGGCCAAGAGCTGCGCAGCGCGCGGCGTCAGCATCACCTCGACGCCGCCCCCCTCGCTGCGTAGCAAGCCCTGTCCGCTCAGGAACAGCCAGTCCCCCACCCGATAATATTCTTCCCGCATCCGTGCCCGAGAGTTATTTGAAATTTACATATAAGCCTATCACCAATAAATGATGCCACACGTGAGCAAGCAGCACGCTAGCGGGACAATCCTGCAAGAATGCCGCACGGCAATCAGCTGGCGTCGGCCTCGTCGATCCCGTCGCGACGCAGGATCTTGCGCAGGATCTCCAGCGCCTCGAGCTGGGTCTGGCGTACCCGCTCGCGGCTGACGCCCAGCTGGCGGCCGGTCGCCTCCAGCGTCAGCGGCTCTTCGCCCGACAGGCCGTAACGCAGCTCGATCACGGTGCGCTGCCTGGGCGGGAGCTCGTCCAGCCAGCCCTGCAGCCCGCCTTCCAGTTGCTCGCGGTGCAGGATCAGGTCGGGCGACACCTGCTGCTCGTCGGCCAGCGCGTCGGCCAGCGTGAGGTCGGTCTCGCCGCCCAGCGGGGTCTCGAACGACACGCAACCGGCCTGCAGTTCGAGCAAGCCTTCCAGCTCGGCGCGCGGGCAATCCAGGTGACGCGCGACGTCGGCGAGCGACGGCTCGCGGCCGCTATTTGCCTCCAGCGTGCGCTGGGTACGCTGCAGCTTGGAGAGCTGCTTGCCGATGTGTACCGGCAGGCGCACGGTGCGCGACTGGTTGAGCAGCGCGCGCTCGACGTTCTGGCGGATCCACCAGATCGCGTAGGTTGAGAAGCGGTAGCCCAGCTCGGGCTCGAACTTGTCGAGCGCGTGCATCAGGCCGAGGTTGCCCTCCTCGATCAGGTCCAGGAAGTCGACGCCGCGGTTCAGGTAACGCTTGGCCACCGACACCACCAGCCTCAGGTTGCGCTCGATCATCTCGCGCCGCGCCAGCTCGTCGCCGGCCTTCATGCGCCGGGACAGCCGCTGCTCCTCCTGCTGGCTCAGGATCGGCTTGCGTCCGATCTCGTTCAGGTAGACGTTGGTCAGGGTGGCGGCTTCGGCCTGCCACAAGGCAGCGGCCGCTTCTTCGGCCGCCACCGCGACGGCGGCCTCGCCATCGCTCGGTTGATCATCGAAAGATTCGTCTACAACGTGGACACCCGCAACCGCAAACATGGCGCTCTCCTGCTTCCATTTCATGACTGGACACGCTCCTTCCCGCCGGGTTCTCCGGAACGGGGGGAGCCGATGGCGGCAAAGTTAATGCCGCATGCCTGTCGTGTCCTCACCCGGCGGTCAGTTATCGCCCCGCCATATCAGGAAAATATCAAGCCATTGTTACAAAAGGACTTTCCCGCCGCTCGGTAGCGTCCGCCCATCCAAAAAAACCACCAACAACCTTGCCCTGCCCGGCCGCATCCACTGCCGCCACGCCTGCACTGTCACCCCTGTCACCCGGCTGACACCCACCCGCAACGCCTGCACGGCAAGGGTTTGCGGGGGGACCGGCAGCCGGTGGGGGTGTCACCGCCGCAGGGCGCGGTGACAGGCGGTGACACCCGAAAGCGCGGCCCGTCCCGCTCTAGGCCGCATCCAGCCGTGCACCCAGAAGTTGGCACAGCGATTGCTATCTATCTTGCGAGCTTCAGCAATCCAACTTTCACAACTTTGGAGGTAAGTCATGGCACGGACATTCAAGGAAGTGCTCAGCGAAGCCGGCATCTCGATGGACTTTGAAGCCGGCGGCAAGGCACCCGCCGCGCTCACCGACCGCGAGATCCAGCGCGAGCCGCACGAGCGTGTGAAGTACCTGAAGGAGCGCTATATGGAAGCGCTCTCCTCGATCAACAACGAGTTCCCGTACTGGTACACCCGCGAGTACATGCGCAACGACCTCGAGCTGCCGGTGGTACGCCGCGCGCTCGCGCTGAAGGCGGGCTTCAGCCACCTGACCCCGGCGATCTACCCGAAAGAGCTGCTGACCATGCGCAAGGGGCCGTTCGTCCGCGGTTCGTTCGCGATGCCGTGGCTGACCAACTCCTTCTTCCTCGCGCAGGGCGACGCGCTCTACCAGGCGGCGATGAAGAGCGGCTCGGCCTCCGCCGGCGAGCACTCCAAGTTCGGCGCGGGCGGCGGCAACGTCACCCAGTCCTTCGGCAACGTGGTGTCGGTCGCCGGCAAGTTCGGCGTGCGCCAGGAAGAAGTCGGCATCCTGGTCAAGCTCGCGCACATGTGGCAGGACAAGTCGGTCGAGCAGATCTCCAACCGCTACGAACGTATGGTGCCGGGCTACGACATCAAGGAGCAGGTGATGCGCTCCCTGGTGTGCATGTTCGACTCCGGCTTCACGCTGCCGCAGGGCCGCGAGGTGATCAACTACTACTACCCGCTCGAGTACGGCTTTGACGGCATCGTGCGCATGTGCGAGGAGAAGATGGCCGAGTGCGCCGGCGACGCCGGCGGCGACGGCATGGTCGGCACCAACCGCCTGTACAACTACTACGCGGTCAAGCTGGTGATCGAGGGCGTGCAGGCGTGGATCGAGAACTACGCGGCCGAGGCGCGCCGACTCGCCGGCGTCACCCCGGACAAGCAGCAGGCGACCGAGTACGCGGCGATGGCCGACCGCCTGCACCATATCGCGCACCACCAGCCGCGCACCTTCATCGAGGCGCTGCAGATGGTCGAGACGCTGCACATCGCCGTCGTCAACGAGGACGCGATCTCCGGCATGTCGGTCGGCCGCCTGGGCCAGGTGCTGTACCCGTGGTTCGAGCAGGACATCGCCGCCGGACGCATCAGCGAGGACGAGGTGCTCGAACTGCTCGAGCAGGACCGCATCCTGAAGACCTCGATCGACCCGTTCGCGTCGACCGGCGTGGTCGGCGGCGTGCTCTCCGGCAACTCGTTCAACACCCTGTCGGTCGGCGGCGTCAACCGCCGCGGCGAGTCGGCGGTCAACCGCCTCGAGTACCTGATCCTCGAAGCCGGCGTGCGCAACGCGATGCCGCAGTCGACCATCGCGCTACACTACGACGAGCGCCTGCCGGAAGACTTCCTGCTCCTGGCGATGGACGTGATCAAGTCCGGCGCCGGCTACCCGGCGTTCATGAACAACGACGTCGCCGAGCAGTTCTTCATGCAGCACTACGCGTGCGAGAACATCACGCTGGAAGAGGCGCGCGCCTGGTCGATCGGCGGCTGCCTGGAGAGCCAGCCGGGCGTGTGGAAGACCATCCACCTGAACGGCAAGGCCTACGAGGTGCCCGGCGGCGCCTGCCAGCCGACCTCGGTCGGCATCCACTTCCTGGCGATGCCGAAGATCCTCGAGCTGACCTTGTTCAACGGCGTCGACCAGCGCACCAAGGCGCAGGTCTACCCGCCGCACAACCGCAAGCTCGAGAGCTACGAGGAAGTGTGGGACCAGTTCAAGCTGTACTGGCAGCTCTCGTGCAAGGTGCTCGAGCTGTGCAACAACCTGCAGCACGACATCTGGCGCAAGAACAACATGGCGGTGTTCAACTCCATGCTCAAGCCGGGGTGCCTCGATAGCGGCCACCTGATCAACGAACTCGGTTACCGCTTCAACGCGACGTACAACGTCGAGAGCTGCGGCACGGTGACCTGGGTCAACTCGATGGCGGCGCTGAAGAAACTGGTGTTCGAGGAGAAGCAGTTCACGCTCGACGAGGTGCGCGAGGCGATGGTCAAGAACTTCGGCTTCAAGACCGCGCACGAGGTCAACTCGTTCTCGATCTCCGACCAGCAAAAACGCGAGGACGACGACGGCCGCTTCAACCGCCTGCACTTCGCGCTGTTGCAGGCACCGAAGTACGGCAACGACGACAAGGCGGCCGACGAGGTCCTGCTCGAGTGGGAAAACTGGTTCTGCGACGACTGCGCGAACTACCAGTCGCTGTACGCCAAGCCGATGTACGCGTGCCAGATCTCGGTGTCGACGCACGGCGCCCAAGGTTCGGCCACCTGCGCGACACCGGACGGCCGCCTGGCCGGCACCACCTACGCCGACGCGTCGATGTCGGCGTACCCGGGCACCGACCGCAACGGACCGTTCGCGCTGCTCAGTTCGGCGACCGTCTGGGACCACTCGATGAGCCAGAACTCGCAGATGAACGTGAAGATCCACCCGACCGCGATCCGCGGGCCGGAAGGCAGCAAGAAACTGCTCGACCTGATCCGCGCCTACATGCGCAAGGGCGGCTTCCACATCCAGTTCAACGTGGTCGACACCAAGGTGCTGCGCGACGCGCAGGCACATCCGGAAAACTACCGCGACCTGATGGTCCGCGTTGCCGGCTTCACCCAGTACTGGGTCGAAATCGGCAAGTCGGTGCAGGACGAACTGATCGCACGTACTGAATACGAGGGCTTCTGACATGACACAACTGACCTTCCGCGACACCCGTGACTATGTGGCCATCGACGTGGACAAGGGCATCGACCACCGCACCGGCAAGCTGGTGCACGCCGACGCCGAGGCGCCCAAGGGCTACGAACGCCTCGCCAAGTGCAAGTTCTGCAAGCACTACCAGGCCGAGGACGCCAACAACGGCTGCTGCACGGCGGCATCACCGACCTTCGCGGCGTACGGCGACATGATCGCCATCACCTGCGAGGACTTCACGGCGGTGCATTAAGCGCAGACAAGGCCCGCCACACGGCGGGCCTTTTTTGACAGGAGCTTTGTATGAACGAAGAGCAACTCTCCCGCCGCTACGGGCTGATGACCGTCGCCGCGTCGTGGCTCGCGGTGTTCTGCCTGTTCGGTTACCGCGCCACCTTCGCCATCCTCAAGATCCCGATGAGCGAGGACCTGGGCTGGACCCAGTCCGAAGTCACCCTCGGCTACTCCTTGATGATGGCGATCTACGCGGTGACCGCCTACTTCAGCGGCATGATCCTCGACAAGTGGGGCACCCGCCCGGTGTACGCGATCGCCACCGTGTTCGGCGCGCTGGGCTTCGTGCTCACCTCGATGGTCAGCAGCCACTTCGCCTACCTGTTCACCTTCGGCGTGGTCGGCGGCGTCGCCACCGGCATGCTGTGGGTGACCTCGACGGTGTCGGTGCGCAAGTGGTACGTAGGCAAGACCTACGGCGCGATGTGGGGGCTGGCCTTCGCCGGCGCGCCGCTCGCGCAGTTCTCGCTCGCCTACGTGACCAAGGCGTCGCTGGCTGACGGCGGCGCCGACGCCTGGCGCGGCACCATGATGCTGCTGGGCGGCATCATGTTCGTCGCGCTGGCGCTGGCGGTGGTGATGGCGCGCAAGGGCCCCGAAGCCTACGGCGTCAAGGCCAACGGCACGCCGCCGGGCGGCCCGGCCCGCGCGCAGTACGAGTGGACGGTGAAGGAGGCGTTCGGCCAGTACGCGGTGTGGGCGGTGATCCTGATGTTCCTCACCAGCATGATGGCCGAGTTCCTGATCTGGACGCAGGTGGTGTCGTTCTGGGTCGCCGACCTGGGCTGGACCAGCGACACGGCGATCTGCGCGTACTCGATCATCGGCCTAGTCGGCATCTTCTCGATGCCGATCATGGGCAAGGTGTCCGACTGGGTGGTCGAGAAGACCGGCAACGAGACCGTCGGGCGCAAGTTCATGCTGATCCTCGGCCCCAGCACCGGCGTCGTCGCCTGCGTGCTGCTGCTGATGTCCGGGCAGAGCATGACCATCGCCTACGTCTCCTGCGTGATCTTCGCCGTGTACTGGGCGATCGTCCCCGGCGGGGTGGTCGGCTACACCGGCTCGGTGTTCGGCGCCAAGACGCTCGGCAAGATCTGGGGGATGTGCACGCTGATCGTGATGGGGATCGGCCCGTTCGCCGGCTCGTTCATCGGCGGCTACCTGAAGGACGTCTCCGGTAGCTACACCTACTCGATCTACTACGCGATCGGCAGCTTCTTCGGCTCCATCCTGCTCGCCGCCTCGCTGCCGCGCATGGTGCACGCGCCGGTGAAGAAGGAGGACGACATCAGCCACCACGCCCACGCCTGAGCCCCCCCCACCGCGCCCCGGGCCCTCGCCCGGGGCTTGTCCCAACCATCACGATCAGGAGCACACCATGGACGAGCCGCTCAAGGGCCTCATCTTCGACATCCAGGGCCATTCGCTGCACGACGGCCCGGGCACCCGCACCACCGTGTTCCTCAAGGGCTGCCCGCTCAAATGCGACTGGTGCTGCAACCCTGAGGGCATCCACCGCTACCCCGAGATGCTGTACTACGAGAGCCGCTGCGTGCGCTGCGGCCACTGCATAGACGCGTGCCCGCACGGCGCGATCTCGGTGGTGGACGGACTCGCCCGCCACGACCGCGAGAAGTGCGCGCACTGCGACAGCCACGAATGCGTGGCGGCCTGCTACCACGAAGGCAAGTGCCTGACCGGCAAGTACTACACCGTCGACGAGCTGATGCAGATCTTCCAGCGCGACCGCCAGTTCTGGGGCGGCAAGGGCGGTGCCAGCTTCTCCGGCGGCGAGCCCCTGCTGCAGCGGCACTTCATCCGCGAAGTGCTGCGCCGCTGCAAGGAGGCGATGATCCACACCTGCATCGAGACCACCTCGCACGTCCAGCCGGACTTCTACCTGGACGTGATGCAGTACGTCGACTGGGTGTTCACCGACATCAAGCATATGGACCCGGACGCGCACAAGGCGCGTACCGGCGTCGACAATGCGCGCATCCTCGCCAATATCGAGGCGCTGGCGAAGAAGGAAGACTGGAACGGCGTGCTGGTGGTACGGGTGCCGGTGATCACCGGTTACAACGACAGCGAAGAGAACATCCGCGCGACCGCGCGCTTCATCCGCGGCATCGGCATGGACGCGCTGAACCTGCTGCCCTTCCACCGGCTGGGCGAATCCAAATACCGCCAGCTCGACCAGTGTTACCCGTTCGCCGAGATGAAGCCGCCACAAGACGCGCATATGCGCGCCTTGCAGCGCGCCGCGCTGGACGAGGGCATCTACTGCTTCGTCGGCCACGAGACACCGTTCTAGGCGCGGCCCGCGTCGGGCTGCCAACCCCTTTTCCCGGGAGAATTGTCATGCAGGGCAAACACTGGCTGATCCTGTGGGTCGCCTTCCTGTGCGGCGTGCTGGCCACCTTCGCCCAGTTCGCCGTGCCGCCGGTCATGCCGGCACTGTTCGAGCGCTACGGCATCTCGTATACCGAGGCCGGGCTGCTGATGTCGATGTTCGCCATCGCCACCTTGCTGTTCGCGACGCCGTGCGGCTTCATCATCCAGCGCTACGGGGTGCGCAACGTCGGCCTGGCCGGCCTGCTGCTGATCATGGCCGGCCTCGCCTGCACGCTGTTCGCCGGCAACTTCCTGCAGTTCGTCGCCGGGCGTGCCGTCCAGGGGGTCGGCTTCGGGCTGGTCGCCGTCTCGGCACCGACGGCGATCGGGCAGTTCCTGCCCGCCGACAGGATGCCGGTGGCGATGGGCATCTGGTCGACCTGGATCCCGGTCGGCAACCTGATCGTGTTCTTTGCCGCGCCGCGCGTGCTCGCCTCGCTGTCGATCGAGGCCTACTGGATGCTGCTGATCGCGTCGATGGTGCCGGGCATCCTGCTGTTCGCGCTGGTGATCCCCAACCCGCCGCGCGACCGTTCGGCGCGCATGCTGCCCGAGCGCGCGGTGCTGCTCGACGAGCTGAAGAACACCGACGTGTGGGCGGCCGCGCTGACCTTCGCCGCGTTCACCTTCGGCATCTTCTCGCTGACCACCTGGAGCGCGACCTACCTGAACGAGGTGATGGGGCTGCCGCTGGTGCTGGCGGTGAGCGGCACGCTGATCTACGCGGTCGCGTCCATCGCGAGCGACCTGTACGGCGGGGTGCTGCTGCACAAGTTCGGCCATCGCCGGGCGATGTTCGTGCTGCCGCCGACCCTGCTGCTGCTGTTGTGGCCGCTGTTCGCAATCCCCGACCTCACGGTGTTCTGCGTGACCATCGGCGTGTTCTCGCTGATCTCGGGCGTGATCCCGCCCATCGTGTTCGCGTCGGCGCCGCTGCTGGCGCGCCGCCCGCAGGGCATAGGCGTGGCGATGGCCATCGTGATCGTCGGCGAGAACCTGGGTTTCCTGATCGGGCCGCAGGTGTTCGGCTGGCTGCGCGAGGTGACCGGCACCTTCACCGCCAGCTTCTGGGCGATGGGGCTGGGTGCGCTGCTGCAGATCTTCACGCTCAACCACCTGTACCGCACCGGCGTGTTCGCCCGCCGGCCAGCGGCCGCGCCGGCCCCCGCACCCGCCAGCCAGCCTCCGGCCCGGCCGGCCTGCTGAACGCCGCGCAGCGCCGTCAGGCGCCGCCGGCCAGCTCCCACAGCCCGAACTGGTGCAGCTTCTTGTAGAGCAGCGCGCGCGAGATGCCCAGCCGCCGAGCCGCTTCGCTGCGGTTGTTGCCGCACGCGGCCAGCGTGCGCAGCAGGCAGTCGGCGTCGAGTACCGGCGAGAACTGCACCGGCAGCGCCTGGCTCAGCGCCGCGTCGAACAGGGAACGGATCTCGTCCGGGCCGATCACCCCTTGCGGCAGCAACACCAGCGCACGCTCCAGCGTGTGCTTGAGTTCGCGGATATTGCCCGGCCACGCCTGCTCGGCGAGCAGCGCGACGGCCGACTGCGACAGCTGGCTGTAATGGTGGTGCCGGCTGCACAGCTCGCCCCACAAGCGCTCGACCAGCACCGGGATGTCGGACACCTGCTCGCGCAGCGCCGGCACGCGCAGGTGGACGACGTTGAGCCGATAGTAGAGGTCTTCGCGGAAAGTGCCCTCGCGCACCATCTGCGCGAGGTCGCGGTTGGTCGCGGCGATCACCCGCACGTCGACGTGGCGGCTGCGCTCGGCGCCGACGCGGTCGACCTGCCCTTCCTGCAGCGCGCGCAACAGCTTCGCCTGCTGCCCGGGCGGCAGCTCGCCGATCTCGTCGAGGAACAGGGTGCCCTGGTCGGCCAACTCGAACTTGCCCTTGTGGCCGTCGCGCGAGGCGCCGGTGAACGCGCCCTTGTCGTAGCCGAACAGTTCGCTCTCGGCGAGCGCGTCGTTGATCGCCGCGCAGTTGAGCTTGATGAAGGGGCGCGCCGCGCGCCGGCTGCGCTCGTGGATCGCGCGGGCGAACATCTCCTTGCCCGCGCCGCTCTCGCCGGTCAGCAGCACCGTGGTGTCGAAGGCGGCGACATGCTTGAGCTGGTCGCGCACCAGCCGCGCCAGCGGCGACAGCCTGGGCAGGTTGTCGAAACACGGCGTCTTGCCCGGCGCCGTGCGCAACACCTTGTCGACGTAGCCGAGCACGCCGCACACCCGCCCGTTCGCCATCACCGGCACCCGCGACACCAGTAGTTCGAGCGCGCGGCCGTCGCTCCACGGCGTGTGCCGCTCGAGCTGGCCGGTTTCCAGCGTCTGGTGCAGCAAGGTGGCCGGAAACACGTCGTCGACCCGCTCGCCGAGGGCGTCGGCCATCGGCACGCCGCGCAGCAGCGCGCAGCTCTCGCTCATGAAGGATATCCGGCCCTCGTGGTCGACCATCAGCGCGCCGTCGCCAACGCCCACCTTCATCGCAACCTGATCAGCCATACCTGCCCCCATCTTGGATAGCGTGCAATATCTTAGCAAGGCTATCGCAGACGGGTCATGCTAAAGCAACCGGCAATTGACCCTTGTCAAAGGCTCAACATGCCCAGCTACTGCGCGTTGCAGTTGCGCACCAGCATGCGGCCGCCGCGGGTGCTCAGGAAGGCGGTGTCGCCCTTGGTCCACCACACATAGCTGCGGTTCACGTAGCGCGCGCCGCTGCCGCTACGTGCGATCTTCAGCGTCTCCCGGCCACCGAGCCAGTGGATGGTCACCGGGCCGTCAGCGCGGGAAAGCGGCGGGTAGACCGCCTCGATGGTCACGTCGCCCTCGCAGCGGTAGCGCACCGGGCGCGGGGTGTCGGCCGGCTCGGGCACGGCCACGGGCGACGGCACCGCCACGGGGGCCGGCGGCGCGGAAGCCGCCAATGGCGCCGACGCGGCCAGCGGCACGCCCTGCGGGGCGGACGCGTCCTGCGCCCAAGCGCCCGCGGCCGACGCGAACAGAACGGCCAGTACGGGGATGCGGATGGATGTCATGGATTTGCTTCTCCTTTCCACGGCGCCACCTTCAGGAGCAGGACCATGCCGGGCAGCGCGATCGCGGTGCATAGCCAGAAAAAGGGCGCCCAGCCCAGACCCTCGACCAGGTAGCCGGTGCCGGCGTTGGCCAGCGTGCGCGGCACGGCGGCCAGGCTGGTAAACAGCGCGAACTGCGTCGCCGTATACGCGGGGTGGGTGGTGCGCGCGATAAAGGCGACGAAGGCGGCGGTGCCGAGGCCGACGCCGAGCGCCTCGAAGCCGATCACCAGTGCAAGATAGGTCAGCTCGCGCGCGCCGACTTCGGCAAACGGCCCCTGCTGCGCAAGCCAGGCGAAACCGACGATGGACGCGACCTGCACCACGCCGAACGCCCACAGCGCGCGGTTGATGCCGAGCTTGAGCATCCACGCGCCGCCGATCAGCCCGCCGATCACCGCCGGCCACAGCCCGGCGTGCTTGGCGACCAGGCCGATCTCGGACTTGGAGAAGCCCATGTCGAGGTAGAACGGCGTCGCCAGCGCGGTGGCCATGCTGTCGCCCAGCTTGTAGAGGAAGATGAAGCCGAGCACCCACAACGCACCCCTGACGCCGTTGCGGGTCAGGAACTCGTGGAAGGGCTCGACCACCGCCTCGCGCAGCGTCTTCGGCGTCGCCGCCGCCAGCGCGGGCTCCTTCACCACAAGCGTCATCGCGATGCCGGGCAGCATGAAAAGCGCGGTGATCAGGAACACCTGCGCCCACGGCAGGTGGTCGGCCAGGATCAGCGCGAGCGAACCCGGGATCAGGCTGGAGAGGCGGTAGGCGTTGATGTGGATGGTGTTGCCCAGGCCCAGTTCGCTGTCGGGCAGGATCTCGCGGCGGAACGCGTCGATCACCACGTCCTGGCTCGCCGAGAAGAAGGCGACGGCGAAGCTGAGCGCCGCGATCGACGCCAGGTTCTGCTGCGGCGTGTAGAGGCCGAACGCGGTCATCGACCCCAATAGCGCAAGCTGGGAGGCCAGCATCCAGCCGCGGCGGCGCCCCAGGATCGGCAGCACGTAGCGGTCCATCAGCGGCGCCCACAGGAACTTCCAGGTGAACGGCAGCTGGATCAGCGCGAACAGGCCGATCGCCTTGAGGTCGACCCCCTCGCCACGCAGCCACGCCGGCAGCAGGTTGATCAGCAGGTACAGCGGCAGGCCGGAGCTGAAACCGGTAAACACGCAAATCAGCATCCGCCGCGAGAAGACCTGCTGCCAGGTGGACGGGGTGTCGGACATGTAAGGGCCTTGTCGGGGTGGGCCGCCGGGCGGCGGCAAAACCGCTATTGTACGCCGGCGGCGCGCCCCGGGCGGCTGACGCGGTAGAAGGCGAGGCTGCCCATCAGGTTCGGCCACAGGCTGACGCGGCGCTCGCCGGTCATCACCACCCGCTCCAGCACCGAGATGCCGTTCTTCGCGCACAGCGCCTCGAAGTCGCCCAGCATGCACCAGTGGATGTTCGGCGTGTCGTACCACTGGTAGGGCATCGCGTCGGATACCGGCATCCGCCCGCCGATGATCTGCCAGCGGTTGCGCCAGTAGCCGAAGTTGGGGAAGGACACGATCGCCTCGCGGCCGACGCGCAGCATCTCGACCAGGATGGCCTCGGTGTGGCGCATCGCCTGGATGGTCTGCGAGAGCACCACCACGTCGAAGCTCGCGTCGCCGAATTCGGCAAGCCCGCTCTCGAGGTCGGCCTGCACCGCGTTCACGCCGCCGCCGACGCAGGCGACGATGTTGTCGACGTCGAAGTCGACGCCGTAGCCCGTCACCCGCCGTTCGGCCTGCAGGTGGGCGAGCAGCTCGCCCCGGCCGCAGCCCAAGTCGAGCACACGGCTGCCGGGGGCGATCCAGCCGGCGATCAGCGCGAGGTCCGCGCGCAAGGGGGTATGCGGTTTCATGCGCCGGCCTCCTGGGCGACTCGGTCAAGATAGGCGCGCATCAGCGCGACGTACGGGGGGTCGGTCATCAGGAAGGCGTCGTGGCCGTGCGCCGACTCGATCTCGGCGTAGCTGACGCGCTTGCCGGCAGCGATCAGCGCCTTGACCGTCTCGCGCGAGCGCGCCGGCGAGAAACGCCAGTCGCTGGTGAAGCTGGCGACCAGGAATTCGGCCCTGGCCGGCGCGAGCGCGGCGGCCAGGTCGCCCGCGTGGGCGGCGGCCGGGTCGAAGTAGTCGAGCGCCTTGGTCATCAACAGATAGGTGTTGGCGTCGAAGCGGTCGGAGAACTTGTCGCCCTGGTAGCGCAGGTAGGACTCGATCTCGAATTCGACGTCGTAGCCGAACTTGTACTCGCCCGAGCGCAGCATGCGGCCGAATTTCTCGCCCATGCCGTCGTCGGACAGGTAGGTGATGTGGCCGAGCATGCGCGCCAGGCGCAGGCCACGCCGCGGCAGCACGCCGTGCGCGTAGAAGTCGCCGCCGTGGAACTCGGGGTCGGTCAGGATCGCCTGGCGGGCGACGTCGTTAAACGCGATGTTCTGCGCCGAGAGCTTGGGCGCGGACGCGATCACCAGCGCGTGGCGTACGCGGTCCGGGTAGCGGACCGACCATTCGAGCGCCTGCATGCCGCCCAGGCTGCCGCCGATCACCGCCGCCCAGCACTCGATGCCGAGCCTGTCGGCCAGCCGCGCCTGCGCGCACACCCAGTCGGCGACCGTCACCAGCGGGAAGGCCGAGCCCCAAGGCTGCCCGGTGTCCGGGTTGGCCGACGAGGGGCCGGTGCTGCCGTGGCAGCCGCCCAGGTTGTTGACGCCGACCACGAAGAAGCGGTCGGTGTCGATCGGCTTGCCCGGGCCGACCATATTGTCCCACCAGCCGGCTGCCTTGTCGGTTTCGGCGTAGCGGCCGGCGACATGGTGGTGGCCGGAGAGCGCGTGGCAGATCAGGATCGCGTTGCTCGCGTCGGCGTTGAGCGTGCCGTAGGTCTCGAACACCAGCTCGTACGCAGCGAGCACGCTGCCGCTACAAAGCGTCAGCGGCGTCACAAACGCCGCGCGTTCGTCGCGCACGAGGCCGACGGAAGATGAAGAATCGGTCATTGCAAAAACCCGGGCGGGTACCGGCGGCACGGGCGCCACCGGTACATTCGTTCGACGAATGATAGGCCGTCTAATTATATCCTCGACATAAGGTTGCGCGCGCATAAAACCCGAAGAGATAATGCGCCACCTCACCCTGCGGCTTCTCCCATGTTCGGACGCCTGTTCAAGCTCTTCGTGTTTTGCCTGCTGCTGTGGGCGGCGTGGCGCTGGCTGTTCGACCGCGGGCAGAAGAAGACGCTGCGCGAATGGGCCGAGATCCTCGCGCAGGCACTGTTGATCAGCTCGGTGATCTTCGGCGTGCTCTACTTCTTCGGCCTGCACAGGCTGTAGGCGCACGCAAGTCATTGATCCGCCACGACACATCAGCAAACACTGTTATACTTGCGACCTTTTGCCGGCCGCCATGCAACTCGACCACCTCGTCCACACTTTCGGCCAGCACCTGAAGCGCCGTTTCGGCGAGCGGGTGCACAAGCTGTCGCTCTCCGGCGACTTCACCTGCCCGAACCGCGACGGCACGCTGGGCCGCGGCGGCTGCACCTTCTGCAACGTCAGAAGTTTCGGCCGCGACGCGGGCGCCCTCTCCATCACCGAACAGATCGCCCGCGAGAAGGCGAAGACCGACCGTGCCCGCCGCTACCTCGCCTACTTCCAGGCGTACACCAGCACCTACGCCGAGGTCGAGACGCTGAAGGCGCTGTACGACGAGGCGGCCGCACAGAGCGACATCGTCGGCCTGTGCGTCGGCACCCGGCCGGACTGCGTGCCCGACGCCGCGCTCGACCTGATGGCCGGCTACCGCGACGCAGGCCTGGAAGTGTGGCTGGAACTCGGCCTGCAAAGCGCGCACGACGCGACGCAAACCCTGATCCGCCGCGGCCACACGCTGGCCGACTACCGGGACGCGGTGCGCCGCGCGCATGCGCGCGGCCTGCAGGTGTGCACCCACCTGATCGCCGGCCTGCCCGGCGAGAGCGTGCCGCAGATCCACCAGACGCTTCAGACCGTGCTCGACATCGGCGTCGAGGGGCTGAAACTGCACCCGCTGATGATCGTGCGGGGCAGCCGGATGGCCGCGCAGTACCGCCGCGGCGAGGTCGCGCCGATGCCGCTGGCCGACTACGCGGCGCTCGCCGCCGACCTGATCCGTGCGACGCCGCCCGAGGTGGTCTACCACCGGGTGTCGGCGACCGCGCAGCAGCCGACGCTGATCGCGCCCGACTGGTGCGGCCCGCGCTGGAGCGCGATCCAGGCGATCGCCGCCGACCTCGCCGACCGCGGCGCGCAGGGCGCGGCGCTCGGCCGTCCCTGGCAGCCGGCGTAAGCACACCGCCCACCCGCCGGCGCTTTACCCGCTGCGCGCGAGCGCCTACCCTTGCGCTTTTGGGAGGGCAACGATGGCGAAGGACAAACTGCCGGTCACCCAGGCGGTGCGCATGCTGCGCGAACATCAGGTCGACTTCAGCGGACACCTGTACAAGTACGAGGACAAGGGCGGCACCCGCGTGTCGTCGCGTGAGCTCGGCATAGACGAGCACGCGTGTATCAAGACGCTGATCATGGAAGACGACGCGCACCAGCCGCTGATCGTGCTGATGCACGGCGACCGCGAAGTGGCGACCGGCCTGCTCGCGCGCCAGATCGGCGCCAAGAAGGTGACGCCGTGCGACCCGAAGACCGCCGACCGCCACAGCGGCTACCAGGTCGGCGGCACCAGCCCGTTCGGCACCCGCCACCCGATGCCGGTCTACCTGCAGGCGTCGGTCGCCGAATTGCCGCGCATCTGGATCAACGGCGGCAAGCGCGGCTTCCTGGTCGGGCTCGCCCCGTCCGAGCTGATCCGCGTGCTCAAGCCGATACTCGTCGACGCCGCCGGCTAAGCCCGTGGCACGCGACGCCGGAAGGTGGCATCCTTGGGCTTGCCGGCCGCGCGAAAGCGCCCAGCCGGCGCTTGCCAAAACAAGGAGACGGGCATGATCCGCTTTTACCACAACCCACGCTGTTCCAAGTCAAGGGAAGCCCTGCAGCTGCTGCAGGACGCAGGCGCCGAAGTCGAGGTGATCGACTACCAGAAGACGCCACCCTCCCCCGAAGAGATCACCCGCCTGCTCGGGCTGCTCGGGCTCGAACCGCGCGCGCTAATGCGCAAGCACGAGGAGGAGTACAAGGAACTCTACCTTGACGACATCACGCTGGAAGACCGCCACCTGATCGCCGCCATGCACGACAACCCGCGCCTGATCGAGCGGCCGATCGCGGTGGGCACCGACAAGGCGGTGATCGGCCGGCCGCCCGAGCGCGTGCTCGAGCTGCTCGCGCACTAAACGCCGCGAAGCGCAGACAAAAAAAGGGACGCCTCGGCGTCCCTTCCTGTTGGTGGCGGCTGACGCCGCCTGCCGCTAGAACAGCAGTTCCTTGACGTTCTCGACCGCGTCCTGCGCGGCGTCCGGCGCCGGCGCCGCCGTCCCCTCTTCCTCGGTGCGCGCCGCACCGGGCACCACGCCCTGGTTGTTCAGGCGCAGTTCGGGGTTGGTGCGCTGGAATTCCTCGAGGTAGTACTCGTCGCCGCCGCGCAGGCCGGCGCCCGGCTTGACCACGATGCCTTCCGGCGGCGGCAGGTCGACTTCCGGCTGGCCCTTGAGCGCGTTGGCCATGTAGTTGGTCCAGATCGGCAGCGCGGCGGTGCCGCCGTAACCGTAACGGCCGAGGCTGCGCGGCTGGTCGTAGCCAACCCAGGTCACCGCGACCAGGTTCGGGTTGTAGCCGGCGAACCACGCGTCGCGGAAGTCGTTGGTGGTGCCGGTCTTGCCGGCGAGGTCGGTGCGGCCGAGGCTCATCGCGCGGTTGGCGGTGCCGAAGCGGATCACGTCGCGCAGCATGCTGGTCATGATGAAGGCGTTGCGCGGGTCGATCACCTGCGGCGCGCCCTGGCCTGCAACCTGCGGCGAGGTGCGCGCGATCACCCGGCCGTCGATGTCCTCGATGCGGTCGATGAAGTAGGCGCGGGTGCGGTAGCCGCCGTTGGCGAGCACCGAATACGCCTCGGCCATCTGCAGCGGAGTGACCATGCCGGCGCCCAGCGCCATCGTGAGATAAGCCGGGTTGTTCTTCGCCGCGAAACCGAAGCGCGACGCGTACTGCTGGCCGTAGTCGGTGCCGATGCCCTGCAGGATGCGGATCGACACCATGTTCTTCGACAGCGCGAGCGCGCGGCGCATGGTGATCATCCCCGCGTAGCGGTTGTCGTCGTTCTTCGGCTCCCAGCGCTGGCCACCGATGCTGGCCGGGTCGATCGACAGGGGCGCGTCGTTGATGAAGGTCGACGCGGTGAAGCCGCGGTCCAGCCCCGCCGAGTAGATGAAGGGCTTGAAGGTCGAACCGGGCTGGCGCCACGCCTGCGTCACATGGTTGAAGCTGCGGCGGTTGAAGTCGAAGCCGCCGACCAGCGAGCGGATCGCGCCGTTATGCGGATCCATCGACACGAACGCGCCCTCGACCTCGGGCATCTGCGTGATTTCCCATTGCCCCTTGCTGTTGGGCTGGATGCGCACCACCGCGCCCGGGCGGATCTGCTGGGCCGGGGTCAGCTTGCTGGAGAGCGCGCGCCGCGCGAAGGCGAGACCCTCGCCCTTGACGCGGGCGAAGCGCCCGCCGCGCAGGTAGACCTTGACCTCGGACGGCGACGCCTCGAGCACGACACCCGGCTCGAGCTGGCCACTGTCGCGGATCGACGACAGCGCCTCGTCGAGCGCCTCGTCGCGGTCCTCGGTCAGCGCGCCCAGGTCGACGAAGGATTCCGGGCCGCGGTAGCCAAGCTTGCGGTCGTAGTCCATCAGGCCGGCGCGCAGGCTGTCGAACGCCCAGCGCTGGTTGGCCGCGTCGATGGTGGTGTAGACGCGGAAGCCTTCGGTATACGCGGCGTCCTTGTACTTGTCGTACATCGCCTGGCGGACCAGCTCGGCGACGAACTGCGCCGGCACGCCGGTGTCGCGTCCGGGCGACGCCAGTTCGAGCGGCGCCTGCTTGGCCGCCTCATATTGCGCGGTATTGATATAGCCCAACTCGTGCATGCGGCGCAGCACGTATAGTTGGCGCAGACGGGCGCGTTGCGGATTGACCACAGGGTTGTACGAGGACGGCGCCTTGGGCAGGCCGGCCAGCATCGCGTACTGCGAAATGTTCAAGTCTTTCAGCGGCTTGCCGAAATAGGCCTGCGAGGCGGCGGCAAAACCGTACGCGCGCTGGCCGAGATAGATCTGGTTCAGGTAAAGCTCGAGGATCTGGTCCTTGCTGAGCGTGTGCTCGATCTTGAACGCAAGCAGCGCTTCATTGAATTTGCGGGTAAACGTCTTTTCACTGGATAGGAAAAAGTTTTTAGCAACCTGCATGGTGATCGTGCTTGCACCCGACCGGCTATATCCAGATACTATGTTGCCCAAGGCCGCCCTAAGAACACCGACATAATCTACGCCGCCATGCTGGTAAAAGCGTTCGTCCTCAGCGGACAACAACGCATTCTTCATCAGCGGTGGAATGTCGTGAATTCTGGTGAAAGAGCGTCGTTCTTCGCCGAATTCCCCGATCAGCTCGCCGCCGGCCGCGTAAACGCGCAGCGGCACCTTCGGGCGGTAGTCGGTGAGCACGTCGAGGCTGGGCAGCCGGGGCCAGGTCACGAGGACAGCCACGGCCAGCACACCGGCCGCCAGGGTGGAAACGCCGATCACGACGCCGAGGATGACCTTGAGAATTCTCTGCAACATGGTGTTTGGCAATAAAAATCGAAGGCTGATTATACCGGTTTCACGTCAGCGGCAGGGCAAAGTTCCCGGCTGCGGCGATTGGCGGATTCATTACAAGGGAGGCAGACCCCCGCGGTCACAAGGGGGCTGAAAACAACGCATGCCCCGTGGAAAACTGGAATTTCCGCAGGCGATCGGCCGGCTGCTCGGCCGCTTTGCCCCCCGCGCCGACGGACTGATCGGCGTAGACATCAGCGCGACGGCCGTGAAGATGGTCGAGATCGGCCGCGTCGGCAGGACGCTGCAGCTCGAGCGCTACGTCATCGAGCCGCTGCCGCGCGACGCGGTCAGCGAAGGCAACATCGGCGACGTGGACGCTGTCGCCGACACGCTGCGCCGCGCCCGCGCGCGCCTGGGCAGCCCGAGCCGGCGCGTCGCGCTGGCGCTGCCGACGACGATGGCGATCTACAAGAAGATCCTGATCCCGGCGACGCAGGACCGCAACGACCTCGAGTTCCAGGTCGAGAGCGAGGCCGGCCAGTACATCCCCTTCCCGCTTGACGAGGTGAACCTCGACTTCCAGGTGCTGGGGCCGTCCGCCACCCAGGCGGACGACCTGGACGTGCTGATCTGCGCGTCGCGCAAGGAGAAGGTCGAGGAGCGCGTCGCGGTCGCCGAGATGGCCGGTTTCGAAGTCGCGGTGATGGACGTCGAGGCGTTCGCGATGCTCACCGCGTTCGAGCAGTTGCAGCAGCAACTGCCCGACCAGGGCTTCAACCAGACCTTCGCGCTGTTCGACATCGGCGCGACCAAGATCCACTGTTTGGTGGTTCGCAACGGCCAACAGCTCTACTTCCGCGAACAGGCGTTCGGCGGCATGCAGCTGACCCGCGAAGTGCAACGCCGCTACGGCCTCACCCAGGAAGAGGCCGAGAAGGGCAAACGCTCGATGCTACTGCCCGAAGGCTACGAGTCCGAGCTTTTGCAGCCCTTCGTCGACTCGCTCGCGCAGGAAATCCAGCGCGCGCTGCAGTTCTTCTACACCACGGTCAGCGTGTCGCAGTACCTGCGCGTCGACTACATCCTGCTCGCCGGCGGCTCGAGCATGCTGACCGGGCTGGACGACGCCGTCGCGCTGCGCACCCAGATCAGCACGATGATCGCCAACCCGTTCACTTCGATGACGCAGGCACCGGGCATCGCGCTGCGCGAGCTGCTGCTCGACGCACCCTCGCTGCTGGTCGCCAGCGGACTCGCGCTGAGGAGGTTCGACTGATGATCCGCATCAACCTGCTCCCCTACCGCGAACTGAGAAAAGCGGCGCACCGCAAGACCTTCCAGCTTTATCTGGCCGGTGCGCTCGGCCTCGCCGGCGTGCTGATCGCCGGCGCCTACCTGTGGCAGGGCGCAAGCCTCGACGCGCAGCTCGCCCGCAACCAGCGCCTCGACGACGCGATAGCCATGATGACGGCGCGGCTGGGCAAGGTCGAGACGCTGCGAGCACAGAAGGCCGCGCTCCTGGCACGCAAGGACATGGCGATGCGCCTGCAGGAGGGACGCGTCGAGGCGGTGCTGCTGTTCGACGCGCTGGTGCGCGACCTGCCCGAGGGCGTCTACCTGAAGGACTTCAAGCAGACCGACCGCTCCGTCGCGATCAGCGGCTTCGCGCTCTCCGGTGCCCGCGTCTCCAACTACATGAGCCAGCTGGGCAACTCTGCCGTGTTCGCCAACCCGGTGCTGATCGAGGTCAAGGCGGCGCCGCAGGGCAACCTGCGCACCAGCGAGTTCAGCCTGACGGTCAGCCTGAAGGCGCGTGACGTGCAGGCCACGCCTGCCGCACCGGCACAAGGAGCCAAGCCATGACGCTCGACGAATTGCGCAACCTCGACCTCAAGACCGCGCCCGACTGGCCGCGCGCACGCCAGTTCGGCCTGCTCGCGGTGATGGTGGCGGCGCTGCTCGTCGCCGCCTGGTTCCTGCTGTTGGGCCCGCAGCGCGACGAGATCGCCGCCGCCGAGGCGCGCGAGGCCGAGCTGAAAACCAGCTACACCGACAAGCGCCGCCAGCTCGCCAACCTCGAAGTGCTGCAGGCGCAGCTCGCCGAGATCGAGAAGAGCTACGGCAGCCTGCTGCGCCAGCTGCCGACCAAGGCGGAAATGGCGTCGGTGCTCGCCGAGATCAACCAGGCCGGCGTCGGCCGCGGCCTGCAGTTCGAACTGTTCCGCCCCGGCCAGGAAGTCGCCGGCCCCGAGCTTGCCGAACTGCCGATCGAGATCCGCCTGACCGGCAGCTACAGCGACCTCGCCACCTTCGTGTCCGACCTCTCCAAGATGCCGCGCATCGTCACGCTTAACAACATCACGCTGACGCCGGGCGGCAAGGACGGGCGGCTCACCATGCAGGCGATCGCCAAGACCTACCGCACACTGGAGCCCGAAGAGAAGATGGCGCAACAGCAGGCGCAGAGCCAGGGGGCCAAGCCATGAACACCCGCTTCTTCCTCTGCACGGCCGCCGCCGCCCTGATCACCGGCTGTTCGGCCGGCCCGGACGACCTGGACCAGTGGATGCAGGCGCAGGACCGCGACATCAAGGGACAGGTCGAGCCGATCCCGGCGCTGCCGCAGGCGCAAAGCGCCGAATTCACCGCCTACGGCCTGCCCTCGCCGTTCGACGCGGCTCGCCTCAAGCTGGCCGGGCGCAACGCCGCCAATGCGCCCGACCTGAGCCGGCCGCGTGACGCGCTGGAAAACTACGACCTCGAACGCCTGAAGATGATCGGCAGCCTGCAAATCAAGGGCGTCCGCCACGCGCTGATCCAGGCACCCGACGGCGTCGTCTACACGGTCCGCGCCGGCAGCTTCATCGGCAGCAACTTCGGCCGCGTCACCGACATCACGCCGGACGCCCTGCGCCTGAGCGAGACCGTCGAAGACGCCAACGGCGAGTGGGTCCGCCGCGACACGGAACTGCTGCTGACCCAGGAACAAGGACAAGGGCAAACCAAATGAAAAGCACGCAACTGACGACCCTGGCCGGCTCGCTGGCCCTGCTGGGCGCCTCGCAACTCCTGTGGGCCGCCGGCAACACCATCACCGGCATCGAGGTGCTGCGCAACCAGGGCGGCGCCCAGGAGCTGGCGATCACCCTGACCGGCCCGGCCGCCCTGCCGCAGAGCTTCGCGCTGAGCAACCCGCCGCGCATCGCCTTCGACTTCGCGGGCACCGCAAGCACCCTCAAGCAGAGCCAGCCGCTGCCCGGCCCGCTGCTCTCCGGCGCCACCGTCGTCGAAGCCGGCGGCCGCAGCCGCGTGGTCCTGTCGCTGACGCAGGCGGCCCCCTACCGCACCCGTACCGACGGCAACCGCGTGCTGGTCAGCCTGGGCGGCGCGCAGGCGCCGGCGAGCGTCACCGCGCCCGCCCCTGCGGCCGCGCCGATGCCGGCACCGACCATCGCCCCGCTGAACACCCGTGCAGCCAGCGGCTACGAGGTTGGCCAGATCGACTTCCGGCGCGGCGCAGACGGCGCGGGCAAGCTCGTCGTCGACCTGCCCGCCGGCGCCAGTACCGACATCAACCGCAGCGGCCGCGCGCTGACGGTCAGCGTCGGCGCGCCGCTGCCGGCCCGCCTCGCGCGCAACCTGGACGTGGCCGACTTCGCGACGCCGGTGCAGCGCGTCGACGCGGCCGCCGCCGGCCGTGGCAGCCGCATCGTGCTGCAGAACAACGGCGAATGGGACTATTCCTCTTATCAGACCGACCGCCAGCTGGTCGTCGAAGTGCGCAAGCTCAGCCGCGAGCAGGCGAACGCCGCGCTCGCCGCGCAGGACAAGCCCGCCTACAAGGGCGACAAGCTGTCGCTGAACTTCCAGAACGTCGACGTGCGCGTCGTGCTGCAGACGCTGGCCGAATTCGCCGGCTTCAACCTGGTCACCGGCGACTCGGTCAGCGGCAACGTGACGCTGGTGCTGAAGAACGTGCCGTGGGACCAGGCGCTGGAACTCGTGCTGCAGCAAAAAGGGCTCGCCAAGCGCCAGGTCGGCAACGTGATCCGCGTCGCCCCGCAGGCGGAAATGATCGAGATGGCCAAGCAGGCCGCCGAAGTACGTGCGGCAACCACGCTGCAGGAGCCGCTGGTCACCGAGATCTTCAAGATCAAGTACCGCTCGGTCGAGGACGTGATGGCCGCGGTGCGCGGCCTGGTGCCGATCGGCGGCGGCGACAAGGACAAGCCACAGGCAAGCAGCCAGGGCGCACAGGCCGCGTCGGCGTACGCGGACGCCAAGACCAACCAGCTGATCGTGCGCGACAAGCCGCAAGTGCTCTCAGAGATCCGCGACGTGCTGCGCATCATCGACAAGCCGTCCAAGCAGGTGCTGATCGAGGCGCGCATCGTCGAGGCGCGCGACACCTTCCAGCGCGACCTCGGCGTCAAGCTGGGCTTCGCCAAGGTCGGCGGCGACACCTCGGTCGGCTCCGGCATCGGCTCGGGCAACATCACCCAGCCGGGCGGGGGGGGCGCCACCCTGCCGACACCGCCCAACGTCAACCTGCCGATCACCGGTGCCACCGGCAGCTTGGGCGTGATCTACAAGGGCGCAAGCTCGATCATCGGCTTGGAGCTGCAGGCGTCGCAGCAGCAGGGCAACTCGAAGATCATCTCCAGCCCGCGCGTGCTGACCGCCGACCGCACCAAGGCGATCATCAAGGAAGGCACCGAGATCCCGTACAAGACGGTCAGCGACAACGGCACCGAGACCCAGTTCAAGGAAGCCGCGCTGGTGCTCGAGGTCACCCCGCAGATCACGCCGGAAGAAGAGCTGATCCTCGACATCCAGATCAACAAGGACGCGCCGAAGTTCCTCGACAACCTGAGCGAACCCGCGATCGACAAGCGCGAGGTGAAGACGCAGGTACGCATCGAGAACGGCGGCACCGTGGTGATCGGCGGCATCTATGTGCAGGACCAGAGCGACACTGTCACCAAGGTACCGCTGCTGGGCGACATCCCGGTGCTCGGCCACCTGTTCCGCAGCAACGGCAAGAAGAGCGAGCGGCGCGAGATGCTGGTCTTCCTGACCCCGCGCATCATCGAGAGCGAAGCGCTGGTCCGCTGAGGCGACACCGTCTCATGACATCCGGTACAATGCCTGCCATGAAACTGGCAGGCAATTTTTTTCTGGTCGGCCTGATGGGCTCCGGCAAGACGACGGTCGGCCGGGCGCTGGCGCGCCGCCACGGCAAGACCTTCTTCGACTCGGACCACGAGATCGAGGCGCGTACCGGCGTGCGCATCGCGACCATCTTCGACATCGAGGGCGAGGCGCGTTTTCGTGAACGCGAGCGGCAAATGATCGCCGAACTGGCCCAGCGCAAGAACATCGTGCTGGCGACCGGCGGCGGCGCGGTACTCAACCCGGAGAACCGGCGCCAGCTCGCCGCGCATGGCACGGTGATCTACCTGCGCGCCAGCATCGACGACATCCTGACCCGCACCCAGCACTGCACCAACCGTCCGCTGCTGCAGACGGCCGATCCGCGCGGCAAGCTCGAGCAACTGTTCGCCGAGCGCGACCCGCTGTACCGCGAGATCGCCGACCTGGTGATCGACACCACCCAGCAGAACGTCAACCTGCTGATCAGCCAGCTGGAAGAACGCCTCGGCCAGCCCCCCAAGCCGCCCACGGAGCCCGACCAAGCATGAGAACGCTCGACCTTGTCCTGCCGGATACCCGCTACCCCATCCATATCGGCCAGGGCCTGCTCGACCAAGGCGGGCTGATCGCCCGCGTGCTGCCGCAGCAGAAGGCGATGATCGTCAGCAACGAGACGGTCGCGCCGCTCTACCTCGAACGCCTGCGCGCCGCGCTTGCGCGCGAGGGGGTGGAAACGCTCACCGTCGTGTTGCCGGACGGCGAGGACTACAAGGACTGGGCGACGCTCAACCGCATTTTCGACGCGCTGCTCAAGGCCGGCTGCGAACGCAAGACCGCGCTCATCGCGCTGGGCGGCGGCGTGGTCGGCGACATGACGGGTTTCGCCGCCGCCTGCTACCAGCGTGGCGTCCCCTTCGTGCAGGTACCGACCACCCTGCTCGCGCAGGTCGACTCGTCGGTCGGCGGCAAGACGGCGATCAACCACCCGCAGGGCAAGAACATGATCGGCGCCTTCTACCAGCCACGCGCGGTGATCGCCGACATGGACCTGCTCGACACCCTACCCGACCGCGAACTGTCGGCCGGCCTCGCCGAAGTAGTCAAGTACGGCCTGCTCGGCGACGCGGCGTTCTTTGGCTGGCTGGAAGACAACATGGCCCTCTTGCGCGCGCGCGACAAGCAGGCGCTCGCGTACGCGGTCGAACACTGCTGCCGGATGAAGGCCGACATCGTCGGCCAGGACGAGAAGGAACAGGGCGTGCGCGCGCTGCTCAACCTCGGCCATACCTTCGGCCATGCGATCGAAGCGGGGCTCGGTTTCGGCGTATGGCTACACGGCGAGGCGGTCGCCGCCGGCATGCTGCTCGCCGCCGACACCTCGCGTGCGCTGGGCTGGATCAGCAATGACGATGTCGTTCGCACCGAGACCCTGCTCGCCGCGGCGGGCCTGCCGACCCGAGCACCGGACCTGGGTGCCGAGCGCTGGATGTCCTTGATGTCGCACGACAAAAAGGCTGAGAATGGAAGCGTTCGCTATGTTTTATTGAAGGAGATCGGCTACGCTGTTGTGGCAAATGCGCCCACTGATATTGTAAACAGCATACTTTGCGGGAAATTTATACAACACTCGTTGAAAGTGTAGCTTTTCGATTGAGCCACCCGCCGGACGCTGGTAATCTTTTCTCCGCTACCACATTCGGGGGGGTGTCATGTTCAGTGCGATCGCGAGTCTTGCCGGACAGGCCAGCGCCAATACGGCGCGCAAGCTATGGCGTCAGTTGAATTTCGTTCCCCCGCACAAGCGCGGCATCGACCCCGTCGGTGAAGCCGAGGTGTTCCTGCACTACGGCCGGCTCGACGACGCGGTGCTGGTGCTGCGCGACGCGCTCAAGCGCGACGCCGGCAACACCGCCGCCAAGATCGCGCTGCTGCGCGCCTACTCGCTGCAACGCAACGCCGACGGCTACTCGCAACTGGCCAAACAACTGCGCGAAGAACTGCACACCTACCCGGTGTGGAACACCGTGCGCAAGAACGGCCAGGCGATCGATCCACACAACCCGCTCTACCAGTAAGCATCCGCCTTAGCGCCAGCCTGCATCGCCGCTTTCCGCGAAGAGGCGCAGGCTTTGCCGTGCGCCCGTGCCCGGCCAGTCGACGGTGACCGTCAGCCGGTGGCGCGCGGGCGAACAGCGGCTATCCACCTGCCAGCTTATCCGGTAGTCCGCAGCGCCGATGCGCTCGTCACGCGTTCCCTGCTCCACACCTTTTTCCCGGCAGGGAGGCTGAACGACACCGTATCGCCCGCGCAAACGCTCCAGTTCCTGCTCTGCCAGTTGCAAGGCCTGAGCTCGCTGCCGCGCGTCTACCAGACTCTGCCGGCCTATCCACAACAACTGCTCACCGAGCAAGGCCGCCAGTACCAGCAGGGCGAGCGCGACCAGCACTTCGAGCAGGCTGAACCCCGGTGCCGGTCGCCGCAACATGCTAGTCCTGCCAGTTGCGCCAGCTATGCGGCACGACATGCCGCAAGCGCCGGCCTGCAAGCGCCTCCAGCAGCAACGGCGCATGGTCGACCCGCGCCTGCGCGTCGGCCACCAGCATCTGCGCCAGCAGCGCCCCGACCACCCGACTGCCGGCGGCCAACTCGATGCGCGGCGCGACCAGCAGGCCGTGGACCGTCACCCCGGCCGGAACCGCCAGCGTCTGCCCGGACACCAGCAACACCGGCGCGGCGGCCGAGCCGGCATCCGCCGCCGTTACGGGCGTTGCCGCACCGTCGGCCGACGGCGGGTATGCCCGCATCAGCAAAGCCTGACCGGCCTCGTCAAACACGCCCTCGCCCGCGTCCATCGCCAGCCAGCCGGACAAGGTACGGCCGCTCACCGCGCGCAGGGCGGTTTCAAAGTCGGCGACCGTCTCCAGCGGGCCGCCTTGCGGCAAGCCGGCACTGCGCTCGATGACGATCGCGGCCACCGGTACCCAGGGCAACAGCGGGCCGCTGGACACCCGCACCGTCACCAGCCGCCTGATCTGCCCGTCCGCCGACGCCGCCTGCGCGAGCAGGCGAAGCGGCACCGACGCGGTTGGCACTGCGCAGGTGGAGCTGACCTGTGCGGCCGCGCAATACCCCACCTGCCAACGGTAGACGCCCAGTTCGCCACGCCATGGCGCCTCGGCCATGCCGTCGCCGTCGGTGTCCACCCCACGCGCGAGGTAACGCGCGACACCGTGCAACAGGCCGGCGCGGGCGGCTTCCTCGACCTGCCTCGCCTGCACCTGCAGCGCGACCTGCCGCCGGTAAGCATCCACGGCCGACACCAGATGGACGCCGAGCAGCCCCAGTACCAGCAACATCATCACCACGAAGAAGAGAGCCAGCCCGCGTTGAGCGCTGTGCATGGTCTACTCCGGCAGAAGCGGCGCAACGGGCAACGCCACACGCGCCGTCAGCGCGACCGGCGGCAGGCTTCGCGCCCTGTCCTGCGCCTGCAGCCTGATTTCGAGCTCGCGCAGCACGCGCAGTCGCTCACCGGCGCCGGCACGTGGCGGGCACGGACGTCTGGTTGCGCTCGCCATGTCGTAACAGGCTTGATCCAGCGCGACAAACTCGAGCGAGGTGACCTCGAGCGATGCCGGGTCCGACAGCGTCTCCCAACTACCCTCTGCGCAATCGGCCAGCCCCGCGCTGCTCTTGCGCATCCTGAGCACCCCTACACCGTCGACACGCTGCCACTTGAAGCCGAAACGTTCGTTGGCCGACGCCACGCCATCGGCGTAGCGGTCGTAGCTGTACAGCAAGCAGCCTGTCGCCGGCAGCCGCAGGTCAAAGTCGGCCGACGCCTGCTCGTGCTCGCGGTAGCCGGCACGCCGCAGGTCCCGCGCCATCCGCTCGAGCAGCGCACTCGCCTGCGCGTGCAGGCGGGTCTCGGCCAGCAGCCGCTGGCCATGGCTCAACTGGTGCGTGAGCACAAAGGACGCGGCGCCCAGCACCGTGAGCGCGATCGCCATGGCGACCATAAGTTCGATCAGGGAAAAACCGCCTGCACTGCGCATTTCAGCACGCCTCGCGTGCGCCCTCGCCGCAACGGCGGATCCGCCCGACGCTGCTGAGCACCACGCCGGCACGCAAGCCGTCACGGCTCTCCAGCACCACCTTGCCGTTGTCGGCCAGCCCGCGCACCGGGTCGAACTCGGTCTGGTTGCCGCTGAAGGTCGTTGAGACGAGGCGGATGCCCGGATAGTCGTCGTCGCCCAGCACTTGCGTGCCGCAAGCCGCACTGCGGCACGCGGCCAGGTTGGAGCGCAACACCTGCCAGCCGCCGGCCGCCAGCGGGACGAAGGCCAGATACAGGCGGGCGTCCCCCGCCAGCGCCTGCTGCTGGGTGACACTCAACACGTCCTGCAATGCGTCGGCGGCCGCCAGCAAACGCCGCCGCTCGAGCCAACCGGACAGCGCCGGCCACGCCATGCCCAGCAAGACGCCAAGGATGGCCAGCACCACCACCAGCTCCAGCAGGCTGAATCCCTCCGCATCTGTCCGGCGCCACCCAGGCATTCACCCGCCCTCCATGAAAAAAGCGGCACCCGAATGGATGCCGCTTGGTGCGGTCTGCCAGCAGACTAGACCCTGATGCCGTCAACGCAAGTTATTTTTGGTTTTCTCCTGTAACTCACGCTCACGAAGAAGCTGATCCAGACCCTCAAAACAAACATCACAAAGAAGTGGCGAAAACTCAACCACCTTTTCTACCGGCCAGCACCACCATTTAATTTACAATAACTTTTCAATCACATCTTGGAAAAATCTAAACTTTACAAGACGCGCAGGATTTCCATCGACGATTGGAATCCCATAAGTCGCCACTCCATATGAGTATCTCCCTTTGTACTGGAGCTCAAATTTTTTTGCCCCTGCTGCCACCTAGGCAGTTTTTTAATTGCTCTTAATTTTATTTTATTCTTGATTTTTTCAACCACACGAACACTCATGACACATTTCCGCAGGAGGCAAAAGAAATATCGCCACTAGCGACGAATTCAAATGAAATGCACTTCAAACTTCAAACGATCATCGATCAATGTGAATACAACTTCAAGCTTGAAGAAAGAACAGATAGAAAAATCACAAAGTACGATGCGTACATGGAAAGTCCAAATGTAATATGTGTAAAACCAACAAAAAAGAACAATACAGAAACAGAGACACCAATAACACCAATCCTCTTGACATCAGAATCATAAAAACCTAGAGCAGACGGCAGAAATAACTTGACTATAAAATAATAAAAAACAAACCAAGCAAAGATTCCTAGCATACCCAAGCTTGCCGAATTATAGAATAGTTCACCATGCGTATCTGCTGCATCCGATATTGCAGCACCAATAATCCCCCTATGATACAAGTCCTGCAATGCAGGAATAAGATTTCTCCCAGCTCCAAAGATTGGGTTTTCTTGAAGGATATAAAATGAAGCCATAGCCATATCTAGCCTCATACTAACAGAGCCATCCTTCTTGCCATGCATAAAATCCAACACTTCTGCCATCGCCATATCAACACGAATAGCAAACATTTCACTAAAGCAATACAAAAGCACAAGAACAACAAATGAAAAAACGAAAAACAATGAAGAATCACGCACGCGATTTTTTGAATACATCAAAACAATCGAAAGAATCGAAAACAAAAACCCAATCCAAACGCCTCTCGACTGTGAAAAATACAAAACCAAAACTGCCAACAAAATCGAAACAACTGAGCAGATGGTGTCTATCGTTGACCGCCCAATCGACCAAATAGAAAACGCAATGGCTAAGGCTAAACAGAACGCAGAAAAAGGGATTGTGTTTGTAAAGTAAGACCTTGGTCTTATTGCATAGTTTGAATCAGAACAAAAACCGCCAGTCATGTACACATAAAGAAAACCGGAAGCGAACATAAAAGCAACGCCCCAAAAAAAACCCCACCTCACATCTTCAAGCCTAATCCTGCTATAAATTAGCAGAACGCAAATTGGCATGAAAAACAAAAACCGAGAAGCTGCGTCAACATATTTAAATTCTGGCGAAAATTGAACCAGCTCCCTTATAAAAATCAGCAATGGCAGTACAGCCAGCGAAACAACAACCCTCCACTGCTCATTAAAAAACTCGATCGCCAGAACACGGAAATCATGCCTCTTCCAAAGCAAATACAATCCAGCAATCACCAACAACATGGGGAGAGCCGTTGCAGATTTCCTAACAGAAAATCCCAAGGCAAGAATAGAAAAAACAACCCATTTAACAATAAAATCTGATTTTTTAATGTTTAACAAACCATTCATTTGACAACCTTCGACTTAATCCAGAAGAAAGGCTTAAACAGCCAAGGATACACAGCATAAAAAAACACTCTAATTCTGAACCAAATTTTAATATTTCTTGAGGACATCAATAACCGCAGTTTCTGCAGCTCAGAATACGAATTCGAATAAATACGCTCCACATAACACTCGCGCTGATATAAACCAGCGAGATAAATCAACAACTCAGGAGAAGGAGAGCATGATGCTGCAGTTTTAAGCATGTCAAGGAGTTCTATTTTCGTATTGCGAACCTTATTCACAAAGCTTTTTTTCACATCCGCAACAGACCCACGACGTTTTTTTCCTGTGGTACCACCTCTTCTATAATTAACCAGCGGTATTTTTATTGTAACAGCCTTGGCATTGGCAATCGCCCTAAAAGCCATGACCATATCCTCAGCTACCACACCATCAGGGACTCCTCCGTAATTAATAAAAAAAGAGCGAGTCCATGTATGTGCAGCACCAATTAACTTAGGATGCCCAAGGGATAACCAATCATCAACACTCTTATATTTTGAGAGATCATCAACCCCAATAACACCAAGAACGGCGCCACAATAACTCATGTCATACAAAAATGATGCAATCAAATCATGCCTACCACCCTCTTCCGCCCAAAACCGGACCACACTTGAGACCCGATTTGGCAATGAAACATCATCGCCTGCAGATACAAAAATCAAATCACCAGAAGAAAGAGAAACTGCGACGTTGAGATTTGACCCAATACCCTTGTTTGTTTCATTTCGATTAACTACTACCTGATGAGGCCCATCATAATTATCAAAAAAAGCCTTTATCTTTTCAAAGGTAGCATCAGATGAGCAGTCATCAGAAACAATAATTTCAAGATTATCATAGTCCTGAGAAACAGCCCCACGCAGAGCATCCTCGACTAGGTGTTCTTGATTGTAAGTAATTATAAGAAAACTGACTTTAGGGTTATTCATTACTGATCCATAAATTTAGCAGCTCATTTACATGAGTAGAAATCTCGTAGGCATAGCAAATTGAACTGCCGCCAATATCAATAGACTTACGGCCCATTGCATTATTCAACGCGTCCCTCAAAGCTACGACTGTACGCTCGAACGCATAGCAGGCATCTCTATCAAGAACCTCTACTGCACCGACTGACTTGGCAAGCAGAACAGGAGTCCCACACAGAATGGACTCCGGCCCAACTAGGCCAAAGGCTTCGTACTTGGAAGCCAGGATCGTCGCATCCGCCGCCGCGTAGAGTTCAGGCATGTCTTGCCGCAGGCCGAGATTGAGCACACCCGGCGCATCCAGCGGCGCCTTGCCGGCCACGGCCAGTACGACGCGGTCACCATAGCCTGCGATGGCCTCGAGGATCAGGTCGGCGCCCTTGAGTTTGTGGTTGTTGGACGGAAACAGCAGCATGAACTGCTCGTCCCGGATACCGAGTTCCTGCCTGACCCGCGAGCGGGAAGCACGTGCCCCAAGATTGAACTTGTTGGTATCAACCGGTGGATACAAGGTAGTAACCTTGCCTGGCGGCATCTCGTAGTAGCCGATGATTTCATCGCGCACCCGCGCGGAGTGCGACACGATATGCCCCGCGTTGGAATACAGCACCCGCTCGTGCCTGACCGTCAACCGGTCGAACAGCCCCCAGCGCTGCTTGCCCTTGTCCTTGAGATGGCCGATATGCGTGCCGCCGACGATGGCCAAGTCAACCCGGCCCTCTACTCGCGAGATTCCTATCGTCGGCCAGCCGGCTTGGCAATGCGCCAGCGCATGCCGTTCGAACAGGTAGTTGTTCAAGCGGGAAAACGGCGTACGGTCGCGTACCTGCAGCAACTCGACCCCGGCAGGCATCTCGCCGGGCCAGTTCACCTTCCTGGCGATGCCACGCACCCGGATCCCGCGCCGCGCCAACTCGCCGATCACGTCGAGCACATAGCGCTCCATGCCGCCACCGGCCCGTATCGAGTGAAAGACCAGGTTGATGCCTTCAGGCTGACTCATTCCGTCCTCCCCTCGTGTTCATGTTCCGCCAATAGCCCGGACAGACCGCTCACAGCCCGCACATGGCTTCCATGCAGGGAGGCTTCGAAACGCGCCCAGTTTTCACCGCTTTGCGAACGATCATTCTCGCGGTGCCACAGATGCATGACCGGCACCGCAAAACGGCCATTCTTGAGGCGTGCACCATGGCGCAGCAGGCGTACGGCAAAATCCGAGTCCTCATATCCCCAGCCGGAGAAGGTCGCATCGAAACCGTCCACGGCCAGGAAGTCCTGCTTCCACACACCAATATTGCAGCCGCGCAACAACCGCCAGTCCTGCGCCCGTTTCTGGCGCCACTTGGGCAAAGGCAAACGCAGCCAACCCAGCGCATTGTTGATGCTGCCATGCAGGCGGCGGATGCCCCAGTCAAGCCAAGTCCATGCAAAGACCGGCTTATCGCGCCCACTCAGGTACGACTCCGTGAAGGCCTGTCCAAGCAGGATGCGGTTACCAGCCACCACCCAGCCCGCTTCGGCCAGGATCGCTTGCTGCGCGATGAAGTCCGGCAGCGGTATGCAGTCTCCATCGAGAAAGACCAGATAGTCGCCAGAAGCCTGCATGGCTGCCCGGTTGCGGATCTCCGCCAACCGGAAGCCCTGGTCCGCGTGCCAGACATGCTTGAAGCGTCCCGCCATACGCTCGCGGAACGCCTCGACCACGCGTGCGGTCGCCTCGTCCGAGCCATCATCGGCGATGATCACCTCCCACTCACGGGTACCCACCTGCTGATGACAGAAACCTTCCAGGACAGCCTGCAGGGCATCGGGACGGTTATAGGTACTGACGATCACTGAAACCTTCACTGCATATCCTTCTTTTCTGCCAGATACATCAACTTCAGCTGCCGGTAGTACGTGCCTTCCGCGTTGGCGACCGCCAGGATGAAACCCTCGCGGCCATCCAGAAAGCCGCGGCGCAACACGTAGGTACGCAGGAAGGACCACAGCGTCTTGGCAAGCACGGAGGGCATGCCGCCGCTGCGCTTGCCTCGCTGCAGGCGCTGCAGTGCCCCGGCGCCCGAATAGCGGTTCATCTTGTCGACGACCTGGTCGAGGTTATCGAACGAGTAATGCAGCAGCTCACCGGCGAGCAGCGGCGCCGTGCCACTGAACAGCAAGCGCTCGTGGACGAGGTCGTCGGAGTAGCCGGCGTGGCCGCGACGGAACAGGCGCGGGATATGGTCGGGCCGCCAGCCGCTGTGCCGCATCCAGCGCCCGCAGAAATTGGACAGTCGCGACAGGGTGTACACGTCGGCCGCGGGAGCCCGGATCGCCGCACGGATCGCGGCGGCCAGTTCCGGGCTCACCACTTCGTCCGCGTCCAGCGACAGCACCCAGTCGGTGCCCAGGTAGCCGATCGCCAGGTTCTTCTGCCGGCCGAAGCCGGGCCAGTCCAGGTTTTCGTGGATGGCGGCGCCATGCGCGCGGGCGATGGCCAGCGTATCGTCGCGGCTGCCCGAGTCGACGACCACCACCTCGTCCGCCAGACCTGTCAGCGCCGCCAGACAGGCGTCGAGGTGCGCGGCCGCGTCCTTGGTAATGATGGCGACGCCGAGGGTCGGCACGCCTTGCTTCACAACGTCCATCACTTGCCCTTACTCGCTGCCGGCCTGGTACTGCAGGCGGTGCAGCGTGCTGTAAATGCCGCTGCCGGCCAGCAGTTCCTGGTGACGGCCGATTTCGGCGATCCGCCCTTGGTGCATCACCACGATGCGGTCGGCGTTCTCGATCGTCGACAGCCGGTGGGCGACCACCAGCGTGGTGCGGTTCTTCATCAGTTGCTCGAGCGCGGATTGCACCAGCCGTTCGGACTGGGTATCGAGCGCGCTGGTCGCCTCGTCGAGGATCAGGATCGGCGCATTTTTCAGGATGGCGCGCGCGATCGCCAGCCGCTGGCGCTGGCCGCCGGAGAGGCGGGTGCCGTTCTCGCCGATCAGCGTGTCGAAGCCTTGCGGCATCGCCTCGATGAACTCCAGCGCGTTGGCCGCGCGCGCGGCCTCGCGGATTTCTTCCGGCGAGACTTCGCCGATGCGGCCGTACGCGATATTGGCGGCGACCGTGTCGTTGAACAGCACGACCTCCTGGCTGACCAGCGCGATCTGCGAGCGCAGGCTAGCGAGCGAGAATTCGCGCAGGTCGACGCCGTCAATCAGGATGCGTCCGCCGTCCGGGTCATAGAAGCGCGGGATCAGGCTGGTCAGCGTGGTCTTGCCGCTGCCGCTCGAGCCGACCAACGCCACCGTCTCGCCGGCGGCGACCGACAGGTTGATGTCGTCCAGCGCGATGCGCTCAGCGCCGGGATAGCCGAACGACACCTGCTCGAACACCAGCGCGCCTTGCGGGCGGCCAAGCTGGCGCTGCCCGGTATCGTTCTCGCTCGTTTCGTCGAGAAAGGCGAATACGCTCTCGGCGGCGGCCAGACCCTTCTGGATGGTCTGGCTGATGCTCGTGATGCGCTTGATCGGCGCGAACAGCATCAGCATCGCGGTCAGAAAGGACATGAAGTCGCCGGCGGAGAAGTGGCCGGCCTGCGCCTGCACGCCTGCGTAGTAGAGGATCACCGCCAGCGAGCAGGCGATGATCAGCTGGGTCACGCCGGTGCTGGCCGCGCTGGTCGAGCGCTCCTTGATCAGGTTGTGGCGGATGGCCGCCGCGCTCGTCGCGAAGCGGCCCGCCTCGTAGCCCTGCCCGCCGTAGATCTTCACGATGCGCTGGCAGTCGATACTCTCGTTCAGTACCTGGGTCAGCTGCGCCATGTCATGCTGGTTCTTGCGGGACAGCCCGCGCAGCCGGCGGCTGACAAAGCGCACGCACCAGGCGACCACCGGCATCACCGCCAGGCAGATCAGCGTCAGCTTCCAGTCGGTGTAGAGCAGCAGGGCAAGCAGGCCGATCACGGTGACGCCGTCCTTGACGGTGACCGTGATCACGTTGAAGCCGGCCTCGCTGACCTGGCTCACGTCGAAGGCGATGCGCGACAGGATGCGTCCGGACGGGTGCTGGTCGTAGTAGTTCACCGGCAGGCGCAGCATGCGATCGAACATTTCTTCGCGCAATTGCTGCACCAGCTTGCCGGACAGCCAGCTCGACGCGTACTCGTTGATGAAGCTGGCCACGCCGCGCAACAGGAACAGGCCGACGATCGCCAGCGGGGTCCAGATGATCGCCGCAGGGTCGCGGTCGACGAAGCCGCCGTCGATCAGCGGCTTCATCAGGCGCGCGAACAGGGGCTCGGTCGCAGCCGCAATCGTCATCGTGATGATGGACAAAAGGAAAATTTTCCAATGCGGCCGCAAGTAACCCATCACGCGCTTGTACAGCACGAGGCTAGTGACGTCTTGATTCGGGAACATATCCAATCTTTATTCAGGCGCCTGCAATCGCGAAGCGGTGCTGACACGAATTCGGCACATAACCTTCGGTCTCGGTGCTCAACGAATTCACGGCGTCGAACACCTCCTGTACGCCCAATGCACTCATGCAATCGCTTTGCCCGCTCTCTCCGCAGCCGGCAAAGCCACAGGGACGACAAGCCAGAGCCGCACCGACCACTCGGTGGGGAGTCCGCCAAGGCCCCCATACCAGATCGAGCGAAGGACCGAACAGCGCGACTACCGGCACCTGGAAGGCAGACGCCAAGTGCACGGGCAGCGAGTCAACCCCGACCAGCATGGACGCACGCGCGACCAACGCGGCCAGTTCTTTGAGAGATAATTGGCCACTCAAGTCAACGACTGGTCGCCTAAGCTGGGCCTTGATGCGCCCGAGCATTTCCATTTCATCTGGCGCAGGCGAGCCCGAAAGCACTACCGTCTTCCCCTCCTGGTGCAAGAGGTTGATCAGGCGCGCCATCTTGTGCTCGGGCCAGCATTTGTAAAACCCGCGTGACCCCGGGTGGACCAGCACAAAGTCACCGCCCCGCAGTCCATGCTCAGACAAGTGTTTTGCCACGCAAGCCTCTGCCGCCACGCCGGGTACGATAGACAGGCGCGCTTCGGGCGCGGAAGAGTCGACAGGTAGCCCAAGACAACGCAAAGCATCAAGATGCAACTCCACCATATGGCGGTGCCTCGCGGTTTTGAACCGCCGCTTCACCGTCTTGCGGTACAAGCGTCCACGCGCAGGGTTGTCCGGCCCGACAGCCCAGCGCGGCGACAGCAGCTTTACCAGCCAGGTTGCCCGATGGCTATCGTTCAGGATGACGATCAGGTCGTAGCGCCTCGCCTTCAGCGCTGACAACAGTCGCAGTTCCTGCTGCAACTGAAACAAGATGCTCCGCTTCTTCCAGTTGCGGTCGATGGTGAACAACTGGTCGAGATCGGGGTGGAGAGCCAGCATGTCCCGCGTCTCGTGGTAAACCAGCGCGTCGACCTCGACATGCGGTGCCATCCGCTTGAGCGTGCTGATCACCGGCGTCGACAGCAAGACATCTCCGTGAAACATCAGCCTCACGACCAGCGCGCGTCGCACCTGACCAATATCGATGGCGTCTTTGAGCATAAGCAAAAAAGCCGGATCAGGCGTCCGGCTCGGCGTTCAGTTGTTGTAGCAGATCGGCAATTCTATCAGGGTCCTCGCTCCTGAGCATGCGCGCGACGGTTGGTGCGATATGGTCAAGGTGCGTGTCGCGCACCACCTGCTTGACCGCGAGCACGCACGCCGGGTGCATCGAGAAGCGGCGCAGCCCCATGCCGAGCAGCAGCCGGGTCAGCCTGGCGTCGCCCGCCATCTCGCCGCATACCGACACCGGGATGCCGGCGCGGGTCGCGGTCTTGATGGTATGCGCGATCAGCTTGAGCACCGCCGGGTGGATCGGGTCGTACAGGTGGCTGACCGCGTCGTCGTTGCGGTCGATCGCCAGCGTGTACTGAATCAGGTCGTTGGTGCCGATCGAGAGGAAGTCCACATGCTTGAGGAAGCTGCCGACCACCAGCGCGGCCGACGGGATCTCGATCATCGCGCCGACCTCGATATCCTCGGCGAACGGGAAGCCGACTTCGCGCAGCTCGGCCTTGGCGTACTCGAGCTGGGCAAGCGCCTGCTTCAGTTCAGGCAGCGCGTTGACCATCGGGAACAGGATGCGGATCTTGCCATGCGCAGACGCGCGCAACAGCGCGCGCAGCTGCTCGCGGAACATCAAGGGCTCGGCCAGGCACAGGCGGATGCCGGTCAGCCCGAGCGCGGGGTTTTCGGCGCTGCTGCGCCCCAGCCACTTGGGGTTCTTGTCGACGCCCAGGTCCATGGTGCGCACGGTCACCGGCGCGCCCTTCAGCGCCTCGGCGACCTGGCGGTACGCGGCGTACTGCTCTTCCTCGCTGGGCAGGGTGTCGCGGCCAAGGAACAAAAACTCGCTGCGGAACAGGCCGACGCCGACCGCGCCGCTGCCGGGCACGTCCTCGACGTCGGACGGCAGCTCGATATTGGCGAGCAGCTCGATATCGGTACCGTCCTGCGTATTGGGAAGCGCCTTGCGCACGCGCGAGAGCTTGCGCTTCTTCTCGCGCCAGGCGCGCGCGCGGCGGCGGTACTCGGCCAGCACCGAGGGCTCCGGCGCGACGATCACCACCCCCTGCACGCCATCGACGATCACCGTCTCGTCCTCGCGGATCAGCTCACGCGCGTGGTGCAGCGCGATCACCGACGGCAGGTCGAGGCCACGGCCGAGGATGGCGGTGTGGCTGGTCGCGCCGCCGACGTCGGTGATGAAGGCAGCGATGTTCGCCTCCTTGAAGTACACCATGTCGGCCGGCGACAGGTCGTGGGTGACCAGTATGGTGTCGTCGGACAGCAAGTCGGGCGCGAGCAGCTCGCCGCCGTGGCCGCGCAGGTTCTTGAAGATGCGCTCGGTCACCTGCAGCACGTCGTGCTTGCGCTCCTTCAGGTAGTCGTCGTCCATCGCGTCGAACTGCTCGACCAGGCGGTCGCACTGGCTCTTCAGCGCCCACTCGGCGTTACAGCGCTGCGTCTCGATGATCTCGCGCGGCTCGTGCGACAGCGTGACGTCGCCCAGCAGCATGATGTGCAGCGACAGGAAGGCGCCCAGTTCGGCCGGCGCGTTCTGCGGGATGCTGCCGCGCAGCATCTCGAGTTCGCGGCGGGTGGCGCGGATCGCCTCGTCAAAGCGCAGCTGCTCGAGCGCGACCTCGCCCTCGTCCAGCTGCACGTGCGGCACGTCGGCCATGCTCTGCGCGAGCAGGTGCGCGCGGCCGATCGCGATGCCGCCGCCGACGGCGACCCCGTGCAGGATGATGCTCATGCCCGTCCCCTTCGCGACGCTTATTCCGCCTCGTCGAAGCGGTTGTTGATCAGCGTGACGATGGCGTCCATCGCCGCCGTCTCGTCCTCGCCGCTGACCTCCAGCTCGACGGTCGCGCCCTTGCCGGCGGCCAGCATCATCACCCCCATGATGCTCTTGCCGTTGACCCGGCGCCCATTGCGGGCGATCCACACCTCGCTCTTGAAGCGGCTCGCCGTCTGCGTGAACTTGCTCGACGCGCGTGCGTGCAGGCCGAGCTTGTTGATGATTTCCAGCTGTTGCTTGATCATGCTTTTCCTTGTCCCTGGTCGATCGCCTGCACCCCTTCGCCGCCGCCGCTGAGCGCCTTGGCCTTCACTTCGGCAAGCGGCAGGCACGCCGCGTAGCTCGCCGCACGCACCAGCATCGGCAGGTTGACGCCGAACACCACTTCCACCTGCCCCGCCACCGCCAGGCGCGACGCGATATTGGCCGGCGTGCCGCCGAGCATGTCGGAGAGCACCAGCACGCCAGCGCCCTCGTCCACGCGCGCAAGCAGGGTGCGCGCCGCCTCCAGCGCCGCGTCGGGGTCGACGTCGCGCTCGACGGGTAGCGCGACGATATTGGCCGGCGCCTGCCCCAGCACATGGCTTGCGCACTCGAGCAGGCTCTCGCCGAGCTTGTAATGGGTGATCAACAAGATGCCGACCATCGCTTTTCCTTCAGATACGGAGTTTGGCGGACACAGATGACGGCCATTGTATCAGCCCGCCCCCTCGTTGCGCCTGAACCAGGCGAGCGCCCCGGAGAGCTGTACCACCTCGCCGACAATGATCAGCGCCGGCGACTTCACCGCGTGCGCCCGGGCAAGGTCCGAGAGCGTCTCCAGCGTGCCGGTGAACACCCGCTGCCGCTCGGTGGTCGCAGACTCGATCAGCGCGGCCGGCGTCGACGCCGGCTTGCCATGCTGCATGAATCCTTCGGCCAACTCCTTGATACCCGACAAACCCATGTAGACGACCACCGTCTGCTGCGGGCGCACCAGCGCAGGCCAGTCAAGGCCGACGCTGCCGTCCTTCAGGTGTCCGGTGACGAACACCACCGATTGCGCGTGGTCGCGGTGGGTCAGCGGGATGCCCGCGTACGCCGCCGCGCCCGACGCCGAGGTGATGCCGGGCACCACCTCGAACGGGATGCCCTCGGCTGCCAGCGTAGCGATCTCCTCGCCGCCGCGGCCGAAGGTGAACGGGTCGCCCCCCTTCAGGCGCAGCACGCGCCGCCCTGCCTTGGCCAAGCGCACCATCAGCGCATTGATGTCGTCCTGCGGCAAGGTATGGTCGGCGCGCGCCTTGCCGACATACACCCGCTCGGCGTCTCGGCGCACCAGTTCGAGCAGCTCCGGTGCGATGAGCTTGTCGTACAGCACCACATCGGCCTGCTGCATCAGACGCAGCGCACGGAAGGTCAGCAGGTCGGGGTTGCCCGGGCCGGCGCCGACCAGGTACACGCAACCGGCGTGCCAGCGCGCGTCCCGGTCGATCAGCGCCTGCATCTGCCGCCCGGCGTCCGCGTCGGCGCCGGCCATCACCGACTCGGCGAGCGGCCCCTGCAGGGCGGCTTCCCAGAACGCACGCCGCTCGTCGACGTCAGTAAAGCGCGCCTTGACCCGCTCGCGCCACGCGCCGGCAAAGCGGGCCAGGCGCCCGAAGCCGGCCGGGATCATGCTCTCCAGCCGTGCACGGATGAGGCGGGCGAGCACCGGCACCGCGCCGCCGGTCGACACCGCGACCACCAGCGGCGAGCGGTCGATGATCGCCGGCGTGATATAGGTGGAGAGCGCCGGCGCGTCGACCACGTTGACCGGGATATTGGCCGCCTGCGCGGCCTCCGACACCGCGCGGTTGACCGCCGCGTCGCAGGTGGCGGCGACCACCAGCCGCTGAGAACCGACCTGCGCGGGGTCGAACCGCGCCGGCAGGTGCTGCAGACGGCCGCCGCCGGCCAACTCGGCCAGTTCAGGCACCAGTTCAGGCGCGACCACGGTCAGCCGGGCGCCGGCGTCCAGCAACAGCCGCGCCTTGCGCAGCGCGACCTCGCCGCCGCCAACCAGCAGGCAGGACGCGCCTTCGAGTTTGACGAAGATCGGAAAGTAATCCACGGATAGCCCCTTCAGTAACGCGGACAGCATACCGCAAGCCGCATGCGGACGGGCAGCGACAAAAAGCCCCGCGCTATGGCGGGGCTTTGGCATGGCCGAACGGTAAGGCTTACAGCATGACCAGCAGCCAGCCGATGGCGACTGCGCTCCAGGTCGCGACCAGCCCGGGGACCATGAAGCTGTGGTTGAGCAGCCAGCGGCCGATGCGCGTGGTGCCGGTGGTGTCGAAGTTGATCGCGGCGATCAGGGGCGGGTAGTTCGGGATGAAGAAGTAGCCGTTCACCGCCGGGAACATCGCGATCAGGCTGGCGCCGGGCAGGCCGAGGCCCATGCCCAGCGGCACCAACGCGCGCACGGTCGCCGCCTGGCTGTTGAGCAGCACCGACATCATGAACAGCGCCAGCGCGAACAGCCACGGCGCCTGCGTCACCAGGCCCTGCACCGACGCGGACAGGTAGTCCATGTGCGCGTGGAAGAAGGTGTCGCCCATCCACGCGATGCCGAAGATCGCGATCACCGCAGCGGCGCCGGCCTGGAACACCGAGCCCTGCGCGACGCGGCCGACTTCGACCCGGCACGCGAGCACGATCAGGCCAGCCGCGCTCAGCATGATCATCTCGATCGCCAGCGCCATCGACAGCCGGTCGCTGCCGCCCTCGGCAGTCGGCCACGCCGGGCGCAGTTCGGGGAAGGTGCCGACCAGCACCACCGCGAGCGCGGCGGCGAGGAAGATCCACACCGACAGCCGCGCGCCGGCCGGCAGCCGGGCCTGCTCGGCCGCGCCCGTCTCGGCGACCAGTCCGGCGTCGAGGCGGCGGCGGTATTCGGGGTCGTCGACCAGTTCGCGGCCCATGCGGTTGACCACGGCAGCGCCGATCAGGCAGCCGCAGAAGGTCGCCGGCAGCGAGATCTTCAGGATGTCGATCAGCTCGAAGCCCTGGCCGGACAGCATGCCGAGCAAGGCGACGGTCGCCGCCGAGATCGGGCTGGCGACGATCGCCTGCTGCGAGGCGATCACCGCGATCGACAGCGGGCGCTCAGGGCGCACGCCGGACTCGCGGGCGACCTGCGCGATCACCGGCAGCACCGAGTACGCGACGTGGCCGGTGCCGGCGAACAGCGTGAACACGTAGGTGACCAGCGGGCCGAGGAAGGTGACGCGCGACGGATTGCGGCGCAGGATGCGTTCGGCCATGCGCACCAGGTAGTCGAGGCCGCCGGCGGTCTGCATCGCCGCCGCCGCGGTGATCACCGCGAGGATCATCAGCATCACGTCGATCGGCGGCGCGGTCGGTTTCAGGCCGAACACGAAGGTGAGCACGGCCAGGCCAAGCCCGCCCATCATGCCGAGGCCGACGCCGGAGAGGCGGGCGCCGACGATGATCGCCAGCGCGACCACCGCGAGTTGCATTGCAAACATGAAAAACCCCATCTGGAAATCGATGGGGCCGGATTATTGCAAAGTACGTACTAGCTTCTTATGTGCCAGATCAAACCCGGCCCGATTCGGCTCAGTGCGCGGCCTCCCAGCTCTCGCCCGCGCCAAGCTCGGCCAGCAGCGGCACCTTAAGCTGGGCGACCCCGGCCATCAGCTCGGGCAGCTTGTGGCGGATCAGTTCAAGCTCGGCCTCGGGTACTTCGAGCACTAGTTCGTCGTGCACCTGCATCACCAGGCGGCTGCCAAGCTGCGCCTCGTCCAGGTAGCGCTGCACGGCGATCATCGCGAGCTTGATCAGGTCGGCGGCCGTGCCCTGCATCGGCGCGTTGATCGCGGCACGCTCGGCGCCGGCGCGGCGCGCACCGTTGGACGAACGGATCTCCGGCAGGTAGAGCCGGCGGCCGAACGCGGTCTCGACGTAGCCCTGCTCGCGCGCCTCCTCGCGGGTGCGCGCCATGTAGTCGGCAACGCCGGGGAACTTGCGGAAGTAACTGTCCTTGTACACCTTGGCGGCGGCGGCGCTGATGTCGAGCTGGCTGGCGAGGCCGTACTCGCCCATGCCGTAGATCAGCCCGAAGTTGATCGCCTTGGCCGCGCGCCGCTGTTCGCTGCTGACCTCGTCGCGCGCCACGCCGAATACCTCGGCCGCAGTAGCGCGGTGGATGTCCTCGCCGGCGGCGAACGCCGCGCACAGGCCCTCGTCACCCGACAGGTGCGCCATGATCCTAAGTTCGATCTGCGAGTAGTCAGCGGAGACGATCACATGCCCCGGCGGCGCGACGAAGGCCTCGCGCACCCGCCGCCCCTCGGCGGTGCGCACCGGGATGTTCTGCAGGTTGGGGTCGGAGCTGGACAGGCGGCCAGTCACCGCGACCGCCTGTGAATAACTGGTGTGCACGCGGCAGGTCTGTGGATTGATCAGTTGCGGCAGCTTGTCGGTATAGGTCGACTTGAGCTTGGCAAGCCCCCGGTATTCGAGGATCTGCTTGGGCAGCGGGTGGTCGAGCGCCAGTTGCTCGAGCACCGACTCGTCGGTCGAGTAGCCGCCGCTGGCGGTCTTCTTCACGCCCTTGGTCGGGATGCCGAGCTTACCGAACAGGATCTCCTGCAACTGCTTGGGCGAATTGATGTTGAAGCTTTGCCCGGCCAGCTCGTGGATCCTGGTTTCCAGCGCGAGCATCTGCAGCCCCAGGCCGTGGCTCTGCGCCTGCAGCCGCTCACGGTCGATCAGCACGCCGTGCCGCTCCATGCGGAACAGCACATCGGCCACCGGCAGCTCGATGTCGCGGTACACGGTCTCCAGCCGCCCTTCCAGCATGGGCGCCAGCGCGGATGCGAGGCGCAGCGTGATGTCGGCGTCTTCGGCCGCGTAGCGGGTCGCGGTGTCGAGGTCGACCTCGGCGAAGCCGATCTGCTTGGCGCCCTTGCCGCACACGTCCTCGTAGGAGAGGGTCGTCTCGCCCAGGTGGCGGCGCGCGAGGTCGTCCATATTGTGCCGCTCGTGGCTCTCGACGACGTAGCTTTGCAGCATGGTGTCGTCGACGACGCCGGCAAGCGCGATGCCGTGGTTGGCAAACACGTGGCGGTCGTACTTGAGGTTCTGCCCGAGCTTGGGACGGGACGCGTCTTCCAGCCATGGTTTGAGGCGCGCGAGCACCGCGTCGCGGTCCAGCTGGTCGGGCACGCCCGCGTAATGGTGCGTGAGCGGGATATACGCGGCCTCGCCGGCCGTCACCGACACGCTGACGCCGACGATGCGCGCGGCCATCGGGTCCAGGCTGTCGGTCTCGGTGTCGACCGAGGTCACTTTCGCCGCGGCAAGCCTGGCGAGCCATCCATCCAGTTGCGCGTCGGTCAACACCGTCTCGTAGTGCCGCTCGGCGGGCGCTGCCGGCAGGCTGGCGGGCAAGGTGCCTGCCGGGTCGGCGAACAAGTCGTCCATGCTGCCCGCCGCCGGCGCCGCCGTCTCCGGCGCGGCGGCCTCCAGTTCGCGCAGGAAGGTGCGGAAGCCGAATTCGCGGTACAGCTCGGCGAGCCTCGCCGCGTCGCGCTGGCACGGCGCTAGGCCTGCCAGCGCGTGCGGCAGGTCCTGCGAGAGGTCGACGTCGCACTTGATGGTCACCAGCTCGCGCGCGGTCGGCAGCCAGGCAAGCGATGCGCGCAACTTGTCGCCGATCTTGCCCTTCACCTCGTCGGCGCGCGCGATCACGCCGTCCAGACTGCCGAACTCGGCGAGCCACTTGACTGCGGTCTTCGGGCCGCAGCCGTCGACGCCGGGCACGTTGTCGACCTTGTCGCCGATCAGCGCGAGGTAGTCGACGATGCGCGCGGGGGCCACGCCGAACTTCTCCTGTACGCCCGCCTCGTCGAGCACTTCGTTGGTCATGGTGTTGACCAGCGTCACCTGCGGCGTGACCAGTTGCGCGATATCCTTGTCGCCGGTGGAGACGACCACCCTCAGGCCCGCCGCCTCGCCCATGCGCGCGAGCGTGCCGATCACGTCGTCGGCCTCGACGCCGTCGACCACCAGCCGCGGCCAGCCCAGCGCGTCGACCACCGCGTGCACGCCCTCGACCTGGCTGCGCAGGTCGTCGGGCATCGGCGGGCGGTGCGCCTTGTACTCGGGGTACAATGCATCGCGGAATGTCTTGCCTTTAGCATCGAAAATGCAGGCGCTATAATCGGAGGCAACCTCTTTTTCCAGCCGCCTGAGCATGTTGACCATGCCGTAGATCGCGCCGACCGGCCGGCCATCCGGCGAGCGCAAGTCGGGCATCGCGTGGAACGCGCGATAAAGATAAGAAGAGCCGTCAATCAGTAGCAGTGTTTTCATAAGAGGCGAGGCCATGAGCTTGTCCGACAAGATCCCGCAAACCAGCGACCGCTACGCGATGATGCAGCGCTTCCGCGCGCGCGAGGCGTGGCACGTGATGAAGATCCTGTCGGAATTCGTCGAGTCGGCGGAAGAGTTGCAGGGTATCACGCCGGCGGTGAGTATTTTCGGCAGCGCGCGCACCGCGCGCGATCACCGGCATTATAAGCTGGCCGAGGAGATTGCCCGCCTGCTGTCGGACGCCGGCTTCTCCATCATCTCCGGCGGCGGCCCCGGCATCATGGAGGCGGCCAACAAGGGCGCCTTCTACGGCCGGAGCCCGTCGGTCGCGCTCAACATCGTGCTGCCGCACGAACAGCACCCGAACCCCTACCAGGACCTCAGCCTGAAGTTCAACCACTTCTTCAGCCGCAAGGTGATGTTCGTCAAGCACGCGATCGCCTACGTGGTGATGCCCGGCGGCTTCGGCACGCTCGACGAAATGTTCGAGGCGCTGACGCTGGTGCAGACCGGCAAGAGCCGGCGCATCCCCATCATCCTGTGCGGGCGCGAGTTCTGGTCCGGCCTGATCGACTGGATGCGCGCGCAGCTGGTCGAAGGCGGCATGATCCACCCGGACGACCTGGACCTCGTCAAGCTGATCGACGAGCCGCAGGCCATCGTCGACACCATTTTCAAGCATTACGAAACCCGCGGCTTCGAGGCGTCGCCCGAAGAACGCGAACAACTGCTCAACCTGTGAGCAAAGGACTCCCCATGCGCCGCACCCTGTTTGCCCTGCTCGTCGCCAGCCCGCTCGCGCTGGCCGACACTCCGCCCGCCCCCGCGCCGCTGCCGCCCCCGCCGGCGATCGCCGACGGCGTCGTCCAGCCGGGTACGCCCGAGCCGGAGGTGCGCATCATCCAGAAGGGCAGCGACAAGATCGAGGAATACCGCATCAACGGCCTGCTCTACATGATCAAGGTCACCCCGTCGATCGGCGTGCCCTACTACCTGGTCGACGAGGACGGCAGCGGCAACCTCAAGCAGATCGATCCCACCCGCCGCGTCGTGATCCCGCAGTGGGTCCTGATGCGCTTCTGAGGAACAGCATGTCGGTCTATACCACCGTCGACCCGCGGCAACTCGAAGACTGGCTCGCCGGCTACAGCCTGGGCAATCTGGTCGGGCTCAAGGGCATCGCCGCCGGGATCACCAATACCAACTACTTCGTCACCACCACGCAGGGCCGCTACGTGCTGACGCTGTTCGAGGCGCTCACGCTCGAAGAGCTACCCTACTACCTCGCGCTGATGAGCCATCTCGCTCGCCACGGCGTCGCCTGCCCGACGCCGGTCGCCGACAACAGCGACCGCTTCGCGTCCATGCTCGCCGGCAAGCCGGCGTGCCTGGTCAGCTGCCTGGACGGCGCCGACACCGCGACCCCTAGCGCCGCGCAGTGCCGCGCGGTCGGCGCGATGCAGGCCGCGCTGCACAAGGCGGGCGACACCTTCACGCTGCGCATGAAGAACCCGCGCGGGCCGCGCTGGTGGAGCCAGAGCGCGAACAGGCTGTACCCGCTGCTGTCCAACGTGGACCGCGCGCTCTTGAAGGAAGAGATCCAGCTGCAGGACAGCCATCGCTTCGACCACCTGCCCTCGGGCGTGATCCACGCCGACCTGTTCCGCGACAACGTACTGCTCAAGGGCGACGCGGTCGCCGGCTTCATCGACTTCTACTATGCGTGCAACGACATCCTGCTCTACGACGTGGCGATCGCGGTCAACGACTGGGCACGCAGGGAAGACGGCACGATGGACGACGCACTGGCGCGTGCATTCTTGGAAGGCTACCGCAAGGTCAGGCCGCTGACCGGCGAGGAAGAAGCCGACTGGCCGGTGATGCTCAGGGCCGGCGCGCTGCGCTTCTGGGTGTCGCGCCTTCTGGACCTGCACTTCCCGCAGGCGGGCGAGCTCACCTTCACCAAGGAACCGAACACGTTCCGCGACCTGTTGCTCGCCCACCGCGAGCGCCGGGACTTCTGGCTGTAAGGCGCGCTCAGGCCGGCTGCGCGGCCGGCTGCCAGGTCGCGCGGCCGCGGCCGGCGTGCTTGCTCTGGTAGAGGCGCTCGTCGGCCAGCTGCAGCAAGGCCTCGGCGTGAGCGGCTTCTGGCAAGGCGGCCGCGCCGATGCTGACGCTGACCACCAGCCCGCGCTCCCGCCACTGCAGGGCCCCCACCCGCGCGAGCATCCTGTCCAGCAATGCCGCGACATCGGCCTCACCGTCCACCAGCGCCATCAGCTCGTCGCCACCGGTGCGGTAGAGCGCCAACGCCGTCTCGCCCTCCTGCAGGGCCGCGCCCAGCCGCTGCAGCACGGTGTCGCCGAACAGGTGGCCGTAGCGGTCGTTCAGCTGCTTGAAATGGTCGATGTCGATCGCCAGCAGCCAGAACGGCGCGCCGACCTGCCAGCGGCGGGCGAAGTCGGCGTCGAAGGCGCGCCGGTTGGCCAGGCCGGTCAGCACGTCCTGCTGAGACGCGCGCTTCGCGTCGTCCAGCTCGCGCGCGACGCGCTGGATCACCCCCAGCTGCTCGCCGACAAACCAGGTCTGGTTGCGCCGTATCAGGGGTTCCGGCGGCAATGCGCCCTGCGTCAGCGCGGCCATCGCCGCCGACAGCATCGCCTGCTCGCGCACGAAGATGCGCCTGAACAGCCAGAAGCCGACCAGCCACAGGGCAAGCAATCCGAACAGCCCGAACAGGTAACGCGGCGCGGCCTTGAGCAGCGCGTGCCTGACCTCCGCCGCCGGCGTGTAAAGCACGATGTCCCAGGCCGGCGGCGGCAACTGCCGGTACACCACCATGCCGTGCCGCAGAGCCTGCACGAGATTGGCCGAGGTATCCGCCTGCCGCAACAGGCCGGCGTTCAGCGGCAGGCGCTGCGGGTTGGCGGCCGCGATGCGTTGCCCGTCGCGTCCATAGATCATCAGCGCCGTCGGGGTCGTGCCGACCGCACGTTCGAGCGCCTGTTCGACCGGCGAAATCGCCAGGTCGACCATCAGCAGGCCGAGCAGTGTACCGTCGCCGTCGCGCACGCGGCGTACCGTCGTCGTCACCTGCTTGCGGCTGCTGAATTCCGGGTAGGGGCCGACCCAGGCCGTCTCGCCCGGCGTTTGCGGGTCGAGCCAGGCCGCCCACGGCCGATCGGCCGCGACAAAACCGGGCGGCTTGGTCCACGCGGGGTAGGCGTCGATGTCCCCCGAGCGCACGTTGTAGAAGTAGACATGCTCGCCACCGGCCTTCAGCGTCTCCAGCAGCGGCGCCCACTCAGGCGACAGCGCAGGTTCGCCCGCCCTCACCCGCGCCCGGGGAATCTGGCCGGACAAGGCGTCGAGCAGCGCGCGGTCGCGGTCAAGCTGCGCCTGCATATAGACGGAAGTAAAGGTATCGAGCAGCGCGTCGTAGACCTGGCGCCGCCGCTCGAGCGCGGACTGCAGGTCGGACGCCAGCAGCGCGCCGGCCAGCAGCAAGGTCAGCAACGCCATCGACAGCGTGGCCGACACCAGCAAGCGGTGCAGGGAAGGCTTGCCGTTACGCATCAGATAAATCTAATTTTCATGTTTCAGCAAGCCTAAACAAATCCCGCCTCCCGGTCAAAGCAGCTCGAGGAAGGCCTGCAGGCCGCGCCCCGGCACCCGCTCGCGCCGGCGTACCCGCCACAGCGTGCGGGTGAGGACAGGCAATGGGCCTTGCAGCGTGCACAGGCGGCCGTCGGAGAGCCAGTCTTCGACCACCCGCCGCGACAGGCAGGACACGCCGAAACCGGCGGCGACCGTGCGCTTGATCGCCTCCGAGTCGCCCAGCTCCAGCTCCAGCCGCAAGCCGGGCAGGTGCGCGAGCAGCAGCCGCTCGACCTCCTCGCGCGTGCCGGAGCCCGCCTCGCGCAACACCCACGGCGCGTCGGCGAGTGCCTCGGCCGTCAGCGCCCGCCCGGCCAGCGGGTGGCCGGGGGCGGCGAACACCACCAGCTCGTCCTCTTGCCAGGCCTCGACCTGCAGGGCCGGGTGCTGGCATGGCCCCTCGACCAGGCCGCAATCGACCGAGAAGTCGACGACCGCGTCGACGATGTCGCGGGTATTGGCGACCCTAAGCTCCAGCTGCGCGCCGGGGTGGCGCCGGCGGAAGTCCGCCAGCGGGCCGGGCAGCAGGTAGTTGGCAATGGTGGTGCTCGCGCCCAGGCGGAACAGCGGCAACTCGGTCTCGAACAGGCGCTCGAGCAAGGCTGCGTCACCCAAGAGCGCGCGCGCCTGCGGCAGCAGGCGCCGCCCGTTCTCGTTGAGGACCAGCCGCCTACCGGCGCGGTCGAACAGGCGCACGCCGAGGCTGACTTCGAGCTTGTCGAGCGCCTGGCTCGCCGCCGACTGGGTCAGGGCAACGCGCGACGCCGCCGTGGTCGCAGAGCCGTGCACGGCGATGGCGACGAACACCTCGAGTTCACGCAGGGTGATCCTCACCTGCTCTCCTTATTAAATTTACTGATGGCAAAAATGGAATATATCCATTTTTTTTATTTACGCAAGAAAGGTATCGTCCGCTCCCATTGAATGCCGGCCACATCCCACCCGGCAGCAACCGGATCACACGATGCACCTTCCTACCTTCCTGCGCGGGCAAGACCCCCGCCTGCTGCCCTTTGCCCTGCTCGCGCTGGTCAGCCCGCTGTTCTCGCCGGCCATCGGCCTGTTCGCCGGCCTCGCCTTCGCTCTGTCGGTCGGCAACCCTTTGCCTGCGCTGAGCAAGAAACTGTCCAAGCAGTTGCTGCAGTACTCGGTGATCGGCCTCGGTTTCGGCATGAACCTGCACGAAGCGCTGGCGTCCGGCCGCGACGGCATGCTGTTCACCATCGTTTCGGTCAGCCTGATCATGGTGCTGGGCTGGGTGATCGGCCGCCGCCTCAAGCTCAGCGACGGCACCGCCTACCTGATCGCCGCCGGCACCGCCATCTGCGGCGGCAGCGCGATCGCGGCCGTCTCGCCGCTGACCCGCTCCAGCGAGAGCGAGATCTCGGTGTCGCTGGCGACCATCTTCGTGCTCAACGCGATCGCGCTGTTCATCTTCCCGCCGCTCGGGCACTACTTCGGGCTGACCGACCAGCAGTTCGGCATCTGGGCCGCGATGGCGATCCACGACACCAGTTCGGTGGTCGGCGCCGGCGCCGCGTACAGCGAGACCGCGCTCAAGGTCGCCACCACGGTCAAGCTGACCCGCGCGCTGTGGATCATCCCGCTGGCCTTCGTCACCACCCTGGTGTTCCGCGACCGCGACGCCAAGATCCAGATCCCCTGGTTCATCTTCTTCTTTGTGCTGGCAATGGTCGCCAACACCTATGTCGAGATCCCGGCGGCGTTCAGCCATGCGGTGGTGTGGGTGTCGAAGAAGGCACTGGTGCTGACGCTGTTCCTGATCGGCGCCGCGCTGTCGCGCGACGTGCTCAGGCAGGTCGGCCTGCGCCCGATGCTCTTGGGCGTGCTGCTGTGGGCGATCATCGGCAGCGCGAGCCTCGCCGTCCTCAAGCTGTAACGGCGCGGCAAGGCGGGCCACGCTGGCTATCATCTGTGGGTAGCCTCCACAGAACAGCAGGCCCGCCATGAACAAAGAACACCTCACCTCCCTGTTGCCCGGGCTCGCGCTCGCCATCGCGCTGGCGCTGGCCTCGATGTGGCTGGCCGAACTGGACGGGATGCGCCGGCTCGGCTTTTCCGCGTTGACCATCGCCATCGTCGGCGGCATGTTGCTCGGCAACACCGTCTACCCGGCCATCGCCGGCCGCTGCCATCACGGCGTCGACTTTGCCAAGGCCAAGCTGCTCAGGCTGGGCATCATCCTGTTCGGCTTCAAGCTGACCTTCCAGGACATCGCCGCGGTCGGTGTGATGGGCATCGTGATCGACGCGCTGATCGTCGTGTCGACCTTTTACCTCGCGTGGGTGCTCGGCCGGCATGTGTTCAAGCTCGACGAGCAGAGCACCATCCTGATCGGCGCCGGCAGCTCGATCTGCGGCGCGGCGGCGGTGCTCGCGGCCGAGCCGGTGCTGCGCGCGCAGGCGGACAAGGTGGCGGTCGCGGTCGCGACCGTGGTGGTGTTCGGCACCCTCGCCATGTTCGTCTACCCCGCCGCCTGGCACGCGCTGGTCGCGGCGGGCTGGGTGCACAACGACACCTTCTTCTACGGGGTATACAGCGGCGCGACCATCCACGAAGTCGCGCAGGTGGTCGCCGCCGGCAAGGCCATCGGCGAGGACGCAGCAACCAGCGCGGTGATCACCAAGATGATCCGCGTGATGATGCTCGCGCCTTTCCTGATCTTCCTGTCGGCGTGGCTGGCCCGCCGCCACCGCGGCGGCGGCGCCAAGGGGCGCGGCAAGGTGCAGATCCCGTGGTTTGCCGTGCTGTTCCTGGCCGTCGCCGGCTTCAACTCGCTCGCGCTGCTGCCGCAGCAATGGGTCGCCGAGGTGGTGGTGTTCGACAATGTGGTGCTGGCCGCCGCGATGGGCGCGCTGGGGCTGACCACCCATGTCTCGGCGATCCGCCGCGCGGGCGTCAAGCCGCTCGCGCTCGCCGCGATCCTGTTCGCCTGGCTGGTCGGCGGTGGCGCCTTGCTGTGCACCCTGTTGCTGGGCGCGCCCTGAACCCGCTACACCCGGCAGACGCCCTCGGCGAGCCAGCGCTCGAGCGCGTCGGCCGGCATCGGCCGGGCAAACAAATAACCCTGCATCCGACAATAGCCCAGCCGGGACAGCGCTGCACACTGCGCCTCGGTCTCGACCCCCTCGGCGATCAGCGCCTTGCCCATGCCGGTGGCCATGTCGTGCACCGCACGCGCCAACGTCTCGTTGCCCTCGCCCAGCAGCACCACGAACGAGCGGTCGAGCTTGACGGTATCGAACGGCAACTCGGAAAGCCGCGTCATCGACGAATAGCCGGTGCCAAAGTCGTCGAGGTGCAGACCGATGCCGGCCCCAACCAGACGGCCGAGCAGTTCGTCGCCCTGCTCCTGCTGCGCGGCGGTCTCTGTCACCTCGGCCGACACCGCCTCGGCCGGCACGCCGCAGGCCAAGAGCAGCGCCAGCAGCCGGTCGGCAAAACCGCTGTCGCTCAGCATCAGCGCCGACAAGTTGAATTGCAGCCTGAGGCCGGGTGTACGGGCACGCAAGGCGGCAAACTGCGGCAGCGCGCGCGCGAGCAGCGCGTCGGTCAGCTGGCCGATCAGGCCGAGTTCCTCAGCCAGCCGGATAAAGGTCAGCGGCGCCACCGTCCTCCCCTCGAACTGCCAGCGCGCCAGGAGTTCTAGCGCGTACGGACGCCGGGTCCCGGCGTCGACCACCGGCTGGAAATACGGCGTGATCGCGCCGGCAGCGATCGCCGCGCGCAGCCCCTGCTCGAGCCGAATGCGTTCGCTAACCGAGTCGTGCATCGTCGGCTCGAAAGCCGCGACCTCGCCGCGCCCGCGTGCCTTGGCGCTGGCCAGGGCCAGGTCGGCATGGCGCAACAGGTCTGCGCCGGACAGGCCTGCCTGGTATGCCGCAACCCCGGCCGACGCCGAGAGCGACAACTGACGTCCCGAAAAGGAAAACTTACCACCGAGCACCGCCTGCAGGCGCAGTGCCAGTGCCCGCGCCGCCATTGGCGTGCAGGTGGGCAACACGACGGCAAACTCGTCGCTGCCCAGACGGTGCAGCGCAGCCGGCACTTCCAGCACCTGATACAAACGCTGCGCAGCCTCCTTCAAGAGCTGGTCCCCTGCGCCATGCCCCAGGCTGTCGTTAACCAGCTTGAAACCGTCGAGGTTTAGCAGCAGCAAGCAGGCCTTTGCAGGTTGCGCTGCGCACAAGGCGTCCAGCGCCTGCTCGAGCGCGCGGCGGTTGCCGACACCAGTCAAGGGATCGGTCACCTCCAGCCGCGCAAGCCCCTGCCTCGCCTCGCTCGCCTCCTCGCCCAGCGCGTTGTAGGCGACCGCCAGTGCGTCGATCTCATCGTTCCCGTCGACCGGCCACGCACTCAGGTTACCGGCCTTGCGCAGACGGGCCAGTTCGGCGAAGCGGCCGATCCGGCTGACGACCCGCTCGGACAGGAAGCGGCGCATCCACCACGCGCTGACGGCGATGCACAACAGCAGGCTGCCGGCGAACAGCAACAGCGCAGTCGGCAGCCAGCCCAGCGGCACCGGCGTTTGCAGTAGCAACACACGGCCGTCCAAGTCTCCGGACAGCGGTACGACAGCCTGCGCCAGCGTCCACGATACGGGCGGCCGCACCGCGTCGGCGGGGGCGAAGCGCAGCTCGCCACCGGCGAGCCCGGACAGGCGGGAAAGGTATTCCTGATTGAAGAAGCGCCCCATCAGCAAGAGGCCGTTGGCCGGGCGCTCGGCCTCAGTGTCGGTGACAGCGGTCGCGGTGAGCAGCAAGGGCACACCGTCAAACAGGACCAGATAGTGCCTTGGCTCGCTCGCAGGCGAGCGCTGCGCCTCGGAGAACTGCTCGGCCAGTTGGCGGCGCAAGCCGGAGGGCAGGCGCGCACGCGGCGGCCAACCGCTGTGAAAGAGTTCACGGCCGTCAGCGTCGAGGATCGCGGTGACGTCGATGTCGAGGCCCTGATAGCTCGAGCCGAAATTCTCGTACACGAAGTCAGGCTCGGGCCGCTCGACATAGCGGTAGGTCTCGTCCCAGCGGCCGTAGTCGCGGGCGAGCGACGACAGGCGGTTGGCTTCTGCGTCGAGCAGCAAGCCGACCTTCTCGCTTGCTGCCACCTGCAACACCGCTGCCGTCGTCTGCAACTGTACGCGCACGACGAACACACAGCCGACCACCAGCGCGAACGACAAACCCAACATCAATAGGCTGAAACGCCGGATCAACTGGCGCTGAAGTCGGTCAGGCAGCTTTGAATCAGACATATGCAATTACCATTGTCTTGTGCCCGCATTTATATCATATAAGAGCCCGTAAAACGAACTGGCACGCAAGGCACAACCCTGCTCTGCTAAGATGCGCATCATCAAAAATGACAAAAGCCATCATGAGCGAGCAAGACAAAAACAAGGTCAAATCTTTCCTGCTATCCCTACAAGCCCGCATCTGCATCGCGTTGGAAACGGCCGATGGCGGCGCCCCCTTTGCCGAAGACGCCTGGCAACGTGAACAGGGTGGTGGCGGGGTCAGCCGGGTGCTCGCCGACGGCGCGCTGTTCGAGCAGGCCGGCGTCAATTTCTCGCATGTCACCGGCGACGCGTTGCCGGCGTCGGCCAGCGCGCACCGCCCCGAACTCGCCGGCCGCCGCTTCGAGGCGATGGGCGTGTCGCTGGTCGTCCACCCGCGTAACCCCTACGTACCGACCAGCCACGCCAACGTGCGCTTCTTCGTCGCGGAGAAAGACGGCGAGGCGCCGATCTGGTGGTTCGGCGGCGGCTTCGACCTCACGCCCTACTACGGCTTCGACGAGGACTGCGTGCACTGGCACAGCGTCGCGCGCGACCTGTGCGCGCCGTTCGGCGCCGACACCTACCCGAAGTACAAGGCGTGGTGCGACGAGTACTTCTACCTCAAGCACCGCGCCGAACCGCGCGGCGTCGGCGGGCTGTTCTTCGACGACTTGAACGCGCCGGGCTTCGAGGCGAGCTTCGCCTTCATGCGTGCGGTCGGCGAAGGCTATCTGGAGGCCTACCTGCCGATTGTCCAGCGCCGCCGAAGCATGGCGTGGGGCGAGCGCGAACGCCAGTTCCAACTCTACCGGCGCGGCCGCTACGTCGAATTCAACCTGGTCTGGGACCGCGGCACCCTGTTCGGCCTGCAAAGCGGCGGGCGCACCGAATCGATCCTGATGTCGATGCCGCCGCTGGTGCGCTGGCAGTACGGCCACCAAAACGAACCGGATTCGCCCGAGGCGCGCCTGACCGAACACTACCTGACCGCCCGCGACTGGGTATAGCCGCACACTACCCGCCCCGAGGAGTCCGCATGCCGACCCTGGCCGAACTATACGTCTACCCGCTCAAGTCCTGCCGCGGCAACGCTGCCGCCCGCGCGCTGGCGACCACGGCGGGCCTGCTGCACGACCGAGAGTGGCTGCTGACCACCCCCGAGGGCGAGTTCATCACCGCCCGCTCCGACCCGCAACTGGTAAGCGTGGTGGCCGAGCCGTGGCCGGGAATGGTGCTGTTTTCCGCGCCAGGCCGCCCGCCCATCGCGGCGCTCGCCACCCGCTACACCGGACGCGCGCGCGCCCAGGTGTGGGGTGACGCGTTCGACGCCCGCCACGGTGACGCGCGCGTCGACGAGTGGTTCAGCGAACTCATCGGCCGGCCGTGCCGCCTGCTGTGGCTGGGTGAAGCGTCGCAGCGCCGGCGCGAGGTGCTGGCCGAACCCTTGTCGTTTGCCGACGGCTACCCTTACCTGCTCGCCAACCGCGCGTCGCTCGCCGCGCTGAACGCGGCGATCGAACCGCCGGTACCGATGCGTGCCTTGCGCCCGAACCTGGTCGTCGACTGCGCGCTGCCGTGGGCGGAGGATGGCTGGCGCCGCCTGAGGATAGGCGACGTCGAGTTTGAAGTGGCCAGCCCCTGCACGCGCTGCGTGCTGACCACCATAGACCCGGACACCGCGCGGCGGCGCACCGACGGCGAGCCGCTGAAAACGCTCGCGCGAACCCGGCGGCACGCTGATGGCGTGCATTTCGGCGTCAACCTGGTCGCCCGAAACGCAGGCACACTCGAAATCGGCGCCAGCGTCGAGGTCATCGCGTAGCGCTGCCTTGCCGCTGCGTGCTAGCATCGGTACCAGTCTGAAAAGGTTTCTCCATACCATGCGTCTTGTCCGCCAGGTCCTGCTAATGTTCTCGCTCGCGCTGCTGCCGCTGGCGGGCTTCGCGCTGCCTGCGAACATGGCGCAGACCCACCTGTGCTGCGCTGGCGACGCGAACGACTGCCAGGACACGCAGGCGAAGGCGCACCCGCTACCTGCCGCCGACGCGCACTGCTGCCCGCTGGCGAGCGCCGCGGTGCCCGCCGGTGTCGGCGCACCGCTGCCCGGCCCCCTATTTTCACAGGTGCATAACCCGCACCTTGAACCGGCGGCGATCACCCACAGCCACGCCCCGCCGCACAAACCCCCGCGTTCCGTCTGAGCCCAGCCACGACACGGCCGTTGCCGCGTCTTCCTGAACTCGATACACGGAATCACTCATGAAAAAGACCTCCTTCGCCGTGGCGTTGATCGCCGCGCTTACTGCTGCGCCCGCGTTCGCCGCCCCCTCCGGCACCATGTACAAAGACCCTCACTGCGGCTGCTGTGACGCGTGGGCCAAGCATATGCAGGACAACGGCTTCAAGATCGACAGCAAGATCGACGCGCAAATGTCGCAAACCAAGGACAAGCTTGGCGTGCCGGGCAGCCTGCGCTCCTGCCACACCGCGAAGATCGGCAACTACCTGTTCGAAGGCCATGTGCCGGCCGACCTGGTGATAAAGGTGCTGCGCGACAAGCCGGCAATTGCCGGCCTCGCCGTCCCGGGCATGCCGCTGGGCAGCCCGGGTATGGAAGGCCCGACCCGCCAGCCCTATCAGGTGCTGACCTTCGACCGTCAGGGCCGCACCACCGTCTACGCTCAACGCTGAACGAGGAGAACACCATGAAAAAACTGCTGATCGCCGCCTGCCTGGCCGCCGCCGGCACCGCCTACGCCGCCGCGCCTACCCCTACCGGCACGCCTGCCCCGACCTGCCCGATGGCCTCGCAAAACGCCTGCCCGATGGCCGGTACGATGCCGCACGGCAGCCACATGATGCCCGGCGGGCACCCGATGATGCACGGCGCACCGGCCGATGCCAGCGCGTCGACCCGCGCGTATATCGCCGCGCACGGCAAGATGATGCGAGGCATGAATATCGCGTATAGCGGCGACGCCGACCGCGACTTCATGGCCGGCATGATTCCGCACCACCAGGGCGCGGTCGAAATGGCGCGGGTTGTGCTGCAGCACGGCAAGGATCCGGAAGTGCGCAAGCTGGCGCAAGACGTGATCGCCGCGCAGGAAAAGGAGATCGCGCAGATGCAAAACTGGCTGGCGACCCACCCGCTGAAGTAAGGCGGCAGAGGCACCACGCAGGCAGGCAGCCCCGGGCTGCCTGCCTTTTTTACGCGTGCCGGACGCCGCCATGCGGCTTGCTTTTTGCCGGGCAGGGTCTAGTTTTTCCGCATGGAGACGGCGCGCGAGCAGGAATCGAACCTGTCGTGCAGAGCCATCTTCAGCATCGAGCAAGGAGATCCACCATGAGAATGCTTTCCGCACTTGCAATGGGCGCGCTCACGCTGTCGCTCGCCGCCTGCGCCACGACCGACCAGACCGCCCGCGACATGGCAGCGAAGGCCCAGTCGACCGCCGACCAGGCTCTCGCCAACGCCAACCAGGCCAACGCCAACGCGCAGGCCGCCGCACAGATGGCGCAGCAGGCGCAACAGACCGCCAACCAGACCGCGTCCCAGCTCAACAGCATGATGAACAAGGGCATGGTCAAGTAAGCATTGCTCCCCCGCTCACGACAAGGCCCGGCATCGCCGGGCCTTGTCGTTTGGAGCTAGCCGGGTCAGCGACCGTCGGCCGGCACCCGCTCGGGCACCCGCGCGCGGTTGGCGTCCTCGCCATAGGGCGGCAGGGTGTAGGGTTCGACGGGCAGCGCGTCGACGCGCTCGGCGTCGGTCGGCGCGCCCGCCGACACGAAGGTCGGCAACACCGTCGGCTGCGCAAGCACCGCATCGACGCGTGCGGGGTCGAGCTCGGCTTCGGCCTTTTCCCCGAGTTGGCCGACCAGCTCGCGCGCGGTGTCCAGCGTCGGCGCCGGCTCGTCGTATTCCCCAACCAGCGGGTAGGACGCCAGCACCGGCAGGCCGTCCAGCAGGCCAGCGACCAGCGGCTGGTTGACGATGCGGATCGGCGTGCCGCGCGGCAGGATCTTCAGCAGCGCCGCGGCGTTCTCCGGGTACAGGTGCAGGCAGCCGTGGCTCGCGCGGGTACCCAGCCCCCACGGCTTGTTGGTGCCGTGGATGAAGATGCTCTTGAAGCCGGTCTGAAACGCGATCATCCCCATCGGGTTGTCCTCGCCCGGCGGCACGTAGTCGGGCAGCACATCGCCCTGCTCGAGGTGCTCGGCCTTGATGCTGTCAGGTGGCGTCCAGCCCGGGTCGCGGATGGCCTGCACCAGCCGCGTCTCGCCCAGCGGCGTCGACCAGCCTTCGCGCGCGATGCCCAAGGGTACGGTAACCACCCGCGCGCGTTCGCCCTTTTTAGCCGGCAGGAAATAGAACAGCCGGCGCTGCGGGATATTGACGACGACGCCGCGCCACGGTTTGGGCGGCAGGATGTACTGGCTGGGGATCAGCAGCGACGGCGCCTCATGCGGCGTCCACAGGCTGACGCCGGGGTTGGCCAGCGTGATCTCCATCAGCCCGGTATTGAAGTGACGGGCGAGGTCGAGCAGCGAATTGCCCTCGGACTCGACGCGGATGCGTTGCGGCGCGCCGACCACGGTGTCGCCGTTGTCCGGCACATCGAACACCTCGGCGCGCAGCACCGGCGGGCACAGCAGCGCACCCAATAGCAGCAGCCTGAAAAAAATCGACATGGCAGCCTCCCTTGAGGCGGTGTGACGACTTCAGTCAAGCAGCCCGCCCGCAGCGGCGCCAGTGCGACTGGCACCCCGCTGCCAAGGGCATGGCAGCCGGCCGCACTTTACCCGCGCGGCGTCAGAAACTGAGCACCTTGTCAGCGTCCAGCGTGAGCCGGGCAAGAATGGGCATGGTACCGACCTCTACACCGGCAAGCAGCCGGTCGGCGCTGAGGCCGCGCGCGTCCAGGCAGGTGCGGCAGGCGTAGACCTTGACTCCAGCGTCGATCAGCTCGGCGAGCATCTGCCCCAGCGGCACGCCGGCGGCGGCCTGCTGGCCGGACAGTGCACAGCCTACCGCGTCGGACAACAGGAACACCCGCAGCACGGGCGGAAACTCCTCGGCGGCGAGCTGGGTAGCCAGTCGCAACGCCGACAGCACGCGTTCGCTGCCGTACGGCGGCGCGTTGACGATAAACAGGATGTTCTGCATCAGGCTTCTCCTCGAGACTTGGACAAGACGGCGCGCCACGCCGCGTCGAAACACGCCGCGTCGGTGGTCGGCGCAAGGCCGAGCGCGCGGCACAGCGCCGGCAGGGTCGGCGCGGCGCCGGCGCTGTCGCCCTGCAGCGCCGGGTCGTGCAGCACCTGCTCGGGCGGGCCGTCGGCGACCACGCCGCCGCCGGCCAGGTGCAACACCCGCGGGCAGTTGCGGGCGACAAAATCGTAATCGTGGCTGATCAGCAGGATGGCACGTCCCGCGGACTTTTCCCGCGCGAGCCAGCCTTCGAACAGCGCCAGTTGCGCGGCGTCGAAGTCGCGGGTCGGCTCGTCGAGCAGCAGCAGCGGCACGTCCTGCGCGATCAGCGCGGCGAGTGTCAACAGCCGGCGCTCGCCGGCGTTCAGGTCGAACGGGTGCGCGTCGGCGTGCGCCGTGAGCGAGGTCACCTCGAGTGCCCCGGCGGTACGCCGCTCGACTTCGGCCTCTGGCAGCCCGGCGAGGCGCGACGCGAACGCCACTTCCTCGCGCACGCGGCCGCGGCACAGCTGGCGCTCGGCCTCCTGGAACATCATGCCGGCGACGCGGGCAAGCATCGGCGGGCGGGCGTTGCGGGTATCCAGCCCGCCCACGCTCACCCTGCCCTCCGATGGCGCCAGCAAGCCGCAGGCAAGCCGCAGCAGCGTCGACTTGCCGGCGCCGTTGGCGCCGACCAGCGCGACACACTCGCCGGCGGCCACCGTCAGCGACAACTCCTTGAGCAGCGGCGGCGCGCCGTCCCAGCCGTAGCGGACCTGCTCGAAACAAAGGCTCGCGTCAGCCATCGGCCACCTCGGTAAAACGCGTGAGCGCGTCCGCGGCCGAGCACGGCGCGGCGACACCGCTGCGCCAAAGATCCGCTGCACGCGCGCGCCACGCGGCGCGCACCGCGTCGCTCGCGGCAAGCGCGGGCAGCAAGCGGTCGAACAACGCGCCGGCGTCCCCGCACCCGCGCTGCACGCCGCCATCCAGCCACAGCATGAGCTCCGCGCAGGCCGCGCGCTCAAACGACTTCTCGAACAACACCAGCGTGAGCATTGGCAGCGCACGGAGCCGCGCCAGCAGTCGGTCGGCGGCGGCCGGGGTCAGCCGGCTGAACGCCTCGTCGAGCAACAACAGCCGCGGCCCCATCGCCAGCGCGCAGGCGAGCGCGACGCGCTGCGCCTCGCCGCCGGACAGCGTGGACGGCGCACGCGCCGCGAGCACCTCGGCCTCGCACAGTTCAAGCGCCGCCCCGCAACGCGCGCGGATTTCTTCCTCGGGCAGGCCGAGATTCTCCGGGCCGAACGCGACCTCGTCGTACACGGTGAACGCGCAACCGGTCAGCGCGGCGTAAGGGTTGCCCTGCACCAGTTGCACCTCGCGCGCGCGCAGCGCCGGCAGCGCGCCCGACACCGGCGCTCCGTCAAATTCGGCGATGCCGGTTTCGCGGGCCGGCAACGCGTGCGGCACCCAACCGGCAAGCCAGCCGGCGAGCGTGCTCTTGCCGCTGCCGCTGCCGCCGACCACTGCCAGCGTCTGCCCGGCCGTCAGCGCAAAGTCGATGCCAGCCAGGCACGGCGCCTCGGCACCCGCGCGGGTCAGGCTGGCCTGCTCGAAACGGATCAGTGCCATAGCCAGCTCCCGGCGACCAGCAAGAAGGCCGCCAGCGCAGCGGCGAGCAGCGCGCGGTCGCACGCGGTGAAAACTGGCGCGTCCAGCGTGGTGCGGCGCGCCGTGGCGCGGAACGCGCGCGCGTCGAGCGCATTGGCCCGCTCGCCCACATCCGACAGCGTCCACACCACCAGAGGGCCGGCCAGCGCGAAGAGCGCGCGGGCGCGCTGGTGCCACGGCGCTGCCGGGTCGACCCCGCGCGCGCGCTGCGCCTCGGTCACTTCGGCGAGGCGCCGGCGCAACTGCGCCGACAGCAGCAGCGGGCTCGCCAGCAGATAGGCGACGCTCGGCGGCAGGCGGCTGGCGAACAGCGCGCGGGTCAGGCGCGCCGGCGGCGCCAGACGCAGCGCGACTTGTGCGCCGGCAATCAGGCAGCCGATACGCAGCCACAACAGGGCGGCGGCATCAAGGCGCGCCATCCGGTCGCTGACGTCGGCGCCGAAGATCAGGCTGTCCAGGAAGCGCCCGTGCACCAGCACCAAGCCGGCAGCCAAAGGCAGCATCAACAGGGCCCAGCGGCGCAAGCGCACAGCGCGCTCGCCGCCCATACACACCAGCACCAGCAGGACGCCCAGCAGCGCGGCCAGCGCCCATGCGTCGGCCAGCCGCAGCGTCAGGAGCAGCAAGGGCGGCAGCAGCGCGAAGCCGGTGAACGGGTGCATTAGCGCACGGCGGCCGCGGCGGGGAAGGTCGCGGTCAGGCGGGCGGGCAAGGCGCGCACCAGCGTCCACGCCAGCAGCGCGCTGACCACCTTGTCGGCCAGGTTGACGCCGAACACGGTCAGCGCGACCGATTCGATCAGCTTGCTGCCGACTGCGTTCAGGTAAGCGACGAAGAAGTCGGCACCGCTGCCGGTCGCGCCACCGAACAGGTAGGCGCGGATCGGTGTCGCCACCACCACCACGGCGACGGTCACCAGCAGGGCAGACAACAGCACGCGCGGCAGCGTGCGAAAGCCGCCGGCGCGTGCGCACAGGCCGGCGACGAGGCCGATCACGCCGGCCACCGGCGCGAACGCGGCGGCGACCGGGCTGGTGAGCACGCCCCAGATCAGGTTGGTCGCGACGCCGGTCACCAGCGCGGCCAGCGGGCCGGCCAACAGCGCGACGACGAAGGTGCCGATTGCGTCGAGGAAGATCGGCAGCTTGAGCATGGACGCGAGCTGGCCGAGCACCATATTGAAGGCGATGCCCGCCGACATCAGCGTCAGCGTGCGGGTGGAGAACAGTGGGTTCATTGCGCGGAGTCTTTCCGGTCTGGTTGAGGGAGGATGACGAGTTCATCGTAGCCCGACAGCGGGCAAGGTTCGCGGCCGAAGGCAACGCCTTCGAGCACGCCGACCACCAGCTCGCAGGTGGTGCGCACCACCGAGCCTGGCATCACATGGCCGCCCAGCACCGTGCCTTGCGGGTCGGCGACGGTCATGTGCAGGTGGCCGCCGTCCGCGTCGAGCGTGCCGCACAGCGAGACGATCTCGAACGCGTCGCAGAGGCAGGTGGTGTCCGGACGCCCGGCGAAGCGCAGCGCGGCGACGCTCAGACTGCCGACCACGCCGGCGATCCAGCCGGCGGCCACGCCCTGCCCGGCCAGACGGCCGGCGAGCGCCGAGAGCAGTTCCTCGCCCGGCAACAGGCGAACGACGACAAAACGGGCGGGATACATGGCGAGGCCTCGCGACGACAGTGACTTAAGGCGCGCGATTTTACGCAGGCCGCGCCGCGCGCTCAATCCTTGCGGCAGACGGGAAGGCCTGCAGTGAGCTGCCACCGGCTCGCCAAGGCAGCGGACGGGCCGTCATTCCGGCTCGCGGTGACGGCGGTGAACCTCGAGGATCGCGTCGAGATTGGCGAGAAAATGCTCGACCACCTGCGGATCGAAGTGATGGCCGGCCTCGCGCTCGATCAGCGCGAGCGCCTCCTCAATGTGCCACACCCGCTTGTAGGGACGCACCGACACCAGCGCGTCGAACACGTCGGCCACCGCGCAGATGCGCGCCTCCAGCGGGATCGCCTCGCCGGCAAGCCCATCCGGGTAGCCGCTGCCGTCCCACTTCTCGTGGTGCGAGCGCGCGATGCGGCACGCCATCTGCAGCAGCGGGTCGCAGCTGCCTTCGAGGATCTGTGCGCCGATCGCCGAGTGCGTGCGCATCACGCGCATCTCCTCGTTGTCCAGTCGCCCGGGCTTAAGCAGGATCAGGTCGGAAATGCCGATCTTGCCGATATCGTGCATCGGGCTCGCGTGCAGGATCAGCTCGCACTGCGCCTCGTTCCAGCCCAGCGAACGGGCGATGATCGTGGCAACCTCGCTCATCCTCAGCACATGCTGGCCGGTCTCGTTGTCGCGGAACTCGGCGGCGCGGCCGAGCCGCTGGACGATCTGCACGCGCGACTGGGCTAGCTCGCGCGTACGCGCGGCGACTTCCGCCTCCAGTTGCTGCCGGTGCTCGTGCAGCAGCCGGTGCGCAAGCTGCGCGTCGAGCATGTTGCGCACGCGCATCAACAGTTCGCTGCGGTCGAACGGCTTGCAGATGAAGTCACGTGCGCCGGCGGCAAGCGCCCTCAACTGCCACTCGCGCCCGTTTTGTGCGGTCAGCACCACGATGGGCGGCAGCAGCGGGTCGTCCAGCGCGCGTAGCGCGGCCATCACCTCGAAGCCGTCCAGATGCGGCATGTTCAGATCGAGCAGGATCAGGTCTGGCCGCTGCGTCTGGTAGGCGGTGAGCACCTCACGCGCGTCCTGTACCAGTTGCGGGGCCTCGTAGCCTTGGCCTGCGAGCATCTTGGACAGCAGTTTCAGGTTGGCCGGCTCGTCGTCGATGGCGAGGATGCGGGCGCTCTGGTGGTTAGGTCCGGTCATGCGATGGTCTCGACTCTGCCAGCCGGCTCTGCGAGCAGGCGGTCGACGGTCGCCAGGAACAGTGGGATATCGAGCGGTTTGGTCAGGTAGGCGGCAAAACCGGCGGCGAGCCCGCGCTCTATATCGCGCGGCATCGCGTTGGCGGTGACGGCGACTACCGGCACGCCCCGCAACGAGCGCTCGGCGCGCAGGATGTCCAGCAACTGGTAGCCATCCATCTGCGGCATGTTGACGTCGAGCAGGATCAGGTCTGGCCGTACCTCCAACGCGAGCGCCAGCCCCTGCCGGGCATCTTGCGCGCTCGAAAAGTCGACCGGCCGCCGCCGCGCGAACAGTTGGCCGACCAGCTTGAGGTTGGCCGGGTTGTCGTCGACATAGAGCACCCGTTGCTGCACACGCGCCGTCCCCTGCCCGCCCAGCTGGGCACTGACCGCCACATGGCTGGCCCCAGCGGCGTCGGCGAGCGGCAGGCTGAAATGGAAACGACTGCCGATCCCCTCTTCGCTGCTCGCGCCAATCTCGCCGCCCATCAGCTCGACCAGCCGCTTGCAGATACTCAGGCCGATACCGGAGCCCTCGATCGCGCTGTTTTCGGCGCCCAGCCGGTTGAAGGGCTCGAACAGGCCACCCAACTTGGCGGCCGGGATGCCCGGGCCGGTGTCGGTCACTTCCAGCGTCAGCCGGCCGTCTTGCACCCGGCTCGCCAGCCGCACGCTTCCTCCATCGCGGTTGTACTTGATCGCGTTGGAGAGCAGGTTGAGCAGCACCTGCTTGAGACGGACGCGGTCGCCCTGCATGGCGCCGGACACCACGCTGGGCGCCAGCGTGATGCCGCGCGCGTGCGCCAGCGGCAATACCAGTTGCACGCACTCGTCGATGAGTTCGCGCGCGTCGACCGGTTCCGGGGAGAGCTCGACGCGACCCGCCTCGATCTTGGCAAGGTCCAGCACCTCGTTGATCAGCGCGAGCAGGTGACGGCCAGCCTTGAGGATCTCGGCGACGTTGTCCTGCTGGTCGGTGTCGAGTGCCTCGTCAAATTCGAGCATCTGCGCGAAGCCGATCACCGCATTCAGCGGCGTGCGCAACTCGTGGCTCATGCTGGAGAGGAAGTTCGACTTGGCCAGGTTGGCCGCGTTGGCCTGTTCCAGCGCGGCCTCCAACTCCTGGCTGCGCGCGAGCTCCTCGCTGTGGTCGGTAAAGGTGTTGAAGCTGTAGAGCAAGGAACCGTCGTGTGCGTCGCGGATAGGCTGGACATTGCTCAGACTAAAGAATGTACTGCCGTCGGCGCGGCGCAACGGAGCCAGCCCCTGCCAGCTGCCTCCAGCTTCGACTGCGGCGACAATCTGGGGAAATACGGTAGCCGATGCCTCCGAGGTGGCGATACAGTCGAAACGCCGGCCGAGCACATCTTCACCACGCATGCCGACCATGCGCTCGTACGCGGGGTTGACGTAGACAATGCGGTGCGCGGCGTCCGCCACGCGGATCGCCTGACCGCTACCCTCGACCAGACGGCGGAACAGCTGCAGCGCTTCCTCAGTTCGCTTGCGGGCCGAGATATCGGCATGCAGGCCGATCACGCGCAAAGGTGCACCATCCGCGCCGCACTCGACGATGGTGCCACGACTGTGGATCCAGATGTAATGACCAGCCTTGTGTTGCAGGCGGAATTCGACAGAGTAGGTGTTTTGTTGTCCGGCCAGATAGCTAAAGAAAGCCGTTTGCGTGCCCAGCCTGTCGTTGGGATGGAGCATCGCCAGCCAGGAGTCGAGGTTCGGCGCGAGTTCGCCCTGCGCGTAGCCCAGCATCGCTTCGTAGTGGCCGGAAAACTGCACTTGCCCGCTCGACAGGTTCAGGTCCCATACCCCTTCGCCCGCACCGTCGATGGCGAAGGCAAAGTGCGTTTCCAGGTTCTTGCGCCGCGTGGCGTCGTGGACCACCAGCAGGCAGCGTCGCTTGCCGTCCGCGTCGGGCAAGCGAGAACCGGACAGCTCGAAAAAATGCTGCCGCCCGTCGACGCGAATCCACAGCGGCAGGTCACTGCACTGCCCGCTGCCGATCGCCTCGGCCAGCGCCACGCGTAGCTGGCCAGCCGAGACCGTATCGAAGGCCTCGTCGATGTTGCGGCCAAGTAGCTGGCAACAGAATACCGGTCCGTCGTGGCATTCGGCGCCATGGCCGATCCGCAGGAAACGGCCGTCCTCGTCCAGTTCGATCAGGGTGTCTGGAATCGCACTCAGCGTCGCCGAAAGCTGCTCTACCGCAAGACGCGCGGAGCGCTCGGCCTCGTAAAGCGGGGTGATATCGGTCCGGATCGAGATATAGCGCTCGGGCAGGCCATCGGCACCGGGAATCGGCGTGATGGTCGAGCGCACCCAATAAAGCGAGCCGTCGAGCCGGCGGTTGCACACCTCGCCCTGCCAGCTCTCGCCGGCGCTGATGGTTGCCCACATCGCCTGATAGAAGGCCGCATCGTGCACGCCGGACTTTAGCAGCCGGTGGTTGCGCCCGATCAGCGCCTCGCGCGGGTAGCCGCTGACTTCGCAGAACTTGTCGTTGACCTCGAGGATATTGCCCGCAAGGTCGGTCACACTGACGATCGCATGCGCGTCGAGCGCCCGCCATAAAGCCAGCAAGGAATCCATGGCAAGCCTTCCAACAGAAGCGGCCCACTGGCGCGGGATACCACTTCTTAGACATGGTTATTTAGGCGGAGATATTACATTGCAATACGCAAATCTCAAACATCTGCCAACATCGCGCTACACCTGCCGTCAGCCACGCAGGCAGCAGCAGACTGAGCATACAAACCGTGCGGAACGCTTCCTAAGACAAAATCGCAGCGCTACAATCGGGCGCTACCCCAAGAACCTCCAGAAAACGAACGCTCCCCGCCCACCATGGAACTTGCCACGCCCGGCCTGCTGTTTCCCGCCCTGTGCATGCTGCTGCTCGCCTACACCAACCGCTTTCTCGCGCTGGCCGGCGTGATCCGCAACCTGTGCAAGGACTACCGGCAGGACCCGGAGCCGAAGCTGATGCTGCAGATCGGCTGCCTGCGCCGCCGGCTGCGGCTGACCCAGCACATGCAGTTGTGCTGCATGGCCGCACTGGTGTGCTGTGTGCTGGCCTTGTTCAGCATCCTGCTCGGCTGGCCGCTCGCCGGCTACTACAGCTTCGGCAGCAGCATCGCGCTGATGCTGCTCTCCTTGTTGCTTTCACTGCTTGAACTCAAGCTCTCGTCCAACGCGCTGAACATCCTGTTGGCCGACCTCTCCAGCATCGGCCCACACCACTGAGCCCTCAAACCAGCATCGCCAGACCGCTGGCCAGCAGCAACATGGCGACCAGACGGCGCAGCCATGCGGTGTCGACACGCGCAACCGTCCGTGCCCCCAACCGGTTGGCCAGCCAGTAAACCGGCAGCATCATCAGGGTCACCGGCAACAGGCCGGCGTTGAAGGCGCCGGTCGGCACGGCGACCAGCAAGCGCAGCAGGCCCGCGCCCGCAAACACCAGCAGCAAGGTATCGCGCACCCGGGCAGCTGGCAGCCCCAGTTGGTAGAAAAGCAGCACCAGAGGCGGCCCGGCTGTCGCGAACATGCCGCCCATCAGCCCGGACAAGGCACCCGCGCTTACTCTGAGCCAACGGGTCCCGGCCAGCACAGACAACCGCGGTGGCCACAGCATCAGCGCGCTGCTAAGCACGATGATCCCCCCCAGCACCTTGCCCAGCCAGTACACCGCGTCCCCTGACATCACCCCCAGCAACCACAAGCCGACCGGCACCATCGGCAGCGCCGGCAATAGCCCCCACGCCAGCAGGCGCCAGTGCGGCGTCAACTGCCCCCTGCCGAGCAGCACCAATGCGCCGAACAGGGTCAGGCAGTTGACCAGTTGCGACGCGTCGCTGATCGGCAGCACGCCCAGTTGCACCGACAGCGCCAGCAGCACCAGCCCGAACGCGAAGCCGGTCAGCGCCTGCAGGTAAGCCGCCGCGGCGACCGACAGCGTCAGCAGCGCGGACGGCAGTAAGGGAAGCGAAAGCAAAGGCGGCTCCAGTCATTAAAGGAAACAGTTTTTAATCAACGCAGAATATTGATGCAAATCAAGCATTGAGGAATTCTGCGCCGCGCAATGCAAATTAACAATTGCTAGCGCTGCGTTTCAAAATAATAATAGCGCTATTATTTTCAGGCATACACAAATAGAGGAAGGAACATCGCATGCAGAAGACCCTGATCGCCACCTTGCTGACCATTACCTGCGCCGGCGCTGGCGCCGCCGAACTCGACCTGCGCACCGGATACGACACAGGCATGGACAAGTGGTTCTCCCGCGCACTGATCGGCCACCAGTGGAGTTCCGGCGTCGGCGGCTGGCTCGAGGTGACCTCGAGCAACAGCAGCAAGTCCGATGAAGGGCTGGACAGCTTCACGGCCGGCGACAACGAAGCCGCCGTCTACTACAGCTACAAGCTCAGCGACAAACTGGCACTGGTGCCTGGCGTCGCGCAAGTTTGGAACCGCGACGGTTCGGAAACCCGACCCTACCTGCAGTTGAACTGGCAGCTCAGCGACACGCTGTCGGTCAGCCCGCGCTACCGCTACCAGCAGGGGCACATCGACACCAATTCGGCCAACGAAAAGGTCAAGGCGCACAACTTCTCGGTGTGGGCGACCTGGAAAGCCAACGACCACGTGCATTTCTCGGTCAACCCCGAATACACCAAGCGCGTGTCGGGCCCCGACTTCAACAAGTTCGCGGGTGACGACATGTTCGAACTGGGCCTGCAGAGCCGTTTCGTTTCGGTCAGCAAACACTTCACGCCGTACTTCGACGTCCGCTACGTCGACAAGGGCGACAAGAATGGCCAGGAAGTCAACCGCGTCTGGGTGCGCGCCGGGGTCAAGATCCCGCTGTAAGCGTCCGACCGTAATCCGTGATGTTGCGCATTGGGCAGCGGGGTTTCCCGCTGCCGTTTTTTTGCCCGGAACCCGCCGGACAAAATTGCGAGTTTGCACTACGAAAAGCTTGCCGCCAATTCTTCGCAGCGCTATTATCCGTACATCCGCAGACAAATCGCAACGCTGCGAAAAATTCACGAGGAACTGTTGCCATGTCGGAAAAGAAGGCCCTGAGCGAACTGCGCAGCCAGCGCTGGTATGCCCCCAACAGCATCCGTGCGTTTGCCCACCGCCAGCGCACCCAGCAGATGGGCATGCGCCGCGAAGAATTCATGAACAAGCCGGTGATCGGCATCATCAATACCTGGAGCGACCTCTCCCCTTGCCACTCGCACCTGCGCGAGCGTGCCGAGGCCGTCAAGCGTGCGGTGTGGGCTGCCGGCGGCTACCCGGTCGAGCTGCCGGCGCTGTCGGTCGGCGAAGTACTGGTCAAGCCGACCACCATGCTGTACCGCAACTTCCTGGCGATGGAAACCGAAGAGTTGCTGCGCTCGCACCCGATCGACGGCGCGGTGCTGCTCGGCGGCTGCGACAAGTCGACCCCGGCCATGCTGATGGGCGCCATCAGCATGGACATCCCGATGCTATTCTGCCCGGCCGGCCCGATGTCCAACGGCAAGTGGCGCGGCACCACCACCGGTGCCGGCACCCACACCAAGAAATACTGGGACGAGCTGCGTCTGGGCAACATCACCCAGCACGACTGGATCGACCTTGAAGGTGCGATGACCCGCTCGATCGGCACCTGCAACACCATGGGCACCGCGTCGACCATGACCTCGATCGCCGACGCGATCGGCTTCATGCTGCCGGGCGCGTCCAGCATCCCGGCTGCCGACAGCCGCCACCCACAAATGGCTTCCGCCTGCGGCACCCGCATCGTCGAGATGGTTTGGGAAGACCTCAAGCCGTCCAAGTGGCTGACCCGCGAGCACTTCCTGAACGGCGTCGCCGTATACATGGCGATCGGCGGTTCGACCAACGCCGCCATCCACCTGATCGCGATGGCCCGCCGCGCCGGCGTCGAGCTGACGCTGGACGACATGGCCGACATGGCGACCAAGGTGCCGGTGCTGGCCAACCTGTTCCCGTCCGGCGACAAGCTGATGGAAGACTTCTTCTTCGGTGGCGGCCTGCTCGCCCAGATGAAGAAGATCGAGCAATTCCTGCACACCGACTGCGCCGGCGTTTCTGGCAAGCCGCTGAAAGAACTGCTGGCCAACGCCGAGTGCTACGACGACGAAACGATCCGCGGCCTGGACAACCCGGTGGTCCCGCTGGAAAAAGGCGCGACGCTGGCCGTGCTGCGCGGCAACCTTGCCCCGCGCGGCGCCGTGATGAAATCGTCCGCCGCCAACCCAAAATTCCGCAAGCACGTCGGCCCGGCACTGGTCTTTGACACCCATCAGGAGCTGTCCGACCGCATCGACGACCCGAACCTCGACGTCACTGAAGACACCGTGGTGATCCTGCGCAACGCAGGTCCGGTCGGCGCGCCGGGCATGCCGGAGTGGGGCAACCTGCCGATCCCGAAGAAGCTGCTGGAAAAAGGCGTGCGCGACATGGTGCGCATGACCGACGCACGCATGAGCGGCACCCACTACGGCAGCTGCATCCTGCACGTGACGCCGGAAGCGGCCGTCGGCGGCCCGCTGGCGCTGGTGCGCACCGGTGACCTGATCGAGCTGGATATCGCCGCAGGCAAGCTCAACATGATCGTCGACGACGAAGAGCTGGAACGCCGCCGCGCCGAATTCAAGCCGGTCCATCACCAGTACGCACGCTCGTTCGCCGCGCTCTACCAGCAGCACGTGACCCAGGCCGACGAAGGCTGCGACTTCGACTTCCTGCAGTCGCCGGTTGCCGTGCGCGAACCCGACATTTTCTGATCCAGGAGAACAAGATGACTTTTCCGCACAACGCGTTCAAGGAATGGATGCAGGCACGCCGCAAGCCGGTACCGCTGGGCACCTGGATGATGACCCACAGCGCTCAGGTTTCCGAAGCGCTCGGCTTCGTCGGTTTCGACTTCCTGGTGCTGGACATGGAGCACGTGCCGGTTGACTCGGCCGACGCGGTGACCATCATGCGCGCGCTGGAAGGCACGCCGACCAAGGGCGGCCAGGTCGTGGTCCGACTGCCGTGGAACGACGCGGTGCTGGTCAAGCGCGTGCTCGACGGCGGCGCCACCACCCTGATGTTCCCGTTCATCCAGAATGCCGAAGAAGCGAAGAGCGCGGTCGCCTCGACCCGTTACCCGCTCAACGGCAACGGCGGCACCCGCGGTTGCGCGGCCGTGCACCGTGCCAGCCGTTACGGCGCGATCGGCAACTACCTGCAACTGGCCAACGACAGCGTGTGCACCATCATGCAGATCGAAACGCCGGAAGCGCTGGCCAACATCCCCGAGATCGCAGCGGTCGAAGGCGTTGACGCCATCTTCATCGGCCCGGGCGACCTGTCGGCCAATATGGGCCACCTGGGCAACATCGCCAACGACGACGTGCGCCACGCGCTGAAAGCCGGTGTCGACGCCGTGCACGCGGCAGGCAAGCCGTGCGGCATCGTGCTGGGCAACCCGGAAATGGTGCGTTGGGCGATCGAGCTGGGCTACGACTTTGTCGCCATCGGCTCCGACATGAGCATGATGCTCGCCCGCGCCAAGGAACAGATCGCCGCCGTGCGCGGCGTCGCAGCCCAGCAAGCTGCAGGCGGCGTGTACTAAGTCCATGACCAGCGAGCTGATCCACCTCAAACACGGCGAGCTGGAAGCCAGCCTGTGCCCGTCGCTCGGCGGCGCGCTGGCCGGTTTCAGCTGCGCCGGCACGGCGCTGTTGCGGCCGTGGAACGGCGAGGCGACCGTGCGCAAGATGGCCAGCTATCCGCTGGTCCCCTACTCCAACCGCATCGCAGACGGCCGCTTCGGCCACGCCGGACGCGATGTGGCGCTGCGCCGCAACTTCGGCGACCACCCGCACCCGCTGCACGGCCTGGGCTGGCAGCGTGCGTGGACCGTCGCCGATCATTCGGCGCACGAGGCGACCTTGCTGTTGCAGCACCGAGTCGACGACGCCGCCGCCGCGGCCGACTGGCCGTGGGCCTTCGACGCCCGCCAGCACTTCGCGCTGGAAGCCGAAGGGCTGACCGTGACCCTCAGCTACCACAATCTCTCGGACGAGAGCGTGCCGGTGGGGCTGGGCTGGCACCCGTATTTCCCGCGCCATGAAGACGCCGAGCTGTCCTTCAGCGCTGCCGAAGTCTGGCTGATGGACGAACGCGCCTTGCCCAGCGAGCGCGTCGAGGTTCCGGCGGCGTGGGACTACCGCGCAGCGCGCCCGGTTGGCGCACCCGGCCTCGACAACTGCTTTGCCCGCTGGCAACGCGAAGCGCGCATCGCGTGGCCGGGCAAAGGACTCGCCGTGCGCCTGCAGGCAAGCCCGGCGCTGGAACACTTGGTGGTGTTCACCCCGCAGGACGCCGACTTCATCGCCGTCGAGCCGGTCAGCCACGCCAACAACGCCATCAATATGCAAGCGCCCGGCGCACACGGCATCAAGCACGTGGCGCCCGGCGCAAGCTACGAGGTACTGATGCACCTGAGCATCGAAAGGATTACCCGATGACTTACGAGGTTCAAACCGCCCTCGCCGCGCAGGCCCACCTGGGTGAATGCCCGATCTGGTCGGCGCGCGAGCAGGTCCTGTACTGGGTCGACATCCTGGCCCCGGCCCTCAACCGATTCGACCCGGCCACCGGCGAAAACCGCGTGATGGCCATGCCCGCCCATATCGGCTGCTTCGGCCTGCGCGAACAGGGCGGCTTCATCGTCGCGCTGCGCAACGGCATCTTCCTGACCGACGCCGACGGCAACATCGAAAAGCAGGTCGGCGACAACCCGACCGATACCTCGAAGAGCCGCTTCAACGACGGCCACGTCGACCTTCTCGGCAACTTCTGGGCCGGCACCATCTGGGAGCCGCGCGACCACAAGGGCGGCAAGCTGGTCCGCGTCAAGCCGACCGGTGAGAGCGAAGTGATGGGCGGCGACGTGCTGGTCTCCAACGGCCTGGGCTTCAGCCCGGACGGCCGCTGGATGTTCCACACCGACACCCCCAACCACATCCTGTACCGCTACCCGCTGGACGAAGCGGGCAACCCGGGGGAGCGCGAGACGCTGCGCGAATTCGAGCGCGGCACCGGCGGCCGCCCGGACGGCGCGGCCTTCGACAGCGAAGGCTACTACTGGACGGCGATGTTCGACGGCGGCCGCGTGCTGCGCATCAACCCGGAAAACGGCGAGATCGTCGACGAAATCCGCCTGCCGGTACGCTGGCCGACCATGGTCGCCTTCGGTGGCGACGACCTCAAGACGCTCTACATCACCTCCAGCCGCGAGAACCGCAGCGAGGAAGAGCTGGCGCAGTACCCCGAGTCCGGCAACCTGTTCGCGGTCCGCGTGAACGTCGCCGGCCGTGCCGAACCGCTTTTCCGCGGCTGATGAATTCGGACGGTGCCGCAGGCGCCGTCCACATGGACACATAGAGGAGCAGACAAATGAAAATCGGTTTTATTGGCCTTGGGCTGATGGGCGAGGCGATGAGCCTCAACCTGGTGAAGAAATCCGGCCACCCGGTGCGCGTGTTCGACCTGGACGCGGCCAAGGTCGCCCTGCTGGTTGAAGCCGGCGCCGAAGCTGCCGCGTCGATCCGCGAAGTGGGCGAGACCTGCGACGTGGTGGTCTCGATGGTGCCCAAATCCGAGCATGTGCAGGCGGTGTACCGCGAACTGCTGCCGGTCGCCCGCGCAGGCCAGGTGCTGATCGACATGTCGACTATCGACGTGGCGGTGTCGGTCGAACTGTCCGAACAGGTCGCCAAGACCGGCGCCGTGATGCTGGACGCACCGGTGGTCAAGAGCGTGCCGGCGGCCAAGGACGGCACCCTCGGCATCTACGTCGGCGGCGACGCGGCCTCCTTCGAGCGCGTGCGCGACATTCTCGCCTGCATGGGCTGCAACATCATCCACCTCGGTGCCAACGGCCGCGGTCTGGTGATGAAGCTTGCACACAACGTGCTGGTTGCCGAGATCCAGAACGGTGTCAACGAAATGCTGACCGCCGCGCACGAATTCGGCATCAGCACCGAAGACTTCGCGACCGCAGTGTCCTACGGCGGCGCCAGCAACTTCTACCTGACCAGCAAGCTGAACGCGCTGAAGGCCGAAGACTACACCACCGCGTTCTCGCTGGAGAACATGGGCAAGGACATCGACTGCATGGTGCGCATGGTCGAGCCCAAGGGTCTGAAGCTGCCGGGCGTGCTCAACTGCCAGAGCGTGTACAACTTTGCCATCGATAACGGCATGGGCCGCGAAGACTTCTGCGCGTCCATCAAGTCCGTCAAGCTGCGCGCACACTAAGTTTCCATTCGGGCAGCCCCGGCTGCCCAACCCTATCGAGGCATTGAAATGCAACTGATCGTCATCGACGGCGGCTTTGAAATCCGCCACAACGAAACCCTGCTGTTTGCCCACACCGCCGCCCAGCCGGCCTTCTTCGTCGGCCACGGCGAAGAGAAGATGGAAATCTACCGCGGCAACTTCGACATCGAAGACTACCTCGAGTCGCGCGTCGCGCTGACCCACGCCCGCATCGACGGCGACAAGATCCACCTGTCCGCCGCCGCTGGCCAGCCGGAGATGCTGACCGCCACCCTGCACATCGACGGCGACGACTTCAAGTTCGCCTTCGAAGCGCACGACGCGTCGCTGAACCGCTGCTGGATCCGCCTGCCGGCGCAGAAGAAAGAACACATCTGGGGCTGCGGCGAACAGATGTCCTACTTCGACCTGCGTGGCCGCAACTTCCCGCTGTGGACCTCCGAGCCGGGCGTCGGCCGCGACAAGAGCACCGAGATCACCTTCAAGGCCGACTCGATGAAGGCCGGTGGCGACTACTACCACACCAACTACCCGCAGCCGACCTTCGTGTCGTCGCGCAAGTACTCGGCGCACATCGAAACCACCGCTTACGCGGACTTCGACTTCCGTCACAACAACTTCCATGAACTGCAAGTGTGGGCGATCCCGGCCGAGCTGCAGATCAAGACCGGCGCGACCTACCTCGACCTGGTCGAGAAGCTGTCCGCCCAGTTCGGCCGCCAGCCGAAGCTGCCGGAATGGGTGTACAACGGCGCGATCCTCGGCCTGAAGGGCGGCGAGGTGAACACCTTCACCCGTATGGAAAACGCGCTGAACCACGGCATCAAGGTCTCCGGCGTATGGAGCGAAGACTGGTGCGGCCTGCGCGTCACCTCTTTCGGCGCCCGCCTGTTCTGGGACTGGGACTGGAAACACCACCAGGACCGCTACCCGAACCTGCCGGAGAAGATCAAGGAGCTGAACGAGCGCGGCATCGAGTTCCTCGGTTACGTGAACCCCTACCTGTGCAACGACGGCCAGCTGTTCCCGGTCGCCAAGGAAAAGGGCTACCTCGCGCTGGACAAGGACGGCAACGTCGCGCTGGTCGACTTCGGCGAATTCGACTGCGGCATCGTCGACTTCACCAACCCGGAAGCCTCCAAGTGGTTCCAGGACGTGGTGATCCGCGAAAACATGCTCAACATGGGCATCAAGGGCTGGATGGCCGACTTCGGCGAATACCTGCCGACCGAGAACGTCTACCTGTCCAACGGCGTCGACGCCAAGCTGATGCACAACGCGTGGCCGACCCTGTGGGCCAAATGCAACGCCGAAGCGGTTGAAGCCAACGGCCAGACCGGCGACGCGCTGTTCTTCATGCGCGCAGGCTACACCGGCGTGCAGCGCTACTGCCCGCTGCTGTGGGCCGGCGACCAGAGCGTGGACTTTACCCGTCACGACGGCCTGGTCACCGTGATCTCCGGCGCGCTGTCCTCCGGCATGCTGGGTAACGCCTACCACCACAGCGATATCGGCGGTTACACCTCGCTGTTCGGCAACCGCCGTACCAAGGAACTGTTCGACCGCTGGGTGGAAATGGCCGCGTTCACCCCGGTGATGCGCACCCACGAAGGCAACCGCCCGGGCGAGAACTTCCAGTTCGACCAGGACGGCGCGACCCTCGCCCACTTCGCCCGCATGACCCGCGTGTACACCCACCTGGTACCGTACCTGAAGTCGCTGGTCGAAGAAGCTTCGGCCAAGGGCTACCCGGTCCAGCGCGCGATGATGCTGCACTTCGAACACGACCCGGAAACCTACGCCAACCAGGAACAGTACCTGTACGGTGCCGACATGCTGGTGGCGCCGGTGCACAAGCCGGGCGTCGACGAGTGGACCACTTACCTGCCGGCCGGCACCGACTGGGTGCACGCCTGGACCGGCCAGAAAATCACCGGCGGCCAGCGCATCACGCTGCCCGCACCGATCGGCCAGCCGCCGGTGTTCTACCGTGCAGACAGTGCTTGGAAGGAGCTGTTTGCCGGTCTTACCTCGCTGTAACTCCGCCCGCCTTCCGGATTCAAGTAGTTTTTTGGCGCCCTTCGGGGCGCCTTTTTTTGCGCATTAGAAGTGCTGATAGCGCTGCTATTGATGATTAAAAATACTCACAAAGCACCGCCAAAACAATTGCAGAACAAAGTTCGTAGCGCTATTATTGCCGCATTCAACCATTATGCGCGGAACGATTCGATCCGCCGGGAGACCTGCATGAAAACCTACGAAACGGCCCTGTACTCCTCGCTCAAGGACAAGGTGATCTTCATTTCCGGCGGCGCGTCCGGCATCGGCGCGGCCTACGTCGAAGCCTTCCTGCAGCAGGGTGCCAAGGTCGCCTTCATCGACTTCGACCGCGACACCGCCGAGCAATTCGTGCGCGAACTCGACACCGAAAACGTCTTCTTCCAGTTCTGCGACGTACGTGACATCGAACTGCTGCGCTCGTGCATCAAGAACGTAGCCGACAAGTGGGGCCGCATCGACGCGCTGTTCAACAACGCCGCGCGCGACGACCGCCACGACATGATGGACGTCACCCCCGAGTACTGGGACGAGCGCTTCAACACCAACCTGCGCCACCAGTTCTTCGCCGCGCAGGCCGTGGTGCCGGTGATGGAAAAGAACGGCGGCGGCGTGATCATCAACATGGGCTCGATCTCGTGGATGCGCGGCCGTCCGGGCATGGTGTGCTACACCACGCCAAAAGCCGCGATCAACGGCATGACCCGCACCATGGCACGCGAACTGGGCGTGAAGAACATCCGCGTCAATTCGCTGGTGCCCGGCGCGATCCGCACCGCCCGCCAGGACGCGATGTGGGCCGGTAACCCGGAAGGCTTCGAGAAGGCCAGCCAGCTGTTCATCGACCAGCAGATGCTGAAGTTCCGCCTCGACGCGTCCGACTGCGCGCGCCTCGCGCTGTTCCTCGCCTCCGACGAGAGCCGCGGTTGCACCGGCCAGAACTTCGTGGTCGATGCCGGCCTGATGTTCCAGTAAGCGGTTGCGACAAGGCGCACGGCGGTCACCGCGGTGCGCCAGGCATCCCCCCAAGGCGCGTGTACCGCACCTTTGCACATTTTTGGAAGCGCCAACGGCCGGCAGCACACTGCCGGTCGTTGGCGCTATAATCTCGCCCAATTATTCGAATTTTTGATATGAACGCCGTGGAATTTCCGAATATCAAACCCCGCCAGCGCAGCCGTCGGGGTACGCAACGCACCACCATGCTGGACGTCGCCAAACTGGCCGACGTCTCACCCAGCACCGTATCGCTGTACCTGCGCAAGCCGGAAGCCGTCTCTGACAAACTGCGCGACAAGGTCAGGCAGGCGATCGAAACGCTGCACTACGTCCCCAACCGGCTGGCTGGCAGCCTGGCAGCCGCCAAGAGCCGCACCATCGCCGTGATCATCCCGACGATTTCCAACAGCTTTTTCGCACGCTCGGTCGAGGCCATGCAGGAAGTGGCAGAAAAGGCCGGCTACAACCTGCTGCTTGGCAATTCCGACTTCAACCCCGAACGCGAGGAAGAGCTGGTCAGGACCTTCCTGGAATGGTCCCCGGCCGCGATGGTGCTGACCGGTTGCCACCAGAACGAGCGCACCATCGGCATGCTCAAGGCCGCCGGTATCCCGGTCGGACAGATGTGGGAACTTGGCACGCCGCATCTGGGCCTGCAGGTCGGTTTCGACCACACGGACCTCGGCCAGAGCGCCCTCGAACACCTGTACGAGGGCGGCTGCAAGCATGTGGTCTATCTGGGGGTGCGCCTGAACTGCGACCACCGAGCCCGCGTGCGCGCGGACGCTTATGTCGAAGCGGTCAAGGCCGCCGGCCTGCACGCACCCCTGGTCATCAATATCCCGCCGACCACCGAGCACCTGGTGCAGGGCGCAGGCACGGCGATCGCCAGTGCCCTGGCGGCCAACAAGTCGATCGACGGCGTGATCTGCTCCAACGACTGGCTGGCGCTGGGCGTCCTGTTCGAGGCGCAACGCCGCGGCATCCGCGTGCCGGAGCGCCTGTCGGTCATCGGCTACGGCGACCTGGACTTCGCGGAATGCAGCAACCCGCCGCTGACTACCATCCGCCCGCACCGCTGGCAGATCGGCAGCCAGCTGATGCAGGGACTGATCGAGCGCTGCGAGGCCCCGCAGGAGGCGTGGCCGGACCACGCCGTCGACGTCGGCTTTGAGCTGATCCCCCGCGCGACCACCCGCATTATGTAATAAGGGGCAGCGAGGCCGGCGTGGGTGCCCCGGCAGCCATGCCCCCCCGTCGCCAGACGCGCAATCGCCTTTCCGGAAAAGCCCGCACCTAGCGGGCTTTTCCTTGCCCAGACGGACGGTACGCGGCACCGCAAGCGCACTTGAGCGGCAAGCGAGCCCCACGTTCACCCAGCCATAGCCGCCGGCTACATACAAAAGCGCCGTCTCCCGCAAGGGGGCACGGCGCCTTCCTGTAAACGACAGCCAGCCGGCTTCAGGCTGCGGCCCGGGCCACCTTGGCGCGCATCGCCGCCGGGTCGTCCCACACCACTCGCAGCAAGGGAAGCACGCTGCCGTCGCCGTAGCGGTGCTCGCCATGCGGCTCTTCGACCCCGCCCTTGGCGCGGTAGAAGCCGCGCGCCGGCAAGTTGCCTTCCACCACCGTCAGCGCGACCCGGCTGCATCCGCCCTGCTGCTCGACAGCGTCCAGTTGGCGGGCCATCAGCCGTTGGCCCAGCCCCTGCCCCTGAAAGGCCGGCAACACGTGCAGGTTGTCGATGAAGACCTCGCCGGTGGCGTCGGCCTGCGCGTCGGCGTGGCACATGGCCACCACCTGCCCGGCGCAGACACCGACCTCGATGCGCTTGCCCACGTCGGCCAGTTGCTGTCGCCAGAACGCCAGCCGCTCATCCAGCGCAGCGCGGCTCTCGAGGTAGCGCGCGTTGAGCAGGTGGCCGTAACAGACCCGCCAGCTCGCCAGGTGCAGTTCGGCCAGCACGTGCGCGTCTGCCGCGGTGGCCAGCCTGAAATCGATTTTCGCCATCTTGTGCATTCCATGTAAAAGACCCTGCCGGCAGAGGCCGGCAGGGTCGTGTCCGGATCCGGGCAAGCCGGTCAGCCTGCCCGTACCCCTGTCAGCTATTTCAGGCCTTGGCGGCGCGGCGCGCTTCCAGGTCCGCGACGATCTTCTTGTAGAAGGTGTCGTTCAGCGTGAAGAAGAAGCCGATCACCAGCGCAGTCACGATGGCGAGCGAAGCCGGGTAGATGAAGATCAGGCCGGTGATACCTGCCTTAGCTTCGGCGGTCTGCTCGACGTTGGGCATGTAACCGACCATGGCCAGCGCGAAGCCCGGGATAAAGCCGGCGATCGCCTGCGAGCACTTGCGGAAGAAGGTCATGCCGCAGTAGACCAGGCCTTCGGTACGCACGTTGGTCTTCCACTCGCCGTATTCGACGCAGTCGGACACGAACGCCCAGTTCAGGCTGTTGACGAAGGCGGAGCCGAAGAAGGCCAGCGAGGTGAACACGACGTAGCTCATCACGCTACCGCCGAAGAACAGGTTGAAGATGTCGCCCGCCGCCCACAGCGCGAGGCCGGTCAGGTAAACCGCCTTCTTGCCGAAGCGACGCACCATCGACGGCACCATCAGCACGCCGACGTAGATACAGCCCATCGACACGAAGGACATGTAGGACACCATCGACACGTCGCCCAGCACGTACTGTGCGTAGAACACCTGCACCGACAGCTTGACGTTGAATGCGGACAGCGTCAGCAGGTTGGCGATCGCCAGCACCAGCAACGGCTTGTTCTGCATGACCGCGCGGATGCCTTCCTTGGTCTGGCTCTTGCCCTCGACCGGTGCCGGCGGCGCGACCAGGTGGCGCTCCTTGACGTTCTTGTAGCAGTAGATCGCGGCCAGGCAACCGATACCGGTGTACACGATGGCGGCGACGATGTAGCCGGTGGCCTGGCTATCGAACATCAGCACCAGCGGCATGAAGCCGACCGTGCACAGCAAGAGACCGGTGTTGGCACCACCCTGACGCCAGGCGGCCAGCTCGGCACGGTCCTGCACATTGGTGGTCATCGCCGGCACCATCGCGCCGTAGGTCGCGTTGCCCAGACTGAAGAACAGGCCGAAACCCATGAAGCAGACGATGAAGAGGATGGTCTTCGCCGTCGCGCCCAGCGCTTCGAAGTTCCAGAACAGCAGGCAGTTCAGGATAAAGAGCGGAATGGTCGTCCACAGCAGGAAGGGACGGAACTTGCCACGCGGGCCGAACTTGTGGCGCGCGTCGAGCAGCATGCCGGTACCCAGGTCGGTGAAACCGGTAAACACCTTGGCCACCAGGAAGATCACACCAGCCCAAGCCGCGTGGATGCCTGCGACGTCGGTCAGGAACTTGAGCAGGTAGAGCGTGGTGATGTCGAGAATGAAGTTGTAGCCGAAGTCACCCACCCCGTAGGCAAACTTCTCCTTGAAAGGCAGGCGGCCGTTGCCTGCCTTCTCGGCCGCGGGCGCGGTCATCTTGTCGTCCATCGTTGCTGCATGGGCACTCATGCGGGTCTCCAGAGGCTTTGCGGCGCGCCAGCACCGCGACAGCCCGGTCGGGATTGTAGAAAAGGTTGGAACAGCCGGGTCATCGGCGACATCGCCTCGGTCCTGCCGTCACTGTGGCGAGCATCGTAGCGCTGTGAGATAGGACGAACAAGAGACGGCCGCGCATTTATTGATCAAGATCATGAAAACTCGCGCAAATCATGCTGCATGAGAAGCAAAAGTCACTGCCCCACACTCTGTACACATATGTAATTACCTATACGCATCAACCACCTGCACGCTTGCAAATGACAAATACCCTTGCAGATCAGACACGAGAGCCGGTTGGCGTTATCCATCGGCTAAGTTATTTGACTTGGCGCAATTAAAATCAGTTTTCTTTAATATTTGATCGACAGCACGGGGGTGCGCACATATCATTGCGCTACGATTTCAAGGCACACCGACTGACTACCGGGAGACCACATGACTGAATCCATGTTTGCGCTAGCGACCTTCCTGCTCTTCACGCTAGGTGTAGCGTGGGTATCCTCGCGCCTCACCTCGAAAGCGCACGACAGCGGCGCGGCCGGCTACTTCATGGCCGGGCGTGGCCTGACCGGCTGGTTCATCTGCGGCTCGATGCTGCTGACCAACCTCTCCGCCGAGCAGCTGGTCGGGCTGAACGGGCAGTCCTACGCGGACAACCTCAGCTCGATGGCCTGGGAGAGCACCGCGGCGCTGGCGACCATCATGCTGGCCATGTTCTTCCTGCCGCGTTACCTGAAGGGCGGCTTCACCACCCTCCCCGAGTACCTGGAAAGCCGCTACGACGCCACCACGCGGCGCATCGTCAGCGCGATGTTCATCATCGGCTACACGCTGGTCGCCAACCCGGTTGCGCTGTACCTGGGTGCGCTCTCGCTGGACGAAGTTTTCGGCATCCACGCAGCGCTTGGCGTCGGCCACGATGCCATGATCTGGATCCTGGTCTGGGTGATGGGTGGCGTGGGCGCCGCGTACGCGGTACTGGGCGGCCTGCGCGCCGTCGCCATTTCCGACACTATCAACGGCGTGGTGCTGCTGATCGCCAGCCTGTCGGTGCCCATCCTCGGCCTGATCGCGCTGGGTGACGGCTCGCTCTCCGCCGGTATCGACCATCTGGTGATCAACCAGCCCGAGAAGCTCAACGCGGTCGGCGACGAGACCAGCCGCATCCCGTTCGGCACGCTGTTTACCGGCATGGTGTTCGCCAACCTGTTCTACTGGTGTACCAACCAGGCCACCATCCAGCGCACGCTGGCCGCCAAAGACCTGGCCGAAGGCCAGAAGGGTGTGCTGCTGACCGGTTTCGTCAAGATCCTGGTGCCGCTGGTGATGCTGGTGCCGGGCGTGATCGCCTTCCACCTGATCGGCGACAAGCTGCCGAAGCCTGACCTCGCCTACCCCGCGCTGATCAAGCTGGTAATGCCTTGGTGGCTGCTGGGCTTCTTCGTCGCGGCCTTCTTCGGCACCGTGATCAGCCACTTCAACTCCATCGTCAACAGCACGGCCACCCTGTTCGCGATGGACTGGCACCGCGCCTTCCGCCCCAAAGCCACCGACGCCGAACTGGTGCGTGTCGGCAAGTGGGTCGGTACCGGCTTTGCCGTGATCTCGATGATCATCGCCCCGCTGATGCTGTACGCACCGGACGGCATCTACCTGCTAATCCGCCGCGTGACCGGCTTTTACAACATCCCGATCATCGCCATCGTGCTGGCCGGCTTCTTCCTGCCGCGCGTACCGGGCTGGAGCGCCCGCCTGGTGCTGGTCCTGCACGTGGTGCTATACGGCGTGCTGGTGATCGGTTTCGGTATCGACAAGAAAACCGGCATCAACTTCGTGCACATCATGGGCATGATGTTCGCGCTGCACGCAGCCATCCTCGCCTTCTGCGGCTGGCGCTGGCCGCGCAAGAGCCGCGCAGGCACCATCGACTTCAGCATGAATAGCGGTGAAGAGCAGCCCGCCCACCTGCGTCCGTGGCGCTACGCCCGCCTCACCAGCGTGATGCTGGTCTGCCTGCTGGTTTCGATGTACCTGACCTTCTCGCCGATCGGCTTCGCGGTGGTGGGTGGCCCGACCCCGCTGTACGGCGTGCTGATGAGCGCCATCTGGATCGCCTTCGTGCTGTACGCCTGCTTCGAGCGGCGCAGGCAAGTCCGCGCCGGCGTCTCCTGCCTGAACGGCGCCTGACCCCAACCTGCCAACCGCCGGCCCCGTGCAAGTCACGGACACGCCGGCGGTTTTCTTTTTGCACAGGAAACCACGATGCCTGACGTCAAACCCCAACCCCGCCTGTCCACTCCCAGCCTGCCCGGCGCCTGCTTCGCCGAGTTTGTCGGCACCGCCTTGCTGATCCTGTTCGGTGTCGGCGCCGTCGCCGGCATGCAACTGTCCGGAGCGAGCTTCGGCCAGTGGGAAATCTCGCTGACCTGGGGCCTCGGCGTCGCGCTGGCCGTCTACGTCGTGGCCGGCGTGTCGGGCGCGCATCTGAACCCGGCCGTCACGCTGGCGCTGACCGTCTGGGCCGGCTTCGACCGCCGCCGCGCCCTCCCCTATGTCGCTGCCCAGATGGCCGGCGCCTTCTGCGCGGCAGCACTGGTGTTCGCGCTGTACGAACCGCTGCTCGCCAACTGGGAGTACACGCAGCACCTGGTGCGCGGTAGCGCCGAGAGCCTGCGCAGCGCCGCCATCTTCACGACCTTCCCCCACCCGCAACTGAGCAACCTGCAGGCGCTGCTGGTGGAAACCGTGATCACCGCCGTGCTGATGACCGGCATTCTGGCGCTGACCGACCACCGCAACGGCCCGGCGCGCGGCTTTGCCGGCGCCCTGCTGATTGGCCTCTTGGTCGCCGTGATCGGCGCCTCGTTCGGGCCGCTGACCGGCTTCGCCATGAACCCGGCACGCGACCTCGCCCCGCGCGTCTTCCTCACGCTGGCGGGCTGGGGCGACGTCGCCCTCACCGGCGGGCGAGACAGTGCCTACTGGTGGGTGCCTGTCGCCGGCCCCCTGCTCGGCGCACAACTGGGCGCCCTGCTCTACCTCAAGCTGATTGCCCGCCACCTGCCCAGGCCGCTGCAAGAGGCCTGATGGCCGCCAAATGGCGCGCCCAGGATCATTTCCGTTCGGTTTATTGCACTTACGAACATTTGCGAACAAGCCCGCACGCCACACACCCAGCACAACTCATCTTTTTTATCAAATACTTACGCTCGCCAAAACGGCGCGCGTTTGTTTTTTATTGATCTTGGGCAGTGCTTTATATAAAATCGTAGCGCTTCGATATGTTGCATAACGACCAGATCGAATACCCAAGCAGACATTTACATATCCCCAAGGAGCCAAACGTGGAAGCGATCACCCAGAACATGCTGTCGGCAGACCCGTGGCGCGACTTTGCCGTCGGCGAATGGCAAAGCCGTGTCGACGTGCGCGACTTCATCCAGCGCAACGTCACCCCATACCAAGGCGACGATAGCTTCCTCGCCGACGCCACCGCGCGCACCCGCGGCATCTGGGACACGCTCTCCATCCTCCTGAAAGAAGAACGTGCCCGTGGCGTGCTCGACGTGTCCGCCGACCGCGGCTCCAGCATCACCGCGCACGCGCCGGGCTACATCGACGAGCAGAACGAAGTGATCGTCGGCCTGCAGACCGACGCGCCGCTCAAGCGCGCCATCATGCCGAACGGCGGCCTGCGCATGGTCGAGAACGGTCTGGAAGCCTTCGGCTTCAAGATCGACCCGATGGTCAAGGAAATCTGGGAGAAGTACCGCAAGAGCCACAACCAGGGCGTGTTCGACGCTTACACCCCCGAGATCCTCGCCGCGCGCAAGTCAGGCGTGATCACTGGCCTGCCTGACGCTTACGGCCGCGGCCGCATCATCGGCGACTACCGCCGCGTCGCGCTGTACGGCGTCGACTTCCTGATGGCCGAGCGCAAGCGCGAGTGGATGGCGCTGAAGAGCCCGATGACCGACGACGTGATCCGCCTGCGCGAAGAGTGCTCCGAGCAGTACCGCGCGCTGGGCGAACTGAAGGCGATGGCGGCGAGCTACGGCTTCGACATCGCGCGTCCGGCCACCAACGCCCGCGAAGCGGTGCAGTGGACCTACTTCGCCTACCTGGCTGCCGTGAAGGAACAGAACGGCGCGGCGATGAGCTTCGGCCGCGTGTCGAGCTTTATCGACATCTACGTCGAACGCGACCTCAAGGCCGGCGTGCTGACTGAAGAAGCTGCGCAGGAGATGATCGACGACCTGGTGATCAAGCTGCGTATCGTGCGCTTCCTGCGCACCCCGGACTACGACGCGCTGTTCTCCGGCGACCCGACCTGGGTGACCGAGTCGATCGGCGGCATGGGCCTCGACGGCCGCACACTGGTGACCAAGTCGAGCTTCCGCTTCCTGAACACCCTCTACAACCTGGGCCCGGCGCCGGAACCGAACCTGACCGTGCTGTGGTCGACGGGGCTTCCGCGTGGCTTCAAGGACTTCTGCGCGAAAGTGTCGATCGACACCTCGGCGATCCAGTACGAGAACGACGACCTGATGCGCCCGAAGTGGGGCGACGACTACGGTATCGCCTGCTGCGTGTCGGCGATGGCGATCGGCAAACAGATGCAGTTCTTCGGCGCGCGCGCCAACCTAGCCAAGGGCCTGCTCTACGCGATCAACGGTGGCGTGGACGAGAAGAGCGGCGCCGTGGTGGCCCGCGGCTTCGAGCCGATCAAGGGCGACGTGCTCGACTACGAAGAAGTGATGGCCAAGTTCCTGCCGATGATGGACTGGGTCGCCAAGACCTACGTCGACGCGCTGAACGTCATCCACTACATGCACGACAAGTACTCGTACGAGCGCATCGAGATGGCGCTGCACGACCGCGACATCCTGCGCACCATGGCCTGCGGCATCGCCGGCCTGTCGGTGGCCGCCGACTCGCTGTCCGCGATCAAGTACGCCAAGGTACACGTGATCCGTAACGAAGAAGGCCTCGCCGTCGACTACAAGATCGAAGGCGACTACCCGGCCTACGGCAACAACGACGACCGCGCCGACAGCATCGCGGTGTGGCTGACCGAAACCTTCATGGAGAAGATCAAGGCGCAGCCTTACTTCTACCGTAACGCGACGCCGACCCAGTCGGTGCTGACCATCACCTCCAACGTGGTGTACGGCAAGAAGACCGGCAACACGCCGTGCGGCCGCCGCGCGGGCGAACCGTTCGCACCGGGCGCCAACCCGATGAACGGCCGCGATGTGAAGGGCTTCGTCGCCTCGGGCGCTTCGGTCGCCAAGCTGCCGTACGACGCGGCGCTGGACGGCATCAGCTGGACTTCGTCGGCGACGCCGGACGCGCTGGGCCACTCGCAGGAAGAGCGCATCCGCAACCTCGCCAACTGTCTGGACGGCTTCGCGGCGGCCGGCGGCTTCCACGTCAACGTCAACGTGTTCAACCGCGACACACTGATCGACGCGATGGAGCACCCGGAACTGTACCCGCAGTTGACCATCCGCGTGTCCGGTTACGCGGTGAACTTCGTCAAGCTCACCCGCGAGCAGCAGCTTGACGTGATCAACCGCACCTTCCACGGCCGCATGTAATGTGGCTGGGCGGCGCCCCTCGCGGGGCACCGCCTGCTTCAGGAGCCCCCGAATGAACACGCCCGCCCAAGCCCCCGCTGCCGACACCATCGGCTACCTGCACTCGGTCGAGACCGGCGCCGCGGTCGACGGCCCCGGCGTGCGCTTCGTCTATTTCGTATCCGGCTGCCAGTTCCGCTGCCTGTACTGCCACAATCCGGACACCTGGAAGCTGCACCACGGCCGTGAGCTGACCGTCGAGCAGGCGCTCTCCGAGCTCAAGCCCTACGCGGGCTTCCTGCGCTTCGCAGGCGGCGTCACCGTCTCCGGCGGCGAACCCTTGATGCAGCCCAACTTCGTGCACGGCCTGTTTGCCGGCGCCAAGGCGATGGGCCTGAATACCGCGCTCGATACCCACGGCTTCCTGCACGACAAGGTCGACGACGCCTGGTTCGACGAGGTCGACCTGGTGCTGCTCGACATCAAGCACAGCGACCCCGCGCAATACCAGGCACTCACCGCACAGCCCCTGCAGCCTACGCTCGACTTCGCCCGCCGCCTGGTACGGCTGGGCAAGAAGCTATGGATCCGCTACGTGCTGGTGCCCGGGCTGACCGACGGCTTCGACGACATCGAGCGGCTGGCCGACTTTGCCGTCTCGCTCGGCGACGCCGTCGAACGTGTCGAGGTACTGCCCTTCCACAAACTGGGCGAACACAAATGGGCCGAGCTTGGCATGCCCTACACCCTCGCCGACACCCCGGCACCGCCGCCGGAACTCACCGAACGCGCCCGCGGGCAGTTCCGCAGCCGCGGGCTGACCGTCCACTGAATACCCCATTGTTGACTGGATCCGACATGACCGACTCCCTCATCCTGGTGATCAACTGCGGCAGCTCGTCGCTCAAATTCGCCCTGCAGCCGGTTGCCGGCGGCGCCCCGCTGCTGTCCGGCCTCGCCGAGTGCCTGGGCACAGCCGACGCCTGCATCACCTTCAAGAGCGCGGCCGGCAAGGAAAGGTGCTCGCTTGAGGGCGGCGCGCACGACGCGGCGCTGGAAAGCGTGATCGGCCACGTGCGCAAGCAAGGCCTGCTTGACCGCGTCGCGGCCGTCGGCCACCGCGTGGTTCACGGCGGCGAACGCTTCAACGGCTCGGTGCTGATCGACGACGAAGTGGAAACCGCCATCGAAGCGTGCATCCAGCTCGCACCGCTGCACAACCCGGCCAACCTGCTGGGTATCCGCGTCGCCCGCCAGGCACTGCCGGCACTGCCGCAGGTCGCCGTGTTCGACACCGCCTTCCACCAGAGCATGCCGCGAGCGGCCTACCTGTACGCGCTGCCGATGACGCTCTACCGCGAACACGGCGTCCGCCGCTACGGCATGCACGGCACCAGCCACCGCTTTGTCGCCGCCGAAACCGCCAGCATGCTGAACCTGCCGGCCGAGCACGGCATCGTGATCGCACACCTGGGCAACGGCGCGTCGGCCACCGCGGTGAAGAACGGCGTCAGCGTCGACACCACCATGGGCATGACGCCGCTGGAAGGACTGGTGATGGGCACCCGCTCCGGCGACATCGACCCGGGCAGCATCGCGTACATCGCCGAACGGCTCGGCCTCGACCTCGCCGGTGTCGACACCCTGCTCAACAAGCAGTCGGGCCTGCTTGGCCTGTCCGGGCTCTCCAACGACTGCCGCACGCTGGAAGAAGCGGCCGCAGAAGGGCACGAGGGCGCCAAGATCGCGCTCGAGGTGTTCGCGCACCGTCTGGCCCGCCACATCGGCGGCCTGGCCATGTCGCTGGACCGTGTCGACGCGATCGCCTTTACCGGCGGCATCGGCGAGAACTCCTCCCTGCTGCGCCAGATGACCTGCGCACACCTGAAGGCGCTCGGCGTCACGCTGGATAGCTCGGCCAACCAGCAGTGCGTGCGCGGCCAGGCCGGCCGCATCGACGCGGGCCAAGGCCCCGCCGTCGCGGTGGTAGCAACCGACGAAGAAGGCATGATCGCCCTCGATACCGCCCGCCTGGCCGGCCTTGCCGGCCTGGGCGCGCTGGCCGCCTAACGTTGAATCCGATGGTCTTGCCGGGCGACGCCGCCGCGGCAAGACGGAGACCGACATGAATATCCCCTTGCAAAGCAAGATCCTGTTCCTCGCCCCCGTCGGCACCGACATCGGCCTGTCGTCGATGGGCTTGGGCCTGGTGCGCGCCCTCGAGCGCGACGGCATCCGGGTCGGCTTCGCCAAGCCGATCAGCCAGGCATCCAAGTCGCTGGGCACGCCCGACCTGTCCGTCCATTTCGCGCAGACGCTGTGCGGTATCGACGTACCGCCGGCCATCCCCTTTGACGAGGCCGAAAAGCTATTGCGCGCTGGCCGTGGCGAAGAGCTGATGGAAGAAGTGGTGCAGCGGGTCGCGGCGGTACGCTCGCAGTTCGACGTCGTCATCGTCGAAGGTCTGCTGACCACCAGCGAGCAGACCATCGCGCCGCAGTTGAACATCGAGCTCGCGCGCAGCCTGACCGCGGACCTGGTACTGGTCGCTTCGGCCGCGCGGCGCACCGCGCGCGAACTGGTGGAAGGCATCGAGCTGGCACAGCGCCCCTATCTGGATGCCGGCCTGTCCGAAGCCGCCGCCGTCATCGTCAACAAGCTGCCGGCGGGCGCCGAAGGCAAGCTGTTGGCCGAAGACCTGTTGCGCAGTCGCGGTAAGCTGCCGGTGATCGCGTGCGTGCCGTTCGAGGCGGCGCTGAATGCGCCGCGCCTGCTCGACCTGACCGCCCCGCTCGATTTGCGCATCGAACACCTGGGCAACGCCAACCGCATGCGGGTGCACGAGATCGTGGTGGCGGCCCGCGCAGTCGAAAACATGGCTGACCGCCTGCGCCCGGGCGCGCTGGTGGTCACCCCAGGCGACCGCTCCGACGTGGTGCTGGCCACCGCGTTGGCCACCCTGCGCGGCGTCCCGCTGGCCGGTCTGCTCTTGACCTGCGGCGAAGGCATCTCGCCGCGTATCGCGCCGCTGGTGCAACCGGCCAAACTCGCCGGCCTGCCGGTGCTGACCACGCCCCGCGACACCTTCGAGACCAGCGCGCTGCTGGCCCGCCTGCCAAGCTACGTATCGCGCGAAGACGCCGAACGCATGGAGCAGGTGATCGAATTCGCCGCCGAGCGCATCGACACCAGCGCCCTCAAGCAGAAGATCGGCGAGCCGCGTGAACTGCGCATGCCGCCACCGGCGTTCCGCCACCTGCTGATCGGCCAGGCGCGCGCCGCGGGCAAGCGCATCGTGCTGCCCGAAGGGGACGAGCCGCGCACGCTGAAGGCCGCGGTGGTCTGCCAGCAAAAGGGTATCGCCCGCTGCGTGCTGCTGGGCAACCCGGAACGCATCCGCGAAGTCGCCGATGCCCAGGGGCTGACCCTGCCGGCCGAGCTCGAGATCATCGACCCGGAACAGGCGCTGCACCGCTACGTCGGCCCGATGGTCGAGTTGCGCAAGGCCAAGGGGCTGACCGCGCCGCAGGCCGAGAAACTGCTGGAAGACACGGTGGTGATGGGCACCATGATGCTGGCGCTGGGTGAAGTCGACGGCCTGGTCTCCGGCGCCGTGCACACCACCGCCAATACCGTGCGTCCGGCGCTGCAGCTGATCAAGACCGCGCCGGGCGCGTCCATCGTCTCCAGCGTGTTCTTCATGCTGATGCCCGACCAGGTGCTGGTCTACGGAGACTGCGCGATCAACCCGGACCCGAGCGCCGAGCAACTGGCCGACATCGCGATCCAGTCCGCCGACTCCGCCCTCGCCTTCGGCCTGCAGCCGCGTGTCGCGATGATCTCGTACTCGACCGGCTCCTCCGGAGCCGGCGACGACGTGGAAAAAGTGCGCGAGGCCACACGCATCGCCCGCGAGAAGCGCCCCGGCCTGTTGATCGACGGCCCGATGCAGTACGACGCAGCGTCGGTAGAGAGCGTGGGCCGCCAGAAGGCGCCGGACAGCCCGGTTGCCGGCCGCGCCAACGTGTTCGTGTTCCCCGACCTCAACACCGGCAATACCACCTACAAGGCGGTGCAACGCTCGGCAGGCGTGGTGTCGGTCGGCCCGATGCTGCAAGGCCTGCGCAAGCCGGTGAATGACCTCTCGCGTGGCGCGCTGGTCGACGACATCGTCTACACCATCGCCCTGACCGCGATCCAGGCCGCCCAATAAGCCGTCCGCAAGGGCCCGGAGCCAAGTGCCGGGCCCTTTTTCATGCAGCGCGCCGGCGGTGCCCGCCACGTACCGGGCAACGGCAGACGCCCGCACGCGCCAGCCCTCCTCCCTGTGAAAGCCATGAGCAACAGCTACTCATTCGACTACCTGATCGGGCAGACCCGCGCCAAGCGTGACACCCTGCTCGAAGCCCCCGCCCGCTACTTCCTGTCGGCCATGCTAGCAGGCACGCTGATCGCCGTCGTCCTGTCGGCGAGCATGCGCCTCGCGCAACTGCTGCTGCAAAGCAGCTCGCCCTACTACGCCGTCGCCTATTCCGCCTTCTTCGGCACCGCGCTGGTCGCCATCATCGTCTCCAAGAGCGAACTGTTCACCAGCAACGTGATGTACCTGACGCTGGCGCGCCTCAGCGGACGCGCGAGCACGGCGGAAGCGGCGCTGAGCTGGGGCTGCGTCTACCTTGGCAACCTGGCGGGCATCCTGCTGTTCACCCTCGTCTGGATGCAGGCCGGCGGCCTTGGCGACTACCCGGACAGTCACGTGGCGAGCCAGCTCGTCGCCGTCAAGACCGGGGCACCGGCCATGAAGATTTTCTGGAAGGCCGTGCTGTGCAACTGGATCATCTGCCTAGCGGTCTGGCTGCCGATGAAGCTGGAAAACGAGGCTGCCAAGATCATGCTGATCATGCTGCTGGTGTTCGTGTTCTTCTTCTCGGGTTTCGAGCACTGCATCGCCAATATGGCGCTGTTCAGTCTGGTATGGGCGCACGCGCCGGACGCGCTGCCATTCGCCGACATCGTGCATAACATGGTCCCTGCGACACTCGGCAATATCGTCGGCGGCATGCTGGGCGTCGCGCTACCGGCCTGGCTGCTCGAGCGCCACACCCTGAGCGACGCGCCGCAGACGGCCCCCTCCGCCATGCAGCGCCTGTGTGAAGAGAGCCAGTAAACGGTCGAGCGCCGTCAAACGAATTCGGGGCGCCCACGGGTGCCCCACTTTTTTTAGAGAGAGTCCATGCAACGCATCACCCTTGCCAACGACCTGAATGTTAGCCGCATCGTCTATGGCTGCTGGCGGCTCAACGAAGCGCCCGACCACACGCCTGACGGCGTCCTCGCGCTGATCGACGCCTGCCTGAGCCAGGGCATCACCACCTTCGACCACGCCGACATCTACGGCGACTATCGCTGCGAGGCGCTGTTCGGCGAGGCGATCAGGGCACGGCCGGCGCTGCGCGAGCAAATTCAGGTCGTCACCAAGACCGACATCATGCTCAAGTCCGGGCAATGGCCTACCACCCGCGTCAAATACTACGACACCTCGAGCGCGCATGTGACGGCCAGCGTGGAGCGCTCGCTCAAGCATCTGGACGTGCCGGTACTCGACCTGCTGCTGATCCACCGGCCGAACCCGCTATGCGACGCGGACGCGCTGGGGCGCTGTCTGGACGCGCTGATCGATGCGGGCAAGGTGCGCGGGGTGGGCGTCTCCAACTTCATGCCGTGGGACGTGGACCTATTGCAGTCCCGCATGCACCACCGGCTACAGACTAACCAGATCGAACTGAGCCTGCTGCACACCGCGCCGCTTTGCAACGGCCAGCTTGCCCACGCCCAGCAACACCGCATGCCGGTCATGGCGTGGTCTGCGCTGGGCGGCGGCCGCCTGTACGGCGAGGCAAGGCAGGCGGGCACAGCCGCCGCGCGCCTTGCGCCCAAGCTGGCGGAACTCGCCGCCCTTCACGACGTCAGCCCTTCCGCCGTCGCCCTCGCCTGGCTGCTGCATCACCCGGCGGGCATCCTGCCTGTCACCGGCAGCAACCGCGTCGAACGCATCCACACCCTCGGTGAGGCGCTGCAGGTGGCACTGGACAGGCAAACCTGGTTCGAGCTCTACGAACTGGCCGAAGGCCAGCCGGTTCCCTGAACGAAAAGGGCCTGCCGACAGGCAGGCCCTTCCCTCATCCGCCAGCCGAAGCCCCCAGGCGGCGGCGCGTTGTCACGGCGCCATACCTGTGGCCCGCAACGGCTTACTCGACGGTCACGCTCTTGGCGAGGTTGCGCGGCTTGTCGACGTCGGTGCCGCGCGCGAGCGCGACATGATAGGCCAACAGCTGCACCGGGATTGCGTGGACGATGGGCGAGAGCACGCCTACGTGGCGCGGCGTGCGGATCACGTGCACGCCGTCGCTTTCCTCGAAGTGGCTGTCGAGGTCGGCGAACACGAACAGCTCGCCACCGCGAGCGGCGACTTCCTGCATGTTCGACTTCACCTTCTCCAGCAGGCTGTCGTTCGGCGCGATCACCACCACCGGCATCTTCTCGTCGACCAGCGCCAGCGGGCCGTGCTTGAGCTCGCCCGCCGGGTACGCCTCGGCGTGGATGTAGGAGATTTCCTTGAGCTTGAGCGCGCCTTCCAGCGCGATCGGGTAGTGCAGGCCACGGCCGAGGAACAGTGCGTCGTTCTTGGCGGCGAAGCGCTCGCTCCACGCCTTGATCTGCGGTTCCAGGTTCAGCGCGTGCTGGATCGAGCCAGGCAGGTGGCGCAATTCGTCGATCAGTCGCGCCTCATCGGCCGCGCCGATGCGCCCGCGCTGCTTGCCCAGCAGTACGGAGAGCGCAAACAGCGCGACCAGCTGGGTGGTGAACGCCTTGGTCGAGGCGACGCCGATCTCGGCGCCGGCACGGGTGAAAAACACCAGGTCGGACGCGCGCGGGATCGCGCTCTCGCGCACGTTGCAGATCGACAGCGCCCAACGGTGCCCGAGTTCGCGCGCGTATTTGAGCGCCTCCATGGTGTCCAGCGTCTCGCCGGACTGCGAGATGGTGACCACCAGGTGCTCGGGGTCGGCGCAGGCGGCGCGGTAGCGGTACTCGCTGGCGATCTCGACGTCGCACGGCAGCCCCGACATCGCCTCGATCCAGTAGCGCGCGGTCAGGCCGGCGTAGTAGCTGGTGCCGCAGGCGAGTATCTTCACCCCGCGTACATGCGGCAGGATCTCGCCGGCCTTGTGGCCGAACAGGTGCATCTGGAAGCCGGCGTCGACCAGCGCCTCCAGCGTGTCGGCGATCGCCTTGGGCTGCTCGTGGATTTCCTTCTGCATGAAGTGGCTGTAGGGCCCGAGTTCGAGCGACGCCAGCGACACGTCGGATACATGCACCGGACGCTCGACCACGACGCCGCCCTGATCGGTGATGGTCACGTCGTCACGGGTGAGCAGGCCAACGTCGCCCTCTTCCAGAAACACCACACGGCGGGTCGCCGCGATCACCGCCGAGACGTCGGAGGCGATGAAGTTCTCGCCGTCGCCCAGGCCGACCAGCAGCGGGCAGCCCATGCGCGCGCACACCAGCTCGTCGGGGCGGTCGCGCGCAATCACGCCGATCGCGTAGGCGCCGGTCAGCTCGCGCACCGCCTTCTTCACCGCCGCGTACAGGTCGTGGCCCGCGCGGTAGTGGTGTTCGACCAGGTGCGCGATCACTTCGGTGTCGGTCTGCGAGGTGAACACGTAGCCAGCAGCCTTCAGTTCGGCGCGCTTGGCCTCGTGGTTCTCGATGATGCCGTTGTGCACGACGGCGATCAGCCCGTTCGACACATGCGGGTGCGCGTTCGGCTCGGTCACGCCGCCGTGCGTCGCCCAGCGGGTGTGGCCGATGCCGAGCGTGCCGTCCAGCTGTTCGGTGTGCGCGGCGTTCTCCATCTCGGCGACGCGGCCGACGCGGCGCACGCGGCGGATCTCGTCGCCGGCGAGCACGGCGACGCCCGCCGAGTCGTAACCGCGGTATTCGAGGCGCTTGAGGCCGTCGACCAGTACCGGCACCACATTGCGACGGGCAATCGCCCCCACGATCCCACACATAGGCTTCTCTCCTGACTAGTTGCCGTCCGCGCCGGCCACGACCAGCGTGACCCCGTGCGCACGGATCGATTCACGGGCCGACGGCGGCAGCGCGTCGTCGGTCACCAGCGTATGAATGCTCGTCCAGGGCAATTCCAGGTTAGGAATGCGCCGGCCGATCTTGTCCGACTCGACCATCACCACCACTTCGCGCGCGACGCCGGCCATCACCCTGGATAGCCCGACCAGCTCGTTGAAGGTGGTGGTGCCGCGCTCCAAGTCAACGCCGTCGGCGCCGATGAACAGCTGGTCGAAATCATACGAGCGCAGCACCTGTTCGGCGATCTGCCCCTGGAAAGACTCCGAATGCGGGTCCCAGGTGCCGCCGGTCATCAACAGCGTCGGCTCGTTTTCCAGTTCGCGCAAGGCCGCGGCGACGTTCAGCGCGTTGGTCATCACCACCAGCCCCCGCTTCTGCCCCAACAGCGGGATCATCGCGCGGGTGGTGGTGCCGCTGTCGACGATGATGCGGTTATGGTCGCGGATGCGCGCCGCGGCGGCGCGCGCGATGGCGAGCTTTCGTTCCGAAACGCCGGCACCGTCGGTACCGACCATCTCGGCCGGCAGCGCGACCGCGCCGCCGTAGCGGCGCAGCAGCAGGCCGCCGGTCTCCAACAGCGCGAGATCCTTGCGGATGGTCACTTCCGAGGTGTCGAAGCGGCGGGTCAGCGCGTCGACGCTGACTTCGCCCTGCTCCTGCACCAGCGCGACGATCGCGTGCCGGCGCTGCTGGGTGTTTCGTTTGGTCACCTTTATCTTTCGTTTCGAAAGTTGTCGGACTATAGCAGTGCAACATGCCTGCGGCAAGGCGCGGCCGCCGCCCAATGCAAAACGCCCTGCTGGGCGGCAGGGCGTTGAGGCGGAAGGCGCTGGCTCAGTCCTTCTTCTGCGGGCGGCGCCAGCCGGCGATGGTGGTTTGCCGTACGCGGGAGAGCGTCAGCGCGCCGGCCGGCGCGTCCTTGCTGATCACCGAGCCCGCTCCGATGGTCGCGCCCGCCTCCAGCGTCACCGGCGCCACCATCATGGTGCCGGAGCCGACGAACACGTCGTCGGCGATCACCGTGCGGAACTTGTTCACGCCGTCGTAGTTGCAGGTGACCGAACCCGCGCCGACGTTGACGCGCGCGCCGATCTCGGCATCGCCGATATACGTGAGGTGGTTGACCTTGGAGCCCTCGCCGACCTTGCTCTTCTTCACCTCGACGAAGTTGCCGATATGCACGTGCGCGGCGAGCTCAGCACCCGGGCGCAAGCGCGCGTACGGGCCGATGCGGCAGGCTTCGCCGACCACCGCGTCTTCCAGGTGCGAGTAAGGCGCGATGCGGGTGCCGGCGGCGACCTTCACGTTTTTCAACACGCAGTAGGCGCCGACTTCGACGCCCTCGCCCAGCTCGACCACGCCTTCGAACACGCAGCCGACGTCGATCTGCACGTCCTGGCCGTGCGTAAGCGTGCCGCGGATGTCGATGCGTGCCGGGTCGGCCAGCGTGACGCCGTTGGTGAGCAGCGCCTCGGCCTGCGTGCGCTGCAGCACGCGCTCGAGCTCGGCCAGCTGCACCTTGTTGTTGACGCCGGCGGCCTGCCAGCTGTCGGCGACCTTCATGCCGTGCACGCGCACGCCGTCGCGGCGCGCCAGCGCGATCACGTCGGTCAGGTAGTACTCGCCCTGCGCGTTGGCGTTCTTCAGTTCATCCAGCCAAGCGGCAAGGCGCGCGGTCGGCAGCACCAGCATGCCGGTGTTGATTTCGCGGATCGAACGCTGGGCCTCGGAGCAGTCCTTGTCTTCGACGATCGCCTCGATCGCGCCGTCGGCGCCGCGCACGATGCGGCCGTAGCCGGACGGGTTGGCCAGCTCGTCGGTGAGCAAGGCCACCTCGTCACCGGCCAGCGCGACCAGCTCGGAGAGCGTCCCGCTCAGGGTCAGTGGCACGTCGCCGTACAGCACCAGCGTGTGGCCGCTGTCGGGCAGTTCGGGCAGCGCCATCTTCAGCGCGTGGCCGGTACCCAGCTGCTCGGCCTGCAGCGCCCAGGCGAGGTCCGCGTCACGCACCGTCTCGCGCACCCTCTCGCCGCCGTGGCCGTAGACGACGACCAGGCGCGACGGCGACAGCGTGCGCGCGGTGGCGATCACCCGCGCGAGCATCGGCGATCCACCGATCTTGTGCAGCACCTTTGGGAGACGGGAATACATGCGCTTGCCCTTGCCGGCAGCGAGGATGACGACGCTCAGAGGGTTCATGAGGTAAACAGAATCCGTAAAAACGAGAAAAGGCTGCCACTTGCGTGGCAGCCCCGAATATACACCATTCAGGTGCGCAACCTTAGCGGGTACGCCGCTTCAGGTAGTCGAGCGCCTTGAGCTCGGCGATGGCGACGGCCAGAGCCGCCTGTGCCTTCGCCGTGTCGCGGTCGTCGCCGGACTTGCGGATCGCCTCTTCGGCCACCCGCTTCGCCTCGTTCGCACGCGCCTCGTCAAGGTCGGCACCGCGGATTGCGGTGTCGGCCAGCACGGTCACCAGCGTCGGCTGCACTTCCATCATGCCGCCGGACACCGCAACCAGCACTTCTTCCTTGCTGCCCGGCGCCGTCAGGCGCAGCACACCCGGCTTGATACGCGTCAGCAGCGGTACGTGGCGCGGGTAGATACCGACTTCGCCCTCGGCGGCCGGAGCCACCAGGAACTCCGCCTCGCCCGAGTAGATCAGCGCTTCCGAGCTGACCACTTCCACCTGCATCAGTGCCATAAGCCGTCTCCTTATCAGTTAAGGGTCTTGGCTTTTTCTGCGGCTTCTTCGATGCCACCTACCATATAGAACGCTTGTTCCGGCAGATGGTCGTATTCACCCGAGAGAATGGCCTTGAAGCCCTTGATGGTTTCCTTGAGCGGCACGTACTTGCCCGGAGAACCGGTAAACACCTCGGCCACGTGGAACGGCTGCGACAGGAAACGCTGGATCTTACGCGCGCGGTACACGACGAGCTTGTCTTCTTCAGACAGTTCGTCCATGCCCAGGATCGCGATGATGTCGCGCAGTTCCTTGTACTTCTGCAGCGTAGTCTGCACGCCGCGCGCCACGGTGTAGTGCTCGTCGCCGACGACCAGCGGGTCCAGCTGGCGGGAAGTCGAGTCGAGCGGGTCCACCGCCGGGTAGATACCCAGCGAAGCGATGTCACGCGAAAGCACGACGGTCGCGTCAAGGTGCGCGAAGGTGGTCGCCGGGGACGGGTCGGTCAAGTCATCCGCCGGTACGTACACGGCCTGGATCGAGGTGATCGAGCCGGTACGGGTGGAGGTGATGCGTTCCTGCAGACGGCCCATTTCCTCGGCCAGCGTCGGCTGGTAACCCACTGCGGACGGCATACGGCCCAGCAGCGCGGACACTTCGGTACCGGCCAGGGTGTAACGGTAGATGTTGTCCACGAAGAACAGCACGTCACGGCCCTTGCCGTTCTCGTCCTTCTCGTCGCGGAAGTGCTCGGCCATGGTCAGGCCGGTCAGCGCGACGCGCAGGCGGTTGCCCGGCGGCTCGTTCATCTGGCCGTACACCATCGCCACCTTGTCGAGGACGTTGGAGTCCTTCATCTCGTGGTAGAAGTCGTTGCCCTCACGGGTACGCTCACCCACGCCGGCGAACACGGACAGACCCGAGTGCGCCTTGGCGATGTTGTTGATCAGCTCCATCATGTTCACGGTCTTGCCGACACCGGCACCGCCGAACAGGCCGACCTTACCGCCCTTGGCGAACGGGCACAGCAGGTCGATCACCTTGATGCCGGTTTCCAGCAGCTCGGTGGCGGCCGACAGTTCGTCGAACTTCGGGGCGCTCTGGTGGATGGCGCGACGCGCGTCGGTACCGACCGCACCGGCTTCGTCCACCGGGTTGCCCAGCACGTCCATGATGCGGCCCAGGGTTGCCTTGCCGACCGGCACCGAGATCGGTGCGCCGGTGTTGGCCACTGCCATGCCGCGCTTCAGACCATCCGAGCTGCCCATGGCGATACAACGGACCACGCCGTCGCCCAGCTGCTGCTGGACTTCGAGCGTCAGGTCAACGTCGACCAGCTTGAGGGCATCATAAACCTTTGGCATGGCGTCGCGCGGAAACTCCGCGTCGATCACCGCGCCAATGATTTGTACGATTTTGCCTTGGCTCATTATCGTTCCTAAACTCAGTAAACTTTTACGGACGCGCCACTTAGACGGCGGCGGCACCGGCGACGATTTCCGACAACTCGGTCGTGATCGCAGCCTGGCGCGACTTGTTGTACACAAGGCGCAGCTGCTTGATCGCGTTACCGGCGTTGTCGGTCGCTGCCTTCATCGCCACCATCCGCGCGGCCTGCTCGGACGCCGAAGTCTCGGTCGCAGCCTGGTAGACCACCGACTCGATGTAGCGGCGCACCAGGAACTCCATCACGTCGACCGCGCTCGGCTCGTACAGGTAATCCCACGAGTGCGAGTGGTCGACCACCATCAGTTCCGGCGTCAGCGGCAACAACTGCTCTAGCGCCGGCTCCTGCTTCATCGTGTTGATGAAGCGCGGGTAGATGAGGTAGATAGCGTCCAGTTCGCCCTCGGCGTACTTCTTGAACAGCACCGTCAGCGGACCGATCAGTTTTTCCATGCGGGGCGTATCGCCCAGCTGGACCGCGCTCGACACCACGTTCTGGCGCGCACGCTGGCAGGCCGCGAGGCCCTTCTGACCGAGTGCGCAGACGTCAACTTCTGCGCCCGCCTCGTTCAGTTCCTTCACCTTGGCGTAGAAGCGCTTGAGCGTGTTCACGTTCAAGCCGCCGCACAGACCCTTGTCCGAGGTGATCAGGATAATGCCAGCGCGACGAACCTGATCGCGCTTCGCAAGCAGGGGGTGCTCCAGGTCAGTATTGGCCTGGGCAAGGTGCGCCATCACCGCACGCACCTTTTCGGCATAAGGACGCGCAGCACGCATGCGTTCCTGCGATTTGCGCATCTTCGAGGTCGACACCATCTGCATCGCGCGGGTGATCTTCTGCGTGTTCTGCACGCTTCGGATCTTGGTGAGAATCTCTTTGCCGACTGCCATATCTGAACCTTTCTTTAAACAGCGTTAGCGAAAGGCTCAGTTAAAGCTGTAGCCGGCCTTGAACGATTCCATCGCCTTGACCAGTATCTGCTCGTTGTCGCCCGACAGGTCGCCCTTGGCGTCGACTTCCTTCAGCAGTTCGGCATGGTTGGCGCGCACGTAAGCCAGGAAGCTCGCTTCGAAGGCCAATGCCTTCTTCACCGGGACGTCCTCGTAGCAGCCCTTGTTCACCGCCCACAGGGTCAGCGCCATTTCGGCGACCGACAGGGTGGAGAACTGTTTCTGCTTCATCAGCTCGGTCACGACTTCACCGTGCGCCAGCTGCTTGCGGGTCGCTTCGTCGAGGTCGGACGCGAACTGCGCGAACGCAGCCAGTTCACGGTACTGGGCCAGCGCCAGACGGATACCACCGCCGAGCTTCTTGATCACCTTGGTCTGCGCGGCACCGCCGACGCGGGACACCGAGATACCGGCGTTGATGGCCGGACGGATGCCCGAGTTGAACAGGTCGGTTTCCAGGAAGATCTGGCCGTCGGTAATCGAGATCACGTTGGTCGGAACGAACGCGGATACGTCGCCGGCCTGGGTCTCGATGATCGGCAGCGCGGTCAGCGAACCGGTCTTGCCGGTCACCTTGCCATCGGTCAGCTTGGCCACTTCGTCTTCGTTGATGCGCGATGCCCGCTCCAGGAGACGGGAGTGCAGGTAGAACACGTCGCCCGGGTAGGCTTCGCGGCCCGGCGGGCGGCGCAGCAGCAGCGATATCTGGCGGTAGGCGACAGCCTGCTTGGACAGGTCGTCGTACACGATCAGCGAGTCTTCGCCGCGGTCGCGGAAGTATTCGCCCATCGCGCAGCCGGAGTACGGTGCGATGTACTGCAGCGCAGCCGCTTCGGAAGCGGTCGCCGCGACGATGATGGTGTGCCCCATCGCGCCGTGCTCTTCGAGCTTGCGCACCACGTTGGCGATCGACGAAGCCTTCTGGCCGATGGCGACGTAGATACAGATGACGCCGGTGCCCTTCTGGTTGACGATGGCGTCGAGGGCGACGGCGGTCTTACCGGTCTGGCGGTCGCCAATGATCAGCTCACGCTGGCCACGACCGATCGGCACCATGGAGTCGATCGACTTCAGGCCGGTCTGCATCGGCTGCGACACCGACTGACGTGCGATCACGCCCGGGGCGATCTTTTCGATCGGCGAGAACTGCTGGGCAGCGATCGGGCCCTTGCCGTCGATCGGACGGCCCAGCGCGTCGACCACGCGGCCGACCAGTTCCGGACCGACCGGCACTTCCAGAATGCGACCGGTGCACTTGACTTCGTCGCCTTCGGAGATGTGCTCGTACTCGCCCAGCACCACGGCGCCGACCGAGTCGCGCTCCAGGTTCATGGCGAGGCCGAAGGTGTTGCCCGGGAATTCGAGCATTTCGCCCTGCATCACGTCCTTCAGGCCATGGATGCGAACGATACCGTCGGTCACGGAAATCACCGTACCCATGGTACGGGCTTCAGCGCCTTCAGCCAGGTTCTGGATCTTGGCCTTGATCAGATCGCTGATTTCAGAGGGGTTCAACTGCATGATCTCTCCTAATTCTTGAGGCTTGCCGCCATTGCGTGCAGTTTGCCGCGAACGGAAGCGTCGATGACGTCATCGCCGATCAACACCCGGACACCGCCGATCAGGTCGGGGTCCACACGCACGTCAAGGCGTACGGTCTTGCCGTACTTCCTGGAAAGCGTCTGGGTGAGTTCGGACTTCTGCGCGTCGTCCAGCGGGAAGGCGCTCTCGGCCACGGCCTCGAGTACCCCCTCGGCTTCGGCCTTCAGGAGTTCAAACTGATTGGCAATTTCCGGCAGCAACAGCAGGCGTCCGTTCTCGATGAGGGCAGCGAGGAAGTTCTTCACTTCCTCGGAGCCGCGCTCACCCAGCACGTCCAGCAGCAGCGCCTCAACCTCTTGAGCGGTATGTTTCGGGTCGGTCAGCGTATCGGCGACGCCCGGGGTTTTCACCATGGCAGCCAGCCAGGACAGCGCCTCGGACCAACGGTCCGTGGACTTCTGTTCACTGGCGAGGCTGTATACCGCTTCGGCATAGGGCCTTGCTACGGTAGTAAGTTCTGCCATGAGCTGATTACAACTCCGCTTTGATGGAGGCCAGCAGATCGGCGTTCTTGGCCGAATCGATCTCGCGGCGCAGGATCTTCTCCGCGCCAGCGACGGCGAGGACGGCTACCTGCTCGCGCAGGGTCTCCTTCGCGCGCAGGGTTTCCTGCTCGATTTCGGCTTTGGCGTCGGCCACGAGCTTCGCGCCTTCAATGCGCGCTGCGTCCTTGGCTTCTTCCACGATCTGGTTGGCACGTTTTTCGGCAGCCAGCATGATCTCGGTCGACTGCTGCTTCGCCTTGCGGATTTCGTCCGCAACGCGCTGCTCGGCAGCCTCGAGATCCTGCTTGCCACGTTCGGCGGCAGCCAAGCCATCTGCGATGCGCTTGGCACGCTCATCCATCATGTTGGTAAGCGGAGGCCAAACAAACTTCATGGTGAACCACACCAGGATGGCGAAGGTGATCGCCTGACCCAGTAGTGTTGCGTTGAATTCCACGCTTGTTTTCCTCCAGATGAGTGACTTACAACAACCAACAATCCCGAATCAGGGATTAAGCGCCCAGGGCGGCCAGAGCAGCAGCCAGGAACGGGTTGTTGAAGGTGTACAGCATCGCAACACCCACGCCGATCATGGAGATCGCGTCAAGCAGACCGGCGATGATGAACAGCTTGGTCTGCAGAACCGGGATCATTTCCGGCTGGCGAGCGGAGGACTCGAGGAACTTGCCGCCGAGGATGGCGAAGCCCAGAGCGGTGCCGATGGCACCCAGACCGATGATCAGAGCAGCGGCCAGAACGGTCATCGACTGGATCTGGGAAATCAGAGCAAGTTTTTCCATTTGGATATCTCCTGAAGCTAATACAAGGATGGTTGGTGAAACGGTTTGAAAAATCGGTTTAGTGCTTCTCGACCGCGAGGCTCATGTACACGATGGTCAGCATCATGAACACGAAGGCCTGCAGGGTGATCACCAGGATGTGGAAGATCGCCCACGGCGCGCCGAGGATCCACTGCGCGCCCCACGGCAGCAGTGCGATCAGGATGAAGATCAGTTCGCCGGCGTACATGTTGCCGAACAAACGAAGCGACAGCGAAATCGGCTTGGCGACCAGCTCGACCATCTGGAACGCGAAGTTCACCGGAGCGAGGATGGCGACCAGCACCGGGCTGTGCGCGTGGAACGGCGCGGTCAGCAGCTCCTTGCCCCAGCCGCCCAGGCCCTTGGCCTTGATCGAGAAGCCGATGATGCAGAACATCACCGAGATCGACATCGCGAAGGTCGCGTTGACGTCGGCGGACGGCACGACACGGAAGTAGACATGGTGCGGGTCGGCGCCGAAGAAGGTGTAGCCGATCCACTGCGCGGCCATCGGGATCAGGTCCACCGGCAGCAGGTCCATGAAGTTCATCAGGAACACCCAGCAGAAGATGGTCAGCGCCAGCGGGGCCAGCACCTTGCTCTCTGCGTGGAAGATTTCCTTCACCTGGGTGTTGACCATCTCGATGATGGCCTCGACAAACAGTTGCAGGCGCCCCGGGTTTTCCAGCTTCGCGTTGCGCGCGACCATCGCGAACACGCCGACGAAGATGAAACCCAGAATCAGCGAGACGGTGAAGGTATCGATATGGAACGACCAGAAACCCTCGTGCGAAGACTTCCAGAACGTCAGGTGGTGCTTGATGTAATCAGTTGCGTTGCCTGCCATCGCTATTTCTCGGTTTTGATTAGAAGCCCAAACCAGTAGGCGAGCACCGCCAGCGCGTAGCTGGAGAAGTAGGCCGCCACCGATAAATCCTTGAAAAACAGAAGGACGACTACAAATATCAATAGGGTGAGCGAGAACTTAGCCGCTTCAGCCTTGTAGTGCGCCTTCATCAGTACTGCAGGGGACGCACGACCTACGGCGTACGCGACCCGGATGTAGAGCAATGCCGGCAAGATTGCCGTCAACCCGCCCATCAGGGCGGAAACCATGGCGGGAAAATCACCGGACGACCATACCGCCGCCACGGCGACGGCCACCGCCGTCAGCTTGCACTGCAACCACACGACGCGCTTTATTTCCGGCCTGACCATAGTGCACATCGTCTGAAAAATCGCACGATTATAGGCACCGCATCAAAATGACGTCAACAAATGACGGCTTATATAGACGCGCCGCAGCATGCCCGATCTTGCCGCGTCGGCGCTACCCTCTGCGACCTGTACCGCTCCGCCCAACATGCTCCTGATATTCGACAGTCATCACAGGCGCAACAGCCTGTCCGCGCACGAGCATGCCCACCGCGACGCCTTCTTGCGGCCTGAGCCTGCCCTGCCCTCCTTGCTACGGGTGTGCATCAAGCAGGCAGCCCAAGCACCCTCTTCTGCCAAGCCGCCCAACCCCTTCGGGAAGGCAAAGAGGCGTCCCGCACCGGATGCGGGACGCCCGTCTGTCGCCCATGTCCACGGGCGACGCTTCAAGCGGGAAGATCAGCTACCCATGGTGGCAACCATGATCGCCTTGATGGTGTGCATGCGGTTTTCCGCCTGTTCGAAGGCCAGGCTGGCCGGGCTTTCGAACACGTCGTCGGTCACTTCGATGCCGTTGGCGAATTCCGGGTACTGCGCGGCGATCTGCTTGCCGACCTTGGTGTTCGAGTTGTGGAACGCCGGCAGGCAGTGCATCAGCTTGATGTGCGGGTTGCCGGAGGCAGCCATCAGCGCTGCGTCGACGCGGAACGGCTTGAGCAGCGCGATACGCTCGCCCCAGCGTTCCATCGGCTCGCCCATCGACACCCATACGTCGGTGTGGATGAAGTCGGCACCCTTGACCGCGGCTTTCGGATCGTTGGTCACCATCAGGCGCGCGCCGGTCTGCTTGGCGATTGCCTGGCATTGCTTGACGAGGTCTGCGTCCGGCTCCAGCCCCTTCGGCCCGGCGATGCGCACGTCCATGCCCATCAGGCAGCCGATCACCATCAGCGAGTGGCCCATATTGTTGTGGGCGTCACCGACGTAAGCGTAGGCGATCTGGGCCATCGGCTTGTCGCAGTTCTCGGTCATGGTCATCACGTCGCACAGCATCTGCGTCGGGTGCCAGGCGTCGGTCAGGCCGTTGAAGACCGGCACGCTCGAGTACTTGGCCAGTTCCTCGACGTCTTCCTGCGCGAAACCGCGGAACTCGATGCCGTCGTAGAAGCGGCTGAGCACACGGGCGGTGTCGGCGATGCTCTCCTTGTGGCCCAGTTGCGAGCTGGTCGGGTCGATGTAGGTGACATGCGCGCCCTGGTCATGGGCAGCCACTTCGAACGAGCAGCGGGTGCGGGTCGAAGTCTTCTCGAAGATCAGCGCGACGTTCTTGCCGACCAGACGCTGCACTTCGTTACCGGCGTACTTGGCACGCTTCAGGTCGCGCGCCAGGTCGAGCAGGTATTTCAGCTCGCGTTGGGTGAAGTCCAGCTCTTTCAGAAAATGACGGTTTTTCAGGTTGAAAGCCATTTTGACGCTCCTTGAGATAAAACTTCCAGTTGCACCCGCCAAAGGCGAGCGACCAAGCCCCACCAGCGAGTCATCCGTTTCCCGACGTGCGGCCAAGGAAAACTTCTCCTCCAACACGCCGTAGACGACTCAATATTTGCATTCAGTTATTTACTAATTGCTTTATAGCAGCCAGTTTTACGACTGCCACCCGACCCGCCCGCTCAGTGCCGCACCAGATGCGAGATCAGGTAATGACGCAGGTACTTCCAGCTGACAAAACCCACCACCAGCGCGGCGACCAGCAATTCGAAATCGGCCAGCGCGTGCACCTGCGCCACATACTCGGCACCCAGCCCCCACGCACCCAACTGGACAGCCAGCTTGTAGAGTGCAGTCGCGCCGATCACCAGCGGGAAGGTAAAGGCCGCGTAGGCGGGCGAAAACGGCAGGCGCAGCAGGCGCAGGAAGAAGAGATAGATCACGCTGGTCATCAGCACCGCGATCCCGGCGAGCAGCCCCACCAGCAGGAACGAAGGTTGATGCACCACGGTCAGGTAACCGGCGAGGCCCAGGCTGGCCGGCGCGGCCAGGATGGCCAGCGTGGGCTTGGCCTGGTCGGGCACTTCGCTGGCAAACACCAGTCGGTAGATCATCACCGGCAGCATCAACAGGTAGCAGCCGAGGCCAAAGGCGATCAGCGCCTGCGCTAGCCACAACAGCGAACCGCCCGGGAAGCTGACCGCGGCGACGATGATGCCGACCGGCGGCACGAACCAGCTGGGTACCATATGGTGCAGACTGAAGTCGCGGGCACGGTGCCAGACGAAACTCGCCAGGAACACCAGATGCAGCGCGATGGCCGACAACCAGACCGTCAGCGCCAGCGGCAGCGAGAACAGCGAAATCGCCTTGGAGACGACCATCAGCGCCATCGCCATGGTCGGTACCACACTGCCGACCACCGGGTGTGCCAGGTCCTGGCGCAGCAGTTGCGGCGCGTGGATAAACTTGAGGAGCAGCGACAGCAACAGCACGCTGGCAATGCCGGCACCGGCCAGCTGGAACAGCCCACCGGCGGGCATGAAGTTCTCCCAGCACCAGCCCAGGCTGGCGATGCCCAGCGCCAGGCCGCCCATCGGCGTCGGGATGGCACACAGGCAGTCGTGCCAACGGGTGTTGTCCGCCAGAGAAACCGGTTGATGCAGCGTCGTATGCATGCTGAGCTCCTTGAAAAGCGGGACATCCGTCGGATGCCTGCCGCGCGCTGTTCGATGCACACACTGTACGACCGGCCAAAAATAAATAAAATATGGATGTTTTTTACATAGCGTAAAGATTAAATTGACAACTCACCTGACCCTGCGCCAATTGCAGGCCTTCCTCGCCGTCGCTCGCCTGGGCTCGCTCGCGCCCGCCGCCGAAGAGCAGGGCTTGAGCCGCGCGGCACTCAGCCAGTCCCTGCAGGAGCTGGAGCGCCAACTGGGCGCCACGCTGTTCGACCGCAGCGGCTACCGGCTGCGCCTGAACGCTTGCGGCGAGACGCTGCTGCCGCTGGCGGACGAATTGCTGACCCGCGCGCTGCAGATCGAGCAGCAGTTTGCCCGGGCGGACGCGCTGCCGACTCGGCTGCGCCTAGGCGCCAGCGACACCATCGGCAACTACCTGCTGCCGCGGCTGGTCGCCGAGCTGATGACCCGCTTTCCGGACGTACACGTCGAAGCCGAGATCCACAACAGCCAGACGCTATGCGCCCAGCTGCAACGCTACGAGCTCGACCTGGCGCTGATCGAGGGCGAGGTGCTGGATCAGGGGCTGACAGCCACCCCGTGGCAGGAGGACGAATTATGGGTGGTCGCGCCACGCGACTGGACGTGGCCACAGGGGGAGGACGCAGGCTGGGCGGCGCTGGGCAAGCAGCGCTGGATCATCCGCGAGCCGGGCTCCAGCAGCCGGGTGCAGTTCGAGCAGCTCGTGCTGCCGCTGCTGGGCGAGACGCCGGCCACACTGACCTTCAACACCAGCGAGGCGATCGTGCACGCGGTCGGCGCCGGGCTGGGCTGCGCGCTGGTTTCGGCGCTGGCGGTGCGGGAGCGGGTGGATGATGGCGAACTGCTCAGGCTCTCGCTGCCGCCCAGGCTCAGCCGCCCGCTGACGGTGGTGCGCCTGGCCAGCCGCTACCTCGCGCCCAGGGCGGCCGAGGTGCTGGCCTGGTTAAGCGGCAAGGCCTGAAAAGAAACCGCGCCTGCCGGCAGGCGAGGCGCGGTGGGCGGGGGGCTTACTCGCCGCGCTGCAGGCGGCCGATGATCCCGTCCAGCTCGTCGAGCGACGAGTACTCGATAGTCATCTTGCCGCAACCGCCCTTGCCCGGACGGATCGCGACCTTGGCGCCGAGGCGCTCGGACAGCGTCTCGCACAGCCTGGCGACGTCGGGGTCAGCGCCCTTGCGCTGCGGCGCGGCAGGCGCCACGGTGTCCGCCAGTTGCTGGATGCGGCGCTCGACTTCGCGCACCGACCAGCCGTTGGCGACGGAGAGCTGGGCGAACTCCACCTGCGCCGGCGCCGGCAGCGCGAGCAGCGCGCGGGCGTGGCCCATCTCCAGCTGCCGCACGTGCAGCAGGTGCTGCACCGATTCCGGCAACTGCAGCAGCCTGAGCAGGTTGGACACCGCGCTGCGCGAGCGGCCGACCGCGTTCGCGGCCGCGTCGTGGGTCAGCCCGAATTCCTTGATCAGGCGGGCGAGGCCCCTGGCCTCCTCGATCGGGTCGAGCTCCTGGCGCTGGATGTTCTCGATCAGCGCCATCGCCATTGCCGCCTCGTCGGGCACGCTGCGCACGACGGCCGGGATCTCGGCAAGCCCCGCGCGCTGGCTGGCGCGCCAGCGCCGCTCGCCGGCGATCAGCTCGTAGTCGCCGAGGCCAAGCTCGCGCACCACCACCGGCTGGATCACGCCCTGCACGCGGATCGACGCCGCCAGCTCATCGAGGGCGGTCTCGTCCATATGGGCGCGCGGCTGGTAGCGTCCGGGACGGATGCTGGTCACCGGCAGCGTCAGCAGACGGTCATCGGCCGGGTCGGCGTTGGCCAGCAGTGCGTCCAGGCCGCGCCCCAGTCCTTTCAGTTTTTTCATATCAGCGTACTTCCGTGGCGGCCGCGCCTTCGAGACGGGCGACCAGCTCGGCCGCCAGCGCCTGGTAGGCCTGCGCACCGCGCGAAGAGGGGTCGTAGACGACGCCGGGCAGCCCGTGGCTGGGCGCCTCGGCCAGACGGACATTGCGCGGGATCACCGTGTTGAACACCTTGTCGCCGAAGTGCGCCGCCAGCTGGGCGGACACCTGCTGCGACAGGTTGCTGCGCGCGTCGAACATGGTGCGCACCAGGCCAAGGATCTCGATCTTCGGGTTGACCGCGGTGCGCACCTTGCGCAGCGTGGTCACCAGGTCGGACAGGCCTTCGAGCGCGTAGTACTCGCACACCATCGGGATCAGCACGCCCTGCGCGGCGACCAGCCCGTTCAGCGTGAGCAGGGTCAGCGACGGCGGGCTGTCGATCAGCACGTAGTCGTACTCGTCCTCGACCTGCGCGATCGCGTTCTTCAGCCGCGCCTCGCGCGCCAGCTCCTGCACCAGCTCGACCTCGGCACCGCCCAGGTCGCGCGTCGCCGGCAGCACGTCGTAGCCGCCCTCGTGCGAGCGCTGGCGCACCTCGGCGAGTTCCTCGTCGCCGAGCAGCACCTGGTAGACCGTGTGCTTGAGGCCGCTCTTCTGGATGCCGCTGCCCATGGTCGCGTTGGCCTGCGGGTCGAGGTCGACCAGCAGCACCCGCCGCCCGAGCTGGGCGAGCCCGGTGGCCAGGTTGACTGCAGTGGTGGTCTTGCCGACGCCGCCCTTCTGGTTGGCGATGGCGATGACGCGCGCGCTCATCGCTGCGCGATCCTGACCAGATGCCGCTCGGCCTCGAGGCCGGGCACCGCCAGCGGCAGCACCTCGACCACCTCGACACCGGCGGGCAACTGGGCGATCTCCTCGTACGGCCAGACACCCTTCATCGCCAGCCACTGGCCGCCGTCGGCCAACAGGTGCGGCGTCAGGCGCACGAAGTCGGCCAGCTCGGAAAACGCACGGCTGGTGATCAGGTCGAACTTCTGTTCCGGCTGGTACGCCTCGACGCGGCTGGTCACCACCTCGACGTTGGTGAGGCCCAGTTCGATCGCCGCCTGGCGCAGGAAGCTCGTCTTCTTGCTGTTGGCGTCGAGCAGCACCACCGACAGGTCGGGGCGCGCGATCGCCGCCGGGATGCCCGGCATGCCGCCGCCCGAGCCGACGTCGAGCAGGCGGTGATGCCCCTCGAGGTAAGGCACCAGCGTCAGGCTGTCGAGCAGGTGATGGCTGACCATGCGCGCTTCGTCGCGCACCGCGGTCAGGTTGTAGGTGTGGTTCCACTTGCCGAGCAGGGCCAGGTAGCCGGCCAGCTTGTCAAGCTGCGCTTCGTCCAGCGCCAGGCCCAGCGCGGCGACCCCGCGCCGCAGTTCTTCGGAATGTGTCATGCGTCTTTCTTCGTCTGGCCCAGGCCGCGTTTGAGGTAGACCATCAGCAGCGCCACTGCGGCCGGCGTCACCCCCTGGATGCGCGAAGCCTGGCCCAGCGTCTCGGGCTGCTGCTGCGTCAGTTTCTGTTGCACTTCCTTGGACAGGCCGGACACCTGCGTGAAGTCCAGACCCTCCGGCAGCCGGATGTCGTCCAGCCTGTCCTGGCGCGCCAGCTCTTCGTTCTGGCGGTCGATATAGCCCTGGTATTTGACCTGAATTTCAACCTGCTCGGCAACTTCGCCCGCCGGCAGGCCCTCGCCCGCGCCCTCCAGCGTCATCAGCGCCGCGTAGTCGACGCCGGGGCGGCGCAACAGTTCGAGCAGGCTGTATTCGCGGGCCAGCGCCTGACCGGTCACCCGCTCGGCCTCGCCGGCCGGCAGCCTGGCCGGGTGGATATAGGTCGCCGCCAGGCGTTGTTTTTCCGCCTCGACCGCGTCGCGCTTGCGGCAATACGCGTCCCATTGCGCGTCGCCGACCAGGCCGAGCTTGCGCCCCGTCTCGGTCAGGCGCAGGTCGGCGTTGTCCTCGCGCAACTGCAGCCGGTATTCGGCGCGGCTGGTGAACATGCGGTAGGGCTCGGCCACGCCCTTGGTCACCAGGTCGTCGGCCATCACGCCGAGGTACGCCTCGTCGCGGCGCGGGCACCAGCCCTCTTGGTCACGGCTGTAAAGCGCAGCGTTCAGGCCGGCGAGCAGGCCCTGCGCGGCGGCCTCCTCGTAGCCGGTGGTGCCGTTGATCTGCCCGGCGAAGAACAGGCCGGCGATCGCCTTGCTCTCGAAGGTCGACTTCAGGCCGCGCGGGTCGAAGTAGTCGTACTCGATCGCGTAGCCGGGGCGCAGGATGTGCACGTTCTCCAGCCCCTTCATCGAGCGCAGCGCGGCCAGCTGGATGTCGAACGGCAGCGAGGTCGACACCCCGTTCGGGTAGATCTCGTGCGTGGTCAGCCCTTCCGGCTCGAGGAAGATCTGGTGGCTGTCCTTGTCGGCGAAGCGGTTGATCTTGTCCTCGATCGACGGGCAGTAGCGCGGGCCTACGCCCTCGATCTTGCCGGTGAACATCGGGCTGCGGTCGAAGCCGGAGCGGATGATTTCGTGGGTGCGCAAGTTGGTGTGGGTGACCCAGCAAGGCAACTGCCTCGGGTGCATCGTGCGGTTGCCGCGGAACGAGAACACCGGCTCGGGCGTGTCGCCCGGCTGCACTTCGAGCACGGAAAAGTCGATCGAGCGCCCGTCGATGCGCGGCGGCGTGCCGGTCTTCAGGCGGCCGACCGGCAGCGAGAGTTCGCGCAGACGCGCCCCGAGCACGGTCGCCGCAGCGTCGCCGGCGCGCCCACCGGTATAGTTTTCCAGGCCGACGTGGATCTTGCCCGACAGGAAGGTACCGACGGTCAGCACCACGGTGCGCGCGCGGAACACCACGCCGATCGCGGTGACCGCGCCGGCGACGCGGTCGCCCTCCAGCAGCAGGTCGTCGACCGGTTGCTGGAACAGCGTGAGGTTGGGCTGGTTCTCCAGCATGTCGCGGATCGCCGCCTTATAGAGGATGCGGTCGGCCTGCGCGCGCGTCGCGCGCACCGCCGGCCCCTTCGACGCGTTCAGCGTGCGGAACTGGATGCCGCCGATATCGGTCGCCAGCGCCATCGCGCCGCCCAGCGCGTCGACTTCCTTGACCAGATGGCCCTTGCCGATGCCGCCGATCGACGGGTTGCAGCTCATCTGCCCCAGCGTCTCGATATTGTGCGTCAGGAGCAGCGTCTGCTGCCCCATGCGCGCCGCCGCCAGCGCGGCCTCGGTACCGGCGTGGCCGCCGCCCACCACAATCACGTCGAAAGTCGTCGGATAGATCATGCTCAACCCAGAAATCCAGCAAAGCCGGGCATTGTACGCCAAAACACCGCCACGGGCTAAGACATTGATTTGACAGGGGTATGGCGGACAGGCCTCGTACCGACTTCATAAAAACATCATTGTCCTGCAAACGCGCCGTCAACTTGTGCACGCAGCATCAAGGCATCCCCCCCTCAGGAGCCGACCGATGCTGCAACTCGCCCAACGAGCCACGCCCGCCACCCGTCTTGGCGTACGCCTTGCCAGCAGCCCCGACGACGTCCGCCGCGCGCAGGCCCTGCGTTACGCGGTGTTCGCCGAAGAGCTTGGCGCAGCGCTGCCCTCGGCGCACGAGGGGCTGGACCGCGACGAATACGACGCCTGCTGCGACCACCTGATCGTCGAGGACCGTCACAACGGCCTCGTCGTCGGCACCTACCGCCTGCTTCCCCCGCAGCAGGCGGCCCGCCTGCCCAGGCTGTACAGCGAGCACGAATTCGACCTGTCGCGGCTTGCCGCGCTCAAGCCCGCGCTGCTCGAGGTCGGCCGCTCGTGCGTGCACGCCGACTACCGCGGCGGTGCGGTGATCGCGCTGCTGTGGGGGGCGCTCGCCGACTACGCACGCCGGCATGGCGCACGCTACCTGGCCGGCTGCGCCAGCGTCGGCCTCGCCGACGGCGGCCACCTGGCGGCCAGCGTCCACCGCCGCGTCGAGACGGCCCACCTGTCGCCGGCCGAGTGGCGGGTGACCCCGCGCCTCGCGCTGCCGCTGGCCGACATCCACACCCCGCCGGCCCTGCAGCCGATGCCGCCGCTGCTGCGCGGCTACCTGCGCGCCGGCGCGTGGGTGTGCGGCGAGCCGGCGTGGGACGCCGACTTCAACTGCGCCGACTTCTTTGTGCTGTTGCCGCTTGAGCGGCTCGCCGGCCGCCACCTGCGCCATTTCGGCGGCTGAAGCCGGCTTTGGCAGGGCGGGCCGCGGCCACTACAATCGGCCGATGGACTACACCTTCACCCCGGTCGCGCTGGTTCGCTCGCCGTTCCGCGACAAATTCGGCGTGCCGCGCCAGCCGTCCCTCGCGCCGTCGGCGCGGCAGACCGTCGAGTTGCTGCCTCCCTTCGACCAGCCCGACGCGGTGCGCGGGCTCGACGCCTTCTCCCACCTGTGGCTGCAGTTCGTGTTCCACCAGACCGCCGAACGCGGCTGGCAGCCCTTGGTGCGCCCGCCGCGGCTGGGCGGCAACCGCAAGGTCGGCGTGTTCGCCAGCCGCGCCACCCACCGCCCCAACCCGCTGGGGCTGTCGCTGGTGCGCCTGCACGCGGTCGACACCGAGAACGGCGTGCGCCTGCATGTTTCCGGCGCCGACCTGGTCGACGGCACGCCGGTGCTCGACATCAAGCCCTACATCCCCTTCGTCGAGGCGGTCAGCGACGCGCGCGCCGGCTTCGTCGACGGACCGCCGCCCCGGCTGGCCGTGCGCTGGCAGCCCAAGGCGCTGCAGCAGCTCGCCCTCGCCGGACACGCGAAGGATCTGGAGCAGCTGGCCGAGGAAGTGCTGGCGCAGGACCCGCGCCCGGCTTACCAGCAGGATCCGGACCGCGTGTACGGCGTACGCCTCTACGACTGCGACGTGCGCTTCCGGGTGGCCGACGGCTGCGCCGAAGTGCTTGAAATAGTCGCGCTCTGACCGAACTTTGTCTGACACGGGCCGGTCACAGCCCAACCCCCTCACAGGAGATACACACATGGTTACTCGCGCGAAGACAGCCGTTCTCGCGTTCTCGCTGGCAACGCTGCTCGCGGCGCCCTTTGCCGAAGCGGCCAAGCTCGGCAAGAGCAAGAGTTTCGGCATGAAGCGCTCGACCCCGAGCCAGAGTTATCAACAGCCGGCACCGATGCAGCCAGCGCAGCCGATGGCGCCTGCCCAGCAGCCGCGCAAGGGCCCGGGGCTGGGCACCGCCGTCGCCGCCGGTGCGGCCGGCGCCGCCGCCGGCTACATGCTCGGCTCGGCGATGAGCGACTCGTCGTCCGGCGCCAGCGAGAGCGGCTCGGGCATGCCTTGGGGCACGCTGGCCATGCTCGGCCTGCTATTCGTCGGCGGCATGATGCTGTTCCGCCGCCGCGCCGCGCACCCGGCCGCCCCTGCCATGCGCGTGCCGCAACCGGCAGGCCCGTACGCGGCCCCGCAACCGGCGCCCGCGCCGGCTCCGGCCCAGTTCGGCGGCATCCCGAAGATCGGCTCCGGCCTCGCCGGCGGCGCCGCCGCTGCAGCCAGCGCACCGGCCTTCGGCGCCCAGCGCCTGCCGGACGGCACCGAGACCGCGCACTTCCTGCGTCAGGCCAAGGCGACCTTCATGCACCTGCAAAGCCTCAACTCGGCGGACAACGTCGACGAGATCAGCAAGTACATGACGCCGGAGATGTTCGCCGAGATCCGCGCCGAGATCCTGGCCAACCACACGCTGGCGGACTTCCCGCAGCTTGACTGCCAGGTGGTCGACGCGGCAACCGAAGGCGGACGCCATATCGCCAGCGTGCGTTTCACCGGCACGGTCAGCGAAGAAGTCGGCGCGCCCGCGCAGCCGTTCAGCGAGACCTGGCACTACGTGAAGGAAGGCAACAGCCCGCGCTGGCTGCTCGCCGGCATCCAGCAGGACTGAGCGGTATCCCAGGCATTTCCCCGACGGGCGCCACGGCGCCCGTTTTTTCATGCCGTTTGCCTATCTGCGTGCGACGGGTACACTGGAACGCGTCTTGCTAAGTCACACGCGACTGCCACTGGAAAGCCTGCCGTGCCCGAACTGACCCTGGAAAGCCACCAGCAACCGATCTACAGTCTCGCCCACCGCCGCACCGTCGGCGTCGAGGCCCTGTTGCGCGCGCGCGAAGGCGACGCGCTGATCTCGCCGCTGGACGCTTACGCCCGCCACACCGGCGACCGCCACCGCTTCGACCTCGACGTCGCTGCCACCCACTGCCGCCACGCGGCGCAGGAGGCCTGCGCGGACCGCTGGCTGTTCCTCAATGTCGACCCGGCGACGCTCGCCAGCCGCGACCACGCCGACGCGCTGGCCGCACGCATGCTGGAGAGCGGCCTCTCGCCGTCCAAGGTGGTACTCGAAGTGCTCGAACACGCGCTGGAAGCCGACGACGCGCTGATCGACAACGCCCGCCGCCTGCGCAAACAGGGCTTCTTGATCGCGGTCGACGACTTCGGCGTCGGCCACTCCAACCTTGACCGGGTCTGCCTGCTCGAACCCGACTTCGTGAAGTTCGACCGCAACCTGCTGCGCCGCTCGACCGAACAGCCGCGCACGCGCAACCTGCTTACCAAACTGGTGCACCTTATGCACGAAATCGGTGCACTGGTGGTGATCGAAGGGGTGGAAACCGAGACCGACGTGCTGGTCGCGCTCGAGTCGGGCTGCGACCTGGTGCAGGGTTACTACATCGCCCGCCCCGCGCCGGTGCCAGATGGGGACGAGGCGATCACCCCGCGCGTCGACGCGCGCTGGGACGAACTGATGGTGCGCGAACTGATGAAGCGCAAGCTCTCGCGCCGGCAGATCGAGCTCGCGCGCCAGGCCTTCGTGCAAAGCGCGATCGCGCTGATGCAGGGCACCGCCTTCACCGACGCCGCGCGGCCGATGCTCGCGCTACCCGACGTGATCCGCTGCTTCCTGCTCGACAGCAGCGGCCGCCAGATCGGCCGCAACCTGAACGCCCGCGGCAGCAGCGACACCGGCCAGCCCAAGTTCGCGCCGCTCGCCGACACCACCGGCGCGGTGTGGTCGCGCCGCGGCTACTTCCAACACGCGATCGACCAGCCCGGCGTGCTCTATATGAGCGAGCCCTATCTGTCGATGACCGACACCCGCAACTGCGTGACGCTGTCGATGGCGATCGAGATCGACGAAGACCTGCACGTGCTGTGCGCCGACGTGCTGGTCGCCCGCTGAAAACAAAGACAGCCCGGGTTCTCCGGGCTGTTGGCTACGGCGAATGCGGCGCGGCTTACTGCGCGCGGATCTCGCTAATCGGCTCGAACACCGTAATCACCTGCGCCACCCCCGCCGTCTCGCTGGCGACGCGGGCGGCGGCGTCCCCCTCGGCCGGCGTCACCAGGCCAAGCAGGTAGACCACGCCGCGTTCGGTGACGACCTTGACCGCGTTCGGCGAGAAGCCCTGGCCGTCGAGCATGCGCGCGCGCACCTTGCTGGTGATCCAGGTGTCGCTGCTGCGCGCGGACAGCGGGCTCGCCGGCGCGACCACCAGATAGTTCCAGGTCTTCTGCACGCCCGGCTGGCCGCGCACCAGTTGCTCGGCCTGCGCGCGCGCCTCGGCCGACGGCACTTCGCCGGTCAGCAGTACCGCACGGTTAAAGCTGGTGACGTTCACATGCGCCGAGGGCAGGCGCTCGGCGATCTTCGCGGCCGAGCGCGTCTCGATCACCCGGTCGTCGGCGTACGCGCCGCTGGTGCGGCGGTCAGTCGCGACCAGCGTCGCCCCCACCGCGCCGCCGGCAACCAGGCCGACACAGCCAGACAGCGTCGCCGCGCACACCCCTGCCACCACCAGGCTCTTCCATAGCTTCATCATTCGCCCCCCAGCAGCATGTAGTCGATCGCGTCGCACATCGCGTGGATCAGCAGCAGGTGCACTTCCTGGATGCGCGCGGTGCGCGTCGCCGGCACGTTCAGGTGCACGTCGTCGGCGGACAGGATCTCGCCTATCTTGCCGCCGTCCTTGCCGGTGAACGCGATCACCCGCATGCCGCGCTCGTGCGCGGCGGCGATCGCCTCGATCACGTTGGCCGAGTTGCCGGATGTGGAGATCGCCAGCAGCACGTCGCCTTGCTGGCCGAGCGCACGCACCTGCTTGGAGAAGATCAGGTCAAAGTCGTAGTCGTTGCCGATCGCGGTCAGCGCCGAGGTATCGGTCGCCAGCGAGATCGCGGCGAGACCCGGGCGCTCCTTCTCGAAGCGGCCGACCATCTCGGCGGCAAAGTGCTGCGCGTCGGCGGCCGAACCGCCGTTGCCGCAGGCGAGGATCTTGCCCTCGTTCATCAGGCAGGCAACCATCACCTCCGCCGCCAGCGCGACGCCGGGGGCCAGCGCTTCCATCGCCGACTGTTTGGTCGCGATGCTCTCGATAAAGTGTCCGTTGACGCGGGCAATCAGGTCCATGGCCTATCCTTCCTCGGTGGTCGCGCGTTCACGCGATGATGTCCTTGATCCATAAGGGCGGCGCGTCGGCGCCCTCGAATACCACCGCGTCGAAGCGGCAAGGCGCGTCGACGCGGTACTGCTGTAGATAACGGGTCGCGGCCCTGACCAGCCGCGTGCGCTTGCGCGCGTCTATGCTTTCCAGCGCACCGCCGAAACGGCGCGAGGCGCGCAGCCTCACCTCGACAAACACCCAGCTTGCGCCGTCGCGCATCACCAGGTCGAGCTCGCCCCCAGGGCAGCGCCAGTTGCGCGTCACCAGCTGCAAGCCGGCCGAGCGCAACAGCGCAAGCGCGCGGTCTTCGGCGTCGGCGCCGCTCAAGGCTGCGCGCTGTCGATCTTCACCCATCTGGGCAACGTCCGCTGGAACTGCAGGTCGCGCTGCAGGCGCAGCTCGCCGGTCACCCCGTCGACACGGGCGCCGGGCGCCGGCGGCGTGCCGGCAAGCCTCTGCGCGAGCCGGTAGGCGTCGACGCCCAGCGCGTACAGGCGCTCGGTCGGCACCGTCAGCGCCTGCGCCGGGCGCGGATACTGGCGCACCAACGGGTGCTCGGGCATCAAGAGCCACGGCATATCGACAAAGCGCACGCCGGAAAGTGCCGGCAAGCTCTCGCGCACGTTGACGAGCGACGTCGCGTAGGCCGGGCGGTCGGACGGCAGGATCATCTTCAGCTGCGCCGACTCGCGCGCGGGCAGTGCGAAAAACACCGCGTCGGCGCCGGACAGCGCCGCGTCCAGCGCGGCGCCGCTGGCCGTGTCGAACGCCAGTACAGCGGGTGCCGTCCCGCGACGCGCCGTCCAGGTTTCCAGAAAGGCATCGCGCAGGCGCTGCGACAGGGTATCCGCGCCGAACACCAAGAGCGGGCGCTGCACGCCGTCTTCCTTCATCAGCGACGCGACCTGCCGCGCCTCGGCCTCGACCGACAGCGACAGGCTGTAAAATTTGGGACGCGGTGCCAGGCCCTCGGTGGTATTGAGCGCGAGCACCGGCACGCTGCCGGTAAGCGGCGCAAGCTGGCCGATCTCGCCGCGCGTCATCGGGCCGACCACCACGTTGACCCCATGCGCGACGAGCGCGCGGTACGCCTGCTCGAGCCCGGTGCGGTCGGCAAACGCGTATTCGGTCACGCCGACGTCGCCGCGCGCCTCGCTCGCGAGCGCCGCGGCAAAGCCCGCGCGCACCACGGAAGCCGCCTCACCCAGCAAGGGAGAGGCCTGCGGCAGCAACAGGCCGATGCGCACCTTGCGCCCCTCGAGTGATGGCCAGGGAGACGCCTGCGTCGCGGCGCTGCCGCCAGCCGGCGCCGAGGCCGTATCCTGCGCGAGCGGCGCCGTGACGGGGACGGACGCCTGCGGCGCGGCAAGCGCATTCTGCCTGAGGATGTAGTCCGCACCGGTCGCAGACGCTACACTGGCGGCCATCCACAACCCTGCACCCAGCAGCCACGGAGCAAGATTTTGCATACGACGCTTGATCACTTGATTGATTCCGCCCGCGAGACTGTTCAAAGTGGAACATTATATGTGGTCGCCACCCCCATTGGAAATCTGGCCGACCTGACCCTGCGCGCGTACGCCGCACTGTCCGCATGCGACATCGTGCTGGCCGAGGACACCCGCGTTAGCGGCGCGCTGCTCTCCGCGTACGGCCTGCACAAGAAGCTCGTCAGCCTGCGCGAACACAACGAGGCGGCGGTGGCCGAACGCGTGGTCGGCTGGCTGGGAGAAGGGCAGAAGATCGTGCAGGTGTCCGACGCCGGCACCCCCGGCATCTCCGACCCCGGCGCGCGCCTCGCCGCCACCGTTTGGGCCGCCGGCTACCGCGTCTGCCCGCTGCCGGGCCCGTCCGCCGTGGTCAGCGCGCTGTCCGCCGCCGGCCTCGACACCGGCCGCTTCCTGTTCGCCGGCTTCTTGCCGCCCAAGAGCGGCCAGCGCCGCGCCCAGCTCGAAGCCTGGCGCGAGGCCGACTACGCGGTGGTCTGCTACGAGGCACCGCACCGCCTGCTCGACTGCCTGGAGGACATGGTCGCCGTGTACGGCGAAAACCGTCCGCTGGTGCTCGCCCGCGAGCTGACCAAGACCTTCGAGACCTTCCTGCGCCTGCCCGCCGGCGAACTGGCCGAGCGGGTGCGCGCCGACAGCAACCAGCAGCGCGGCGAATGCGTGCTGATCATCGACGCCGCGCCGCCCGCCCCCGCCGAGGAGATCGACGCGGCGACGCTCTCGCTGCTCGAAGGCATGGCCGCCGCGATGCCCGTCAAGCAGGCCGCCGGCCTGCTGGCCGAGTACACCGGGCTGCCGCGCAAGAAGCTGTACGAGCTGGCCCTGAAAAGCCGCGGCAACGACTGAGGCTGCTTGATAAATCTCGATTTACATTTGCACGGACGGCCGGTAGAATACCGCCACATCGTCTGATGCCGCCCGGGTGGCGAAATCGGTAGACGCAGGGGACTCAAAATCCCCCGCCGCAAGGCGTGTCGGTTCGAGTCCGACCCCGGGCACCAGTCAGCAGTACAAAGGCCTCCGACGAAGTCCTAAAAACCCCGAGAAACAAAGGTTTCCGGGGTTTTTTGTTGCCTATCGAGTCCGATCAAGTCCAAAGCAATCCGCGACTTCTGTTGGTATATTTGTTGGCGGATTCAAAAAGTAAGAGCAAGGCCTGCACCCGTGGAAGACCTTGGCTGGCGAATGCCAGCTAATCCTTTTCTCGGTCGATTAAGATGTACCTAAAAAAAATCTGCAAATACGAGTAGTATGCGATCGCATACTACACATTTGCATTGTATTATTTCTCATAATAAACCGACGTAGACGGATCTCTGATTTTCACACGATCTGCCCAAGTTTTTCACCTTTTGCTTGTAGCCCAGCCTAATGACTCTTTACCAAAAGTTGGCCGGACAGATCCAGCAGCAAATCAACGATGGCGTTTTACGAGCAGGCTCACGCTTGCCGTCGATTAGGCAGGCATGCCTTCAACATGAAGTCAGCCCGGTCACAGTCACCAATGCCTACGCTTTACTGGAGCAGCAAGGCCTGATTGATGTGCGCCCGCGCTCAGGATTTTTTGTCCGTGCACGCCAACGCCCTCTATTACTAGAGCCAGATATGATTTGCTCAAGCGAAGAGTCATCGCCATTGCAAGTCAGCGACTTTATTTTCCAGATACTTGAGAGCGTGCGCGATGGTGTGGCAGTTCCGTTGGGCTCCGGATTTCCCAGCCCGCACCTGTTTCCGCTAGATAGGTTAGGCCGTTGTCTAGCTCACGCAGCTCGAACATTTCGACCGGAGCAAACAATAAGCGACCTCCCCCCAGGCAATCTTGAACTGCGACGACAAATCTCCCTACGCTACTTTTCCCATGGCGCAATGGTCTCACCGCAAGAAATTGTTATCACCAATGGTGCAATGGAAGGCCTCAATTTATGCCTGCAAGCTGTTACCAGCCCCGGTGACCTAATCGCCATCGAATCACCAACCTTCTACGCTGGCCTACAAGCAAGTGAGCGGCTGGGTTTGCAAGTGATAGAGATTCCTAGTCACCCGCGTGAGGGAATCGACATTAATGCATTGGAACACGCGCTGACTCACCATCCAGTCAAAGCGTGTCTATTCATGTTGAACTTCGCAAATCCGACTGGCAGCCTGATGTCAGATGATAAAAAACAAGCCCTGCTTGCGCTGCTCCGTCGTCACGATGTACCTCTAATCGAAGACGATGTTTATGGCGAGCTTTACTTCGGGCAACGCCCCCCACTGAGCAGCAAGGCTTTGAAAGGCAGCGACCTAGTGATGCACGTATCGTCCCTGTCCAAATGCCTAGCACCAGGCTACCGATTAGGTTGGGTTGCTGCTGGACGTTACACCCATCGCGTTCAGCGCCAGAAGCTCTCGTGTAGCTTAGCAACGCCTGTACCGATACAGGTGGCGCTCGCTGATTATCTACGCCTAGGCGGTTTCGAAAAGCATCTACGCAAGTTGCGCCGTACTCTGGTACGACAGCAGATGGAGATGGCAAACGCAATCTCGCAGTACTTCCCGGCTCAAACACGGCTAACCCGCCCACAAGGTGGCTACTTCATGTGGCTAGAACTGCCCCCTAATGTTGATGCGCTCGCAATACACCAACAAGCGCTGCAACACGGCATTAGCGTGGCGCCTGGACCGATATTCTCAGCCAAACGAGGATTCAACCAACACCTGCGGATCAATTTTGGACACGCCAACCCAGCTGCGTGGTTACCCGCGATAGAAAAACTAGGCTCGATCATAAAGAAATACTTTTGAAGAACAGTAATTGATTAAAAATATCAATCTGCATCTATCAATAATACAGCAAGCTGCATCTGCCCCTGTGGATAACTGCGTGGTTAACTTGCAAAAAATCTATTGCGATATAACCGCATTCCAAAGCCATATTGGAAGGAGGCACCATGGAGCACCACACCAGTCCGACGCCACAGTCTAAAATCACCTTCCATCATTCAACATTTCCCATCCATGCAAGAACTGTGTCAGGCAGATTAAATACTCTGCGCTGGCTTTGCGTATGGTTGACACAATTGGTGTTTTATGGCGCCTGCTGGATACAATGGAAAGCAGTTGATGGTCATAGCAGACAAGCAGTCTTGTTCGATATTTCAAACCAGAAGATTTATTTTTTTGACCTTGTTTTATGGCCACAAGATGCATTCCTAGTAGCTATCCTGCTGATTTTTTCAGCCATATCCCTGTTTTTAGTCACTGCCTTGGTTGGCAGGGTATTTTGTGGCTTTGTCTGCCCGCAAACGGTTTACTCAAGCATATTTAGCTGGATCGAGTCCCGGATAGAAGGAGACTACCGGACACGACGCAAGAACACTCAACGTCCACCATCCTTCGCCAAGTTACAACGGAAAATATTCAAACACATCATATGGGGAATAATCTCGCTCTGGAGTGGAATTACGTTTATCGGCTACTTCACCCCGATCCGAGATGTACCGCAAAACTTGCTCAACGGATCCCTTGGTATGTGGAGCATGTTTTGGTTTATTTTCTATGCCGTTTTTATGTATGTGCAAGCGGGTCTTGCACGGAACGCAGTGTGTCAGCACATGTGCCCCTACTCCCGCTTCCAAGGCGTGATGGTCGATCTCACCACACGTAACGTCAGTTACGACAATCAACGCGGTGAACCACGGAAACGCCTTAGCCTGCAGAATAAAGACGCTACTCAGTGCATCGACTGCAGAATTTGCGTTCAAGTTTGCCCTGCCGGCATTGATATTCGAGATGGGTTGCAATATGAATGCATAAATTGCGGCTTGTGTATAGATGCTTGCAATATGGTAATGCGTAAAATCAAAGCACCAGTCGGATTGATTCGCTTCATGTCAGAGCAAGAGTTGACCGGGATTCGACCTAATCTTCGATTCAGCCAACGCCCGAGAATTATGATCTATGCCTTATTGTTGGCAGGCTTGCTCTTGCTCGGACTGTGGACAATTACTTCCCGCCCACCACTACACGCTGACGTTTTGCGTGACAGAGGAGCACTGTACAGGGAAACATCTGATGGGGAGATTGAAAATGCTTATACGCTTAAGCTAAGAAATCTGACGTCACACCCGCAGTCCATCGACATCTTGCTAGAGCAACAACCTGAATACCGTCTGCTCGGTCCTTCGAACGTCACATTACCACCAGGGGATGTTGTTTTGCTTCCGATGACTGTTCGTGCGCAGCAATCAAGTACAGGCACAACGCCCCTCGTCTTCAACTTCAAGACAATGGTAGGCATACAGCGCGAAGCTAGCACGTTTGTAATGCCCTGAAAGTTGGAGCCTTGTTTTATACCGGAGCGCAGCTAGGGAGGTTTCTGGAAGTTCCCTTTTGACGAGACCGGCAGCCAAGCTTGCAACGCTGTCCGTACATGCCCCAGCCTGCCGCGTGCGTCGCAGCCGGCCGCCCTAGCCTGCGCCGGCCAGCAGGGCGTCCAGTGGCAGCGCGCCGTCGCGCTTGACCGTTCGGATCGCGAAGTGGCTGGTGATGTCCTGCACCATGTCGAGCGCCTGCAGGCTGCGCACGATGGCCTCGTAATCGCTCAGGCCGCCGCAGGCGACTTCGAGCAGGTAGTCGTGGCTGCCCGACACCACGTGGCAGGCCAGCACCTTGTCCAGCAGCAGCACCGCCTCTTCGAAATGCGCCGTCGCGTCACTGCGGTGGTGCATCAGCCGCACGCTGACAAACACCGTGGTCGCCAGCCCCAGACGCGCGCGGTTCAGCCGCACCGCGTAGCTGTCGATCACCCCGTCCTCTTCCAGCCGCCGCAGCCGCCGCGCGCAAGGCGTCGCCGACAGCGAAACCTGCTCGGCCAGTTCGGCGACGCTGGCGCGTCCGTCGCGCTGCAGGGCCGCCAGCAGCTTCAGGTCAGTCCTGTCCATCTTCTCCCCCGCGTGAAATCACTAGCCATACTCCCATATGCGCTGATTTAGCGCGCATAAGCCATCATTCACGCCGGATTTTGCCAGAAATCGGCGCGGGTTTGCCGGCACACTGTACGCCTGCACACTCCGGAGCCTGCGATGGACATCACCCGTCACCCCAAGGCCGGCCACGCGGCGCTGCTGCTGTTGGTCTGCATCTGGGCCGGCTTCTACGTCTCGCTGCGCAGCGGCGGCCGCCTGGCACTGGAGCCCGCGACGCTGGCCACGCTGCGCTTCGCGCCCGCCGGCTTGCTGCTGCTGCCCAGGCTCTGGCTGAACCGGCGGGACTTGGCGCGGGTCGGCCCCTGGCGGGCACTGCTGATCGTCGCCGGTGGCGGGCTGGGTTTCTTCCTGCTCGCCAGCATCGCGCTGCGCGAAGCGTCCACCGATACCGCCAGCGTGCTGATCCTGGGCACCTTGCCGCTGATGGTCGCGCTGGTGGGCGCGTTGTGGCTGCGCCGCTGGCCGTCCCGCGGCCAGTGGCCGGCGCTCGCGCTGATCGTCGCCGGTACCGCGTGGATCGCCATCGGCAATCCGGCGCTGACCGCCCCCACACTGTGGCGCCTGCTCGCGTGCAGCCTGGCGTGGGCGCTGTACACCGTCGCGTTGCGGGCGAGCGGCCTGGCCGTGCTCGACGCCGCGGCGCTGGTCGCCGCCGGTTCGCTGCTGTTGCTGCTGCCCTGGCTCGTCCTCTCGCCGCCGTGGCAGCTGGCCGAACTTTCGCCGGCCACCCTGCTGCCGCCCCTGCTGCCGCCCCTGCTGGTACAGGGCGTACTGGTCGGCCTGGTCGCCACGCTGTGCTACGGCTTCGCGCTGGAACGCCTGGGCAGCCTGCGCGTCGCAGCCGCCGGGGCGCTCGCGCCTTTGCTCGCCGCGCTGATGGCGCTCGCACTATTCGGCGAGGCACCGGCGCACGCTGCGCTGCCGGGCATGATGCTGTTGATGGGCGGCGTGCTGGCCAGCAGCCGGGCAGCGCCGTAAGTCTGCGCGGATAGTTTCGGACAACGATTTCGGGTTGAAACGACAGGAAGAAAAACCATGCCGACAAGAGAAGAAAGCACCATGGCGCAGATCGTCTCGGTCGTGCGGGCCGGCGGGCTGGTGACGATCACGCTGGAAAATGCTGCCGCACTTCACTACCCCTTGGCCCTGCTGCCCACCCTGGCCGCCGCCTCGGCCGAGCAGTTCGACAACTACCGGGCCTGCAGCCGGCGCATCCACTGGGATCAAATCGGCTTTTCCCTCCTGTTCGCGGCGTTGCCGCGGCAGGGTCAGGCCTCGCCAGGCTGGTAAGGCCTGGAGAGCACGGAACCGGTCCCACGCCGGCCAGCACCCAAGCCGACGCCCCAAAAGAAAAGCGCCGTGCGGGCGGGGGCTCGTCACGGCGCAAACCTAGGAGAAACGCAATTTGAGCCTAGCAGCCAGCCAGCGTTTGTCCATGCTGCCTTGCCGCAAGGACGCCCGCATCTTCGCTGGCCATCGCCCCGCCACGGCCCAGCCGCCCTGCACGACCCCCGGGAGCCACGTCCATGGAATGCCTGCCGGCCTGTCCCGTCAGCTCTGTTTGCAGTCGCCACGAAAACCCTTTTGGCATACCATGGCCGGCCATTTCGACAAGACGCCATCTCCATGCCCGCCCTGCCCGCGCCCCTCAAATGCGCCTGTCTGGTTGACCGGCGCGACGACACCCTGCTGCTGGTCCGTGTACGCGACAACCCGCACTGGTACCTGCCCGGCGGCAAGATCGAGCCTGGCGAGACGCCGGCCGCCGCGCTGCAGCGCGAACTCCTGGAAGAACTCGGCATCCGGCTGGAGACGGATTCGATCCGCTACCTCTACACAGTCATCGGGCCGGCCTACGGCCAGCCGGGCGAGGTCGAGCTCGTCTGCTTTGCCGGCAACTGGCCGGGTGAACCCAGGGCCTGTGCCGAGATCAGCGAAATCGCCTGGCTGCCCCTTGCCCAGACCGACAAGTTCGCGCCGACCGTGCGGCAACTTTGTGCCGAGCACCTGCAGCAAGCCTGAGCGCCAGGACGCCGACTTGAAAGCCCGCTACCCGTCGTCGATATTGGTAACGTATTTATCATTAATCGATGCCGGAGCGCGTGCAAATGAGCTCACCCCGCCACGCTGTCCGTTCCGCCCTGCTGCTTGCCGCGCTGCTGCCGGCCGCCGCGCAGGCCGAAACGCCATGGGAATTCAGGGTCACCCCCTACGCCTGGTTTGCCGGGCTCAAAGGCGATGTATCGACCATCCCTGGCGCGCCGCGCGTACCGATGGAGGTGTCGCCCAGCGATGCGCTTAACTCCACCGAAGCGGCCTTCATGGGGCTGTTCGAGGCGCGCCGCGGCCTGCACGGTGGCTTTGTCGACTTCCTCTATGTCAACGTAAGCGCGGACAAGGCCCTGCTCGGCCCGCCGGTCAACCTGGGATTGGACGCTACGTCGAAGAGCTGGGTCACCTCGGCCGGTTACAGCTACCGTTTTTACGATACGGGGCAGGCCAACGCAGAGCTACTGGCCGGCGTGCGCTACTGGAAGGTCGACACCACGCTCGATTTTGATGGGGGGCGTGGTGTGCTGGCCGGCCGCAATATCCATCACCGGGAGTCCTGGCTCGACCCCCTGCTCGGCGTACGGGGAACCACGCAGTTTGGCACATCCAACTTCTTCGTGTCGGGCACGCTGGCCGCAGGCGGGCTTGCCGGCGGCGGGTCGGATCACTTCTACGATACCTCCGCGCTGCTGGGCTACCAATGGAACCGGCAATTCTCGACCGGGCTGGGCTACCGCCTGTTCGACGTGAAGTACGACAAGGACGGTTTCTATTACGACGTCCGCCAGCAAGGCTGGCTGCTGGGTGCCGCCTTCTCCTTCTGACACACACCGCCGCCAATCCTGCCGGGTGAGCGCTCGACTGCACACGCCACCCAGCCAGTTTTTCCACGAAACCGGAATGCCGCCATGCCCCGATACCTGCCTTCCCGGCACCTGCTTGCCGCCGCCTTGCTGGCCTGCGGCTTTGCTGCCTCAGCGACCCTGCAGGCCGCAACGCCACCCGTCAAAGTCAATATCGACAACTACGCGCGGGCAGAAACGGCGTACCAGTTCGAGCGGGTGCAGAAGATGGCCGGCGGCGTCAACCGCTGGCAACACAACCGGCAGCCGACGCCGATCGACAAGCAGAACATCATCCGCATGAACCGCGACACGCTGTACAGTTTTGCGATCGTTGACATCAGCAAGGGGGCGACGCTGACGCTGCCCGAAGCCGGCCAGCGTTACCGCTCGGTGATGGTGATCAACGAAGATCACTACATCAACCGGATCTATCACAAGGCCGGCAGCTACCGGCTGACACCCGCCGAATTCGGCACGCCCTACGTCTATGTGGTGGTGCGTACCCTGGTTAACCCGAACGAGGCGGCCGACGTACAGGCGGCCAACGCGCTGCAGGACGGGCTGAAGATCTCGGCGGCGTCCGCCCGCCCCTACCCGACGCCCAATTACGACAAGGCCAGCTATGAAGCGACTTACCAGCCGCTGCTCAAGCTGAGCGAAGGGCTGCCGGACTCCAAGCGGATCTTCGGCAAGAAAAGCGAGGTGAGCGAAACGCGGCACCTGCTCGGCACCGCGTCCGGCTGGGGCGGGCTGCCGACCTACGAAGCGTTCTACATCAACCGCGGCGAAAACAAGAAGGCCGGCAACTACCGGCTCACCGTGCGCGACGTACCGGTCGACGCCTTCTGGTCGATCAGCATCTACAACAAGGACGGCTTCTTCGAAAAGAACTCCTTCAATTCGTACAACCTCAACAGCCTGACCGCCAAGCCCAATCCGGACGGTTCGGTCACCCTGAACTTCGGCACCGACCCGACCGGCAAGGACAACTTCCTGTACGTGATGGACGGCTGGAACTACGTCGTTCGCCTGTACCGGCCGCGCGAAACGATCCAATCAGGTGAGTGGACCTTCCCCGAACCCCAGCCGGTGCCCTGAGAGGCCCAAGCCGAAGACGGGGAAGCAGCCCTTTGGCAGAAGCCGCATCTTCTGCCAAAGGGCTGCTCATCCCGGCCCGACGCCCGCATCCGAAAAGGACAATCCCATGCAGCAACCCGTTCTCACACGGCGGCTGGCCGCCGCCTTGCTGGCCTGCGGCTTCGCCGCAGCCGGCAGCCTGTGCATCGCGGCACCGCAGCCACCCTCCCCGAACCAGCCCGTCACGGTCAATATCGACAACTTCACGCGAGCTGAAACGGCTTTCCAGATCGACCGGATGCTGAAAATTACCGGCGGCGTCAACCGCTGGCACCACAACCGTACCCCCACACCGATCGACCAGCAGAACGTCATCCGCATGAACCGCGACACGTTGTACAGCTTCGCGCTGGTCGACATCAGCAAGGGGGCGACGCTAACCCTGCCCGAAGCCGGCCAGCGCTACCGCTCGGTGATGGTGATCAACGAAGACCACTACATCAACCGGATCTAGCACAAGGCCGGCAGCTACCCTCTGACGCCGGCCGAGTTTGGCTCCCCCTACGTCATCGTGGCGGTGCGCACCCTGGTCAACCCGAACGACCCGGCCGACGTACAGGCCGCCAACGCACTGCAGGATCAGCTGAAGATCTCGGCGGCATCCGCCCGCCCCTACCCGCCGCCCAACTACGACAAGGCCAGCTATGAAGCGACTTACCAGCCGCTGCTCAAGCTGAGCGAAGGGCTGCCGGACTCCAAACGGACCTTCGGCAAGAAAAGCGAGGTAAGCGAGACCCGCCACCTGCTGGGCACCGCATTCGGTTGGGGCGGGCTGCCAACCTACGAGGCGGTCTACCTCACCCGCAACGCGCCCCGAAAGGCCGGCAACTACCGGCTCACCGTACGTGATGTGCCGGTCGACGCCTTCTGGTCGATCAGCATCTACAACAAGGACGGCTACTTCGAGCAGAACCCCTTCAATTCTTACAGCCTCAACAGCCTGACCGCCAAGCCCAACCTGGACGGCTCGGTCACCCTGAATTTCGGCACCGACCCGGCTGGCAAGGACAACTTCCTGTACGTGATGGACGGCTGGAACTACACCGTGCGCCTGTACCGGCCGCGCGAAACGATCCAGTCGGGGGAGTGGGCCTTCCCCGCGCCGCAGCCGGTGCCCTGAGCGCCAGCCAGGCCTTGGCACGCAGCAGGTTGCTCCTGCTGTGTGCCACCAAGCTTAGTCGGCCAGCGTCTCCGCCAGCGCGCGTAGCGCCTGATGGAAGCACTCCGCCGGCGCGTGGGTGATGCCGGCGCCGACCTGGCCGACCCCCGCCTCCTTGTGCGCGATGCCGGTGTTGATCACCGGCATGATGCCGGTGTCGACCACCTTACGCGCGTCGATACCGGCCGCGCTGCCCGCGAAGTCGAGCGACGGCAGCGTGAACGCAGGGTTCTGCCCCAGCGTGATCTCGCGCATCGCCAGCGAGTGCGCCAGCGCGTCGCTGGCCGAACCGCCGACAAAGCGCACAATGGCAGGGCTGGCCGCCATCGCGAAGCCGCCGACGCCGGCCGTCTCGGTGATCACGCTGTCGCCCAGGTCGGGTGCGGCGTCCTCCGGGCCGAAGCCGGAGAAGAACAGGCCGTGCACCACCGGCGCCGGCGCGGTGAACCAGGTGTCGCCAGTGCCGGAGAGGCGGATGCCGAAACGCACGCCGTTGCGGCCCATGCCGGTGACCATGCTGGAGCCGGGCACGCCCTCGGCGGCCATCAGCATCGCCTTGCACGCGGCCATCGACAGGTTGAGGAAGAAGTGGTCGTTGGCGGAGACGAACTCGATCGCGCGCGCCTTCAGTTCGGCGTCGATCTCCAGGCGCAGGATGGCCGGCACCAGTTTCTTCAAGAGCAGGCCGGTCGCCGCAGCGTTGCGGTTGTGCACCTCGTCGCCCATATGCAGCGCCTGCGCCATCAGGGGCTTCAGCTCGACCCCGCCCAGCGCCGCGATCGCACCGGCCAGCACCGGGGCGAGTTCGTCACGCATCCACGCGAGGCGGGCCAGCACGTCGTCCGAGTACGCGCCAAAACGCAGCACCTTGCCCAGGCCTTCGTTCAGGTTGGAGAACGTCAGGTGGCCGTGCTCGCTGTCGCGCACCACGAACACCGGCATCGACGGGCTGATGATGCCGCCCATCGGGCCGACCGCGTGGTGGTGCTGGCAAGGCTCGAAAGCCACCCGGCCACTGGCGGCGAGTTCGCGCGCCGCTTCCGGGCAGTCCGCCCAGCCTTCGAACAGGATGGCACCGACGATCGCGCCCTGCACCGGGCCGCACATCTCGCCCCAGGCGATCGGCGGGCCCGAATGCAGGATCATCTGCGCGCCCATGCCGGGCACCACCTCCTGTGCGCGCCCCATGCCGACCCACACCGGCTGGCTGGCGAGATACGCCGCGTACGCCTGCCGGTTGGCCACCTCGACGCGCGGGTCCTTGAAGAGGCGCGCAAGCGCGAGGCCGGTGTCGCGGTCGCCGGCGGCTGGCGGCTGCCACTCGGGGTGGATCACGGTGGCACCCTGCGTGCGCGCGGCATCCGCGAACGAGGCAAGGCCCAGGTTGACGATGGCGAGTTGCTCGCCGAAAAGCTTGCTCATGGCAAATCCTTCACGAAGGCGGAGCCGTGCGCGGCACGGCCCCGCGTATTTTTACAGGTCGGCGACGATGGCGCGGGCGAGCGCGACCGCTTCGGCGTTGCTCGCGGCAAGCATCACCCCCAGTTCGGCAAAGCCCGCGCACTGGCGCGCGTAACCTTGCGGGTCGGCGTCGGTACCGCACACGGTCGCGACCAGATGCAGCGGGCGGCCCGCCTCGCGCGCCATCGCGCGTGCCTCGAGCAGGGTGTCGCGCATCGCCGAGAGCGGGTCCTCGTGCGCGCCGTAACCCAGCACGATGTCGAACAGGATCACCGCGACCGAAGCGTCGCCCGCCGCGGCGAGGAAGCGCTCATTGCGCAGCCGGTGGTCGATCATCGGGTGCGGCCGGCCGCGGGTGAATTCGTCGTCGCCCAGGTCGATCAGGCAGTGGCCACTGGCCTGCCACACGTCGTCCGGCGCGGGTACGCCCTTGGCCGGCGTGTTCGAACGCAGGCCGGGCAGTGCGCCGCCGAGCATCAGCGTCGCCTCGTAGCAGAAGGTGCCACCCGAATACAGCCCGCGCAGCATGCATTGGCGGGGCGCGAGCAGACTGCGCGCGGCCCGCGCGACGCCGGCGTCGAAGGCCGACGCGCTGTCGGCCACCGCGTCGCCACGGGCACACGCGACCGCCATCTGCGCGGCACTCTGCAGCGTCGACGCGTAGTGAAGATGCGGGTGCTGCGGCAGGCGTGCGGGGTCGGCCCCCAGGAAGTTGACGATGACCGGCTTGCCGGTCGCGAGCGCGGCGTCGAGCACCTTGCGGGCGACGGCTTCTGCCGGCGGCTTGGACACCAGCACGATCACGCGGGTCGCATCGTCCTCGCCGAGCGCGCGGATGCCGGCCAGCATCGACAGCCCGCCGATCGCCTCGGCCAGGTCGTGGCCGCCGGTGCCGATCGCCTGGCTGACGCCCTCGCCCAGCCGGTCGATGAGTACGGTCACCTGCTGCAGGCCGGTACCGGAGGCGCCGACACAGCCGATGCGCCCCGGACGGCATACGTTGGCGAACGCCAGCGGCACGCCGTGGATGATGGCGGTGCCGCAGTCCGGCCCCATCACGATGCGGCCGAGCGAAGTCGCCAGTTCTTTCAGGCGACGCTCGTCCTCACCCGACACGTTGTCGGAGAACAGCATCACGTTGAGGCCGGCGCGCAGCGCCTTCTCGGCCTCGGCGGTGGCGTACTGGCCAGGCACCGAGATCAGCGCGAGGTTGCTGTCGCCCTGGCGCTCGAGCGCCATGGTCAGCGAGTTGGCCGGCAACCGTTGCGGGCCGCCGTCGCCGTCGCCGCCCTTGGCTTCCAGCGCCTGGCGCGCGGTGTCCAGCGCGCTGTCAAACGCGGCCTCGTCACCTTCGAGCGCGATCAACAGGTCGTTGGGCGCGGCCTCGGGCGCACCGGAGACCAGGCCGGCGCGCTCGAGCAGGGCGAGGTTGGCCGGCGTCGCCATCACAGCGGATGCCTGGCGGATGCCCTCGAGCTTGGCGAGGGCGGCGGAGAGCTGCATCAGCGCGACCGAATCGCGGTACTGGTTGCGCAGGATGGCAAGATGCAAGGACATGGGAGGCTCCTCGGCTGCCCCGCGCGGGGGCAGCCTGAATGCGTGTAACCGGGATGGGGGCAGATCAGGGCGCGTCGTCGGACGGGCTGGGCTGGCTGCCTTGCGTGTAGTGGAACAACAGGCAGCCGGCGCCGATCGCGAGGTAACCGATGGCAGGACCGGTGGCCATGCCAATGCCGAAGCCGGTCGAATGGATCACGCCGAAGAAGGACATCACGGCGGCGATGAAGCCGAAGATCGCGGCGTGCAGGTAGTTGCGGTCGATCACGCGGGCGACGATCGCGGCGAGCATCATGGCGACCAGGATCGCGCTGGCGCCGAGCACGGCCATACCGTCGTAGAACACGCCGCTGGCGGCCAGCTTATCGGCGCCCAGTTGCGCGACCGAAGTCCCGGCGGCGTTCAGCGTGTTGTCGATGGTGACCTTCACCCAGTCGGCCAGCCACGGGATCAGCGCGATGGCAACCGCCGGCGCGTGCGCCTTCGGCGTCTCGCGGAAGGCCTGCGACAGGATCAGCATCGCGATATACATCAGGATCGGCAGGATAGCGACGATCGGGATGATGTTGAGCAGGATGTTGATCATGCCGAAGGTGCACAGCAGCAGCATCGCCACGCCGGTCGCCCACGAGTAGCCGATACGGCCGCCGGCCTGCTTCCAGCCAGGGTGACCGATATACACCAGCGTCGGCACCACCGAGCCGAACAGCGCGCCGACCAGCGTGCCGCCTGCGGCACCGAGGCAGATCGAGCGGGCGCTGTACTTGTCGCCGGCCACTTCCGCGCTCTCGACGTTCATCAGCGTTTCCATGAACAGGTAAACGGCCAGCGGGATCGCCGACACCACGTAGGGGCCGACATTGGCGAAGCCCAGCATCAGCACGTCCAGGTGCAAGAGCGGCATGTTGAAGCCGACGGTCTGGGTGGCGGCGATCAGCGGCTCGACCTTCATGTAGCCGGTCACCCAGCCCAGGATGGTGCCGATGAAGATCGCCAGCAGGCCGGCCGGCAGCTTGAACGGCATCTTGATGTTGGCGAGCCAGCCGAACAGCAGGATGCCGAAGCAGATCAAGCCGAGCCAGGCGGCGTCGTACACGCGGAACGACGGGGTCAGCGCGATATACGACACGGCCATGCCCGCCAGCGTGCCCAGCATCGCGGCGCGCGGGGTCACGCGGCGCAGCCAGTCACCGACGAAGGCGCCGACCGCGACCACGATGCCGTGCACGAAGGTCCACGCCATCGCGATACCCCACGCCAGCTTGGCGTCGCCGGTCTTGGCGATGATGGGCATCATGATCGCGAAGGTCACGATGAAGTAGTGCGGCACCGACAGGCCGTAGGGCAGCGCGGTGACGCTGTCGCGTCCTTCCTTCTTGCCGAGTTTCCACGCCTGCCAGGCGAGGAAGATGTTGCCGAAGGCCAGCGTGACGCCGAAGCCCGGTACGATGCCCTGCCAGACGATGTCGCCCGGCAGCGCCAGCACCACCGACAGCAGGAACACGGCGGTCAGCGTGTTGGCCAGCGAGTTGCTGAACAGGCCGAAAAAGCCGTCCAGGTCGCCGCGGCTCCACAGCCGCGGCCCGTTGCCGGCGTGGCCGGCGTTCGGGGTTGTTGCACTCATGTTCGGATTCCTGATGGGTATTTGGGTAAAAGCTTTGCCTGTCCTTCACCGGCGCACCCGGGCATCCGTGGGGTTTATGAAATCAGTGCGCGGCCTCCTCGCACGGTCCGCTCTGCGGGCAGTAGCGGAACAGCCAGCACAGCAGCGCGACCAGCACATAGGCGCCGGCCAGCTGCGGGCTGACCGCCCAGCCGATGGCTGGTCCGTGGATGAAGCCGAAGAAACTCAGTACGGCACCGGAGAGCGCGTAGCCGGCCGCGTGCATGAAGCGGCGGTCGATCAGGAACACGGTGACCGCACCGAACAGCAGGCCGCTGATGATCGCGCCCTGCCCCAGCCGGAACATGCCCTCGTACAGGATGCCGCGCTGGGCAAGCTCGCTCCCCAGCGTGGCGGCACTCGCGCCGGCCGCGTCGAGGCTGCCGTCGACCAGGGTCAGTCCCCAGGCGGCGAAGTGCGGCACCATCGCGAACACGATGGCCGGCGCGTAGCGGCTGGCGTTGGTCTGGAACGCCTGCGCGGCGACCAGCAGGCTCACATAAAGCAGGATGGGCAGCACCGCCGGCAGCGGGATCAGCGAGAGCAGCACCGGCACCACGCCCAGCAGGCAGACGGCGAGGATCAGCACGCCGGTCGCCAGCGAGTAACCGATGCGCCCGCCCGCCTGCTTCCAGCCGGGGTGGCCGATGTATACGGCGTTGGCGAACGGGCTGCCCAGCAAGGTGCCGACCAGGCTGGTGCAACCCAGCGCCACCAGCACCTTGCGCAGCGGGTAGCTGTCGCCGCCCTTCTCCGCGCTCTCGACGTTGTTCATCGCCTCGATGAAGTCGTAGACGCCGAACGGAATCGCGGTCACCAACAGCGGCCAGACGTTCTCCAGCCCGGACAGGATGGCCAGCGGCTGCAGCATCGGCAGGTGGAAGCCGACATGCGCGAAGGCCTGGCCGATGCCGGAGAGCTGCAACTGGCCGTCGACCAGCGCGATGAGCACGCCGACCACCACCGCGACCAGCGCGGCGGGCAGCCCCAGCGGAAAGCGCACGCCGGCGAACCAGCCACCGAGGATGATCACCAGCGCAGGCAGGCCGATCCACGGGTTCATGAAGATTTCCATCATCGGCTTGAGCGAGATGAAGGCGATCGATACCCCGGCCAATGTGCCCAGCAGCGCGGCGCTCGGGGTCAGCCGGCGGATCGCCGGCGCGACAAAGGAGCCGGCGAGGATGACCAGGCCTTCGAGGAAGACCCAGGCCACGCCAGCGTGCCAGGCCAGGATAGGGTCACCGGTCGAGATCTTGACCGGCAGCATCACCACCATCACCACGATGAACATATGCGGCACGCTGGCGCCGGACGGCAGGGCGGTGACGTCGCTGCGGCCGGTACTGTGCGCCAGCTCGCGCGCAAGGTAGGCGTAGTAGACGTTGGTCAGGCACAGCATCACGCCGACCGCAGGGAGGATGCGGCCGAATACCAGCTCGGCCGGCACCTCGACCACGCCGAGCAGCAGGCCGGTGAGCACCAGCAGGTTGAGCAGGTTGTTGGTGCCGAGCCCGAACAGCGCGTTCAGGTCGCCGGCCACCCACCAGCGCGGGGAATAGGGGGCACCGCCCGGGGTCGGGCATGGGCTTGGCTGGGTCTGCGCTTTCATGTTCAAACGGCCTTGCTCGGATGCGATGGCGGCAAGTCTAGCGGCGGGTCAAGCCGGAAAAACTTGATGTCGGTCAAAGTGCGGCGGCCGCTGCAAAAACTTGCAACGGCCGCCGCGTTTCGATCAAAAATTTTGCACGGGGCGTCAGAAAGCCTCGCTGCCGGAGAGCCAGCACGCGGTAAATTGCGGGTCGGACAGCCGCTCGACCAGCGCCGCCAGCACCTTGCCGCGGTGCCGGCGGTGCCAGGCTGCCATGATCGGCGTCGGCGGTTTGGGCGAGGAGACATTGCGGCGCACCAGCTGGCCGCGGCGCAAGGCGCCTGCACACAGGTGGCGCGGCATGAAACTGACGCCAACGCCGGCGACCAGCATCTTCAGCTTGCTCGCCGAGTCGGGCACGTAGATCACCTTCTGCCCCTTGATCAGCCAGGTTTCCTTCTTGGACAGGCTCATCGCGGTGTCCATCACCGAGATCGCAGGGTAGACGGCCAGCTCGCGGCTGCCGAGCACGCCGTCGCACGCGGCCAGCGGATGGCGCGGGCTCAGCACGAAGTCCCAGTGCACCTCGCCCATCGGCAGGCAGCGCAGATCCGCCCCTTGCGGCAAGGCGTTCGGCGCGCCCAGCGCCAGGTCGACGCGCCTGTCGAGCAGCGCGTCCCACACGCCGTTGTACACCTCGGTCCGGTACGACTGCTGGCAGGCGGGGAAGCGCTGCTGCAGGTCGGCCGCGAGTTCGGCCAACGGCTCGTCGTTGAGCAGGTTGTTCAGGCCGACGCGCAGCTGCTGTTCGACGCCGCCGTGCAGCTGCGAGATGTCGGACTGCAGGGTCTCCAGGTCGCGCAGGATCTCGCGTGCTCGCTCGAGAAAGTAGTGGCCCTCGACGGTCAGCTCGACCTGCTTGCCCTCGCGGTTGAACAGCTGGGTGCCGATATTCTCCTCGAGCTTGCGCACGGTGTAGCTGATCGCCGACGGCACCTTGTGCAGCCGTTCGGCGGCCGCGGTAAAGCTGCGGTAGCGGGCGACCGTTTCCACCACCCGCAGCGCTTCGGTCTGGATGATCATCCTCGTCCCCCACGGTTCTGCTAAGGGCGCAATCATAAGCGATCACTCACACTCTGCCGAGCGTTCAAAAATTTTGCTGCGTCAGTAAGACGTGCTGCAATTTCCTTCGCCAGGCGCCGCCGCCGGCAGGGCTAAACTTTTGCCATTGCCTGTCCTGCACCGGAGAGCCCGGCTGCCCGTCCAGAATTGCCCGCCAGCAGGCGGCGCCCGAATACAGAAATGGAGATGAGCATGACCCTGAAGACGATCAAGGCCGAACCGTACGAACTGGAATTCGACCCCAGCCGCACCGCGCTGGTGATGATCGACATGCAGCGCGACTTCGTAGAACCGGGCGGCTTCGGCGAGATGCTCGGCAACGACGTGTCGCTGCTGCGCTCGACCATCGAACCCTGCCAGCGCCTGCTCGCCGCCGCACGCGCGGCCGGCCTCTTCGTCGTCCACACCCGCGAAGGCCACCGCCCCGACCTGAGCGACTGCCCGCCGGCCAAGCGCCTGCGCGGCGGCCTCGAATGCGGCATCGGCGACAAGGGCCCGATGGGCCGCATCCTGGTGCGCGGCGAATACGGCCACGACATCATCCCCGAGCTCTACCCGGTCGACGGCGAGCCGGTGATCGACAAGCCGGGCAAGGGCGCGTTCTTCGCGACCGACCTCGATCTGTTGCTGCGCAACCGCGAGATCCAGACGCTGATCGTGTGCGGCGTGACCGCCGAAGTCTGCGTGCACACCACCGTGCGCGAGGCGAACGACCGCGGCTACGAGTGCGTGGTTCCGTCCGACTGCGTCGCCAGCTACTTCCCGGAGTTCTACCGGGTCGCGCTGGAGATGATCAAGGCGCAAGGCGGCATCTTCGGCTGGGTCAGCGATGCGGACCATGTCATCGAAGCGCTCGCCGACTGAGCGGCCGCAAGCCGAGGCGGCCGGCCCGCTCGCGCCGCCTTGCGGCGGCGCGGGCCGGGTGCACAGCGTGTTTGCCCGTTGCTGCAATATCGAGCTTGCCGGGCATGCGCTGCTGTTGCCGCTACTCGACGCCCGGCTCACCCCGCAACCGCATGCGTGGACGCTGCGTCTGCCCGCCGGCAGCGACTGCCGCGACTGGTTCAGCCCCGACACGCCCGTCACGCTGGACGGCAGCGGCCTTGCCGTCGGCCCCCTGCACCTGCCCTGCCCCGCCACCCGCCTGACGGAGCAGACCTTCCGGGCCCCCGCCCGCCACGCCACGCCCGGCCAGCTAGCCATCCTGCTGCCGCAGCTGGCCCTCGCCATCGAACGCGCCGCCCGCTCGCGCCCCGCACACGAATGGCACGCCGCCCACCCCTGGCTGGCCGCCCCGCGCGCAGCGTATCAAGGCGCGCTGACAAACCCGGACCGCTTGCCACAAACGACCGCCGCACTGGTCGGGCTGGGCTGCGGACTGACGCCGGCCGGCGACGACCTGCTGTGCGGCAGCCTCGCCGTGCTCGCCTGGCGCGCACCCGCGCTGTTTGCCCGGGCCGCTTCGGTCATCCGGCCACAGTTGTCCGCCACCTCGCGGGTCAGCCGCGACTACCTGCACCTCGCCTGCCAGGCACTCTTCAGCCCGCTGCTGGCCACCTTGCTTGACGCACTCGCCGACGACGACGCCACACAGGCGCGGCACGCGCTGACCGCGCTGCTCGCGCACGGCTCTAGCTCCGGCCTGGATACGGCCATCGGCGTGCTCGACACCCTTGACGCGCTCGGCGTGCCCGCACGGCTCGCCGCCTGACCCGACCGACCGCTTGCGCTATGCTGTGCAGCATGCCCGAGCTGATCGACACCCACTGCCATCTGGACGCCGCCGAATTTGATGGCACGCAGGGTGCCGTCGTCGGCCGCGCGCGCGCGGCGGGCGTCGCGCAGATCGTGGTGCCGGCGGTTGCCGCCGACAACTTCGACGCGGTGCTGGCGCTACGCAGCCGTTACGGCTGCCCGGTCGCGCTTGGCCTGCATCCGATCTACCTCAACCAGCACACCGCTGCGCACCTGGCGCTGCTCGACAACTTGCTCGAGGCCGAACGGCCGGTCGCCGTCGGCGAGATCGGCCTCGACTTCTGGCAAGAGGGACTGGACCCGGCGCAGCAGGAGGCGCTGCTGGCCGCCCAGTTGAAGCTCGCCCGCCGCCACGACCTGCCGGTGCTGCTGCACGTGCGCCGCGCGCAGGACCGCGTGCTCAAATACCTGCGCCAGTACCCGGTGCCGGGCGGTATCGCCCACGCCTTCAACGGCAGCGTGCAGCAGGCCGAGGCGTTCATCGCGCTGGGTTTCTGCCTGGGGTTCGGCGGCGCGATGAGCTATAGCGGCTCGACGCGCATCCGCCAGCTCGCCGCGACGCTGCCGCTGGATGCACTGGTGCTGGAGACCGACGCGCCGGACATGCGCCCGGAGTGGGCACAGGGCGTGCCGAACGAGCCGGCCAACGTCGCGCACTACGCCACGCTGCTCGCAAGCCTGCGCGGCGTCCCGCTGGACACCATTGCCGAGATCACCTCACAGAATGCAAAACGGGTGCTGCGGCTCTCCGCCGCAGCACCCGTCGACTTAGGCAAACCGGTTTAGCCGGCCTTGGCAGGCTGGGCAGGCTTGGCCGGCGCAGCCTTGGCCGGTGCCGCCTGCTTGGCAGGCTTCACTTTCTTGGCAGGTACGGCTGCGGCCGGCGCGGCAGCCGGTGCCGGCTGGGCGCTGACCGCACGGTAGGGCTTGACCTCGATGGACGAGAAGTCGTAACCCGGCGCAGCCGCGTACTGGGTCGCGCACGCGCCCGCTTCTTCGTCACGCGCCGGGTCGGCGAAGTCGTAGCGTTCGATCGGCTTGATCTTGAGCGTTTCCAGCAGTCGCCCGGACGACGCAAGCACCCGCGCCTGCGCGAGCAGGATGTCCTGCTCGGCGTTCAGCTGCGCACGCTTGGCGTCGTAGAGTTCGTTCTCGCTGTCTAGCAGGTCGAGCAGGGTGCGCTGGCCGATGTCGAACTGCGCACGGTAGGCGTCGCGTGCCTTTTCGGTCGACAGGCGGTGCTGGCGCAGGTAGGCCATCTGCTCTTCGAGCTTGCGGGTGTCGTTGTGCGCGATGCGCAGGGTCTGGCGCAGGTCCACGCACGCCTTGTCGCGCAGGTCGAGCGCAGCGTTCAGGCGCTCGGCCGCCACGCCGAGCCGCGCGCGGTCGGCACCGCCACGGAACAGGTTGACGTTCAGGATCAGGTCGACCGCGTTACGCTTGTTGCGGCCGTCGGAGCCGTCGAGGTTGTCGCCGTGCGCGGTGCTCGCGCGCAAATCCAGTGTCGGCGAGAAGGCGCCCTTGCGCACGTTGACGTCGGCACGCGACGCGCGCACTTCTTCCAGCGCGGCGAGGTAGCCCGGGCTGGTCTTCAGCGCGGCGGAGATCAGCTCGCCATCCTTGGGCAGTTGCGCCTTCAGCGAGGCCGGCTCGCTCATCTGCAAGCCAGGCTCCTCACCGGTCAGCCGCGCGTAGCGCGCCGAGACGTCGCCGAGGTTGGACAGCTCGGTCACCAGGTTGGACTTGGCGAGCGCCAGGCGGCCGGCCGCCTGCTCGAGGTCGACCCGGCGGCCGACGCCGGCCTGCACCTTGTCCTGCAGCTGGTTGTAGATCGCCTGGTGGGTCGCGTAATTGTCCTGCGCGTAGGCGACCAGCTGGCGGTAGCGCTGCACGTCGACATAGGCGCGGGCGGCTTCCAGCGCCTGAACCTCGGTCGCGGCGAGGAAGCGGAAGTACTTGGCACGCTGCGCGTAGTCGAGCTGGCGCACCAGGTTCTGCGTCTGCAGGCCCTGGAACAGGTTCTGAGTCAGGTTCAGGCTCCAGCCCTTGCTGGTCAGGCTGACGGTCTTTTCCGGGCCGCCCGACTGTGTCGCGTCCTCGGTGGTCTTGCTCTTGCCCCAGTCATAGCCGAGGTCCAGCGTCGGCAGGTAGCCGGCGCGGCCGATGCCCTGCTCCTCGCTCGCCGCTCGGAACTCATGCCAGCTAAAGCGCACTTCCGGGTTGTTCAGCACGGTCTTCTCGACCGCCTCACCGAGCGTCACCGCGCCCGCGAAATGGGTGAGACCAACCCCGAGCGCCCCCAGAACAGCCAGCGTCAACTTCTTCATGATTTCCTCCGCGCAGCAATGCAGCTTGAACCCGACATTTGAAAGAAAATGCAACGTCACTTAATGACGAAATTGTACACATAAGCACGGCGGATTTGTATAGCATAGTATCAATTGTTTATTTACAACGCCTGCCATGGCTTTTTCCCAACACCTAGCCCGACTGTCCGCCCTGCTCGCAGCCTGCGTGCTAGCGGCACTGGTCGTGGCCGTCGAGGTGCCGGGCGAACGGGCGGTGCAGCGCTACGGCCCGCAAGCCGTCTCGCTGTATCGGGAATGGCGCTCGCTACTGGTCTCGCTGGCCGGGCAGGACGAGCGCGCGCAACTGCTGGCCGTCAACCAGTTCTTCAACCGCAAGATCCGCTTTGCCGAGGACCGCGACGTGTGGGGAGAAAGCGACTACTGGGCCACGCCGTTCGAGCTGTTCGGCAAGGGCGCGGGCGACTGCGAGGACTTCACGATCGGCAAATACATGTCCTTGCGCTTGGTCGGCGTCTCGCCGGACAAGCTGCGGCTGACCTATGTACGCGCGCGCATCGGCGACGCCAACAGCCGGGTCAGCCAGGCGCATATGGTGCTGGCCTACTACCCGCAGCCCAACGCGGAGCCGCTGATTCTAGACAACCTGGTCGGATCCCTGCTGCCCGCCTCGCAACGGGACGACCTGACCCCCGTGTTCAGCTTTAACGCCGGCGCGCTATGGGTCGGCAACCAGAGCAGCAATGTCGACCGCCTCACCCGCTGGCGGCAGTTGCTCGACCGCATGAAAAAGGATGGATTGAACCCATGATCGATTCCGCTACTGCCGCATCCGGCACCCCTCTACCGCAAGCGGCAGCCGGTCCTGCCCGCCGCACCCTGTCGCTGATCCAGCGGCTGTGGCTGCTGCTGGTGATGATCGTGGTGCTGGCCACCGGCGCCGCGCTGGCGACCAACCTGCTCGGCGCCCGCGCCTACCTCGAACAGCAACTGGAAGCGCAGGGCACGGAAACCGCCAACGCGCTCGCGCTGATGATCACCCAGGCCGAGGCCGACCAGGCCGCGGCCGAGACACTGATCAACGCAAGCTTCGACCTCGGCCATTTCAGCCGCATCGTCTGGCGCGACAACCAGGGTCGGGTGCTGGTGCAGCGGGAAAACAGGGACATCGCCCAGAGCGTGCCGGCCTGGTTCCGCCAGTTGCTGCCGATCCGCCCGCGTAGCGGCGAGGCCAGCCTGACCCGAGGCTGGCAGCAGGCGGGCGTGCTACAGGTCACTTCGGACGCCGGTTACGCCTACCTGTCCTTGTGGCAGAGCGCCTGGCAGACGCTGTTCGCGCTGTTCGGCGTGGTGGCCGTAGCCGGACTGCTGGGTTCGCTCGACATCCGCCGCATCCGCCGCCAGCTAGACAGCGTGGTCGGCCAAGCGCGTGCACTGGGCGAACGCCGCTTTGTCCGCCTGCCCGTCCCCGCCATCCCCGAACTGGCTCGCGTCACCGCCAGCATGAACCAGATGGTCGAGCGGCTGCAGGCCTTCCTCGTGCAACAGGCGGAAGAATTGTCTGCCCTCAAGCGCGACCAGGACCGCGACCCGGCCACCGGCCTCGTCAACCGCACCCTGCTCGAGCGCGCCCACCACGCCCAGGCGCAGGCAGATGCGCAAGGCAGCGCCGGCCAGTTGCTGCTGGTGCGCGTCACCGACCTTGCCGCACTGAACGGCCGCTTGGGCGCACCGGCGGTCGACCGTCTGCTCGGCCGGCTGGCGGATGACCTCGCCACGCTCGCCCGCCCGCTGAAGGGTGCACTGGCCGTCCGCCTGCGCGGTGCCGACTTCGCGCTGTACGGGCCGGCGCTCGATACCGCAGCCGCCGACGCCCTGGCCGCACAGTTGCTGGAGCAGTTGTCCGCCTACCCGCAAATGGGGCTGACCGACCAGGCCGACGTCGCCCATGTCGGCGCCACTTCGTTCTCCCCGCAGGACAGGCTGGCCGACATGCTCGCCCGCGCCGACCTCGCGCTGTCCGAGGCGGCAGCCGGCCACCGCCAGCGAGCCCGCCACGAGCAGCATGCTGTCGCCGCCAGCCAGCAGGACTGGCGCACGCTGATCGACGCCGCCTGCACTGGGGACAGGCTCGCGCTGCAGTACTACCCGGTGTGCCAGGCCGACGGCCAGACGTTGTGGTTGGAGGGGATGCTGTACTTGCCGGCAGACGGGAAGACGCCGCGCGTCAACGCGCTGCAACTGGTGTCGCAGGCGCTGCAGTTGCGCATCACCGACCGGATCGACCTCGCCGCCGTCCGCCTCGCCGCCGTCAAGGCACGCCAGACGCGTACCGCGGTCAACCTGACTGCCGCCTCGCTGGCGGCGCCGGGCTTTGCCGAAGCGCTCGCGCAGGCCGTCAGCGACGTCCCGGCCGGCCGGCTGAACCTGGAAGTCAACGAACTGATGCTGGGCGAACACTGGGAAGCCTTCTGCGCGCTCTGCCGCCACATGAAGCCACTGCAGCACGGCGTCGCGGTCGAGATCAGCGGCAACGACCTGGGGCTGGTCGCACGGCTGGGCGAAGTCGGCCTCGACTATCTGGTGCTCGAACCCCTGCTCACCCGCGACATCCACCGCGACAGCGGCCGCCAGGCCGTCGTGCGCGGCCTGCTGCAGATGGCGAACCTGCTCGGCGTACGGCTGATCGCCAAGGGCATCAGCGACACCGAAGACGCGAAAGCGCTCGCTGCGCTGGGCATCTGGGGGATGACCGGCTCGGCCATCGGGACGGCCCAGCCTTGAATGGCAGGCGCGCACCCGGTGCGCGCCACACCCCCTCCAGCATCCGGCGGCTGGCCGACTGCCAGACGAGCGGGAACGGGTAACAGCTAACCGAGGCGGGCTGGCCATTGCACAAGGCCTAACTAGACCGCAGCGCGGTTGGCCTGAGCCGAACGCCGCAACAACGCCAAAAGGGCGTGTCCTGATGGACACGCCCTTTTTGTTTATCTGCGTGGGGAATGCGGGAAGGCACACGGCAAAGGTGCCGACGCCGGCGCTGTTGGCCCGGAAACCAAACCCCAGGCATGCGGGGCGATGCGGAAGAATGCGCGCGGCAGATGTATTGGCTGCGCGCACAAAGCAAAACCCCCGACTCATGGAGTCGGGGGTCTGCGGATGGGGCGTCTGGCG
>NZ_STGJ01000006.1 GCF_004919095.1 Crenobacter intestini | reverse complement strand
CGCCACGGCAATATCGTGGCCTGTGCGCTGGCCAACAAGCTGGCACGGGTCGTGTGGGCGATTCTCGCCAAAGGCGGCGATTATCGCCCCCAGCCCCGTGCCGTGAATTGAAAAAAAACCGCCGGGAGGACCCCGGCGGTGAGTGAAAGCCTGCTATTGCGACGACAGACACTGATGACGACAACCGGCCCACGGCCTGACGGACAACCTGGCACAAAAAACAGTCTTCGAGACTGAGCGCTTTTTGAGGACCGTCAGGAGCGGCTCACATCATGGATCGGGCTTAGCGGCCCATCAGGAATCCGGATAGATTAGAGCAAGCCTTCCCTGTCATTGTTCACCACGATTCTGTCCTTGCAAAGTTCAGGCTGACCATAGATTTTTGTTGTCGCACGGTGTCCGCCGCAGGCAGTGGTTTAATCACCCTGCGTGCCCGCCATAAGCCCGCGCGCATTTGTTATGCTGCCACGCAGGCAAACAGACAGGAGGGTAAGGCATGGCGCAGGAAATTGAACGCAAGTTTCGGGTGGCGGGTGAGTTTCGCGGCGAGGCGGTCGGCGCCGAGCGCATCACTCAGGGTTATCTTTGCTCGGTGCCCGAGCGCACTGTGCGCGTGCGCATCAAGGGAAGCCAGGGCTATCTGACCATCAAGGGCATCGGCAACGAGACCGGGGTCGCCCGTTACGAGTGGGAGCAGGCGATCCCGCTTGCCGACGCCGAGGCGCTGCTCGCGCTGTGCGAGCCGGGCGTGATCGACAAGCTGCGCCACCGGGTGCCCGCAGGCGGCCATGTGTTCGAGGTCGACGAGTTCTTCGGCGAGAACGCGGGCCTCGTCCTCGCCGAGGTGGAGCTCTCGAGCGAAGACGAGGCCTTCGAGCGGCCGGCGTGGCTGGGCGAGGAGGTGACCGGCGACGCGCGCTACTACAACGCGGTGCTGATGAAGCAGCCGTTTAGCCGCTGGTAAGCGGCTGCGCGTTTGCCGCAGGAGTGGAATGTGTTGCAGGCATAAACTTCTTGCATAGTACGTGCTCGCAATGAATAATGGTCCGGCAACTTTTAAGTAGAGGTTGCGCCGGCCAAGAGTCCGCGACAGGAGGGGGAACCCGCCGATCGTCGCCAAAAGGGGTCGGCGCCGAAGCGTCTGCACCGTCGGGTGCGGGCGCTGGGGGCGGCCTGAACAGGGTCGTCACTGCCATAGTCTGAGCAAACTATGGAGCGCTACTGAAAGGGTGGAAGTCTCGTTCAGACGCGCTACGTGCGTCCGTTGTCATGCCTTCTGTTCTTCTCGGTAGATCTCCGCCTGAATCCTAAAGGTGAAAGAGATCATGGACCTGATTCGTTATTCCGATTCCCTGTGGGCGGTGCTGCCGCCCCTGATCGCCGTCGTCCTGGCGGTGACCACCCGCCGCGTGGTGCTGTCGCTGGGCCTGGGCATTGTCGCCGGCGCCTTGCTGCTGACCGGCGGCGACATCCCCTTCGCGCTGCGTTACCTCGGGCAGAGTGCGCTCGCGATCGTGTGGAGCGACGGTGCGCCCAACTGGGGCAGTGTCAACATCCTGCTGTTCCTGCTGCTGCTGGGCGCGCTGATCGCGCTGATGGCGCTCACCGGCGGCAGCCACGCCTTCGCGCTGTGGGCGCAGCAGCGAATCCGCAGCCGCCGCCAGGCCAAGTGGGCGACCGGCCTGCTGGTGTTCCTGTTCTTCATCGACGACTACTTCCACAGCCTCGCCGCCGGCACCATCTGCCGCCCGGTGACCGACCGTTACCGCATCTCGCGCGCCAAGCTCGCCTACCTGCTCGATTCGACCGCCGCGCCGGTGTGCGTGATGATGCCGGTCTCGTCGTGGGGCGCGTATATCGTCGCGGTGATCGGTGGCATCCTGGTCGCGCACGGCGTGAACGACCTGAGCCCCTTGTCCGCCTTTGTCGCGATGGTGCCGATGAACTTCTACGCGCTGTTCACGCTGGCGATGGTGGTCGCGGTGATCGCGTGGGAACTCGACTTCGGGCCAATGGCGCGCCACGAGGCGGACGCCGCAGAGGGCGAGCTTTACGACGCGGCCAAGGGTACGCCGCCGGGGGCGACCGAGTCGCTTACGCCTGCCTGTGCGGGCCGGGTGCGCGACCTGGTGCTGCCGATCGCGACGCTGGTGCTCGCGACCGTCTACTTCATGGTCGCCACCGGCGCCGAGGCGCTGGCCGGCAGCGGCGCGGCCTTCAGCGTGCTGGGCGCGTTCGAGAACACCAACGTCGGGCTGTCGCTGGTCGGCGGCGCGCTGTGTGCGCTGCTGGTCGCCGGCGTGCTCGCCGTGCAGCTTGGCCTGCCCGAGCGCGAGTGGCTGTCGGTGGTACGACACGGCGTGTCCGCCATGTGGCCGGCGCTGCGCATCCTGCTTCTGGCGTGGCTGATCGCCGCGGTGATCCGCGACGTGGAGACCGGCAAGTACCTGGCGTCGATGGCTGAGCTGGCGATGCCGGTGTGGCTGCTGCCCGCGGTGCTCTTCGTGCTGGCCGGCGCGATGGCGTTCTCGACCGGTACCAGCTGGGGCACCTTCGGCATCATGCTGCCTTTGGGCGCGGACCTGGTGATGGCGGCCGAGCCTGCGCTCTTGCTGCCGTCGCTGTCCGCCGTGCTGGCAGGCTCGGTGTTCGGCGACCATTGCTCGCCGATTTCGGACACCACCATCCTGTCGTCGACCGGCGCGGGCTGCCACCACATCGACCATGTACTGACCCAGCTGCCGTACGCGCTGCTGGTGGCGGGCGGCTCGTTCGCGGGCTACCTCGCGCTGGGCGCGACCCTGTCGGTGTGGGCGGGCCTCGCGGTGTGCGCGCTGTGGTTCGCGCTGGCGCTGCCGCTTCTGAAGCTGTGGCTGGCCCGCCGCGCGCCGGTGCCGGCGGCCGTGCCGGCGGTGTCCTGAACGGCCGGCTGAACCTCGCCAAGCAAACCGCCCCTGATAGGGGGCGGTTTTTTTACGCGCAGGGCAGATTCCCCAAAAAAGGAAATTGGCTAGTGCCTGCTCTTTGACTTGCGGGAACCAAAGGAGAATGATGCTGCCTATGTCATATAGAAACGATGGCAGGGAGAACATATGGACTTTGCAACACAGGAAGCCGTACTGACCGTCGCGCTGATGGCCGCGTTTGCGGACGGCCGCAACGACGAGCGCGAGCGCGACCACCTGAAGGCGCTCGCGTCTTCGCTGGGCGGCGCCGACAGCGGCGACATCGCGCGGCTCTACCAGGACGTGCTGTTCAAGCGGGTGACGCTGGAGGAGGTGTGCGCGAGGCTTAACAGTGCCGAGGCGAAGAGCTTCGCGTACGAGATGGCGGTATGCGTGTGCGACGCCGACGGCGTGACCGACGCGCGCGAAAAGGCCTTCCTTGCGCGCCTCGCCGGCCTGCTCGGGCTGGACGCGCAAGGCAGCGCCGGGCTCGCCGCGCAGGCGGACGCGATTGCCGCGGCCGGCGTCGGCGCCGCGCCGCTGAATGTCGAGCTGCCGCCGCAGGCGGCGCGGCCGCACGAGAAATCCGCCATCGACGAGGCAGAGCTTGACCGCAGCATCGTGCGCGCGTCGGTGATCAACGGCGCGCTCGAGTTGCTGCCGCAGTCGTGGGCGTCGGTCGCGATCATCCCGCTGCAGATCCGGCTGGTGTACGGCATCGGCAAGCGCTACGGCTACGAGCTTGACCAGGGCCATATCCGCGAATTCCTGTCGACGGTCGGCGTCGGCCTGACCTCGCAGTACCTCGAACAGTTCGGCCGCAAGCTGGTCGGCGGCTTGCTGGGCAAGGCCGCCGGCAAGTGGGGCAAGGCGCTGGGCAGCGCCGGCACCGGCATGGCGTTCTCGTTCGCCAGCACCTGGGCGCTGGGCCAGGTCGCGCGCCGCTACTACGCGGGCGGGCGGCAGATGAGCGCGGGGGTGTTGCAGCAGAGCTTCCAGGGCCTGCTGGGCGAGGCCAAGTCCCTGCAAACGCAGTATTTGCCGCAGATCCAGGACGAGGCGAAGCATCTGGATGCCGCCCGCGTGATGGAGATGGTGCGCGGCCGCGTGTAGGCGACGGCATCACGCCTCTGCAACAAGAAGCCGCCCTGGATGGGCGGCTTTTGCATGGTTGCTTGCCGCGGGCTAAAGGCGGGCGGCGACGCCGATGATGATCAGCGCGAGCACCGCCAGCGCGAGGGCGAGCTGGCGTTGGCGCTTTTGCAGCGCGTCGACGCGGCGGATCAGCTCGGTATTCTGGCTCGCCAGCGCGTTGATCAGCTCGCCCGACTCGGCCATCTGCCGCCGCAATTCGTCGTTCTGCGCCTGCAAGGCGGCTACGCGCGGCGCGAGCGGGTCTTCCTCTGCGCCGGCGGGGGCGGGCGCGGCGGCCGGCTCGGGGGCGGCGGGCGGCGGCGCCTTCTTGCGCGCGCTCTCCCACAGCTTGCGCGCGCCCTCGGCGACCGCCGGCGCGTTGCGCACCACCTCGGTCCACGGCACCGCCTTCAGTACGGTGATCCAGCTCAGTCCCATCTTGCTGTCCTTTCTTGCATGTCCTGCCCTAGATGGCGGCACCGGCCTTCCGCTGCAAGGGGGCATTCTGGCAAACACACATCCTTTTTCTACCATGTGGGAATGCAAAACCAAACCGGAATTGCCATATGCATTGCATGCTGCGGCTCTCACCGCTGATCGCCGTGTTGCTAGCCGGCTGTGCCGAGCTGTCGACGCCGCCGGCCACGCTCTCGCCACAGGCGCTGGGGCTGACCGAAGCGCGTGCGCCCGCGTTCGCCGCCGGCGCCTGGTGGCGGGCGCTGGGTGACCCGGCGCTGGACAGGCTCGTCGCGCAGGCGCTCGCGGCCAACCCCAGGCTCACGCTGGCCGACGCCAAGGTGCGCGCTGCCGAGGCCGGGCGGGCGGTCGCGGCGGCCGGCGGCGGGCCGAATGTCGGCTTCGCGTATTCGCGCAACCGGCAGCGCTATTCGGCCGACAGCATCTACCCGCCGCCGATCGGCGGCAGCTGGCAGACGCTGGAAGAGATCGGGCTCAAGCTCGATTGGCAGGTCGACTTGTGGGGGCAGGTCAGCGAACGGGTGGCCGCCGAGGCAGGCCAGGTGGCCGCCGCCCGCTTCGACGCCGAACTCGCCCGCCAGTGGTTGAGCGCCGAGGTCACTGCACAGTACCTCGCGCTGCGCGTCGCCAAGGCGCAGCAGGCGCTCGCTGCCGAGGCGGTGGCGCTGGCGCGATCCCGCGACAAGCAGGTGCAGTGGCGCGTGAAGGCGGGCTTGTCCGACCCCGCGTCGCTTGCTGGTACGCGCGCGTCGCTGGCCGCGGCCGAAGCGTCGCTTGCGCCGTGGGACGGCGAGGTGACGGCTACCCGCGCCGCGCTTGCCGCGCTGACCGTGCAGCCGCTCCCGGCCATCCCCGCCGATACGCCCACCGCGTGGCCCGAGTGGACGCTCGATACGGCGGGCCTGTCGCTCTCCGCGATCAGCCGCCGGCCGGAGCTGGCGGCCGCGCGGCAGGGCGTCGAGGCCGCCGCGCACCGGGTGCGCGCCGCACGGGCCGATTTTTACCCCGACCTTTCCCTGTCCTTGCTGCTGGGGCTGACCTCGCTCAACCCGGCGACGCTGTTTGACGCCGCCTCGCGCGAGCTGGGCGTTACCCCTGCGCTGTCCTTGCCCTTGTACCGTGCCGGTGGCCTGCAGGGACGGCTGGACGCCGAACAGGCGGCGTACGCGGCGGCCGTCGGCCAGTACAACCAGACCCTGCTTGACGTCGCCGGCCAGTGCGCGAGCGCGCTGGCCAAGACGCAGGCGGCGGCCCGCGCCGACGCCGCCGCGGCCGACGCGGCGCGCGGCGCGCAGCAGCAGGCGCGTGCGGCAGAAGTGCTGTTTGCCGCCGGCCTGGCCGCGCGCGACGACGCGCTCGCGGCCGCCGAAGGCGCGCTGTCCGCCCGCCAGAAATGGCTGTCCGTGCGCGGCGAACGATTGCAGGCCCAGCTTGCGCTGGTGCGCGCGCTGGGCGAAGTCCCCGAATCCCCTGCGGAGAAACCCTGATGTCCGATACCCCCGCCACGCCCGCGCGCGCGGTCAACCCGGCGCGCCGGCGCCGTACCCTGTGGCTGTTCGTGCTGCTGCTGCTCTTGGCCGGCGCCGGCGTGCTCGCGTGGTGGGCGCTGGTACTGCGCTTTCAGGCGAGCACCGACGACGCCTACGTCGACGGCTTCGTCAGCCAGGTCAACAGCCGCGTCCCGGGCGTGGTGACCGCCGTCTACGTCAACGATACCGACCGGGTCGCCGCGGGCGAACTGCTCGCGCGGCTGGACGACAGCGACGCGCGCATCGCGCTTGGCAAGGCCGAGTCGGCGCTCGCGCGCGCGGTGCAGGGCGCCGGCAGCAGCCGGGCCGACGTGGCGCGGGCCGAGGCCGAGGTGCGCGCCCGCGCGGCGCAGCTGGCGCTTGCCAGGTCGGACCTTGCGCGCCGGCGCGTCGCCGCCGGTGGAGACGCGGTGTCGGTCGAGGCCGTTTCGCACGCCGAGCAGGGCGTGCTGGTCGCCGACGCCGCGCTGGCGGCGGCACGCGCGGCGCAGGCGGCGGCACGCGCGCAGGCGGCGGCCGGTGCGGTGCGCGACTACCCGGCGGTGCGCGAAGCGGCCGACGCCGTGCGCGAGGCGTGGCTGAGCCGCGCGCGTACCGAGATCCGCGCGCCGGTCGGCGGGCTGATCGCCAAGCGTTCGGTCACCGCCGGCACCGAGGTCGCGCCGGGCACGCCGCTGATGGCGATCGTGCCGCTGGGCTCGGTGTGGGTGAACGCCAACTTCAAGGAGACCCAGCTTGCCAACCTGCGCGTCGGCCAGCCGGTGTCGCTGACGGCGGACGCCTACGGCAGCGGCGTCACCTACCACGGCCGCGTCGCCGGCCTCGCGGCGGGCACCGGCAGCGTGTTTTCCCTGCTGCCGCCGGAGAACGCCAACGGCAACTGGATCAAGGTGGTGCAGCGCCTGCCGGTGCGCGTGGTGCTCGAGCGCGCCGACCTGGAAAACCACCCGCTGCAGGTCGGCCTGTCGATGTACGCGACGGTCGACACCCGCGAACGCGGCGGCGCACGGCTCGCGCCGCCGGCCGCCTCGCCGCGCCAGGCGGTGTCGCAGACCAGCGTGTACGCGTCGCAACTGGCTGGGGCTGATGCGCGCATCGAGTCCATCATCGCCGACACCCTGCAGCAGAAGGGCGAGCAGCAGTGAGCCGTATCGCGCCGCTGGAAGGCATGAACCGGGTGTGGGCGACGGTTGCGCTGGCGCTGGCGACCTTCATGCAGGTGCTCGACACCACCATCACCAACGTCGCGGTGCCCAGCATCGCCGGCGACTTGGGCGCGTCGGTCACCGAGGGCACCTGGGTAATCACTTCGTTCGGCGTCTCCAACGCGATCTCGGTGCTGCTCGCCGGCTGGGTGGCGCGCCGCTTCGGCGAGGTGCGCGTGTTCATGGTGGCCACCATCGGCTTCGTGACCACTTCTTTTCTGTCTGGCATCTCGCCGACGCTCGACAGCCTGATCTTCTGCCGCGTGCTGCAAGGCGCGCTGGCCGGCCCGCTGATCCCGCTCTCGCAAAGCCTGCTGTTGGCGACCTACCCGAAGGAGAAGCAGGGGCTGGCGCTCGCGCTGTGGGCGATGATGGTGGTGATCGCGCCGATCTGCGGGCCGATCTTCGGCGGCTGGATCACCGACAACTGGGTGTGGGGCGGCATCTTCTTCATCAACGTGCCGATCGGCGCGCTGGTGATCGGCCTGTCTGCCTGGCAGCTGAAGGGGCGCGAGACGCCGACCGAACAGCTGCCGGTCGACCGGGTGGGCCTGGCGCTGCTGGTGCTGGCGGTCTCGGCGCTGCAGGTGATGCTCGACCTTGGCAACCAGAAAGACTGGTTCAATTCGGGCGAGATCGTCGCGCTCGCGCTGGTAGCGGCGGTGTGCGGCGTCGCCCTCCTGGTCTGGGAGCGCGACGAGCCTTACCCGGTGCTCGACCTCGACCTGTTCCGCGACCGCAATTTCACTGTCGGCGTGCTGTGCACCAGCCTGGGCTTCCTGATGTATTTCGGCTCGGTGCTGTTGCTGCCGCTCTTGATGCAGGAGAACCTGGGCTATACGGCGACGCTGGCCGGGCTTGCCACCGCGCCGATCGGCCTGATGCCGGTGCTGCTCGCGCCCATGATCGGCCGCTATGCAAACCGGGTCGACCTGCGCTACCTGGTGACGTTCGCCTTCGCGGTGTTCGCGGTGTGCTTTTACTGGCGCACCCATTACACGCCGGCGATCAGCTTCGGCTGGCTCGCCTGGCCGCAGTTCGTGCAGGGGGTGGGCCTCGCGTGCTTCCTGATCCCGCTGACCACCATCACTCTGTCGCGGGTGCCGCCCGAGCGCATGGCGTCGGCCGCCAGCATGAGCAACTTTTTGCGCACCATGTCAGGTTCGGTCGGCGTGTCGCTGCTGACGACCTGGTGGGACAACCTGGCGACGGTCCACCACAGCGACCTCACCGACAAGGTCAGCCGGTACGACGCGCTGTGGCGCGAGCAGGGCGCGGCGCTGGGCGGCGCGACGTCGCCGCAGGCGCTGGCCGAGGTCAACCAGCAGGCCACGCAACTGGCCTACTTCATGTCGGCGGGCGATATATTCTGGTTGTTCAGCATCCTGTTCCTGCTGCTGATCGTGCTGGTGTGGTTCGCGCGGCCGCCGTTCGCGGCGAAGGAATAGTCTTGAACCCGGAGGGGCAAGCATGAAAGCCCATATCGTGGCCTGGTGCGCCACGCTGTTGTGCGGCGCGGCCGGCGCCGCGTCCTTTGTCGAGGTCGCGCCCGGTGCCGGTGCGTTTTCCGATAGCCACGGCGCGGGCAGCGTGCGCGTCGCGCTGTCGACCGAGCTGCCGTGGCGGCATGTGTTTGCCGGCGGCAGCGAGCTCGTGCTGCTGGCCGAAGGGTCGGTCGGGCGGGTGTGGCAGGACAGCGACCAGGCGTGGCTCGCCACGCTCTCGCCCCTGCTGCAGTGGCGCTTCCCGGGGGAGACGGCGACGCCGTTTGTCGAGGCGGGCATCGGCGGCGCGCTGTTCAGCCGCGACCGCCTGGGGCCGGTCGGCCTCGGCCAGCACTTCCAGTTCATGGACAGGCTGGGCGCCGGCGTCGATTTCGATGACTGGCGCCTTGTCCTGCGCTACCTGCATTACTCGCAGGCCGACATGAGCAAGCCGAACGACGGGCTCGACCTGATCGAGCTGGGCTTCGCCCGCCGTTTCTTCTGAAGCGTCCCGCCCGCAGGTGCGGGCGGGGTGGTGCCGTTTACACGTGCAACAGCAGGAAGCGGCGCTCCCACGGGCTGATCACGTCGAAGTACTCGCGGTACTCGGCTTCCTTGATCGCGCCGTAGGTCTCGATGAAGTGGCGGCCGAACACGTCAGCCAGCGGCTCGCAGCCGCGCAACAGGTCGACCGCGTCGTCCAGGTGGCGCGGCAGCTGGTGCGGCTGCTCGTACGCGCTGCCGGTGAGGGGCTCGCCCGGCCGTACGCGCTGTTTCATCCCCAGGTAGCCGCAGGCGAGGCTGGCGGCGATCGCGAGGTAGGGGTTGACGTCGACGCCGGCCAGCCGGTTCTCGACGCGGCGCGCCTGCGGCACCGAGTGCGGTACCCGGAGGCCGCAGGTGCGGTTGTCAAAACCCCAGCTCAGGTTGATCGGCGCCGAGGTGTAGCGCGACAGGCGGCGGTACGAGTTCACGTAGGGCGCGAAGAACGGCATCGCCGGCGGCAGGAAGGTCTGCAGGCCGCCGATGAAGTGGAAGAACGCGTCGGACGGGCCGCCGTCCTCGTCCGAGAAGATGTTGCGGCCGGTTTCGAGGTCGACCACGCTCTGGTGCAGGTGCATCGCGCTGCCCGGCTGGCCCTGCATCGGCTTGGCCATGAAGGTCGCGTACATATTGTGGCGGATCGCCACCTCGCGCACGGTGCGCTTGAACAGGAAGGCCTGGTCGGCCAACTCGAGCGGGTCGCCGTGGTCGAGGTTGATCTCCATCTGCGCGGTGCCCATCTCGTGGATCAGCGTATCGAGCTGGATGCCCTGCGCCTCGCACCAGTCATACATCACGTCGAAGATGCCTTCATACTCGTTGACGGCGTCGATCGAGAAGCTCTGGCGGCCGGCTTCGGTGCGGCGGGTGCGGCCGGTCGGCGGCGACAGCGGGATGTCCTCGTCTGCCTGCACTTCGACCAGGTAGAACTCCATCTCGGGGGCGACGACGGCCTTCAGGCCTTCGTCTTCATAGAGCTTGAGGATGCGCTTGAGCACGTTGCGCGGCGCAAGCTCGGCCGGCGTGCCGTCGAAGTTGTAGCAGTCGTGGATGATCTGCGCGGTCGGCTCCTTTTCCCACGGCACCGGGCGCAGCGTCGCGAAGTCGGGCACCAGCCGCATGTCGGGGTCGGAGACCGCGGTGAAATCCTGTTCGGGGTAGTCGCCGGTGACCGTCATCGAGAGGACGGCTTCGGGCAGGCGCAGCCCTTCGGCGGGGTTGTACTTGTGGCGCGGCACGATCTTGCCGCGGGCGAGCCCGGTCATGTCCGGGATCAGGCATTCGATTTCGGTGATCTGGTTCTGGTCCAGCCACGCGTTGATCGCGCGGGCTTGTTCTTCTGCGTTCATGGTTACTCCGGAGGGGCGATCTATCACTATCAAGGGTGCGCGCCCGAGCTGGTGTCGCGTCGGGCAGGGCTGACCAGGGCGTGGCGGCGGCCGGCCAGCGCGAGGAAGGCGCGGCGGTCGTTGAGTACGTCGTTCAGGGCGTGGCTTTTGCCGGGCGTCTCGCGCGGGGCGGGCCAGGGAACCAGCAGGGGCATGATGTTTGTCCTGTTAAAATGATCGGGCCGTTTAAAATTTTCGGCACACACATCGTATGCGATTGTCGCCGCACCGCAAGTCCATCGTACTTCTTTGTGTATCGTTGTTGTAACTTTGTCATGAACCACTCGCCGGAGCTCACGCGATGACCGCACCCGACCCGCAGCAAGCCCCATCTTCTCCCCGCCGCCCGTGGCGCCGCCTGGGACAGGGCGCGCTCGCCTTGTTGCTGGTGCTGCTGATGCTGGCGGCCGCCGCGCGCTGGCTTGCGCCTGGCTGGGTCGCGCGCGAGGCAGGCGAGTGGGCGCAGGCGCGCGGCTACCGTTTGTCGCTGGGCGAAGTCGAAATCGAGCCGTGGGCGCTCGCGGCGTCCGTCGGCCCGTACCGGCTCGCCGACGCCGGCGGCGCCGAGCTTGCCGCTGGCGAGCGCGCGCGGGTGCGCGTCGCGTTCTGGCCGCTTGTCACCGGCCGCGTCGACCTGGCCGAACTGACGCTTGCCAAGCCCACGCTCACGCTCGAGCGCGCGGCTGACGGGCAGTGGAACTGGGCGCGCTTCGCCCAGGCGGCGAGCCCGGCCGGGAAGCCCGCTGCGGCGAAAGAGCCCTTGCGGCTGACGGTGGCCGACGCCTCGGTCTCGGGGGGACGGCTGCGCCTGATCGACCGCCAGGGCAGCCTGCGCGAATTCGACGCGCAAGGCTTGACCCTCGCCGTGCACGAGCTGTCGACCGAAAGCGCCGACGGCCGCGTCTCGCTTGCCGCACGGCTGCCGGACGGCGCGCGCCTTGCCTGGCAGGGCAGCGGCGGGCTCTCGCCGCTGAACCTGCAAGGCAAGTTGTCGCTCACGGCGCTCAAGGCCGCGTCGTTCTGGCCGTGGCTCGCGCCGCACCTGCGTCTGGCCTTGCCGCCAGCGGGCAGCGTTTCGGCGAGCACCGCTTACCGCTTCTCGCTTAAGAAAGACGTGCCCGAGCTTGCGCTCTCGGCCTTGGCAGTGTCGTTCGACAACTGGCAACTCTCCGCGCCCGGAACCCGCAGCGAACTGGCGCTTGGCCGCCTTGCGTTCTCCGGCGGCACGCTGGACCTGGCCGCGCGTACGCTCAGCTTCGAGGCGGTCGGTGTCGACAGCCTGCGCCTGGCCGCGACGCGCAAGCGCGACGGGCTGATCGACTGGCTGGCGGCCCTGCCGGCGCGCGAGGCGGCCGAGGCGGACAAGGGGCAGGCCAAGGACGGCTGGCAGGTACAACTGCAGAAAATCCGCCTGACCGACTCCCATTACGCGCTGGTCGACCGCGGTTTCGTGCGGCCCTTGCAGGTGAATGCGAGCGCGCCGGAGATCACCGCCCGCTTCCGGCTGGACAGGGGCGGCGGCTTCACGCTCGACGAGGCGGGCGGGCAGGTGGGCGCGGTGAGCGTCGGCAGCGAGGGTGCCGAGCCGCTCTTCACGCTCGCCGGGGCGACGCTTGCCGGCGGCGTGGTCGACGGCGCCAGGGCGCGCGCGTCGCTCGGCACGCTTGCGCTTGCCGGGCTGGACGCGCGCGTGCGCCGCTTGCGTGACGGCCAGCTTGAGGCTGCGCGGGTGTTCGAGACGGCCAGCCCATCCGCGAAAGCCAGCCCTGCCGCGAAAGCCGGCCAGGCGACGGGGCCGGCGTGGCAGCTTGGCTATCCTGCCGTCACGCTCGAGGACAGCCGCGTGCGCTGGCAGGACGATACCGTCGCGCGGCCGGTGGTGTTCGAGCTGACCGATATCGCCGGGCAGGCAGCGCCCGACGGCGACGGCGTCGTCGCGCGCGTCGACGCGCGCGCCGGGCGAGGGCGGCTGTCGGTCGATGGCCGTGTGGCGGGCGAGACCGTTGACGCCCGCGTGCGCGCCGACGCACTGCCGCTGCAACCCTTCGCGCCGTACGCGCTCGCCGGGACGCCGCTCACGCTCGCTGCAGGCAGCGTATCGGCCGACCTCGCCACAAGGCTCAATGGCGCGCGCTGGCAGGTGAGCGGCGCGGGCAGTATCGATGCGCTGCGGATACTCGAATCGGGCCAGCGCCAGCCGCTGTTGGCGTGGCAGCGCCTGGGCGTGCAGGGGATGAAGGCCGACGCGCAGGGCGTCAGCATCGCGCGCGCGCGGCTCACGCGGCCCACCGCGCGCTTCATCCTCGACAAGGAACGCCGCAGCAACGTCGAGAAGCTGTTTGCCGGGCGCAGCGGCGGGGAGACGCCGCCAGCGGCGGGCAAGGGCGGCGCCTACCGCTTCAACCTGCGCACGCTGCAGGTGAGCGGCGGCGCGCTCGAATTTGCCGACCTGGGCATGCAGCCGGTGTTCGGCACCCGCATCCACGACCTGTCCGGCAGCGTGCTCGGCCTCACGAGCACGCCCGGGCGGCGCGCGACCGTGTCGTTCGACGGCGACGTCGACGAGTATGGCGACGTGCGCATCCGCGGCCGCCTGCAGCCCTTCGCGGTGACCGACGACCTCGACATGCAACTCGCCTTCCGCAATATCCCGGTCGGCAGCCTCAATCCCTACTCGATGAACTTCGCCGGCTGGCGGGTCGACGACGGGCGCTTGTCGGTCGACCTGGGCTACCGGATCGACGCGCGCAAGCTCACCGCCGACAACCGGGTGGTCATCAAGTCCTTGAAGCTTGGCGAGGAGATCCCGGACTACCAGGGCACCCGCTTGCCGTTGAAACTCGCGGTGGCCCTGCTCGAGGACGCCGACGGCGTGATCGACCTCGACCTGCCGGTCAGCGGCAGCCTGGACGACCCCAAGTTCAGCTACGGCCACCTGGTGTGGCAGGCGGTGCGCAACGTGATCGTCAAGGTGGCGACCGCGCCTTTCCGGGCGCTCGCCGCGCTGATGGGCAGCGAGGGTTTCGACGAGGTGTACGCGGTGCCCGGCGAAGCGGCGCTGACGCCGCCCGAGCGCGAGAAGCTCGCGACGCTGGCGAAGCTGCTGGAGCGGCGCAGCCAGCTGACGGTCGCCATCGGCGGCGGCTTTGACGCCAAGGCCGACCGCGTGGCGCTCGCGCGTGCGCGCGTCGACCGTGCGGTGCTCACCGCGGCGGGCTTCGCGCCGCCCGCGGGCGAACCCTTGCCGGTGCCGGACCTGTCCGATCCGGCGCAGCGCGCGGCGATCAAGTCGGTGTACGCGGACAAGATAGGCCGTGTCGCGCTTTTGAAGCGCATCGTCGAGCTGCCGGACGACGACGCGCGTTACCGCAGCTTGCTTGACGAGATGGTCGCCTCCGAGCGCGTCGACGACGCTTCGCTCACGTCGCTCGCCGACGCGCGTGCGCGCGCCGCGCGCGCCGCGCTGCTGGCGGCCGACCCGTCGCTGGCGGGCCGGGTGACGCAGGCAGGGGCGCAGGCTGTCAGCGCGGGGGCGGACGGCGTGCCGCTGGTGCTTGAGGCCGGCCGCGCGGCGTCGCCCGCACAGGAGGCGAGCGCGCCGGTGGCCGGCTGACGCGTGCGCGCAACAGGCCGCCATCGCCCGAAGCCAGCGGGCACGGGCGATGGCGGTTTTGTGCCGTTTTTTCCACAGGATTTCCACCGGGTTTTCCCTTGCCAGCGGCGGGGCGCTGCGCGAGACTGCGCGCCCTTAAAGCGTTGCGGCCGCCTTGGGCGGCCCGCGTGGGAAAGGCGCAAAACGGCGCGCGTGTCAATGTGGTGGGTCGACTACATTTTGTGTACCATGCGCGCTTGGCTCGCATATATATTGGTTTTGTAATAAAGGGAGATGACAGCGTGAAACAGGAAAACGTGGCCTTGATGGCTGAACAGGACATCTCGCGTGAAGTGCTGCTCGAGAAGTACGCCAAGGCAGGCGAGCAGTCGGTCGCCGAGGTGCGCCACCGCGTCGCGCGCGCTTTGGCCCAGCTGGAAAAGGACCCGTCCCGTTTCGAACCGCTGTTCTTCGAAGCCCTCGACAACGGCTTCATCCCGGGCGGGCGCATCAACTCCGCCGCCGGTACCGACCTCAAGGCGACGCTGATCAACTGCTTCGTGCAGCCGGTCGCCGACTCGGTGTCCGAGCCGCAGGGCGGCAAGGTCGGCATCTACGAGGCGCTGTTGCAGGCGGCCGAGACCATGCGCCGCGGCGGCGGCGTCGGCTACAACTTCAGCCGCATTCGTCCGAAGGGCGCCCGCGTCAAGGGCACCAACAGCCGCGCGTCCGGCCCGGTGTCCTACATGCGCGTGTTCGACCGCAGCTGCGAGACCGTCGAATCCGCCGGCGCGCGCCGCGGCGCGCAGATGGGCGTGCTCGACGTCAGCCACCCGGACGTGGAAGACTTCATCCACGCCAAGGACCAGGGCGACCTCAGGAACTTCAATATCTCGGTCGGCGTCTCCGACGAATTCATGCAGGCGGTCGAGGCCGACGGCGCGTGGGCGCTGACCCACGAGGTCGAGCCGGCGTCTGACGCCTTCCCGGACAGCTACCGCCGCGACGACGGCCGCTGGGTGTACCGCACCGTGCGTGCGCGCGATTTGTGGCACCAGATCATGGTCTCGACCTACGACCACGCCGAGCCGGGCGTGCTCTTCATGTCGAAGATCAACCGCGACAACAACCTCTCCTACTGCGAGGTGATCGAGTCGACCAACCCGTGCGGCGAGCAGCCGCTGCCCGACTACGGCTGCTGCGACCTGGGTTCGGTCAACCTGTGCAAGTACGTGCGCCAGCCGTTCGGCGACAAGCCGTCGTTCGATTTCAAGGCCTTCGAGAAGGTGGTGCGCATGTCGGTGCGCATGCTCGACAACGTGCTGGACCTGACCGTGTGGCCGCTCAAGGAGCAGGAGCGCGAGGCGCAGAACAAGCGCCGCGTCGGCCTCGGTTTCACCGGCCTCGGTGACGCGCTGATCATGATGAAGCTGCGCTACGACAGCGAAGAGGGCCGCCGTTTCGCCGCGAAGATTTCCGAGGCGATGCGCGACGCCGCGTACGACGCGTCGGTCGACCTCGCCGCCGAGAAGGGTGCGTTCCCGCTGTTTGACGCCGACAAGTATCTGGCCGAGCCGCACTGCGCGAGCCGCCTACCTGACGCGATCAAGGCGCGCATCAGGAAGCACGGCATCCGCAACTCGCACCTGCTGTCGATCGCGCCGACCGGCACCATCTCGCTCGCGTTCGCGGACAACGCGTCCAACGGCATCGAGCCGCCGTTCTCCTGGTCCTACACCCGCAAGAAGCGCATGGCCGATGGCGGCACGCAGGAGTACCTGGTCGAAGACCACGCCTACCGCGTATGGCGGATGATGGGCGGCGACACCGACAAGCTGCCCGAGTACTTCGTCTCGGCGATGAGCATGAGCGCGCTCGACCACATGAACATGGTCGCCGCCGTCGCGCCCTTCATCGACACCGCGATCTCCAAGACGGTCAACGTGCCGGTCGACTACCCGTTCGCCGACTTCGAGAGCCTGTACATCGAGGCGTGGCGCGCCGGCCTGAAGGGCATCACCACCTACCGCCCGAACAGTGTGTTGGGTTCGGTGCTGTCGGTCGAGCCGACCTCGGCCGCGCCGCAGGACCTGTCCGCGAGCCAGGACGGTGACCCGGACCGCCGCATCACGCTGAACACCGCGCCGAGCCCGGCGCTGGCCTCGCTCAAGTGGCCGAACCGACCGAAGATGAAGGAAGGCAACCCGTCGTGGACCTATATGGTCGAGGGCGACGCCGGCGACTTCGCGGTGGTGGTCGGCCACGTCGAGAACGGCCGCAGCACGCCGTTCGAGTGCTGGGTCAACGCGACCGAAGAGCAGCGCGGCCTCTCCGCGATCGCCAAGACGCTGTCGATGGACATGCGCTGCCGTGACCGCGCGTGGCTGAAGAGCAAGCTCGAGGCACTGGCCAAGACCGGCGGCGACAAGCGCTACGCGTTCGAGCTGGGCGAGAAGACCGTCTACGCGACCAGCGCCGCCGCCGCGCTGGGGCAGGTGGTGATGCACCGCGTGAGCCAGCTGGGCGCGCTGGAAGTGGAAGCGGGCGAGGCGACCCCGGTGGTCGACGCGCTGTTCGCCAAGAAGGAGCCCAAGTCGGGTACCGACGGCACCATGAGCTGGTCGGTCGACGTGGTGAACCCGCAGACCGAAGACGACTTCGTGCTGTTCGTGAAGGAACTGGTGCTGCCGAACGGCCAGCGCCGCCCGTTCTCGATGTGGCTGGCCGGCAGCTACCCGAGCGAACTGGACGGCCTGTGCAAGATGCTCAGCCTCGACATGCGCGTGATCGACCCGGCCTGGATCGGCATGAAGCTGCGCAAGCTTCTGACCTACGCCGAGCCGCAGGGCGACTTCTTCGCGCGCATCCCGGGCCTCGACAAGTCGCAGAGCTGGCCGTCGACCGTCGCGTATATCGCGCGCCTGCTGATCCACCGCTACGCGATGCTCGGCATCCTGACCGAGGAGGGCGTGCCGGTCGAGGAAATGGGCGTGATGGTCCCCGAGCAGGCCGATTTGTTCGAGGGCGAGTCCAACGTGTCGGTGCAGCCCCTGGCCGGCAAGAAGTGCCCGGAGTGCGGCAACCACGCGCTGATCAAGAAGGACGGCTGCGAGTTCTGCACCGCCTGCGGCCACGTCGGCGCCTGCGGCTAAGCGCAGGCTCCCCCAAAAGGAAACCCCGCGATGAATCGCGGGGTTTTTTGCGTTTGGCCTACAGCGCCTTGGCGGCGAAGGTGTCGCACTCGCGCATGTTGCCGCTGTCGAATCCGCGGCGGAACCAGCGCACCCGCTGCTCGCTGCTGCCGTGGGTGAAGCTGTCGGGCACCACCGCGCGGCCGGCCGAGCGCTGCAGGGTGTCGTCGCCGATACGCGAGGCTGCATTCAGCCCTTCCTCGAGGTCGCCGGCTTCCATCATGCTGCGGCTGCCACCCGAGTGGTGCGCCCATACGCCGGCCAGACAGTCGGCCTGCAACTCCTGGCGCACCGACAGCGCGTTGGCGCCGGCCTCGTCCATGCGGGAACGCAGCGCGCGCACCTTTTCCGACACGCCAAGCAGGTTCTGCACATGGTGACCGACCTCGTGCGCGATCACGTAGGCCTGCGCGAAGTCGCCCGGCGCGCCCAGTTCCTGATGCAGGGTGCGGAAGAAGTCGAGGTCGAGGTAGACCTTGCCATCGAGCGGGCAGTAGAACGGCCCCATCGCCGACTGCCCCTCGCCGCAGGCGGTCGCGGTGCTGCCGCCAAACAACACCAGCACCGGCGCGCGGTAGGCCTGCCCGGCGTCGGCAAACTGTTTTTGCCAGACGTCTTCGGTGTCGGCGAGGATCACCGACGCGAAGCGCGCCGCCTCGTCGCTCGCGGGCGGCGCCTGCGGTGCCACCTGCTGTTCCGTCGCCGGCGCGTCGCCGCCACCGGCCAAGCCCAGCACGGTCAGCGGGTTGACGTCGAACAGCCACCACGCGACAAGCGCGATCACGATGGTGCCGATGCCGACCTTGCCGCCCAGCCCCGGTGCGCGGCCCATCCCCCGGCGGTCTTCCACGTTGTCGCTGGCGCGACGGTCCTTCCATTGCATGCTGCCACCTCCTGGCTCTCAGGCTAGCGGCTCGCGCGGTTCAGGCAAGGTCGGCTTGCGGGCAGTCGGCCAGGTGGTCGTTGACCACGCCGACCGCCTGCAGGTAGGCGTAGATGATGGTGCTGCCGACAAAATTCATGCCGGCCTTCTTGAGTTCCCGGCTGACCGTGTCGGAGAGCGGTGTGCTTGCGGGCACCTCGGCCATGCTGAGCGGGCGGTTGACGACGGGCTGTCCGTCCACGTGCGCCCACAGCCAGCGCGCGAAGCTGCCGTGTTCGGCCTGCATGCGCAGGAAGACGCGTGCGTTGCGCCGGGCGCTTGCGATCTTCAGCCGGTTGCGCACGATGCCGGGGTTGAGGCGCAGGGTTTCCAGTTGTGCGTCGTCCATCGCCGCGACGCGCGCCGGGTCAAAACCGTGAAAAGCCTGCCGGTAGGCGTCGCGCTTCCTGAGGATGGTGATCCACGCGAGGCCGGCCTGCGCGCCCTCGAGCACCAGCATCTCGAAGAGGCGGGTGTCGTCATGCACGGGTTGGCCCCACTCATGGTCGTGGTAGGCGGTGTACAGCGGGTCGGTCCCGCACCACGGGCAGCGCTGGTGTTCCATCGTCGTTTCCTCCTTGGTTGGCATTCTATGCTGAGGCTGATGTTGCCGGTGCGCGACAGCGGCACGGGCAAATGCGACGTGATATGTCAAAGCAATTGCGAGCGATTGTCGATTGGATACAATTACGCACGCATTGCAAACACTCAACAGGAAACCACCATGCCCTTCCCGAGCTACGCCCGCGAACAGTCGCCGCTGCGCGACGCGATCACCAGCGCCTGGCGCCGCGACGAACGCGAATGCGTGCAAGGCCTCTTCGCGCAGGCCACCATGGCGCCGGCGATGGTCGAGTCGGTACAGCAGATGGCCGCGCGGCTGGTCGGCGAAGTGCGCCGCGAGCGCACGCGCGCCAGCGGCGTCGACGCGCTGATGCACGAGTTCTCGCTCTCCAGCGACGAGGGCATCGCGCTGATGTGCCTGGCCGAGGCGCTGCTGCGCATCCCGGACCGCGCGACCGCCGACCGCCTGATCCGCGACAAGATCGGCCGCGGCGACTGGAAGAGCCACCTGGGCAACTCGTCGTCGCTGTTCGTCAACGCGGCGGCGTGGGGGCTGGTGGTCACCGGCAAGCTGGTGACCTCGCACTCGGCAGGCGGGCTGGGCGCGGCGATGACGCGGCTGATCGCCAAGGGCGGCGAGCCCTTGATCCGCAAGGGCGTCGACATGGCGATGCGCATGCTGGGCCGCCAGTTCGTCACCGGCGAGACGATAGACGAGGCACTCTCGAACGGCCGCGAGCGCGAGGCGCGCGGCTACCGCTTCTCCTACGACATGCTGGGCGAGGCCGCGCTGACCGAGGCCGACGCGCAGCGTTACCTCGCCGACTACGTCGGCGCGATCCACGCGATCGGCAAGGCATCCGCCGGCCGCGGCGTGTACGAGGGGCCGGGCATCTCGGTCAAGCTCTCGGCGATCCACCCGCGCTACAGCCGCGCGCAGCGCGAGCGGGTGATGGCCGAATTGCTGCCGCGCCTGAAGGGGCTGTTCCTGTTGGCGCGCGATTACGACATCGGCCTCAACATCGACGCGGAAGAGGCCGACCGCCTCGAGCTGTCGCTCGACCTGATCGAGGCGCTGGCGGAAGACGCGGACCTCGCCGGCTTCAAGGGCATCGGCATCGTCGTGCAGGCGTACCAGAAGCGCTGTCCGTTCGTGATCGATTACCTGGTCGAACTGGCGCGGCGTACCGGCCACCGCTTCATGGTGCGCCTGGTGAAGGGCGCGTACTGGGACGCCGAGATCAAGCGCGCGCAGGTCGACGGCGCGAGCGGCTTCCCGGTGTATACGCGCAAGGTGTACACCGACGTGTCCTACCTTGCGTGCGCGAAGAAACTGCTCGGGGCGCAGGACGCGGTCTACCCGCAGTTCGCCACGCACAACGCGTACACCCTGTCGGCGGTCTACCATCTGGCTGCGGGCAAGGACTACGAATTCCAGTGCCTGCACGGCATGGGCGAGACGCTGTACGACCAGGTGGTCGGCCAGGGGCAGCTTGATAAGCCCTGCCGTATCTACGCGCCGGTCGGCTCGCACGAGACGCTGCTTGCCTACCTGGTGCGCCGCCTGCTCGAGAACGGCGCGAACTCGTCCTTCGTCAACCGCATCGTCGACGAGGCGGTGCCGGTGGCCGAACTGGTCGCCGACCCGGTCGCTGCGGCGGCCGAACTGGCCGGCACCCCGCACGGCGGCATCGCCTTGCCGCTGGACCTCTACCTGCCGCGTGTCAATTCGCGCGGGCTCGACCTTGTCAACGAACACGCGCTGGGCGCGCTGGGCGCGGGGCTGACGGCGGCCGAGGCGCAGGCGTGGCGCGCGCTGCCGATGCTCGCCCACGGCGACGTCGAGACCGGCACCACCCGCTTCGTGCGCAACCCGGCGCGGCAGGACGACGTGGTCGGCGTGGTGCACGACGCGGGCGAGGAGGAGGTCGACCTGGCGCTTGCCGCCGCCACCGCCGCCGCGCCTGGCTGGGCGGCGACGGCCCCGCAGGCGCGCGCGGCGTGTCTTGCCGCGATGGCCGACCTGATGGAGGCGCATACGCCTGCGCTGATGATGCTGGCGGTGCGCGAGGCGGGCAAGACGCTGCCCAACGCGATCGCCGAGGTGCGCGAGGCGGTCGACTTCTGCCGCTACTACGCGGCCGAAGCCGCCGCGCGGCTCGACAACGCACGCCACCCGGCGCTGGGGCCGGTGGTGTGCATCAGCCCGTGGAACTTCCCGCTGGCGATCTTCGTCGGCGAGGTGGCGGCCGCCTTGGTGGCCGGCAACACCGTGCTCGCCAAACCGGCCGAGCAGACCAGCCTGATCGCCGCGTACGCGGTGCGCCTGCTGCACGAGGCCGGCGTGCCGCGCGACGTGCTGCAGTTGCTGCCGGGCGACGGCGCGACAGTCGGCGCCGCGCTGGTGCGCGACGCGCGCATCCAGGGCGTGATCTTCACCGGCTCGACCGAGGTCGCCCAGCTGATCAACCGCACGCTCGCCGCGCGCGAAGACGCGCCGGTACTGATCGCCGAGACCGGCGGCCAGAACGCGATGATCGTCGACAGCTCGGCGCTGCCCGAACAGGTGGTGAACGACGTGCTCGCCTCGGCGTTCGACTCGGCCGGCCAGCGCTGCTCGGCGCTGCGCGTGCTCTACCTGCAGAACGAGATCGCCGACAAGGTGGTCGCCATGCTCAAGGGCGCGATGGACGAGCTGGTTATCGGCGACCCGGCGCAGTTGGAAACCGACGTCGGCCCGGTGATCGACGAGGAGGCGCGCGCGAACCTTGCGCGCCACATCGACGTGATGCAGGCAAGGGCACGGGACAGCCACCTGCTCGCGCTGCCCGACGCCTGCGCGGACGGCTCCTTCGTCGCGCCGGTGATGTTCGAGATCGACACCCTGTCGCTGTTGACGCGCGAGGTGTTCGGCCCGGTGCTGCACGTGCTGCGCTACGACGCGGCCGACCTTGGCCGCGTGCTCGAGGAGATCAACGCGACCGGTTACGCGCTCACGCACGGCCTGCACACGCGGATCGACGAGACCATCGCCGAGGTGACCGGCGCGGTGCGCGCGGGCAACGTCTACGTGAACCGCAACATCGTCGGCGCGGTGGTCGGCGTGCAGCCCTTCGGCGGCGAAGGCAAGTCCGGTACTGGCCCCAAGGCCGGCGGCCCGCTCTACCTGTTCCGCCTGACCCGTGGCGACTGGACGCCGGCCCTGCCGCAGGGCAAGCCCGAACTGCCGGCGCTTGACGCGCTGGAGGCCGCCTTGCCCACGCTTGCGCCGGCCGAGGCGCTGGGCGCGCTGCGCGCGCGTGCCGCATGGCTGCGCGAACAGACGCCGCTGGGGGTCGAGGTGGTGCTGCCTGGGCCGACCGGCGAGCGCAACGCGCTTAGTTTCCGCCCGCGCGGGGTGGTCGGCTGCGCCGGTGGCGACCGCGAGGCGCTGCTCGAGCAGCTGATGCTCGCCTTCGCCAGCGGCAACCGCGTGGTGCTCGAACGCGGCGACGGCACGGACGAGATCGCGCACGTGCTGGGGGGCTGGGTGACGCTGTGCGACGACGTATGCGCCGCCGAGGTCGAGATGGTGCTCGCCGCGGCGGACGACGCCGCGCTGCGTGCTCGCCTGGCCGCGCGTGACGGCGCGCTGGTGCCGCTCATCGAGGCGCGCGTCGAGCGCTCGACCCTGCTGCGGCTGGTCGCCGAGCGCGCGCTTTCTGTCAACACCACCGCCGCCGGCGGCAACGCCAGCCTGATGACGCTGGCCGAATAAGCGCGTAGCAGGATGGCAGGGCGCCCCCTCGCGGGCGCCCTTTTTTGTGTGCGCGGCGGCCCTGCCGGGGCAGGCGCGGCGTCGGTATTTGCCGATATTCTTATGGCGTTTAACGCGTTTGAAAAAGCCGGCGATTGCCTCTTGTATTTTGTCTGCAAGCGGCGCAATATGCCGACGGTTTTTAGAGGTTCGGACTGCCATCAATCCGTAATGGCAGATCGATAACCCCCTGATCGATGAGGAAACACATGCTACTGACCCGACGCTCGACCCTGACCCTGGCTGTCGCCGCTGCCCTGACCCTCGCCGCCTGCGGCAAGAAGGAAGAGGCGGCCGCTCCGGGTGCCGAGGCTTCCGCCGCCGCCGCGAGCGGCAACGTGGTGAAGATCGGCTTCGCCGCGCCGCTGACCGGCCCGCAGGCGCACTACGGCGAGGAGTACAAGAACGGCGTGACGCTGGCGATCGAGGACGCCAACGCCGAGAAGCCGATGATCGGCGGGCAGGCTGTGACTTTCGAACTGGTGGCCGAGGACGACCAGGCTGACCCGAAGGCCGCGACCCAGGTCGCGCAGAAGTTCGCCGACGACAAGGTCAACGGCGTGGTCGGCCACTTCAACTCCGGCACCTCGATCCCGGCGTCCAAGATCTACTCCGACGCAGGCATCCCGATGGTCGCGATGGCGACCGCGCCGGCGTTCACCCAGCAGGGCTTCAAGAACACCTTCCGCTCGATGACCTCCGACACCCAGCAAGGCTCGGTGATGGGCAAGTACGTGGTCGAGAAGCTCGGCGCGAAGAACATCGTGATCGTCGACGACCGCACCGCTTACGGTCAGGGCCTGGCCGACGAGTTCGAGAAGGCGGTCAAGGCCGCCGGCGGCACCGTCAGCAAGCGCGAGTTCACCAACGACAAGGCGACCGACTTCGCCGCGATCCTGACCAGCATCAAGGCGCAGAACCCTGACATCATCTTCTTCGGCGGCGCCGACGCGCAGTCCGCGCCGATGGCCAAGCAGATGAAGCGTCTGGGCATCAAGGCGCCGCTGGTGTCCGGCGAAATGACCAAGACCCCGAACTTTGTGAAGCTGGCCGGCAAGGAAGCCGAAGGCACCATCGCCTCGCTGGCTGGCCTGCCGCTCGCGCAGATGCCCAAGGGCAAGGACTACGAGACCCGCTACAAGGCTCGCTTCAACACCGACGTCGCCACCTACTCGCCGTACGGCTACGACGCCGCCCGCGCGATGATCGCCGCCATGAAGAAGGCCGACTCGACCGACCCGGCCAAGTACCTGCCGCAACTGGCTGGCAACGCCTACACCGACGGCGTGACCACCAGCAACTGGGCGTACGACGACAAGGGTGACCTCAAGGACGGCGGCATCACCGTCTACCAGGTGAAGAACGGTGACTGGGTAGTACTGGAAACCGTGGGCGGCGGCGCACCGGCTGCAGCACCCGCCGCGTCTGCCGCGCAGTAAGCTGCCTCTCCGACAAAAAGCCGCCAGGGTCCCCCTGGCGGCTTTTTTGTTTCCGGCGTCAGGCGGCGCCCTGGCGTGCGCGGCGGCGGGCGAGCTGCCAGGCGAGCAAGGACAGCACCGCAAGCCCGCCCGCGCCGGTGGTGACGTAGTCGATCACCGCGGCGTCGAGTGCGGCGTCGTCGGTTTCGGGCGAGGGCGGTGGAGGCGCCGCCTGCAGCCGCGCGACTTCGGCCTCCAGCGCGGCGAGCCGGCGCTTGGCTTCGCTGAGCATGACCTGGCGTCGTTCGGCCGCCTGGGCGTCGGCAACCGGCCGCGCGCCGCTTTCCGTCGCCTGGGGCGGCTGGGCGGGTGTCGTCGGTGCGTCGGGTGCTGGCGCGGGCTTCTCCGGAGGCGGGGAAGACGGCAGCGTCGCTGCCGGCGTGGCCTTTGCCGCGGTGGCGGCTAAGGGAGTCGCGCGCACCGTCGCGCGCGGCGGCTGGGCAGGCACGGGCAGGGCGGCCGGCCGGGCCGCCTTCGCGGCGGCTTGTTGGGTGGTAGCGGCTGCCGGCAGGGTGGCCGGCAGTCTGAGCGTCGCCCCGGCGAGCAGCATGTCCGGGCTGTCGCCCGCGAACGCGTGCGGGTTGGCCCGGAAGATCGCGCGTGCCGCCTGCGCGGAGTGGGCCGGATAGTAGCGTTTGGCGAGCGCGAGCAGGGTGTCGCCGCGCCTGACCATGTGGCTGCGCGCGGCGGGCGCGCTTGTCGCGCCGTCCGCCGGCGGCGCCGGCCGGGTACGCACCGTGTACGCGCGCACCCAGCGGCCGCCTTCCCAGCTGAGCTCGACCGCGAAGCGCAGCGTCTCGCCGCGGGCCGGCGCCGGCCCTTCGACACCGACCCGCCAGATACCGTCCGCGTCTGGGCTGACGCTGATCGCCAGCTGGCCGGCGGCCGGGCTTGGCGAGGCGAGGCCGTAACGCGTGCCGTCGATGAGCCTTGCCACGGGCAAGGCGCCACCCTCGGCCGGGCCGGCGAGAGCATAGGCGCGCAGCTGTCCTTCGGGCGCGTCAAGCGTGCGCAAAGGGCCGAGTGCGGCCTCGGCGCTGGGCAGCAGCGCCGCGCCGAGCGTCAGCAGCAGCGCGGAGGATGAAGAGGATGGCATCTGCTTGAAATGGCGGGGTGTTTTTATATGTATCTGCTATTGTCTGGGGCTGCTGGCTGGCCTGTCAACGCGTGACCGGCAGCGGGCGGAGCCTAGATGAACAGGCGTCCGCGTAAGCGGCTGCGGCCGGACGCGCCGATCGCAAGCGCCGGCGCGCACCGGCTAGCGGATGGCAGGCGGTTTTGGCCGGGGGCTTTTTGCACAGACGCTGCGCACAAGGGTGTGGGGCGCTTGTGGATGGTTGCGCCAAGGCGCTGATCCGTAAGCTGAAAGCCGGTGTTGCCTAAAAACAAGGCAGTCTGGGCCGGCTATCCACCGCCGCTGCGGACAAGCCTGTGGACAGCTTGTGGGCGCCTGGCGGCAAGCCGCGGCGGGCGGGGCGTGTAGAGCGCTTGCCCAAAAAACGCGCAGGCGCGCTCGGTGTTATCATGCGCGCGAGTTTTCACGAGGAAGCACCATGACCGAGCCTGCCGTCGCCGCGCTGATCGCGCGGCTGCCCAAGACCGAGCTGCACCTGCATATCGAGGGGACACTCGAGCCCGAGCTGATGTTCGAACTCGCCGGGAAGAACGGCGTGACCCTGCCGTACGCCGACGTCGCCGCGCTGCGTGCCGCGTACGATTTTTCCGACCTGCAATCCTTCCTCGACCTCTACTACGCCGGCGCCGGCGTGCTGCAGGACGAGGACGACTTCTACCGGCTGACCTTCGCCTACCTTGAGCGCGCCCACCAGGACAAGGTGGTGCACACCGAGATCTTCTTCGACCCGCAGACGCATACCGCGCGCGGCGTGCCCTTCGCCGTGGTGCTCGCCGGCATCCGCCGTGCGCTGGCCGACGCGCATGCGAAGTGGGGCATGAGTTCCCGGCTGATCCTCTCCTTCCTGCGCCACTTAAGCGAAGAAGACGGCATGGCGACGCTTGAGCAAGCGCTGCCCTGGCTGGACGCGATCGACGGCTTCGGCCTCGATTCGAGCGAGGTCGGCCACCCGCCGGAGAAATTCGCGCGGCTGTTCGAGCGCTGCCGCGCGCTTGGCAAGCTGGTGGTCGCGCATGCGGGCGAGGAGGGGCCGCCCGGGTACGTGTGGCAGGCGCTCGCGCTTGGCGTGTGCCGGGTCGACCACGGCGTGCGCGCGCTGGAAGACGACGCGCTGGTGGAGAAGCTCGCCGCAAGCCGCATGCCGCTGACGGTGTGCCCGCTCTCCAACCTGAAGCTCTGCGTGGTCGACACCCTCGCTCACCACCCGCTGAAGAAAATGCTGGCGTTGGGGCTGTGCGCGACGGTCAACTCGGACGACCCGTCCTACTTCGGCGGCTATGTCGGCGACAACTACGTCGCTTGTCAGCAGGCGCTGTCCCTTGACGCGGACGACATCGTGCAACTGGTGAAGAACGGCTTCGAGGCGAGCTGGCTGCCCGAGGCCGAGCAGGCGCGCTACATCGCCCAGGTCGACGCCGAGTTGCAGGCATGGCGGGAGGGCACATGAGCGTGGTGTCGCCTTGCGTCGGCGCGTGCGCGCTGGACGCGGCCACGCAGACCTGCACCGGCTGCCAGCGGACGGTCGACGAGATCGCCGCGTGGTCGGCGATGGATGACGAAGAAAAGCGCGCGGTGTGGGCGCGGCTGTTGTCGCTCAAGCCGCGGGTGCGCGAGAAACGCTGCGATGCCTGCGGGGCGGCGTTCGGTTGCGGCAGCGGCGGCAAGGACGGCAGTTGCTGGTGCAACGACCTGCCCAACGTGCTGCCGCCGACGCCCGGCGTCGCCGACTGCCTGTGCCCGGACTGCCTGCGCGCGCGCCTCGCCGCCGAACACGCGGCGCGCGGCCTGCCTTTCGACGCGCGCTGAGCCTCCTTCGCAAATCCTTGAATGGAAAAGGGGAACTAATCGGCGCGGGCCCGGACGAACGGGTATGACAAAGTCGTTATGGAGGACGACATGCCTGCACTCGAACGCATCCTGGTCGCGACCGATTTTTCCCCGCTGGGCAACGCCGCGGTCCGCCGTGCGGCCCTGCTTGCCGCACGCGACGGCGCCAAGCTTCTGCTGGTGCACGCGCTGCCGCGTTTTGCCACCTTGCAGTCGGCCTTCGGCGAGCATACGCAGGTCGACCTGCAGATGCGCTCGGCTGCCGAGGCCATCGCCGGTGAACTGTTGGCCGAGGTCGACGCGATGGGCGTCGGCCAGGTCAGCTTCGAGGTGGGCGAGGGGCGCACCCACCGGGTGGTCGCCGACGCGGCCGAGAGCTTTCTGCCCGATTTGGTGGTGATCGGCGCCCACGGCAAGGGCCTGCTCCAGCAGTTTTTCCTGGGCGGCAGCGCCGCGCGCATCCTGTCGCAGTCGCGTTGCCCGGTGCTGGTGGTGCGCGAAGAGGCGCGCGCCGACTACACGCAACTGATCGCCGCGGTCGATCTGGGCCCGCGCTCCGCCATCGTGATCGACACGGCGCGGACGGTCGGCGGCGCGGCGCCCCTGGCTGCCGTGCACGCGTACACCGCGCCCTTCGAGGCGGCGATGCGCTACAAGCACTTCCCCGAGCAGGACATCCTGCGCTACGTCTCCGACGAAGCCGACGCGGCGAAAGAGAGCATGGACGCGCTGGTCGCCCCGTACGGCGGCGCAGTCGACGGCCGTGTGGTGTACGGCGACCCCAACCCGGCGCTGCCCGAAGCCGTGCGCGAACTGGGCGCGGGGCTGATCGCCGTCGGCAAGCATGGCGGTACCCGTGTCGAGGAGGCCATCATGGGCAGCGTGCCGCGTTTCCTGGCGTATTACGCGCCGTGCGACGTGCTGGTGTGCTGACGTAAACCTGGCCTGACCGGACCAAAGGGGGGGGGCATGCCGGTTGCGCTTGCCGATATCTGCTTGCTGGCGGGGGCAGTGGTGCTCGCCGCGCTTGGCGGCGAAACGTTCCTGCGCGCGATTGTCGGCGCGTCGGGCGCGTTCAGGGTGCCCAAGGCGGTGGTCGCGACCACGCTGGCAGCGTGCGCGACCTCCAGCCCCGAGTTGACTGTCTCGACGGTCGCCGCGCTGTCCGGCTCGCCGCAGATCGGTCTGGGTGACGCGCTGGGCAGCAACGTCGCCAATATCGCGCTGATCTTCGGCCTGGCCCTGCTGTTCGCGCCGGTGCGCGCCGATGCGGGGGCTCTGGGCGCCGACTACAAGCTCGCGCTATTCGCGCCGCTGCTCACTTTCCTGTTCCTGATGGATGGCGTCCTCTCGCGGGCCGAGGCACTGTTGCTGTTGGCAGTGTTTGCCGGATGGCTGATGTGGACGCTGCGAGCGGTGCGCGCTTCGCGTGCCGACGCTCGCGACACTGGCGCGCCGCATCTTCCGGCCGGCCGCATCGCCTTGCTCGGGGTGGCCGGTCTCGCCTGCCTCGTGCTGGCCGGCCGCCTGTTCGTGCTGGGTGCAAGCGGCGTCGCCGCGTCGTTCGGCGTCGGCGGCTACGTGGTCGGCGTGCTGCTGGTCGCCTTCGGCACTTCGCTGCCGGAACTGGTGACGGTGCTGTTGTCGCGCCTGCGCGGCCACGACGACATCGGCGTCGGCACCCTGATCGGCAGCAACCTGTTTAACGGGCTGGCCATCGTCGGCGTCGCCGGCCTGATCCACCCGATCGCCGTGCCGCGCGCCGAGGTGGCGCTGACGCTCGCCTGCGGCATCACCGCCTTGCTGCTGCTGCGCCCCAATGCAGAGGGGCTGATCGGCCGCGGCCGCGGCGTGCTTTTGCTGTCGCTCTACGCAGGCTTTGTTTGGGGAACCTTGCAATGAATGAAACCGCGGGCCGCCGGGCCCGACCCGCTACCGAATCCTGGCACGCCATCGAGCCTCGTGATGTCGTCACCCGCCTGGCGAGCGATGCCTTGGCCGGCCTGTCAGCCGACGAAGCGGAGCAGCGCCTGGCCGACACCGGCGAAAACCGGCTGGCCGAGGTGCCGCCGCGCAGCGCCTGGCTCAAGTTTGCCGACCAGTTCAAGGGCCTGCTGGTGTTGATCCTGCTCGGCGCGGCACTGCTCGCCGGCGTGGTTGGTGAACTGAAGGACGCGGTGGTGATCGTGGTGGTGGTGGTCCTCAACGCGACACTGGGTTTCGTGCAGGAGCACCGCGCCGAGGCGGCGCTCGCCGCGCTCAAGGGCATGCTCGCGCCGGTGGCGCGCGTGCGCCGCGGTGGCGAGGTGTGCCAGGTCGACGCGGCGACGCTGGTGCCGGGCGACGTGCTGCTCCTGGAGGCGGGCGACAGGGTCGGCGCCGACGCGCGGGTGCTGTCGGCGCACGGCGCCGAAGTGGCCGAGGCGGCGCTCACCGGCGAGGCGCATCCGGTGGCCAAGCTCACCGACACGCTGGCGGCGGAGACGCCGCTGGCCGAGCGCAGCAACCTGGTGTTCATGAACACGGTGCTCACCCGCGGCCGCATCGAGGCGATGGTCACCGCGACCGGCATGCGTACCGAGATGGGGCAACTGGCCGGCCTGCTCGCCGAGACCGCGGAGGGGGCGACCCCCCTGCAGCGCCAGCTCGACGTGCTGGGCAAGCGGCTCGGGCTGATCGCCTGCGCGGTGGTCGCGCTGATGTTCGTGCTCGGCATCGCGCGCGGCGAGCCGCTGGTCGAGACTGCGATGGTCGCCATCGCGCTGGCGGTTGCCGCGATCCCCGAGGGCCTGCCCGCGGTGGTGACGGTGACGCTCGCCTTGGGCATGCACCGCATGGCCAAGCACCAGGCGATCGTCAAGCGCCTCGCCGCCGTCGAGACGCTGGGCTGCACCACGGTGATCTGCTCGGACAAGACCGGCACGCTGACGCTCAACCAGATGACCGCGCGCGTGCTCTACACGGCGGGCGAGCGCCACGCGGTCAGCGGCGAGGGCTACGGGGAGAAAGGCGGGATCGCCGGGCCCTTGCCGGCGGCCGCCTTGCGGGAAGTGCTGCTCGCGGCTTCGCTGTGCGTCGACGCGCGCATCCGTGACGGCGAGTTGATCGGCGACCCGACCGAGGGCGCCTTGCTCGCGCTCGCGGCCAAGGTGGGGCTGGACGCGGCCGACGCGCAGGCGCACCGTCCGCGCATCGCCGAGATCCCGTTCGATTCGGCGGTCAAGTTCATGGCGACCTTCCACCACGAGGGCAGCCATGTGCGCATGTGCGTGAAAGGCGCGCCGGACGTGCTGCTCGGGCGCGCTGCCGCGTGGCGCGGCGCGGACGGCCCCTTGCCGCTGGACGCAGCCGCGCGCGCGCGTTTTGCTACCGAGAACGACGCGCTGGCCGGCGAGGCGATGCGCGTGCTCGCGCTGGCCGAGCGCTGGATCCCCGCCGACGAATTCGACCCGGGGGGCGAACTGCTCGCCTGGGTCGACGAGCTGACGTTCGTCGCGCTGATCGGCATCATCGACCCGCCGCGCCCGGAGGCGCGCGCGGCGATCGCGCTGTGTCAGGCGGCAGGGATAGACGTGAAGATGATCACCGGCGACCACCGGGTGACCGCCGCGGCGATCGCGCGCGAACTGGGCCTCGAGGGCGAGGTGCACGAGGGGCGCGCGCTCGACGCATTGTCCGACGAGGCGCTCTCAGAGGTGGTCGGCAGGAGCGCGGTGTTCGCGCGCGTCGCGCCCGAGCACAAGTTGCGCATCGTCGAGGCGCTCAAGGCGCGCGGCGAGGTGGTCGCGATGACCGGCGACGGCGTCAACGACGCGCCGGCGCTCAAGCGGGCCGACATCGGTGTCGCGATGGGCATCACCGGCACCGAGGTGAGCAAGGAGGCGGCGACGCTGGTGCTCACCGACGACAACTTCGCGACCATCGTGCGCGCGATCGAGGAGGGGCGGACCATCTACGACAATATCGTCAAGTTCGTCCGCTTTCAGCTCTCGACCAACGTCGGCGCCATCCTCACCGTGCTCGCCGCGCCGTTGCTGGGGCTGGCCACGCCGTTCACCGCGATCCAGCTGCTGTGGGTCAACATCATCATGGACGGGCCGCCGGCGATGACGCTCGGCGTCGAGCCCCCGCGCGAGGGGGTGATGCAGGCCGCGCCGCGCGAGGCGGACGCGTCCATCCTGTCCTGGCAGCGGCTGTGGCGGATCATGCTCTACGGCGCGACGATGGCCGCCGGCACCCTCGGCGTCTACCTGTGGGCGCAGGGGGGAAGTGACGCGGCGTCGGCAAGCACGCTGGCGTTCACCACCTTCGTGCTGTTCCAGTTCTTCAATATCTTCAACGCGCGCGCCGAGTTCGGCTCTGCGTTCAACCGCCAGTTCTTCAGCAACGGCAAGCTGTGGCTGGCGCTTGGCGGGGTCGTCGCGCTGCAGGTGCTGGTCGTGCACTGGGCGCCGGCGCAGGCGGTGTTCGACACCGTCGAGCTCACGGCCAGCCAGTGGGCGCTCGCTGCGGCGGTCGCCTCGAGCACGCTGTTGCTGGAAGAGGCGCGCAAGCTCTTGCTGCGGCTATTCTGCTCCCGTAGATAGGACGGTGGGCGTGCGGACGGGCCCGGTTGCGACAGGCAGCCGGGCCCGTTTCGTTTGGCAGGGCCCGCGCCGTGCGTGTTCAGGGGGGGGCGCCGGCTTGGCTGGGCGGCTGCACGGAAGCGGCGGGGGCCGGCGTAGCTCATTACTTTACGTTTTTCTGATGTTAACTTGAATACATGATGATTTATTGATGTAACGCCGAGGCGTAAATTCTCCGTCATCGAAGCGGGCGGCCGGCAGCCCGCGCCAGACAGTCGTGGTCCGCGCAGGCGGGCCTCACCCAAGGTAATCGGAGGATCATCATGTCTCAGACGCTGCCCTGTCTTTTTGTCGACCTGCCGGTCGTGCGTGCCAACGCCCAGGCGATGGTCGAGTTGTGCGAAGCCTCGGGTATCCACCCGGTCGGCATCACCAAGCTTGCCTGCGGTGCGCCCGAAGTGGCCGAAGCCTTTGTCGAGGGCGGCATCCGCGTCGTCGGCGACTCCCGCGTCAACAACCTCGCCAAATTCAAGGACCTGCCGGTCGAAAAGCTGCTGCTGCGCATCCCGTCGGTCAGCAACGCGCTGGACACCGTCCGCTACGCCGACGTCTCGCTGAACTCCGAACCGCATACCGTGCGGGCGCTGTCCGCCGCCGCCGTCGCGCTGGGCCGCACCCACAAGGTGATCGTGATGCACGACCTGGGCGATTTGCGCGAGGGCTGCTTCAGCGCGGACGACACCGTCGCGCTGGCCCGGCTGGTGACCGAGCTGCCGGGCCTCACGCTCGAAGGGCTGGGCACCAACCTCGCGTGCTACGGCGGCGTCGAGCCGACCACCGACAACCAGCAGCAACTGGTCGACATCGCGCACCGCATCGAGCGCGAACTGGGCGTGAAGCTGCAGGTGGTCTCCGGCGCAAGCTCGGCCGCGCTGCCCCTGCTGCTGCGCGGCGGCATGCCCGAGGGCGTCAACCAGCTGCGTCTGGGCGCGTCCTTGCTGATGGGTATTGGTCTTAACGACGACCCGATCCCGGGCACCAGCCAGGACACCATGCGGCTGGGTGTCGAGATTGTCGAGCTGAAGGAAAAGCCTTCGGTGCCGGTCAATTCGACCGCGCTGGACGCCTTCGGCAACAAGCCGGTGTTCGAGGACTTCGGCATCCGCAAGCGCGCGATCTGCGCGATCGGCAAGCAGGACGTCAACTTCGACGACCTGATCCCGCAGGACAAGGCGGTGCGCATCATCGGCGGCAGCTCCGACCACCTGATCCTCGACGTGACCGACTCCGACCTCGACTACCAGGTCGGCGACACCGTGTACTTCGCGCTGAGCTACGGCGGCGCGCTGCAATGCATGACTTCCGAGTACGTGCGCAAGGAATACCTGCACTGAAACCGGTGCATTTGATTTGGAACCCTCCCAAGGAGTCTCTTTATGACTGAACTCGTTCAAGACGGCGCCCCGGCTGCCACCGGCGCAGCCGAGCCCAAGCTCAAGCTCGGTGCGCTGACCGCGCTGGTGGTCAGCGCGCTGATCGCCGCCGGCATCTTCTCGCTGCCGCAGAACATGGCCGCGTCTGCCGGCGCCGGCGCGATCATCATCGGCTGGGCGATCACCTTCGTCGGCATGCTGATGCTCGCCTTCGTGTTCCAGACGCTGGCCAACCGCAAGCCCGACGTCGAAGGCGGCGTGTACGGCTACGCCCGTGCCGGTTTCGGCCCGTACATGGGCTTCAACTCGGCGTGGGGCTACTGGATCTCGGCGTGGATCGGCAACGTGTCGTACTACGTGGTGATCTTCTCCGCGTTCAGCTCGTTCGCCGGGCTCGAATTCTTCGGCGAGGGCAACACGCTGCCGGCGATCATCTGTTCGTCCATCCTGCTGTGGGCGTACCACTTCCTGATCTGCCGCGGCATCCAGGGCGCCGCGATGATCAACATCGTCACCACCGTCGCCAAGCTGATCCCGCTGGGCCTCTTCCTGGTGCTGGTGTTCGTCGCCTTCAAGATCGAGACCTTCCAGCTCGACTTCTGGGGCCGTCCGGAACTCGGCTCCATTCTCGACCAGGTCAAGAGCACCATGCTGGTGACCACCTGGGTGTTCATCGGCATCGAAGGCGCGTCGATCTTCTCCAGCCGCGCCGAAAAGATGGCCGACGTGGGCAAGGCGACGATGATCGGCTTCGCGCTGTCGATCATGATGTTCGTCGCGGTGTCGCTGCTGTCGCTGGGCGTGCTCTCGCAGCCGGAACTGGCCGCGCTGAAGAACCCGTCGACCGCCGGCGTGCTCAAGGCTGCCGTGGGTGACTGGGGTGCGACGCTGATGAACGCGGGCCTGATCATCTCGGTGGGCGGCGCGCTGCTCGCCTGGACCCTGCTCGCCGCAGAAGTGCCTTACCTCGCAGGCAAGGACGGCACCATGCCGGCTTTCCTGGGCAAGACCAACGCCAAGGGTGCCCCGGTCAACGCGCTCTTGCTGACCAACGGCCTGGTGCAGCTGTTCCTGATCATCACCCTGTTCAACGGCTCGGCCTACCTCGACCTCCTGTACCTCGCGACGTCGATGATCCTGATCCCGTACCTGCTGTGCGCGCTCTACGCGGTGATGATCGCCGTGCGCAAGGACGGCTACCAGGGCGCTGAAGGCGCCGCCGGTAAGGACCTGGCCATCGGCGTGCTCGCCTCGGTGTACGGTTGCTGGCTGCTGTACGCGGCAGGCCCCAAGTACCTGCTGCTGTCGATGGTGCTGTACGCACCGGGCATCCTGTTCTACGTGAAGGCCCGTAGCGAACAGAAGCTCGCGGTGTTCACCCGCAACGAGATGGTGCTCGCCGGCATCGCCGTCCTGCTCGGCCTGATCGCCGCCTGGCAGCTTGCTACCGGTGCGCTGACCATCTGATCCACCCGTTTCTCTCCGTGATGTACTCAGTTTGCCCCCGCCCGTGCGGGGGCCTTTTTTTGCGCGCTTGATGGTGGTCAACACTGGCGTGGGTCGTGCCTGCTAGCCTCCCTCCCCATCAGGCCAGCGCCCGGGACAGTGGCGCGGCCTTCACGGAGGAGGGTAGGGGCCATGCGGCTCGATAATTTCGATTTGCGCCTGTTGCGCATTTTCATGGTGATCGTCGAGAGCGGCGGTTTTTCGGCGGCGCAGGCACGGCTGGGGATGAGCCAGTCGGCGATCAGCTGCAAGATGAACGACCTGGAGACCCGGCTGGGCATGCGCTTGTGCCAGCGCGGGCGCAGCGGTTTCAGGCTGACCCAGGAAGGCGAGCAGGTCTACGAGGAGACGCTGTCGCTGCTTCGCGAGGTCGGCGACTACGAGGGCAGGCTCGGGCAGATCCGCGACAAGATCTTCGGCCATGTGCGCATTGGTCTCGTTGACACCGTCGCGATGAACCCGGCGTGCCGGCTATCGGCGGCCATCGCGGCATTCAACCGGCAGTATCCCGAGGTTGGCGTCACCCTCGACGTGATGGACAGCAACGAGATCGAGGCGCTGCTGTTGCAGGGCAAGCTCAATATCGGGCTGACCTCGAGCGAACACGAAATGCCGGGCCTGAGCTACCGCACGCTGTTCTGCGAGCGCCAGCGCCTGTACGCGGCGGCCGACCACCCGCTGTTCTCGCTTGCCGAGCGGCCCTCGCGCAAGAAGGACCTGATGCCGTACGCGATCGCCGGGCGCGGCAAACCGGGGGTGACGCCGGTGGACGCGGCCGAGGGCTTCACGGTGCGCGCCTCGAGCGCGCATATGGAAGGCACCGCCGTGCTGTTGCTGTCGGGCGAACTGATCGGCTACCTGCCCGAACACTACGCGCGGCCGTGGGTCGAGGCGGGCCGCCTGCGTTGCCTCGACATGCCCGCGCTCGACTATTTCCCGCCCTTCATGCTGACCCTGCCGCGCTACGGCATGCGCTCGCAGGCGACCGAAAGGCTGGTCGAGGAGATCGAGCGCGCGCACCCGCAAGGCGCGAGCGTGCCGGTTAAGGCCGGCACGCCCGAGCCTGCCTAGTTGCGCGTATAGGGGATGGTCATCAGCGCGCTGCCCAGCGCGTTTGCGTGCAGCAGGAAGCCGACCATGTTCGGCGTAACCTTGCCCTCGATCGGCAGCTTGTCGACCTTGAGTGCCCACACCTTGTATTCGTAACGGTGCATGCCGTCCGCCTGCGGCGGGCAGGGGCCGCCGTAGCGGTCGGTGCCGAAGTCGTTGTACGCCATCTTGGCGCCCTTGGGCAGCCTGGCCGGGTCAGAGCCGGCACCTTCGGCCAGGCCCTTGGCGCTGGCGGGAATGTCGTAGGCGAGCCAGTGCCACCAACCGCCGCCGGTTGGCGCGTCCGGGTCGTGCAGCGTCACCGCGAAGCTCTTGGTGCCGGCCGGCGCGTTGTGCCAGGCAAGCGGGGGTGACACGTTCTGTCCGGTGCAACCCCAGCCGTCGTAGGCGAAGCGTTGCGGCAAGGGCGTACCGTCGGTCAGGGCCGGGCTTTGCAGCGCGAAACATGCGCTGCCGGGTTTGGCCGGCCAGCAGATGTCGTTACTTTTCTCTGCCGCGAAGGCGCCACCGGCTGCGAGGCCGGCGGCGAGCAGCAGCAAGCTGCGGGTGGGGGTCATGGAAGCTCCTTTTGACTACTTGAACACGCCGACCAGCTTGAGCACGAAGATCAGGATGACGGCGCCCAGGATGCCGAAAGCGAGGCCGGCGAGCGAGAAGCCGCCGGCAGCGTCGGCCGATGCGAAGCCCAGCAGGTCGCCGAACACCCAGCGCCCGAGCGCCGAGCCGACGATGCCGACCAGGATGTTGGCGATCGCGCCTTGCTGCGCGTCGGTGCCCATGATCTTGCTCGCCAGCCAGCCAATCAGCGCGCCGACGATCAGGGTGATGATCCAGCCCATGCCTGCTCCTTTTCCAGAGGGATACGACGGACGAAAAAACGGTGCGCGGCAGCATGCCGCGCACCGTCAGGTGCACAGAGGCTTAGCCCTGCTTGTCGAAATGATAGGCGCTCTCGCCGAATTCGCCCTTGTCCAGCCCCTCGTCCTCGACGGCTGGGCTTACGCGCGGCTTGTGGACGAGCTTCATGATGATCCAGGTGACGACGAAGGAATACACGGCGACCACCACCACCGCAAGCAGTTGGATCGCGAACTGGTGCAGGCCGCCCGTCACGTCGTCGACCGCGCGGTTGGCGAGCAGGCCGACCAGTAGCGAGCCGGTGACACCGCCGACGCCGTGCGCGCGGAACACCTCGAGCGCGTCGTCGAAGCGGTAGCGCTGCTGGACGGCCTTGGCGAAGTAGCACACCGTCGCGCCGATCGCGCCGATCAGCACGGCGGATGCAGGCTCCACGTAGCCCGCCGTCGGCGTGATCGTCGCCAGGCCCGCCACGCCGCCGACCATCACGCCGGCAAAGGAGGGTTTCTTCTCGACGCGCCAGGCGATGGCCAGCCACACGCACATGGCGACCGCGCCGGCGATCGCGGTGTTGACGAAGGCGTAGGCCGCCAGACCGTTGGCCGCGTAGGCGCCCCCTGCGTTGAAGCCGAACCAGCCGAACCACAGCAGGCCGGTGCCGACGGCGACGATCGGCAGGTTGGACGGCGGCGTCTCCTCGCCCGGCTTGAGGTCACGCTTGCCCAGGAACAGCACGGTGGCGAGCGCGGCGAAGCCTGCGGTGGTGTGCACCACGATGCCGCCGGCGAAGTCGATCACGCCGAGCTTCTGCATGAAGCCGCCGCCCCAGATCCAGTGCGCGACCGGCACGTAGATCAGCAGGATCCACAGCACGATGAAGGCGAGGAAGGCCTTGAAGCTGAAGCGTTCGGCGAACGCGCCGGTGATCAGCGCCGGCGTGATGATGGCGAACATCATCTGGTAGGCGAAGAACATGATGAAGGGGATGGACGGCGCGTAACCCGGGTGCGGGATCACGCTGACGTTGTTCAGCGCGAAGAACGACATGTCGCCGATCAGGCCGCCGACGTCGGGGCCGAAGGCGAGGCTGAAACCGCCGAAGATCCAGACGACGGTGACGACGCCCATGCAGATGAAGTTCTGCATCATGATCGACAGCATGCTGCGGCTGCGCACCAGGCCGCCGTAGAACAGCGCGAGCCCCGGTGTCATCAGGCAGACCAGTGCCGTGCACAGGATGATGAAGGCGGTATCGCCCGTATTGATGATGTACATGGAGCTGACTCCAGCGAATGCCGCGGTTTTGCCGCGGCGGGTGAACCACGGCCGGCGCACGCGCCGGCCTCCCGTTCCTACTTTATGGAGCACGGGTAGCATTTGTGCCGCGAATATTTAGGGCAGGTGAAATGGGCGCGGCTTTTGTCGGCATGCATTTGCCTTTATCATGCATGCCGTCACCGGGGGTGCCCTTGCCGGGCTGAGAGAAACCCCAATACCTGATCCGGGTCGTGCCGGCGTAGGGAGCGTGACCTGCCGTGGCAGGCGCCCGCCCCTCGTCGTCCGTCCCTTGCCACGGAGTGTCCCGATGTTTCGTCCGTCCCTGCGCCTTTGCGCGCTGGCCTTCGCTATGGCCGGCGCCGCCGTGTCCGCCGCCGAACTGCGCGTGCTCACCCATTCCTCGTTCGACCTGCCCAAGGCCAGGCTCGCCGCGTTCGAGCAGGACGCCGGCGTCAAGCTGGTGCTGGTCAAGGGCGGCGACGCGGGTGAGATGCTCAACAAGCTGATCCTGACCCGCGCCAACCCGATCGCCGACGTCGTCTACGGCATCGACAACACGCTCGCGGCCAAGGCCGAGAGTGCCGGCGTGCTCGCGCCCTACCAGGGGCCGGCGCTCGCCAAGAAGGCGAAATACGCCTTGGGCGGCAGCCTGGTCAGCGTCGACTACGGCTACGTGACGCTCAACTACGACAAGGCGTGGTTCGAGAAGAACGCCTTGCCGTTGCCCGCGTCGCTCGCCGACCTTGCCAAGCCCGAATACGCGCGCCGCCTGGTGGTGCAGAACCCGGCCACCTCCAGCCCGGGCCTCGCCTTCATGCTGGCGACGGTGACCGGCATGGGCGAAACGCAGGCGTTCGACTGGTGGGCCAAGTTGCGTGCGGGCGGGGTGAAGGTCGCCAAGGGCTGGAGCGAGGCGTACTACACCGACTTCACGCGCGCCGGCGGCGACCGCCCGCTGGTGGTCAGCTACGCGACGAGCCCGGCCGCCGAGGTGTTCTACGCGAAGGCGCCGCCCAAGGCGTCGCCGACCGGCAACCTGTTCCTCAAGGGCGGCGTGTTCCGCCAGGTCGAGGGCGTCGCGCTGGTGAAGGGCGGGCGCGAAGTCGCCGCGGCCCGCCGCTTTGTCGAGTTCATGCGTTCGCCCGAGGTGCAGGCCGAATTGCAAACGACGATGTGGATGTACCCGGTGGTCGAGGGCAGCGCCCGTGCGCCGGTGTTCGTGCACGCGGTGGAACCCGCCGCGGTGGCCGAGCCGGACGCCAGGGAGGTCGCCGCCAAGCAGCAGGCCTGGTTGCGACGCTGGACGCAGACCATGCTGCGCTGATGCGCGTGCTGCCGCATTGGGGGGCGCGCGCGCTGATGGCCGCGCCGCCGCTGGCGATGCTCGCTGCGTTGAGCGTGCTGCCGCTCGCGCGCCTTGTCGCCTACGGCTGGGACGCAGGCGCGCTCGCGCTGCTGGCCGACGCTTATTTCCTGTCGCGCATCGTCTGGTCGCTCGCGCAGGCGGCGATCACCTGCCTGCTGTGCGCGCTGGTCGGCGTGCCCATCGCCTGGGTGCTCGCGCGCACCGAGTTTGCCGGGCGCGGCTTGTTGCTGCGTCTGTTGTTGCTGCCCTTCGTGATGCCGACGCTGGTCGCCGCGATGGGGGTGCTGGCGCTGTTCGGCCCCACCGGCTACGCCGGCGTCAATCTCGCCGGCACGCCGGCGCTGTTGTTGTACGGCAACCTGTTCTTCAACCTGCCGCTGCTGGTGCGCGCCGGTGTCGACGGCTTCGCCGCCTTGCCCGCCGCCAGGCTCGACGCCGCACGCTCGCTGGGCGCGAGCCCGGGGCGCGCGTTCTGGCGCGTCGAGTTGCCGTCGGTGCTGCCGCACCTGGCGGCTGCCCTGTGCCTGGTGTTCCTCTATTGTTTTTCCGGCTTCGGCCTCGCGCTGTTGCTCGGCGGCCAGCGCTGGGCGACGGTCGAGGTCGAGATCTACACGCTGATCGCGTACGAGCTGAACCTCGCCGACGCCGGCGTGCTCGCGCTCTCGGCGCTGGCGGTCACCGCGCTGTGCGCGCTCGCCTACGCGGTGCTCGAGCGGCGCCTGGCGGTGCCCTCGCGCATCCAGCCGGTCGCGCGTACCGCCGCAAAAAGCACCGGCGCGCGCCTGCGTCTGGCCGCAGCGCTTGGCGCGCTCGGCCTCTTTTGCGCGGCGCCGCTGGTCGCGCTCTTGCTGCGCGCGCTGGTCGCGCTGCCCGGGCAGGCGTCGCTGCTCCTTGCCGAAGAAACGCTGTCGGCGCTCGCCAACACCTTGCGTTTTTCGCTGCAGGCGCTCCTGCTGGCGGTGCCGCTGGGGCTGCTGCACGCGCTCGCCGCCAAGGGTGGCAGCCTGATGCGCGCGGCGGCCTTCCTGCCTTTCATCGTGTCGCCGGTGTGCATGGCCTTCGGCATCCTGCTGCTCTACCCGGCGTGGACGGCGTCGCAGGGCGTGCTGGTCGCCTGCTACGCGCTGTTCGCCTACCCGTTCATCGCGCGCGGGCTCGCCTCGGCGCTCGACGCGATCCCCGGCAGCCTCACCGACGCCGCGCGCACGCTGGGCGCGACCCCGTGGCGCACCTTCCGCCGGCTGACCTGGCCCTTATTGTCGGGCGCGTTCGCACGCGCGCTGTCGTTCGCCGCGGCGACCTGCGTCGGTGAATTCGCGGTCACGCTGTTCCTGTCGCGTCCGGAGTGGACGACGCTGACCACGCTGATCTACCAGAAACTCGGCCGCCCCGGCGCGGCCAACCTCGACGCCGCGCTGATCCTGTCTGCGCTGTTGATGCTGTTCGCGCTGGCGGCCTTCATGGTGATCGAGCGCAAGGATGCCCATGCTGCAACTCACTGAGCTGACCGTGCGCCACGGCGCGCGCACCCTGATCGAGCATTTTTCGCTGACCGTCGGCGCGGGCGAGACGGTCGCGCTGTTGGGGCCGTCCGGCTGCGGCAAGAGTTCGCTGTTGCGCGTGATCGCCGGCTTGGCGGCGCCGGCGGCGGGCAGGGTGCTGTTCGCCGGGGAAGACATCACCGAGACGCCACCCGAGCGGCGCGGCTTCTCGCTGATGTTCCAGGACTTCGCGCTGTTCCCGCACCTGGACGTGCTGGGCAACGTGATGTTCGGGCTGATCGAGCGGCGTATCCCCAGGCGCCAGGCGCGCGAGAGCGCCCAGGGGTGGCTCGCGCGGGTGGGGCTAGCCGGGTTTGAAACGCGGCGGGTGTGGACGCTGTCCGGCGGCGAGCAGCAGCGTGTCGCGCTGGCGCGCGCGTGGGCGGTGTCGCCGCGCGCCTTGCTGCTGGACGAGCCGTTTTCAGCGCTGGACGCCGACTTGCGGCTGCGGCTGGGCGACGAGAGCCGGCGCCTGGTGCTCGGCGCCGGCATCCCGGCCATTCTGGTCACCCACGACGCGGCCGAGGCGGAACGCCTGGCCGACCGCGTGATCAGGCTGCTGGCGCCTCGCTAGCCATGCGGCAAACGTCGACCCACTCGCCGCCGGTCAACTCGGCAAGCAGCGCGGGCGGGACGCGCACCGCGCTGTGCACGGCACCCGCCGCCGGCAGCACCTCGTCGAACGCCGCAAGCGAAGCGTCCAAGTAGACCGGCAGGGGCGTGGCGAGCCCGAACGGGCAGACACCGCCGACCGGGTGGCCGGTCACGCCTTCGACTTCCTCCGCGCCCAGCATCTTGCCCTTGCCGAAGCGTGCCTTGAAGCGCGCGTTGTCGATGCGCGCGTCGCCCCGGGTGACCAGGATCAGCACCTCTCCGGCCACCGTGCGAAAGGCGAGCGTCTTGGCGATGCGCCCGGGCTCGACCCCGTGTGCGCGTGCCGCCAGCTCGACGGTCGCGGTGCTGGTGTCCAGTTCGATGATGGCTATGTGCGGCGCGCGTTCGGCGAAGAAGCGGCGGACGGATTCCAGGCTCATGGGGGTTCCTTGTCAGGTAAAACACCAATACCAATATTTATTAACAGGGCATATTTTCTCGTGGAATAATGACGGACACAATAAAACCGTTGTTGCCGCTAGGGGAAATGCCATGACAGTCAAGAAACAGTTGCTCGCGCAACTCGCTGCGATGCTGCTCGGCGTCGTATTGATGGCCGGTTGGGGGCTGTACAACCTGTACACCTCGCTGGTCGAGGCGCACCGGGAAACGGTGACCGAGCAGGCGCAGGGTGCGGTCTCCATCATCCGTGCTTATGAGGACGCGGCGCGCAGCGGCACGCTGCCGGTGGCCGAGGCACAGGCGCGTGCCAAGGCCGCGCTGCTGGCCTCGCGCTTTGGCGAGGATGGCTACTTCTACCTGCTCGACGACAAGCTCAACTTCATCGCGCACCCGATCAAGCCCAAGCTCGCCGGTACCAGCATGTACGCGCTGAAGACGCCGGACGGCAAGAACCTTGGCGAGATCTTCGCCGCGGCGATGGCCGCGAACGACGTCGCGCGCTACGACTGGCCCAAGCCCGGTGCCGACGCGCCGGTCGGCAAGATGAGCATGAACCTCAAGTCCGGCGACTGGGGCTGGGTGGTCGGCACCGGCATCTATATCGATGAGATCAGCGGTGACGTGTTAAGCCATGCGTTCGAGCAAGGCGGCGTGCTGGCCGTGCTGGCGCTGCTGCTGGGCGCGCTCGGTGTGATGATCTCGCGCAATATCCTGCGCGTGCTGGGCGGCGAGCCTGCCTACGCGCGCGACGTGGTCGGCGAAGTGGCCGCCGGCCGCCTGTACACCGAGGTGAAGCTGCAGCCGGGCGACCGCGACAGCCTGCTCGCCGGCATCGCGCAGATGCAGGCGCGCTTGCGCGAGACGGTCGGCGCGGTGGCCGGCCACGCGCGGGTGCTGAACGAACGCGCCGAGGTGCTCGACGTCAGCGTCAGCCGGGTCGCCGAGCGCTCGGGCGAGCAGAGCTCGGCGGCAACTTCGATGGCCGCGGCGATCGAGGAGATGACGCAGGGCATCGCGCAGATTTCCGGCAGCGCCGAACAGGCGCAGGCGCTGGGCGTGCGCTCGGGCGAGTTCTCGCGCGAGGGGGGCGCGGTGGTGCGCGGCGCGGTCGACGAGATGCGCGAAATCAACAAGACGGTCGACGCGGCGGCAGGCTCCTTGTCCAGCCTGGTCAACGACGTGGCCGGCATCTCGTCCATCGTCGCGGTGATCCGCGAGATCGCCGACCAGACCAACCTGTTGGCGCTCAACGCGGCGATTGAGGCGGCGCGCGCGGGCGAGACCGGCCGCGGCTTCGCGGTGGTTGCCGACGAGGTGAGGAAGCTTGCCGAACGTACCTCGGGCGCGACCGGCGAGATCGTCGTCAAGATCGGCCATATCCAGCAACTGTCGGACAGCACGCGCGAGGCGATGCTCGAGGCCGTCGGCAAGGTCGCGACCGGGGTCGAATTGGCCGACAAGGGGCGCGAGGCGATCGACCGCATCGAGGAAAGCTCGGGCACCGTGCAAGGCGCGGTCAAGGACATCTCCGGCTCGCTGCGCGAGCAGAGCGCGGCCAGCGCCGAGATCGCCACCCATGTCGAGCAGATTGCCGCGTCGGCCGGCGACAACGCCGCCGCCGCACGCGAAGCCGCGCAGGCCGCTGCCGCCATGCGCGAACTCTCCGGCGCGCTCAGGCAGTCGGTCGCGCACTTCCAGTTGAACTGAACGCCGCCAGCTGGCCCTCCCGCGGCCCACCCGGGCGCGGGAGGCGCTTGCCTGCCGATAGGGGCAGGGCCGCCTGCGCTGCCCGGCGCCGCTTCCAGTGCTTGTCTGCCGTGCGGCTAGCACAGCCTCCCCGAGCTTCCATTCCCCGCCCTCGCACCTTAATCCGGCCAGGCCACCCCTGACTGCTGTCTTGACGTGTGCCCAGCGGCTAGACTGCCAGCACACGCCCTAAGTCCCACTCCGACGTACTTGCAGACAAACCGGCCACTTACCGCTGCTGTTGCGGGCGTTGGCAGGTGAGGGGCCGCCCCGTCGCTCCGTCAGGGCGCTGGCGTGCTGCAAACCCTGCTCGCCTGACGATCTGGATGCCGGTGATAGGCCGTAGCGGAAATGGAGAACACCATGCCCTTGTGTCTGCGCGTATTGTTGGTAACCGGCCTGCTGGCGGCACTGCCGGCCCGGGCCGGCGTCCCGTCGGCGTTCGCCGCCCAGCCCCTGCCGTTCAAGCAGCGCGTGTGTGGCATGCTGTTTGCCGACATTTCGGCGCAGCAGGTCAGGCTGGCCAGGCAAAACCCCGCGCAGATGAGCGGCGACATGCGCAAGGCCATGCTGATGTCGGCGACCGAGGCGCTGATTTTCCTCGAGGCCACCGGCTATCTCGAGGAGCACAGCAAGGCGCAGGCGGAGGCCTACGCGCACGCGCTCGAGGAAGGCGCGTCGGACGAGTATATGGCGGTGGTGCAGGCCTGCCATACCCGCTACCGGCCGCGCAAGACGGAGGCCGAGATCAGGGTGTTTGTCGAAGATGCCCGGCAGGTCTTGCGTGAGCAGTTGGGGGAATGAGCGGCGGTAGTCACCGCGGCTGAATGCCGCCTGTCTTGACGATTAGCCTGTTGATCCGCCAACGGCACGCCCAGTCGCTGGCTTTGCCGCTTCTGGCCGGCCACCACCTGTGCGGTGAACGGGCGCATCTGCTGCGCCTGCGAGAGGCCGTTTTTCCTGTGCCGGGCTAGCCGCCCCCGGTGGCCGTACATTTTTTTGTGCGGCGCGGTCGTCCGGGCTCTGCCCAGATAATCCCCGCGTGCGATGCAGGCACGCGTCTTCTCCAGTTGGCTCGATGGCTTGCGCAAGCAGGTTTTACCCTGCCGATGCTGCACTGCTGTCGCGTGATAACACCCCTAAAACCTTTGTGACTAACCGGATTTGCCTTCGCCTAATTTGTATGGCATATTGCACCGCAATAATAGAGCAAGCGCTCGGCCTGAGGGGGCCGGCGACTTGCGGGCGGCCTGTGCCGCCGCGAGCCCGTGAACGGGCCGCAAGCTACACGAGGACTCGCTGCACCCAGAGTCGGCGGTGGCCATCTTGGCGCCGTCCGTCGTTTGGCAACCTCAGGAGAAACCATGTCCAACAAAAACAATGACCGCATCCGCGCCAACCCGAAGTTCCGGGAACTCGCGCAAAAGCGCTCGCGCACCGCGTGGGGGCTGACCGCGCTGGTCCTCGGCGTCTACTACAGCTACATGCTGCTCGTCGGCATGGCGCCAGAATGGCTCGCGCAGCCGCTGAGCGAGGGCGGTACGCTGTCGCTGGGCGTGCCGGTCGGCGCCTTTATCATCTTCTTCGCCTGGGCATGCACCGGGCTGTACGTGCGTCGCGCCAACTCCGAGTTCGACCGCCTGAACGCTGAAATCGTCGAGGAGGCCGGCAAATGAACAAACTCTTAGCAACCCTGTTGCTCGCGCCGGCCTTCGCGCTGGCCGGCCCCGCCGTCGAGGCGGCCGAGAAGCAGCCCTTGAACCTGACCGCGATCGCGATGTTCTTCGTGTTCGTGGCCGGTACGCTGATGATCACCTGGTGGGCGGCGCGCCGCACCAAGTCGGCGTCCGACTTCTACACCGCCGGCGGCGGCATCACCGGCTTCCAGAACGGCCTCGCCATCGCCGGTGACTACATGTCCGCGGCGACCCTGCTCGGCCTGTCGTCCATGGTGTTCGCCAAGGGCTACGACGGCCTCGTCTACACCGTCGGCTTCTTCGTCGGCTGGCCGGTGGTCACCTTCCTGATCGCGGAGCGCCTGCGCAACCTCGGCAAGTACACCTTCGCCGACATTGCGTCCTACCGTCTCGACCAGAAGAAGATCCGCACCTTCGCCGCCTTCGGCTCGCTGACCGTGGTCTGCTTCTACCTGATCGTGCAGATGGTCGGTGCCGGCCAGCTGATCAAGCTGTTGTTCGGCCTCGACTACCCGGTGGCGGTGATGGTGGTCGGCGTGGTGATGATGCTGTACGTGACCTTCGGCGGCATGATCGCGACCACCTGGGTGCAGATCATCAAGGCCGTGCTGCTGCTGGCCGGTGGTACCACGCTGGCGATCCTGGCGATGAGCCAGTTCGGTTTCAGCTACGAGACGCTGGCGCAGCGCGCGATCGAAGTGCACAAGGGCGGCCAGGGCATCATGGCGCCGGGCTCCATGCTGGCTGACCCGGTGAACGCCGCGTCGATGTCGCTGGGCCTGGTGTTCGGCATCGCCGGCCTGCCGCACATCCTGATGCGCTTCTTCACCGTGCCGAACGCCCGCGAGGCGCGCAAGTCGGTGTTCGTCGCGACCGGTTTCATCGGCTTCTTCTTCATCGTGGTGTGCACCATGGGCTTCGCCGCGATGGTGATCGTCGGCACCAACCCGCAGTACTTCGTCGACGGTGACCTCGCCGGCAAGATCGCCGGTGGCGGCAACATGGTCGCGATGCACCTGGCGCACGCCGTGGGCGGCAACCTGTTCCTGGGCTTCCTGTCGGCGGTGGCGTTCGCGACCATCCTGGCGGTGGTGTCGGGCCTGGCGCTGGCCGGTGCCTCGTCGATCTCGCACGACATCTACGCCAACGTGATCTGCGGCGGCAAGGCTGACGAGAAGACCGAGATCAAGGTGTCCAAGATTTCCGCCATCGTGCTGGGCGTGCTGGCGATCATCCTCGGCATCCTGTTCGAGAAGATGAACGTCGCCTTCCTGGTCGGCCTGACCTTCGGTATCGCGGCTTCGGCCAACTTCCCGATCCTGATCCTGTCGATGTACTGGAAGGACCTGACCACCCGTGGCGCGCTGCTGGGTGGCTTTACCGGCCTCATTTCGGCGGTGCTGATGGTGGTGCTCTCGCCGTCGGTGTGGGTGACCGTGCTCGGCCACGAGAGTGCGATCTTCCCGTACGAACACCCGGCGCTGTTCTCGATGCCGCTGGCCTTCCTGGTCTCGATCGTGGTGTCGCTGCTCGACCAGAGCGCGGCCGCCAAGCGCGAGCGCGCAGCGTTCGACGACCAGTTCGTCCGCGCGCAGACCGGCATCGGCGCCGCGGCGGCGAACGACCACTAAGCAGGCTTAGCCTGCAACAAAAACGGCGCCCCGCGGGGCGCCGTTTTTGTTGGCGCGCGGCGGATTTGCTAGAATCGCCGCTTCTTCAGAATTTTCCGGAACCTGTCACACGCCATGGCCCAGTACGTGATGTCGATGCTCCGCGTGAGCAAAGTGGTGCCGCCCAAGCGGCAGATCATCAAGGATATTTCCCTGTCGTTCTTCCCGGGCGCCAAGATCGGCCTGCTGGGCCTGAACGGCGCGGGCAAGTCGACCGTGCTGCGCATCATGGCCGGCGTCGACAAGGAATACGAAGGCGAAGTGCAGCACATGCCGGGCGTCAATATCGGCTACCTGCCGCAGGAGCCGCAACTGGACGCCGACAAGACCGTGCGCGAGGAAGTCGAGAGCGGCATGGGCGAGGTGATGGGCGCGCAAAAGCGGCTGGAAGAGGTGTACGCGGCGTACGCCGACCCGGACGCCGACTTCGACGCGCTGGCCGAGGAGCAGGCCAAGCTCGAGGCGATCATTTCCGCCGGCGCCGGCGACAATATCGAACTGCAGCTGGAGCTGGCCGCCGACGCGCTGCGCCTGCCGCCTTGGGACGCCAAGATCGGCCCGCTCTCCGGCGGCGAGAAGCGCCGCGTCGCGCTGTGCAAGCTCTTGCTCTCCAAGCCCGACATGCTGCTCTTGGACGAGCCGACCAACCACCTGGACGCCGAGTCGGTCGAATGGCTCGAGCAGTTCCTGGTGCGCTTCCCGGGCACCGTGGTCGCCGTCACCCACGACCGCTACTTCCTCGACAACGCCGCCGAGTGGATCCTCGAACTTGACCGCGGCGAGGGCATCCCGTGGAAGGGCAACTACTCGAGCTGGCTCGAACAGAAGGAAGCGCGTCTCGAGCAGGAAGCCAAGAGCGAAGGCGCGCGCATGAAGGCGATGAAGCAGGAACTCGAATGGGTGCGCCAGAACCCGAAGGGCCGTCAGGCCAAGAGCAAGGCGCGTATCGCCCGCTTCGAGGAAATGTCGTCGTACGAGCACCAGAAGCGCAACGAGACGCAGGAAATCTTCATCCCGGTCGCCGAGCGCCTGGGCAACGAGGTGATCGAGTTTGACGGCGTCTCCAAGGGCTTCGGCGACCGCCTGCTGATCGACAACCTGAGCTTCAAGGCGCCGGCCGGCGCCATCGTCGGCATCATCGGCCCGAACGGCGCCGGTAAGTCGACGCTGTTCAAGATGATCGCCGGGCAGGAGACGCCGGACAGCGGCGAGGTGAAGATCGGCCAGACCGTGCAGATGGCGTATGTGGCGCAGAGCCGCGAGGGGTTGGACGGCGACAAGACCGTGTTCCAGGATGTGGCCGACGGCAACGACCTGATCACCGTCGGCAAGTTCGAGATGTCGAGCCGCGCCTACCTTGGCCGCTTCAACTTCAAGGGCGCGGACCAGCAGAAGAAGGTCGGCATGCTCTCCGGCGGCGAGCGCGGCCGGCTGCACCTCGCCAAGACCCTGCTCAAGGGCGGCAACGTGCTGCTGCTTGACGAACCGTCGAACGACCTGGACGTCGAAACCCTGCGCGCGCTGGAAGACGCGCTGTTGGAGTACGCCGGCACCGTGTTCGTGATCTCGCACGACCGCTGGTTCCTCGACCGCATCGCGACGCACATCCTCGCCGCCGAGGGCGAGTCGCAGTGGACCTTCTTCGACGGCAACTACCAGGAGTACGAGGCCGACAAGAAGAAGCGTCTGGGTGAAGAGGGCGCCAAGCCCAAGCGCATCCGCTATAAACCGGTCACCCGCTAAACCCAAGTGGCGGGGGCTTTGTTCCCGCGCACCCCGGGCCCGCCCAGGTGGCGGGTCTTTCATTTTCAGGCGGCACAGCGCCGCCGGAGATTTGCATGAATATCCTGTCCATCCAGTCGCACGTGGTGTACGGCCACGCCGGCAATAGCGCGGCGGTGTTCCCGATGCAGCGCATGGGCGCCAGCGTGTGGCCGCTGCATACCGTGCAGTTTTCCAACCACACCCAGTACGGCCGCTGGGCCGGCATGGTGTTGCCGCCCGAGCAGATCAGCGAGCTTTCCGCCGGCATCGCCGCCATCGACGCGCTCGGAGAGTGCAACGCGGTGCTCTCCGGCTATATCGGCAGCGCCGAGCAGGGCGGGCAGATCCTGGACGCGGTGCGCCAGGTCAAGGCGGCGAACCCGCAGGCGCTCTACCACTGCGACCCGGTGATGGGGCACCCGGCCAAGGGCTGCATCGTCGCGCCGGGCGTCGCGGAATTTTTGGTGGACGAGGCGCTGCCGGTGGCCGACATTGTCTCGCCCAACCAGCTGGAGCTGGAAATCATCAGCGGCCGCACGCTGCCGACGCTCACCGACATCGTCACCGCCGCGCGGGAAGTACTCGTGCGCGGGCCGCGCGTGGTGCTGGTCAAGCACCTGCACTACGACGCGCGCCCAAAGGACGAATTCCAGATGCTCGCCGTCGACAGCGAAGGTGCTTGGCTGATCGGCCGGCCGATGTTCGAGTTCGCGCGCGAGCCGGTCGGCGTCGGCGACATGACCTCGGGGCTGTTCCTGGTCGGCCTGCTCGCAGGCAAGGGCGTGCGCGAGGCGCTCGAACACGCGGCGTCCGCGGTCTACGGTGTGCTGGAGACGACCCATCAGCTTGGCCGTTACGAGCTGGCGGTGGTCGCCGCGCAACAGGAATACGAGACGCCGTCGCGCCGCTTTGCCGCGCGCGCGTTGTGAAAGGAAAGATCATGGCCAAGGATTACGAAATCCGCCCCGAACAGTCGGTCGAGCTCCTGAAGGAGCTGCATATCCTGACCCGTGACGGCAAGCTCAACCAGGACAGCCGCAGGAAGCTCAAGCAGGTCTACCACCTGGTGCAGTTCATCGAACCCTTGATCCGCGAAGTGGTGGCGGACAAGGGCGACGTGACCGTGGTCGACCACGGCGCCGGCAAGTCCTACCTCGGCTTCATCCTGTACGACCTGGTGTTGAAGGCGCTGGAAGTGGGCGAGGTGATCGGCATCGAGACGCGCGAGGAACTGGTGGCCACCACCGCCGCGCTCGCCGAACGGCTGGGTTTCACCCGGATGCGCTTCATCAACGAGACGGTCGCCGAGTCGATCTCGAACGACGCGATCGGCAAGCAGGTCGACATCGTCACCGCCTTGCACGCGTGCAATACCGCGACCGACGACGCGATCCGCTTCGCGCTGCAAAAGGACGCCCGCTTCATCGTGCTGGTGCCGTGCTGCCAGGCCGAAGTCGCCGCCGAACTGCGCCGGGTGAAGGCGAAGCTGCTCGCCGGCACGCCCTTGGGCGAGATCGTGCGCCACGGCATCCATACCCGCGAATTCGGCAGCCAGCTGACCAACGTGCTGCGCTGCCTGTTGCTCGAGGCGCACGGCTATCAGCTGACGGTGACCGAGCTGGTCGGCTGGGAGCACTCGATGAAGAACGAGCTGATCGTCGCCAAGAAGGGCCAGCGCCGCGGCGGCGCGCGCGAGCGCGCCGAGGCGCTGCTGGAGAGCTTCATGCTGGACGGGCTGCGTGGACGCTTCATCTACTGAGCCGCTGCAGCTTTGTGAACTGGCGGGTGCGGCGCCGCTCGCGGCGCTGTTCGCAGACTTGCCCGAGTTCGCCGGCAGTGTCGACGCCGCGCTGGTCGACCAAAGGCTCGCGGGCCGGCCTGCGCTACTGCTGGGCGCCTTCGCCGGCGGCGTGCCGGTCGGCTTCAAAGCGGGTTACGACGACGGCGACGGCGTGTTCTATTCCTGGCTGGGGGGCGTCCACCCGCAGTGGCGTCGCGGCGGGGTCGCCACCGCGCTGCTGCTTGCCCAGGAGGCGTGGGCTCGGGCCCACGGCTATCGCGAGCTGCGCGTCAAGTCGATGAACCGCTACCCGGCGATGCTTGCCCTGCTGATCAGGCAGGGTTACGCCGTGTGCGGCTATCAGGCACCGGTTGCGGGCGACCCGTTCGCGGGCAAGATCCTGTTTGGCAAACGGCTAGCGCCCGGCTGACCCGTCTCAATATTCGACCACCTTGTCTGCAACCAGCGTCCAGCCGTCCGGCTTTCGTTCCAGCCGGTACTGGACCTGCCGCGTGCCGCCGGAAGGCTTCGCGTTGCTGTCGCCAGCCTTGTATACCGGGAAGCGCCGGGCCAGCCGGTTCTCGACGACGGCGAACGCGTCGTGCCCCAGATAGCCCCGGCTCGCCTTGGCATCCTCTGCCAGATCGGGCAGGCGGATCGGGACGAGCTTGCCGTCCTTTTGCGCGACAAGGCCGACCAGCCCCGCGTACGAGCCGCTGCCGGCCGACTGCGTGTAGACGTAGAGTTCAGGCTGCCCGTCGACATTCAGGTCGGCCACCTCGGCGCCCGTCACCTTACCGTCGATTTCCTGCCTGAACGTCACCGGCTTGCCATGTGCCTGCTGCGCGGTAACGGTCAGCTGGTTCAGCGAACCCTCGTCGGTCGCCGCCACCTCGAAGCGGGTGCCTTGCAGCGCGAGCGTCTGCCTGAAGCCTGCCGCGTGTGCGGCGGCGGGCGGCAGCGCGAGGGCGATCGTGTAGCGCGCACGCTCGCCGCGCCGTGCGGCACTGCGCATCTGGTAGACCCGGATCGTGTAGACGCCGTCTGCGGGCAGCACGCCCTCGAAACGGTTGCCAGACGTTGCGCCGATAAACATCGCGACGTCGTTCGACCCCGGCGGCAGCAGGTTGAAGTAGGCGGCGAGGTTGCCGGACTTGAAGTCTACCGTCAGCGTCTGGCCGGCCCTGGCGCGCAGCCGGTAGTCGACGACCTGATAGCCCCTGATTTCGCCGGCGAGTTTCGCGCCCTGCGCGCCCTTGGCGAACACGACGTCTTCGCTGCGGATATCGGCGGGGGACGCCTGTACCGGCGCGGCGATGGAGAGGGCGAACAGGCCGGCCACCAGCAGGTACTTGAGGCGGCCATTCATCGTGTTTCCTTGGCAAGTTGCGTTTCGACCCACTGGGCAAGCTGGGCGGCGGGCAGCACGCCGCTGTGGCGGGCGAGCTCGCGGCCGCCCCTGAACAGCAGCAGGGTCGGGATGCTGCGGATCGCGTAGCGGGCGACGGCTTGCGGCGCCGCGTCGCTGTCGACCTTGACGAAGCGTACGGCGGGCAGCGAGCGGGCGGCCGCGGCGAATTGCGGTGCCATCGCCTGGCAGGGGCCGCACCAGGCTGCCCAGAAGTCGACCAGCACCGGCGCGTCGCAGCCGGCCAGGTAAGCGGGGAGCGACGTGTCGCCAAGCGACACCGGGGTCTGAGGCGCCAGCGGCGCCTTGCACTGGCCGCAACGCGGGTTGTCGGCGAGGCGTGCGTCGGGGAAACGGTTGCGGGTCAGGCAGGCAGGGCAGGCAAGTTGCATGGTCGGTTTCCCGTATGGCGGATGGCGGCACACGCTGCCGCCCGTTTACTGTATGGCATAAGATGGCGCTTTGGCCACGGGGAGGCGCCATGCGCTGGGTGATCGCACCGGATTCTTTCAAGGGCGCCTTGAGCGCCGAGGCCGCGGCGGCGGCGATGGCCGCCGGGGTGCGCCGCGCCGACCCGGCCGCCGAGCTGTGCCTGAGGCCGATGGCCGACGGCGGCGAGGGCACGCTGTCGGCCGTGCACGCGGCGCTGGGCGGGCGATGGCGGGAGCACCGCGTGCAAGGCGCAGGCGGCGAGCCGCTGGACGCCGCCTGCCTCGTGCTGCCCGACGGCAGCGCGCTGGTCGAGGTCGCCCGCGTGGTCGGGCTGGGCATGGGCAAGGCGCCGCCGATGGCGCGCTCAAGCTTCGGCGTCGGCGAGCTGATCAGCGCGGCGGTGGCGGACGGCGCGCGCCGCGTCATCGTCGCGCTGGGCGGCAGCTCGACGTCGGACGGCGGCGCCGGCGTGTTGCTTGCACTTGGCGCGCGCTTTTTCGACGCAGAAGGCCGGGCGCTGTCCGCCGCACCGCACGACTTGCTGCGCCTCGCGCGGGTCGAGCTTGGCGCGCTGCAAGGGCTGCCGGTGCCGCTCGAATTATGGAGCGACGTCGACAACCCGCTCACCGGCGAGCACGGCGCGTGCGCGGTGTTCGGCGCGCAGAAGGGGCTGACGGTTGCCGAGCGGGGCGTGCTCGATACGGCGCTCTCGCGCCTGGCCGCCCTGTGCGGCGGCGACGCAGCCGCGCCCGGAGCCGGCGCGGCCGGCGGCATCGGCTGGGCCTTGCAGCGGCTGGGCGGCGTGCGTGCCGGCGGCGCGGCGGCGGTTGCCTCGGCGATCGGGCTGGAAACCGCGGTCGCCGGCGCCGGCCATGTGCTCACCGGCGAGGGTGCGAGCGACGCGCAGACCCTGCGCGGCAAGGCGCCTTACTGCGTCGCCCGGCTCGCCCGCGCGGCCGGCGTGCCGGTGACGCTGCTCTCGGGGCGCATCGAGCTGTCGGCTGAACTCGCTGCCGCCTTCGACGGCTGTTTCTCGGCCTGCCACGGCCCGGTTTCGCTGAAGGACGCGATCGGGCAGGCATCAGAGGCGCTCGAATTCGCGGCCTGGCAGATCGCCAGGCTCAGGGTTGCGGCGCAGCCGGCGGGGCCTGGCTAGCGCTTGCGGGCGCACCTGCCCTGGTGCCTGCGCCACAGCCACAGGTAGACGCCTGCGTTGACGGCGATAAGCAGCAGCGCGAGCACGCCCTGCTGCGGACGGGTCAACCCGGGCGGGTAGATCAGTAGGGTCAGGTAGTGCTCGATAAAGCCGCCGGCGTAGCCCGCGTCGCCGGCCAGTTGGCGCAGCCGGTTTTCCAGCGTGGTGAGTGGGCAATACCAGCCGGCGGCTTCGACCAGGAAGCCCCATAGCGCGGCGGGTATCTGCAGCCAGAGCACGCGCGGGGTGCGCAGCGCCAAGAGGGCGCCCAGCGCGGCGAACACGATGAAGGCGAGGTGCAGGACGAGAACCGCGTCGGCCGCCAGGCGCCACAGCATGTCAGATCGACAGCTCGGGCAGGTCGCGGAACAGCGCTAGCGCCTCGGGGTTGGCCAGCGCGCCGACGTTGGCGACCGCCTCGCCGTGCACCACGTTCTTCACTGCCAGTTCGACCAGCTTGCCCGACAGGGTGCGCGGCAAGTCGCCGACGGCGACGATGCGCGAGGGCACGTGGCGCGGGCTCGCGCCCTCGCGGATTTGCGTGCGGATCCGGTGCACCAGCGCGTCGTCGAGCTTCGCGCCCGCGCGCAGGCGCACGAACAGCACCACGCGCTCGTCGCCGTGCCATTTCTGGCCGATCGCGATGCTCTCCAGTACCTCGCCGACGCCATCGAGCTGCCGGTAGATCTCTGCGGTGCCAATGCGCACGCCGCCGGGGTTGAGCACCGCGTCCGAGCGGCCGTGGATGACCAGCCCGCCGTGGCGGGTCTGTTCGGCGTAGTCGCCGTGCGCCCACAGCCCGGCAAAGCGCGAAAAATACGCCTTGCGGTAGCGCGCCTGGCCCGGGTCGTTCCAGAAGCCGACCGGCATCGACGGAAACGGCCGCCGGCACACGAGTTCGCCCTTGCTGCCGGTGACGCTGTGGCCGGCGTCGTCGACCACGTCGATGGCCATGCCCAGGCCCGCGCATTGCAGCTCGCCCGCCCATACAGGCAGCGTCGGGTTGCCCAGCGCGAAGCAGGAGACGATGTCGGTACCGCCCGAGATCGACGCGAGATTGAGGTCTGCCTTGATGTGGCGGTACACCCAGCCGAAACGCTCGGCCGACAGCGGCGAGCCGGTCGACATCAGCACGCGCAAGCGGGACAGCGGCCAGTGTTCGCGCGGGGCGAGGCCGCTTTGCGCGAGCGCGTCGAGGTAGCGCGCCGAGGTGCCGAAGTGGGTGCAGCCGGCGTGCTCGGCCCAGCGCCACAGCCGCTGCCCGTGTTCGGCAAACGGCGAGCCCTCGTAGCACATCAGGGTGGCGCCGCTGGCGAGCGCGCTGGCGAGCCAGTTCCACATCATCCAGCCGCAGGTCGTGTAGTAGAACAGCGTGTCGCCCGCGTGCAGGTCCGCGTGCAGCTGGTGTTCCTTCAGGTGTTGCAACAAGGTGCCGCCGTGGCCGTGCACGATGCACTTGGGCGCGCCGGTGGTGCCGCTGGAATACAGGATGAACAGCGGATGGTCGAACGGCACCCGCGTGAAGGCGGGCGATGCCGCCGCGAAGGGCGCGATGAACGCGTCAAGCGGCACGGCGCCTGCGATGTGCGCGGCCGCCTCGGCCGCGTCCCCCGCGCACGGCAGCACCACCACGCGGGCAAGCGAGGGCAGGCGCGCGGCGATGTCGGCCGCGCGCGCGGCAAGCTCGACGCGCTTGCCGCCGTAGAGCACCGAGTCGCTGCAAAAGAGCAGCTTGGGGGTGGTCTGGCCGAAACGCTCGACGCAGCCGTCGACGCCGAAGTCGGTCGAGCAGCTGGTCCAGATTGCGCCCAGGCTCGCCGTGGCCAGCATCGCGGCGATGGTTTCCGGCTGGTTGGCGACGAGGCCGGCGACGCGGTCGCCCGCCTTGACGCCCGCCTCGCGCATCGCCTGTTGCAGGCGGCTGACCAGCGCCGAGAGCCCGGCGCGAGTCAGCGTGGTCTCGTCCCCCGTCTCCTGCAGGAAACGGATCGCCAGGCGTGTATCCGGCGCCGCGAGCAGGTTTTCCGCGTAGTTGAGCGTGGCCTCGGGGAAGAAGCGCGTCTCGAGAAAGCGGCCGCTGCCGGCAAGCGCCGGGCCTTGCCTGTCGCCAATCAGCCCGGTGTAGTCCCACACCGCGCCCCAGAACAGGGCAGGCTTCTCGACGGAGAGCCGCCACAGGCTTGGGTATTCGGGCAAGGCCTGGCCGCTTTTCGCGCGCATGAGGCGGGTAAAGGCGGCCAGATGGCTCGCGTCGGCACGCTCGGCGCGCGGGGTCCACAGCGGGGTGTCGGTCATGGTGTCGTCCTGACGTCGGGCGGAGCGTCTGTTTGCCGCTCCGGGCGCGCGGCGTCGAAGGCCGGCAAGGCAAGCGCCGCTTCTTCGATCGCCCGCAGGCGGGGGTAGGGCGCAAGGTCGGCGCCGAAGCGGCGCGCGTTGTAGAGCTGCGGGATCAGGCAGCACTCGGCAAGCGACGGCGTCGCACCGAAGGCGAACGCTTGCGGCTGGGGCATGCCTGCGAGCGTCGCCTCTAGCGCGGAGAGGCCCTGCGCGAGCCAGTGGCGGATCCACGCCAGGCGCGCCTCGTCGCCGACGGCGAGCGGGCCTTGCAGGTACTCGAGCACGCGCAGGTTGTTAAGCGGGTGCGTGTCGCAGGCGATGGCGAGCGCGAACGCGCGCACCCGGGCGCGACCCGCCGGGTCTGCCGGCAGCAGCGACACCGCAGGGTGCGTCTCGTCGAGGTACTCGATGATCGCGAGGGACTGGCTGATGCGGTTGCCCGCGTCGTCGATGAGGAGCGGTACCAGCGCTTGCGGGTTGAGCGCCGTGTAGCCGGGCGACGCCTGTTCGTGCGCGGGGAGCGAAACCGGCACCGCCTGGTAGGCGATGCCCTTGAGCGCGAGCGCGATGCGCACGCGGTACGCGGCCGAGCTTCTCCAGTAGCCGAACAGCTTCATGGCAGGGCGCTTAGCCGGTTTTCGATCGCGCCGAACACGCTTTGCCCGTCGGCGCCGAACGCCTCGATGCGCACGGTGTCACCGTCGTGCATGAAGCGGGTACGCGGGCTGCCGGTCTCTATCGTCTCGAGCATGCGCAGCTCGGCGATGCACGCGAAGCCGACCCCGCCCTTGTGCACCGGCGCGCCGTTGAGGCCGCCCTGGCGGTTGGAGACGGTGCCGCTGCCGACGATGGACCCGGCGGCGACGTCGCGCGTCTTCGCGATATGCGCGATCAGCTGCGAGAAGTCAAACGCCATGTCGACGCCCGCGTCAGGGCAGCCGAAGGGCTCGCAGCTCAGCGTGACCGTCAGCGGCAGGTGCAGCTTGTTGTCCTGCCACGCCTCGCCCAGCTCGTCCGGGGTGACCGCCACCGGCGAGAAGCTGGACGCGGGCTTGGACTGGAAGAAGCCGAAGCCCTTGGCCAGTTCTTCCGGGATCAGCGCGCGCAGCGAGACGTCGTTGACCAGGAGCACCAGGCGGATCGCGCCGGCGCACGCGGGGGCCGGGCTGCCTTGCGCGACGTCGCCGGTGATCACCGCGACCTCGGCCTCGAAGTCGACCCCCCATGCTTCGCGGGCGCGGATGTCGTCGCGCGGGCCGATGAAGGCGTCGCTGCCGCCCTGGTACATCAGCGGGTCCTGGTAGAAGGTTGCCGGCACCTCGGCGCCGCGCGCGCGGCGCACAAGCTCGACGTGGTTGAGGTAGGCCGAACCGTCGGCCCACTGGTAGGCGCGCGGCAAGGGCGACGCGCACTGGGCGGGGTCGAACGCGAAGGCGCCCTCGGCGAGCCCGCCGTTGAGCGCGCGGTACTGTTCGGCCAGCAAGGGCGCCGCGTGCGCCCAGTCGTCGAGCGCGGCCTGCAGCGTGGCGGCGATGCGCGGCACTTCGAGGGCAAGGCTCAGGTCGCGCGAGACGACCACCAGCGTGCCGTCGCGGCCGCCCTTTTTCAGCGTCGCAAGTTTCATGGCTGGTCCTCCTCGCGGTTTTTTTCATGCAGCCAGCGCGCATGTTGCGGTGCACGGCGGGTGAGCGCCCACTCCTCGAGCATCGCGTCCTTGACCCTGTCCAGTTCATCCAGCATGTCGGGCGTGGCGGTGTTGGCGGCCAGCTCCAGCCGGTGGCCGTTCGGGTCGAAGAAGTAGATCGACTGGAACAGCGTGTGGTCGGTTGGGCCGACCACCTCGATGCCGGCCGCGGCGAGCCGCTCGCGCGTCGCGAGCAGGGTGTCGAGCGAGTCGACTTCTAGCGCGAGGTGCTGCACCCAGGCAGGCGTGTTCGGGTCGCGCCCCATCGGCGGCTGCCCGGGCAGCTCGAAGAAGGCGAGCACGTTGCCGCCGCCTGCGTCGAGAAACACATGCATGTAGGGGTCGAGCTCGCCGGTCGACGGGACGTGGTCTTCCGAGAAGGCGAGCATGAAGCGCATGCCGAGGTGTTGCTCGTACCAGCGCACCGTTTCCCTGGCGTCGCGGCAGCGGTACGCCACGTGGTGGATCCTGCTGATCAACATCGGGTGTCTCCTTGTCGTTTTTTGTCCAGCATAGCGTGCTTGCGCGGCCGGTGGCGGCTATTTAATGCCTTTGTCAAATTGAATGTTAGGCAATGATGCCAAACGCCGGCGGTGGTAGAATGCGGCGATGGATAACGGAGTCAATAGCAAGATGGAACAGCGCAGAGGGATCCAGTCGATCGAGGTGGGCGGCAGCCTGCTCAAGGTGCTCGCCGACGCGGGCTCGCCGATGATGCTCAAGGACCTCGCGGCGGCGGCGGGCATGGTGCCGGCCAAGGCGCACCCTTACCTCGTCAGCTACTGCAAGCTGGGGCTCGTCCGCCAGGACTTCGCCAGCGGCCGCTACGCGCTCGGTCCGTTCGCGCTGCAGATGGGGCTCGCCGCCTTGCGCGAAGTGGACGCCTTGCGTGTCGCCGGCGACGAGGTCGTCCGCCTGTCGCAGGAGATGGGGCAGACCTTCGCGGTGGTGGTGTGGGGCAGCCACGGCCCGACCGTCGTGCGCATCGAGGACGCCAACTGCGTGGTGCAGGTCAATATGCGGGTGGGCACCGTGCTGCCGCTGCTCGCCTCTGCGACCGGCCTCGTGTTCAGCGCGTACCAGCCAGGCCCGCTGGTCGACGAGGCGCTCAAGCGCGAGGCCCTGTTGTGGGGCGAGTCCGAAGTGCCCGCCGACCTTGCCGCACGGCTGGACGAAGTGCGTGCGCACGGCATGGCGCGCGCCAGCGGCAGCCCGCAGCCGGGCGTCAACGGCATGGCCGCGCCGGTGTTCGACAGCAGCGGCCGTCTGGTGCTGACCTTGACCGCGCTGGGCCCGGCCGCCACCTTCGACAACGAATGGGACAGCCCCTTGTCGCTGGCGCTCAAGTCTGCCGCGCAGGAAGTCTCGCGCCAGATCGGCTACCCGCTCTAGACCGTCCGCTTCCGGTGCGCGGCGCGCATGTGCCGCGCCCACTCTCCGGCACCGCCCGAACAGGCCAGGCACCTTGTGCCCGGCCTTTTTCGTGCCTGCCCACCTTGGGCCGGCTGCCGTTTCAGGCGGCTTCGTCGCGGCGCCGTCCGCTTCTGGCCAGCACCCAGTGCTCGAACGCGGCCAGGGTGCGGCCCTGGCCGAATAGCGGCCCCTCGGCGAGCGGGCCGCCGGCGTCGCGCAGCCGCTGGAACTGGCGGGCGCTTTGCACGTTGCGGGCGACCGCGTCGACGCCGAGCGCGCGTGCGCAGGCGATGGCCGCGCGCAGCGCCGGCGAGCTGGCGTCATGGTTGCGCGTCAGCGTTTCGTCCAGATACAGCGCGTGCGCAGGCAGGCTATCCAGCACCGTCAGCGGGACGGCGCCAAAACCGGCCAGCGCGACGCGTACGCCGCCGTCGGCAAGCCGGCGCGCCTGCGTGCGCGCCTCCTGCAGCCGCGCATCGTCCGCCAGGCCCGCGTCCACGACCAGCTCCAGCCTGGCGCCCGGCAGGTTCCGCTCGTCCAGCATCGCCGCTACGTCGCGGGCGAAGCCGGCCTTGCCCAGCAAGGCGTTGCCGACGTCCACGCTCAGCACCAGACGCGCGAGCACGGGGTGCGCCTGCCAGCGTGCGAGGATGTCGCACGCGAGTTGCAGTGTCTGCCGTTCGAGCAGCGGCGCGTCTGCGCCCGCCCCGAGACCGGTCTCGCCGCCATGCACGCCAGGCAGTGCGGCGGCGGCCGTCGCGCCGACCACCTCGAGCCTGGCGTTGGCACGCGGGTGGAACGCCAGCTCCGGCGCCGCGCCGTCCGGCCGTGCCGTGCGCGAGCCGGCCTGCAGCAAGGATCGCGAGAAGCGCCGCTGCAAGCGCTCGCAGTGGAAGCGCCAGGTATTGCGTCCGGCGTGTTTGGCACGGTAGAGCGCGCGGTCGGCCTGCTCGAGCAGGGCATTCGCGTCTTCGTGGCTGCCAAGGAACAGGCTGATGCCGATGCTGGTGCTGATCTGGTGGCTGTGTTCGCCGAGCAGAAAGGGGGAAGCCAGCGCCTGGCACAGCTTGTCGGCCAGCGCGACGATGCTCTCGCAAGTCTTCGCCTCGCTCTGGGCGACCTGCTCGAGCAGCACCACGAATTCGTCGCCGCCCAGACGGGCGACCGTGTCGCTGACGCGCACGCATGCACCAAGCCGGGTGGCGACCGCCTGCAAAAGCAGGTCGCCGGTCGCGTGGCCGTAGCCGTCGTTGACCGCCTTGAAGCCGTCCAGGTCGAGGAACAGCACGGCCCCCCGCAGGCCGCTGCGGTCGCCGAGCGTCTGCGCGTGCTGCAGGCGCTCGAGCAGCAGGCGGCGGTTGGGCAGGCCGGTCAGCGTGTCGTAGTAGGCGAGTGTGCGGATCGCGTCGCTGGCGCGGCGGCGTTCGTCGACGTCGGCGACGATGCCCATCGCCAGCGAGGGTTGGCCTGCCGCATCGCGCTCGACGATATGCGCGCGCTCCTCGAACCAGCGCCCGGCGTGTTCGCCGTGGCCCAGCCGGTATTCGACGCGCAAGGAGCGCGCTTCGCCGGCGAGGCAGGCGGTGAGCGCCTGGCGCACGCGTTCCCGGTCGGCCTCGGCGACCAGTTCGAGCTGTTCGCGCATGGATACGGGAAGCTGCCCGGGCGGCAGGCCGAACAGGCTGGCGGCCTGCGGGCCGTGCACGAGCGCGTCGCTGTCGACATGCCACTCCCACACGCTCTCGCCGCTGGTCTGCAGCAGGAAGTCGAGGCGACGGTGCGCGCGCTGGGCGTCTTCGCGCGCGGTCTCCAGCGCGGTGAGGTCGGTGTCCATGCAAAAGAGCAGCGCCCGGCCGTCCGGCTTGCGCAGCCAGGTATGGCTCGAGTAGACCGACAGCGTGCGGCCGTCGCGTGCCTGCAGCTTGAAAAAGCCAGGCTCGATGTCGCGGCCCTCTGCGAGCGCGCGGCTGACGTCGCCGATGAAGGCCGCTGCCTGCTCGGGGGTCATGAAGAGCTGGTCCAGCGTGTGGCCGATCGCCTCGCTGCGCTGCCAGCCGTAGAGGGCTTCGCACTGGGCGTTCCAGAACACGATGGTGCCCTCGGGCGTGTAGGCCTGGATCGCGGTGCCCGGGATGCAGTCGAGCAGCGCGAACAGCGCCGCTTCGTCGAAGTTGGGCCAGGTATGGCGGGTGTGTGTGCTTGCCGTTGATTTCATGAAGCACCAAGTTTTTGCTAGTCGTGCCGCTTCATCTTACCCGAAATGAATTGCGTGCGTCGTCGCCGGCTTGCGTTTGAGGCGTTACAATGCCAGAAGACATCTATTTCCGAGGATCCCGACCATGACCGTACAGGCTTTTACCGACGCCGACCTTGCCCGGCTCGAGGCGTTGCTGACGCCGCTCTCGGCGGACGGCTCGACCATGCGCGCCGACGAGGTGCAGGGCTTCTTCTGCGCGGTGGCCAGCGGGCCGGACGCCTTGCCGTTCGCCGACGTGCTCGCCGAAGTGCTGGGCGACGCGCCGGGTTTTGCCGGGGAGGCTGAAGCGGCCGAGGCACGCGAGCTGCTGACCCGCATGTACTTCCACGTCGAGCAGCAACTCTCCGCTGGCCAGCTGCCCGAGATGCTGCTCTACGAGGACGACGACGGCGAGGCCGACTACTGGCCGTGGTGCAACGCCTACCTGTACGCGCTGGACGTGGTGCCGACCGACTGGTTCGAGACCGCCGACGACGAGGGCTTCGAAGACCTGCTCTACCCGGTGATGGCGCTGGGCGGCATCTTCGAACAGGAGGACGGCGAGGACTTGGTCACCTTCACCGACGCCGAGATCGAGGGCTTCAAGGACGAGCTTGAAGAGGCCGTGCTGGCTGTCTACGGCTACTGGCGCGCCAAGGAAAACGCACCGGTGACCCAGCGCCGCGAAGGCGACAAGGTCGGCCGCAACGACCCCTGCCCGTGCGGCAGCGGCAAGAAGTACAAGGCTTGCTGCGGCAAGGCCTGATTTTTTTCCCCGCATTGCAAAGACCCGGCCTTGGCCGGGTCTTTTTTCGTCAACGCGGCAGCGGACGCGCCGCGATTTCGCCGGCGAGGCGGTCTACACCCTCTCCCAGCGCCTTGGCGAGCGCCGCGTAACCGTCGCCCTGTTGTGGCACGCGGATGTCAAACGGCCAGCTCGCTTGCGCCTTGCCGTCGCTGGCGACAAAGCGGTACTGGCCGCCGACGCGGGCGGTGCCGTCGTCGCTGCCGCCAAACTCGGACACGTCGACGATCACGCGCGGCGCCGTGCTATTGCCTTGTGTAAGCCAGGCGCGGCCGGTGCGCGTGGAGAGACGCTCGGCCAGCGCCCGGCGCAACATCGGCTGGGGTGCTTCGGCCCATTGGTGAAACTGCGCGAGGCTGACCTGAACCGGCCCTTGCCGGTAGGCAATGCTCGGCGAGGCGAGGTAGCCGGCGAGCCTGACTTCGACGCTGGCGGCGCTTTCGCTCGCGGTCGCCGGCGTGCTAGGAGCCGGCGGCAACAGGTAGTAACGGACGTCGGGCGTGCCCGCGCACGCGGCGAGCACGAGAGGCAGGCACAGGACGAGGAGACGGTTCACGGGCGGGCTCCTTTCGGGGTCGGGTCGGTGGCGTTGCGGTCGAACAAGAGGGCGTTCGGTTGTGCATCGAGCGTGCGCACCAGCGGGCGCGCGTTTTGCAGCAGCTGGTTGAGCGTCGACAGCGTCTGCGTGAGCTCCTGGTACGCCGCCGAGTCTGCCGAGAAGGACGCGGCACTCTGGCGCAACTGCTCGAGCGTCTTGCGCGCGTCGCCCGGCAGCGCCTGCGTCTGCGGGTTGGCGACCAGCTTGTCGATCTCGCCCATTAGCACTCGAGTGCGCTCGGCCGCGTCGCGGGTGCTGGCAAGGGCTTCATCGGCGTTGTTCAACGTGTTTTCGATCTTGAGCGCGTTGAGCTTGTCCAGCAGCGCGATCACCTTGTTCTCGATCTGCGACAGGCCGCCGCTGTCGCTGGCTGGCAGTACCGGGTAGGTGAGGAAGGGCTTGGGCAGCGTGCGGGTCTTCTTGCCGCTGTAGTCAAGGTCGACGAACAGCGCGCCAGAGAGCAGGTTGCCGGTCTTCAGGCGGGCGACCAGCCCGTCCTTGACGCTCCCGCCGATACGCTTTTGCCAGAAGCCGGTCGGGCGCTTGCCCGCGTCGGGGTCGAAGCGGCCGACCTCCAGGTTGATCAGGACCGGGATGCCGACGTTGCCGCCGGTTTTTTTCTTGCTGATGTCGAGCGAGGTCAGTGGCACGGCGGCGACCGAGCCGACACGGATGCCGCGGTACTCGACCGGCGCGCCGACGGTCAAGCCGCGCACCGACTCGTTGAACAGCACGACGTAGGGCAGTTGCTGTTCGTAGTAGAGGTTGCGCGCGTTCTCTTCGCTCGCGTACAGCATGAAGCGCGACTGGTTGCCGACCGCCTCGCCCAGCGAGTGGCCTGGCGGCACGTCGAAGGCGATGCCGCCCGAGAGCAGGGTCTGCACCGAACCGACGTTCAGCTGCAGGCCGGCGGCGGTCAGCGCGAGGTTGACGCCGCTGGAGACCCAGAAGCGCGAGTTGCTGGTGACCAGCTTGTCGTACGGGCGGTGGATGAAGATCTGGTAGCGCATCTGCCGCGCCTCGGTATCGAACTGCGCCTTTTCGACGCGACCGACCTCGTAGTGCTGGAACAATACCGGCGAGCCGACGCCGACGGTCGGCACGTCGCGCGCGGCAAGCGTCAGCCTGAGGCCGGGCACGTCCGGGGCGGTGACCGGCGGGGACGCCAGGATGTTGAAGTTGCGCTGTTTCTGGCCGCTCTTGCCCGGCTGGAACTGGATGTACGCGCCGGAGAGCAGGGTGGAGAGGCCGCTGACGCCGCCGGAGTCGACCCGCGGGCGCACTACCCAGAACTGGCTGTCGCTAAACAGCAGCGGCGCGGCGCTCTTGTCGAGCTGGGCGGTCGCGATCACGGTGTCGCCCTTGTCCGACAGGCTGACCGAGGTCACCCGGCCGATGGCGACGTCACGCACCTTGATCGGCGTCTTGCCCGCCTCGATGCCCTCGGCGTTGGGCATGGTCAGCGTGATTTCCGGCCCCTGGTTGCGCCAAGTGTCGTACACCATCCACAGACCGACGGAAATGGCCAGCAGCGGGATCAGCCAGACCAGGGAGAGCTGGCGCAGGCGGCCGAGGCGAGCGGTAGGGGGAGCTTGTTCAGTCATTTCTCGGTCTTTCCAGTTCGGCGTCCCACACCAGACGCACGTCGAAACACATGGCGGCGAGCATGGTGAACACCACCATGCCCGCGAAGGAGAGGGCGGCGATGCCCGGGTAGATCGACATCAGCTGGCCCATCTGCACCAGCGCGACCATCAGCGAGACCACGAACACGTCGACCATCGACCAGCGGCCGATGAATTCGACGACGCGGTAGAGCTGGGTATGGCGACGGGCGTCGTGGAAAGGGTGCTGGCTCGCGACCAGCAGCAGGATCAGCGCGAGGAACTTGGCGATCGGGATCAGCACGCTCGCGATCAGGATCACCAGCGCAACCGGGTACGAGCCTAACTGCCACAACAGCAGTACGCCTTGCAGGATGGTCGACGGGTCGCTCCTGCCCAGATATTCGGTGACCATGATCGGGTAGAGGTTGGCCGGCACGTAGAGCACGATGGCGGTGACCAGGAAAGCCAGCGTCAGCTGCACGCTGTGCGCGCGGCGGCGGGCTAGTGTCGAGTAGCAGCGCGTGCAGCGGCGCTGCCCCGCGAGGTGTGGCGCGCCGCAGTGCGGGCAGAAGCCGTGCGCGTCCTCTGCGTTCAAGGTGCGCGCATCGACGCGCGCGAGCGCCATCAGCAGCCAGTGGCCGTTGACCAGCGACACGGTGCGGGTGAGCGCGAGCGCAAACAGCAACATCGCCCAGAACGCCTTGCCCAGCGACACGTCGGCCAGCGACGCGAGCTTGATCACGCTGACCAAAATGGCGAGTAGGAACACGTCGGCCATCATCCAAGGCCGGCAGGCGAGCGCCACCTGCGCGGCCGAACGCATCCCGATGAGATAGCGGTCGCGGCGCAAGCCGCCGTACACGTAAAGCGTGGCGGTGAGGAACAATGCCGGGATTAACAGCACCGCCAGCACCAGCACGTCGGAGAGCAGCGTGAAGTCTTCCTTCAACAGCGCGTCGGCGCTGCCAAGCAGGGTGATCTGCTGATGGACGCCTTCGACGTTGAGCGCCATCAGCGGGAAACTCAGGCTGAGCACCAAGAAGAACAGCGCGCACAGCGCCCACGCGATCACGCTGTCGTAGACGCGCACCGGCAGCGCACACAGCGTCTCGCCGCAACGCGGGCAGTCGGCCTTCTGCCCTTCGGCGAGGCTGGGTAGCGCGACTTCGAGGTCGCATTGCGGGCAGCGCGTGCTGTGCGCGGGCAGGGCCTGCGTCATCGTTCGGGCTCCAGCGCTTTGACATGTAGGGCCCAGTCCTGCCTGTGCAGGTGCTCGAGCCAGGCGTCGCCCAGACGCGCGCTCTCAGAGACGGCCTGCCGCCACAGCCGCTTGCGCGTCGCGTCCTGCCGCGCGAAGCGCTTGAAGTCGCGCCGGTCGGGTAGCCCCCCCAAGCGCAGGCTCGCCAGATACTCGCGCGACGGCGCGACCAGCAAGGTGCGTGCGTGGCCGGTGGCCGAGGCGCGCCGCCACGGCAGCGCCTTGTCGAACCAGCCGGGCACGATGCGTTCGCCGAAGTGCGGGTAGAGGGTGATGCCGCCTATGCGGGCGAAGGGGAAGTCCAGGTGGTAGTCGGTCAGCCCGCCGTCGCGGTAGACGCCGCGCCGCGTATCGCCCGGCAGCGAGACCGCTTCGATCAGGCCGGGGATGGCGACCGTGCCCATCAGCGCAGCACCGATGTTGTGGGCATCAAGCGCGACGCGTCGGGTCGGCAGCGCGTCGCTGGGCGCGAAGGCGAGCGGGCTTCGCACGTCGTGGCAGAGCACGCGCTCGTAGCAGGCGCCGATCAGCCGCCGCTTAACGCCGTTGAGCGTCGCAGCCAGCGCGAGCGAGGCGAACAGGGGCGCGCGCGCTTCGCTGCGCCCCAAATGGCGGGCGCGTGCGAGCAGCAGCGTCAGCCGGTAATGCGGGTGTCGGGTCAGCGCGTCCCAGCCTGCTTCCGGCCCCAGCACATGTTCGAGCATCGCGCGCATGGTCGCGGTGACGGATGCGCGGCTTGGCGGTTCTCCCCAGCCGGTGTCGGTGTAGAAGTCGGCGAGGCGGTCGAGCGCGGAGGCCGCGTCGGCCTGCATCGCGCAGGCGAAGCGCCAGCCGCCGATCGACGCGCCGACCAGGTCGCGCTCGCGCGTCTCGCCCGCGAGCCAGCCGAACACCGCCTTGTCCAACCCGTTTAGTCCGAGCGCCTTGGGGCCGCCCGCCGCGCCGGGTAGCGCGGAGACGTCACCGGCGGCGAGGCCGGATTGGGCGATATGAGCGCGGGCGGTGCGGCCTGCGCGCAGGCTCAGTACCGGGTAGGGCAGGTGGATCGCGGGCATGGTCGGTCTAGGCGTGGGCGGTCTCTGATAAGGGTAATATCAAACGCATAGCATAATGCATGCGGATGCAACATACGCTTTCGTTATGGAACACCCCGCATTGCTTTTCCGTATGGGCTTCGTTTTTGGGGATGTCGTCCCCATCTGGGTCATATCGGCTGTGTGCTGCGGTCAGTTCCGGCCATTTTCTACTTTTCCGGCGGCGAGGGAGTCGTTAACATCGCCGCTCATTATGCGTTTGTGGAGTCTTCATGTCCGTTCCGCCGTCCCTGCGTCACATCGCCAGCTGCAAGCTGCCGACCCCGTGGGGGGAGTTCACGATGCACGGTTTCGAGGAAGCTTCGGGTCAGGAGCATGTCGCGTTGACCTTCGGCGACGTCTCCGGTGACGCGCCGGTGCTGGTGCGCCTGCACTCGGAATGCCTGACCGGTGACGCGCTGTTTTCCTTGCGCTGCGACTGCGGCTTCCAGCTGGAGGCCGCGCTCGACGCGATCGCCGAGGTCGGCCGCGGCGCCTTGCTCTACCTGAGGCAGGAAGGCCGCGGCATCGGCTTGATCAACAAGATCCGCGCGTACAAGCTGCAGGACGCCGGCGCCGACACTGTCGAGGCGAACGAGCGGCTGGGCTTTCCGGCCGACATGCGCGACTTTACCGTCGCGCGCGACATGCTCGCCTCGCTCGGCATCGCGCGGGTGCGGGTGATGACCAACAACCCGCGCAAGGTCGCGACCCTGCAGAAGGTCGGCATCGAGGTCGCCGAGCGGGTGCCGCTCAAGGTCGGCCGCAACAGCCACAACGACGCCTACCTGAACACCAAGGCGGCCAAGCTCGGCCACCTGTTCTGACTTAGCGGGCCGCGGTTAGCCTCAGCGCGGCCAAGCCGTCTTCATCCAGCCTCAGGTAACCGCCGGCGCCATCGTGCCAGTCGGCGATCACCCAGCGCTGCGTCTTGCCGTCCGTCACCGGGTAGCAGCCCGGGCGGTGGGTGTGCCCGTGCACCAGCACAGGCCAGCCGCAGGGCTCAAGCAGCGCGAGCAGGCCTTCGGCGGTGACGTCGCCTTCCTCGGTATATCCCTGCACGGCCTTCTGGCCCTCGCTTTGCGTACGCGCCGCGCGCGCGATCGCGTGCCGCTCGGCGAGCGGCCGCGCGAGTAGCGCGGCCTGCCACGCCGGCTGGCTGCGCAAGGCGCGGAACGCCTGGTAGGCGGTGTCGGCGGTGCACGCGACATCGCCGTGGCTGAGCAGGAGGCGCTGCCCGTACGCGTCAATTGGCGTCGGGTCGGCGATCAGGCGGGCGCCGCTGGCGCGCTCGAAGCCCTCGCCCAGCAGGAAGTCGCGGTTGCCGTGCATCACGTAAAGCGGCGTCTGCGCGGCAAAGCGGGCGAGCGTGTCCAGCATGCGCGCGTTGAAGGGCGAACCCGCGTCGTCGTCGCCGACCCAGTATTCGAACAGGTCGCCCAGGATGTACAGCGCGTCGATCTGCCCGGCCCACTCTGCAAGCGTGCGCTCGAAGAGTTCGGCAAGTTCGGGGTGTTCTTCGGACAGGTGCAGGTCGGAAATGAAGTGGATGGCCATGGTCGTACGTGAAAGCGCCGCGCGGCCAGGGCCGCACGGCGGTAAAGCGGGCAGGGTTTAGAGGGCTTCGGCCTTCTCGATGACGACCGCTTCGACCGGCACGTCCTGGTGCATGCCGCTGCGGCCGGTGGCGACGGTCTTGATGCGGTCGACCACGTCTTCGCCGGCGACCACCTTGCCGAACACCGCGTAGCCCCAGCCGTTCGGCGTCTCGGACTGGAAGTTCAGGAAGTCGTTGTCGGCGACGTTGATGAAGAACTGCGCAGACGCCGAGTGCGGATCCGGGGTGCGCGCCATCGCCAGCGTGTAGCGGGCGTTCTTCAGGCCGTTGTTCGCCTCGTTCTTGATCGGGTCGCGGGTCTTCTTCTGCTTCATCTTGGCGTCGAAGCCGCCGCCCTGGATCATGAAGCCGTTGATCACGCGGTGAAAGATGGTGCCGTCGTAGTGGCCTTCTTTTACGTACTGCTCGAAGTTGGCGGCGGAGATCGGTGCCTTCTCGTGGTCCAGTTCGATGTCGATGGTGCCGAAGTTGGTCGTCAGTTTGATCATGGGGTCTCCTTTACTTGTCGGACTTGATGATGACTTTTTGCACGACAACCGGCGACAGCGGCACGTCGTCCATGCCGTTCACATAGCCGGTGCGGCTCTTGGCGATGCGCTGCACGATGTCCATGCCGCGCGTGACCTTGCCGAATACCGCGTAGCCCCAGCCTTGCGGGGTCTTCGCGCGGTGGTCGAGGAAATCGTTGTCGGCGACGTTGATGAAGAACTGGCTGGTCGCCGAATCGGGGTTGTTGGTGCGTGCCATCGCGAGGGTGCCGGTGGTGTTCTTCAGGCCGTTGTCGGCCTCGTTGGCGATCGGCGGGCGGGTCGGCTTTTGCACGAGTTCGCCCTTTTGCAGCGCGAAGCCGCCGCCTTGCACCATGAAGCCGTCGATCACCCGGTGGAACAGCGTGCCGTCGTAATGGCCGGCGCGCGCGTAGGCGAGGAAGTTGGCGACCGTCTTCGGTGCCTTCTGCGCGTCCAGCGTGACCTCGATGGTGCCCTTGTTGGTGACCAAGTCGACCACCGGTGCGGCGAGCGCCCCCAGCGGCAGGGCGGCGACGGCACAAACAGCAAGCAAGCGTTTCATCGGCGTCTTTCTCTTAGAATGGCGGGTTTTCCAGTCTGCGGATTCTAGCACAGCATGTTTGCCTGCCACCCCGTCGCCAGCGCCATCGGCCTGCTCATCCTCTCCAACATCTTCATGTCCTTCGCGTGGTACGCGCACCTGAAGGACCTCGCGCTGCGCCCATGGTATGTCGCCGCGCTGATCAGCTGGGGCATCGCGCTGTTCGAGTACCTGCTGCAGGTTCCCGCCAACCGCATCGGCTTTACCGCGCTCAGCCTCGCCCAGCTGAAGATCCTGCAGGAGGTGATCTCGCTGACCGTCTTCGTGCCGTTTGCCGTGTTCTACATGCAGCAGCCGTTTAAGTGGGACTACCTGTGGGCGGCGCTGTGCATGGTCGGCGCGGTCTACTTCATGTTCCGTAGCTAATTTTCACTGGCTGTAAATGCAAATTGGCTAAATGGCGGGTGACTGCTTGCCGGATTCGAATCTTGGCTCTAGACTCTGCGCTCTAAAAAGCGAGCGATGTTTTTTAATATCGCCCTGTCCTGCCATTGGCGGCGCATGCCGCCGGAAAGATTCGAGTGAACAAGAAGAACCGTTTCGGTGCGCGCCTCGCGTTGCCAGCCCTGATCGCCGCCATCCTCGCGCCTGCCGCGCACGCCGCCGGCTTCCAGCTCTCCGAGCAGAGTATCGTCGGCCTGGGCCGGGCGCACGCCGGCGCCGGCGTGGCGGGCGACGACCTCTCCAGCGTGTTCTACAACCCGGCCGGCATGGTGTTGCACCGCGGCACGCAGATCCAGGGCGGCCTGACCTACGCCGAGATCGACGCGCCGTTCGAGGGCGATAATAGCTTCTACCTGAGTGGGGCGCGTTCTGGTACCAACAATGGTCGTGGTCCGGGCGAGGTGATTCCGCAGGGCTTTCTGATCAAGGAAATCAACGAGCGTACCCGCTTCGGCTTCGGCGTGACCGTGCCATTCGGTCTCGGCTCCAGCTATGGCGATGACTGGTTTGGCCGCAACCATGGTATCGAAGCGCATATCATGACTGTCGACTTCAACCCCTCGCTCGCCTACCAGCTTGACGAGCAGTGGAGCATCGGCGGCGGCGTGTCCGCACAATACGCCAAGGCCAAGCTCAAGCAGGGGGCGTTTTTCCCGGGCGCCAGCGGCGAAATTGACGCTGACAGCTGGGCGTTCGGCTACAACCTCGGCGTGATGTACCAGTTTGACGCGGATACTCGCGTTGGCCTGTCTTACCGCTCCAAGCTCCAGCATGATGCGGAGGGGGATTACACCGCGCAAGGATTTGATAAGTTTCTTGGAGGCTTGAAAATCGATGGCGTTTACGATGGTGCCGCCAGCGTGACCACGCCTGAGTCGGTGCTGTTGTCTGCCTACCACCGCGTGAACCCGAAACTTGCGCTGACCGGCAGTCTGCGCTGGAGCAACTGGAGCCGTTTCGACAAGTTGACGATTGAGGGTAACCCCCTGTCCGATACCACCATCGACAACAACTGGAAGGGGAGCTGGTTCGCGTCGGTCGGCGCCGATTACAGCTACAGCGACAAGCTAACCCTGCGCGGCGGTGTTGGCTACGAAACCAGCCCGGTGCCGGATGCCGAGCACCGCAACCCGCTGATTCCCGACCGCGACCGCGTATGGCTGAGCGTCGGCGGCAGCTACGCGCTTGAGAAGAACATGACGCTCGACGTCGGCTACACCTACCTGCTGGGGGTTGGCGACGATAAGATCGATCACACTGTGATGAGTCCTGCTACGCCAGGCAAGCCAAATGGCAACCCGGATACACTCAAAGGCAAGTACAACTCGATCACCGGCCACCTGATCGGTGTCGGCCTGCAGTACCGCTTCTGAGCCGCTTGAGCCTTCCCGAAACGCCGCCTGCCCGGGCGGCGTTTTTTATGCGCGAGACCTTGCTGCTTGCGAAGTGGCATGCGAAAAAGATAGACTCCGTTCCCTTTTAAACAAGTGTGTCCACCCAGTGGCCGGTGTGCTCCGGCCACTGGGTGGACGGGCTTTCACGGAGTATTGCGAGCGATGCGGCCTGTCTTCCTCTTTGTTTCCGTCTTGTCCCTGTCCCTGTTGTCCGCCGGAGCGTGGGCGGCGGGCTTCCAGCTCTCCGAGCAGAGCGTGGTCGGCCTTGGCCGTGCGCACGCCGGTGCCGGCATGGCGGGCGACGACCTCTCCAGCGTGTTCTACAACCCTGCCGGCATGGTGCTGGTCGAAGGCGATGCGCTGCAGTTCGGTGCGACCTACGCCGAACTCGACGCGCCGTTTACCGGGCAGAACACAACTTATTGGCCAGACGCGTTAGGTGGTCCGCAGACCCAGGCAGGTAGCGACAACGGCCGCGGACCGGGCGAACTGGTGCCTTCGTTCTTCTACGTGCACCGGCTGGACGAGCGTCTGGTGGCGGGCCTTGGCCTGACCGTGCCGTTCGGGCTGGGCGCACGCTATGGCAACAACTGGTTCGGCCGCGACCACGGCATCTCCAGCTCGATCAAGACGCTGGACATCAACCCGTCGCTCGCCTACCGCGTCAACGAGCGCTGGAGTGTCGGCGCCGGCGTGTCGGCGCAGTACGCCGATGCCAAGCTCAGGCAGGGCGGTTTCGACCCGGCGCACGGCGAGGCGTACGGCCAGCTCAAGGCCGACAGCTGGGGCTTCGGCTACAACGCGGGCGTGCTCTACCAGCCGGATGCGGCGAGCCGGGTTGGCCTGTCGTTCCGTTCCAAGGTCCGCCACAAGGCCGAGGGCGACTACACCAACGACGGTTTCGCCGAGCTGGGTGCAGCGACCGGGGCAAATCTTGGCTGGATCGACGGTGTCTATCCCGGCCACGCGGTGGTGACCACGCCGGAGACACTGCTGCTGTCCGGCTGGCAACGCGTCTCCCCGCAGTGGGCGTTGAGCGGTTCGCTGCGCTGGAGTAACTGGAGCCGCTTCGATACCCTGAGCGTGCACGGCAGCCCGACCGACCTGGTTGAGGGCAACGGGCCGACCCTGATCCGCAACCACTGGCGCGACAGCTGGTTCGCGTCGCTCGGCGCCGATTACGCTTATAGCGACAGGCTGACCCTGCGCGGCGGCGTCGCCTATGAGACCACGCCGGTGCCGGACGACGCGCACCGCAACGCGCTGATTCCCGACACCGACCGCGTCTGGCTGAGCCTGGGTGCGAGCTACCGGGTCAGCCGCGCGCTCAGCGTCGACGCCGGCTACACCTATCTGCGCGGCGTCGGCTCGCGCAGCATCGACCATGTGGTGACCAGCCCGAAACCGGCCGGTACGGTGAGTCGCCTGACCGGCGAATACGGCCGCCTGAGTGGCCACCTCCTTGGCCTGCAGTTGCAGTACCGGCTGTAAACCAAGCAACAAGGGCGCCCGGGAGGGCGCCCTTGTTGCTTGCGGGGCCGTGGCTCAGAAAGAGTCGATCACCTTTTCGGTGTCGCCCAACAGGCTGGTCGGGCCGACGATCAGCGGGTCGGGGGCGTTGGCGATCCTGGGATTCTTGTCCGGGTAGTCGAGCGCGGCCAGGAAGTGGCGCAGGCAGTTGAGGCGGGCGCGCTTCTTGTCGTCGGACTTGACCACCGTCCACGGCGCGTCGGCGGTGTCGGTGTGGAAGAACATCGCCTTCTTGGCGGCGGTGTAGTCGTCCCAGCGGTCGAGTGACTGGATGTCGATCGGCGAGAGCTTCCAGTGCTTGAGCGGGTCGTCGCGGCGCGAGATGAAGCGGCGCAACTGCTCCTCGCGGCTGACCGAGAACCAGAACTTGAACAGGCGGATGCCGCTGTTGACCAGCATGCGCTCGAGCTGCGGCGTCTGGCGCAGGAACTCCAGGTACTCGTTCGGGTTGCAGAAGCCCATCACCCGCTCGACGCCGGCGCGGTTGTACCACGAGCGGTCGAAGAACACGATCTCGCCGGCGGTCGGCAGGTGATTGATGTAGCGCTGGAAATACCACTGGCCGCGTTCGACGTCGGATGGCTTCTCCAGCGCGACCACCCGCGCGCCGCGCGGGTTCAGGTGCTCCATATAGCGCTTGATGGTGCCGCCCTTGCCGGCGGCGTCGCGTCCCTCGAACAGGATGACGATTTTCTGCCCGCTCTCGCGTACCCAGGTCTGCACCTTCAGCAGTTCGATCTGCAGTTCGGCCTTCTGCTTCTCGTAGTCGTTGCGCCGCAGGCGGCTGCGGTAGGGGTAGGTTTCCGGCAGCGGTGCGCTCGCGCTGTCCTCGTCGCTGCCGGGCGGCGCCTGGGACACTAGGGTCGCGACCGGGCCCGCGCTGGCTGCCTCGATTTCGTGCACGGTCTGTTCGTGCGCCTTGCGCGTCGCATCTACCAGCGGGCTGCGTGTGGCTCGCCGGCGAGGCGCGGGCTTGTCCGCCTGCACTACGGTTTTTTCGGCGGAGTCTTCGGCTGGCGGGGGTGCCTCGGCGGGCAGGGCTTCGTCTACGGCATCCTTGTGTTTTTGCATGGCTTCACCTCGTTGCGGTCGCTTCCATTTTATGACTGCATTCTAGCGCGGCGGGCGTGCCGCGAGCGAGTCGCGGGTGTCCCACTCGGAAAGCGCGTCCCGTTCGGTTACAATCCGAAAATTCGACGTTTGTAACAGATACACGGACATGAGCACGGACAACAGCGCGCCAGCGGTCAGCAATTTCATTCGCAGCATCATTGACGAGGACCTCGCCTCCGGCAAGCACCAGGGGATTGTCACCCGCTTCCCGCCGGAGCCGAACGGTTACCTGCACGTCGGCCACGCCAAGTCGATCTGCCTGAACTTCGGCCTGGCCGACGATTACCAGGGCAAGTGCAACCTGCGCATGGACGACACCAACCCCGAGAAGGAGTCTGACGAGTACGTGCAGGCGATCCAGGAAGGGGTCGAGTGGCTGGGCTTCAAGTGGGACGGCCAGGTGCGCTTCGCGTCCGACTACTTCGACGCGCTGTTCGGCTACGCGGTTGAATTGATCGAGGCCGGCAAGGCGTTTGTCGACGACCTCTCGGCCGAGGAGATGCGCGCCTACCGCGGCGGCCTGACCGAGCCGGGCCGCGAGAGCCCGTACCGCAGCCGCACGGTCGAGGAGAACCTCGACCTCTTCATGCGCATGCGGGACGGCGAGTTCGCCGACGGCAGCAAGACGCTGCGCCTGAAGATCGACATGGCTTCGCCCAACATCAACCTGCGCGACCCGGTGATCTACCGCATCCGCCGCGCGCACCACCACCGCACCGGCGACAAGTGGTGCATCTACCCGATGTACGACTACACCCACTGCATCTCGGACGCGATCGAGGGCATCACGCACAGCCTGTGCACGCTCGAGTTCGAGGACCATCGCCCGCTGTACGACTGGGTGCTCGACAATATCTCGATCGGCTGCCACCCGCGCCAGTACGAGTTCTCGCGCCTCGAGCTGATGTACGCGCTGACGTCCAAGCGCAAGCTCAACCAGCTGGTGATCGACGGCGTGGTGTCCGGCTGGGACGACCCGCGCATGCCGACCATCGCCGGCATGCGCCGCCGCGGCATGAGCCCGGCCGGCATCCGCCTGTTCGCGCAGCGCATCGGCGTGTCGCGCAGCGAGAACGTGGTCGACATGAGCGTGCTCGAAGGCGCGGTGCGTGACGCGCTAGAAGGCGAGGCGCCGCGCGTGATGGCGGTGGTCAACCCGCTGAAGGTCACGCTGAGCAACTACGACGACGCGCTGACCGCGTCCCGCTCGGCGCCGTTCCACCCGCAGCACCCCGAATTCGGCGAGCGCGACGTGCCGCTGTCGCGCGAGATCTGGATCGAGCGCGACGACTTCGCCGAAGTGCCGCCGCCTAAGTGGCAGCGCCTGACCGCCGGCGGCGAGGTCCGCCTGCGCTACAGCTACGTGATCCGCTGCGACGAGGTGGTCAAGGACGAAGCGGGCGAAGTGGTCGAGCTCAAGTGCTCGATCGACCACGACACCCTCGGCAAGAACCCCGAGGGCCGCAAGGTCAAGGGCGTGATCCACTGGGTCGGCGCCGCCCACGCGGTCGAGGCCGAGGTGCGCTGGTACGACCGCCTGTTCACCGAGGCGCGCCCGGACGCGGTGCGTGGCGAGGACGGCGAGTACGTCGACTTCCGCACCTTCCTGAGTGACCACTCGCTCAAGACCATCACCGCATTCGTCGAGCCGGTGGTGCGTGACGCAGCGCCGGAGACGCGTTACCAGTTCGAGCGCGTCGGCTACTTCGTCACCGACCGCCACGAGCATGTGGCCGGCGGCCGCCCGGTGTTCAACCGCACCGTTGGCCTGAAGGACAGCTGGGCCAAGTAAGCCTGGCAAGGCCGCGGCGGGTGCCGCGGCGCAAGAGGGCGGGGCGGTGCCCCGCCTGTTTTTCCGAGTATCAAAGACAGGTCCCTACCATGTTGAACCTTTACAACACCCTGACCCGACAGAAGGAAGTCTTCCAACCGATCGAACCTGGCAAGGCGCGCATGTACGTGTGCGGGATGACGGTTTACGACTACTGTCACCTCGGGCACGCGCGGGTGATGGTGGTGTTCGACATGGTCGCCCGCTGGCTGCGCGCGTCCGGCCTCGAGCTGACCTATGTGCGCAACATCACCGACATCGACGACAAGATCATCAAGCGCGCCGCCGAGAACGGCGAGACCATCGGCGAGCTGACCGCCCGTTTCATCGCCGCGATGAACGAGGATAGCGACGCGCTGGGCGTGATCCGTCCCGACTTCGAGCCGCGTGCGACCGAATACGTGCCGGGCATGATCGCGATGATCGAGCGCCTGATCGCCAACGGCAAGGCCTACCCGGCGGCCAACGGCGACGTCTACTACGCGGTGCGCGAATTCGCCGGCTACGGCAAGCTCTCCGGCAAGAGTCTGGACGACATGCGCGCGGGCGAGCGGGTCGACGTCGACCCGAACAAGCGTGACCCGATGGACTTCGTGCTGTGGAAGGCCGCCAAGCCGGGCGAGCCGTCGTGGGACAGCCCGTGGGGGCAGGGGCGTCCGGGCTGGCATATCGAGTGCTCGGTGATGAGCGAGAAGCTGTTGGGCGAGCACTTCGACATCCACGGCGGCGGCGCCGACCTGCAGTTCCCGCACCACGAGAACGAGATCGCGCAGTCCGAGGGCGCGCACAACCACGCCTTCGTCAACTACTGGCTGCACAACGGCTTTATCCGCGTCGACAACGAGAAGATGTCGAAGAGCCTGGGCAACTTCTTCACCATCCGCGAGGTGCTACAGAAGTACGACGCCGAAGTGGTGCGCTTCTTCATCCTGCGCGCGCACTACCGCAGCCCGCTCAACTACTCGGATGCGCATCTGGACGACGCCAAAGGCGCGCTGACCCGCCTCTACACGGCGCTGAACACCACCGCTGCGGCGGCGGTCGAGGTCGACTGGGCCGGCAACGATGCCGCGCGCCGCTTCAAGGCCGCGATGGACGACGACTTCAATACGGTCGAGGCGATGGCGGTGCTGTTCGAGTTGGCCGGCGAGGCGAACAAGGGCTCGGCCGAGGCGGCGGGCCTCTTGAAGGCATTGGGCGGCGTGTTGGGCCTGCTGCAACGCGAGCCGGACGTCTTCCTCAAGGGCGGCAACGTCGAGGGCGAAGTGCCGGCGGCGGAAGTCGAGGCGCTGATCGAGGCCAGGCGCGCGGCGCGCGCGGCCAAGGACTGGGCCGAGTCCGACCGCATCCGCGACCTGCTGGCAAGCCAGGGCGTGCAACTGGAAGACAAGGGCGGCATCACCAGCTGGCGGCGCGCGTAAGCCTTGCCCGTCCACGGCTTGCCATGGACGGGTAAAGCGCCGATAATGCCGAATTCTCCCAAGCAGTGCAGGCAAAACCCCTGCACCCGTACCCAAGGAAATAGCGATGAAACCGGAAATCCACCCGAACTACCACGACGTGGCTGTGACCTGCTCCTGCGGCAACCAGTTCACCACCAAGTCCACCATGGCCAAAGACACCTTCGGCGTTGAAGTGTGCTCCGAATGCCACCCGTTCTACACCGGCAAGCAGAAGATCGTCGACACCGCCGGTCGCGTGGATCGTTTCAACCAGAAATTCTCTGGTTTCTACAAGCGCTAAGCTTAGCGTTTGTACCGATCAAGGCAGCCTCAGGGCTGCCTTTTTTGTGGCCGGCCGTCGCGCGGCGACGCGCCGCTTTCTGATAAGCTTCGGTCTTTGGCCGAATTCCTGACGGTACGGCGCGCTGATGCTGACCTACTCCCCGAATCCCGACAATACCGCGCCCGCGCCGTCCGAGCGGCCGTGGCTGCTGCTCCTGTTGACCTTCGTCTGGCTGTGGCCGGGCATTATCGGCCATGACCCGTGGCGGCCGGACGAGCCGTGGGTGACCGCGGCCGTGCAGGAGATGCTCGCGCGCGGCCAGTGGCTGGTGCCGACCATCGCCGGCGAGCCGCTGCTGCGCGACGCGCCGCTCTACTACTGGATCGCCGCCGCCTTCGCGCGGCTGTTCTCGCCCTGGCTGTTGCCGCTGCACGACGCCGCGCGGCTGGCGACGCCCTTCTGCATGGCACTGGGGCTGACGCTGGCCGGCGGGGCCGGCCGCGAACTGGTCGGCCGCCGCCACGGGCGCTCGGTCGTGCTGGTGCTGGTCGGCTGCTTCGGCCTGATCGTCACCGGCCACGAGATGAACCCGGCAGTCGCCGTGTTTGCCGGCCTGTGCGGCGCCTTCTACGGCTTCGCGCTCGCGCTGCGTGCGCCGGCACTCGGCGGCGCCGTGCTGGGCGCGGCCAGTGTGTGGCTGTTGCTGTCGGGCAGCCTGTTCGAGGTGTTCCTGGTGTGGCTGATCGCGCTGATGCTGCTAGCGTTCTCGGCGTGGCGCACGCGCCGCCACCTGATCACGCTGGCAATGGCGCTGCTGGTCGCCGTGCCGCTGGGGGCGATCTGGCCGGTCGAATTCATGCAGGCCGAGCCGGCGGCGTTCGCGCGCTGGTGGAGCGAGTTCGCGCTTGGCCCATTTAACGGCTTTCACCGGGTGGCGTTCTTCCATGAGGCGGGTTACTACCCGAAGACCGTGCTGTGGTACGCGTTCCCGGCGTGGCCGCTGGCGGTGTGGTCGTTGTGGCGCTCGCGGACCCGGCTCGAACTGCCGAGGTTCCAGTTGCCGGCGCTCGCCTTTGCCGTGATGCTGGTCGTGCTCACCCTCTCTGACCGGCAGTCGACCGAGTCGGCGATGCCGCTGTTGTTGCCGCTGGCCCTGCTGGCGGCCATCGAACTCGATTCCTTGCGCCGTGGTGCGGCGGCCTTCCTCAACTGGTTCGGCGTGATGACCTTCGGCTTCTTCGGCCTCCTGGTCTGGGCGGGCTGGCTCGCGATGAACTACGGCTGGCCGGAACGCTTGGCTGGGCGGGCGCGCTACTTCAGCCCTTACTACACGCCCGAGGTGTCGTGGTGGGCGGCCTTGTTCGCCCTGCTGGCGACCCTGGGCTGGGTGTGGGCGGTGACGCGCCGACACTTGCGCGGCCGTCAGGCGGTCACCAACTGGGCGGCCGGCATCACGCTGTTCTGGTGGCTGGGGATGACGCTGTGGCTGCCCTGGCTGGACGCGGCCAAGAGTTACCGCCCGGTTGTCGAGCGGATGGCCGCCGCCTTGCCGGCCGGACACGGCTGCGTTGCCGTCGCCGAGCAGGCGTGGTCGGCCCGCCTTGCCTGGCCGTACTTTGGCGCACCGGCGCTGACACCGTACGCCGAGGGGCAGGCGGTTCCGTGCGAACTCGAGCTGGTCGTGCGGCACCGGGACGAGGGGGTTGCCGAGCCGGGCTGGCAGGTGTTGTGGAGCGGTAGCCGCCCGCGCGACAAGGATGAAAACTACGCGTTGCTCGAGCGTCTGCCCTGAGCGGTTGGCGCGGGCTTGTCGCTTTGTTTATTCTTTAAAGGTATTTTGTTTCCGGATTTTATTCCGATTAAGATTGTGTTGTCGGCAAGACAGCCCATCTGACAAGGAGACAACCATGCGCATCGCCAATTCGGTCACCGAACTGATCGGTAACACCCCGCTGGTCAAACTCAACCGCGTGACCGAGGGTTGCGTGGCCGAGGTCGCGGTCAAGCTCGAGTTCTTCAACCCTGCGCATTCGGTGAAGGACCGCATCGCGGTCGCGATGATCGACGCGGGCGAACGTGCCGGCAAGATCGGCCCGGATACCGTGATCGTCGAGCCGACCTCGGGCAACACCGGCATCGGCCTCGCGATGGTGTGCGCGGCGCGCGGCTACCGGCTGGTGATCACCATGCCGGAGACGATGAGCCGCGAGCGGCGCATGCTGCTCAAGGCCTATGGCGCGGAACTGGTGCTGACGCCGGGACCCGAGGGGATGGGTGGGGCGATCGCCAAGGCGCGCGAACTGGTCGAGGCGAACCCGGATACCCATTTCATGCCGCAGCAGTTCGAGAACCCGGCCAACCCGGCGATCCACCGCGCGACGACCGCCGAGGAAGTGTGGCGCGATACCGACGGCCAGGTCGACATCTTCGTCGCCGGGGTCGGTACCGGCGGCACCATCACCGGGGTGGGGGGCTTCCTGAAGGAGAAGAAGCCCGGCGTGCAGGTGGTCGCGGTCGAACCTGACGCCTCGCCTGTGCTCTCCGGCGGCGCCAAAGGGCCGCACCCGATCCAGGGCATCGGCGCGGGCTTCGTGCCGCCCATCCTCGACACCGGCGTGTACGACGAGATCGTCCGCGTGAAGAACGACGACGCGTTCGCGACCGCGCGCGCGCTGGCCGCGCAGGAGGGCTTGCTGGTCGGCATCTCCTCGGGGGCCGCGGTGTGGTCCGCGCTCGAACTTGCGCGCCGGCCCGAGAACGCCGGCAAGCTGATCGTCGCGGTGGTGCCGTCGTTCGGCGAGCGTTACCTGTCGACGCCGCTCTACCAGGATCTGGCATGACATCGTGCCAACTTGATTAAAAGGGCTAGAATGAGGGGCATGAAACGACATCTGATATTCCTGCTCCTTGCATTTGTGCTGACCGGCTGCGCCCAGTTGGGCCTCAAGCCGGTCAAGCCGGCGCCGGTGGTGCCGGCCAAGCCCGCGCAGCCGGCGCCCTTGCCGGCGGACCCAAGCGAGCGCCTGCTGTTCGAGGCGAACCGTCTGGCCGAAGAGGTCAGGGATGCCCGGCTGACCCGTACCCAGGCTGCCGACCAGCTGGGTCGCGCGCGTCTGGCGTGGGTCGGGCGCAATCCGGTCGACGACGAGACCTTCCGCCTCTACCGGCAGATCTCGGTCGAGCGGGATACCGGCCAGATCGGCCAGGCCGAGGCGCAGCGCCGGATGGATGAAGCGCTCAAACGCTGGCAGCGGCGCTGGGTGCAGCTGCCGCTGTCGGCACGCCCGGCCAATCCTGCGTTCACCAATTTCCTGATGAAAGTCTACGGACTGCCTCCCCTGCAATGAAAAAACGCGAGAAGAGCGCCGCTTGCCCGTGCGGTAGCGGCTTGCTTCTGTCTGTCTGCTGCGCGCCCAGGCTTGCCGGCGAGCGAGCGGCCGAAACTGCCGAGGCGCTGATGCGCTCGCGCTACACCGCCTACGCGATCGGTGACGAAGCCTACCTGCTCGCCAGCTGGCACCCGTCGACCCGGCCAGACTCACTCGATCTTGCGGCTGACCCGGTCAAGTGGGTGGGGCTGTCCATCGAGTCGTGCACCGACGGGCAGGCAGCTGACAGCACCGGGCGGGTGCGCTTTGTCGCTCGTTACAAGGCAGGCGGCCGCGCGGGGCGCCTCGCTGAAGACAGCAGCTTCGTGCGCGAGGATGGCCGCTGGTATTACGTCGACGGCGAGGTCGCTTAAGGTCGCGCGCGACACCCATCCGCCTTTTGTGCATCAAACCCCTTGGAAAAGCCGGCGGGCGTCGCCAAATGAACGCTTGCCCGTCGCGTGATATACTGCGAACCTTTTGCGGCCGGGTTCGACGGCCGAGGCCGTTTCGGCTGGTAGCCCGTGGGTGCTTCCGGCCTGTCGCGGTCCGGTGCGCGCTCCCCCGTTCACTCCAACCTGTACCTACAAAGTTCAAGGATTCAACATGCAAGTTCAGCTGGAAACGTTGAGCAACCTCGAGCGTCGCCTCAGCATTGCCGTCCCGATGGCAGAAATCGACGCCAAGGCCGCCGAGCGCCTGAAGCGGGTCGCCCGCACCGCCAAGATCCAGGGTTTCCGCCCGGGCAAGGCGCCGCTCAAGATCGTCGAGGCCAACTACGGCCCGCAGATCCGTGAAGAAATCATCGGGGATACCGTCCAGCAGAGCTTCTACCGTGCCGCCGCCGAGCAGAAACTGCGCGTCGCGGGCTACCCGCGTTTCGAGCCGGCAACCGGCGAGGAAGACAAGGAAAACTTCCGCTTCGCGGCCGTGTTCGAAGTGTTCCCGGAAGTGGCTGTCGGTGACCTGTCCGCCGCCGAAGTCGAGAAACCGGTGACCCCGGTGACCGACGCGGAAATCGAGAAGACCATCGATATCCTGCGCAAGCAGCGCACCCGCTTCAACTACGTCGAGCGCGCCGCCCAAGCGGGTGATCGCGTGATCATCGACTTCAAGGGCACCATCGACGGCGAGCCGTTCGCCGGCGGTTCGTCCGAGAACTTCCCGTTCGTGCTGGGCCAGGGCCAGATGCTGGCCGACTTCGAGACCGGCGTGACCGGCCTGAAGGAAGGCGAGGGCAAGTCGGTCGAAGTGGCTTTCCCGGCTGACTACCACGGCCAGGAAGTGGCCGGCAAGACGGCCGTGTTCGAGATCACCCTGAAGAACGTTTCCGAGCCGCTGGTGCCGGAAGTGGACGCAGAGTTCGCCAAGGCGCTGGGCGTGGCCGACGGTGACGTCGAGAAGATGCGCGCCGAAGTGAAGAAGAACGTCGAGCGCGAAGTCAAGCGTCGCCTGGCTGCCCGCACCAAGGAAAACGTGATGCAGGCGCTGATCGACAGCACCAAGATCGAACTGCCGAAGGCGCTGGTCGAGATGGAGATCGGCCGCCTGATGGACCAGGCCCGCCGTGACCTGGAACAGCGCGGCATGAAGGTCAAGGACCTGCCGTTCCCGCCGGAAATGTTCACTGCACAGGCGGAACGCCGCGTCGCGCTGGGCCTGATCCTGTCGGCCGTGGTCGAGGCGAACAAGCTGGAAGCCAAGCCCGAGCAGGTCAAGGCGCTGATCGGCGAATTCGCCGAGAGCTACGAGCAGCCGGAAGACGTCGAGAAGTGGTACTACGAGAGCGCTGACCGCCTCGAGGGTCCGACCTCGATGGTCCTCGAAGACAACGTCGTCGAGTTTGTGCTGTCGCAGGCAAAAGTGGTAGAAAAGGATGTCGCGTTCGACGCCCTGATGGGTAGCAACGCCTGATATTGATGACCGGAGTGGCCGAACTATGTCGATGATGGATCCCAAGGCCCTGGGCCTGGTGCCGATGGTGGTGGAACAGAGCGGGCGCGGCGAACGCGCCTACGATATTTACTCGCGTCTCCTCAAGGAACGCATCGTGTTCCTGGTGGGGCCCGTCACCGACGAGTCGGCCAATCTGGTCGTCGCGCAGCTGTTGTTCCTCGAGTCGGAAAACCCCGACAAGGACATCTATTTCTACATCAATTCGCCGGGTGGTTCGATCACGGCGGGCATGTCGATCTACGACACGATGAACTTCATCAAGCCCGACGTTTCCACCCTGTGTATCGGCCAGGCGGCCAGCATGGGCGCGTTCCTGCTGTCCGCAGGCGCCAAGGACAAGCGCTTTGCGCTGACCAACAGCCGGGTCATGATCCACCAGCCGCTGATCGGCGGCCTGTCTGGCCAGGCGACCGATATCGAGATCCATGCGCGCGAGCTCTTGAAGATCAAGGCGCGCATGAACGAACTGATGGCCTTGCATACCGGCAAGACCATCGAGCAGGTCGAGCGCGACACCGAGCGCGACAATTTCATGTCGGCAGACGAGGCGCAAGCCTACGGACTGATCGACAAGGTGCTGTCCTCCCGCCGGGACGTGACGGCCTAAGCTGACGGATTGATGCATGTCTGAAAAAAAGAGTGGCGACAAACTCCTCTACTGTTCCTTCTGCGGCAAGAGCCAGCATGAAGTGCAGCGGCTGATCGCCGGCCCCCAGGTCTATATCTGCAACGAGTGCGTCAAGCTGTGCGACGACATCATCCTCGAGGAGATGGACAAGGCCGTGCCGGCCGCCATCGAGGGCGAGGCCTCGCGCAAGCTGCCGACGCCACAGGCGATCCGCGACGCGCTTGACCAGCACGTGATCGGGCAGGAGACCGCGAAGAAGTCGCTGGCGGTGGCGGTGTACAACCACTACAAGCGGCTCTATACACCGTCTGCCGCGCAGGACGAGGTCGAGCTCTCCAAGAGCAACATCCTGCTGATCGGGCCGACCGGCTCGGGCAAGACCCTGCTCGCGCAGACGCTGGCGCGCCTTCTGGACGTGCCCTTCGTGATCGCCGACGCGACAACGCTGACCGAGGCCGGCTACGTCGGCGAGGACGTCGAGCACATCATCCAGAAGCTGCTGCAAAAGTGCGACTACGACGTCGAGAAGGCGCAGCGCGGCATCGTCTACCTCGACGAGATCGACAAGATCTCCCGCAAGTCGGAAAACCCGTCGATCACGCGCGACGTGTCCGGCGAGGGCGTGCAGCAGGCGCTGCTCAAGCTGATCGAGGGCACCGTCGCGTCCATCCCGCCGCAGGGCGGGCGCAAGCACCCGAACCAGGAGTTCATCCAGGTCGACACGACCAACATCCTGTTCATCTGCGGTGGCGCCTTCGACGGGCTGGAGAAGATCATCCGCCGCCGCTCCGAGAAGGGCGGCATCGGCTTCGGCGCCGAAGTCTCGTCCAAGGACGAAGGCAAGAGCGTGTCGACGCTGTTCAAGGAAGTCGAGCCGGAAGACCTGATCAAGTTTGGCCTGATCCCCGAACTGATCGGCCGCCTGCCGGTGGTCGCGACGCTGGAAGAGCTCGACGAGGAGGCGCTGGTCTCCATCCTGACCCAACCGAAGAACGCGCTGGTCAAGCAGTACCAGAAGCTCTTTTCGATGGAAGACGTCGAACTCGAGCTCAAGCCTTCCGCCTTGCGCCTGATCGCCAAGCAGGCGATGATCCGCAAGACGGGTGCGCGCGGCCTGCGTTCCATCCTCGAGCGTGCCTTGCTCGACACCATGTACGAACTGCCGTCGATGCAGGACGTGCAGAAGGTGGTCGTCGACGAGAAGGTGATCGACAAGGGGGACAAGCCGGTGTTCGTCTACCGTGAAAACGCGGACGAACGCTCCGCCTGACGGTGATGCCCCCGTCCGGAAACCGCCCCTCGGGGCGGTTTTTTGTTCGTTGGGGGTCGCTTGAAATGCGTCGGCGCTTCCCCATCTGAAAGCTTATTGAAATCCATTTCGGAAATGGTCATACATCATGTCGCAGAGCACCGAACACATTGAAGCGACCACCTTGCCGCTGCTGCCGCTGCGCGATGTCGTCGTCTTCCCCCACATGGTCATTCCGCTGTTCGTCGGGCGGGCCAAGTCGATCCGTGCGCTGGAAATGGCGATGGACGAGGGCAAGGAAATCCTGCTGGTCGCCCAGCGTTCGGCGTCCAAGGACGAGCCGTCCGCCGAGGACCTGTACCAGATCGGCACCGTCGCGCAGGTGCTGCAGATGCTGAAACTGCCCGACGGAACCGTGAAGGTGCTGGTCGAGGGGCGTCACCGCGCTTACGTGCGCGACATCAGCGAGGAAGCCGACTGCTTTGTCGCGACCGTGCTGCCGGTCGGCGCCGAGCCTGCCGAGACCACCGAGAGCGAGGCGATGCGCCGCGCGCTGCTCGGCCAGTTCGAGCAGTACGTCAAGCTCAACAAGAAGATCCCGCCCGAGGTGATGGCGTCGCTCTCCGGCATCGAGGCGTCCGGCCGGCTGGCCGACACCATCGTCGCCCACCTGCCGCTGCGTCTGGAGCAGAAGCAGGAAGTGCTCGAGCTGATCGACGTGCAGCCGAGGCTCGAACACCTGCTCTCGCAGCTCGAGGGCGAGATCGACATCCTGCAGGTCGAGAAGCGCATCCGCGGCCGCGTCAAGCGGCAGATGGAGAAGAGCCAGCGCGAGTACTACCTGAACGAGCAGGTCAAGGCGATCCAGAAGGAACTGGGCGAGTCGGACGAGACCAACGAGCAGGAAGAGCTGCAGAAGCGGATCAAGGCCTCCGGCATGAGCAAGGAGGCGCGCGAGAAGGCGAACGCCGAGCTCAAGAAGCTGGCGATGATGTCGCCGATGTCGGCCGAGGCGACCGTGGTGCGCAGCTATATCGAGACGCTGCTCGAGTTGCCGTGGAAGAGGAAGTCCAAGGTGCTCAAGGACATCGACCAGGCCGAAGAGGTGCTCGACGAGGACCACTACGGGCTGGAGAAGGTCAAGGAGCGCATCCTCGAGTATCTGTCCGTGCAACAGCGCGTCGACCGCCTGAAGGCGCCCATCTTGTGCCTGGTCGGCCCGCCGGGGGTCGGCAAGACCTCGCTCGGCCAATCGATCGCCCGCGCCACCGGACGCAAGTTCGTGCGCATGGCGCTGGGCGGCGTGCGTGACGAAGCCGAGATCCGCGGCCACCGCCGTACCTATATCGGCTCGATGCCGGGCAAGGTGCTGCAGAACATGAGCAAGGTCGGCGTGAGGAACCCGCTGTTCCTGCTCGACGAGGTCGACAAGCTGGGTGCCGACATGCGCGGCGACCCGTCGGCCGCGCTGCTCGAGGTGCTCGACCCCGAGCAGAACCACGCCTTCATCGACCACTACGCCGAGGTCGAATACGACCTGTCGGACGTGATGTTCGTCGCGACCGCCAACTCGCTGAACATCCCGCCGGCGTTGCTCGACCGCATGGAGATCATCCGCCTGTCCGGCTACACCGAGGACGAAAAGGTGCACATCGCGCTGAAGTACCTGGTGCCCAAGCAGATGAAGAACAACGGCGTGGGCGAGGACGAGGCGGTGATCCAGGAGTCGGCGATCCGCGACATCGTCCGCTACTACACGCGCGAGGCCGGCGTGCGCAGCCTCGACCGCGAGATCGCCAAGATCTGCCGCAAGGTGGTGATGGGGCACTCCAAGCGCCAGGGCAAGGGCGGCAAGGTCACCGTCAGCGCGAAGACGCTCGACAAGTACCTGGGCGTGCGCCGCTTCGACTACGGCGTCGCCGAGACCGAGAACCGGCTGGGGCAGGTGACCGGGCTCGCGTGGACCGAGGTCGGCGGCGAATTGCTGACCATCGAGGCGGTCGCGCTGCCGGGCAAGGGCAACATCATCCGTACCGGCCAGCTGGGCGAGGTGATGCAGGAGTCGATCACCGCGGCCTTGAGCGTGGTCAGGAGCCGCGCCGCGTCGCTCGGCATCCGTCCGGATTTCTACGAAAAACGCGACATGCACATTCATGTTCCGGAAGGGGCGACCCCGAAGGACGGGCCGTCGGCGGGCATCGCGATGACCACCGCGATCGTGTCGGTGCTCACCGGCATTCCGGTGCGTGCGGACGTGGCGATGACCGGCGAGATCACGCTGCGCGGTGAGGTGTTGCCGATTGGCGGCCTTAAGGAGAAGCTGCTGGCGGCGCAGCGCGGCGGCATCAAGCGCGTGCTGATCCCGCACGGCAACGTCAAGGATCTCGTTGAAATTCCAGCGAATATCAAGAACAAGCTGGAGATCCACCCGGTCAAGTGGATAGACCAGGTGTTGTCTTTGGCGCTGCAGTCGCAACCGCAGCCGTTGTCAGAGGATGAAAGCTCTGCCAATATCACCCAACCGGCAGAGGGCGCGCAGGCGTCGTCGGTCGTCAAGCACTGAGGGGGGCGGCCCACGGGCCGCGCCTGCTAAAAAAGGGGGGCCCCGGCTGTCTTGCAGCCGGCTCCGGCAAGGCTGGAAGCCGCTTGACACAAGGATTTCAGCCTTGTTATAACACTCGCGGTTTCAAATTCCGCACAATCTAGACTCTGACCGACAGAATGAAGAAAGGGGACTTACGTGAACAAGTCTGAACTGATCGACGCGATCGCTGCCAACGCCGACATTTCCAAGGCTGCTGCCGGCAAGGCGCTGGACGGCATGATCGCCGCCGTGACCGAGACCCTGAAAAACGGCGGCGACGTCACGCTGGTGGGCTTCGGCACCTTCTACGTCGGCGAGCGCGCCGAGCGTACCGGCCGTAACCCGAAGACCGGCGAGTCGATCACCATCCCCGCTGCCCGTGCGCCCAAGTTCCGCGCCGGCAAGGCGCTGAAGGACGCGCTGTAAGTCGCTCCGGTGCCGGCTTGCCGGCACCGTCGCAGGTGAGCATTTACCTGCCCATCTCGGAGCGGTAGTTCAGTTGGTCAGAATACCGGCCTGTCACGCCGGGGGTCGCGGGTTCGAGCCCCGTCCGCTCCGCCAGAATGCAAGGTGAACGGGCCTCCGTTCACCTTTTTCTTTTCGCGCAAGCCCATAAAAATGTTCGATTTCGTCCACAACAACAAGTTCGCCATCAAGATCATCCTCGGTGCCGTCGCGCTGACCTTTGTCGGTTTCGGCGTAGGCAGCTACTCCACTGTGACCGACGACCCCTACCTTGCCAAGGTCGGCGAGCGCAAGGTCGTCAAGGCCGATCTGGACCGCGTGCTTGAGGGGCAGAACGCCAACGCGGCGACCCGCCAGGCGGCGCTCGAGTCGCTGATCCGCCAGAACCTGGTGCTGGCCGACGCCGAGGCGGCTGACCTCGCGGTGGGCGGCGCCGAACTGCGCCGCGTGATCGCGTCCATCCCGGCGTTCCAGCAGGACGGCAAGTTCAGCCCGGAGCGCTACAAGGAATTCCTGGCCAACCGCTACATGAGCCCCGAAGGGTTCGAGGCGCAGGTGCGCCAGGACGTGATGCTGCAAAGCCAGCTGTTGCCGTACACCGGCAGCCACTTCGTCGCCAAGACGGTCGCCCAGCGCATGGCGGCGCTGCTTGGCGAAACCCGCGACGTGCAGGCGCTGGTGATCCGCCCGCAGGCCTTCCTTGCCGAGGTCAAGGTCAGCGACGCGGCGATCAAGGCCTTCTACGAGGCGAACAAGGCACGCTTCCGTACGCCGGAACAGGTCAAGCTCGACTACATCGTCCTCTCGCAGCAGGCGATGGCCGGCAAGCAGAAGGTCGACGAGGCGGCCGTGCGCAAGTACTACGAGGCGCACAAGGCCGAACTCGGCGGCGAGGAGCGCCGTGTCGCGCATATCCTGCTGACGGTCGACTCGGCCGCCGGTGCCGACGCGAAAGCCAAGGTGAAGGCGCAAGCCGAAGCCCTGCTCAAGGAAATCCAGGCCAACCCGGCGCGTTTCGCCGAGCTTGCCAAGGCGCGCTCGCAGGACCCGGGCTCCGCAGCCAACGGCGGCGACCTCGGCTACTTCGGCCGCGGCGCGATGGTCAAACCCTTCGAGGACGCCGCGTTCGCGCTGGACAAGGGGCAGATCAGCACGCTGGTTGAAACCCAGTTTGGCTACCACATCCTCAAGCTGGAGGACGTGAAGGCGCCGTCGTTCGACGCGCTGAGGCCACAGATCGAGGCGCAACTGGCACGCCAGCAGTCGACCGCCGCGTTCCGCGCCGAGGCGGACAAGCTGGGCGAACTTGCGTACCAGCAAGGCGGCTCGCTCGAGCCGGCGAGCAAGGCTTTGGGCCTTACCATCGAGCAGTCCGGCTGGGTGTCGCGCGAGGCGCCGGGGCAGGGCGTGTTGGCCAACCCGAAGTTGCTGGAGGCCGCGTTCAGCGACGACGTACTCAAGGGCAAGCACAACAGCGAGCCTGTCGACGTCGGCGACAACACGCTGGTGGTGGTGCGCGTGAACGCGCACAAGCCGGCCGCGGCGCAGCCGCTGTCCGAGGTGAGCGACGCGATCCGTGCCGAACTTGCGCAGAAGGAAGCGGTCAAGCTGGCCCGTGCCAAGGGCGAGGCCCTGCTCGCCGAGCTTAAGGCCGGCAAGGGCGACGTCGCCGCGGCGTGGGGGCAGATGGTGCCGGTGTCGCGCAAGTCGCCGCAGGGCCTGCCGATGGCCGACGTGCGCGCGATCTTCGCCGCGCCGGCCAAGACGCTGCCGGCTTACGCCGGCCTCGAGCGCGAGGGCGGCGACTACGTGCTCTATCGCGTCGACAAGGTCGAGCCGGCCGCGGCTGCGAGCCCGCAGGAAGTCGCGCAGCTCTCGGCGGTGGTCAGCGAGCTGTCTTCCAACGCGCTGGTCTCCGGCTACCTGCAGGGGCTGCGCCAGAAGTATCCGGTGATGCTCAGCCAGCAGCCGACCGAGTAATCGGCATGCGCGGCGCGCCGTCAGGGGTGTCGCGCGGACATGAAAAAAGCGGCGCCGTCAGGCGCCGCTTTGTGCTGGGGCTGGCCGATCAGGCGAAGTTCGCCGCGACGAAGTCCCAGTTCACCAGCTTCCAGAAGCCCTCGAGGTAGTTCGGGCGGCTGTTGCGGTAGTCGATGTAGTAGGCGTGCTCCCATACGTCGCAAGTGAGCAGCGCCTTCTTGTCGGTGGTCAGCGGGGTGGCCGCGTTGCTGGTCGACATCAGGTCGAGCGAACCGTCGGCATTCTTCACCAGCCAAGCCCAGCCGGAGCCGAAGGTGCCGGCAGCGACCGCGTTGAACGCCTTCTTGAACTCGTCGAACGAGCCCCACTTGGCGTTGATCGCGTCGGCGAGCGCGCCTTCCGGTGCACCCTTGCCGTTCGGGGTCAGGCCGAACCAGTAGAAGGTGTGGTTCCACACCTGCGCCGCGTTGTTGAAGACGCCGCCGGAAGACTTCTTGACGATCTCTTCGAGCGAGGCGTTCTCGAACTCGGTACCCTTGATCAGGTTGTTCAGGTTGGTGATGTAGGTCTGGTGGTGCTTGCCGTAGTGGTACTCGAGCGTTTCCTTGGAGATGGTCGGCGCCAGCGCGTCGAGGGCGTACGGCAGTTCGGGCAGTTTGTGTTCCATGCGGGTCTCCTGGGGCAAAGGTTTTTGCATAATTCTGCTTGCCAGCCAAGTTTACTGGAATTGCCAGTGCGCGGCCAATGGTTGACCTTACAACTAGGGTAAACAATGCAACGTTTTGACGTGATCGTGATCGGAGCCGGCGCCGCCGGCATGATGTGCGCGGCGACCGCCGGCGCGCGGGGCCGGCGCGTGCTGCTGCTTGACCATGCGGTGAAACTCGCCGAGAAGATCCGCATCTCCGGCGGCGGGCGCTGCAACTTCACCAACAGCGGCGCGCGTGCCGACTGCTATCTGTCGGACAATCCGCACTTCTGCCGCTCCGCACTCAGCCAGTACACGCCGCAGGACTTTCTTGCGCTGATGGCACGCCACGGCGTCGCCTGGCACGAGAAGAAGCTCGGCCAGCTGTTTTGTGACGATTCGAGCGAGCAGGTGATCGCGCTACTGGACGCCGAGTGCCGCGCAGGCGGCGTCGATCGGCGCATGGGCGTCGAGGTAGGCGAGGTGGCGCGCGGCGAGGACGGGTTTTTCACGGTGGCGACCAGCGAGGGCAGCTTCGCGGCCGAGTCGCTGGTGGTCGCCACCGGCGGGCTGTCCATCCCGCAGATCGGCGCGACACCCTTCGGTTACCGGCTGGCCGAGCAGTTCGGTTTGCCGGTGACGCCGCTTGCGCCCGCGCTGGTGCCGCTGACCTTCCACACGGACGACGCCGAGCGCTTCGCGCCGCTGGCCGGTGTGTCGCTGGACGCCGAGGTGTCGTGCGGCAAGGCGAGTTTCCGCGAGAACCTGCTGTTCACCCACAAGGGCCTGTCGGGGCCTGCCATCTTGCAGATTTCCTCGTACTGGCAGCCGGGCGACGCGTTGACGGTCGATTTGCTGCCCGGCGTCGACGTGGAGGCCCTGCTCGAGGGCAACGCCGGCAGCGCGCAGCGCCTGGCCAACTTGCTGGGCGAGTACTGGCCCAAGCGTTTTGCCGACGCCTGGCTTGCCCAGCAGCAGATGGACTGGAAGGTGAGCGAAGTGACCGGCCGCCGCGTGCAGAAGTTTAGCGACGCCGTGCACCGCTGGCGGGTGCTGCCCAATGGCACGCAGGGCTACCGCAAGGCCGAGGTCACCCGCGGCGGGGTGTCGACCCGCGCGCTGTCGTCCAAGACCATGGCGGCACGCGAGGTGGCAGGGCTCTATTTCATCGGCGAGGTGGTCGACGTGACCGGGCACTTGGGCGGCTACAACTTCCAGTGGGCGTGGTCGAGCGGCTTTGTCGCCGGCAAAAACTGCTAGAATCGCGCTTTGCTCCCGCGCCCTGCCGGCGACAGCCGGCCCCCCGCCCAATGAACGAACACGAAGAATCCTACGCCGGCGACGTCGCCGCCGTGCGCACGCCGCCCAACTCGGTCGAAGCCGAACAGTCGGTGTTGGGCGGCCTGCTGCTCGACAACAGCGCGTTCGACAAGATCGCCGACGTGTTGTCCGAGGCCGACTTCTACCGGCACGACCACCGGATGATCTTCCGCCATATCTCGCAGCTGGTGGAACTGGCGCGCGCGGCCGACGTGGTGACCGTCTCCGAGCAGCTCGACAAGAACGGCGAGCTCGGTAACGTCGGCGGGCTGGCTTATCTTGCGCAGCTCGCGCAGAGCACGCCGTCGGCGGCCAACATCCGCCGCTACGCCGAGATCGTGCGCGAACGCTCGGTGATGCGTCAGTTGGCGCAGGTCGGCACCGAGATCGTCGAGTCGGCGTACAACCCGCAGGGGCGCGACGCGTCGCAACTGCTGGACGAGGCCGAGGGCAAGGTGTTCCAGATCGCCGAGTCGACCGCCAAGGGCAAGAAGGGCTTCCTCGAGATGCCGGGCCTGCTCAAGGAAGTCGTCGAGCGCATCGACATGCTGTACAGCCGTGACAACCCGGACGAGGTGACCGGCATCCCGACCGGCTTTACCGACCTGGACGCCAAGACGTCCGGCCTGCAGCCGGGCGACCTGGTGATCGTCGCCGGCCGTCCGTCCATGGGTAAGACCGCGTTCTCGATGAACATCGCCGAGCATGTGGCGGTCGAGACCCATCTGCCGGTCGCGGTGTTCTCGATGGAGATGGGCGGCACCCAGCTGGTGATGCGTATGCTCGGTTCGGTCGGCCGGCTCGACCAGCACGTGCTGCGCACCGGCAAGCTGGAGGACGAGGACTGGAGCAAGCTCACCTTCGCGATCGGCAAGCTGTCCGACGCGCCGATGTATATCGACGAGACGCCGGCGCTGACCGCGCTGGAAGTGCGCGCGCGCTCAAGGCGCCTCGCGCGCCAGCACGGCGGCAAGCTCGGCCTGATCGTGATCGACTACCTGCAGCTAATGTCGGGCTCGGGGCGCAGCGACAACCGTACCGCTGAACTTGGCGAGATCTCGCGCGGCATCAAGGGCCTCGCCCGTGAGCTGGAAGTGCCGATCATCGCGCTGTCGCAGCTCTCGCGCGCGGTCGAGCAGCGCCCGAACAAGCGGCCGATGATGTCGGACCTGCGCGAATCGGGCGCCATCGAGCAGGACGCGGACATCATCGTCTTCATGTACCGCGACGAGTACTACAACCCGGATTCGCCGGACAAGGGCCTGGCCGAGGCGATCATCGCCAAGCACCGTAACGGCCCGACCGGCACCGTCCGCCTGGCCTTCGTCGGCAAGTACGCCAAATTCGAGAACGCCGCCTTGCACGGCGCCAGCGGCTGGGCCGACAACGACGGCTGAACCGCACCACAAGGGGAAAACCATGTCTTTTTACCAGCACCATGTGTTCGTTTGCTGCAACCAGCGTGCGCCCGGCGAAGACTGCTGCAACAACCACGGCGCCAGCGAGTTGATGGGCTACATGAAGGACCGCGTGAAGGCGCTGGGGCTCGCCGGCGAGGGTCAGGTGCGCGTCAACAAGGCCGGCTGCCTCGGCCGCTGCGACGACGGCCCGCTGATGGTCGTCTACCCGCAGGAGACCTGGTACACCTTCATCGACCGCGAGGACATCGACGAGATCGTCGATAAGCACCTGGTCGGCGGCGAGGTGGTCAAGAGGCTGGCGCGCTGATGCTCAAGGCGCAGGACGCTCGCATGCTGGCGGGCCCGGTGGGTGATCTGGAAACGCTTGTCGTCGAGCCGAAAGGGGCGGTGACGGGGATTGCCGTGATCTGCCACCCGAACCCGCTGCAGGGCGGCACCAACGGCAACAAGGTGGTGCAGACCGCCGCGCGCGCGCTGTCGCAGCTGGGCTATGTGTGCTACCTGCCCAATTTGCGCGGGGTGGGGGAGAGCGGCGGCGTGCACGACCATGGCGTCGGCGAGGTCGACGACGTGCTCGCGGTCATCGGGCACGCGCGCGCCGCGCACGGCAACCTGCCGCTGGCGCTGGCCGGCTTCTCGTTTGGCGGTTTTGTCGCCGCGCGGGTGCGCGAGCGCTGTGAGGCCGAGCGGCTGCTGCTGATCGGCGTGGCGGTGGGCAAGTACGCGATCCCGACGCCGCCGGTGCCGGCCGACACGCTGGTGATCCACGGCGAAGAAGACGAGGTGATCCCGCTTACTGCCGTGTTCGACTGGGCGCGGCCGCAGTCGCTGCCGGTCCTGGTGCTGCCCGGCGCCGGCCACTTCTTCCATGGCCGCCTGGTGCAGCTGGCCGAGCAGATCCGCCGCCTCTGGTAGCCTGGGGCCAAAACACAACAAGGGCGCCCGCGGGCGCCCTTGATCTTTTGGAGACTCGCTTACTTGAACACCGGCTTGGGCGGCGTGCCCTCGGAGGTGGTCAGGATCTCGTAACCGGTGTCGGTGACAAGGATGGTGTGCTCCCACTGCGCGGACAGGCTGCGGTCCTTGGTGACCACCGTCCAGCCGTCGGCGAGCATGCGCAGGTGGCGCTTGCCCTGGTTGATCATCGGCTCGATGGTGAAGATCATGCCGGCCTGGATCTCGACGCCGGTGCCCGGGCGGCCGTAGTGCAGCACCTGCGGCTCCTCGTGGAACTTCTGGCCGATGCCGTGTCCGCAGAATTCGTGGACCACGCTGTAGCCGGCCTTCTCGGCATGCTGCTGGATCGCGTAGCCGATGTCGCCCAGGCGCGCGCCCGGCTTCACCTTCTCGATCCCCTTCCACATGCACTCGTAGGTGACGCGGCACAGGCGGCGGGCGTGCTCGCCGACTTCGCCGACGTAGTACATGCGGCTGCTGTCGCCGTGGTAGCCGTCCTTGATCACGGTGACGTCGATGTTGACGATCTCGCCATTTTTCAGCGGCTTGTCGTTCGGGATGCCGTGGCAGATCACCGGGCCGACCGAGGTGCACACCGACTTGGGGTAGGGCGTGCCGCCGTCCGGCGCGTAGTTCAGCGGTGCCGGGATGGTGCCTTGCACGTTGACCATGTACTCGTGGCACAGGCGGTCGATCTCTTCGGTGGTGACGCCCGGCTTGACGAAGGGGGTGATGTAGTCGAGCACTTCCGCCGCCAGTCGGCCGGCGACGCGCATTTTCTCGATGTCCTGCTCGTTCTTGATGACGATGCTCATGGCGGTTCGGTTCGGGAAGGTGGAACGCGCCATGTTAACAAAAAACGGGCGCCGAGGCGCCCGTCAACGAAAGGAAGAAGCGTTCAGGCCTTAGAAGTTCACGCGCAGGCCGGCGCCGAAGGCTTGCGGATCGACCCCAGCCGCAAGCTTGGCACCGCTCGTGCCCTGGCCGCTGGTGTAGATCGGGTTGACCGAGAAGTTGGCGTTCTGCGCGCTGCTGTTCTTGATCTTGGTCGCGTACGCAAAGACCTGGGTCTGTTTGGACAGGTCGTAGGTCGCGCCCAGTACCCACTGGCTTGCCTTGTAGTCGTCGGCGTTGACGACGCCGTCGAGCTTGCCGAGCTTGCCGTAGGACGCGCGCACCGACGCGGCGCCGAACTTCTGTACCACGGCGAGGTGCCAGTCGTTCTGCTTGGTATCGGCGGTGGTGACGTTGTCTACGCGCGCCCATTCGTAACCGGCGCCGATAGTGGTGCCGGTGGCGAAGGTGTAGGCGGCGGCCAGTTTGTAGTATTGGGTCTTGTCGATGCTCGGCGTATAAGTGGTTGGGGTCGTCGAGGATGCCTTGAACTTGTCGCCCGCGCGGTCGTAACCGGCGCCGACCTTCAGGCCGCCGTTACTGTACTGGCCGGCCAGCGACCAGCGGTCGTTGTTCTGGCGCTGCTCGCCGGTGGCGGGGGTCGACACGTAGCGGTCTTCGTCGAAGCCGTAGGAGAAGCCGGCGGTGAAGCCGGCCCAGTTCGGGCTGGTCCAGCTGAAGCTGTTCTTCAGGCGGGCGTCGCCGCGGCTGTAGGTCGACTTGTCGCCGTGGGTGTCGGCGGTGGTGTTGCTCATCACGTTGAGGCCGACGTCGGTCAGGCGCTTGTACGCGGAGTCGTAGTTGCCGAGCACGAAGGTGCCGGCAGCGGCGTCGGACAGGCCGACGAAGCTGTTGCGGGTCGCGAAGGTCGCCGATTCGCCCTTGTCGTTGACGCCGCCGTTTTCGAAGTTGCGCAGGCTCTGCTCAAGCTGCCACACCGCCTTCAGACCGCCGCCCAGGTCTTCGCTGCCCTTGAAGCCGATGCGCGAGTTCTCGTCGGTGACGCGGGTGGTGCGCTTGTAGTTGTCGGCAGGCTTGGCCGCGCCGTCGGCCTTGGCCGACTCGACGCCGGCGCTGATGAAGCCGTAGATGTTGACGTCTGCGTGCGCGGGCAGGGTGAAGATCGCGGCCAGCGCGGCCGCCAGGGTGTGCTTGTACATGCGTTGCTCCGTTGTGTTTGTGTGGCGCCGGTTTTTCCGGTCGGCGCCAGTATCCGCACCTGTCATTACAAAGGCATTGCCTGTGGGTGACGGTTTGGTTAACTGCAACACTGTTGGATCAACGCAAAAAACGGGCGCCGTAGCGCCCGTTCTGTCAGCCGGTGAAGGCTTAGAAGTTCACGCGCAGGCCGGCGCCGATGGCTTGCGGGTCGTTGCCTGCGCCATTGTCGAGCTGGTTGACTTGAAACTTCACGTTGGCCTTGGCCTTGTTGTCGATCTTGGTCGCGTAAGCGTAGGCCAGTACAGTCTTGGACAGGCTGTAGGTGCCGCCCAGTACCCACTGCGAGGCCTTGTAGTCGTCGGCGCTGGGGGCGCCGTCGAGCTTGCCGAGCGCGCTGTAGGACAGGCGGACCGAAGCCTTGCCAAAGTTCTGCTGGACGCCGACGGTCCAGTCATCCTGCTTCAGATCGCTACCGACTTTTGCGTCGCCGCGTGCCCACTCGTAGCCGGCGATCAGCAGGGTGTCAGCGATTTTGTACGAGGCGCTCAGCTTATAGAATTCGTTCTTCTTGAGATCTTTTACGGCTGCAAAGGTGGTGTCTGCAGCAGCGACATTTTTCTGCTGATCGTAGCCCAGGCCTACTTTCAGGCCTTCCAGCGTGTACTGGGCAGCGACGGACCAGCGGTTATTGTTGCCGTCAGCTTCGTCGGCTTTGTACGACGCGCTAGCGACCAGACCGTTCCAGTTTTGGCTGGTGTAGCTGATGCTGTTGGTGTAACGGTCTTCGCCGCGGCTGAAGATGTTCTTGGCGCCCTGGTTGCCGGCGCTGGTATTGACCATCAGGTCCTGGCCGGTGTCGGTCAGGCGCTTGTAAGCAGAGTCGAAGCGGCCGAGCACGATGGTGCCGAGGGTGGCGTCGGACAGGCCGACGAAGCTGTTGCGACCGGCCCAGACGTTGCCTGCCCCGTTATCGTAGTTGGACAGAGAGTTCTCTACCTGCCATACGGCCTTCAGGCCGTTGCCCAGGTCTTCGCTGCCCTTGAAGCCGATGCGCGAGTTGTCCGAATTGACGCGGGTGGTGCGCTTGTACTCCTTGGCTGCATCGCCGTTGCCGGTGGCCTTGGCAGACTCGACGCTGGCGGCCATGAAGCCGTAGATGGTCACTTCAGCCTGCGCGACGGCCGGCAGGGCGAACAGGGCAGCCAGGGCGACGGCCAGGGTTTTCTTTTGCATGTTTGCGTTGCTCCGTTGTTTCGGGTGGTCTTGGTCTTGTTTTCGACCGTCGCGCACTGTGACAAATGCATGACAGCCGTGTGCCAATTTAACAACGTGAGCGTCAAATGTGTTGCAAAATAACTAAAGTGGCGGTCAGGGAAAACCCTATTGTTGTTTTTATGCCAGAAACTTGTTCGGGTAGACCTCGTCGATCAGCGTGCGGCAGTCGACCACGCGCAGCTGGTTGTCGCGCGCAAAGTCGATCAGGTAGCTGAAGATGTCCGGGTGCGCCTTTTCCAGCTTCTTGTCGATGGCGACGCAGCGCACGCCTTCGAGCAGCATGGGGCGGACGAACTGGTGGTAGGCGAGCTTCTGGTTTTCGCCGAACGAGGACATCACGCCGGAGAGGCGCTCGGCCCAGTCGCTCGGACGGAAGGTGCGGCCTTCCTCGGTGATGCCCTGGATGACGATTTCGTAGGGGTTGCAGATCATGGTGACGGCGTTGGCCTTGCAGGTCGGGTGTCTCGGTTGTGGCGCCGGGCACGCCGCGAGCGGGTGCCCTTTTAGTTTTCCGTCATTCTATCCGAATTTCAGATGCGCTTGAACGGCGGCAGCGACGCGAGCAGCTTCTTGCCGTAGCGCTGGCGGGTGATCCGGTTATCCAGAATGGTCACCCGTCCCCAGTCGCGCTCGGTGCGGATCAGCCGGCCGACCGCCTGTATCAGCTTGATCGACGCCTCCGGCACCGTCACCTCGATGAAGGGGTTGCCGCCGCGTTTCTCGATCCAGCGCGCCAGTGTCTTGCCGACCGGGTCGTCCGGCATCGCGAACGGCAGCTTGGCGATGATCACGTGCACGCAGGCCTCACCCGGCAAGTCCAGCCCCTCGGAGAAGGAGTCGAGGCCGAAGATCACGCTGGGTTGCCCCTCGCCCAGGCGCCGGTAGTGCGTCTCCAGGAGCACGCTCTTGGGCAGCGCGCCCTGCACCAACAGGTGCTGCTTGAAATTGTCCGGCAGCGTCTCGGCGACCTCCTGCATCTGCTTGCGCGAGGAGAACAGCACCAGGGTGCCGACCGGTTCGGTCTCATCGACCAGCTTGGGCAGCCACTCGACGATCTCGCGGGTGTGCGCGCCCGGGTCTTTCGGGCTGGCGTTCAAGGGCGGCAGATAGAGTTCGCCCTGGGCCGGGAAGTCGAACGGCGAGTCGAGCGCGACGCAACTGACGCCGGGCAGCCACTTGAGGCCGGTCTGCGTCAGTAGCAGGTCGAATTCACCGAGCGAGCGCAGCGTCGCCGAGGTGAGCAGCGCCGCCGCGGCGCGCCGCCACAGCCCGTGCTCGAGGCTGGCCGCCGCGCTGACCGGCGACGCCGAGAACAGGTAGTCGCCCTTGCCGTCGAGCTTGCGGGTGATCCACTTGGCGATTGGCGGCGCCTTGTCGTCGGCCTCGCGCTCGAACAGGTCCCACACCGCGGTGAGCTGCTCGGCGCGGCCGACGATGAAGCCCAAGTCCGTCTGCGCCTTGTCGAGCAAGGGCGCGTCGGCAGGCTTGTCGCGGCGCGCCTCGGCCACCGCGTCGGCCATGCCGGCGATGTTCTTGTACAGCGAGCGCGCGCTGACCGCCATATTGGCGGTCGGCTGCTTCAGGTGCTCGGGCAGGCGGCCGTCGTCGATCAGCCAGGTCGGGTCGCCCCCCTCGACGGGCGAGAGTGCTTCCTCGCCGCCGAGCAGCCACAGCCATTCGGTCAGCGTCTCGGCGCAGGCGGCCGCCGCGTCGGCGGCGCCGGCGGTCAGCTCGGGCTTGTCGACCAGCGCTTCGACGCGGCTGGCGAGCTGCGGCAGCTTCTCCAGCCAGCTCATCGCCTGCGCGAGGCTGTGCTCGGCGGCGAACTGGTTGACCGCCTTCTTGGCCAGGTGGTGCGCCTCGTCGATGCAGTAGAAGCTGTCGTCGGGCGCGGGCAGGATCACGCCGCCGCCCATCGCCACGTCGGCGAGCAGCAGGTCGTGGTTGGCGACGACGACGTCGACCGTCTCCAGCACGTCGCGCGCGAGGTAGAACGGGCATTCGGCGCGGTTGGGGCAGGCGGTCTTCAGGCAGCCGTGACGGTCGTTGGTCACGCGCAGCCACAGGCTGTCGTCGACGATGGCCGGCCAGCTGTCGCGGTCGCCGTTCCAGCTGCGTGCGTAAAAGGCGTCGGCGAATTCGCGCAGGGTGTCGAGTTCGGCCTGTTCGGGCTTCTTGTCCCACAGCGCGAGCACCGGGTCCGGCGCGAGCAGTTCGCCCTGCGCGTGGCCGGCGGTCAGCCCGAACAGGCGGTACGGGCACAGGTAGCGCCCGCGACCCTTGGCCAGCGCGAAGGTCAGCGGCAGACCGCTCTTCTCGACGACGAAGGGCAGGTCACGGTCGACCAACTGCTCCTGTAGCGCGACGGTCGCGCTGGTGACCACCAGCTTCTTGCCGCGCATGGTCGCCATCACACCGCCGGCGATCAGGTAGGCGAGGCTCTTGCCGACGCCGGTCGGCCCTTCTACCACCACGATGCTCTCGCCCTCGCGTTCGGGCAGTTCGCCGTCGACCACCGGCAGGCTGCGCGAGAAGGTGTTGGCGATCTCGGCGAGCATCTGCCGCTGTGCGGCGCGTGGGCGGAAACCCGGCAGGTTGTCGGTGAGGGTCTTGTAGCGGTCGCGGATGGCGGCCTTTTCGGCGTCGGAAAGCATGGCGCGATTGTAGCCCAGCGTGTGCGATGTGCGGCTGCAAAATGACGCGCCGCCGGCATGCGGTTACAGTAGCTGTTCATGACAATAAGATGCGGCGCCGAAGCGCCGCAGGGGAGCAAAAACCATGTCGTCCATCAATTGCCGGATCGCGATCGTCAGCCAGGACGCGGCGTGGGCCGCCGCCGCCTGCGAGGCGCTGCAAAAGGCCGGTACCAGGCTGGCCAACCCTTTTGGGCTGTGTTTTGCCGCGTGCAGCAGCCGTGCCGAGGTGCAGTCGCTGATCGAGGGCGACGGCGAGGTGCAGGGCGTGCTGGTCGACCACGCCTTGGCAGGTGTGGGCGCCGACCCGGCGATGGCCCTGATCGAGTCGCTGTGGGCGCTGCGCCCGGAGCTGTCGTTCTACCTGGTGCTCGCCGGCGACGAGGAGGAGGGCGAGGCCGAGCTGCTGTCGCCGGTCGAGCTCTCCGGCTGCTTCTACCGGGACGAGGCCGATTTTGCCGGCTGGTTCCGCATCCTGAGCGCCGAGATGGCCGAGCGTTCGGCGACGCCGTTTTACGATGCGCTGCGCGAGTATGTGGCGATGGCGAAGGACGCGTGGCACACGCCGGGGCATTCGGGGGGCGAGTCACTGCTGGGCAGCCCGTGGGTCGAGGACTTCCACGACTTTGTTGGCGAGAACATGCTGCGTGCCGACCTGTCGGTATCGGTGCCGGAACTCGATTCGCTGCTGCACCCGACCGGCGTGATCCTGGAGGCGCAGGCGCGCGCGGCCAAGGCGTTCGGCGCGCGCGAGACCTTCTTCGCGACCAACGGCTCGTCGACCGCCAACAAGGTGATCCTGCAGTCGCTGCTCTCGCCGGGCGACGTGCTGCTGCTCGACCGCAACTGCCACAAGTCGGTGCATCACGCGGTGATCCTCTCCGGCGCGCGGCCGGTCTATCTGGACGCGTCGCTGAACCGCCGCTACGGCATTTTCGGCCCGGTGCCCAAGGCGCGCATTCTTGATGCGATCGAGGCGAACCCCGAGGCGAAGGCGCTGATCCTCACTTCGTGCACCTACGACGGGCTGCGTTACGATCTGGCGCCGCTGATCGAGGCCGCTCACGCGGCCGGCATCAAGGTCGTGATCGACGAGGCGTGGTTCGGCCACGCGCGTTTTCACCCGCAACTGCGCCCGACCGCGATGGAAGCCGGCGCCGACTACGCGACGCAGAGCACGCACAAGGTGCTCTCGGCGTTTTCGCAGGCGAGCATGATTCATGTCCAGGACCCCGACTTCGACGCGCACCTGTTCCGCGAGTGTTTCAACATGCACGCGTCGACCAGCCCGCAGTACGGCCTGATCGCCAGCCTCGACGTCGCCCGCCGCCAGGCGGTGATGGAGGGCTACCGGCTGCTGTCGCGGGCGCTGAAGCTTGCCGCCGAACTCAAGCGCAAGATCGACGGCACCGGCGTGTTCCGCGTGCTCGAGATGGAGGAATTGCTGCCCGACGAGATCCGCGGCGACGGCGTACGGCTCGACCCGACCAAGCTGACGGTCGACATCTCGCGCTGCGGCTGGCGCGCCGACGAATTGCAGCGCGCGCTGTTCGAGCGCTTCAACATCCAGGTCGAGAAGACCACCTTCAACACGCTGACCCTGTTGCTGACCATAGGCACGACCAAGAGCAAGGTGACGCGGCTGTGCGACGCGTTCGGCCGCCTCGCGCGCGAGGCTCGGCCACCGCTCGAAGTGGCCAGGCTGCCCGAAATGCCGGCGTTCACACAGCTTGCCTGCCTGCCGCGCGACGCGTTCTACGAGGCGGGCGAACGCCTCACACTGCTCGACGACGACGGCCGGCCAAACCAGGCGCTGATCGGGCGGGTGTCGTGCGACCAGATTGTCCCGTATCCGCCGGGTATCCCGGTGCTGGTGCCCGGCCAGCTGATAGACGAGGCGGTGCTGGTGTACCTCGCCCGGCTGATCAAGCGGCAGAAGGGGGTCGAGATCCACGGAATGGCCAGCGTGCAAGGCGAGGAGGCGGTTCGCGTGCTGAGCGTGGCCGAGCTTGAACGGGTTAGGCCAAGATAAATACGTCATAAAGGCTTGCGACGCAGATGGATTTAGTATACATATATCGGTGTCGCAAAAATGTAAAACATGACATTGGTTTTGCTGGCGACACCCGTTCAAATAGATGCTCACCGTCGGGCCGCGTAGCGCGCTGACGCGGTGTTTTTCTGGAAACCTGATGAAACCTGTCTGGCAAACCCAGCTTATCGGCACCCCGGCCCCGGCGGCGGCACCGTGCGTACGCGCACGGCGTCAGGTGCGACGAAGCACCGCGGGCGAATGCTGTTGTTCGCTGCCGGGACTGCCCGCGGCGCTCGACTGAAGTTTGCCCGCCGTCCGGCCTTTTTTGCCGGGCGAACCGAACAAGCATGAGTCAGCCGCCACCTAGCCGTACCACGGCCGGCGGCAACAGGAAAAACCGGAAGAAAGAAGCACTATGTCTGACATCAAGAAAGTCGTCCTCGCCTACTCGGGTGGCCTCGATACCTCCGTCATCCTCAAGTGGCTGCAGGATACCTACCAGTGCGAGGTGGTGACCTTCACCGCCGACATCGGCCAGGGCGAGGAAGTCGAACCCGCACGCCAGAAAGCGGTCGCGCTGGGCATCAAGCCCGAGAACATCTTCATCGACGATCTGCGCGAAGAGTTCGTGCGCGATTTCGTGTTCCCGATGTTCCGCGCCAACACCATTTATGAGGGCGAGTACCTGCTGGGCACGTCGATCGCGCGCCCGCTGATCGCCAAGCGGCAGATCGAGATCGCCCGCCAGGTCGGCGCCGACGCGGTCAGCCACGGCGCGACCGGCAAGGGCAACGACCAGGTGCGCTTCGAGCTGGGCTACTACGCGCTGCAGCCCAACATCCATGTGATCGCGCCGTGGCGCGAGTGGGACCTCCTGAGCCGCGAGAAGCTGCTCGCCTACGCCGAGACCCATGGCATCGACATCAGCAAGCGCAAGAGCGGCGCAAGCCCGTACTCGATGGATGCCAACCTGCTGCACATCTCCTACGAGGGCCTGGCGCTGGAGAATCCGGCGGCCGAGCCCGAAGAAGACATGTGGCTGTGGAGCAACTCGCCGGAGAACGCGCCGGATGCGGCCGAGTATGTCGAGCTCGAGTACAGCAAGGGGGACATCGTCGCCATCAACGGCGTCGCGATGAGCCCGGCGCAGGTGCTCACCAAGCTCAACCAGCTGGGCGGCAAGCACGGCATCGGCCGCCTCGACATCGTTGAGAACCGCTACGTCGGCATGAAGTCGCGCGGCTGCTACGAGACCCCGGGCGGCACCATCATGCTCAAGGCGCACCGCGCGATCGAGTCGATCACGCTCGACCGCGAAGTCGCGCACCTGAAGGACGAGCTGATGCCCAAGTACGCCAAGCTGATCTACACCGGCTACTGGTGGAGCCCGGAGCGTCACATGCTGCAGACGATGATCGACGAGAGCCAGCAGACGGTGAACGGCTGGGTGCGCGTCAAGCTGTACAAGGGCAACGTGATCGTCGTCGGCCGCGAATCGAAGACCGACTCACTGTTCGACCCGAACATCGCGACCTTTGACGAAGATGGCGGCGCGTACAACCACGCTGACGCCGCAGGCTTCATCCGCCTGAACGCGCTGAGGATGCGCATCGCCGCCAACGCCAAGCTCAAGCGCGGCTAAGACGCCGTCTTGACAGGAAAAGCCCGCCGGACCGGCGGGCTTTCTTCGTTTGTGCAGAGGGCTTCGCTACCGGCACCGACCTCGGCGGGGAGTCTGCCAACGAGCACATCGGCCCCGCTGGCGGTCGTCTCCAGCAGGCGAGTCCCCAGTTAGGCGCACAGGCGCCATACGGCTTGTTCCCGAGCAGCAGACGGTTCAACGGTAGCAGAACGCAGCCTGCGTTCCGCTACCGTTTTCCCATGATTCTTGTCTGTCTCCGTGGTAAGACAAATAGGGGTGTCACCTAAGCCTATTAATGACGAAATATTACGTGGGGTGCTGGCCATGGCGCTGATCCTGGTAGACGAGCATGACCGGCCGCTGGGGACGGGAGAAAAACTCGCAGTGCACGAGGCGGGGCTGTTGCACCGCGCGTTCTCGGTGCAGGTGTTCGATCGTGCGGGGCGCTGGCTGTTGCAGCGGCGTGCCGCCGTCAAGTATCACGGTGGCGGCCTGTGGTCGAACACCTGCTGCAGCCATCCGCTGGTGGGAGAGGACACCCTGTCGGCCGCGCACGCGCGCCTCGCCTTCGAAATGGGCTTCGATTGTCCGCTCGGCTTCGAGTACAGCTTTGTCTACCGGGCGACGATCCCACCCGAAGGCCTGATCGAGCACGAGTTCGACCATGTGTTTGCCGGACGCTTCGAGGGAGATCCCAGCCCCAATCCCGACGAAGTCGACGCGTGGCGCTGGGTCGCGCCGGACGCGCTTGGCGAGGAACTCTCTGCGCATCCCGCACATTTCACGCCGTGGTTCGCCCTGATCCACGCGACGCTCAGCCGGCGTCAGCCGGCGTGCCGCTGACGCACAGCGTGCGCCCGTGCTGTGCCGGGTCGGCCAGCAACGCGAGGATGGCCAGCGCAAGGTCGGCGCGCGGCAGCGGTGCACCGCTGCCGTCTGCGCCGTCGTGCAACTGCCAGCGCCCGCAGCCCGCCGAGTTGCTCAGGCCGCCGGGGCGCAGCAAGGTGGTGGTCAGCGGACCGGCCCGCCAGCGCGCCTCGGCCCGAGTCTTCGCACGGATCGCCTCGCCCAGCATCGCCTGCGCCTGCACCGAAAGCAGCGGGTAGAGCTCGCCGCAACCGAAACTGGTCACCAGCAGCGCGTGTTCGACGCCGGCAGCCTCGCAGGCGGCGATCACGTTGACGTTGCCGGTTTCGTCCACCCGCCGCCCATCCGCCGATTTGCCGCCGAGCAGGCTGACCACCTGGCGCGGCCTGGCCACCTCGAGTGCTTGCTCGCAGTCTTCGGGGTTGAACGCGTCGCCAGTGACAACCGCCACGCCGGCCGCCTTAAGTGCGTCGCCGCGCCTGGGCCTGGCCAGCGCCACGACGTCCAGCCCGGCTTCGCGGGCGGCCAGGGCGAGCAGCAGGCCGCTGTTGCCGCTTGCGCCGAAAACAAGCACGTCGCTCATGCGTGGGCCGCCATCAGCGCGTGCAGTGCGGCGAGTTGCGACTGCTTCAAAGAGCCGTCGGCTTCGCGGCCGGCGAACACCTTGAACATCACCCCGCCGTCGCCGTTGGCGAATAGAAGGCTTGCGCTGTCGCGGCCCATGAACGGCCGCTCGACCAGGTAGACCGCCTGGCAGCGCCCGGCACGCAGGTGGCCGTGCAGGCCCTGTTTGCCGTGCAGGTTGTAAAAGCCGTGCCCAGTCTCGCCTGCGGGGAAGGCGCCGCCGATCTCGAAGATGCCGTCGGCGGTGTGCATGATCACGGTGACGTCCCCCAGCGCGGGCAGCGCTTCGAGTACGGCCACGCAATGGCGGCCGTCCACCTTGCGCCACATCGCCTCAGGCAGGCATTCGATCAGCTGGGCCATGGTGAGGTTGCTGCCCTCGGCAAGCTTCTCGAGCACGACGCCGGGGTTCCTAGCGAGGCGTTCTTTCATCTGTACGAATGGGGTGTCGTTCATGCGGTCTCCTTGAGCGGATGGTGAAGGGTGAGCGGGCGGGCGTGGTCCGCGCCGGCCGGGGCGATGCGTTCGGCCAACTCGCGGATCATCGTCGGCCCCCAGAAGCGGCCATCGACGGTCAGCTCGGCGTGCTCATGGGTGAGCGTGAGCAGGCCAAGCGCCGCCCAGTGTTCGATCAGTGGCCGCGTCTGGGCGGGCAGCGGCGCGAGCGCGATGCGGCCGGTTTCGACCGCGCCTTGCAGCGTGGCCAGCTGGCCCGAGGCGTCGCCGCGGGCCAGGCGGGCGATGGGTTTTTGGTTGGCGGGGCATGCGAGGTAGCCTTCGAGGTCGGGTTCGACCGCGTAGCTGAAGGCGCCGCGTTTGCCGCCGGCGCCCGAACCGAAGGCGAGGCAGTCGGCGCCGGCCTTGATGGCCAGGTTGTAGCGGTTGCGTTCGCGCGCACACGGCGCGCCGAAATGGCTGTTCGACAGTTGCGCCCAGCCGGCCTGCGCGAACTCGCGGCAGGCGGTGCGGTACTGCGCAAGTTGCTCGGTGAGCGAGCCGGCCGGCGGCAGCGCGCCCTTTTCGATCATGCGCACGATGGGCAGTTGCGGCATCAGGTTGAACGCGTACACGTCGATGCCGGAGAGCCCCAGCGACAAGGCGGTGGCGAGATCCTGCCGCCAGAGGCCGTCGTCCTGGCCGGGCAGGCCGAACATCAGGTCGGCGACGACGACCTGGCCGCTGTGCGCGGCCAGCCATTCAAGGTAGCGGGCGGCTTCGTCGCCCGGGTGCTTGCGGCCGAGCCGGCGGCGGATGTGCGTGGCGAAGGTCTGCACGCCGATCGAGAAGCGGTTGGCGCCAGCTTTGATGCAGGCGTCGACCTTGTCTTCGCCGAAGTGCGAGATGCGGCCCTCGACGGTGATCTCGCAGTCGTCGCTCAAGGGCAGCTTGGCCCTGAGAGCCTGCAGCAAACGGCCCAGGTCGTGCGCAGAGAGCAGGGTCGGCGTGCCGCCGCCCAGGTAGAGCGCGCTGACCTGACCGCCGCTTTGGCGGCTGGCCGCGTCGTGCTCGATCTCGGCAATCAGCCGGTCCACGTAGCGCGACGCGGTCTCGGCTTTCCAGCCGTTGCGGTAGAAGCCGCAGAACACGCAGTGGTTCGCGCAGAACGGGATATGCACGTAGGCGAGGCTGTCACGGGGCAGCGGCTGCCCTTGCAGGGATTGCCAGGTTGCCGGCCAGCGCTCTTCAGGTAGAGGCGCCTGCCCCCACATCGGCATCAGCGCGCGGCGCTCTTTGAAGGGCAGGGGCTCGGGCAGGGTGTCGTACATTTCGTCTCCAGCGATTCAGGGGTGAGGATGGCTGGCGGCGGCTGGCTTTTTTCAGGCTAAACGAGAATGTGTCGCAATTGCAACACTGTTGTTTCTGGTGTTGTCTTGAGAAATGATAATCGTTATCATTTGAAAAAATCATCGAGGGACAGCATGAACCACACGACACCGCCCACGGCGCCCAAGCCGGTAGAAAGTCCGCATCTGCAAAGCACGCGGCTGTTCGGCCGCGCTCGCGAAGTGACCATCGAGCACGCCGGCGAAATCTACCGGCTACGCCTGACCAGCAATAACAAGCTGATCCTGATCAAGTAAACCCGGGGCCCACCCCGCCCAGCCAGCCAGCGCCCAGCGCGAGCCAGCCAACAACCCGACAAGGAAGTTTGCATGGCCCGCTTTCGTCTGACCCCGCTCTTCATCGGCCTCGCCTCGGCGTGGCCGGCCTTCGCCGAAACCTCGGTCCAACTGGACAGGATGGAAACGGTCGAGGTGACTGCGCACCGCAGCGAGAAATCGCTCGCCGAGACGGCACCCAACACCGTGGTGGTGTCGCGCCACAAGCTCGACGCGACGCTCGCCGAAGACATGGCCGAAGCCGTCAAGTACGAGCCGGGCGTCGAGGTCGCCAGCGACCCGGCCAGACGCGGCAACGCCGGCTATACCATCCGCGGTATCGACGGCAACCGAATCCTGATGCTGGTCGACGGCATCCGTCTGCCCGACGCCTACGCCGGCGGCGGCAACGCCAACGGCTTTGTTTCCGGCCGCGAGTACATCGACCTGGAGACGCTGCGGGCGATCGACATCGTCAAGGGCCCGTTCTCCAGCCTGTACGGCTCGGACGCGATCGGCGGGGTGGTCGGCTACCGCACCTTGCAGGCGGAAGACCTGCTGGCGCCGGGCGAGGCTGTCGGTGGCGGCGTGAAAGTTCTTGGCGCGTCGGCCGACGACTCGGCTGGCCTCTCGGCCAAGCTCGCGCTCAAAGGCGAGCGCACCGACGCCATGCTGCTGGCGACGCACCGGCGCGGCCACGAAACCAGTAACCAGGGCGACAACGACGCGAGCACGCCCGCCAGCGCCAAGACGCGCACCGCCCCCAACCCGCAGGACTGGACGAGCGACAGCGTACTCGCCAAGTTTGGCTGGCAGCCACTGGCCGGCCAGCGGCTTGAGCTTGCGCTCGAACACTACCGCCGCAGCACTGACATCGACGTCGTCAGCGCGCGCACCGCGCCACGCAAGATGGGGCCTGTCAGCGTTGCCGGTGTCGACCGGCTGGACGCCACCGATACCGTCCGCCGCGACCGTGTCTCGCTGGCGTGGCAGGGTAAGGATCTGGGCGCGCTCGAACAGCTGGACGTCAAGCTGTACGCGCAGAAGCTCGACAACAGTGACGACAGCTTGGAGTGGCGCAGCGACGGCGCGCGCCGCGTCTCCGATTACGGCTTCGAGCAAACCAGCCGCGGCCTGAGCCTCGACGCTCGCCAGCGTTTCAATTGGGCAGGCCTCGAACACAGCTTGGTGTGGGGGCTGGACGGGAGCCGCACCGAGACCAGCCGCCCGCGCGAAAAGGTCGAGATCAAGGCGAACGGCAGCACAAGCAATGTTGTCGGCGGCGAAACCTTCCCGAGCAAGACCTTCCCGGACAGCACGTCCGACCGGGTCGGCGTCTTCGTGCAGGACGAGATCGCGCTGCCCGGCGGTGTGCTCGCCTCGCCCAGCCTGCGCTGGGATTACTACCGCATGCGTGCCCACACCGATCAGGCCTACCTCAACGCCAACCCGGGCGGTGCCGTGCCTTCGTTCAGCGATCAGGCGTTCTCGCCGAAGTTCGGCCTGTCCGTGCCGTTCGCCGGACATTACACCGGCTTTGTGCAGTTCTCGACCGGGTTCAGGGCGCCGCCGTTTGACGACGCGAACATGGCGTACGCGAACCAGGCGCACGGCTACGAGGTGGTCGCCAACCCGCACCTCAAGTCGGAAACCAGCCGCGGCGTCGAACTCGGCCTCAAGGGTCAGTGGGCGGACGTCGACTTCGGGCTGACCGCCTACGCCAACCGCTACCGCGACTTCATCGAACTGGTGACGCTGTCGGGCGACAGCAACGGCAACGGCATCGGTAGCGCGGGGCTCCCCGGCACATTCGAGTCGCAGTACCAGAATATCGGTCGCGTCAGCATCCACGGCGCCGAAGCCAAGGCCGGTTGGCGGTTTGCCCCGGGCTGGCGCCTCGCCGGCAGCGTCGCCTGGGCGCAAGGCAGCAACCAGAGTGACGAGCGGCCGCTTAACTCGGTCGCGCCGCTGACCGCGGTGGCCGGCCTGCGCTACGACAGCGAAAGCTGGGGCGCCGAGGCCTTCGTCAAGGCCGTCGCGCAAAAGCGCCGCGTGGCCGAAGAAGGGCAATTCAAGGCGCCCGGCTACGCGACGCTCGACCTGACCGCGTACTGGCAACCCGACCGCCACAGCACGCTGCGCGTCGGCGTGTTCAACCTGACCGACCGCAAGTACTGGAACAGCGCCGACGTGCGCGGCCTTGCCGCGAACGACACGGTGCTGGACCGCTACACCCAGCCCGGCCGCAACGTCAGCGCGAGCTACTCGTACAACTTCTGAAGCCGCAGAACGGCCCCCTGCAACAAGGAGAACCACCATGGACATGGCGAACCTGAGCCTGATCGAACAACTCGCCCGCCTGCGCGAACAGGTGCCCGGCGTCTACCCGCGCGACGCCGCGTGTCACTTGGGCGTCACCGAGTGCGAACTCGTGCACGCCGACCCGGGCGCGACCGCGCTGGATGCGGCGGATTTACCGGCGCTGCTCTCGGCGATCGAGCCCTTGGGCGAAGTGATGGCGCTCGCGCGCAACGACGCCTGCGTGCACGAACTGGTCGGGCGCTACGGCAACGTCCAGTTTGAAGGCAAGGTCGGTCTCGCGATCAACGAGGTGATCGACCTGCGCTTCTTCCTCTACGGCTGGGCGTACGCGTATGCGCTGGTGACCAACGACGCTCGCGGCGAGCGCCGCTCGCTGCAGTTCTTCGACAAGCACGGCACCGCGATCCAGAAGGTGTTCCTGCGCCCGGACAGCGACGTTGCCGCGTTCGACGCGCTGGTCACGCGCTTTGCCAGCGGGCGCAGCGAGTGTCGCCCCGAGCCTGCCGCGCCGGCAGCGGCCGAACTTGCCGACAGCGAAATCGACGCGGCGGCGTTCCAGGCCGAATGGCTGGCCCTGCGCGACGTGCACGGCTTCCATTCGCTGCTGCGTCGCCACCGGCTCTCGCGTCGCCAGGCCTTCCGCCTCGCGCCGCCCGGCCAGGCGTGGCGGGTGCGCACCGACGCGGTCGAGACCTTGCTGCGTCGCGTGGCGGCGACCCGGGTGCCGATGATGGCGTTTGCCGGCAACGGCGGGGTGATCCAGATCCATACCGGCACCATCGACCGGGTCGAGGTGCGCGGCAACTGGCTGAACATCCTCGACCCTGCCTTCAGCCTGCACCTTGACATGCCCAAGGTGACCGAGGCGTGGGTCGCCCACAAGCCGGGCGAGAATGGTGTCGTCACCTCGCTCGAACTGTTCGACGCCGCCGGCGTGTCCCTGCTCACATTGTTCGGCGAGCGCAAGGGTGGCCACAGCGAGCGGCCCGAGTGGCGCAAGCTCTTGTGCGAACTTTCGGTGCTGGAGGGCGAAGATGCGTAAGAGCCTGCTTGCCTTCGCGCTCGCGGCAGGCGTGCTCGCCCCCGGCGCGCACGCGGCCGAGCGCATCGCGGTGCTCACCAGCGACGTCGCCGAGATCGTCGTCGCGCTCGGTGCCTCCGGCGAGGTGGTCGCCCGCGACCGTGCCAGCCGCATGCGTGAGTTGGCGCACGCCAGCGAGATCGGCTTCATGCGCTCGCTGTCGGCCGAGACCATCGCGAGCAGCCGGCCGACGCTGGCGATCGGCAGCAGCGCGGCGCAGCCGCCGACGCTGTGGCCGCAACTGCGCGCGGTCGGCGTACGCGCCGAGCAGGTGTCGCTCGCCGAGGATGGTAGCGATTTTGCGCAAGCGATCCGCCGGGTCGGTTCGCTGATCGACAAGCGCGCCGCGGCCGACGCGCTGGCGCGCGACTGGCAGGCGAAGATGTCGCCCCGCAAGCCGACCGCCCGCCGCTACCTCGTCAGCTACGACGGCGCGATGGTCGCCGGGCGCGGCACGCCAGCCGACACGCTGATCGCTGCCGCAGGCGGCGTCAACGCGGCAGCCGGCATCCAGGGCTACAAGGTGTTGTCGCGCGAGGCGTGGCGCACGCTCGCGCCGGACGTGATCGTGCTGGCCGCGCACAACACGCCGGTGCACGGTGGTGCCGCGCAGTTCGCCAAGCGCCCGGAAATCGCCGCGACCGCGGCGGGACGCAGCGGCAAGGTCGTCGAGATGAGCGCACGCGACGCGATGATGGTCACGCTGGATAGCCCGGCCGTCGTCGACCGCCTGCGGAGGCTGTGACATGGCGCTGACGCTTGCGCGACCGGTCGGGGGTGCCCGCATGGGGCCGATGGCGCTGCTGTGTGCGGCCCTGTCTGCCGCGACGCTGCTGCTGCCGCTACTCGCCCTCTCAAGCCAGGGCGGGGGCCTGGCCTGGCCGGATTTGGCCGACCCGCTGACACAGGCGCTGCGCGTGCCGCGCATCCTGACCGCGCTGACGGTCGGCGCGGCGCTCGCGGCCAGCGGCGCCGCCTTGCAGGCGCTGTTCCGCAACCCGCTGGCCGACCCGGGGCTGGTCGGAACTTCCAGCGGCGCCGCGCTCGCGGTGGTGTGCGTGCTCGCGCTGGGCGCGGGCAGCCTGTCCTTGCCGCTGGCGGCCTTCGGCGGCGGCCTTGCGGCGACCTGGCTGATCCTCGCGCTGTCGCGCCTGGTGCGCGGCGGCCTTGCCGGCTTGCTGCTGATGGGGCTGGTGGTCGGCGCCTTCTGCGGCGCGCTGATCAGCCTGATCCTCTTCATGTCCGACGATCTGACGCTGCGCTCGGCCAGCGCGTGGCTGGCCGGCAACCTCGCCGCGGCGACCGGCGAGCGCCTTATCGCGTGCACGGCGGCCGCGCTGGCGGGGCTGCTGCTGTTGCTGTGGATCGCGCGCGACCTCGACTGCCTGCTGCTGGGCGAGGACGCCGCGCGCTCGCTCGGCGTCGACGTGCGCCGCACGCGGCGCCTGGCCGCCATCGGCGCGGCGCTGGCGACCGGCGGCGCGGTCGCGCTCTCCGGCGTGATCGGCTTTGTCGGCATGATGGTGCCCAACCTGGTCGCGGTGCTGGTCGGCGGCTGCCGCCGCCGGCTGATCCTGCTCTCGGCGTGGGCGGGTGCGCTGTTCCTGCTCGCGGCCGATACGCTGGCGCGCACGCTGGTGTGGCCGGTCGACCTGCCGGTCGGGCTGGTCGCCGCGTTTGCCGGCCCGCCGTTTTTCGTCTGGATGTTCGCCCGCCAGCAAAGGAGCCTGATCGATGGCTGACACCGCTTTCGAAGTGAACGCGGCGAGCGTGCGCCTGGGCGCGCGTGAGGTGCTCTCAAGCGTCAGCCTTGCGCTGCCCGCCGGGCAGCTATGCGCGCTGTTGGGGCCGAACGGAGCCGGCAAGACGACGCTGCTGCGCCTGCTCGCGGGGCTGCTTGCGCCCGAAGGGGGGGAAGTGAGGCTGTTTGGCGAGCCGGTGCACGCGATGAGCGGCGCCGAGCGTGCGCGGCGCATCGCCTACGTGCCACAGCATGTGCCCGCCGGCCTGCCGCTGACCGTCGCCGAATTCGTGATGCTGGGGCGCATCCCGCACCTGGGACCGTTTTCCCGGCCGAAACCGGCCGACCGTGCCGCGGTCGGTGAAGTGCTCGAACAGTGCGAGTTGCAGGCGATGGCGGACAAGCGGCTCGACGCGCTCTCCGGCGGCGAGCGCCAGCGCGCGGCCATCGCGCGGGCGCTCGCGCAACAGGCGCGGGTACTGCTGCTGGACGAGCCGACCAACCACCTCGACCTGCGCCAACAGTACCGGCTGCAGCGGCTGCTGCAAAGGCTGGCCGCCGCGGGGCACACCGTCGTCGAGGTGCTGCACGACCTGACACTGGCCGCCAACCACGCAAGCTGCCTTGCGCTGATGGATGGCGGGCGGCTGGTCGCCTGCGGCAGTCCCTGCATGGTCCTCGACGCGCAAAGGCTCTCCCGTGTCTACGGCTGGCCCTTGGCCGTCGGCCGCGGCGAGGCCGGCTGGCAACTGGCGAGTGCAGCGGCGCACCGCGACTGAGCGAGGGGCGACAAACATGAAGGCGCAGCAAGTTTGAACTTGCTGCGCCTTTTTTTGCGTCGTGTGCCTTAGCCGCGGACGTTTTCCAGTTCGCGCTCGGTGACAAACATGGTCATGGTACGGCCGCGGATGTACAGGCCGTCGCCGACACGGTCGAGCGTCACCATCGCCTTGCGTTCGGTGTCGATGATCAGGCCGTTCTTCTCCAGGTCTGCCACCGCACGGGTCTTGCCGCGGCGGGTCATGGCCTTGAGGATGTCGCCCTTGCGCAGCGAGAAGCTGACGTTGGGGACGCGGGACTTGAATTCGATCTTGCCGCCTTGCTCATAAGCGCGGATCTTGGTCAGCTTTCCGTCGACGGAGCCTGCGTGGCTTGTTGCCGGGAAAATCGAGAAGGCCGCCACAAACAGCGGAATGATCAGTTTTTTCATGTTCAGCCCTTTTGGGGAGTGCTTGGGTTCATGCGGAGGCTGCGCGCATGGATGCGCGGCCCTGCCTTGCGCGTGCATCCTGGCGTACGGTCGCGGTGGCGACCTTCGCGAGGGTTCCTGATGAGGAGGGCGGCATCTTGGCACGCAGATTGCGCGCTCGACAGTCGCTGTGAACTATTTCACAGACGGCGGGCATGGCCGTGCGCTGTGCAGGCGTTCGGCAGGACCTGGGCGGGAGGGCGGTAGCAATGAAAACCGCCCGCGTTAAGCGGGCGGTTTGGCGGGAAGGGCAGGGCTTAGTTGCCTGCCGAGCTGCGGATCAGGTGGTCGAACGCGCCAAGCGAAGCCTTCGCGCCTTCGCCCATGGCGATGATGATCTGCTTGTATGGCACCGTGGTGCAGTCGCCGGCGGCAAACACGCCCGGCAGCGAGGTCTGCCCGCGGGCGTCGACGACGATCTCGCCGCGGTTCGACAACTCCAGCGTGCCCTTGAGCCAGTCGGTATTCGGCAACAGGCCGATCTGCACGAACACGCCTTCCAGTTCGACATGGCGCGCCTCGCCGCTGACGCGGTCGAGGTAGGCGAGGCCGTTCACCTTGCCGTTGTCGCCGGTCACCTCGGTGGTCTGCGCACTCTTGACGACGGTCACGTTGGGCAGGCTGGCAAGCTTCTGCTGCAGCACCGCGTCGGCGCGCAGCGCGCTGTCGAATTCGAGCAGCGTGACATGGCTGACGACACCGGCCAGATCAATCGCCGCCTCGACGCCGGAGTTGCCGCCGCCGATCACGGCGACGCGCTTGCCCTTGAACAGCGGGCCGTCACAGTGCGGGCAGTAGGCGACGCCGCGGCCGCGGTATTCTTTCTCGCCCGGCACGTTCATCTCGCGCCAGCGCGCGCCGGTGGCGATGATCACCGACTTGCTCTTCAGCACCGCGCCGTTCTCCAGCGTCACCTCGATCAGATCGCCCGCGGTGAGCCCGGTTGCCTTTTGCAGGTTCATCACGTCGACGTCGTACTGCTTGACGTGTTCTTCGAGCGCCATTGCGAGCTTCGGCCCTTCGGTCTCCTTCACCGAGATGAAGTTCTCGATCGCGAGGGTGTCCATCACCTGCCCGCCGAAGCGCTCGGCGGCGACGCCGGTGCGGATGCCCTTGCGCGCGGCGTAGATCGCGGCGGAAGCGCCGGCCGGGCCACCGCCGACCACCAACACGTCGAACGCGTCTTTCGCCCCCAGTTTTTCCGCGTCGCGGCCGGCGGCGCCGGTGTCGAGGCGGGCGACGATTTCCTCGATGCCCATCCGGCCCTGGCCGAAGTGTTCGCCGTTGACGAATACGGTCGGCACCGCCATCACCTGGCGGCGGTCGACTTCGCCCTGGAACAGCGCGCCGTCGATCATGGTGCTGGTCGCCCCCGGGTTGAGCACGGCGATCAGGTTGAGCGCCTGCACCACGTCCGGGCAGTTATGGCAGGACAGCGAGACGAAGGTCTCGAAATTGAGCGGGCCTTGCAGCGCGCGGATCGCGGCGATGGTGTCGGCCTCGACCTTGGGCGGGTGGCCGCCGGTCTGCAACAGCGCGAGCACCAGCGAGGTGAACTCGTGCCCCATCGGCACGCCGGCGAAGTGGACGCGCGGCGCTTCGCCTTGGCTCGCGATGCCGAACGACGGGCGCAGCGCGTGCTGGCCGTCGTCGCGGAGGCTGACCTTGTCCGACAGCGCGGCGATTTCGCCCAGCAGCGTGCGCATTTCCTGCGCCTTCGCGCTGTCGTCCAGGCTGGCGACCAGTTCGATCGGGCGCTGCAGTTTTTCGAGATAGGCGGCAAGCTGGGTCTTGATCTGTGCGTCGAGCATCACGGTTTCCTCAGTGGGCATTCATTGAAAAGCGGCCTGGGTGAGGCCGCTTTGCGGTGAAAACCCCGGCCGCCCGGGGGGGCGGCGGGATTTTGGCGGGTCGCTTAGATCTTGCCGACCAGGTCGAGCGACGGGGCCAGGGTGGCGTCGCCTTCCTTCCACTTGGCCGGGCACACTTCGCCCGGGTGGCTGGCGACGTACTGGGCCGCCTTGACCTTGCGCAGCAGTTCCAGCGCGTCACGGCCGATGCCGCCGGCGTTCACTTCGATGATCTGAACCTTGCCTTCCGGGTCGATCACGAAGGTGCCGCGGTCTGCCAGGCCGGCTTCTTCAATCATCACGCCGAAGTTGCGGGTGATGGTGCCGGTCGGATCGCCGATCATCGGGTACTGGATCTTGCCGATGGTGTCGGAGGTGTCGTGCCACGCCTTGTGGGTGAAGTGGGTGTCGGTCGACACGGCGTAGATTTCGACGCCGAGCTTCTGGAATTCGGCGTAGTTGTCGGCCAGGTCGCCCAGTTCGGTCGGGCACACGAAGGTGAAGTCGGCCGGGTAGAAGAACACCACCGACCACTTGCCCTTCAGGTCAGCGTCGGACACGGTGATGAACTTGCCGCCGTGGAAGGCCTGGGCGGTGAACGGCTTCACTTCGGAATTGATCGAGATCATGCTGTTTTCTCCTTTTGGGTGGTTCGGTTGGCTTTCGATGCGTGCATCTTACGCAGCGCAGATACTGCAATCCAATTAATTGATTGGATTGCACTGATAGTCACAGTCTATCTATAAGTCTTTTGGAATACAATGATTGTATATTTTCTCCAGCTTTAGTTCCACGTGTGTTCGGGCATCCTGCGCGGAGGCCGCCTAAAGTGAATGTCATCACCACCTGGCCTGACCGGAGCGTCCGATGCCGCTGTTTGCCCTGTTGTTGTTCGCCGTACTGGCGGTTGGCTTTGTCGCGCTGAACTGGCCGGCGATCGTCGCCGTCAGCGACCTCTCCTTCGGCTTCTTCCACTTCCAGGCGCCGCTGGGGCTGATCCTGCTCGGGGTCGCCGTGATCGAGGCGGCACTGTTCCTCGTCTATATCGTCTGGCTGCAAGGCGGCGTGCTGCTCGAGGCCCGCCGCAATTCGCGCGCGCTCGCCGACGCGCGCGCGCTGGCCGAGCAGGCCGAAGCCTCGCGCTTTTCCGAACTCAAGCACCAGTTGAGCGCGTCGCTCGCCGAGCAGGCCGACGCGCAGCAGCAGGGCTTCGCGCGGCTCGCAGAGAAAATCGACGAGAGCGCCAACGGCGTCGCCGCCAGCGTCGGCGAACTGGAGGACCGGCTGTTCCGCGGCGCACCCGGCGACACGGCGCGTGGCGGTTGAGCGCTCTTTTTAGCGCCTTGTCATTATTGCTGGCAGGGCTATTTTTAGAGCAGCACCGCCGAATGCCGGCGGACGCGCCTGCCTATGGATGCCGCCATGCCCGCCTTCTTGCCGAACAACCAGGTCCCGGACTGCCTGCCCGACCCGTGGGCCGACGACCCCTTGTTGCAGCAGGTACTCGCCGGCTGTGACGCACAAGAGCGCAGCCGCCTTGCCGCGTTCGGCCGGGTGCTCGCCGGCGAAGAGGCGGCGGGCTGGGCGTGCGACGCGAACGCCTGCGTGCCGCAACTGGTGAGCCACGACGCGCGCGGCGAGCGCGTCGACACGGTGCGCTTTCATCCGGCCTGGCACGCGCTGATGGCGCTGTGGCGGAGGGAGGGCCTGCACCGGATGCCCGAGCGCGGCAACGCCGACGGCTTCCTTGTGCGCGGCGCGGCCTTCTTCATGGCCGGCCAGCTCGAGGCCGGCGCGCTGTGCCCGACCACCATGACCTTCGCCGCACAGCCCTTGCTCGCCTCGTCCGCCTACGGCGTCGCCTGGTTGCCGGGGGCGGTGGCGGAGGGCTACGACCCGCGCGATATCCCGTGGCGCGACAAGCACGCGCTGGTGCTGGGCATGGGGCTGACCGAGCGGCAGGGCGGCTCGGACTTGCGCGGCAACGAGACGCGCGCGGTGGCGTCGGACGACGGCTGCTACCGCCTGTCCGGCCACAAGTGGTTCTATTCGGCGCCGATGGCGGACGGCCACCTGGTGCTCGCCCGCCAGGCGGACGCGGACGACGCGCTGTCGTGCTTCTTGCTGCCGCGCTGGCGGCGCGACGGTGCGCGCAACGGTGTGGCGATCACCCGCCTGAAGGACAAGGTCGGCAACCGCTCGAACGCCAGCGCCGAGGTGGTGTTCGACGGCGCCGAGGCCTGGCCGTGCGGCGAGGCCGGGCGGGGCATCCGCACCCTGATCGAGATGGCGACCTACACCCGGCTCGACTGCGTGCTGGGCAGCGCGGCGCTGATGCGCGGCGCGACCGCGCAGGCCGTCCACCACGCGCGCTGCCGGTACGCGTTCGGCCGCGCGCTCGCTGCGCAGCCGCTGATGCAGGCGGTGCTTGCCGACCTCGCGCTGGAAACCGAGGCGGCCAGCCGACTGGCGCTCGCGCTGGCCGCCGCGTTCGGGCGGGCGGACGCCTTGTCGCTCGCTTGGCGGCGCATCGTGACGCCGGCGGCCAAGTTCTGGGTATGCAAGCGTGCCGAGGCGCTCTGCGCCGAGGCGATGGAGGTGTGCGGCGGCAACGGCTACGTCGAGACGGGGCCGCTCGCACGGTATTTCCGCGAGGCGCCGGTCAATTCGATCTGGGAGGGTTCGGGCAACGTGATGTGCCTGGACGTGCTGCGCGCGCTGCGCCAGGCGCCGGAAATGGCCGAAGTGTTGCTGGCCGATCTGGCCGCCGGCGTCGCCGCCGACAAGCCGATGCGGCACGCGCTGGGCGAGTTGCAGCGACTGCTCTCGCTGGAAGAAGCAGCGCTTGAGGCGCGCGCGCGCACCGTCGCCAGCACGCTCGCGCTCTTGGTGCAGGGCGTGCTGATGCGGCGCGGCGCGCCGGGCGCGCGTGCCGACCTGTTCGTCGCGAGCCGCTTCGGGGAAGGCGGCGCGCTGTTTGGCGCGCTGGACGCCGACGCGGCCACCTATACGTCGGTTTGCGCCGGACTCTACCCGGAGCGCGCGTGAGCGGCGCGAGGGTTCTGCCGGGGACGGGCGTGCCGCTTGGGCGGTTGCGCGCGCGCTTGTCCGCCTGCCTCAGGGTGCAGCAAGCCGCCGGGGTCGGCGGCTGGGAGGTCGACCTCGAGCGCCGGCGGGTGCGCGCGGACGCGCAGTGCTGGCGGATGTTCGGTTACGCGGCGTACGCGTTCGAGCTGGACGCAGACGACGCGCTCGCGCGGGTGCACCCGGAGGACATCGGTCTGCTCGGCGCCGAGGCGGCCGAACAACTGCGCTTGAGCGGCCGCTTCGAGACCGAGTTCCGCGTCCGCCACCGCGACGGGCAGTGGCTGTGGCTGGTGGCGCGCGGCAGCGTCGGCGCGCGCGCGGCGGACGGCACGCCCGTATTGCTGGTCGGCGCGCTGGCCGACATCACCGAGCGCAAACGCTCAGAACAGCGCGCGTCCCGCCTCGCTTACTACGACGCGCTGACCGGCCTGCCCAACCGGCGCTTGCTGCTCGACCGGCTGGCGCTCGCGCAGGCCGGTTTCCAGCGCAACCGGCGCCTGGGCGCGCTGATCTATATCGACCTCGACTACTTCAAGCAGCTGAACGACACGCTCGGGCACGACGCGGGCGACCAGGTCTTGTGCGAGACGGGGCGGCGGCTGATCGACTGCGTGCGTACCGCCGACACCGTCGCGCGCATCGGCGGCGACGAATTCGTGGTGATGGTCGAGGCGCTCGCGCCCGACGCGCACGGCGCGGGGCTGCAGGCCGAGGCGGTCGCGCGCAAGATCCTGGCCGGACTGTGCCGTCCGTTCGAGCTGTCCGGCCACGCGCACCTGCTGGGCGGCAGCCTCGGCGTCGCGCTGTTCGGAGGCGACGAGACGGTGCCGGAGAGCCTGTTGCAGCGGGCGGACCTCGCGATGTACCACGCCAAGCGCGCCGGGCGGCACGCGATCCGCTTCTTCGACCCTCAGATGCAGGCCGAGGTCGAGGCCCGCGCCCGCCTGGCCGCCGCGCTGGCCGACGCGATGGAAGACGGCGCCCTGCAACTGCACGTGCAAAGGCAGTTCGACGCGGCGGGCAAGGTGACCGGCGCCGAGGCGCTGCTGCGCTGGCAGCACCCCGAGCATGGCTGGTTGCGCGGGCGCGAGATCATGGCATTGGTGCAGGAGAGTGCCTTAGCCTCCCGGCTCGGGCGCTGGGTGCTCGAGGCGGCGTGCGCCGAGCTTTCCCGCTGGCAGCGGGACGCCGTGCGCCGGCAGTGGACACTGGCGGTCAACCTGAGCGAGGCGCAGCTCTACCACCCGGATTACCCCGGCGAACTCGCCGCCGTACTGGCCCGCCACGAGGTGCCGCCCGCGCGCCTGCAGCTGGAAATCGGCGAGCCGCTATTGGCCAGGCGGCCCGAGGCTGTCGGCGAGCGGTTGTGCGCGCTTGCCAAGGTTGGCGTGGGTCTGGTGCTCGACGACTTCGGCAGCGGGCTGACCGCGCTCTTCTCGCTGCGCCACCAGCCCTTTGTCGCGTTCAAGGTCGACTGCCGGGTGCTGTTCGAGGCGATGGACGGCGAGAGCGCGCCGACGCTGTGCCGTGCCTTTTTGTCGCTCGCCGAGTCGATGCGCGTCGAGATGGTCGCGCGCGGCGTCGAGACCGCCGCGCAGCACGCGCTGCTCAGCCGGGCAGGCTGCCGGCGTTTCCAAGGCGAACTCTTTGCGCCGGTCGAGCCCAGCCGGTCCTAGAGGTCGCCGCCCTGTTCGATGACGTAGCGCGCGCCCGCATCGAGCGCGAGCTTGCCGGCAAGGTAGGGCATCACTTCGGCGAGCGTTGCCGGCAGCGTCCACGGCGCGTTGAGGATGAACATTCCGCTACCGTACATGCCGAAGCCGTCGGCGGCGGGCGTTGCAACATCCAGCCGCACGTTCAGCCAGTTCTTCGCCGGCAGCTTCTTCAAGGCGGCGACCATGTCGCCGACTTCGCGGCGGGCGAGGCAGGGGTACCACACCGCGTACACGCCGGTGGCGAAACGGCGCAGCGCGTCTTTCAACGCCGATGCGACCCGCTGGTAGTCGCGCTTGTCCTCGTACGGCGGGTCGATCAGCGTCAGCGCGCGGCGCGGCGGCGGCGGCAAGAGGCTCTTGATCGCCTCGAAGCCGTCGGCCTGCTGCACCTGCACCCGGCGTTTCTGGTCGTCGAAGTTGCCGGCAAGCAGCGGCGCGTCGCTCGGGTGCAGCTCGAAGAGGCGCAGCTTGTCGGTGCCGGCCATCGCCTCGGCGGCGACCCAGGGCGAGCCCGGGTAGTGGCGAAGCACGCCGTCCGTGTTCAGCCGGCGCACCAGCTCGACGTAGCGTGTCACCGCCTCGGGCGCGTCGGTCTCGTCCCACAGCCGCGCGATGCCGCCCGCGTACTCGGCGTTCTTGGCGGCGAAGCCTTCGGTCAGCGCGTAGACGCCGGCGCCGGCATGGGTGTCGATATACCAGAACGGCTTGCCCTTGAGCGACAGGTAGTCGATCAGCGCAAGTTCGGTCAGGTGCTTGAGCACGTCGGCGTGGTTGCCGGCGTGAAAGCCGTGTCGGTAGCTGAGCATGGCGTATCCCGTAAATTCAGGGGGCGGATTGTAGCAAGGCAGCCGCCAGCGCGTCCTGCCAGCCAAGTTCGCCGATGACGCGCGCGAAGCGCCCACTGACCGGCGCGTTGACGGTGAGCGTGCCGCCGTCCGGGTGCGGGAAGGTCAGCCGCGCGCAGTGCAGCAGCATGCGGTCGGCGCCGAAGGCGGACGCGAAGTAGCGGTTGTGCGCGCCGCGGCCGAAGGTCGAGTCGCCGATGATGGGGTGGGCGATATGCTTGAGGTGGCGGCGCAGCTGGTGGCGACGGCCGGTCTCGGGCAAGAGCTTGACTAGCGCGTAGCGGCTTTGCGGGTAGCGTTCGACCAGCACCGGCAGTTCGGCACGCGCGAGCGTGCGGTAGCGGGTGCGGGCGTCCTGCGCCTCGCCGCGTTTTTCGGGCGGCACCTGCTCGATATCGTCGTAGCGGCGGCTGAGTGCGTAATCGATCAGGCCTTCGTCGTCGGGCCAGCCGCGCACCACCGCGAGGTAGGTCTTGTCGACCTGTTGCGCCTCGAACGCCTGGCCGAGGGTGCGCGCCGCGTCCTTGTCCAGCGCGAAGGCGAGCACGCCGGAGGTGCCCTTGTCCAGGCGGTGTACCGCGTACACCCTTTGCCCTAACTGGTCGCGCAACAGCTGCAGCGCGAAGCGCGTCTCGTGCCAGTCGAGCACGGAGCGGTGGACGATCAGGCCGGAGGGCTTGTCGATGACGGCAAGCCGCGAATCCAGGTGGAGAATGTTCAGCATGCGCGCACTGTAGCCGATCGCGCTCGCGCGCGAAATCAGCGCGCCTCGTCGCTGCCCTGCGCCCAGATCGCGGCGACCGCCTTGTGGCGGATCTTCTTGCGGTTGGCGATCGCCCAGTACTGCTCGAACACGCCGTCGATGTCGCCGACCTTCTCGACGCCGAAGTGGCCGGTGATGTCGGCGCTGGCAAACGACGGGGCAGGGAACAGCCCGAAACCGCGCCCGCCGAAGGTCTTCATCAGCGCACCGTCCTCGAATTCGCCGACTACCCGCACGCGCACGCCGATTTCCGAGAGCCACGCCTCGACCTGACCGCGCAGCACGTTGTCGCGGGTCGGCATCAACAGCGGCGCGCCGGCGAGCGAAGCGGGGAAGCCTTGCCGGAAGCGGTGTGCCAATTCCGGCGTGCCGTAGATGCCGACCCGGCAGCGCGCGAGCAGGTGCGACTCGAACTGCGCCTGTCCGGCCAGCGCCGGACGGTCGGAGAGCACGATGTCCAGCCGGTGCAGCGCCAGCTCGTTCAGCAGCTCGTCAAAGCTCCCCTCGCGGCAGGTCAGCCTGAGGGCGTCGGTTGCGGTGAGCGCCGGTTCGAGCAGGTGGTAGCTGACCGTCTTGGGGACGACGTCGGCGACGCCGGCGCTCAGGCGCAGCGTACGCTCGAGCGACGCGTCGCGCAGCGCGTCGGTCAGCTGCTCGCCCAAGAGGAAGATCTGGTCGGCGTAGCTGAGCGCGGCACGGCCGGCCTCGGTCAGTTCCAGCGTGCGGCCGACCTGCGTGAACAGTGCCTGCCCGAGCGCGGCTTCCAGCCGCGACACCTGGCCGCTGACGGTCTGCGCGCTCATGCCCAGCCTTTCGGCGGCGCGGGTGACGCTGCCTTCGCGCGCGACGGCCCAGAAGTAACGCAGGTGGTGGTAGTTCAGGGTCTCTATCATCTGAAAAACTCGGATTTATTCTCAGAAATTATCCGATTTTATCATTCAATCATCTCCGCTAACATGAACTTATGTCAGTGGGCTCGGTCTACCGGCCCATGAACCTGAAAGGAAAGACAAAGTGAAACGCGTGATTCTGCTGATCGCGACCAATATCGCGGTGATGCTGGTGCTCAGCGTGGTGGTGCAGGTGCTGGGCATCAACCGCTTCCTGACCGCCAACGGCCTCAACCTCGGCATGCTGCTGGTGTTCTCCGCCGTGCTCGGCTTCGGCGGCGCCTTCATCTCGCTGGCGATGTCCAAGACCATCGCCAAATGGTCGACCGGCGCGCAGGTGATCCAGACCCCGCACAACGAGACCGAAGCGTGGCTGATGCAGACCGTGCACAAGCTCGCCACCCGCGCCAACCTGCCGATGCCCGAAGTGGCGGTCTACGAGGGCGCGCCCAACGCGTTCGCGACCGGCGCGAGCAAGTCGAGCTCGCTGGTCGCGGTGTCGACCGGGTTGCTTACAAGCATGACGCACGAGGAAGTCGAAGCGGTGCTCGCGCATGAAGTCGCGCACATCGCCAACGGCGACATGGTGACGCTGACCCTGATCCAGGGCGTGGTCAACACCTTCGTGTTCTTCCTGGCCCGCGTGGTCGGCTACCTAGTCGACAGCTTCCTGCGCCGCAACGACGAGGAGTCGTCCGGCACCGGCATCGGTTACTTCGTGACGGTGATCGTCTGCGAGATCCTGTTCGGCATCCTCGCGTCGATGATCGTGATGTACTTCTCGCGCCAGCGCGAATTCCGCGCCGACGCGGGGGCCGCCACCCTGATGGGCTCGCCGGTGCCGATGGCCCACGCGCTGCAGCGTCTGGGCGGCCTGACCCCGGGCGCCTTGCCGCAGAACATGGCCGCGTCGGGCATCGCCGGCGGTGGTGGCCTGATGGCGCTGTTCGCGTCGCACCCGAGCATCGAAGAGCGCCTCGCGCGCCTGGCTGCCCGCTAAACGGATTCCCTCTCTCCACCCTTGGTGGTTTTGCTCCCGGGGCGCTTTGCGGCCCGTTTTTTTGTCTAATCATTCGAAAAAATGGGATTATTGTTAGTATTAATCCGCATTATTCGATAATCAATTCGGGTGTACACTGGCAGCGTACCGTGGCGTTTGTGCGGTGCGGCCAACATTGAGAGTGAACCATGGAATTGATGACTGTGATGTTTGTCGGCTACCCGCTGTGGGTGTGGCTGATGTTCTTCCTGATCGTGATCGCCTTGCTCGCGTTCGACCTGGGCGTGCTGCACAAGGAGCAGCGCGAGATCACCGTCAGCGAAAGCCTGAAGCTGTCCGCGTTCTATATCGCGCTGGGTCTGGCCTTCGGCGGCTGGATCTGGTGGTACAAGGGGGCGGACGCCGGGATGGCCTACCTGACCGGCTACGTGGTCGAGAAGTCGCTGTCGATGGACAACGTGTTCGTGATCGCGCTGATCTTCTCCAGCCTCGCCGTGCCGCGCATCTACCAGCACCGCGTGCTGTTCTGGGGCATTTTGGGCGTGATCCTGATGCGCGCGGTGATGATCGGGCTGGGCGCGGTGCTGGTCGCGCAGTACCAGTGGGTGCTCATGGTGTTCGGCGCCTTCCTGGTGTTCACCGGCGTCAAGATGCTGTTCGCCGACGACGAGCACCCGGACATCGAGCACAACAAGCTGTACCGCTGGCTGCGCAACCACATGCGCTTCACGCCGACCCTGCACGGCGAGAAATTCTGGGTGCGCGGCGAGGCGCACGGCCTCGAACGCGGCTGGTGGGCGACCCCGCTGCTGCTCGCGCTGGTACTGGTCGAGAGCGCGGACCTGATCTTCGCGGTCGACAGCATCCCGGCGATCTTCGCGATCACGCAGGACCCGTTCCTCGTGTACACGTCGAACATCTTTGCGATCCTTGGTCTGCGCGCACTTTACTTCGCGCTGGCCGCGATGGTGCACCGCTTCCACTACCTGAAGTACGCGCTGTCGCTGGTGCTGGTGTTCATCGGCGTGAAGGTCGCGCTGGTCTACCTGAACGATATCGGGATGGTCGCGCTGAAAGTGCCGACACCGCTGTCGCTGGGCGTGACCTTCGGCCTGCTGTTCGCCGGTGTCCTCTACTCGCTGTACAAGACGCGCAACGACCCGCCGGCGGTTTGATCCTCCCTGCGTCGCCGCGATGGCGGCGCCTTGTACCGGAGCCCCTGATGGGGCTCCGTTTTTATTGGTGCGGGTTCAAAGGCCTGGGCGTCATCGGCAAAGGTGGGCGAGGTGCGTCAACTTGTATATGCTGAATGCAAAGGATGGCTTGGTCTTTTGCGTCGCCCAATGTCGATAAAGTGCCATTCCAATGGCTGTCCGCCTTGTGGTGGCTTACGGGTTTATTGATAAGACTATAATCATCCGCTTTCATTTTGAACCTTTGAAGGTAAACCGATGATTGCCTTGCTGGAAGCCAAGCGCGCCGGCCTTTTCAATACGCGCGCGCAGTGGCTGAACAATATCGTCGCCGGCCTGATCGTCGGCGTCGTAGCCCTGCCGCTGGGGATGGCGTTCGCCATCGCGTCCGGCGCCAAGCCCGAGCAGGGCCTGTACACCTCGATCGTCGCCGGCCTGCTGATCTCTGTGTTCGGCGGCAGCCGCGTACAGATCGCCGGGCCGACCGGCGCCTTCATCGTGATCCTCGCCGCGATCACCGCCAAGTACGGCATCGCTGGCCTGCAGATCGCGACGATGATGGCGGGGGTGATCCTGCTGGCAATGGGGTTGGCCCGCATGGGTGCGGTGATCAAGTTCATACCGGCGCCGGTGATCGTGGGCTTCACCGCCGGTATCGGCGTGATCATCTGGGTCGGCCAGTGGAAGGACTTCTTCGGCTTGCCTGCCGTTTCCGGCGAGCACTTCCACGAGAAATTCTGGCACCTGGTGCAGGCCTTGCCCGACCTGCACCCGGCGACCACCGCCCTTGCGCTGTTGAGCCTCGCGCTGGTGGTGTTCACGCCGAAAATCCCTTACCTCAAGCGCCTGCCCGGGCCGCTGGTCGCGATGGTGGTCGCTACCCTGCTGCAGTCGGTCTTCGTGTTTGACGGTGTCGCGACCATCGGCAGCGCGTTCGGCGGCATCCCGCAGGGCCTACCCAGTTTCGAGATGCCGCAGGTGACGCCGGCGCTGCTGGTCGAGTTGATCGGCCCCGCGTTCACCATCGCCATGCTGGGTGCGATCGAGTCGCTGCTCTCGGCGGTGGTCGCCGACGGCATGGCCGGCTCCCGCCACAACTCGAACCAGGAGCTGATCGGGCAGGGCGTCGCCAATATCGTGACCCCGCTGTTCGGCGGCTTCGCCGCGACCGGCGCGATCGCGCGCACGGCGACCAATATCCGTAACGGCGGCTCGTCGCCCCTGGCCGGCATTACCCATTGCGTGCTGCTGCTGCTGATCGTGCTGGTGCTGGCGCCGGCGGCGGCGAACATTCCGCTGGCCGCACTGTCGGCGATCCTGTTCGTCGTCGCCTACAACATGAGCGAACTGCGCCACTTCAAGCACATGCTCACCCACGCGCCGCGCGCCGATGTCGCGATCCTGCTGATCACTTTCTTCCTGACCGTGTTCACCGATCTGGTGGTGGCGGTGAATATCGGCGTGATCCTGGCGACGCTGCATTTCCTGCGCAAGATGGCGCTGTCGGTCGACGTGCAGCGTGTCGAGGGCGACGACTTGGCGATGGAGCTGCGCCACCACGGCGTCGACGCCTTGCCCGACGACGTGCTGGTGTATTCGGTGGAGGGGCCGTTCTTCTACGGCGCGGTCGAGACCTTCGCGCGCGCGCTGGGCGAGACCCATACCGAACCGAGGGTGCTGATCCTGCGCCTCAAGCGCGTGCCCTTCATCGACGGTACCGGGCTCTCCACGCTGGAAGAAGTCTGCGACAAGCTGGCCGAGCGCGGCGTTCGCGTGGTGCTGTGCGACGCGAGCCCCGAGGTGCGTCTCGAACTGGTGCACTCCGGCATCGCCGGGAAGCTTGGCCCGCACGGCGTCTACCGCAAGCTGATCCACGCGATCCGCGCGTGCGTGCCGCAATCGCGCACCGGCGCGGACACGCCGCCGGCCGAGGGCTGAGCCCGCCACTTCCGTCCAGCAGCCCGGCCGCGTGCGCGCCGGGCTGTTTTTTTGCACGCATGAAAAAGGCCACCCCGCGGGGTGGCCTGTCGTTTTGCCTGCGGGCGCTTACAGCTTGCCGCCGACAAATGCCTCGACGCTCGCGAGCGCTTCGGCAAGGCCGCTCGCGTCGGTAGCGCCGGCCTGCGCGAAGTCCGGGCGGCCGCCGCCCTTGCCGCCCAGCTGCTGGGCGACAAAGTTGACGAGCTCGCCGGCCTTGAGCTTGCCGGTGAGGTCGGCGGTCACCGCGGCGACCAGCGCGACCTTGCCGTCGATCTGGGTGGCGAGCACCAGCGCGCCGCTGCCGATGCGGTCCTTCAGCTTCTCGGCGGTTTCCTTCAGGCCCGCGTTGTCGAGGCCTTCCAGTTCGCTGACGATCAGCTTCGCGTCGCCGATGCGGGTCGCGTTCTCGGCGAGCTCGGCGCTGGCGGCGGCGGCAAGCTTGACCTTCAGCTTGGCCATTTCCTTCTCGAGCGCCTTGAGGTCGGACTGCAGCGCGCCGATCTTGGTGACGACTTCGCCGACCCCCTGCGCCTTCAGCGCGGTGGCGGCGTCTTTCAGCATCGCATCCTGCGCCTGCGCCCACAGCACCGCGCCTTCGCCGGTCACCGCCTCGATGCGGCGCACGCCGGCGGCGATGCCGCCTTCGGAGACGATCTTGAAGAAGCCGATGTCGCCGGTGCGGTTCACGTGGGTGCCGCCGCACAGTTCCATCGAGTGCTCGCCCATCTTCAGCACGCGCACCTCGTCGCCGTATTTCTCGCCAAACAGGCCGGTGGCGCCAGCCTTCATCGCGTCGTCGTACGGCATCACGGTCGCGCTCACGTCGACGTTGTGCGCGACGATGCGGTTGACCACGCGCTCGATCTCGGCGATCTCGTCCGCGGTCACCGCCGCGCCGTGCGAGAAGTCGAAGCGGGTGCGCTCGCGGGTCACCAGCGAACCCTTCTGCGCGACATGTTCGCCCAGCACGTGGCGCAGCGCGGTGTGCAACAGGTGGGTCGCCGAGTGGTTGCGCGCGGTGGCCAGACGGTTGTGCAGGTCGATGGTGGCGACCACTTCGTCGCCGACCTTCAGCGCGCCGCGGGCGAGCACGCCCTTGTGGCCGAATACCGCCGCCTGGATCTTCTGGGTGTCGGTGACGTCGAACAGCGCGCCCACGCCGCCCGTGACCGAAATCTCGCCGACGTCGCCGACCTGGCCGCCGCCTTCCGCGTAGAACGGGGTGTTGTCGAGCACGACGATGCCTTCGTCGCCGGCGGCCAGCGCCTCGACCGGCTGGCCGTCCTTGTAGAGCGCCAGCACGCGAGCCTCGCTGCTGTGCTCGGCGTAACCCTCGAAGCAGGTGTCGGCGCCGCTGTACTCGACGTTGCCGGCCATCTTGAAGGTCGACGCGGCGCGCGCGCGTTCACGTTGCGCGTTCATCTCGCGCTCGAAGCCTTCCATGTCGACGCCGATCTCGCGCTCGCGGCAGATGTCGGCGGTCAGGTCGACCGGGAAGCCGTAGGTGTCGTACAGCTTGAACACGGTCTCGCCACCCAGCTCCTTCGGGCTGTCCTTCAGCGCGGACTCCAACAGGCCCATGCCCTTGTCCAGCGTCTCGGCGAACTTGATCTCTTCGGCTTTCAACGCGTCCTCGATCTGCGCCTGGCGGATGCGCAGCTCGGGGTAGGCGTCGCCCATCTCGGATGCGAGGTCGGCGACCAGCTTGTGGAAGAACAGGCCCTTCTGGCCGAGCTTGTAGCCGTGGCGGATCGCGCGGCGGATGATGCGGCGCAGCACGTAGCCGCGGCCGTCGTTCGACGGCACCACGCCGTCGGCGATCAGGAAGGCGCAGGCGCGGATGTGGTCGGCGATCACCTTCAGGCTCGGCACGTCCAGGCTGAACGGCACGCTGGTCTCGCGCGCGGCGGCGCGGATCAGCGACTGGAACAGGTCGATCTCGTAGTTTGCGTGCACGCCCTGCAGCACGGCCGAGATGCGCTCAAGCCCCATGCCGGTGTCGACCGAGGGCTTGGGCAGCGGGTTCATGGTGCCGTCTTCGGTGCGGTTGAACTGCATGAAGACGTTGTTCCAGATCTCGATGAAGCGGTCGCCGTCCTCTTCCGGGCTTCCCGGCGGGCCGCCCCAGATGTGGGCGCCGTGGTCGTAGAAGATCTCGGTGCACGGGCCGCACGGGCCGGTGTCGCCCATCTGCCAGAAGTTGTCGGACGCGTATGGTGCGCCCTTGTTGTCGCCGATGCGCACGATCTTGTCGGCCGGCACGCCGATTTCCTTGTTCCAGATCTCGTACGCCTCGTCATCCGACGCGTAGACGGTGACCATCAGCTTTTCCTTGGGCAGGCCGAGCCACTTGGGGTCGGTCAGGAATTCCCAGGCGTAACGGATCGCGTCGTGCTTGAAGTAGTCGCCGAAGCTGAAGTTGCCCAGCATCTCGAAGAAGGTGTGGTGGCGTGCGGTGTAGCCGACGTTTTCCAGGTCGTTGTGCTTGCCGCCTGCGCGCACGCACTTCTGCGAGGTGGTCGCGCGGCTGTACGGACGCTTGTCAAAGCCGAGGAACACGTCCTTGAACTGGTTCATGCCGGCGTTGGTGAACAGGAGCGTCGGGTCTTCCCACGGGACCAGCGAGCTCGAAGCGACCACTTCGTGTCCCTTGGACGCGAAGAAGTCCAGGTATTTCTGGCGGATTTCGGAGGTTTTCATTGTGTGCTATCGCGATACGAATTGTATGGTTGGCCCCTGAGGTGCGCGGGGCGGGCAGCCTTGTCCGGATTGTGGCAAGGGCAGGGGGGCGGACGCAAGCATTTGCGGCGTTGGCAGGCCGTTTAGTCGTCGTGACTGTGGCCGGCTTCGGCGAGCACCTTGCGTACCACGTCGGCCGGGAAGCCGCGCGCGGCGAGAAAACGCATTTGCCTAGCCTTCTCTTGCGCGTCGGCGGGGGCTGTGCCGAACTTTTTCTGCCACAGCCCGCGGCAGGCGGCCAGGTCGTCGATCCCGTCCAGCGCCTCGGCGATGGTGTCGCGGTCGACGCCCTTGCTGCGCAGGGCCTGCGCGAGGCGGGTGCTGCCCCAGCGTCCCTGCTTGCTTTGCGCGAGCGCCTGCGCGTAGCGCTCGTCCGACTGCCAGTGACGCTCGGCAAGTTCGGCGAGCACCGCCTCGATTTCGTCCGGGTCTGCCGCGTGCGGCTTGAGGCGGGCGAACAGTTCGCGGCGCGAATACTCGCGCCGGGACAGCAGTTCGACCGCCCGCGCCATCAGGCTTTTTTCGGCCACGCTCAGAACATGTCGTCGGCGAGCGCTTCGTCGTCGCCTTCGCTGGCCACCACGGCGGTGCTCACGCCGACCTTGTCGCGGATCTTGGCTTCGACTTCGCCGGCGATGGCCGGGTTGTCCTTCAGCCACACGCGGGTGTTGTCCTTGCCCTGGCCGATCTTCTGGCCGCCATAGCTGTACCAGGCGCCCGACTTCTCGATGAAGCCCTGCTCGACGCCCATCTCGACGATCTCGCCCTCGCGGCTGATGCCTTCGCCGTACAGGATGTCGAAGTTCGCCTGCTTGAACGGCGGGGCGACCTTGTTCTTGACGACCTTGACGCGGGTCTCGTTGCCCAGCACTTCGTCGCCCTTCTTGATGGCGCCGACGCGGCGGATGTCGAGGCGCACCGACGCGTAGAACTTCAGCGCGTTGCCGCCGGTGGTGGTTTCCGGGTTGCCGAACATCACGCCGATCTTCATGCGGATCTGGTTGATGAAGATCACCAGCGTGTTGGTGCGCTTGATGTTGCCGGTCAGCTTGCGCAGGGCCTGGCTCATCAGGCGTGCCTGCAGGCCGACGTGGCTGTCGCCCATCTCGCCTTCGATTTCGGCCTTGGGCACCAGCGCCGCGACCGAGTCGATCACGATCACGTCGAGGCCGCCGGAGCGCACCAGCATGTCGCAGATCTCGAGCGCCTGCTCGCCGGTGTCCGGCTGCGAGATCAGCAGGTCTTCGACGTTGACGCCGAGCTTTTGCGCGTAGACCGGATCGAGCGCGTTTTCCGCGTCGATGTAGGCGCAGGTGCCGCCCAGTTTCTGCGCCTCGGCGACCACCTGCAGGCACAGCGTGGTCTTGCCCGACGATTCCGGGCCGTAGATTTCGACGACGCGGCCGCGCGGCAGGCCGCCGACGCCGAGCGCGAGGTCGAGGCCGAGCGAACCGGTGGAGATGACCTGCAGGTTCTCCTGGATCTGGTTGTCGCTCATGCGCATGATCGAGCCCTTGCCGAACTGCTTTTCGATCTGTGCGAGCGCGGCGCTCAGGGCTTTGCTTTTCTCATCGGCGCGTTTGTTGTCGTCGGCCATGCAAGTCTCCAAATACGGCTGGGGTCATTAACCGGACGATTATCGCATAACTGGCGCCGCCGTTTCGACTTCGGGCGCGGCCCCTTGTTTTGCGGGTGTTTGCGCCCACTTTGATTCGGACACGCCCATGCGGCAGAATGAAACCATGCTGAACGAACGCGCCCAACGCCTGCTCAAGACCCTCGTCGAACGCTATATCGTCGACGGCACCCCCGTGCCTTCGCGCACGCTCGGGCAACTGGCGGGGCTCGAACTCTCTCCGGCGTCGATCCGCAACGCGCTGGCCGACATGGAGGCGATGGGGCTGGTCGCGTCGCCGCACACCTCGGCCGGGCGGGTGCCGACCGCGCGCGGCTACCGCGTGTTCGTCGACCGCCTGCTCACCCTGGGCCCGCTCGAGGGCGCGCTGGTGCGCGAACTCGAGGACAACCTGCACCCGGACAGCCCGCAAAGGCTGGCGCAGGCCGCCTCGCAGGTGCTCTCCGAACTCACCCATTTCGCCGGGGTGGTGGTCACCCCGCAACGCGCCGACATCGCCTTCCGCCAGATGGAGTTTCTGCGCCTGTCGGAGCGGCGGGTGCTGCTGATCCTAGTGACGATGGACGGCGACGTGCAGAACCACATCCTCACCACCGAGCGTGACTACGGGCCGTCCGAGCTGGTCGAGGCGGCCAACTTCATCAACCAGCATTACGCGGGACAGGGCTTGTCCAGCGCGTCCGAGCGGGTCGAGGCCGAACTGCGCACCCTGCAGTCGGACATCAGCTCGCTGATGGCGCTGGCGATCAACCTCGGCCGCCAGACGCTGGCCGAGCAGACCGGCGCGATGGTGATCGCCGGCGGCAACAACCTTTTGAATGTGCGCGACCTGTCGGAAGACCTGACCCGCTTGCGCGACCTGTTTGCCGCCTTCGAGCGCAAGACCGAACTTCTGAACCTGCTCGAGCAAAGCCGCAACGCGCAGGGGGTGAGCCTGTATATCGGCGAGGAGTCCGGCGTGACCCCGCTTGGCGACTGCTCGGTGGTCAGCGCGCCTTACCGCATCAACGGACAGGTCGTCGGTTCGCTCGGCGTGATCGGGCCGACCAGAATGAACTACGAGCATGTGATTCCGATCGTAGACATCACTTCGCGCCTGGTTTCCAGCGCGCTTTCCTACAGCCATTGATACGGATGTCCCGACCGGAATGACCAGACTGACTACCCGCCGCACGCTCGCCGTGCTGCTTGCCTTACTGCCCCTGAGCGCCGTTGCCGACGCCGATTTCCTTGGCCGTGCCGACGTGCAGCGCTATATCGACGAACAGGTGGCCAGCGGCACCTTCGACCGCCCCTACCTGGAGTCGGTATTCGCCAACGTGGAAACCAAGCCCGCGATCATACGCGCGCTCGACAAGCCGTCGACCTCGCGCCCGTGGTACCAGTTCCACCCGGGCTTTCTCAACGAAAAGACCGTCGACGGCGGCGTAGCGTTCTGGCAACAGCACGCGCCGGTGCTCGCCGCGGCCGAGCGCCGTTACGGCGTGCCGCCCGAGATGATCGTCGCCATCATCGGCATTGAGACGCGCTACGGCGGCAATACCGGCAGCTTCCGCGTCGCCGACGCGCTGTCGACCGTCGCCTTCGATTACCCGCGCCGCGCGCAGTTCTTCCGGGGCGAGCTGACCGAGTTTTTGCGCCTGGCGCGCGAGGAGGGCAAGAACCCGCTCCTGCTCAAGGGCAGCTACGCCGGCGCGATGGGCTGGCCGCAGTTCATGCCGTCAAGCTACCGCAAGTGGGCGGTCGACTTCGATGGCGACGGCCACCGCGACATTTGGGACAATCCGGCCGACGCCATCGGCAGCGTCGCCAACTACTTCAAGGTGCACGGCTGGCAGAAGGGCGACGACGTGGTGATCCCGGCGGTGGTCACGCCGGGGCCGAAGATCGACGCGCTGGTCTCGGACAAGTTCAACCTGCATTACACGGTGGGCGAACTAAAGAAAATGGGCGTCGTCCCGCAGGGTGAAGTCGCCGACAACGTGCCGGCGGTGCTGTTCCCGCTCGAGGTCGCTCCCGGCGTCACCGAGTACTGGCTTGGCCTGAACAATTTCTACGCGATCACCCGCTACAACCGCAGCACGCTGTACGCGAAGGCGGCCGAGGAGTTGGCCGAGCAGATCCGCGAGCGCTACCTCGCCCAGACGATGGCCGGCACGGTCGCCGACTGACGCGGCGGCGGCACGCGGTCATCCTCGTGCCGCCGTCTTCCTGCTAGAATCGTCCCCCATGAGCTATCAAGTCCTCGCCCGCAAGTGGCGTCCCAAGCGCTTCGCCGACCTGGTCGGCCAGGAGCATGTCGTGCGTGCGCTGAGCAACGCGCTGACCGGCGAGCGCCTACACCACGCCTACCTACTGACCGGCACGCGCGGGGTGGGCAAGACCACCATCGCGCGCATTCTCGCCAAGAGCCTCAACTGCGAGACGGGGATAGGCGCCGAGCCGTGCGGCGTATGCGACGCGTGCAGGCAGATCGACGCCGGGCGTTTTGTCGACCTCTTGGAGATCGACGCCGCGTCGAACACCGGCATCGACAATATCCGCGAGGTGCTGGAGAACGCCCAGTACGCGCCGACCTTCGGCCGCTTCAAGGTCTACATCATCGACGAAGTGCACATGCTCTCGAAGAGCGCGTTCAACGCGATGTTGAAGACGCTGGAGGAGCCGCCCTCGCACGTGAAGTTCATCCTGGCGACCACCGACCCGCAGAAGGTGCCGGTGACGGTGCTCTCGCGCTGCCTGCAGTTTTCCCTGCGCAACATGACGCCGCAGCAGGTGTCGGGCCACCTCGCACATGTGCTGGACGTCGAGGGTGTCGCCTTCGAGGCGCCGGCGCTCGCGCTGTTGGGACGCGCGGCGCAGGGTTCGATGCGTGACGCGCTGTCGCTGCTGGACCAGGCGATCGCCTACGGCGTCGGCGAAGTGCGCGAAGACGGCGTGCGCGCGATGCTGGGCGCGGTCGACCGCAGCTACCTGTTTTCCCTGCTGTTGGCGCTGTCCGCCGGCGACGGCGTGCGCCTGATGCGCGAGGCCGAGGTTTTGGCCGACCGCGGTGTCGGTTTCGACGCCGCGCTGACCGAATTGACCGTGCTGTTGCAGCAGGTCGCGCTCGCGCAGGCCGTCCCTGCGGCGATCGCGGACGACGACCCGGAGCGCGACACCCTGTTCGCGCTCGCCGACGCGATGGCGCCGGCCGACGTGCAGCTGTACTACCAGATCGCGGTGCACGGCCGGCGTGACCTTGCGCTCGCGCCGGACGAGCACGCCGGCTTCACGATGGCGCTGATCCGCATGCTCGCCTTCCATCCGGTGCACCAGGCAGAGCTGGCCGAGCGCGCGCCGCGCACGCAAGCGCCGTCCGCGCCGCCGCCGTCGGCCGCCGCCGCGCATGTCGCGCGCAGCGGCATGGACGAGGCGCGCGCGCTGTTGGCAAGACACGATGCCAAGCCGGTACGCCCGGCGGCCCGTCCGGCCGAACCTGAGGCAGCGGCAGCCGCCGAGCCGTCGGCCGAGGCGGACAGCGAACCCGAACCCGCGCCGGCGCCCGCAGCGGCTGCACCGGCACCGGCTCCAGCGGCCGAGCCGTCGCTGCCCGCTTACGCCGAGGCCGGGCCGGACGGGTTGACGCCCGTGCCGGATAGCGCTCCTGAGGCCGACGACGAGCGGGACGGCGACGTGCTGCCCGACGAGGCGCCGCCGGTAGACGAGGACGCCGACAGCTACGTGCCGGCCGAATTGCTGGCCGAAGAGCGGGAGAAGCCGGTGTTCGACGGCGACTGGCCTGCGCTGGTCGCCGGCGTCGGCCCGCGCATGGGCAGCGCCCGCATGCTCGCGCAGAACGCGGTGCTCAAGGCCTGGCGGGACGGCGCGCTCCGGCTTGCGGTGCCGGAGGCGTTCCGTCATCTGGCCGGGCGTGACTACCAGGAAAAACTGAAGGCGGTGCTGTCCGAGCATTTCGGCCGGCCGTTTGCCGTCGAAGTCGTCGTCGAGGAGACCGGCGCCGAGACGCCGGCGATGCGCGGCGCGCGCGAGCGCGGCGAAGCGCGCGAGGCGGCCCGGCGCTGCCTCGAGGAAGATCCCAAAGTCCAGCAGCTGATGCGCGAATTCGGTGCGACGCTGCTGGCGGATACCATTCAACCCGTTGTTTGAGGAGTTACCATGTTCGGCAAAGCCGGGATCGCGGGCCTGATGAAGCAGGCCCAGCAAATGCAAGACAATATGAAGAAGGCGCAGGAAGAGCTCGCCCGCGTCGAGGTCGAGGGCCAGTCCGGCGCCGGTCTCGTCAAGGTGGTGATGACCTGCTCGCACGATGTCAAGCGCGTGTCGATCGACGACTCCCTGCTGGGTGACGCCGAGGACAAGGAGATGCTCGAGGACCTGATCGCCGCCGCGTTCAACGACGCCGTGCGCAAGGCCGAAGCGACCTCGCAGGAAAAGATGGCCGGCTTTACCGCCGGGCTCAACCTGCCGGCGGGCATGAAGCTGCCGTTCTGATCCGCATCCCCGGCGCGGCCCTGGCCGCGCCGGCACCCTCTCGCTGTCCTCGCGCATGAAGAATCCTCCCTCACTCGACTCGCTGGTGTCCGCGCTCAAGGTGCTGCCCGGGGTCGGTCCCAAGTCCGCGCAGCGCATGGCCTACCATCTGCTGCAGCGCGACCAGGCCGGCGCCGAGCGTCTGGCGCGCGCGCTCGACAACGCGCTGACGCGCCTGACCCACTGCGAGCGCTGCAACACCTTCAGCGAGACGCCGGTGTGCGCGCTGTGCGCGGACCCGACCCGCCGGCAGGATTTGCTGTGCGTGGTCGAGATGCCGGCCGACCTCGTGATGCTCGAGCAGGCGCGCTGTTTCGACGGCCTCTACTTCGTGCTGATGGGGCGGGTGTCGCCGATGGACGGGCTCGGCCCGCGCGAGGCGAACCTCGACAAGCTCGCCGCGCGCGCGCTGGACGGGGTGACCCGCGAGGTGGTCGTCGCGACCAACTTCACCGCCGAGGGCGAGGTGACCGCGCACCTGATCGCCGAACTTTTGAAGGGGCGGGGGCTGGGCTTGTCGCGCATCGCGCGCGGCATGCCCTTGGGCGGCGAGCTCGAACACGTCGACCCGGGCACGCTCGCGCAGGCGGTGTACGAGCGGCGCAGCCTGTAAGCAGGATTGCATTTGCCGGCCTTTGCGCATAAGGTGGCTGTGTTGCGGTGCCACAAGTGCCGTGATCAGGAGGTTTGACGCTGCCTTTCCCTGTCTTCTTGCGATCGGAGGCTGTATGAATCGAAGCGAGTTTCTGATGGAGCGTGACCGTGCGCTGATGATGAAGGCGATCCGCAACCGTGCCGTCGGCGGACCGCAGAAGTGTTCACAGCAGGACAGGGCGCGTAACGACGCGCTGCGCGAGATCGAGTCCCGCCGTTGGGACAGGGAAATGGACATGGAGGACCGCCTAGGCGGTCCTTTTTGTTGACGGGCAGGCAGGGCCGCTCGCTGCGGCCCTTTTTGCTGTGGGGCTTGCGTGGCGCTAGAATGTGCGGCCCAACCCCCCAAGGAATTTCAACATGCCGTCTTTTGACATCGTCTCCGAAGTTAATCTCGTCGAAGTGCGCAACGCCGTCGAGCAGTCGGTCAAGGAAGTCGGTACCCGTTACGACTTCAAGGGCTCGTCCGCCAAGATCGAACAGGCCGACAAGGTGCTGACGATCTACGCCGACTCCGAATTCCAGATCGACCAGGTCAAGGACATCCTGCTGGGCAAGCTCTCCAAGCGCGGCATCGACGTGCGTTGCCTCGACCACGGCAAGCTCGAAACGATCGGTGGCAACAAGGCCAAGCAGGTGATCACGGTCAAGGAAGGCATCGAGACCGAACTTGCCAAGAAGCTGACCCGTATGATCAAGGACTCCAAGCTCAAGGTGCAGGCGAGCATTCAGGGCGAATCGGTGCGCGTCACCGGCGCCAAGCGCGACATCCTGCAGGAAGTGATCGCGATGATGCGCAAGGAAGTGACCGATTTCCCGTTGCAGTTCAATAATTTCCGCGACTGATCGCCTCAATGGGGCGTTTTGTTGCTTTGTTTGTAGATTGTATACAATCTTGCGCGAGATCAAGGTGACAGGAAGGGGCCGGGCTTAGTATCCGCGCTTCTTCCGTTTTCCTTGTCCTGCACTGCCATGCCGTCCCCCGCTCCCAGCAGCACCGCCCGTCCGGTGCTGCTTGTCGTTCTTGCCATCCTGTTCTGGGCGAGCAATGTCGTGATCGCCCGCGCGTTCCGCGCCGAACTGACCCCGCTGTGGCTCGCCTTATGGCGCTGGGGCGGGGCGACCGTCGTGCTGTTCCCCTTTGTCTGCCGCACGCTGGTGCGCGAGCGCGCCGCCCTGTGGGCGGTACGCCACCGCCTGGTGTGGCTCGCGCTGTTCGGCATCGTCGGCAACAACGCGCTGATCTACCTGGGCGTCGCCAGCGCCAGCGCGACCAGCGCGGCCGCGCTGCAGACCTTCACGCCGGTGTGGATCCTGCTGTTGGGCGCGACCCTGCTTGGGCGGCGCCTGCCGGCCCGCGCGTGGGCCGGTGTCGCCTGCGCGCTGGCCGGGGCCTTGCTGATCGCGACCGGCGGGCGGCCGCAGGCGCTGATCGAGCAGGGGATGGGGGCGGGTGAAATGTGGCTCTTGGGCGCGAGCCTGTGCTGGGCGATCTACACGCTGATCGTTTCCACCTTGCCGCGCGGGCTGGACGGCAGCGTCTTGCTGTTGGTGCAGACGGCGCTGGGGACCGCCATGTTGCTGCCGCTCGCGCTGGTGTTCGAGCCGGCGACGCTGGTGCCCGCGCTGTGGAGCGGCGAGACCGCCGCCGCCGTGGTCTACCTGGCGGTGTTCCCGTCGGTGCTCGCCTACGTGTTCTATAACCGCGCCGTCGTCCAGTTGGGGTCGGAGCGTACCGGCAACTTCATGAACCTGCTGCCGGCGGCGTCCAGCCTGCTGTCGTTCGCCTTCCTTGGCGAGACGCTGGCGGTCTTCCATCTGGCCGGTTTCGCCGCGATCATGGGCGGCATCGTGTTGTGCGCGGCGCGCGTCCCCGATCTGCCGCCGTGGTTGCGTGCCTTGTTGCAGGGCGACGCGCTGCCGATGGGGCGCTGACAGGACGCGAACAGCAACGCCAACCAATCCGGCTGGCGTTTTTTTTGGTTGGCGATCAAGATAAGAGCATGACTCGCCTATACCCCGAGACGCCGCTGTGGCGGCTGGATGACCCGCGTGCCGCGCACGAAGTCCTGTGCGCGCGCCTGCGTCAGGCGCCGCGGCCGCCGTCGCCCGAGCTGTCGCAGGCCTTTCCCGCGCATGTGGCGCTGCGCGAGGCTGCGGTGCTGATCGTGCTGGTCTGGCACCGGGGCAAGCCCACGGTACTGCTGACGCGGCGCTCCGAGCAGCTCAACAGCCACGCCGGGCAGATCAGCTTTCCCGGCGGCAAGGTCGAGGCGAGCGACGAGGGCGTGGTGGCCGCCGCGCTGCGCGAGGCGAACGAGGAGGTCGGGCTGGATACCGCGCGGGTGAGGGTGGCCGGCGTGATGGAGGCCTACCCGACGCTGTCGGGGTTCCGCATCCACCCGGTGGTGGCGGTGGCCGAGCCGCCGCTTGCGCTCGCGGCCGACCCGGGCGAAGTCGCCGAGGTGTTCGAGCTGCCGCTCGAGCTTGCGCTGAACCTTGCAGGCTACCAGACCCACCCGTTCGAGCGTGGCGGCCTGCGAGGCCAGTTCCGCGCGCTCGACTACCAGGGCCGCTTCATCTGGGGGGCGACCGCCGGCATGCTCTACCAACTGGCCGCCTGCCTCTCCGACTCCGCTTAGAACCTGTTCACGATCTGCTGCGCATCGACGATACAGCGTTGAAATCGGCTTCGAAATGCTCATGTAACACCTGTACATTCCGCTTTCTCAGCCGTTTTCGCCTTGTCTCGCCCTCGCTCGCGAGAGCGTGAATACGCTCTTAGGCGAAGCGCATCGACAGGTCGAGCGCACGCACGTCCTTGGTCAGCTTGCCGACCGAGATGCGGTCGACGCCGGTCTCGGCGATCGCGCGGATGCTCTCAAGGTTTACCCCGCCCGATGCCTCCAGTTCGGCGCGGCCCGCGCTGCGCGCGACCGCCTCGCGCATCTCGTCCAGCGACATATTGTCGAGCAGCACGAGGCGGGCGCCGGCCTCCAGCGCCTCGTCAAGCTCGGCAAGCGTCTCCACTTCCACCTGCACGCTGACCCCCTCGGGCGCCAGCGCGAACGCGGCCATCAGCGCCTGGCGGATCGAGCCGGCCGCCGCGATATGGTTTTCCTTGATCAGGATGCCGTCGAACAGGCCGACCCGCTGGTTGCAGCCGCCACCGGCGGTCACCGCGTACTTCTGCGCGAAGCGCAGGCCGGGCAGCGTCTTGCGGGTGTCGAGCACGCGCGCGCGGGTGCCGGCGAGCACGTCGACGTAGCGGCGCGCCTCGCTGGCAACGGCGGAGAGCAGTTGCAGGAAGTTCAGCGCGGTGCGCTCGGCGGTCAGCAGCGCGCGTGCCGGCCCCTCGATCTCGCACAGCGTGCGGCCGGCCTCTACGGTTTCGCCTTCCTTGGTGAGCCACAGCACGCGGCAGCGCGTGTCGACCTGACGGAACGCTTCGTCGAACCAGGCTTGCCCGGCGATCACGCCGGCTTCGCGCGCGATGACGCGGGCGCGGCCGTTGGCGTGTTCGTCGACGAGTTCGGCGGTCCAGTCGCGCGCGCCGATATCTTCGGCGAGGGCACGGCTGACGTCGGCGGCGATCAGGTGGGCGGCAGGAAGCGTGGGCATGGTCGGGTCCGTGACGGCAAAAGGGGGATTCTACCGTGCGGCGGGGCCGGGTGTCGTGCCGCTCTGCTATCATCCGGCGATGACAAATAAAACCCGATTGCCATGAACCTGTTCGCCGCGCCGTTTCCTGCAGGGTGGCTGATCGCCAGCGCCGTGCTGTCATGTTGCGTGCTGTCGCTCGCGCTGGCGTGGCTGCGGACGCGGCCGCCGGCGCCCCATCTGGCCGGCGCGCTCGCGGGCGCGACCGTCTGCGTGCTCGCCGCGTGGCTGATGTCGGGCGGCGTGCGCGAGGGCCTGTCGTTCCATCTCTTGGGCGCTGCGCTGCTGACGCTGATGGGCGGGCCGGCGGCGGCGCTCGTCTCGCTCGCGCTGGTGATCGCGGCCGTCAGCGTGGTCGGGCAGGCAGGCCTGTTGGCCTTCGGGCCCAACTTCATCGCGATGGCGTGCGTGCCGGTGGCGTGGGTGTGGGCGGTGTTCGTGCTCGCACGGCGCCACCTGCCGGCCAACTACTTCGTCTACCTGTTCGTGGTCGCCTTTGTCGGCGGTGGCAGCAGCCTGCTTTTCGCGTCGCTCGCCGCCCTCGCGCAGCTCCATCTTGCCGGTGCGTACCCGGCAGACGTGTTGCTGGAGGAGGGCTTGCCGTTTTATTTCCTGCTGTCCTGGTCGGAGGCGTTCATGACCGGGCTGATGGCGGCGGTGCTGGTGGTCTACCGTCCGCAGTGGGTGTCGACGTTCGACGACGCGCATTACCTCAGGCGCGAAGACTGAGGAAGATCCGGGGACAAATTGATGCAGTTGGCGCTGGCAAGCTTGCTGGTCGCGGCCTTGTTGCCGCTGGTGTGGACGGTGTGCGCGAAGGCGGGCGCGCCGTACGACAACGCCCGTCCGCGCGAGGTGCTCGCGCGCGCCGTCGGTTACCGGCAGCGCGCGAACTGGGCGCAGCAGAACGCGTGGGAAGCACTGCCGGTGTGGCTGGGCGCGCTGTTCGCCGCGTGGGTGACGCAGCTGCCGCCGGCGCTGGTCGACGCGGCGGCGCTGGTGTTTGTCGCCGGCCGCGTGCTGCACGGCGTGTTTTATATCGCCGACCGGCCGACGCTGCGCTCGTTCGCGTGGCTCGCCGCGTTCGCGTCGGCGATGGTGCTCTACGGCGCGGCGCTCTTGCGCGCCTGACTCAGATCACCAGCGGCTCGGGTTCGAGCTCGACGCCGTAGCGCTCGCGCACCGTCTCTTGCACCCGACGGGCGAGGGCGAGCAGTTCGGCGCCGCTGGCCTCGCCATGGTTGACCAGCACCAGCGCCTGCTTTTCGTGCACGCCGGCGTCGCCCGCGCGGTAGCCCTTGAGCCCGGCTTGGTCGATCAGCCAGCCGGCGGCCAGCTTGACGCGCCCGCCCGGCGCCGGGTAGTGCGGCAGCGTCGGGTGGCGTTCGATCAGGCGCGCGGCGGCGTCCGCGTCGAGCACCGGGTTCTTGAAGAAGCTGCCGGCGTTGCCGAGCACGGCCGGGTCGGGCAGCTTGCGCCGGCGGATCGTGCACACCGCCTCGCCGACCTCGGCCGGCGTCGGTGCGCCAATGCCGCGCGCGGCGAGCTCGGCGCCGATGTCGCCGTAGGCGGTATTGGCCACGCCGCCGCGCGTAAGCGCGAAGCGTACTGCGGTGACCAGCAGGCGGCCGGCCATCTCGTGCTTGAACACGCTGTCGCGGTAGCCGAAGCGGCACTCGGCGTTGGAGAGCACGCGCAGGGCGCCGCCGGCGGCAAGGTCCGCGCACACCACCTCGGTAATGCTGTCCTTCACCTCGACCCCGTAGGCGCCGATGTTCTGCACCGGGCTGGCGCCGACCGTACCCGGGATCAGGCTGAGGTTCTCCAGGCCCGACAGGCCCAGCGCGAGGGTGTGGCCGACAAAGTCGTGCCAGGTTTCGCCCGCGGCTGCCTCGATAATGACGCGGTCGCCGGCGTCTTCGACTACGCGTACGCCGCGGGTGGCGACGCGCACGACCAGGCCTGCCCAGTCGCGGGTGAACAGCATATTGCTGCCGCCGCCCAGCCACAGCACCGGCCCTTGCCGGTAGGTGGTGTGCGCCAGCAGCGCGGGCAGGTCGGCGAGGTCAGACAGTTCCGCGTAGTGCGCGGCGCGCGCGTCAAGGCCGAAGGTGTTGAACGGGCGAAGCGAAACGTCTTGGCGGACGGTCAGGGTCATGCGGCGGCCTTCACGGAGACTTGGCGCGCGAGCCTTTTCCGGCTCTCGCGTGCGAGGTAGTAGACGAGGAACAGCGCGGCAGCGCTCAGGCTGATGACGAGTGCGGCCCAGAAGCCGGTCACGCCCATCGCCGGCACCAGGTAGTCGGTCAGGGCGAGCACGTAACCCAGCCCCAGCCCCAGCACCCAGAACGAGAACAGGTGGATCGCCAGCGGCACGCGGGTGAGCTTGTAGCCGCGCAGTGCGCCGGAGGCGACCGTCTGCACCGCGTCGGTCAGTTGGTAGGCGGCGGCGAACCACAGCAGCGTCAGGCCCAGCGCGACGACCTGCGGGTCGTTGGTGTACATGCGGATGATGGGCTCGCGCAGCAACAGCACGGCGACCATGGTGATGGCAGAGGCGACAAGGCCGGTGACGAGGCCGACGCCGGAGGCGAAGCGCGCCTTCAGGTAGTCGCCGGCACCGACCGCGTGACCGACGCGCACGGTCAGCGCGACCGACAGGCTCTGCGGCAGCATGTAGATGATGGTCGTGAAGTTGAGCACCGCCTGGTGGCCGGCGACGACCAGCGTGCCGAGCTGGGCGACCAGCAGCGCGATGAAGGAGAACAGGCTCACCTCGACGAAGAACGACATGCCGATCGGCACGCCCAGCTTGAGGAATTCGCCGAAGCGCGCGAAATCGGGGCGCGAGAAACGCGCGGTCAGCGCGTATTTCTGCAGCGCAGGCGTCTTCGCGATATACGCGAACAGCGCCAGCGCGTTGAACCAGAACACCAGGGCGGTCGCCCAGCCGCAGCCTGCGCCGCCGAGCTTGGGCAGGCCGAACAGGCCGTGGATCAGGATGTAGTTGAGCGGGATGTTCAGCGCGAGCGCGGCGAGGCTGACCAGCATGATCGGCCGCGGGTGGCCAAGGCTGGACGCGTACGCGTGCAGGCTGCGGTGCATCATCGCCGCGGGCATGCCCAGGGCCGCGCCGGCGACGTAAAGCACGGTCATGTCTTCCACATGCGCGGGCAGGTCGAGCCAGGCGCGCAGCAGCGGCATGCTGGCGAACATCAGCAAGGTGCCGATCACGCCGATGAGGAGGCCGAACCACAGGCCCTGGCGGCCGGTCTCGCCGACGCGCGCGTGCGCTTTCGCGCCCAGGAGGTGGGACAGGATGGGGTTGAGCGCGGCGACCACGCCCATCAGCGTGACGTAGACGGTGATGAATACGCTGGAGCCCAGCGAGACGGCGGCCAGGTCGTCGGTGCTGACGTTGCCGGCCATCACGGTGTCGACAAAGCCTGTGCCGACCTGGGCGATCTGCGCGATCATCATCGGTAGCGCGAGGTGGATCAGCGCGCGCGCTTCGCTGGCGATGGCGCCACGCGGTGCGCGGTTCAGTTCGAACAGCATGGGGGGAAGTCGGGACGGGGAAAGCCCGCTATTGTAGCGGGCCCTTTCCCTTTTGTCCGCGCCGCGTCCTAGCCCGGCAGCGGCACGAAGCCGTCTATGCGCAGCTCGCAGCGGATGGCAAGCTCGGCGCCGAAGGCCGCGTCAAGCTGCAGCGCGTGCTCGAGGCTGACGTCCAGCACCCGCACGCGCTCGCCGTGGTGGCGGCACTCGTAGCCCAAGGCGCTGGCGTGCGCGACCAGGCGGGAGAGGGTGCTTTGCCTGGCAGGCTCCGGGCTGATCGCCTCGAGCGGGCCGCATAGGCCGCTGCGCGGGGGGGGCGGCCGGCCGGTCTGGCCGTACTGGAAGTCGGTATAGGTGTCGGTCTGGCAGTCGTACATGGTCTTTCCTTGTCGTCGCGCGGGGTCGCCTCATGTGCTCGCCCGGCGTACGCGCAGGCGTCGCTTTAGCAGGATTTTTCTGGCGCCCTGCAATTTGTCGATTAAATCGGCGCCGGGGCTTGCGCCCCGTTGGACCGTCCGGATGGTGAAACCCGGACAGCAACGGCAGCGTATGTTGCGGCGCGTGGGCGTGTCAAGCTCTATGCGGGACGGTGTTTCACGCTATAATCCGCCGAATGTCTGCCGCGGCGTCCCGTGGCCAAAAACGAAATCCGCTATCCGCTTCCACATGATCCGCAAGTTCATCCGGCGAGTGCTCGCCCTGCCCAGTGCGCTGGGTGGTGGCCGCAGCAGGCCCAAAGTCATTCCCTTTGCCATGCACGGCATACGTCGCGACCAGTTGAGCCGCGGCGCCTTGCGCGTGACCTCGACGCTGCAGGAGGCGGGCTTCTCCGCCTTCGTCGTCGGCGGCGCGGTGCGCGACCTGATGCTCGGCGTCTCGCCCAAGGACTTCGACGTCGCGACCAACGCGACCCCCGAACAGGTCCACCACCTGTTCCGCCGCTCGCGCATCATCGGCCGCCGCTTCAAGATCGTGCACGTGATGGTCGGCCCCGAGACGCTGGAGGTGACCACCTTCCGCGGCGGCGAAGTCGGCCGCCGCAACGAGGAAGGCCGCATCATGGCCGACAATAGCTACGGCTCGCAGGAAGAGGACGCGCACCGTCGCGACTTCACCGTCAACGCGCTGTTCTACAACCCGGCCGACGAGAGCGTCGTCGACTTCCACAACGGCATGCGCGACATCAAGGCGAAAAAGCTGGTGATGATCGGCCAGCCGGCGCGCCGCTACCAGGAAGACCCGGTGCGCATGCTGCGCGCGGTGCGCCTGGCGGCCAAGCTCGGCTTCGAGATCGACGAGGGCACCCGCCGCCCGATCGCGCAGCACGCGGCCTTGCTGCGCAACGAGCCGGCGGCGCGCCTGTTCGACGAGTTGCTCAAGCTGCTGCTCAGCGGCCACGCCTACGCGTGCCTTGCCAAGCTGCGCGACGAGGGGCTGGCGCAAGGCGCGTTCCCGCTGCTGGACGCGGTGCTCACCGAGATGGGCGAGGGCAGCTTCGTGCGCCGCGCGCTCGACAGCACCGACGCGCGCATCCGCGAAGAGCGGCCGGTGTCGGTCGGCTTCCTGCTGGCGTCCTTGTTGTGGCCGCAGGTCGAGAAACGCTGGCGCGAGCTGCAGGCCGAGGGCGAGAAGCCGGTGCCGGCGCTGGCGCAGGCGATGGCCGACGTCGAGTCGACGCAGGACAACGATTTTGCGATCCCGCGCCGCTTCAGCACGACGATGCGCGAGATCTGGGTGCAGCAGCCGCGCTTCACTTCGCGTGCCGGCGCGCGCCCGTTCCGCTTCCTCGAGCAGCCGCGATTCCGCGCCGCCTACGACTTCCTGGCGCTCAGGGGCGCTGCCGGCGAGGTGCCGCAGCCGCTGGTCGACTGGTGGACCGCGTTCCAGCGCGCCGACGCCGACGCGCGCCAGGCGCTGGTCGACAACGTGCACGACGACGAAGGCCCGGCCAAGAAGCGCCGCCGCCGGCCGCGCCGCAAGAAGCCGCAGGCAGACGGAGAGACGGCTTGACCCTCGCCTATGTCGCGCTGGGCAGCAACCTCGCCTCGCCCGCCGTGCAGGTGCGCCGCGCGCTCGACGGGATCGCCGCGCTGCCGGCCACCCGCCTCGTGTCCGCCTCCAGCCTGTACCGCACCGCGCCGGTCGGCTACGCGGACCAGCCCGATTTCGTCAACGCGGTCGCCTGCGTCGACACCACGCTCTCGCCGCAAGCCTTGCTCGCGGCGCTGCTGGCGCTGGAGGCCGAATTCGGCCGGGTGCGCAGCTTCCGCAACGCCCCGCGCGTGCTCGACCTCGACCTCTTGCTGTACGAGGGCACCGAGTGCGCAGACGACGCGCTGACGCTGCCGCACCCGCGCATGCACGAGCGTGCGTTCGTGATGGTGCCGCTCTCAGAGATCGCGCCGGACTGTGTCATTCCCGGCCACGGCGCGGCCGCCGACCTTGCCTCGGCGCTGGATAAGGGTGGCATCGAGCGGCTGTCGGCGCTATCGTAAGTCGCTTGTCATTTGAGGGAGTCCCGCATGCATCCTTTGCGATACGTCGTGGTGGAAGGGCCGATCGGCGCCGGCAAGTCGACGCTGGCCAGGCGGCTGGCCGAACACTGGCAGGTCGACCTGCTGGCCGAGGCCCCCGAGCGCAACCCCTTCCTGCCGCGTTTTTACCGCAGCATGGCGCACCACGCGCTCTCGACCCAGCTCTCCTTCCTGCTCGAGCGCCAGGCCGCCGCGCGGCTGATGATCAGCGGCGAGCTGTGCGGGGTGCCGGTGGTGTCGGACTTCCTGTTCGAGAAGGACGCGCTTTACGCGCAGGCCAACCTAGACGCGGACGAATTCGCGCTCTACCAGCGCATGGCGCCGGCCTTGCTGCCGGCGTACCCGTCGCCTGACCTGGTGATCTACCTCGAAGCGTCCGAGGACGTGCTGCTGTCGCGTGTCGCGCAGCGCGGCGCCGAGTACGAGACGCCGTTCCCCGAGGGCTACCTCAAGCGGATCCACGCGGCCTACCAGCAGTTCTTCCACCGCTACGAAGGCGCGCCGCTACTGATCGTCAACACCGACCACCTCAACCTGGTTGAGGGCCGCGAAGATTTTGAATTACTGTTGCGCTGCATCAGCGAAATGCGCGGGCAGCGCAGCTACTTCAACAAGAGCGCTTGAGGCGGCGGCCACAAGCCGTCGCCGCGCAGTCCCGTCCATCCATGGAGACTTCCGTAAAGATGAAAACAACCGTCAGCACGCTGCACAAGATGGCGGCCGAAGGCCGCAAGATCACCATGATGACCTGCTACGACGCCAGCTTCGCGACCCTGCTCGATACGGCCGGCGTCGACATCCTGCTGGTCGGCGATTCGCTGGGCATGGTGATCCAGGGGGGCGACTCGACGCTGCCGGTCACCCAGCAGGAAATGGAATACCACGTGCGCTGCGTCGCGCGCGGCACCAAGAACGCACTGGTGCTGGGCGACATGACCTTCGGCGCCTACCAGCAAAGCCCGCAGCAGGCATTCGAGAACGCCAGCCGCCTGATCCAGGCCGGCGCGCACATGGTCAAGCTCGAGGGCGGCGCGTACATGGCCGAGACCGTACGCTTCCTGGTCGAGCGCGGCGTGCCGGTGTGCGCGCATATCGGCCTCACCCCGCAGTTCGTCAACGCCTTCGGCGGCTACAAGGTGCAGGGGCGCAGCGAGGACGACGCCCGCCGCATCGTCGAGGACGCGCGTACGCTCGCCGACGCCGGCGCGAGCATGGTGCTGATGGAATGCGTGCCGGCGCCGCTCGCGCGCGAGATCACCGAGGTGGTGCGGGTGCCGACCATCGGCATCGGCGCGGGCCCGGACGTGTCCGGCCAGGTGCTGGTGCTCTACGACGCGCTGGGTGTCTACCCGGGCAAGAAGGCGCGCTTCGTGAAGAATTTCATGGCCGAGGCGGGCAGCATCCAGGGCGCCGTCGAGGCTTACGTCAACGCGGTGCGCGACGGCAGCTTCCCGGCCGCCGAACACTGCTTCTGAGAAAGGGTGCTCCCATGCAAGTGATCCGTTCGATCGCCGAGTTGCGCAACTGGCGCAAGGACGCCGGCACGGTGGCTTTCGTGCCGACGATGGGCAACCTGCACGCCGGCCACCTCGCGCTGGTGGCCGAGGCGCACCGCCACGCGCAAAAGGTCGTGGTCAGCATCTTCGTCAACCGCCTGCAGTTCGGCCAGGGCGAAGACTTCGACGCGTACCCGCGCACCTTCGACGCAGACTGCGCGAAGCTTGAAGCTGCCGGCGTCGACGTGCTGTTCTTCCCCACGGAAGCCGAGCTCTACCCGCGCGTGCGCCAGGCCTACAACGTCGAGCCGCCCAACCTGCAGAACGAGCTGTGCGGCGCGTTCCGCCCGGGGCATTTCCGCGGCGTCGCCACCGTGGTGACCAAGCTCTTCAACATCGTCGAGCCCGACTTCGCGTGCTTCGGCAAGAAGGACTACCAGCAGCTGGCGGTGATCCGCGGCATGGTCGAAGACCTGAACAGCCCGGTGGTGGTGGTGCCGGTCGATACTGGCCGCGCCGACGACGGGCTCGCGCTCTCTTCGCGCAACGGCTACCTGTCGGACGCCGAGCGGGCCGAAGCGCCGCGCCTCTACCGCAACCTGTCGCTGATCCGCGAGGCGCTGGCCGGCGGAGACAGCGACTACGCGGCGCTCGAGGCGCGCGCGAAGGATGACCTGACCGCGCACGGCTGGCGCGTCGACTACGTCGAGGTGCGCCACGCGCACTCGCTGGAGGTCGCGCACGCCGGCGAGAAACACCTTGTGGTGCTCGCCGCCGCCCGCCTGGGGCGCACCCGCCTGATCGACAACATCGAAGTCGACCGCTGAGACCACGCAGGCTCAAGGCCACGCCGCATGACGCGGCGTGGTTTTTTACTTGAACAAAGGGGAAGTACCGCCATGCTCAGAAGCATGCTCAAGTCCAAGCTGCACCGGGTGACCACCACGCATTCGGAGCTGCACTACATCGGCTCGTGCGCGATCGACGAAGACCTGCTCGAGGCCGCCGACATCCTCGAGTACGAGGAAGTCGAGATCTGGAACGTGACCAACGGCGAGCGTTTCGCGACCTACGCGATCCGCGCCGAACGCGGCTCGGGCATCATCTCGGTCAACGGCTCGGCCGCCCGCCGCGCCGCGCCGGGCGATTTGCTGATCATCGCGACTTTCGCGCAGATGGATGGCGCCGAGATCGCCGCGCACAAGCCGGCGCAGGTGTTCGTCGACGCGGATAACCGGATCACCGAAGTCAAGTACGGCGCGACGCCGACCCAGCAGGCGTAAGCTGCAGAGCCGCACAAGAGAAACCCGCCTCAGGCGGGTTTCTCTTTTTGGTGCCGATCAGTCTGTGCTGACGTCGACGCGTCGGGCCGTCCTGTCGTCGCCCTGGTCGCCGACGCTGTTGTCTGGCACCAGCACGTCGATCTGCTCGCCGGGTACACCCGCTTCGATCAGCAGTGCCTTGACTGCATCGCCCCGTCCTTGCGCGAGCGCCTTGTTGTGCGCTGCGTCCCCGTTCTTGTCGTGGAAGCCGCTGACGGACAGGCGCTTGCCCGGGTTTGCCTTGGCGAAGTCGGCCAGCGCCTGCAATTGCTGCATGCTCCCCGCGGGCGGCGTCGTCACGTCGATGTCGAAGAAAATGCTGGCAGGCTGAGGGCTGGCCGGCTGCTCGGTCGCAATGGCCGGAACGGCAGGCACGGGAAGGCTAGCCGTTGGCACCGCCGGCTCAGGGATGGCGACGGCGGCGGGCGCAGACGCTGTCGGCAAGGCGGGCGCTGTTTCATCGCAGCCGCGAAATTGCGTCAGTAGCCACAAGGCGAGTGCACCGATCAGCAGCAACGGCAACCAGCGCTTCCAGCCTGCCTTGTGGACGGTTTCGGCCGGCGGGATGGACGCCGCAGCGGCAGCTGCGGCGGCGGGTTTGGCGGCCGACGCGCCGCCGAACAGCGAGCCCAGTCCGAGTAGCGACATCAGCGCGGCTGAAATCTTGCCGGAAAGCGCCGGTGCCAGGTTGGCTAGCAGGCCTTTCAAACCGGCGGCGTCGATGGTTCCACCGCCAGCCTGGCGGCGCAGCAGGCCGAGGATGAAGGGCAGGGCTAGCGGCAGGAGCTTGCCCACAGTCTCTGTCGGCAAGGCGCCTTGCGTGGCCAGCGCGCTGCCAAGGCCGCCGAGCTTGTCCCCGAACAGGGTGTTCGCTTGCCCCCTCCCCATGTCGAGCAGGGCGCCGACCTGATCCGGGGCGGCCAGCAGGCGCTGTGCGTCTTCCGGCTGCGGCAGGTTGCGGGCATTGAGCAGGCCGAGCAGGGTATTGACCCCGTCCGGCGTGCCGTTGGCCTTGAGCATGGTGCCCAGCGTGGCCGGCACCAGCGCGCCTAGCGTACTGCCGACGTCCTTGGCTGGGGCGCCAAGATGGCCTGCCAATTGCTCTGCGAAGGGTCCGGCGAGGCTTTTTGTGACGAAGTCCGCAAGGTTGAAGTCCACTTTCAGCTCCTTGACTGTGATTTGAAATGCCGAAAGCCCTTTTTAATCAAGGATCTGCATCGGATTGTCCAAGCTAGTCTTTCGCATGGGGCTTTGCCACTTTTGTATTGCGTGTGTTGTGCTGGTCTGCTGCGGGGGGGGCCGATAGGGCCGGCGCGACTATCCGTCGATGCGAATGGCCGCACCACCAAAATCTAGAAGGGCGCGATGCCGACCCCGTAGGCGTAAGCCTCTTTGCGCCGTCCTGCAGGACCCGACCGTGACACCGGCACGGCGGGTTATTTTTCTTGTCCGGACGCACCTCTGGGCGGCAAGCGGCGGCAGGGATGAATGACGTTTGCAGCAGTCCGGCCAGTTTGGCGTGCCGTGTGCCTGAAAGTTGCGCTGCCTTGGCCCGGGCTTGTCGCGCGGGGTGACGCCCCGGCGCTTAAGCCTTAGAATCCCGCACCTTGCGTGCCAAGCGCCACCGCGCTTGCCCGTGTCTGCCGCCCGGTGCTGGCAGGCGCTTTGTGTCCCGCTTTTCCCGTCCCGTCAGGCAAAGCCTTTTATTCCCCCGTTTGCCGCCTGCGCCCAGTCGCTGTCAGCCGGCCAGGTGTGTTCCCGATGACTTCTGCTGTAACCGCGAGCGCTTCAGGCGCAGTGATGACTGCCCATTGGCAGGAAGCCGGCGCCCAATGCAGCGCGCGCTGGCGCTCCGAGGCCGGCTTGATGCCCCCGGCCCGCATGCTGGCCGTCGACGACAGCCTGAGCGCCGACAAGGCGTACAAGCTGGCGTGCGAAGGCACCACCTTGCTGTGGCGCGGCGACTACCACAACGCGCGCCAGCTGCTGCAGGCCATGGCCCGCCGCGTCGACCGCAAGCCCGCCCGGGCCGGCGCCACCGCCTGCGAATCGTTCCACCTGCACCGCCAGGCGCAGGGGCGGCGTGCGCAGATCCTCTCCAAACTGGTGTTGCCGCTGGACGCCGACTACCGGCTGCCGCTGCGCCGCGCGCCCGACGTGAGTGCTGCCTGTTTCGAGGCGTATGGTGCGTCCGGCGGCGCGTCGCTGGTCTCGCTCAGGGAGTTGCAGGGGCTGATCGGCGCGCATGAGTGGCGCCGCAAGGGGGTGATGGTCAAGGCGCTGGACGCGGCCATCCATCCGCACTACGGGGTGTTTGCCCCGATCCGCGGCGAGTATGTGGACCTGGTCGCCGAGGCGCCGCTGCCGTCGACGACGCTGGCGTTCGATATCGGTACCGGCAGCGGCGTGCTCGCCGCCGTGCTGGCAAGGCGCGGAGTGGCGCAGGTGGTCGCGACCGACCAGGATCCGCGGGCCTTGGCCTGCGCCGGGGAAAACCTGGCGCGGCTGGGCCTGACGCAACAGGTGACGCTGCTTGAGGCCGACCTGTTTCCCGCCGGGCGGGCGCCGCTTGTCGTCTGCAATCCGCCGTGGCTGCCGGCCAAACCGGTCTCGGCGATCGAGTACGCGGTGTACGACCCGGACAGCCGCATGCTCAGGGGCTTTCTGGCCGGCCTTGCCGATCACCTGACGCCGGGGGGCGAGGGCTGGCTGATCATCTCGGACCTGGCCGAGCATCTGGGCCTGCGTTCGCGCGAGACGCTGCTCGAATGGATCGCGGCGGCCAACCTTACGGTGCTGGGCCGGCTGGACGTCAAGCCCACGCACAAGAAGGCGCTGGCCTCGGGCGACACGCTGGCCGCGGCCCGTGCCGCCGAAGTCACCAGCCTGTGGCGGCTGGGCGCAGCGATCTAGGGCGCTGCCAGCCAGGCGAGCAGTTGCCGGCCTACCTCCGGGGAGGATAGCAGCTGCATGTGGTGCATGCCGTAGCACACCTGCTGCCTGTGCGGCGCGAAGCACAGGGCACGCGCGGGGTCGTGGTGCTGCCCCAGCGCGCTTTGCAGCGGCACCAGCCCGTCGCCAAGCAGGCGGTCGGCGAGGGCGCCGGGCTTGGCGGTGACGACGGCGGCCACGGCAAAGCAGGCGACCCCTTCCGGCAGCGGCAGCACGGCGTGCGTGTCGCGGTGGTGGTGAAAACGCGCCCAACCCTGCCAGTCTTCGTCCAGCAGCCGGCCCTCGCGCAAGTCGGTGATGCCGGCGCTGCGCACCCTAGCCAAGCCCGCCCACGGCGCGGCATGGGGCAATTTGCCGAGTACGGCTTCCAGATAATTGCCAGCCTGCTCCAGCGGCGCGCCGTGATGCGGCGTGCCCAGGAAGACCATATGCTGCAGGCGCTCCGGCCAGCGCATGCCGGCTTGGCGGGCGTAGTGGCAGGCGCTGCGCAGCACCAGCCCGCCCATGCTGTGCGCGACGACGCTCAGCGCAAGGCCGGGCCTGTCGGCCAGCGCCTTCTCCAGTAGGGCCGCCAGCTCGCGTCCGTTGTGCGAAACATGGCGGCCGCTGTTGTAACGCAGGTAAAGCGGGGTATAGCCGATGCCGGCGAGCACCGCCGCGTAGTCGACGGTTTCTTCGCCGGCATCCTCCCACGCGTATTCGCTCATGCACAAACCATGGATCAGCAGCAGGACCTTGCCGGCCGCGGCCGGCATCGCTTCGGTCTCTTCGTCCGGCGCGCGGTACAGCGCCATCCGGGTGGCCAGCGGGTTGGCCTCTGCCGTCAGCCGGTCTCCGACGATACCGTTCAGCACCGCCAGCAGGCGGGTGCGCCGGGGGGATGCGGCGCTGGTATCTGGCTGCCCCTCCAGGGCCTGCAGCAAATGGTTGGCGCCCTGCGCCAGCAAGCGGCTGATGCCGCGCACGCTTTGGTAGGCGAGGCCGGTCACGCCGCGGGTCCGCCCGGCTTCCTTGCCCGGTGGTGCGCCCAGCGTATCCCATACCTTGCGGTGCACGCCTTCGGCGATGTCGCTGCTGCCGGCGACGGCGGCGTCGGTCAGCAGGATCAGGCCGCGCAACTCGGACAGGGTCAGGCGGGAGGATGGTTTGGGCATGGCGGTGTCCGCGTGGGGGTTGTCGTCAGCGGCCCGGCCTGGCTGGCCGTGCCAGGCGGGCCGCCGGGGCTCGCGGCAGCCGGTCGAAGGCCCTGTCCGTTACGGCCGGCACTGTACTCTGCGCTTACCGAAGCACGACGGTGAGGTCGGCGCGGCGGGCGCGGCGGTTGTCCGCATCGTCGCCCAGCGTCGACGCGGGTGCAACTTCCTCGATCTGCGCGGCGGGTACGCCGGCCTTCTCCAGATACACGCGTGCGGCCTCGGCGCGGCCGGCGGCCAGCGCCGTGTTGAGCGCCTGCGCGCCGTCGCGGTCGTGGTAGCCGCGAATCTCGACGCGCGCGTCGGGGTGGGACTTCAGGAAGGCGACGATGGGCTCGAGCAGCTTTGCGGCGTCGTCGGGCACGCGGGTGACGCTGCGGTCGTAGTACAGGCTGACCGGCGCAGGCGCCTCGGGTGCCGCGGCGGGGGCGGACGCGTCGGTGAGCGCGGCGGGTGCGGAAGCCGCAGGTGCGGACGCGGGCAGGGGGGCAGGCTGTTCGGGGGCCGGGGTCGCCGCCGGCATCGGCATTTCGGCGGTGGACGCGCCGTCCTTGTCGCAGCTTTTCAGTTGCAGCAGGGCGATCACCGCGATCGCGGCGAGCGCAAGCCACGGCAACAGGCGCGACCAGCCGCTTTTGGGGGCGTCGACGGCCGGGGCGGGTGCGGCTACGGCAGGTTTTTTCAGGTCCACGCCTTCGGCGCCGGCCAGCGCCGCGGCCGCCGCGCTGGGTGGCGCCTCGTGGCCGAACAGCCGGGCGAGCGCGGCCGCGCTGACTTCGCCGCCGCCGGCGTCCTTGCGCAGCAAGGCGAGCGCGAACGGGGTGGCCAGCGACAGCAGGCGGGTGATCTCGGTGCGGTCCAGCGCCGAAGCGGCGGCAAGGCCGGTCTCCAGCGGCGCGGCCTGTCCGCCCAGCGCCTTGTCCAGCAGTTGCCCGCCAAGGCCGGCGAGGCGCTCGCGGTGCCCGCCGTCGAGCAGGGTCGACGCTTCGTCGGGGTGGGGCAGGCCGGGGTCGTTGAAGAGGGTGAGCAGCCGGGTCATCCCCTCCGGGCTGTGGCTTGCCTGGGCGAGCTGGCCGACCAGCACCGGGGTGAAGCCGGCGATCAGCGCGCCGAGCGCGTCGGCGCCCAGCGCCTCGCCCTGCGCGGCGGGTGCAACGAAGATATCTTGCAGGCGCTGGGTGAGGCGCTCGGTCAGTTCGGACATGTCAGGCTCCTTGGGGTGGCATGGGTATGCCACCAAGGTAGCCTATGCGCACGCGTTCAGCGCTTGCCCTTGCCTCGCGGGCCCGTTGCCGGGCCGCCGCGGCCGGTGGCGGACGCCGGCTTGCCACGCCCCGGCGCTTGCGGCGCAGGGTTGCGGGGCGCCATCTGCCCCTTGCCGGCGCCGCGCGGCGGCGCGCCACGCTGCGGCTTGTCTTCGGCGCCCCACGGCGGCACCAGGTGCTCGTCGCCGTAGCCGATCAGGTCGGTGCGGCCCATCGCCTCGAGCGCCTGGCGGATCGCCGACCAGTTCTTCGGGTCGTGGAAGCGCAGGAAGGCCTTGTGCAGGCGGCGCCGCGCCGGGTCGCGCACGGTGTCGACCTTTTCCGAGCTGCGTGCGAGCTTCTTCAGCGGGTTGCGGCCGGTGTGCCACATGGTGGTCGCCAGCGCCATCGGCGTCGGCGTGAAGGTCTGCACCTGGTCTGGGCGGAAGCCGTTCTTCTTGATCCAGATCGCCAGGTTCAGCATGTCCTCGTCGGTGGTGCCCGGGTGCGCGGCGATGAAGTAGGGGATCAGGTACTGCTTCTTGCCCGCCTGCCGGCTGTAGCGCTCGAACAGTTCCTTGAAGCGGTAGTAGCTGCCGATGCCCGGCTTCATCATCTTGGAGAGGGTGTTCTCCTCGGTGTGCTCGGGCGCGATCTTCAGGTAGCCGCTGACGTGGTGGGTGACCAGCTCCTTCACGTACTCGGGCGAGCGCACGGCGAGGTCGTAGCGCACGCCCGAGCCGATGGTCAGCCGCTTGACGCCGGGCAGCGCGCGCGCCTTGCGGTAGAGCTGGATCAGCGGGCCGTGGTCGGTGTCCATGTTCTCGCACACGTCCGGGTATACGCAGGAGAGGCGACGGCACGACGACTCGATCTTCGGGTCCTTGCAGGCGAGCCGGTACATGTTGGCGGTCGGCCCGCCCAGGTCGGTGATATGGCCGGTGAAGCCCTCGGTCTTGTCGCGGATCTCCTCGATTTCCTTGAGGATGCTCGATTCGGACCGGCTCTGGATGATGCGCCCCTCGTGTTCGGTGATCGAGCAGAAGGTACAGCCGCCGAAGCAGCCGCGCATGATGTTGACCGAAAAGCGGATCATCTCCCACGCCGGGATGCGTTCTTCGCCGTAGCCCGGGTGCGGGTTGCGCGCGTAGGGCAGGTCGTACACGTAGTCCATTTCCGGCGTGGTCAGCGGCACCGGCGGCGGGTTGATCCACACGTCGCGCTCGCCGTGCATCTGCACCAGCGCGCGCGCGTTGCCCGGGTTCGATTCCAGGTGCAGGGTGCGGCTGGCGTGCGCGTAGAGCACCGGGTCGTAGGCGACCGCCTCGAAGGCGGGGATGCGGATCACCGTCTTGGCACGCGCCTCACGCCGTGCAGCGAGGCGCTCCTCGCGGCTGACGATGCGGATAGGCTGCGCGCCGTCGGGGCCCGAGCTGCTTGCTGGCGCCTGCGACTGCGTGGTGTCGAGGTAGGGGTCGGTGTGTGCGTCGATACGGCCCGGAGTGTCGACGGTGCTCGAATCCATCTCGGTCCAGCCTTCGGGCAGCCAGCCTAAGGGCGCGAGGAAGGCGGTGCCGCGCACGTCGCGGATGTCGGCGAGGCGCTCGCCGGCGGCCGCGCGGTGCGCGACCTCGATCAGCGCGCGCTCGGCGTTGCCGAACAGCAGCATGTCGGCCTTCGAGTAGACCAGCGCCGACTGGCGCACCTTCTCGCTCCAGTAGTCGTACTGCGCGATGCGGCGCAAGGACGCTTCGATGCCGCCGACCATCACGTCGCAGCCCGGGTACGCCTCGCGGCAGCGCTGCGCATACACCGCCACCGCGCGGTCCGGCCGCTTGCCGGCGGCGCCGCCCGCGGTATACGCGTCGTCCGAACGCGGTTTGCGGTCGGCGGTGTAGTGGTTGACCATCGAGTCCATATTGCCGGCGGTCACCGCGAAGAAGAGGCGCGGCTTGCCCAACTGCTTGAAGTCGTCGGCCGACTGCCAGTCAGGCTGGCTGATGATGCCGACCTTGAAGCCCTGGTCTTCGAGCAGGCGGCCGATCAGCGCCATGCCGAAGCTCGGGTGGTCAATATACGCGTCGCCGGTGACAAGGATGATGTCGCAGGCCTGCCAGCCCAGCTGTTTCATTTCCGCGCGGCTCATCGGCAGGAAGGGGGCGGGGCGGATCTTACGGGCGGGGCGCAGGGTCTGGATGGCGGTGACTTCGGACATGGTCGCTGGTGTTTTTTCGCAAGGGGCGCATTGTGCCAGAAAGTGCCTGTGTCTTCAGCGTTTTTTGTTTTGTATCAAGCGCATAGCCCTTGTTTTTGCAGGGTTTTGTCCGCGTCTGAAGAAACTTGTGCCCCGCCGCGGGATTGTGGGCGTGCCGGGCTTGGCGCTAAGCTTCGCGCTTTCCGTATCTGGATGGAATGAACGTGCGCGCCAAGCTCTCCCTGCTCGCTCCCTGTGTATTGCTCGCTGCGTGCTCTTCGGTGAAGACGCCGGCGCCGGTGGTGGTCGCGCCGCCGCCGTCTTCCGCCGTCGAGATCCCGGTGCCCATGCTGCCGCCGCCGGCGGCGAGCGTGCCGGTCGTGCCGCCGCCGGCGCCGGTGGTGCCTGCCCGCATCAGCGAGGCGGAAGCGCGCGCGCTGGCCGGGCGCTTGCTGCCGGCCGGCATCCGCGACCGTGACGGCTGGCGCGACGAGATGGTGACCGCGTTTGGCGCGCTGAAGATCCCGTACAGCAAGGAGCACTTCTGCGCGGCGATCGCGGTGATCGAGCAGGAGTCGAGCTGGCAGGCCGACCCGGTGGTGCCTGGCCTGCCGGGCATGGTGTGGGCGGGCATCGAGAAGAAGGCCTCGCCGGTGCCGATGGCGCTGGTGAAGGCCGCGCTTCTGAAGCCTTCGCGCGACGGACGCAGCTACAAGGCGCGCATCGACAGTCTGCGCACCGAGCGCGAGGTGTCCGAGTTGTTCGACGAGTTGTCGGGCGAGGCGCGCAGGCTGAGTCTGCCCGTCGGCATGGGCAACCCGGTGCGCACCGGCGGGCCGATGCAGGTGAGCGTGGCCTTTGCCGAGGCGCAACTCTCGGCGTGGCCGCATTACCCTTACCCGCGCGCCGGGTCGGTGCGCGCCGAGGTGTTCACCCGCCGCGGCGGGCTCTATTTCGGGATCGCCAACCTGCTGCAGTACCCGGTGAACTACAGCGAGATGAAGTACCGCTTCGCCGACTTCAACGCCGGCCGCTACTCGAGCCGCAACGCGGCGTTTCAGCAGCTGGTGTCGCGCCTGAGCGGCCGCGCGCTCAGTAGCGACGGCGATTTGCTTAGCTACCGCGGCGCGCAGGCGCTGCCCAGCGAGACGCAGTTCGCGCTGGAGGCGATGGGCTCCAGACTCGGGCTGTCGCGTGACGCGATCGCGCGCGACTTGCGCCAGGAGAAGTTTGCCGCCTTCGCGCAGACCGAGCTCTACCGCCGCGTCTACGCGCTCGCTGACGTGCAAGGCTTGCGCGCGCCGCGCGAGGCGATGCCGCAGATCGCGCTGAAAAGCCCGAAGATCACCCGCAAGCTGACCACCGAGTGGTTCGCGGGCAGGGTCGACGGGCGCTACCGTACCTGCCTTCAGCGCGTGCCCTGAGCGGCCGCACGGTGCGCGCGCCGCCGCAGCCAGACAAGCAGCGGCAGCGCGAGCACGGCGAGCAGCGCGAAGAGCAGCCCTTCCAGGTGCGCGATCCTGCCCAGCAGCAATAGCGCGGCCTCGCCGAACAGATAGCCCAGCGTTCCGAACACGCACGCCCACACGAGCGCGCCGGCGAGGTTCCAGCCGACGAAGGTCGCCGCCGGCACCCGTGCGACGCCGAGCAGGACGGGCCCGGCGACGCGCAGGCCGTACATGAAGCGGATGCCGACGATGATGGGTGCGGAAAAGCGTGCGAGCAGGGTATCGATGCGGCCTCGCCGTGCGGCGAGCGATGGGAAGCGGGCGAGCAGGCGTTCGCCCTGCCAGCGGCCGAGCGTGTAGGCGAGGATGTCGCCCAGGCTGCCGCCGGCGGCAGCCACCGCTACCACCAGCGGGAAGTCCAGCCAGCCGCGGTGCGCGGAGAAGCCGGCGAGGATCAGTACGGTCTCGCCCTCGACAAGGGTGCCGGCGAACAGGGCAAGGTAGCCGTAGTGGGCGATCAGTTGGCTGAGCATGGCAGGAGCGGGCAAGTGATGCAGCCATTCTAGACGCGGGTGCGTGGCCATGCCTGCGGCACAAAGCAAAACAGGGTACCGCGATGCGGTACCCTGTCCTGTTTGCTGGTGGAGGTAAGCGGGATCGAACCGCTGACCTCTTGCATGCCATGCAAGCGCTCTACCAACTGAGCTATACCCCCGGCAATGGCGTCCCCACGGGGAGTCGAACCCCGGTCGTCGCCGTGAAAGGGCGGTGTCCTAGGCCTCTAGACGATGGGGACAGTGACGGAAAGCCGTGCTTTCCATCCTGTTTCTGGTGGAGGTAAGCGGGATCGAACCGCTGACCTCTTGCATGCCATGCAAGCGCTCTACCAACTGAGCTATACCCCCACTCGGGATTCGTCGGGCCGCTGTTGCGTCCTGACGAGAACGGCACTATACGCAATCGTATTTTTTCGGTCAAGCGTGTTTTTGGAAAAAATTACGTTTTTTTGCGCGGGCGGCAAGTTATCGCGCCGCACCAGGCTGCCGCCTGTCATGCGCGGCGCGCGCGGCGCCGGTATAATGCCGGCTTCCGCGACCAAACCGCCCTTGCATGTCCGTCGACCATTACGAAAACTTCCCGGTCGGATCGATCTTCCTGCCGCGGCGCGTGCGCCGCGCGGTGCACGCGATCTACCATTTTGCGCGCACAGCCGACGACATCGCCGACGAGGGTGACGCGTCTGCCGAAGAAAGACTGGCCGCGCTCTCTGCGCTGCGCGCCGAGCTGGACGCCATCGCGCGCGGCGAGACGCCGCCAAGCCCGATGATGCAGGCGCTCTCGGCCGAGATTGCGCGGCACGCGCTGCCGCTGCCGCCGTTTTACGACCTGCTCTCGGCGTTCAGCCAGGACGTGGTGAAGACCCGCTACGCGGACTTTGGCGAGCTGGTCGACTATTGCCGGCGCTCGGCCAACCCGGTCGGCCGCCTGATGCTCGCGCTGTTCGGCGAGCGCGACGCGCGCGCGCAGGCGATGTCGGACGGTATCTGTACCGCCTTGCAACTGATCAACTTCCTGCAGGACGTCGCGATCGACTGGCAGAAGGGGCGGGTCTACCTGCCGCAGGCGGACCTTGCCCACTTCAGGGTGGGCGAGGCGCAGATCGCGGCGGGCGACGCCGGCGGCCTGTGGAGCGCGCTGATGAAAAAACAGATCGAGCGTGCCCGCAAGATGCTCGACGCGGGCGCGCCGCTGGGCCGGCGCCTAGGCGGCCGCTTCGGCTTCGAATTGCGGCTGATCATCCTGGGCGGCGAGCGCATCCTGAAGAAACTCTCCGACGCCGGTGGCGACGTGTTCGCGCACCGCCCGCAACTGACCGCCCGCGACTGGGCATACATGCTGTGGCGCGCCTTGCGCGCCCGCTGACAGGAGCGCCTTTTGACGCCGCAACAATATTGCCAGGACAAGGCCGCCCGCAGCGGGTCGAGCTTTACCGTCGCCTTCCGCTTCCTGCCGGCGGCCAGACGCGACGCGATGACCGCGCTTTACGCGTTCTGCCGCGAGGTCGACGACGTGGTCGACGAGGTGCACGACGACGCGGTCGCCCGCGCCAAGCTTGCGTGGTGGCGCGAGGAGATCGGCCGCCTATATGCCGGTGATCCGCAGCACCCGGTGACCCGCGCGCTGCAGCCGCATGTGGCCGCGTTCGACTTGCCGCAGGGCCTGTTCGAAGAAATCATCGACGGCATGCAGATGGACCTCGACGTGCCGCGCTACCCGCGCTTTGCCGATTTGTCCCTGTATTGCCACCGCGTCGCCGGCGTGGTCGGCCAGCTCTCGGCGCAGGTGTTCGGTTACCGGGACCGCGCGACGCTCAAGTACGCGCACGAGCTGGGGCTCGCGCTGCAGCTGACCAACATCATCCGCGACGTCGGCGAGGACGCGCGCCGCGGCCGCCTCTACCTGCCCATCGAAGACCTCGAGCGCTTCGGCGTGCCGGCCGCCGACATCTTCGCCTACCGCGAGAGCGACGCCTTCGCCGCGCTGATGGACTTCCAGATCGAACGCGCGCGCGAACACTACCGCCGCGCGTGGGCGCTGCTGCCCGCGGGCGACCGCAAGGCGCAATCGCCCGGCCTGATGATGGCGGCGATCTACCGCACCCTGCTCGAGGAAGTCGCCAAGGAGGGCGCGGGCAAGGTGCTCAACCAGCATTTGCGCCTCGGCACCGCGCGCAAGGGCCTGATCGCGCTGTCGACCTGGGCGTTCGGCTACCGGCCGTGAATATGGCTGCCAAGCCGCGGGTCGCGGTGGTCGGCGCCGGCTGGGCGGGCTTGTCCGCCGCCGTCGCGCTGTCAGGGTTTGCAAAGCTCACCGTATTCGAGGCCGGCCGCCAGCCCGGCGGACGCGCGCGGCGCGCGCAGGGCGCGGCCGGCCACCTCGACAACGGCCAGCACATCCTGGTCGGCGCCTACCGCGCGACGCTCGATCTGATGCGTACCATCGGCGTCGACCCGGAGCAGGCCTTGCTGCGCCTGCCGCTGTCGTGGCCGATGTGCGACGCGCTGAATTTCACCACCCCCGCGCTGCCGTCGCCGCTGCACGTGCTCGCCGGCCTGCTGGCGGCCAAGCGCCTGGCTTGGCGCGACAAGGCGCTTTTCTTGCGCGCCTTGGCCTCGCTTGCGCGCTCCGGCTACCGGGTCGAACCCGACACCACCGTCCAGGACTGGCTGCTGGCAACAAGGCAGACGCCGGCGCTGATCGACGGCTTCTGGCGGCCCCTGCTGCTGTCGGCGCTGAACACCCCGCCCGACGTCGCGTCGATGGCGACCTTCGCGCGGGTGCTGGGCGACAGTTGCGGCGGCGCGCGCGAAGACGGCGAGCTGTTGCTGCCGCGCACCGACCTTACAAGCGTGCTGCCCGGGCCCGCGTGGCGCTATCTGGCGGGGCAGGGCGCGCGCTGCGTCGCCAGCCATCGGGTCAAGGCGGTTGACTGGCAGGGCGACGGGGTGTGGGTCGACGGCGAGCGTTTCGACGCGCTGGTGCTGGCGGTCGCGCCGTGGCACGCCGCGACGCTATTGCCCGAAGAGGCGAGGGGCACCCTTCAGCAATGGCGGACGCGGCCGATAACAACGATATACGCGAAGACCGACGCGGCGCTGCCGCGGGTGATGACGGGCCTCGCGCACGGCACCGTGCACTGGCTGTTCGACCGTGCGCGCCTGGGCGGCGAGCCAGGCGAGGTCGCCGCGGTGGTGAGTTGCGACGAACTGGACGACACGGCGCTGCAGGAAGGCCTCGTGCGCGACCTTGCCACCGCGTGCGGCCGGCCGGTGGCAGTGCATGAAATGCGGGTGATCCGCGAGCGGCGCGCCACCTTCGAGGCGGCGCTAGGGCTTGCGCGACCAGACACTCGCTTGCAGGTAGAATACGGCTACCTTGCCGGCGACTGGGTGCACCCGGTCTACCCGGCGACGCTGGAAGGCGCGGTACAAAGCGGCCGCGCCGCCGCCGCCGCGCTGATGGCCGACTGGACACACAAACCACGAAAACAGAAACCGACATGAACGACAAAAAGCTTGCCGGCCGCGTGATCCTCGTCACCGGCGCGACCCAGGGCATCGGCGAGGCGGTCTCGCTGCGTTATGCGCAGGAAGGCGCGACGGTGGTGCTGCTCGCGCGCGGCGTGAAGAAACTCGAGGCCTTGTACGACCGCATCGTCGCCGAGGGTGGGCCGGAGCCGCTGGCGATCCCGCTGGACCTTAACGAAGCGAACGACGACACCTTCAACAACCTCGCCTACCAGATCCACCAGGCGGTCGGCCGCCTCGACGGCATCGTGCACTGCGCCGCTTACTTCTACGCGCTCTCGCCCTTGACCGACCAGCGCATGGACGAGTGGCTGAACCAGTACCGCATCAACACCGTGGTGCCGTTCGCGCTGACCCGCGCCTGCCTGCCGCTGCTCAAGGTGTCGCCCGCCGCGTCGGTGCTGTTCGTCGGCGAGACGCACGGCCAGCACCCGGCGCCTTACTGGGGCGCGTTCGGCGCGTCCAAGGCCGGTGTGGCTTACCTGACCCAGGTCGCCGCTAACGAGTGGGACATCTACCCGAACCTCCGCGTCAACCTGATCGCGCCGGGGTCGGTCAACTCGCCGCAACGGCTGCGCACCCACCCGGGCGAGGCGAAGAGCGAGCGCGGTAGCCTGGAAGCACTGGTCGAACACTTCGTCTACTGGATGGGCGACGACAGCGCCCCGCAAAGCGGGTGCATCATCGAGCTGGATTTGCGGCCGCAAGTACAGGCCGTGTAAGGAGGATGGTGATGCGCGTGTTTCTTCTGGCGTTGCCGCTGGTTGCCGGCTGCAACTGGATCGGCAACGTGACCGGGCTTAACGACGACGCCAACAAGGCGATCGGCGCCGCGTGCCGGCAGACCGGCCGTTCGCTGGAAGAATGCTTCCTGCGCAACCCGGACGCGGGGCAGGCGTCGATCTACGCCGGTTGGCGCGAGATGAACGAGTACATGGTGAGGAACAAGTTGGACACCATGGCGCCGCCTGCCGACAAGGCCGGCAAGACAGTCAGCGGTGTCAAGCCTATCGTGGCCAAGCCGCCGGCCACCGTGCAGATGGCGCCGCCCGCGCAGCCGCCCGGCCCGCGCGCGCTGACCACCGAAGAGGCCGACAAGCAGGCCGCCAACGATCCGCAGGTCAAGGCAGTGCTCTCGGCGATGCGCGCACGCGCCGGCAACGAACAGAAGGGCGCCGCGACCGAGGCCGACCAAGAGCGCCTGCTGGAAGTCATCAAGGAAGTCCAGCGGCAGTCGCCAAGCTGAGGATACTCTTTGGCCTGTCACGGTCGAAAACGAGTTCTGAAAGGGGTAGCCGCCCCGACGGCGAACAAGTCCTTTTCGAAGTCATCCCCGCGTTGGCCGGCGTCAGCCGCCACCGCGTCTTGTCCCTGCTGGCGCTGCGCTGAACGCGTACGGCCCCGGCGGGGCCGGAGTCCAGCCTATGGCCAAAAGCAAGACCCTCTACAGTTGTACCGAATGCGGCGGCACGTCCCCCAAGTGGCAGGGGCAGTGCCCGCATTGCAATGCGTGGAACACCCTCGTCGAGACGGTCGACACGCCGCAGACCCAGCGTTTCGAGAGCTGGACCAGCCACGCGAGCCGGGTCGAGTCGCTCGCCGCGGTGCAGGCCGAGGAGGTGCCGCGCACCAGTTCGGGCATGGAAGAGCTCGACCGGGTGCTCGGCGGCGGGCTGGTGGCCGGCGGCGTGATTCTGCTCGGTGGCGACCCCGGCATCGGCAAGTCGACGCTGCTCTTGCAGGCGCTCGCAACGCTGGGCGCGCGCGAGAAGGTGCTCTACGTGTCGGGAGAGGAATCGCCGCAGCAGATCGCCTTGCGCGCGGCGCGCTTGCAACTGGACGCGAACCAGGTTCGCCTGCTCGCCGAGATCCGCCTCGAGGCCATCCTCGCCGCGCTCAAGCACGAGCAGCCCAAGGTCGCGGTGATCGACTCGATCCAGACCCTGTATTCGGACCAGGTCAGCTCGGCGCCCGGCTCGGTGTCGCAGGTGCGCGAGTGCGCGGCGCAACTCACCCGCATCGCCAAGCAGTCGGGCATCACCATCATCCTGGTCGGCCATGTCACCAAGGAAGGCGCGATCGCCGGCCCGCGCGTGCTCGAGCATATCGTCGACACCGTGCTCTACTTCGAGGGCGACAGCCACTCGAGCTACCGCATGATCCGCGCGATCAAGAACCGCTTCGGCGCGGCCAACGAGCTGGGCGTGTTCGCGATGACCGAGCGCGGCATCCGCGGCGTTTCCAACCCCTCGGCGATCTTCCTGTCCTCGTACCGCGACGACGTCGCCGGCTCGTGCGTGACGGTCAGCCAGGAGGGCACGCGCCCCTTGCTGGTCGAAGTGCAGGCGCTGGTCGACGACGCGCACGGCTACCAGCCCAGGCGCCTGGCAGTCGGCCTCGACCAGAACCGCCTCGCGCTTTTGCTTGCCGTGATGCACCGCCACGCCGAGGTCGCCTGTTTCGACCAGGACGTGTTCCTCAACGCGGTGGGCGGGGTGAAGATCGGCGAGCCGGCGGCGGACCTCGCGCTGGTGCTGGCGATGGTCTCGTCGCTGCGCAACAAGCCGCTGCCGGAGAAACTGGTGGTGTTCGGCGAACTGGGCCTCGCCGGCGAGGTGCGCCCGGTGACCCGCGGCCAGGAGCGGCTGCGCGAGGCGGCCAAGCTCGGGTTCACCCGCGCGCTGGTGCCGCTGGCCAACCGGCCACGCCAGGCGATCGAAGGGCTGGAGGTGATCGGCGTCGAGCGCCTGTCGCAGGCGGTCGACTTCATCAGCGAGCGCTAGGCTTAACGCGCGCGCAAAACCCGCAGGCGGATCTCGCTGCCGCCGCCGCTTGAGGCGACTTGGGCGCCGAACACGAAGATGCGCGCGCCACTTGCCTGTTCGTCAAAGCGGCCGACGGTCACCCACTGACCCAGCGGCGCGCTGATCTCGGTGACGAGGCGCCGCCCCTTGACCTGCCCGTCGCCGGCGAAGCGGCTGTCGTCGACGGCGACCGACAGCCTGACGGTGTTCGCGCCGGTGAGCGTGGGCGTCACCCAGAAGCCGCGCACCGCCTGCTGCACGCTGCCGCCGTCCCCGCCTATCCACCACGGTACCGCGCGTTCTTCGCCGAAGGAGATCGACGCGCTCATGCCGTCCTGCACCATCACCGATTGGGTGCTGCCGCCATGGTTGCTGCCGCTGGACAGCGACCAGCCGCCGGCGCCGGACTGCCCCCACTGGATGCTGGCGCCGCCCTGGCGCTGGCTGGCATTCACTTCGACCACCAGCTGCGCGGGCGTGGCGGCGGCAAGCGGGGAGAGGGTGGCCGCGAAGAGGGCGGTGAGCAGGAATCGTCTATTCATCATTCGTAGTCCTTGGACGCGCGCCAGATCGACAGGATCAGCCAGCAGCTGTTGACCAGCGCGATCAAAAAGCCGAACAGCCCCAGCAATGGCAGGCCCAGCAGCTTGGGGCCGGCGTCGACGGTCAGCACGATGGACGAGCCGATGATCAGGCAGCCGGTGACGATGCCCATGGTCAGCCGGTTGCTGCTCTTGTCGATCTGGCGGCCGAAATGGTCGAGGCGGGCGAGGTCGAGGTTGACCCGGAAACGGCCCTGGCGCACGTCGCGCAGCATGCGCACCAGGTCGTGCGGCACGCCGGCGAGCATGGCGACACCGTCGGTGAGCGTGCGCCGACCGCGCGCGGCAACCGCGGCGGGCTTGTAGCGTGCGCGGATCAGCGTGCGCACGAAGGGCGTCACCTGCTCGAGCAGGTAGAAGTCGGGGTCGAGCTGGCGGCCCAGCCCTTCGAGGGTGATCAGCGCCTTGAACAGCATCGCGAGGTCCGGCGGCAGCACGATGCCGTGGTCGCGGATCAGCGACATGATGTCGTCGATCAGCTGGCTCAGGTTGAGCTGGCCCAGCGGCACATGGTCGTACTGGAACATCAGTTCGGAGACGTCGTGCGCGAAGCGCTGCTCGTCGACCGGGTTCCTGCCGACCCACTCGAGCAGGGTGTCGGTCATCGCGCGCTCGTCGTGGCGCGCCAGGGCGAACAACAGGTTGACGATCTCGTCGCGGCGCACGTGCGAGAGGCGGCCGACCATGCCGAAATCGATGAAGGCGATGCGGTTGCCCGCGAGGTAGAACACGTTGCCCGGGTGCGGGTCGGCGTGGAAGAAGCCGTTGATCAGGATCATCCTGAGCACCGCGTCGGCGCCGCGCCGTGCCAGTAGCCTAGGGTCGAGCCCGGCGCCGGCGAGCAGGTCGAGGCGGCCGGCCGGCACGCCGTCGACGAAGTCCTGCACGTTCACTTCGCTGTTGCTGCACGCCCAGTAGACGCGCGGCACCCGCACGTTGTCGTCCTCGGCGAAGTCGCGGCCGAAGCGCTCCATCGCCCGCCCCTCGGCGGCGAGGTCGAGTTCGCGCTTGAGCGAGCGGCTGAACTGGTTGACGATCTCGCGCGGCTGGAAGTGGCGGGCGTCGGGGAATTCCAGTTCGATCAGGTAGGCCAGATGCGCGAGGATGCGCAAGTCGGCGTCGACCTTGGCGACGATGCCCGGCCTTCTTACCTTGACTGCGACCGCGGTGCCGTCGGGCAGGGTGGCACGGTGCACCTGCGCGATCGACGCCGAGCCAATCGGCGCGCGCTCGAAGCTGGCGAACACGTCTTCGAGCGGCCGGCCCAGGCTGTGTTCGATCAGCGACTCGATGTCGGCGCCGGGCAGGGCGGGGACGCGGTTTTGCAGCTTCTCGAATTCGGCGACCCACTCGGGCGGGAACACGTCAACCCGGGTCGACAGGATCTGGCCGAGCTTGATGAAGGTCGGCCCCAGCGCCTCGAGCGCGCGGCGCAGGCGCACCGGGGTCGGGACATCGCTCTCGCCCTCCGGGGGCGGCGCCTCGAAAAAGCCGGCCACGCGGGCCACCGTGCGCGGCAGCCCCAGCCGCTCGGCGAAGCGGCCGAGCCCGTGGCGGATCAGGATGCCGGTGATTTCCTTCAGGCGGGGAAGGTCGCGCATCGCGACCAGCGTCTCTCTGAGCATGAAACTCCCGTGTTTCGGGGCTTGGCTTTACACTCAAGCCCTCGTTCGATAGAGTGCAGTGTATGAAATTGCCCCTATCCTTGCTAGCGCTGATTTTCGCACTCTTTATGAGTAGTGCATACGCAGCGCCGGTGTCTGCCGACGAGGCCGCGCTGGCGGCCGAGCAGGCCGACCCGATCGCCCGTTTTGCCCAGAGTTCGGGCGAGGAAGCCGTGGGCGACTTGCTGCTGCAGGCGATGAGCCTGTTGGGGGTCGCCTACCGTTTTGGCGGCAATTCGCCGACTTCCGGCCTCGATTGCAGCGGCTTCATCAAGTACGTGTTCGAGAAATCGCTGAAGGTGAACCTGCCGCGCACTTCGGCCGAGATGGCCAAGGTCGGCCGCGCCATCGACCGAGGAGACTTGGTGCCCGGCGACCTGGTCTTCTTCGACACGCGGGGATTCCGCAATTCGCACGTCGGAATCTATCTTGGCGGCAACAAGTTCATCCATTCGCCTCGCACCGGCAAGACCATCGAAGTGGCGAACATGGGGCAGTCTTACTGGGCGGGCCGCTATAATGGAGCCCGTCGCGTCCAGCGCGGCGCGAATTGACACGTTAACGGCCCGGGCGGCTTGAAGCCGCGGGGCCAGCATACACCCGGCCGGTGCCCGCCTTGGCGGGCATCGGCTTTTTGAAGGGAAGCGAGCGAATGACGCCAGAACTGCCGGTGTGGCGCGACGCGGACGGCAACGTCCTCGCCTGCGTCGAGAAGATCAAGGTGATGCGCGAGAACATCGAGGAGCTCGCCCAGCTCGCGCAGGATGCGTTCGAGGACGCGCTGCTGATGGGCTGCGCCGAGGCGCAGATCCGCGACTACCTGGTCGAGCTGATGCGCGGGCTCGACAACCCCTACCGCCAGGGGCCGGACGCATGAGCGTGCCCTTCGAGGTCATGATCGGCCTGCGCTACCTGCGCGCCAAGCGCCGCAACGGCTTCATCTCCTTCATCTCGCTGGCGTCGGTGATCGGCATCGCGCTGGGCGTCGCCGCGCTGATCATCGTGCTCTCGGTGATGAACGGCTTCCAGAAGGAGATCCGCGGCCGTCTGTTGGGCGTCGCCTCGCACGTCGAGGTGTCTGGCCTGCAAGGCCCGCTCTACGATTGGCCGGGGGTGGCCCGCATGGCCAAGCAGGAGCCGGGCGTGGTCGCCACCGCGCCTTTCGTGTCGGCGCAGGGCCTGCTCAGCGCCGGTGGCGCGGTGCGCGGGGTGATGGTGCGCGGCATCGACCCGGTGCAGGAAGACCGCGTGGTCGACGTTGGCCGCCATATGGTCAAGGGCAAGCTTGCCGACCTGAAACCGGGCGAGTACGGCGTGCTGCTGGGTACCGAGCTTGCCCGCCAGCTCGGGGTCGGCGTCGGCGACAAGGTCACGCTGATCACCCCGCAGGGCAACGTGACGCCGGCCGGCATGATGCCCAGGCTCAAGCAGTTCACGGTCAAGGGGCTGTTCAAGGTCGACATGTACGAGTACGACTCAAGCTTCGCGATGGTCGACCTCAAGGACGCGCAGACGCTGTTCCGCATGGGCGACGGCGTCTCCGGCGTGCGCCTGAAGCTCGCCGACCTGTTCGCCGCGCCCCTGACCAAGGCCGCGCTGCAGCAGAAGCTGCCCGAGGCGTGGGTGACCGACTGGAGCGACCTGAACGCCAACTATTTCCGCGCGGTGCAGATCGAGAAGCGCATGATGTTCATCATCCTGACGCTGATCGTCGCGGTCGCCGCGTTCAACCTGGTGTCGACGCTGGTGATGGTGGTCACCGACAAGCAGTCGGATATCGCCATCCTGCGCACGCTGGGCGCGTCGCCTGCGAGCATCATGAAGATCTTCATGATCCAGGGCGCGGTCGCCGGTGTGCTGGGCACGTTAGGCGGGGTTGCCGGCGGCGTTGCCGTCGCGCTCAATCTCGACGTGATCGTGCCGGCGATCGAACGGCTGATCGGCACCAAGATCCTCTCCAGCGAGGTCTACCTGATCGACTACCTGCCGTCCGACGTGCAGATGTCCGACGTTTCGACCATCGCGCTGGTGTCGCTGCTGCTCGCCTTGCTGGCGACGCTCTACCCCAGCTATCGCGCGGCGCGCACCCAACCTGCGGAGGCGCTGCGCTATGAGTAAGGTGATCGAGGCGGTGGGCCTCGCCAAGGTGTACGACGAAGGCGGGCTAGGCGTCGAGGTATTGTCCGGCATCGACCTCTCCGTCGGGCAGGGCGAGCGCATCGCGATTGTCGGCGCGTCGGGTTCGGGCAAGAGCACGCTGCTGCACCTGTTGGGCGGGCTCGACGTGCCAAGCGCCGGGCGCGTCAGCGTCGCCGGGCAGGACCTGGCACGCCTGGGCGAGGCCGAGCGCGGGCGCCTGCGCAATGAAAAGCTCGGCTTCATCTACCAGTTCCACCATTTGTTGCCGGAATTCACCGCGCTGGAAAACGTGATGATGCCGCTCCTGATCCGGCGCCAGCCGCGCGAGGCAGCCGCCGAGGCCGCCACCGCGATGCTGGCGCAGGTGGGGCTGGGCAGGCGCCTCGCACACAAGCCGGGCGAGCTCTCCGGCGGCGAGCGCCAGCGCGCGGCGATCGCGCGCGCGCTGGTGACGCGGCCGGCCTGCGTGCTGGCCGACGAGCCGACCGGCAACCTCGACCGCAAGAACGCCGACGCGGTGTTTGGCCAGATGATGGAGCTGAACGCTGAACTGGGCACGGCGCTGGTGATCGTCACCCACGACCACGAGCTGGCCGCGCGTGCGCAAAGGACGCTGCAACTGGACGCGCAGGGGCTGCGCGCGCTAGAGCGCTGATTTTCAAACCTGAACCGAAGTACGGAGTATTTGTTTTGCTGAACCGGAATGAACTGATTTTTGACTCGCTGAGCGCCGTCCTGCAGACGGTGCCCGGCCTGACCCAGCTGGCGGTCGCGCTTGCGTGCGTCGCACTGGGCTGGCTGTTCGGCAGTTACGTCTACCGGCATTATTACCGCAGTCACCCCGAGCGCTCAGAGCGCTTCTTCTCCTACCTCGGCCTGCGCCTGGCGATGCCGGCGATGGCCACCTTGCTGTTGATCGGCGCTGCGATCGGCTGGCACATGGTGACCGCGACCGGCGGCAGCGTGCTGCGCACCTGCGCGACGCTGATGTTCTGGCTGTCGCTGATCCGCGTGGTTTCGGCGGTGCTGCGCCAGGCGCTGCCGCGCGGCCGCTTCGAGCGAGGCAGCGAACACCTGATGGCGTCCGTGCTGTGGCTGTTTTACGCGGCGTGGGCGGTCGGCATCGACGCCGTGGTGCTCGAGTGGATGACGTCGATCTCGTTCACCATCGGCAAGACCCGGCTCGACCTTCTGATGATCGTCAACGCCATCCTGTGGGTGACGGTGATCGTGATCGGCGCACTGTGGGTCAGCCGCGTGATCGAGTCGCGCCTGATGCGCGTGAAGGACCTCGACCTGTCGCTGCGCATCGTGTTCTCCAAGATCGCGCGCACGGTGCTCTTGGTTGCCGCGGTGCTGATCGCGCTGCCGGTGGTCGGCATCGACCTGACCGTATTGTCGGTGTTCGGCGGTGCGCTCGGTGTCGGTCTCGGTTTCGGCTTGCAGAAGATCGCGTCGAACTACGTGTCGGGTTTCATCATCCTGCTCGACCGCTCGATCCGCATCGGCGACCGTCTCGAGGTCGAGGGGCGGCTCGGCGTGGTCACCAAGATCACCAGCCGTTTCGTGGTGCTCAAGAGCGCCGACGGCTCGGAGGCGCTGGTGCCGAACGAGGCGCTGATCTCGAGCACGGTGATCAACACCTCGTACTCGGACAAGGCGGTGTGGACCAGCCTTCCGGTCGGCGTCGCCTACGGCACCGACCTTGAGTTGGCGCTGCGTCTGCTCAAGGAGGCGGCCGACCATCCGCGCGTGCTGAAGGACCCGGGGCCGAACGCCTTCGTCGTCGAGTTTGCCGACTCCAGCGTCAACCTGACCCTCGGGGTGTGGGTCAGCGACCCGGAAAACGGTTTCCTCGGCCTCAAGTCCGACATCAACATGGCGATCTGGCGCAAGTTCCAGGAACACGGCATCCAGATCCCGTTCCCGCAGCGCGAAGTGCGCCTGCTCGGGGACAGCCAAGCTTAAGGGGGCGGTATGCAGGCGCTGGCCATCATCGACGACGACGCGGCGGTCCGCGACGCGCTGGTCTGGTTGCTCGAAGGGCAGCCGTACGCGGTCACCGGCTTTGACAGTGCCGAGGCGCTGCTCGAAAGCGGTGACGCCGGCCGCTTCAACTGCCTGATTCTCGACTTGCGCCTGGGCGGTGCCAGCGGGCTGGTGCTGCTCGAGGAGCTGAAGGCGAGGGCGTACTGCCCGCCGGTGATCATGCTCACCGCGCACGGCGACGTGCCGCACGCGGTCGCCGCGCTCAAGCTGGGCGCGGCCGACTTCCTGGAAAAGCCGTTCGACGACGAGCGCTTGCTCGCGCTGATCGCCGACTGCATGGCGCGCGACGCGAGCGCGCGCGCCGAACACCTGCGGCTCAGCCATGTGCGCGAGGCGCTGTCCGCGCTGACCGAGCGCGAGCGCGAAGTGATGGCGCTGGTGTTGGGCGGCAAGCTCAACAAGCAGATCGCCGACGAGCTGGCCATCAGCATGAAGACGGTCGAGGTACACCGCGCGCGCGTGTTCGACAAGATGGGCGTCAAGTCGGCGGTCGAGCTGGCCGGTCGCCTGCAGGCGCTGAAGGAGGCGTGATGGCCGGAGACAAGCAGCCGGTGTCGGTGCTGGTGCTGATCCATACCGCGGCAGGGCGCGTGCTCCTGATCGAGCGCGCCGACCGGCAGGGCTTCTGGCAGTCGGTCACCGGCAGCCGCGAGGCGGACGAGGCGCTTTCGGACACCGCGCGGCGCGAACTGCTGGAAGAAACCGGTTTCGAGGCCGAAGCCGGGGTGCTGGAGAACTGGCAGCAGCGCAACGTCTACGAAATCTACCCGCACTGGCGCCACCGCTACGCGCCGGGGGTCACCCACAATACCGAACATGTGTTCGGCTTCTGCCTGCCCGCCGAACTGGCGCCCGTGCTTAGCCCGCGCGAGCATACCGCGTTTGAATGGCTAGACTGGCAGGAGGCCGCCTGCCGGGTGTTCTCGCCATCAAACGCGGCCGCGATCCGCGAACTTGGGTGCCGCCTGGCGCCCGCCTGACCATACCGCAAAGGGGGCGCCTTGCTCGGCGAACGACTGCAGCAGTGGCACCGTTTCGTGCCGCAGTGGCCATTGGCGTTCTTGATGCTCGTCGAGGCGTCGTGGCTGGGCTATCCGCTGGCCACCGAGTTGCCGAGGGTGTTGCCGCACAACTTCTGGCACGCCGAGGCGGTGATCCTCGCCGAATTCAGCTGGGTGATGCTGCCCAGGTTGTTGCTGGTCGCAGGGCTGGTGCTGATGGGAGCGGGGTTGTTGTTGCGCGCCCGCGCGGCCTGGTTCTTTGCCGTGCTGCTCTTGGTGCTGGTTACGCCATTGCTGTGGCACACCGGCCTTGCGCAGCGCGCGCCGCTCGCGCTGTCTTGGGCTCTGGTCATCCTGCTGGTGGTGTTCCGTAACAGTTTCCAGCGCTCCAGCGTCGCCGCGGGTGCGCTGGTGACGCTGCTGGTGGTCAGCGCCTTGCTCTGTTACGCGATGTTCGGCTCGCTGTCGCTGGGCGGGGACTTCGCGCCGCCCATTCTCAACCCGATGACAGCGCTGTACTTCAGCCTGGTCACCATGACGACGGTCGGCTACGGCGATATCGTCCCCAAGAGCGACGGCGCGCGGTTGTTCACCCTGTCCATCATCATCCTCGGCATCACCGTGTTCGCCGCGGCACTCAGTACGCTGGCCGGGCCGATGATCAATTCGAGCATGCAACGCATCATCAAGGGAAAGGGACGCCGGATGAAACGCTCCGGGCATTTTCTGATCGCCGGTTTTTCGCCGCTCGCGCAAAACCTGTACGCCGACCTCTCCGCGCGCGGGCTGAAAGTGACCGTGCTGTTGCCGCCCGAGCGCGCGCAGCACAGCCTGCCGGACGACGCCGACGTGGTGGTCGGCGAGACCTCCGACACCACCGTGCTCAAGGGGGTCGGTGCCGACATGGCGCACTCGGTGCTCGCGCTGGGCGACGACGACGCCGAGAACGCCTTCGTGATCCTCGCGATGAAGGACCTCGCCGCCGACGTGCGCACCGTCGCGCTGCTCAACGACAGCCGCCACCTGGAAAAGGTGCGCCGCTGCCAGCCCGACGTGCTGCTCGCGCCGCAGCTTCTGGGCAGCCAGTTGCTCGCGCGCCTGCTCAACGGCGAGTCGATGGACAAAGACACCATCACCACCTTGCTGCTGCAGGGCGACCCGGGCAAGCTTGGCGATTGAGCGCGTTTGACGCAGGACAGGGAAAGGCTGCGCCCCAAGTGCCAAGCTGTAGCCAGAGGTGAGCGATGAAACCGCTGAGCATGGCGACGTACAACATCCACAAGGGGATGTCCCCGCTGAACCGGCGCGTGCAGCTGGGCGAGATCGCGCGCGCGTTGGACACGCTGTCGGCCGACGTGGTGTTCCTGCAGGAAGTGCAGGGGCGCAACGCGCTGCGTGCGCTCAAGCACGACAACTGGCCGCGCCAGCCGCAGCACCAGTTCCTCGCGCGCGAACTGGGCAGCCGCGCGACCTACGGGCTCAACGCCTCGTACGACCACGGCCACCACGGCAACGCGGTGCTGTCGCGCTTTCCGGTGGTCGAGTGGTGCAACCTCGACATCAGCGTCAACCGCTTCGAGAGCCGCGGCATCCTGCACTGCCTGCTGCAGCCTTCCGGCTGGAAGACGCCGGTGCTCGCCCTGTGCGCGCACCTGAACCTGCTCTCGCGCGACCGGCGCAAGCAGTTCGAGGCGGTGACCCGCTACCTCGAACACAATGTGCCGCCCAGCCTGCCGCTGATCCTGGCCGGCGACTTCAACGACTGGCGCGACGAGGCGAGCCGCATCCTCGCCGAGCGTGCCGGGCTGACCGAGGTGTTCCGCACATTGCAGGGCGAGTGCGCGAAGAGTTTTCCGGCGCGCATGCCGATGCTGCCGCTGGACCGCATCTACGTGCGCGGCTTGCGCCCGGTCGCCTGCGAGGTGCACCGCGGCCAGCCTTGGGCACGCCTGTCCGACCACTTGCCGCTCTCCGCGCAACTGCTGCCGGCTTAGGGTGAAAATATTCTGTATACAGTCTATTGACGAAGCCGGGCGCTTCTTGTAGATTTTGACACCAGATAAACGCCGATTTGACACAGCTTGCGGGCGTAAAACAGCTAAAGCGTGGGGCAGACCGCAGGGTCTGTGCCGTCTCCGTCACAGGGGAACTCCCATCGCATCTGGCCCGCCGCAGCTAATCGGCGGGCTTTTTGTTTTGGAGCGAACCCGATGATTTCCCTAGGCAGCGTCAGCAAGCGTTTCCGCCACCCGGACGGTGGCTGGTTCGACGCGATCAACGATGTATCCCTGTCGGTCAAGGCCGGTGAAGTGTTCGGCCTGATCGGCTTCTCCGGTGCCGGCAAGTCGACCCTGCTGCGCCTGATCAACCTGCTCGAGCGTCCGGACGCCGGTTGCGTGCTGGTCGACGGCCGCGAACTGACCGCGCTGTCCGCCGCCGAGTTGCGTCGTGCCCGCCAGAATATCGGCATGGTGTTCCAGCAGTTCAACCTGCTCGCCAACCGTACGGTCGCCGAGAACGTCGCCTTCCCGCTGGAGATCGCCGGCTGGGACAAGGCCGCGATCCGCGCGCGTGTCGCCGAGTGCCTGGAGGTGGTCGGCCTCGCCGACCGCGCCGAGCATTACCCGGCGCAGCTCTCCGGCGGCCAGAAGCAGCGTGTCGGCATCGCCCGTGCGCTGGCGCCGCGCCCCAAGGTCATCCTCGCCGACGAGCCGACCTCGGCGCTCGACCCGAAGACCACGCAGAGCGTGCTCGAGTGTCTGGCCGACATCAACCGCCGCTTCGGCGTCACCATCGTCATCGTCACCCACGAGATGGGTGTGGTGCGCGCGATCTGTCACCGCGCCGCCTTGCTCGAATCCGGTCGCCTGATCGAGGTGATGGACGTCGCCGGCGGCGAAGTCGAGGCGAACAGCGCCGCCGCGCGCGAACTTCTGGAGGCCGCGTAAATGGAAGAACTCACCCTCGCCCAAGCCTGGGAAAACCTGGTACTGCTCGGGCCTGAAATCTGGCAGGCGTCGCTGGAAACCGCGCTGATGCTCGGCATCGGCCTCACCGCCGCCATCCTGATCGGCGGGCCCCTGGGCGTGTGGCTGTATCTGGCCCAGCCCGGCCAGATACTCGCCAACCGTTTCGTCGCCGGGGTGCTCGGCTGGCTCGTCAACCTGGTGCGCTCCTTCCCCTTCATCATCCTGATGGTGTCGCTGGTGCCGCTTACCCGCATCCTGGTCGGCAGCACGATCGGCCCGGTCGCCGCCGCGGTGCCCTTGTCGTTCGCCGCGATTCCCTACTTTGCGCGTCTGGTTGAACAGACGCTGCGCGAAGTGCCGCGCGGGGTGGTCGAAGCGGCCGAGGCGATGGGCGCGAGCCCGCTGGAGATCGTGTTCAAGGTGCTGCTGCGCGAGGCGCGCGCGGGCCTGGTTGCCAGCCTGACCATCCTCACCATCAGCTTCCTCAGCTACTCGGCGGTCGCCGGCGTGGTCGGCGGCGGCGGCATCGGCGACCTTGCGATCCGCTACGGCTACTACCGTTTCCAGACCGAGGTGATGGTCGCGATGGTGGTGCTCTTGGTCGTCGTCGTGCAGCTGATCCAGTTTGCCGGCAACCGCATCGCCCAGAAACTCGACAAGCGTTAACCCTACCCATCCAGAAGCAATACCCACAAGGAGAAAACCATGCGTAGAACCCTGCTCAAGTCCATCGCCGCTGCCGCTGTCGGCGTCGCCCTGTCCGCCACCGCCTTCGCCGCCGACCCGGCCAAGAACTCCATCGTGATCGGCACCACCGTCGGCGACTTCGGCGACATGGTGAAGCTCTCGATCAAGCCGATCCTGGAAAAGCAGGGCTATCAGGTGAAGCTGGTCGAATTCACCGACTACGTGCGCCCGAACCTTGCGCTGGCCGAAGGCTCGCTCGACGTGAACGTGTTCCAGCACAAGCCCTACCTCGACAACTTCTCCAAGGAGCACAAGCTCGACCTCGCACCGGCGTTCCAGGTGCCGACCGCGCCCTTGGGCGTTTATCCGGGTAAGCTCAAGTCGCTGAAGGACGTGAAGCCGGGCAGCACGCTGGCCGCGCCGAACGACCCGTCCAACTTCGCCCGTGCGCTGGTGATGATGGCCGACCTTGGCTGGATCAAGCTCAAGCCGGGCGTGAACCCGCTGACCGCGTCCGAACGTGACATCGCGGAAAACCTGAAGAATGTGAAGATCGTCCAGCTTGAGGCTGCGCAGCTGCCGCGTGCCCGTGGTGACGTGGACTTCGCGGTGATCAACGGCAACTACGCGACGAGCTCGGGCATCAAGCTGACCGAGGCGCTGTTCCAGGAGAAGAGCTACGCCTACGTCAACTGGGGCGCGATGAAGCGTGCTGACGTGAACAAGCCGTGGGCCAAGGACGTGATCGCCGCCTACAATTCCGACCAGTTCAAGAACTGGGCGAAGCAGAAGTACGTCGGCTACAAGTACCCGCAGACCTGGAAGTAAGACGATCCACGCGTCTTGAAGCTGAGGGGCGGCACGCCGGGCGTGCCGCCCCTTTGTCTATGGGAGGGTGCCGTGCACCTGCAGGTTGAAGCGCTCTGCAAACGCTGGGCGGCGGCGCGTTTGGCGCTGGCGGACCCGGCGCACCCGGCCCACCCGGACGCGGTGCACGAGGTGCTGCGCATCGTGCGCGTGCTGCTCGCGGCCGTGCCGTCAAGGCACGCCCGCGTCTTGCGTGCTGAACTGGGCCGCGCCTACCGTGACAGCACCACCGCGCGTGAACTCGAGGTGATGCTCGCGCTCGCGAGCCGGTTGTTGGGCGGGCAGGGGGAGGCGCTTGCCCTGCGCTACGCACCAGCGCTGGCAGCCTTGCGGGTGGCGCTTGCCACGCGTCTTGCGGCGCTTGCCGCGGCTGGGGGTGCGTTCGCGCTGCTGTCAGCCGAGCGCGTGTCTGGGCGACGCGTGCGCCAGCACGCCAAGCAGCTCTGGCGGGCCGTGCTCGCGATGCGGCGGCGCGCAAGGCGCAAGGGCGGCGAGGCGCGCTGGCACGCGCTGCGCATCGCGCTCAAGCGTTGCCGCTTTTACGGCGAACTGTTCGCGGCCGTCCTGCCGGCCAAGGCCGCGGACAGGACCCGCCGTTGCCGGCGCCTGCAGGGCTTGCTCGGCCAGTGGCGGGACCTGGCCGCTTTGGATGCGTTTCTCGCCAAGGAGGGCGGGGCGCTCGCCGGCGCGCGCGTAAAGGTCGGGGCGCTGGCTGCCGAGGCGTTCGCCGATGCGCGGCGGGCCGCCGCACGGCTGCGCTAAACTGTGGCATAATCTGCCGTTTCGTCGCGGCAGGTGGCGCGATGGTGCAAACCATTTCACGTCACTTGCGGTATACTCCGCGCAGGAAAAGCTGTGCTGCCCGTTGGCTGAGCGCGTCTGCAACCGGTTTCGCCGGGTCCCGCCCGCCTCGTTTTGCCTCGTTTCCCGCCACGACCCTGCCGCCAGGCAGCTTCCGTCAGCCTTGCGGCTGCGGGGGACGGTCAATGAGGGGGCAGACCACGCATCAATCGATAGAAGACGCCCGCCGCCACGCGACGCGGGCAATCGGAGAAGGTTTTATGGCTAAAGAAGAACTGTTGGAACTGCAGGGCGTCGTCGTCGACGTCATGCCGGATACGCGCTTCAAGGTGCGTCTGGAGAACGGCGTTGAAGTCGTCGCTTACGCGTCGGGCAAGATGCGCAAATTCCGCATCCGCATCCTGGAAGGCGACAAGGTGACCGTCGAGATGTCGCCGTATGACCTGACCAAGGCGCGCATCAGCTTCCGTCACAAGGAAGAGCGTAGCGGCCCGCCGCCGCAGCACCGCCGCTAAGCGCAGGCGATCCAAAAAGGCGACGGCACCTTCGGGTGCCGTCGCCTTTTTGCTGTGCGCTCAGTAGCCGCGCGTGCGCTCGACGAGGCCCGCCACCGGCTCGTCCCGCGCCAGTTGTCGCAGCTTGCTGGCGATCTGTGCCGCCGCGTCGGCCGGCATTGTCTGCGCGGCGACATGCGGGGTGACCGTAACCCTCGGGTGCGTCCACAGCGGGTGCCCCGCCGGCAGCGGCTCGTCGGCGAACACGTCAAGCAGCGCGAAGCGCAGTTGCCCGCTCTCCAGCGCGGCGAGCAGCGCGTCTTCGTCAAGCTGGCTGCCGCGCCCGGCGTGTACCAGCGCGGCGCCGCGCGGCAGGCGGGCGAGTGTGCGTTCGTTTAACAGGTGGCGGGTCTCGGCGGTGGCCGGCAGCAGGTTGACGACGACGTCGCTGCCCCCCAGCAGTGCCTCCAGCGCGCCTGCGCCCGACAGGCAGCGCACGCCGTGGATATCTCGCGCGGTGCGTGCGAGGCCGCTGACGCGGTAGCCGTCGGCGGCGAGCGCCGCCGCGACATGGCCGCCCATCTCGCCCAGGCCCAGCACGCCGACGCGTACCTCGCTGCGGGCGACGGCCGGCAGTACCTGCCAGCGTTGTTCGGCCTGCTGCGCACGGTAGCGGTCGAAGTCACGCTGCCAGGCGAGCACGCCGTAGCGTGCGTACTCGATCATCTGGCTAGCCATGCCGGCGTCGGTCAGGCGGATCAGCGGTACGTGGGGAGGCAGGTCGTTGCGCGCGAGTAGGTGGTTGACGCCGGCGCCGAGCACGAACACCGCGCGTGGCGCGGCAAAACGCTTGAAGAAGCCGGCCGGCGGCTGCCAGCAGACGAAATAGGCGTCGCTGCCGTCGGGCGCGTCGTCGGCGGCGATCACGTGTTCGCCAGGCAACGCGGCCGCCAGCGCGACGATATAGCGTGCGCCTTCCTGCGGGTGGTGGACGATGATCATGGGCACTCCTTGGTTTGGGGTCGGCAGCGTCGACCTTTGCACGAATACTGCAAGCCTCTATGCTGGAAAAAGCCGGCGTACGCCGACCGTCAAGGAGGGCATCCGATGCGTCTTGATATCTTCAACCAGGTCGCCGACCTGATCGGCCTCAAGAAGCGCTCGCGCGAGGCGGTGTGGCTGATCGAGATCGACGGCATGACTTGCAGCGGCGCCGCCCGCCAGATGGACCTGTCGGTGTCGACCGTCTCCCGCGCGCACGCGCGTTTCAGGCGGGCGATCGGCGCGATCAACGCGCTGACGCCCCATTTGCCGATCTGACTTACCAGACGATCCTGACCTTGCCCTCGCCGATGACGTCGGTGAGCGTCTCCAGCAGGCTGTCGTCCAGCCTGACGCCCCACGCCGGCGGCAGCATCATCTCGCCGGTGGCGCTCGCGTTGCGGTAGCTCATGCGCACCGGGCAGCCGGCGTCTTCGCTGCGGTAGCCCAGCAGCGCCGCGCGCAGGCGGCCGACGTCGATACTCTCGTCGATAGATAGCGCGAGGCTGCGCGCGTAGCGGCTCCTGGCCTCGCCCAGTTCGTACAGGTGGTCGGCGAGGATGCGGATGCCGCCGTTGAAGCGGTCTTCCCCGACCTTGCCTTCGACCACCAGTACCGTGTCTTCCTTGAGCTTGTCTCGGTTGGCCTCGAAGGCCTCGGCGAACAGCGAGACCTCGAGCTTCGCGCTGCCGTCGTCCAGCTGGACGAAGGCCATCTTGCCGCGGTTGCCGACCTTGACGCGGATGCCGGTGACAAAGCCCGCCATCAGCTGTGCTTCCTTCTTCGGCGTCAGGCGCGCGAGCGAAGTCTTGATGAAGCCGCGCACCTCCTGCTCGTACGGCTTGAACGGGTGGCCGGACAGGTAGTAGCCGATCGCCGTCTTCTCCTCGGCCAGCTCGACCGCCGGTGTCCACGGCTTTTGCTGCGTCATCTCGATGGCGGGCGCCAGCTCGTCGCCGAACATGTCGAACAGGCCGCCCTGGCCCTCGTTGGCCGCTTCCTGGTCGGCCGCCTCCATCGCGAGGCCGACGTTGGCCAATAGCCGCGCGCGGTTGCGCTCGATCGCGTCAAAGGCGCCGGCGCGGATCAGCGCCTCGATGGTGCGCTTGTTGACGAGCTTCTTGTCGGTGCGCCGGCAGAAGTCGAACAGGTCGGTGAACGGGCCGCCAGCCTCGCGCACCGCGACGATATGGTCGACCGCCGACTCGCCGGTGCCCTTGATCGCGCCCATCGCGTAGCGGATATGCTTGCGGTCGGTCGGCACGAAGCGGTAGAAGCTCTCGTTCACGTCCGGCGGCAGGAAGGTGAGGCCGTTGGCGAGCGAGTCGTCGTAGAACACCTTGAGCTGGTCGGTGTTGTCCAGTTCGCTCGACATGGTCGCCGCCATGAACGCCGAGCAGTGGTGCGCCTTCAGCCAGGCCGTCTGGTACGACACCACCGCGTACGCCGCGGTGTGCGACTTATTGAAGCCGTACTCGGCGAACTTCGCCATCAGGTCGAAGAGGTGGGTCGCCAGCTCTTTCGGGTAACCCTTCTTTTCCGCGCCTTCGGTGAAGATGCCGCGGTGCTTGTCCATCTCCTCGGCTTTTTTCTTGCCCATCGCGCGGCGCAGCATGTCGGCGCCGCCGAGCGTGTAGCCGCCGATGATCTGCGAGATCTGCATCACCTGTTCCTGGTACACGATCACGCCGTAGGTTGGGTCCAGGCAGGCGGTCAGATCCGGGTGGAAGTAGTCGACCTCCTGCTTGCCGGCCTTGCGCAGAATGAAGTCGTCGACCATGCCCGAACCCAATGGACCCGGGCGGTACAGCGCCAGCACGGCGATGATGTCTTCGAAACGGTCGGGCTTGAGCTTCTCCAAGAGGCGCTTCATGCCGTCCGATTCAAGCTGGAACACTGCGGTGGTGTTCGCCGTCTGCAGGATGCGGTAGGCGGCCGGGTCGGTGAACTCCAGAAGGTTGAGGTCGGTGTTAAAGCTCGGGTCGAGCGCCTTGATGTAGCGCTCGGCCAAGTCGATGATGGTGAGGTTTCTCAGCCCCAGGAAGTCGAACTTCACCAGGCCGATCTTCTCGACGTCGTCCTTGTCGAGCATGGATACCGGCACCGCGTCGTCGCCGGAAGCCTGGTAGAGCGGGCAGAAGTCGGTGAGTCTGCCCGGCGCGATCAGCACGCCGCCCGCGTGCATGCCGATGCCGCGGGTCAGGCCCTCGAGCTTCTTGGCGAGCACCCACAGCTGGGCGACTTCCTCCTCGTTCTCCAGGCGCTGCTTGAGTACCGGCTCCATCTCGAGCGCGTCGTCGAGCGAGTACTGCTTGCCCGGCGCGGCCGGGATCAGCTTGGAGAGCTGGTCGCAGAAGGTGTACGGCAAGTCGAGCACGCGGCCGACGTCGCGGATCACCGCCTTGGCGGCCATGGTGCCGAAGGTCGCGATCTGGCTGACCGCCTCGTGGCCGTACGCCTCGCGCACGTATTCGATCACCCGGTAGCGGTTGTCCTGGCAGAAGTCGACGTCGAAGTCAGGCATCGACACCCGCTCGGGGTTGAGGAAGCGCTCGAACAGCAGCGCGTATTCGAGCGGGTCGATGTCGGTGATCTTCAGGCTGTACGCGACCAGCGAGCCCGCGCCCGAACCGCGGCCGGGGCCGACCGGGCAGCCGTTGAGCTTGGCCCAGTTGATGAAGTCGGCGACGATCAGGAAGTAGCCCGGGAAGCCCATCTGGATGATGGTGTCGGTCTCGAACTTGAGCCGGTCTTCATACCGCTGCCGCTGCGCCTCGCGCTCGGCCGCTTCCGGGTAGAGGTCGGCCAGGCGCTCTTCCAGCCCCTCCTTGGCGCGCAGCACCAGGAAGTCGTCGAGGCTCATGCCGTCCGGCGTCGGGAAGTCTGGCAGGTAGTTTTTGCCCAGGCCAATGGTCAGGTTGCAGCGGCGCGCGATCTCGACGCTGTTCTGTAGCGCCTCGGGGATGTCGGCGAAGCGCTCGAGCATCGCGTCGGTGCCGAGGAAGTGCTGGCAGTCGGCAAATTTCTTCTGGCGGCGCTTGTCGGAGAGCGTGTAGCCCTCGGCGATGCACACCCGCGCCTCGTGCGCCTGGAAGTCGTCCGGGTCCATGAACTGGATCGGGTGGGTGGCGACCACCGGCAGGTCGGTCTCGCCGGCGACCCACAGCGTCTGCTGGACGATCTGTTCGATCTGCGGGTTGTCGAGCCGCTGCAGTTCGAGGTAGAACGCGCCGGGGAAGCGCTCGGCCCAGTGGCGCGCGCGTGCGATCGCCTCGTCCGGGTTGCCGTTGGCAAGCGATACGCCGACGTCGCCCAGGTGCGCGCCGGACAGGCAAATCAGCCCGCTGTTGTCGCCGGTGTTAAGCCATTCGCGGCGCAGCTCGGCGCGGCCGCGCACCTGGTTATGGGTGAACGCGTCGGCCAGCAGCTCGCACAGGCGGCCGTAGCCGTCGCGGTTCTTGGCGAGCAACAGCAGGCGGGTCGGCTTGTCGGCGTCGGCCGGGTTCTCCAGCCACACGTCGCAGCCGATCAGCGGCTTGACCCCCGCGTCGCGGCAGCCCTTGTAGAACTTGACCAGGCCGAACATGTTCATCAGGTCGGTCATACCGAGCGCAGGCATGCCGTCGGCCTTGGCGCGACGGATCGCGTCGTCGAGGCGGACGATGCCGTCGGTCACGGAAAATTCGGAGTGCAGCCTAAGGTGGGCGAAGCGGGGTGTAGTCATCCGCGCATTCTAGCGGCTTGCCGGCTGGCGCACCAATGGCGCGCGCGGCGCTACAATCGGACGATGACGGCGTGCTTGGGCTGGCTACTTGTCGGGCTTGGCCAGCGCGTCAAGCGCGGCTTTCTGCATCTCGAGGGTCTTGATCTGCATCGCGAGCATGCCCATGTTCATCGCCATCCAGTTCTCGATCACGCGAAGCTCGGCGAGCTTGCGTTCGATCTCTTCGGCCGACAAGGGCGGCAGGAAGGCCGGCGGGGTCGACGGCGCGGCTGTCTGCCAGAACTGGCGGAGCAGCGCGAAGGGATCGGCCGGGTTGAATTCCTGACTCATGGTTCACCCTTTCCGGCGGCCTGGCCGCCCAATACATGCAAGGAGCGTAACGGACGCGATGGCTGGCACGCAACAAGGAAGGTGGAGGAGGGGAGCGCTGGCGCTCGCGCTTGTGGCAAATCTGTCCGCGGCGGAGGGTTCCGGCGCGCCGGCGGGTGTCGCCGCCGCCATGCAGGGCGACGCCGTGGTGCTGCTGGGCGAGGTGCACGACAACGCGACCGGCCACGCGCTGCGCGCGCGCTGGCTCGCGGGTGCGCTGGCCGCAGGCTGGCGTCCGGCGCTGGTGTTCGAGCAGTTCGAGGCGGCGCGCGACGGCGTGCTTGCCGCGGCCCGCGCCGCGTGCGCCCGCGACGCAGGCTGTCTGATCGAACGCACGGGTCGCGAAGGGTGGGACTGGCCGCTATACCGGCCGCTGCTGCAACTGGCGCTCGACTACGACCTGCCGATTGTCGGCGCCGGCATCGGCCGCGGCGAAATGGGTGCGCTGCGTCAAGGCGGCTACCCGGCGCTTTTCGACACGGCGACGCTTGCGCGCTACCGGCCCGACGCTGCGCCGGCGGACCTGTTGGCAGGCCAGCGCCGCGCGATCGAGGCAGGCCACTGCAACAAGCTGCCCGCGCGTGCGGTCGACGCGATGCTGCCGATGCAGCTGTCCCGCGACATCATGATGGCCGACGCGTTGCTGCGGCACGCGCGAAGCGGCGCGGTGCTGATCGCCGGCAACGGCCATGTCCGCCAGGACCTGGGCGTGCCGCGCTGGTGGCGCGGCAAGGTGGAACCGCGCGTGGTCGGCTTTGTCGAAGCCGGTCACGCCGACGTGCCGTTCGACGTGACGGTGACCGTGCCGGCCGCACCGCGCGAAGACCCTTGCGCGGCATTTGCCACGCTGCCCGGCAAAGGCTAGGAGGCGACCGGCTTTTGATAGCCCGCCTTGTATGCGGCGCGCTAAGATTGTATTGAGTTCAATTTAACGAGGCTGAACGTGAAAAAGACGCTGCGCCGCTGGTTGCCGGACGCGAAGACCGTGCGCGAGAACAGGTCGCTCAGGTGGCTCGCGCCCTTTCTCGGCCGCGACGAATTGTGGTACCTGAGCCGGCGCGGCGTCGCGCTGGGGATGGCCGTCGGCGTGTTCTTCGGCCTGCTCACCCCGTTCGCGCAGATCCTGTTCGCCGTCGCGGTGTCCATTCTGCTGCGCGCCAACGTCGCCGCCGCCGCGCTCTCCACGCTGGTGACCAACCCGGTGACCTTCGCGCCGGTGTACTGGCTCGCCTACCGGGTCGGGCAGTGGTTGCTGGGCGGCTCCGGGGCGCCGCCGGCGGATCACTCAAGCCTGCTCGCCGACCTGACCGGTGTCGGCAAGCCGCTGCTGGTCGGCCTCGTGCTCTTCGCGTTCACCGTTTCGCCGCTGGTTTACTTCGGCGTCAACGGGCTGTGGCGGGCGAGTTCCGCCTGGGCGTGGCGACGCCGAAGCCGGCGCCGTGCGCGCGCCGCTGGCGCTTAGCCCCTATCTTCGGCGCGGCGCGTCTTCTACAATGCGCACCTTGTTGATTTTGCATGCCTTGCCCGCCGGGCAGGGCTGAGGATGCCTGACCCCCATGTTGCGATTGTCCGAGATCAAGCTGCCGCTCGATCACGCCGACGACGCGCTGCGCGCAGCGATCGTCGGCAAGCTTGGTGTGCCTGACGCCGAGCTCGTCTCCTTTACCGTTTACAAGCGCAGCTTCGACGCGCGCCGCAAGGTGATGGCGCTCACCTATATCGTCGACGCCGAAGTGAAGAACGAGGCGAAGCTGCTCGCGCGCTTTGCGCGCGACGCGCATGTGCAGGCGACGCCCGACATGGCGTACCACTTCGTCGGCGCGGCGCCTCAAGACCTTGCCGAGCGCCCGCTGGTGGTCGGTTTCGGCCCGTGCGGCATCCTCGCCGCACTGGTGCTCGCGCAGATGGGCTTTCGCCCCATCGTGCTCGAACGCGGCAAGAAGGTGCGCGAGCGCACCAAGGACACCTGGAAGCTGTGGCGCAACAATGAGCTTAACCCCGAGTCGAACGTGCAGTTCGGCGAGGGCGGCGCTGGCACCTTCTCCGACGGCAAGCTCTACAGCCAGATCAAGGACCCGCGCCACCTGGGCCGCAAGGTGCTCGAGGAGTTCGTCAAGGCCGGCGCGCCCGAGGAAATCCTCTTTGTCGGCCGCCCGCATATCGGCACCTTCCGCCTGGTCAGCATGGTCGAGAAGATGCGCGCCGAGATCGAGCGCCTGGGCGGCGAGATCCGTTTTGAATCCAAGGTCGCCGACGTGCTGCTCGAGGACGCGGGCGACGGCCGGCAGGCGATCAGCGGCGTGGTGCTGGAAGGCGGCGAGACGCTCGCCTCGCGCCATGTGATCCTCGCGCTGGGGCACAGCGCGCGCGACACCTTCGAGGTGCTGCACGGTCGCGGCGTGTATATGGAGCGCAAGCCCTTCGCGGTGGGCTTCCGCATCGAACACCCGCAAAAGCTGATCGACGAAGTGCGCTGGGGGCCGCATGCCGGCCACCCGCTCCTGGGGGCCGCCGACTACAAGCTGGTGCACCAGGCGAGCAACGGCCGCGCGGTGTACAGCTTCTGCATGTGCCCGGGCGGGCAGGTGGTCGCCGCAACCAGCGAACCCGGCCGCGTCGTCACCAACGGCATGAGCCAGTACTCGCGTGCCGAGCGCAACGCCAACGCGGGGCTGGTGGTCAACATCAACCCCGAAGACATGCCGGGCGACGACCCGATGGCCGGCGTGCGCCTGCAGCGCGAGCTCGAATCTCGCGCGTACGAGCTGGGCGGACGCAGCTACAACGCGCCGGCGCAGCTGGTCGGCGACTTCCTCTCGGGTCGCGCGTCGACCAAGCTGGGCTCGGTGGTGCCGTCGTACCAGCCGGGGGTGACCCCGACCGACCTGTCCGGCGCTTTGCCCGCGTTCGCGATCGAGGCGATGCGCGAGGCGATCCCGGCCTTCGCCAAGAAGATCCGCGGTTACGACATGGCTGACGCGGTGCTCACCGGCGTCGAGACCCGCACCTCCAGCCCCTTGCGCATCAAGCGCGACGCCAGCTTGCAGAGCCTGAACGTCAAGGGCCTGTATCCGGCGGGCGAGGGTGCCGGCTACGCGGGAGGCATCCTTTCTGCCGGCGTCGACGGCATCAAGGTCGCCGAGGCGCTCGCCTGCGACATGCTCGGCATCGCGCCCGCAGTGGCGGATTGAGCCGGGCCGCCGGACGGGAAGTAAGGCAGGCGCCCCTGCACGGCCGGGGTGTCGCATTCTTGGGGCGGGCAGCGCTGCTGGGCCGCCCGCAACGCGGGATCAAATACATCAAGGCACGATGCGACACAAGTTCCTGGGGACCGGCGAGCCGGGGTATCACCCGCTGCGCAAGTTGCGCACCATCCTTTCCGGCCTGCGCTACGCGGTGCTGTACGACTTCAGTGTCGCGTGGAAGCTGCTGTTTTCGCTGGGGGTGTTGGGCTTCGCGCTGTACGCCCGCGACTGGGTTGACTCATTGCTGATCATCGTGGTGACCGGCCTCGTGATCGTCGCCGAGATCATGAACAGCGCGATCGAGGCGCTGTGCGACTTCGTCGAGACCCGTCACAACGAGAAGATCAAGATCATCAAGGACATCGCCGCCGCCGGGGTGGGGGTCGCCATGCTCGCCTGGTTGCTGGTATTGGGGTTCGAACTGGAGCGGATGTTGCGGATATTCTGGGCGTGAGGCTTTTTTAGCGCCGCGCAAATGAAAACAGCCGGATGCAATGCATCCGGCTGTTTATCTGGTGCCCATGGGCAGAATTGAACTGCCGACCTCTCCCTTACCAAGGGAGTGCTCTACCCCTGAGCTACATGGGCCAAACTTTGGCGGAGTGGACGGGACTCGAACCCGCGACCCCCGGCGTGACAGGCCGGTATTCTAACCAACTGAACTACCACTCCATGGCTCCCCGAGCAGGGCTCGAACCTGCGACCTGCGGATTAACAGTCCGTCGCTCTACCAACTGAGCTATCAGGGAATAGGTGTGCGATTATATTCGAGAGATTTTAAAATGCAAGCCTTTTCCGGAAATAAATCGATACTTTCTGCTGGTTGCCATTTTGGGGGTATCCGGAGGGCTGCCCTTCCTTATAAAGATTTCGGAAGGTGGATTTGCCGCTGTCTGGCAGCTAGATGCGGTGTTCGCAGGCAGGTAAATCCCATGTTCGCCTGCGTGGCCGGGACGGTGGTGAGGAAATATTGAATGAAATCATTGGCATGACGATTTTGTTGCGGTTTTCGTGCGGCCGGGTGTTGACGGAGGCGGGCCGCAAACGTATAGTTCGCCACCTCGACGCAACGCACACAACGCGAAACGTCACTGCTCTTT
>NZ_STGJ01000046.1 GCF_004919095.1 Crenobacter intestini | reverse complement strand
TCATCAAGCACTGCAAGTAGTTAGTCAAAGCCACCGCCCGGTGGCTTTTGTCTTTATACGTTACAGTTCAAACCCCCCTCTCGCAAGCCTTTCAGCTAAGAAACAGCATCATCTCAACCATCCAGCATCACAAGTCCTAGTCCCACGCTAGACCTTTACTTTTTGCCCTTGTAGCGCTCCTTGCAGCGCCCAGCGGCGACAGCCGCCCGCATCACGCATCAAGCATCGCATCCGTGCTTGGGGGACGCAAAGCGTCCCCGAGGGGGCGTTCCGCGCCCCATCTGAAGCGGGGTTGACTTTTCGCTTTTTAGGTTGTGTCGGACGGGGTCCCCAAGCACGTCTGGCGTTCCGCTTCGCTCCACTCTCGACGGGGACCCCTGCACGGTAGTGCCCCAAAACGGCACTACCGGCGAAAACCGATATAGCCCCACAGCTCGCTCCATGCATATATCATGATATAGTAAAAAAAATGGAGAAAAATCATGGGAAAATATTCATCTTGGGCATCCGCGAAGGAAGAGCATTTTGATGACGCGACGAGCGCAGCTCGACGCTATGTGCAGACGTTGAAAGAGCGCCCTGTCTCAGACACAACAGCAGCGCTCTATTTAGCTACGTACACACGCATACGGACAAACGGAGTACCGGACTTCGCAAAGTTGGCAGGCACAGATAACAGCTTTCGCTCACTCAGGTCTGCGTGGCTGTATGGCGCGAAGTGCGAGATGCGCGACCTTCTTAAGCTCAGAGACAAACAGCGACGAGAAGGCGACAAGGACGGCTCACGCGAGACGCTGCAGCGCATCACCGCACTACTAGAAAACTTGAATTTCGTAGCGAGAGAGAAAGCTTCAACCCCGAAAGAAGCATCGGCAATGCGCACATTCGACACGATGAATGGTGTGCAGATGCTCCCCACTTTTGCAGAACTGAAAGCAGCGGGACTCACGAAAGAAGCAGAGAGCACCGCGAAGCGGCAAGACGCAACAAAGTGGTCACGGCACGGCTTTGAAGACTTGTGGAAAGACACA
>NZ_STGJ01000045.1 GCF_004919095.1 Crenobacter intestini | reverse complement strand
TGAATCGCCCCGGCTTCTCTAGACACTCTTGAGCCGTTGGAAATATTGCTTCTCAAACTCTACCGGCGATAGCCCGTTTGCGGAACCATGCCGACGTTTCGGGTTGTAGAACATCTCGATGTAATCGAAGATGTCACGGCGGGCTTCTTCCCGGTCGTGATAGGTTTTCCGCTTTATGCGCTCCCGCTTCAGCAACTGAAAGAAACTCTCCGCCACGGCATTGTCGTGGCAGTTCCCTCGCCGGCTCATACTGGGCACCAAGCGATGGGCCTTCAATAAGTTCTGCCAGTCGTAGCTGCTGAACTGACTCCCCTGGTCGGAATGCACCAGCACCTCCTGCTTGGGCTGACGTCGCCATACCGCCATCAACAAGGCATTCAGCACCAGCTCTCTATCGATACGTGACTGCATCGACCAGCCAATGACCTGTCGAGAGAACAGATCCAGCACCACCGCCAGGTACAGCCACCCCTCATGCGTGCGGATATACGTGATGTCGGTCACCCAGGCTTTATTCGGCGCATCGACGGTGAACTGGCGCTGCAGGTGGTTTGGCGCCACCACTGCCGGGCGGCCACTGTAATGCCCAGGGCGTCGGTGGTAGCCAGTCTGCGAACGCAGGCCCTCCTGCTTCATCAGTCGAGCCACACGATGTTTGCCGCAGCGCTCCCCCTGAGCCTGCAGGTCGTCATACACCTTGCGGTAGCCATAGACTCCGCCACTCTCGAGCCAAGCTTGCTTGATGTGCCCCAGCAAGCGCAGGTCTTCGCGGGCGCGGAGTGAATGCGGGGACGCCTTCCAGGCGTAGTAGCCACTGGGATGCACAGACATGACACGACACAGTCGTCGGACTGGAAACTGCTGCTCGTGGGCCCGGATGAAGGCATACCTTACCCGGACTCCTTGGCAAAGTATGCGGCGGCCTTTTTTAGGATGTCGCGCTCCTCGGTGACCCGTTTCAGCTCTGCCTTAAGACGACGGATTTCAGCTTGCTGGTCCGCTGATTCTGCCGGCTTGGCACGCTTGGGATCGTAGCGTTTCAGCCATTGATACAGGCTGTGGGCAGAAACGCCGAGACGGCTGGCGACTTCGGCGACGGGGTAGCCGCGTTCAGTGACCTGCTTGACGGCTTCGATCTTGAACTCTTCGGGGAAACGCGACCTGCTCATGACACCTCCTTGTGGCGCCTAGTGTGAGGCTCTCGTGGTGTCTAGGAAAGGAGGGGCGATTCA
>NZ_STGJ01000044.1:318-1265 GCF_004919095.1 Crenobacter intestini | reverse complement strand
GGCACCGCGCAGACCACCGCCGATGATGCCAAGACCGCAGCCAGCACCGCGCAGACTACCGCCAACGAAGCCAAGACCGCAGCCGCTACAGCCGACGCCAAAGCGACCACGGCCCAGACCACGGCTCAACGTGCCGAAACCAAGGCAGATCAGGCGCTGGATGTGCTTAAGGAAGGCACCTTGCGTGTGGCGGGTGCCCAGAGTTCGGGTGAGAAGAACTCGATTGCCATCGGTGCGGAGGCCAAGGCCGACAAGGCCAACAGTATCGCGATCGGTGCGGGGTCGTACGCCAAGTCGTCTGTGGCGATCGGCGTCAACAGTGCTGCGTCTGGCACCAACACCACTGCGATCGGGGATGAAGCCAAAGCGCGTGGCGAATTCGCGGTGGCGCTGGGCAATAATGCCGAAGTGAAGGTTAATGCCAAAAATGCGGTCGCGCTGGGTAACGGTTCGGTGGCGACCGAATCCGACACCGTGAGCGTGGGGGCTGCCGGTGCGGAACGCCGCATCGTGAATGTGGCGGATGCGACCAGCAAGACCGATGCGGTCAACCTCGGGCAATTGCAGCAATTCACCCGTGACTTGGGCAGCCAGTTTGATCAGCGCATGGATAGCCTGGAAGACTCGGTCAAGAGCAACCAGCGCGAGTACCGCGCGGGCATTTCGCTGGCCGGCGCCAACGCGGCGGCGGTGACCAACGCGATGCAGGTTCAAGGTATCGGGGTAGGCTTGTCCAGCTTTGCCGGGCATGGCGCACTGGCGCTGGCCTTGGGGCGCACGCTGGAGAGCGGCAAGTCGCTCAGCCTGAGCGTGGGCGTGAGCGGCAGCAAGACGCAGGTGTCGGGTGGTTTCGGCGTGCCCTTGAAGTGGTAAGGGGGGGCGCCAGGCCGGCGCGGTTGAAAAGCGAGGGGACTCCCCTCGCTTAATGTGATGGTCAGCCTGAACAC
>NZ_STGJ01000044.1:0-308 GCF_004919095.1 Crenobacter intestini | reverse complement strand
CGGCGCGGAGGATCATCATGGCAAACATCGCACTTTTCGGTCTGGACATCGGCAAGCAGACCTTTCACGTGGTTGGGCACGACGCGCAGGGGCGGCCAGTCTTCAAGCGCCAATTCACCCGCAGCAGCCTGATCGAGTTTCTTGCATGCCAGCCCGCCACCCGCATCGTGATGGAGGCTTGCTGCGGTGCGCACTGGCTGGCGCGCAAGCTCGCCGGCTACGGCCACACCGTCCAGTTGATCGCCCCGCAGTATGTGCGCGCTTTCGTGGCCGGCAACAAGAACGATTTCATCGACGCGCAGGCGATT
>NZ_STGJ01000043.1 GCF_004919095.1 Crenobacter intestini | reverse complement strand
GCTGTCGATCGGTACCTTTTCGGAAGTTGCCGGTTCTTCCGGCGGCACGCAGCTGTGGTCGGCACGGCCGACGATCACGTGCTTGAGCGGGTCGAAATCGTTCCAGGAGTTGACGATCTTGGTCATGGTGAATGCCCTCGTTTGAGTAATTCGGGATGAATTGCTTGGATGTATTTTCTCCCTGTTAGAGAGTGGCGGCATCCCAAAAAATGACCGGTAGCTATCAAAAAACCGGAATTTCAGAAAAAGATTATTTGCCTTTGTTTGCGTAAAAAGACAGGAAGCAGCTGTCAGGCCTTGGCTATCAAAAGACAAGCATGGCCTTGTGGGGGAGGTGAGCGCTTGCGACGCCAGTACACGAAAAAAGGCGGCCAGGTGGCCGCCTTTAGGCAGGGAAGAGGTGTGGCTTACAGCGCGCTCACCGCGTCGGCCTGCTTGTCGGACTTCTTCAGCGATTTGCCGAGCATGCTGATCAGCACTTCGCTCATGCCGCCGATGATGATCAGCGCGCCGCCGATCATCTGGGCGCTGGACAGCGGTTCGCCGTAGATCATCAGGCCGACGAACAGCGCGGCGACCACGCATTCCCAGTAGGACACGCAGGCAAACTCAGCGGCCTTCAGGTGACGGGTGGCGATGGTGCAGGTGCCCAGCGCGCCGAAACCGCACACGATGCCGATGCCGATCCACCACATCCAGTCGGTCGACGTCATCTGCGAGATGGTCGGCTTGGTGAAGATGAAGAGGATGGTGATGCCGGCCAGCGCGAACACGAAGTTCCAGAAGGCGCGTACGTCGCCCGGCACTTCAGTGCGGAAGCGGCCGAAGAACAGGAACAGGCCGTAACCGACGCCGGAGTACAGTGCCATCATGTCGCCGAAGAAGGTCTTTTCGGAGAATTCCATGCCGAAACTCATGCCATTCGGGCCGATCGACATCAGGCCGGAGATCATCATCATGCCGATGAATACCGCCAGCAGCGCGACCCAGGTGCCGGCCTTCATCTTCTCCTTGAGGAAGATCACGGCGAGCAGGGTCGAGATGATCGGGCCGATATAGATGAAGAACACCGCGTTGGCGATCGAGGTGTGCTGTGTCGCCGTGATGTACGCGGACAGGCAGTTGCCCATGAAGAAGCCGGACAGGATCATCGTCGGCGACAGTTTGAAGCTCTTGAGGTCAAGCAGGCGACCCTTGTAAGCGATGATGCCGAAGAACAGCAGGCCGCCGCACATCATGCGCGAGAAGGCGATGAAGTCGCCCTGTGCGTCGATGTGGCGGGCGAAGAAGCCGACAAAACCCATCAGGGTGGCGGCGATGAAGGCGTTGATGAAGCCGACCTTCTTGTTGATGGGGGTGGTAGCGGGAGTGGTCATGATGAGACTCCTGGATGGGGTGATCCTTCAAAAAGGCCCGGCCGTGGCGGCCGGGCCTTGTTAGGGTCAGACGCGGGTGACGTCTTCGAAGTCCTGGTTCGGGAAGTAGTCCAGGCAGGTGCCTTCGCG
>NZ_STGJ01000042.1 GCF_004919095.1 Crenobacter intestini | reverse complement strand
GTAGAGTTTGAGAAGCAATATTTCCAACGGCTCAAGAGTGTCTAGAGAAGCCGGGGCGATTCAGCCTGTTCCCCGCGCCCGCGGGGATGAACCGACGCCCGAGTACCTGTCGCGCCAGGCTACTGACTGTTCCCCGCGCCCGCGGGGATGAAGCCACCTGTACCACGGTCACAATGTCGGATTGCGACTGTTCCCCGCGCCCGCGGGGATGAACCGATGGGCGACCGCGCCGACGACATCCTCGAGGCCTGTTCCCCGCGCCCGCGGGGATGAACCGGTTTGCGGCTGCTTGTCTGCGGCCGCCGGGGCCTGTTCCCCGCGCCCGCGGGGATGAACCGAGGCGATCAAGCTGGTGCAGACCCGCCAAGGCCTGTTCCCCGCGCCCGCGGGGATGAACCGGCACGGCGCATGCCTTCCTTGGCTACGACAACCTGTTCCCCGCGCCCGCGGGGATGAACCGCATTACGCTCCTCGTTGTACTCATGCTCCAACCTGTTCCCCGCGCCCGCGGGGATGAACCGCAATCGGATTATTGCAGATCAAGCGCTACTGCCTGTTCCCCGCGCCCGCGGGGATGAACCGACGGCGAGATGATGCCGTGGATTACACAGTTCCTGTTCCCCGCGCCCGCGGGGATGAACCGAAGGCCGCAGCAGCGCGCAAGCAGGCCTTCGCCTGTTCCCCGCGCCCGCGGGGATGAACCCGCCTTGTGCTGGATGAGGCTCACTTCGGAGTCCTGTTCCCCGCGCCCGCGGGGATGAACCGAGAGAGATGACTACATGATTATGCTGCCAGGTCTGTTCCCCGCGCCCGCGGGGATGAACCGACTGGTGGATGGCCAACAGCCTGAACACGGTCCTGTTCCCCGCGCCCGCGGGGATGAACCAGGGCTCGATGCCAAGTTTTTCGGAGGCCTTGACCTGTTCCCCGCGCCCGCGGGGATGAACCGAAACCGAGTGTCGCCGCAACCTTGGCGGACGCCTGTTCCCCGCGCCCGCGGGGATGAACCGGTTAAGCAACATGGCAACTACCCGTACCGCTCCTGTTCCCCGCGCCCGCGGGGATGAACCGTTCGGCCAGAACCCGCCGTCGCGCTGGTCGGCCCTGTTCCCCGCGCCCGCGGGGATGAACCGTTTCCGGCAAGGCGTGCGACATCGGCCAGCACCTGTTCCCCGCGCCCGCGGGGATGAACCGTACGGGGTGAGTGCCGGCGGTTGGCTGTCGCACTGTTCCCCGCGCCCGCGGGGATGAACCGTCACCCCGTCTTTAAGGGGCGAATGACGCGGACTGTTCCCCGCGCCCGCGGGGATGAACCGGATTAATTTCAAGCGGCCGCACCTGCTTGAAGCTGTTGAACAACTGTTGGATGACCGGCAGGCGGATACGGTGGCCGGCCGCGAAAGTAGTGGTGCGGCCTCGGTAGTGCGCGGTCGAGGCTGGCTACTAACGCGGCAAAGTCCACATGGCGGCCCAGCGACTCCAGCGGATCAGACAGGCAGCTCAGAAAAAAGCGTCGCACTGGTGCTGGTGAACCGCCACTCTCTCAGCGGGACAGGCTGCTCAGAAATCGTCGGTGAGATCGTTGGAGCTGTTGTGCGTGTTCATCGCCGGACAGGCAGCTACTTCGGGGCGCAGTGCTGAGATGGGTTCCTTTGGTGAAGAATGGATGGTGTTCACGCCGTCTGATGGTGTGATTCATGTCAGCCCGACAGGCTTGGAAGGGTTGAAAGTTGCTACACTGGCTGCTACATTGACGACATGTAGCAAGTCGCTGAAACCCTTGAAAACACTGGGTTGTAGCCTGATCTCGTGGAATGCCATCATCCACCCCAGCAAAAACAAAAAACCCGCCAGTTGGCGGGTTTTTTGTTTTTGCTGGCAGGTGTCGGGCATGTTTCGAAATTTGCTTGAGAAATGCTTGACCCGGTCGTGATGGTTTGATAAATTCACCTTCCTCGACGCAACGCACACAACGCGAAACGTCACTGCTCTTTAACAGAACGAACAACCGATAGG
>NZ_STGJ01000041.1:443-2067 GCF_004919095.1 Crenobacter intestini | reverse complement strand
AATCTGGTCGGCTTGGCTGCCTTGGAAGCTTTGTTGTCCGACGCCGCACAACCTTACGCGGCGCTGGCAACAGTGGCACCGCTGCCGGCTGGCACGTCCACGCTTGCCCAATTGGTCGACGGCATCGCCGCGACTGGCCACGGGCTGGTGATGGTGATGGGCAAGGGCGGTGTCGGCAAGACCACCATCGCTGCCGCCGTCGCAGTAGAACTGGCGCATCGTGGCCTACCGGTGCACCTGACTACGTCTGACCCGGCCGCACATCTGGCGGACACCTTGAGCGACACCGTGCCTAACCTGAGCATCAGCCGCATCGACCCGGCAGCCGAGACCGCACGCTACCGCGACGAAATTCTGGAGAGCAAGGGCAAGGATCTGGACGCAGCGGGGCGCGCGCTGCTGGAGGAAGACCTGCGTTCGCCGTGCACCGAAGAGATCGCGGTGTTTCAGGCCTTCTCGCGGGTAATCCGCGAGGCAGGGCGCAAGTTTGTGGTGATGGATACCGCGCCGACCGGCCACACCCTGCTGCTGCTGGACGCGACCGGCGCCTACCACCGCGACATGGTCCGGCAGATGGGCGACAAGGGCCTGCACTTCGTCACGCCGATGATGCAGCTGCAGGACCCGGCGCGCACCAAGGTGCTGATCGCAACGCTGGCCGAGACTACGCCAGTGCTGGAAGCCGCCGCCTTGCAGGCCGACCTTGAACGTGCCGGCATCACGCCGTGGGCGTGGGTGGTCAACCAGAGCGTCGCCGCTGCCGGCGTGCGTTCGCCGCTTTTGGTACAGCGGGCAGGCAACGAGGTGCGCGAGCTTGATGCGGTGCTGACCCATCACGCCAGGCAAGTCGCCTTGTTGCCGTTGATGGCGGAAGAGCCGGTAGGCGCGGCTGCCCTGACCGCACTCGCGTCATCGGCCTGAACCAGCAGCCCCGTACGGGGCTGCTGTAACCATAGTTATCTTGTATGTTTTGCGTCATTTCAATGATTGTTGTATCGTAGAAACGATGAAATTTACTTACTCCCGCTCGGAGTTAAGAAAGAAGAGGTTGTGATGTTTTCGTTTTCCATGGCGTCGCTGCAGTCTGCAGCGTCGATGTTTGTGTTTTTGGCGCTGGAGCTATCGCTGCTGTTCGTGCTGATCAGCTTCGCGGTTGCCGCCATCCAGCACAAGCTGCCGGCGGGCAAGGTGCAGTCTTTGCTCAGCAGCAAGAAGGGGAGCGGCTATCTGACTGCTGCCGCGATCGGCTCGGTCACGCCGTTTTGCAGTTGTTCGACCATCCCGATGCTGAACGGTTTGCTGCGCGCGGGGGCCGGCTTTGGTCCGACCATGACTTTTTTGTTCGTGTCGCCGTTGCTCAACCCTATCGTGGTCGGGCTGTTGTGGATCACCTTCGGCTGGAAGGTGACGCTGGTCTATATGGCGGCGACCTTGCTGGTCTCGCTGCTGGCCGGTGTGCTGTTGGAACGCTTGAATTTCGGCCGTTACGTGAAGCAGACCGCGCCGAGGGCGAGTGCGTGCTGCACCACAAAACCGGCGGTAAAACCCGAGACCGCCTGCTGTACGCCCAAGCCGGTCGAGTCCAAGACTGCTTGCTGTGCACCTAAGACGATCGAGTCCAAGA
>NZ_STGJ01000041.1:0-433 GCF_004919095.1 Crenobacter intestini | reverse complement strand
TCGAGTCCAAGACTGCTTGCTGCACGCCCAAGCCGGTCGAGCCCAAGACCGCTTGCTGCGCACCCGAAGCGGCCCAGCGCAAGCCGGGCAAGACGGCGATGCCCTGGCGGAAACTGTGGCGCGAAGCGCTCGGCCAATTCCGCGCGGTGTTCCCTTACCTGATGTTGGGGGTGGCCATCGGTGCCTTTACCTACGGTTTCATCCCTTCCGAGTGGATCGCCGCGCATACAGGTAGTGACAACCCGCTGGCCGTCCCGCTGGCGGCCGTCGTGGGCATCCCGCTTTACCTGCGTGCCGAGACCTTGATCCCGATGGCGTCGATGTTCGCACTCAAGGGGATGGGGCTGGGCGCACTGATGGCGCTGATCATCGGCGGTGCCGGCGCAAGCCTGACTGAAGTGATCCTGCTCAAGGCGCTGTTCCGCAAGCAGAT
>NZ_STGJ01000005.1 GCF_004919095.1 Crenobacter intestini | reverse complement strand
CGCCACGGCAATATCGTGGCCTGTGCGCTGGCCAACAAGCTGGCACGGGTCGTGTGGGCGATTATCGCCAAAGGCGGCGATTATCGCCCCCAGCCCCGTGCCGTGAATTGAAAAAAAACCGCCGGGAGGACCCCGGCGGTGAGTGAAAGCCTGCTATTGCGATGACAGACACTGATGACGACAACCGGCCCACGGCCTGACGGACAACCTGATATCTACAACAGTCTTCTAGACTGGGGGGCTTTTGAGGACCGTCAGGCGCGGCTCACATCATGGATCGGGCTTAGCTGCCCATCAGGAATCCGGATAGATTAGAGCAAGCGTTCCCTGTCATTGTTCATCACGATTCTGTCCTTGCAAAGTTCAGGCTGACCATAGATTGTAGCGACAAGCCCCTTGCATCCCAAACGCCCCCGAAGGCTTGCGACTTCCCCGTCAACAAAGACGCAGGCGAGGCGCTGGCCAACTCGCGATTCGCTACCGTCGAATCGCGAGTTGGCCAGCTTAAGACTTCGCCAGCACCTTTGTTGCCGGCGCGAGCCTACGCGGAAGGGTGGCTGCCGCAAGAACAGTCCGCGATGTCAGCAACAGTACCACCAACTTTTAATTAGGGCATCGCCAAAGAAAAGCCCTGACCGTTTTCTGGTCAGGGCTTTTGCGCATGTGCGTGCGATGCTTTATGCGACCAGCCGACCCGCTTCGAAGCGGACGATATGGTCGGCGATGCGCTCGGCCTGCGCCGGGTTGTGGCTGACCATCACCAGGGTATGGCGCGTCTTGAGTTCGATCAGCGCAGCCTCGAGCTTGCCGCCGGCCTCACCGTCGAGCGACGCGGTCGGCTCGTCGAGCAGCAGGATTTGCGGCTGCAGGGCGAGCGCGCGCGCGAGGCACAGCCGCTGCTGCTGGCCGCCGGACAGTGTGCTTGCCGGGGCGTCCAGCCGGGCGTGCACCTCGTCCCACAGGCAGGCGTCGCGCAGCGCGGTTTCGACGCGTTGCGCCAGCGCCGCGCGCGGCAGCGCGTGAACCAGCGCGAGCGGCAACTCGAGGTTGCGGCGGATCGAGCCGGGCAGCAGTTGCGGGTGCTGGAACACCATGCCGATACGGCGGCGCAGCGCCACCGGGTCGGTGGCAGGCGCGTACGGATCGAGCCAGCGGCCGTCCACGTGCACGCGCACACGGCCGCTGACCCGGGCGCCGGGCACCGGGTCGTGCAGGCGGTTCAGGCAGCGCAGGAAGCTGGTCTTGCCCGAGCCGGACGGGCCGAGCAGCACGGTCAGCCGGTGGGCGGGCAGGTTCAGGCTGATGTTGTCGAGCAGCGTGTGCCGGGCCACGCTGAGCGACAGCTTTTCGCATTCGATCGCGTTCACTGGTCGGATTTTCCTTGCAGGCGGCGGGCGAGGGTGAACAGCAAGGCGGAGAGGCAAAGCAGCAGCAGCGCGGCGGCGAAAGCGCGCGCGAGCTGCTGCTCGTCGCGGTACTCGCTGGCGGTCACCATGATGAAAAACGGCAGCGCCTCGAACGGGTCGAACACGCTGCGCGGCACGCCGAAGCTCGCGACCGCGCCGGTGAGCAGGATGACAGCGACGTCTTCCAGCGCCCGCCCGCACGCGAGCACGGCGCCAGCGACGATGCCCTGCCGGCATTCGGGCAGGTAGACGTGGCGGATTGCCTGCAGCCGCGTCATCCCCAGCGCGTCACAGGCTAGCCTGAGCGCGGCGGGCACGCGCAGCAGCGCCTGGCGTGTGGCGACGGTCGGGTAGGGCAGGATCAGCAGGGCGACGCAACAGGCGGCGAGCAGCAGGGAGACGTTGGCGGTGGGCAACACGCCACGCAACAGCACGATCAGCATGAAGCCGCTCAGGCCCAGCACGATGGACGGCATGCCCGAGAGCAGGTCGGTCATCGCGCGCGAGGCGCGTAGCGCCGGCGAATCGAACTCGGCTTGGGCGACGCCGGCGGCGACGCCCAGCGGCAACGCGATGGCGAGGGCGATCAGCGTCAACAGCGCGCTGCCGACCAGCGCAGGCCACAACCCGTCCCACACCATCTCGGCGCCTATTATCGCCCGCCAAGGGTCGGCGTCGCCGAACAGCAGGTGGCCGTCCAGCGCCGGCGCCGCGTGCGCGACGAGGAAGGCCAGCATGGTTGCGAACAGGGCGAGGATCAGCAACGCCGCACACCAGGCGGCGGCGATCACCACGCGTTCGATCAGGCGGCGCGTCATCGCATGAGCCTGCGCGAGAGGGCGTGGCTGAAGCCGACCCAGGCGAGCAGCAGCAGGCTGCTCGCGTAGATTGCCGCGTACGCGGTGCTCTCGGTATCGGTCGCCAGCGACAGCGCGATATGCGCGCTGAGCACGCGCAAGGGGTCGGCCGGCGACTGCGGCAGCCACGGCGCGTTGCCCGAGAGCATCAGCGCGATCAGGGTATCGCCGGCGGCGCGGCCGGCCGCGACCAGCAGCACCGACAGCATCAGCGGCTTATGCGCGGGCAGGGTGACCCAGAGCAGGCGTTGCACGCGGCGAAGCCCCAGCGCGTCGCAGCTTGGAGCGAGTGCAGCGTCGGCGGGCGCAAGCACGCCGATCAGCGGCAGCGCGACGGTCGGCACCAGCATCAGCCCCAAGGTGAGCGACGCCGCCAGCCACGAGAAGCCCATGCCGACGCCGGCGCTGTCGCGCAGCCACGGCACCAGCAGCCAGACGGCGACGAAGGCGTAGACGATGGTCGGCACGCCGGCCATCAGCGTGAGGACCTGGCGTAGCGGGCGGGCGAGCGCGCGCGGCCCCAGCGCGAGCACGAACAGCGTGCACAAGAGGCCGAGCGGGAAGGCGAGCACGAGGGCGCCGCTCGACAGCAGCAGGGTGCCGGCGAACATCGCGCCCAGCCCGTACTGGCCGGCGGCCGGGTTCCAGCTGAACCCCGCGAGCGAGGCGAGCGCGGCCGGGTCCTGCCACAGCGGGCGGCCCAGCCACGCGAAGAGCAGCAGGGTGAGCACGACCCACAGCGTCGAGACCTGGGCCGCGGCACGCAGCAGCGCCCCGGTCAGGCGCGCGTGCATCAGAAGGCCGGGATGTAGCCGTGCGCGCGGATCACCGACTGGCCTTCGCCGGTCTTCAGGTAGCGGTAGAAGGCGGACGCGAGCGCGTTGGGTTCGCCGCGGGTGTTGAAGTAGAGGCCGCGCACGATGGGGTAGGCGCCCGACTTGGCGTTTTCCTGGCTGGGCGCGTGGCCGTCGATCGCGACCGGCTTCACGCTGGCGTCGACGTAACCCAGGCCCAGGTAACCGATCGCGCCCTTGTCGCGGGCGATCGCCGTCTTGATCGCGCCGTTGGACGCGACCACCGTCGCGTTCGCCGCCGGCGACTGGCCCTTGCCGAGCACCTTGTCGACGAACACTTCGCGGGTCGCGCTCGCCTCGTCGCGGCTGTACAGGTGGATGCGCTGGTCGGCCCCGCCGACGGCTTTCCAGTTGTCGACGCGGCCGCTGAAGATGTCGGCCAGTTGCGCGCGGCTGAGGTTCTTCACCGGGTTGCCGGGGTGGACGGCGACGGCGACGCCGTCGAGCGCGAACTGGAACGGCTTGAGGTTGTACTTGGCGACTTCTTCGGCGCTCGGCGCGCGGCCGGTGCTGCCGATGTCGACGAGGCCGGCGCCGACCTTCTGGATGCCGACGCCGCTGCCGCCGCCGCTGACCGAGATGCGGACGTTGGGGTTGGCGCGCGAGACGTGGCGGGCGACGTCTTCGACGACCGGGATATGCGCGGTGCCACCGGCGACGTCGAGCTTGCCGGACAGGCCCTTGAAGGCGTCGATGTCGGCGGCGCCGGCGTGGGCGGCTGCAAGGAGGGTGACCAGGCCGGCAAAGGCGGCCGCGATGCGGTGCTTGTTCATGGGGAAAACCTCGTCTGGGGTGGCGCACCGGCTAAAGGCGGCGCAAAAGCGGCGGATTATAGCGTGCGCGTTCCGGCATGGCCGCACTGATCGCATGGGATTTGACAAGGATCAGCGCCGGCCGGCGAAGCCGTCGGAGGCCTGCAGCAGGCGGGCGAGGTGCGTGGCGGCGTGAGCGAGCGCCTGCTCCTCGACCCCCGCGTAGCCGAGCACCAACGCCCGCGTATCGGTCGGCGCCAGGCAGTGGCGCTGCCAGGTGCGCAGCCACAGACCTTCATCGGCGGCGCGGCGGGAGAGCGCGTCTTCGTCGAAGGCGTCGGGCAGGCGGGCGATCAGGTGCAGGCCGGCTTCGCCGGCGGACAGCGGCAGCGCGTCGCCCAGTTCGCGCGCGAGCACCGCGCGCAGCAGCGCCTGGCGTTGCCGGTAGAGTTCGCGCATCGCGCGGATATGGCGGGCGAAGTGGCCGTCGGCGATGAAGTGGGCGAGCGCGGCCTGCGCGGGGTAGTGCCCTTCGCGGTAGAGGCGCGCGGCGGCGCGCCGGAACGGGTCGACCAGCGCGTCAGGCAGCACCAGGTAGCCCAGTCGCAGCGCTGGGTACAGCACCTTGCTGAAGGTGCCGACGTAGATCACGCGCCCCTGCCGGTCCAGCCCCTGCAGCGCCGGGATCGGTGCCGAGCTGTAGCGGAATTCGCTGTCGTAGTCGTCCTCGACCAGCCACGCGTCGTGGCGCGCGGCGGTCTCCAGTAGCTCGAGGCGGCGGGTGACGGGCATCACCATGCCGCCCGGGTACTGGTGCGACGGGGTCAGGTAGATCAGCCGCGGCGCGGGGGCGGCTGCTGCGCCCTTGGGTGCCAGGCCGTGTTCGTCGACCGGCATGGGGTGCATGGACAGCGCGGCCGCGTCGAACGCCGCGTGCGCGCCGCCGTAGCCGGGCTCCTCGACCCACGCGGTGTCGCCGGGCTCGGCCAGCAGGCGCGCGGTCAGTTCGAGCGCGGCCTGCGCGCCGGGAACGATCAGGATTTGCGCGGCGTCGCAGCGCACGCCGCGCGACAGCGTCAGGTAGTCGGCGAGTGCCTCGCACAGCAGCGGGTGGCCGCCGCCCTGCCGGTAGCCGAACAGCTCGAGGCTGGCCTGGCGCTGCGCTTGCCCCAGCAGCCGCTGCCAGGTCGCGTGCGGAAAACGCGCGATTTCCGGCATGCCCGGCGCGAAGGCGCCGGTCAGCCCGGCCGGCAGCCGGCTTGCCTGAACCAGCGCGTGGCCGCGTGCGGACAGGCCGCGCGGGTGGGCGGCGGGCGGCGCATCCGGCGTGGCCGGTCGCACCGGTGCGCTGACGTAGGTGCCGCTGCCGTGGCGGGCGGCGAGGTAGCCCTCGGCGACCAGTTGCTCGTACGCCGCGCTGACGCTGCCGCGGGCGATGCCCAGTTCGGCCGCGAGCGCGCGGCTCGACGGCAACCGTGCGCCGCTGGGCAGACGGCCGGCGGCGATCCAGCGGCGCAGCGCGTGCGCGAGCGTCTGCGCGCCGCGGCAGTGTTCGGCAAGCAGCGCCTCGGTCAGCCAGTCCTTGTGCAAGTGGTCCATCCCTTGTCTGCTCAAGTGGCCCTGATCATGGGCCACTTGCCGCCCTATGATAAGCGTTAATTCCTTGCCGAGGTGCCCCGCGTGTATTGCCCACCCTTGTTTGCTGCCAACGACCCCGCCGAGTGTTACGCGCTGATGCGCGCGCACCCGCTCGCCCACCTGGTGCGGCTGCAAGGCGGCAGTCTCGCCGCCGACGCCGTCGTGTTGTGGCCGGACGCGGAAGAAGGCGTGCTGCGCGGCCATGTCGCGCGGGCCAACCCGCTGTCCACCTGCGATGGCGCCGAGGTGCTGGCGATCTTCGGCGCGGACGACGCCTATGTCTCGCCGGGCTGGTTGCCCGGCAAGGCCGAGCACGGGCGGGTGGTGCCGACCTGGAATTATCGGGTCGTGCACGCACACGGCCGCCTGCGCGTCGTCGACGACGCCGCGTGGTTGCGCGCGCAGATGGCGGCGTTGACCGAAGCGCAGGAGGGCGCGCTTGGCGCCAACTGGCAGGTGGGTGATGCGCCGGCCGACTTCATCGCCGCGATGCTGAAGGCGGTGGTCGGCGTCGAAATCGCGATCAGCACGCTTGAAGGCAAGGACAAATTGAGCCAGAACCGCGGCGCGGCCGAGCGGGCGGGCATCCGGCAGGGGCTCGCCGCGCGCGGCGACGCCGCGTCGGCCGCCGTCGCGGCGGCCATGGACAGGATCGAAGCAGACCAGGGAGAGAGATCATGAAGGCGGAAGACTTTTACCTCGCCAAACTCGAGTACGAGACCGACAGTTTCGACGTATACAGCGCGCTTGCGCGCGGCGAGCCGCTGTTGCTTGTTGACGGCCGCTCGGCGGCGGCGTTCGCCGCCGAGACCATCCCCGGCGCGGTCAACCTGCCGCACCGCACGATAGACGCCGCCTCGACCGGGCACTTGCCGCAGGACGTGCTGCTGGTCGCCTTCTGCGACGGCATAGGCTGCAACGCGTCGACCAAGACCGCGCTCGCGCTCTCCCGGCTCGGCTTCAGGGTCAAGGAGCTGCTAGGCGGGCTCGACTGGTGGAAACGCGACGGCTACGCGACGAGCCAAGGCAGTGCCGGCGCCGCCTCGTGCGGCTGCGCGGGGGAGGCCACATGCTGACGGTCGTGGCTTTGCAGGACGAAGCGGGAGTGCTGCTGCGCGAAGACCTGCTCGCGCGCGCCTTGCCGGTACACCGCCAGTTGCGCCCCGCCCTGCCCGAAGACGCAGCGGGCTACCGGACGACGATGGCGCGGGTGTTTGCCGGCGGCGCGCGGATGTTTGTCGCGCTGGATGACGCAGGCCAGGTGCAGGGCGTCGCGCTGTGGCGAATCTACGAGAACACCTACCAGGGGCGGCGGCTGTACCTGGACGACCTGGTGACGGGCGAGGCGTACCGCTCGCAAGGGGTGGGCAAGGCCTTGCTCGCCGCGTGCGACGCCGAGGCCGCGCGACAGGGCTGCGCGTTCTTCGCGCTCGACTCGGGCACCTGGCGCACCGACGCGCACCGTTTCTACTTCCGCGAGGGCTTCACCATCCAGTCGTTCCACTTCGTGCGGCCGCTCGGTTAACACCGGTGCGTGCGTGCGCGGTACAATGACCGGCTCAGCAACGACGCCAGCCATTATCCGGAACGCCATGAAACCGCATCCCCGCAACGCACGCATCAAGGGCGACCCCTTCATCCCCAGCCGCTTCATCTTTGGCGACGCGGTGGACGACAAGGGGCTCGAGCCCTGCGAGTACATCGTGCATACCGAGGAGCCGGCGTTCATCTGCCGCTTGGTCGGCCACGACGACACGCCGTTTGCCGGCCGCGACAGCGAAGCGTACGCGAGCGCGGTGCTGTTCGACGACGAAGAGAACATCACCGTCTACGTGTGCAACAAGGGCTTCAGGCTGTTCGACTTCAACTTCTGGGACGAGCCGCCGACCGCCGCGCAACTGCAGCGCATCTGCGACGAGGCGATCACCGTGTACGACCGCCTGAACCTGGCGTACCAGGAGCGCGACACCAACCCGCCGGCGCGCGAGATGCGCGTGGTGCCGACCGAGCCCCTGCCGCCGGCCGAGCGCCAGGCGGCGATCCAGGACCTGATGGCGAAGGCGCGCGAGGCGGCGGCGCAGCCGATGGCGCGCGTGCAGCTGGCCGCCAGCGTGCAGCTCGCGCTGCAAGGCGGTGACCAGGCGGTGTTCACCGAGGCGCAGCTCGCGCTGCAGGGCGAGGCCGCCGCGCGCGCGCAACTGGTCGACACCGCGCGCAAGTTGATCGCCAACCCCGAGGTGATCCGCAAGGACGGCAGCTTCGCGTCGTTCGAGCTGTGGGCGATGCCGATCGCGTTCTCGCGCGCCAAGGGCGGCGTGTGGTGGCACTTCCCGCTGATGGAGCGGGTCGAGGTCGCGCTGGCCGACGCGCTAGAGGTGCCGGAGAAGGCCATCCTGTGGATGTCGCCGACGCTGTTCACCCTGGACATGCTCAACGAGCGCGCGTGCCAGAGCCTGATCCACCTCGCGCCCATCATGGACGCCGGCTGCGACATCGCGCCGGAAGACCCGGAGGCCGCGCGCGCGACCTTCGAGGCGGCCAACCAGACGGGCGACGCGCAGCTGGTGATCGCGTGGATCCCGTTCATCGTCGAGCGCGGCGTGCTCGACGCGCAGCAGGTGCGCCAGAAGGCGCGCAAGGCGCTCGACGCGACCATGCCGCTGGTGCAGCAGGCGATCAGCAACGAGATGGAGTACGGCGAGGCCGAGCTGTTCGCGCCCTTGCCGATCTGGGAGGCGCTGGAGGCCGGCGTGCGTGCGTGGAACCGCAAGCGGCTGGGGCTGAGTGTTGCCGTCGCCGCGGCGGGGCTCGCGCACCTGCGCGACCTCGAGGCCGTCGCCGAGTACCAGCCCGAACTGCAGGGCTACGAGGTCGCGCTCAAGGCGCGCGGCGGCGAGGCGATCGCGCGCACGCCGTGGCTGGTGGTGCCCGACGTCGCGTCCGACCGCCAGGCCTGCTGGCAGGACCTCGTCGAGTGCATGCAGGAGGCGGGCATCGCGCTGACCGAGCAGCAGACGCGCTGGCATTGAGCCTGCCGCTGGGCAATTCTATTAATTTGGTATATTTTCTCTGGCGAATCTATTTATAGAGGATTGCCAGGTGCGCGTCCTGCGGCTTTTCGACACGCATTCGCTCAAGTTCAGGGCGGCGCTGTTTTGCGCGGCCTTCGGCTGGCTGCTCAGCGCGGTGCTGATCGGCGTCTATTACCTTGAGTCGCGCGGCGCGCTCGAAGCGATGCGGCGCGCGCAGGTCGCGGCGCTGGTCGAGCGCACGGCGACCGACTTCGACGACCGCCTGCGCCAGCGCCAGCGCCTGGTGTCCGACGGCGCGGCGCAACTGACGGTGGGAGCGGAGCAGCTTACGCGCGACGCGGCATCGCTGGTCACGCGCTTCAGCCATTTCAAGGGGCCGTTTTCGGCGGCCATCCTCTACGACCGCCACGGCACCATCATCGCCGACTACCCGAGCCAGCCCGGCCGGGTCGGCGTCAGCGTCGCCGAGCGCGACTACTTCCGGCAGACCCGCGACACCCTCAGGCCACAGGTCTCCGACCCCTTCCTCGCCAAGACTGGGCGGCGCCTGCTGGTCGTCACCGCGCCCATCCTCGGGCCGGATGGCGAGTTCTCCGGCATGCTCGCGGGCACGCTCGAGCTTTTCTCGCAGGAAATGTTCGGCGAACTGGCCGGGATCCGCATCGGCGAGCACGGCTATATCGTGCTGCTGTCGAAGCAGGGCGGGCGTTTCATCTACCATCCGGCGCCGACGCTGATCGACCGCCCGTTCCAGCTGGCCGGCGAATTGCCGTCGCTCGCGCGTGCCCTCGCAGAGGGCGTGGCCAGCGTCGGCCGCGAAGGGCTGCCCGACGGCGGCGAGGGGATCGTCGCCTACCGTCCGCTGCAGGCCGCTGGCTGGGTGCTCGGCGGCGCCTTGCCTGCCGGCGAAGCGGACGCGCCGCTGCTTGCGCTGACGCGTACCCTGCTGGGGCTGGGCCTGGTCTGGCTCTTGCTGGTACCGCCCTTGGCGTGGTGGCTGATGCGCCGCCTGCTGCGCCCGCTGGACGCGATCGAGACGCAGCTTGAGCGTGCGCAGGCGGGAGAAGACCATGTGCCGCTGGCCGAGGACGGCGTACGCGAACTGGCCCACCTGGCCCGCGCGTACAACCGCGCGCTGGCCGCGCGCGAGGCGAGCGAAGCGGACGCGGCCGAGCGCGAGGCCTTCTTTAAGGCGCTCAACGAAGCCTCGCCGCTGGGGGTGCTGGTGTGCAGCCGTTCGGGGGTACCGCGCTACGTCAACCAGATGGCGAACACCCTGCTTGGCGCCGCTGACGGGCGCTGGCTGCACAACGCGCACGGCGACGATTGCGCGCGCATCCTGCGCGCGCTCGCCGACGCGGGCGAAAGTGCCGGCGTCACCCAGTTGCGCGCGCGATTTCGCACCCCGGGTGGCGAGCGGCTGCTCGAGGCGAGCATCGTCGCGCTGGACAGTGCGTGCTGCCTGGTCGTGCTGCTCGACATCACCCGGCAGGATGCCGAATTCCAGGCGCTGCAGGGCGAACGCGAGCGGCAGGCGGCCATTCTGGAGTCGATCGCCGACGCGGTGGTGCTGACCAATCACCGCGACGAGGTCGAATACCTGAACGCGCCGGCCCAGCGCATGCTCGGCGTGCGCGGCGCCGGCGCGCTCGGGCGGCGGCTGGGGGCCGTGGTCGGCCTGCTTGAGCCGGGGAGCGGCTTGCCGGTCGGCGCCCGCGTGCTCGAAGCCGAAGGGCGCAAGACGCTGGAGCTGGACCTGGAGGCGGCGACCGGCAGCCGGCGTGCGGTGACGCTGACGCTGTCGTCGGTATGCGCGCAAGGGGCGATGCAGGGTTACCGCGTCTACGTGCTGCACGACGACACCGAGCGGCGCGCACGCGAGGCCAGCCACCGCTACCAGGCGCTGCACGACCCGCTGACCGGGCTTTTCAACCGCCGAGGGCTGGAGACGGCGCTGCATCAGGCGCTGCAGGCTGACGGTGTCCGTGCCGCGCTGGCGGTGCTCGACCTGGACGGCTTCAAGGCGGTCAACGACCGGGGCGGGCACGCGGCGGGCGACCTGATGTTGCAGCAGGTCGCCCGCGTGCTGGCGCAGCGGGTGCGCGAGGGCGACACCGTCGCCCGGCTGGGTGGGGACGAGTTTGCCCTGCTGTTGCCCGGCTGCCCGCCGGACGCCGCGCAGCAACTGCTCGAGCGGGTCGGTGTCGAGATTGCCCGCCTGCGGGTGGCGGCGGCCGACGGTTTGGCGCTCGGCCTGAGCGCGAGCACCGGGGTGACTTCGCTGTCGGGGGACGACGACGCGGCCACCGCCCTCGCGCGGGCCGACGCGGCGTGCTACCGCGCCAAACGCGCCGGCCGCGACCGCGTCGAACTGGCGGTCTGACTCAGACGCCGACCTTGTCGCGCACGCCGTACCACCACGCGCCCAGCGTCAGCATCGGCACGCGCAGTAAGCGCCCGCCCGGGAACGGGTAGTGCGGCAGCGCGGCGAAGGCGTCGAAGCGCCCGTTCTGGCCGCGGATCGCCTCGGACAGCAGGCGGCCGGCCAGATGGGTGTAGGTGACGCCGTGCCCCGAGCAGCCCTGCGAGTAGTAGACGTTGCGGCCGATGCGGCCGGCCTGCGGCAGGCGGCTGAGCGTCAGCGAGAAGTTGCCGGTCCAGGTGTAGTCGATCTTGACGCCCGCAAGCTGCGGGAAGGTCTTTTCCAGCTTGGGGCGGATCAGCGACTCGATTTCGCCCGGGTCGCGCGCGCCGTACACGGTGCCGCCGCCGTACAGCAGGCGGTGGTCAGCAGTCAGCCGGTAGTAGTCGAGCAGGAAGTTGCAGTCCTCGACGCAGTTGTCGCCCGGCAGCAGGCTGCGCGCAAGCGCGGCATCCAGCGGCGCGGTGGTGACCACCTGCGTGCCGCAAGGTAGCGTCTTCTCGGCGAGCCTGGGGATCAGGTTGCCGAGGTAGGCGTTGCCGGCCACCACCACGAAGTCGGCCTCGACTTCACCGCTGGCGGTGCGTACGCGTGCCGGTTCGCCTTCGACCAAGGCGGTCACCGGGCTCATTTCGCAGATCACGCCGCCCAGCGACTCGAACGCCGCCGCCTCGCCCAGCACCAGGTTCAGCGGGTGCAGGTGGCCGCCCCAGGTGTCGAGCAGCGCGCCGCAGTAAGCGTCGCTGTCGACGATGCCGCGCATGCCGGCCTTGTCGACCATCCGGATGCCGGTGTGGCCGTAACGCTCCCACAGCGCCTTTTTCGCGGACAGTTCGTCCAGCTGCTTCTGGGTGAACGCGGCGAACACGTTGCCGTCTTTCAGGTCGCACTGGATGCCATATTGCTTGATCCGCTCGCGGATGATGCGGCCGCCCTCGAACGCCATCGCGCCCAGCCGCGCGGCGGCTTCCTTGCCGTGGCGCGCCTCGATCACGTCGATGTCGCGGCTGTAACTGTTGACGATCTGCCCGCCGTTGCGCCCCGATGCGCCCCAGCCGACCCGAGCGGCCTCGAGCACGATGACCTTGTAGCCAGCCTCGGCCAGGTGCAGCGCGGTCGAGATGCCGGTGAACCCTGCGCCGATCACGCAGACGTCGGCCCGGACCTTGCCCGCGAGGGCGGGACGCCCGGGGCTTTGGTTGGCGCTGGCGGCGTAGTAGGACGGCGCGTGGTGGCTGAAGTCTTCCTTGTGCATGGCTGTTTCCTTGCTTGTTGTTATGGTGTGCAAAGGGCCGCCCGCGGGCGGCCCCTCGCTTGCGCCCGGACGGGCGTTTAGCGGTCGACGCCGCCGATCAGCACGTACTTGATCTCGAGGTAGTCCTCGATGCCGTACTTGGAGCCCTCGCGGCCGAGGCCGGACTGCTTGACCCCGCCAAAGGGCGCCATCTCGTTGGACAGGATGCCGGTGTTGGCGGCGACCATGCCGTACTCGAGCCCTTCGCTGACGCGGAAGATGCGGCCGATGTCGCGTGCGTAGAAGTACGAGGCGAGGCCGAACTCGGTGTCGTTGGCCATCGAGAGCGCCTCTTCTTCGCTCTTGAAGCGGAACACCGGCGCCAGCGGGCCGAAGGTCTCCTCGCGGGCGACCTTCATCGCCGGGGTGACGTCGCGGATGATGGTCGGCTCGAAGAAGGAACCGCCCAGCGCGTGGCGGCGCCCGCCGCTCACCAGCGTGCCGCCCTTTTCGAGCGCGTCGGCGATATGCTCCTCGACCTTGGCGACCGCCTTGCTGTCGATCATCGGCCCCTGGTTGACGCCGTCGTCCATGCCGTTGCCGACCTTGAGTCTGGCGACCGCGGCGGCGAACTTCTCGACGAAGGCGTCGTACACGCCGTCCTGCACCAGGATGCGGTTCGCGCACACGCAGGTCTGGCCCGCGTTGCGGTACTTGGAAATCATCGCGCCCTCGACCGCCGCGTCGAGGTCGGCGTCGTCGAACACGATGAAGGGCGCGTTGCCGCCCAGTTCCATCGACACCTTCTTGATGGTCGCCGCGCACTGCGCGGTCAGCATGCGGCCGACCTCGGTCGAACCGGTGAAGCTGAACTTCTTGACGGTGTCCGAGCCGGTGAGCACGCCGCCGATTTCGGTCGAGCCGCCGGTGATCACCGAGAACACGCCGGCGGGTACGCCGGCACGCTCGGCGAGCACGGCGATCGCCAGCGCCGAGAACGGCGTCTGCGAGGCCGGGCGCACCACCATCGGGCAGCCGGCGGCCAGTGCCGGTGCGGCCTTGCGGGTGATCATCGCGTTGGGGAAGTTCCACGGCGTGATCGCGGCGGTGACGCCGATCGGCTCGCGGGTGACCAGGATGCGGCGATCAAGACCGGGGCCGGGGATGGTGTCGCCGTAGACGCGCTTGGCTTCCTCGCCGTACCACTCGATGTAGGACGCGCCGTAGGCGATCTCACCGCGCGCCTCGGCCAGCGGCTTGCCCTGTTCGGCGGTCAGGATGACGGCGAGGTCTTCCTGGTTGGCCATCATCAGGTCGAACCAGCGGCGCAGCACCTGCGCGCGTTCCTTGGCGGTCTTCTTCTTCCACAGCTTGAACGCGTCGGCCGCCGCGGCGACGGAACGCTCGGCCTCGGCGCGGCCCATCTTGGGCACGGTGCCGATCAGCTCGCCGGTGGCCGGGTTGTGCACCGGGATCGTCTCGCCGTTGTCGGCATCGACCCACTGGCCGGCCAGGTAGCATTGCTCGCGCAGCAGCGTCGGGTCTTTCAGTTGCAACATGTCAGGCTTCCTTGTCGGCGTGGGCTCAGGCGATGAGGGCGGCTTCCAGCTTGGACAGCGCCTCGGCGAAGATTGCGTCTTCGATGGTCAGCGGGAACAGGAAACGCACCACGTTGTAGTTGACGCCGCAGGTGAGCAGGATCAGCCCGTTAGCCAGCGCGTGCGCCTGCACCTTCTTGGCGAAGTCGGCGTCCGGGCCGCTGCCGTCGGCCTTGTTGAACTCGACGGCGACCATCGCGCCCGGGCCGCGCACGTCGGCGATCTGCGGCACGACCTTCTTCATGGCGGTGAGCTTTTCTTTCAGCGCCGCGCCCAGGCGCTCGGCGCGCTCGAGCAGCTTCTCTTCCTCGATCGCGTCGATCACCGCGTCGGCGGCGGCCAGCGCGAGCGGGCTACCGGCGTAGGTGCCGCCCAGGCCACCCGGCGCCGGCGCGTCCATCACGTCGGCACGGCCGACCACCGCGGAGAGCGGGAAACCGCCGGCCAGCGACTTGGCGGTGGTGATCAGGTCGGGGGCAACGCCGTAGTGTTCGCTGGCGAAGAACTTGCCGGTGCGCGCGAAGCCTGCCTGCACTTCGTCGGCGATCATCAGGATGCCGTGGGCGTCGCACAGCTTGCGGATCGCGGCGACCCACTCGGCCGGCGCGGTGTAGAAGCCGCCTTCACCCTGTACCGGCTCGTAAATGATCGCGGCGACGCGGGAGGGCTCGATGTCGCACTTGAACAGCTTCTCGATGCTGGCGATCGAATCCTCAATGGACACGCCGTACAGCGCGTTCGGGAAGGCCGCGTGGAAAACCTCGGCCGGGAACGGGCCGAAGCCGATCTTGTACGGCGCGACCTTGCCGGTCAGCGCCATGCCCATCATGGTGCGGCCGTGGAAGCCGCCGCCGAAGGCGATCACGCCCGAGCGGCCGGTCGCCGCGCGCGCGATCTTGATCGCGTTCTCGACGGCTTCGGCGCCGGTGGTGAAGAAGGCGGTCTTCTTGGCGAAGTCGCCCGGCGCGTGCGCGTTGATCTTCTCGGCGACGCGGATATAGCTCTCGTACGGCACGACCTGGTAGCAGGTGTGGCTGAACTTGTTCAGTTGCTCGGCGACCGCGCGCTGCACCTTGTCGTGCAGGTGGCCGGTGTTGAGTACGCCGATGCCGCCGGCAAAGTCGATGTAGCGGCGGCCCTCGCTGTCCCACAGCTCGGCGTTCTTCGCGCGCTCGGCGAAGAAGTTGCACATCACGCCCACGCCGCGCGGGGTGGCCTGGGCCTTGCGTTCGAGAAGGTCTTTGCTGTCGGTCATGGTTTGCCTCGTCTTCGTTGTTCTGTCGCTGTGAGCGTCCGGATTGTCGGACAGTCCGCCGGATCATTCTAATCGGCTGTTTAGCGACTTGCTACAGGCATATCGATAAATTAAACACCCCGCTCGCGGGCGTTGGCGAAATGGCGACAGAAAGGCGAGGAAATGCCGTGGGCATTGGTGGCTTGCAAGGTTGACGTGAGCGGCGCAGGCGCGTCGTTCCGGTAGAGGGTGAGGGCGGCGTCTGGGCCGAGGGGGAGGCGGGCGGCGCGCGAAGCGCCGCCGGCCTGTTCAGAAGTAGCGGTTGACGCCGCGCAGCGTGGTCTCGGAGAGTTCGCCGGCGGCGAGCGCCAGTTGCAGCTGGGCGGTCAGGTAGTTGTAGCGCGACTCGGCCAGCGTGCGCTCGGCCTCGTAGTACGCCTGCTCGGCGGAGAGCAGGTCAAGGATGGTGCGCACGCCGACTTCTCTGCCCAGACGGGTTGCGTCCAGCTGGTTCTTCGCCGAGACCAGCAGCCGCTCGTTGGCGTCGACCAGCGCGGCGCCGTTGGCGACGCCGAGGAAGGCCGCGCGCACGTTCTCGCGTACCTTGCGGCGGGTCGCCTCCAGCGTCTCGCTGGCCTGTTCGCGCAGCGCGACCGACTCGGCGACTCTTGAGTTGATGCCGCCGCCGGCGTAGATCGGCATGCTCAGCGTCACGCCGACCGAGCTGCCGCGGCTGTCGTTGACCTGCTGCAGCACCGCATTCGGGTTATTGGTCGTGCGGTCCTGGTAGGCGGCCGACAGCGAAAGCTTGGGCAGGTGCTGGCCGCGCGAGGCAGTCAGATCCTGCTCGGCCAGCGCAAGCTGCTGCGCCGCGGCGGCGACGGCCGGGTTCTGCGCGAGCGCGCGTTCTATCCACGGTTCGACCTTGTCCGGCGTCGGCGGCGCGAGCGCGACCTTGCCCTTGAGCGGCGCGATGGCCTGCGCGTCGAGTCCGGTCAGGGTCTTGAGCGCGTTGCGCCGCACCTCGAGCTCGGAGAGCGCGGCGATCTCGCGCGCGGACGCCGCGTTGAAGCGGGCCTGCGCCTCGTAGGTGTCGAGGATGGTCGAGGTGCCGACGTCGAACGACTTCTTCGCCTGCTCGAGCTGCTTGGCGAACGCCTTCTTGGCCGCCTGCACCGACGCGACGGTGTCCTGCGAGAGCAGCACGCCGAAGTAGGCGCGGGCAACGTCGAGGATCAGCGTCTGGGTGGCCGCGTCAAAGCGGGTGTCGGCCAGGCGGCTGGCGAGCTTGCCTTTCTGGTAGCCGGTCCACGCGCCGACGTCGAACAGCGGCTGGCTGAGCGACGCCTGCCAGCCGTGGCTGCCGTAGCTGCCCGAGGGCGAGGTCTTCACCGGTTCGATGTCGTTGCTGCGGGTGTAGCTGGCGCCGACGCCGACCTGCGGCAGCAGCCCGGCCAGGCCCTGTTCGCGCTTTTGCAGGCCGGCGTCGCGTTCGGCCTTTTGCGCGGCGAAGTTCGCGTCGTACTGGCGGGCGGCGGCCCACGCCTCGTACAGGTCGAACGCGTGCGCGGCGGGGGCCAGGCAGGCGGCGGCAAGGACGGCGAGCGTTGGTGCGATGCGGTTCATGCTTGGTCTTTCATGTCTGTCAGGTTCAGGCCGCGGCCGCCGGTCGGCGCACGCGGAACCACTGCGCGTAGAGCGCCGGCAAAAACAGCAGGGTCAGCACGGTCGCGACCAAGAGGCCACCCATGATCGCCACCGCCATCGGCCCCCAGAACGTGCTGCGGGTCAGCGGGATCATCGCCAGGATCGCCGCCAGCGCGGTCAGCATGATCGGCCGGAAACGGCGCACCGTCGAGCCGACCACCGCCTCGTACGGGTCGATGCCGTCGCCGATGTCGCTCTCGATCTGGTCGACCAGGATCACCGAGTTGCGCATGATCATGCCGGAGAGCGCGATCACGCCGAGCATGGCGACGAAGCCGAACGGCGCGGAAAACGCGATCAGCGCCATGGTCACCCCGATCAGCCCCAAAGGCGCGGTCAGCACCACCATCAGCGTGCGCTGGAAGCTCTTGAGCTGCAGCATCAGCAAGGTGAGCACCACCACCACCATCAGCGGCGCGACCTTATTGATCGCCTCCTGCGATTTCTGGCTCGCCTCGAGCGAACCGCCCACCTCGATGTGGTAGCCCAGCGGCAGCGTCTTCTGCATTTCCTGCAGCTTGGGCCACAGCGCGCGCGCGATGTCGGACGCCTGTACGCCGTCGACGGCGTCGGCGCGCACGGTGACGGTCGGCAGCCGGTTGCGCCGCCACACGATGCTCTCCTCGGGCACATATTCGACCTTGCCCAGCTGGGAGACCGGCACGTAGCGGCCACTGGCCGTTTGTACCATCAATTGGCCGAGCTTGCCGACGTCCAGTTGTTCACCTTTGTTAAGTCTGGCCATCACCGCGACGGTGCGGTCGCCTTCGCGCAACTCGGTAAGCTGCGCGCCCGAGATCAGCAGTTGCAGCTGGCGGGCGAGGTTCTGGCTGGAGACGCCGAGCACGCGCGCCTTGTCCTGGTCGATGCTCACCCTCAGCGACTTGATCTGCTCGCCCCAGTCGTTGTTGACCTGGCGCGTGCCGGGATGGGCGCGCAGGGTATCTTCCACCCTGCTCGCGATGGCGCGCACCTCGTCATGGTCCGGCCCCATCACGCGGAACTGCACCGGGTAGCCGACCGGCGGGCCGTTCTCCAGCCGGGTGACGCGGCCGCGCACCAGCGGGAAGTCGGTGTCGAACAGCGTGCGGATCCTGGCGCGCACCGCCTCGCGGCTCTCCTGGTCGCGCGTCATGATCATCAGCTGCGCGAAGTTCGGGTGCTGCTGCTGCTGGTCGAGCGACAGGAAGAAGCGCGGGCTGCCGGCGCCGACGTAGGTGGTCAAGCTGGCGATGCCGGGGTCGCCGGCGAGCTTCGCCTCGAGCTTCTTCGCCTCGCGCTCGGTCGCCGCGTAGCTCGCGCCCTGCGGCAGCCACATGTCGACCATCAGCTCGACGCGGTTGGACGCCGGGAAGAACTGCTGCGCGACAAACAGCTTGAACGCGCCGACCGACAGCACGAAGGCGCCGAAGGTGGCCGCGATCACCAGCTTGCGGTGGTCGAGGCACCAGACGACCGCCTGGCGGAACCTGCGGTAGAAGGGCTTCTGGTAGACGTCGTCGTGGCCGTGCGCGTGCGCGCGCTCGGGCAGCAACAGGTAGCCCAGGTAAGGCGTGAACACCACGGCGACGATCCACGACAGGACGAGCGCGATGGTGACCACCGAGAACAGGCTGAATACGTACTCGCCGGCGTTCGACTTGGCGAAGCCGACCGGCAGGAAGGTCGCGGCGGTGATCAGCGTGCCGGTGAGCATCGGGAACGCGGTGCTGGTGTACGCGAAGGTCGCCGCCTGGAAGCGGTTCCAGCCTTGCTCGAGCTTGAGCGCCATCATCTCGACCGCGATGATCGCGTCGTCGACCAGCAGGCCCAGCGCGATGATCAGCGAGCCCAGCGAAATGCGCTGCAGGTCGATCTTGAAGAAGTACATCGCGATGAAGGTCATCGCCAGCACCAGCGGGATAGACAGCGCGACGACGATGCCGGTGCGCCAGCCCAGGCTGAAGAAGCTGACCGCGAGCACGATGACCACCGCCTCGATCAGCGCCTTCATGAATTCGCCGACGGCGCTTTTCACCACCTTGGGCTGGTCGGAGATCGCGTCGACCGCGATGCCGACCGGCAGCGCGGCCTCGACCGCGTCCATCTGGCTCGCCAGCGCGGCGCCGAACTTCAGCACGTCGCCGCCTTCCTTCATGCTCACCGCGAGGCCGATCGCCGGCTTGCCGTTAAAGCGCATGCGCATGACCGGCGGGTCGGCGTAGCCGCGGGAAACCGTCGCGATGTCGCCCAGGCGGAACACGCGGCCGCCGGCGGCGACAGGCGTGTTCTCGATCTCGGTGACCGTGTCGTAGGCGCCGCTTGGGCGCACCCACACCCGCTCGTCGGCGGTGTGGAACACGCCGGCGCCGGCCGTCGCGTTCTGCTCTGCGAGCGCCGCCCAGATCAGGCGGGCGTCGAGCCCGAGCGTGGCGAGGCGCGCGTTGTCGAGGTCGACCCAGATCCGCTCCTCCTGCTCGCCGACGAACTCGGCCTTGCCCACGTCGGGCACGCGCAGCACCTCGCGGCGCGCCTTGTCGACTTCGCGCCTCAGCTCCTCGTAACTGAAGCCGTCGCCGGTGAACGCGTACATATTGCCGAAGGTGTCGCCGAACTCGTCGTTGAAGTAGGGGCCGCGTACGTCGGCGGGGAGCGTGTGGCGGATGTCGCCGAGCTTCTTCCTGACCTGGTACCAGTAGTCCTTGACCTTCTTCGGGTCGACGCCCTCGCGCAGGTTGAGGATGAACAGCGCCTCGCCGGGCTTGCTGTAGCTCTTCACGTACTCGAGCTCGCCCATCTCCTGCAGCTTGCGCTCGAGCTTGTCGGTGACCTGCTCCTCGACCTGCTGCGCGGTCGCGCCGGGCCAGGCCACGCGCACCATCATCGCCTTGAAGGTGAATTCGGGGTCTTCCTTCTGCCCGAGCTGCGCGTACGCCCACGCGCCGGCCAGCAGCAGCACCACCAGCAGGTAGCGCACCAGGGGCTGGTTCTTCAGCGCCCATTCCGAAAGGTTCAGTCGCATCGTGTTCCCTTAGGGCTTGAGCAGGGTGACTTGCTGGCCTTCGCGCAGCAGGTGCACGCCGGCGGTGACGACGGTCTCGCCGCCGGCGAGCCCGCGCGAGACCGTCGCCTGCTGGCTGTCCAGCCCGGCAATGCCGACCTCGCGCCGCTTGACGGTGTGCGTCTTCGCGTCGACCAGCCACACGTAGTGGCGCCCGCCGGTGTCGAGGATGGCCGTGAGCGGCAGCGCGATGGCGCTGGAAACCGGCGCGGGCAATTCGACGCGGGCGGTCTGCCCCAGCGTCAGCTGCCCGGCGGGCGCGTCGACGCTGACGCGCGCGGCGTAGGTGCGCGTCGCCGGGTCGGCGTCGCCGGCGATCTCGCGAAGCGTGGCCGGGTAGCGCGCGTTGCCGCTCCACAGCACCACGGAAAGCGCCTTGGCCGCGCGCAGGCCTGCGATCGCGTCCTCGGGCAACTGGATGGCGACCTCGCGCGTGCCGTCGGCGGCGAGCCGCGCGACGGGGGTGCCGGCGGCGACCACCAGCCCCGGCTCGGCGCTGATCTCGCTGACGACGCCGTCGGCGTCGGCGCGCAGCACCGCGTAGTCCTGCTGGTTGCCGGCGAAGCTTGCCTGCGCCTGGGCGGATTTCGCCTGCGCGCGCGCGGTGTCGAGCGCGGCCGCCTGACGGTCGTATTGCGCCTGGCTGATGAAGGACTGCGCGAGCAGTTCGCGCGCGCGCCTGAGGTCGGCCTCCTGCTGCGCGAGCTGCGCGCGCGCGGCGCCCAGCTGCGCGGCCTTGGCGCCGGCGTCCAGCGCGTAGTCGGTCGCGTCCAGCCGCGCCAGCACCTGCCCCTTCTTCACGCGCTCGCCGGCGCTCACCAGGCGCTCGACGACCTTGCCCGGCACCCGGAAGGCGAGGCGGGTCTCGTGGCGGGCGCGTACCTCACCCGGGTAGCTCGTGCCGGCGCCTGCGGCGGCGCTGCCTGCCTGCACCGTCTTCACCGGGCGCACCGCTTCGCTGGGGGCGGGGGGCTTGTTGCATGCGCTGGTGGCGAGCGCGAGCGAGACGGCGATCAGGCCGGTCCATGGGGTCTTCATGTGGTGGGGTTCCCTTGTCGTGTCGTGCCTGCCGCGGTCAGGGCGGCGAGGACCAGGTCCAGCGTGGTTTCCAGGCGCTGCTTGGTGTAGCTGCCCGTGGCGCTTTCGTCGAAGCGGGCGAACGAGTGCTGCCAGATCATGTTCATCAACAGCGGCGCCTGCAGTGCGTCGATCACGGCGTCGGTGTCGGGCATCGGCCTGAACTCGCCTTCGCGTACGCCGTCCAGCAATACCGCGCGCATCAGCGCGCGGCTGCGCACGATCACCTCGTCGTGGTAGAAGCGCGCAAGCTCGGGGAAGTTGGCCGCCTCGGCGACCATCAGCTTGCACAGGCCGGCAAGCTCGGTGCTGCCGACCTCGTCCCACCACTTGAGCATCAGGCGCCGGATCAGCACGGTGCGGCTGCCGCGGTAGTCGCGGCACTCGGCCTCGATTTCGCCCAGCCGGTCGATCAGCGTCGCGCGCACCACCGCCTTGAGGATCGCTTCCTTGCCGTCGAAGTACAGGTAGGGCGTGCCCTTGGTGACGCCGGCGGCGCGCGCGATGTCGTCGAGCTTGGTCGCGCTGAAGCCCTTTTCGCAAAAGAGCCCGAGCGCGGCCTCGATGATCTCGCCGGTGCGTTCGTCCTTGCGGCGCTGCCAGCGGCGTGGGGAGGGCGCTTCCATGCTTCCTGAACCTGTATTCATTAATGTGCGCTGCAATTTAATCCAGACAAAATTGCTTGGCAATTAATAAATGTCATTTCACTAAATCGAGTGGTTAAAATGGCGGAAATCCGCCCACCTCACTGGAGAAGAAAATGACCATCGAAGCCGCCGACAAGGCGTCCATCCTGTCCGAAGCGCTGCCGTACATCCGCCGTTTTGCGGGCAAGACGCTGGTGATCAAGTACGGCGGCAACGCGATGACCGACGAGAAGCTGAAGGAAGATTTCGCGCGCGACGTGGTGATGCTCAAGCTGGTCGGCATGAACCCGGTGGTCGTGCACGGCGGCGGCCCGCAGATCAACCAGCTGCTCGAGCGCGTCGGCAAGCAGGGCGAGTTTATCCAGGGCATGCGGGTGACCGACGCCGAGACGATGGACGTCGTCGAGATGGTGCTGGGCGGCCTCGTCAACAAGGAGATCGTGTCGCTGATCAACAAGCACGGCGGCAAGGCGGTCGGCCTCACCGGCAAGGACGGCCACTTCATCCGCGCCAAGAAGCTCTACCTCAGCTCGGCCGACGACGAGCCCATCGACATCGGCCAGGTCGGCGAGATCGAGGCGATCGACCCGTCGCTGGTGTCGCTGCTCGACACCCGCGACTTCATCCCGGTGATCGCGCCGATCGGCGTCGGCCCGGACGGCGAGGCGTACAACATCAACGCGGACCTGGTGGCCGGCCGGCTCGCCGAGACGCTCGGCGCCGAGAAGCTGATCCTGATGACCAACACGCCGGGCGTGCTGGACAAGGAGGGGCAGCTGCTGACCAAGCTGACCGCGCAGCGGGTGGACGAATTGTTCGCCGACGGCACCATCCACGGCGGCATGCTGCCCAAGATCGCCTCGGCGCTCGAAGCAGCCAAGTCCGGCGTCGGCGCGGTACACATCATCGACGGGCGGGTGCCGCACGCGCTGCTGCTCGAGATCATGACGGCCGCCGGTGTCGGCACCATGATCCTCGCCGCGTAGCGGCGGATGGCCCGCCCTTTGCGCTGGCCGGCGCCTGTCTATACTCACGACATGCGCCGGGGCGGCGCGTGCCACAGGGGAGGGTCAGATGCAGACAGTCAGGCAATTGCTAGCCGCCAAGGCAGGCGGCAAGCTGGTGTACGTCGCGCCGCAGGTGTCGGTGTTGCAGGCCTTGCGGGTGATGGCCGAGGAGAACGTCGGCGCGGTGCTGGTGATGGGGGACGGCCACGTCGAGGGCATCTTCTCCGAACGCGACTACGCGCGGCGCATCATCCTCGAGGGCCGTTCGTCCGCGTCGACGCAGGTCAGCGAGGTGATGACCCGCAAGGTGATCTGCGTGAGCCCCGACCAGCGGCTGGACGAATGCATGGCCTTGATGACCGACAAGCGCATCCGCCACCTGCCGGTGATCGACGGCGGCGAGGTCGAGGGCGTGATCTCGATCGGCGACGTGGTGCGCGCGACCATCGCCGAGCAGCAGTTCGTGATCGAACAGCTGGTCCACTACATCAACAACGTGCCGCCGCAGGCGGCGTAAGCACCTAGGCGCCGGGTACCAGCGCCGCGCGCAGCGCGGAGAGGGCCGGCGCCACTTCCATGCGCATCTTTTCGGCGTCCCAGCTGAAGCTGGGGCCGCTCGCGTTCACGCTCAGGCCGCTGCCCTGGCCTGCCAGCGCAGGCAGCGGCACCGCCACCGCCATCACCTCCACTTCGAAGTCTCCGAACGACTCGCAAAAGCCTTTGGCCAGGTATTGCCCGCGCGCGCTCGCCAGCGAGCGCGCCAGCTCCGGCCATGCTTCCTTGTAGCGCTCGGCCAGTTCACGGTCCGCTTGCGCGCGCTCTGCGTCGGAGAGCCCCGCGTAGCAGGCGCGTCCGATCGCGGTGGTCGCCAGCGGCACGCGCGAGCCGACCGTCAGTTGCACGCTGACCCTGGCCTGGCTGCGGCAGGTCTCCAGGTACACCATGTCGGTGCCGTCGCGCAGCGCGAGACTGACCGACACCCCCTGTTCGTTGGCCAACGCGCGCATCAAGGGCGCCGCGCGCGCGCGGATGTCGTAGCCGGACAACACTGCCGAACCCAGCGCGAGCACCGCGAGCCCCAGCCGGTAAAAACCGCTGTCGCCGTCCTGCTGCAGGTAACCCAGTTGCAGCAGGGTGTAGGTCAGCCGCGACACCGTCGACTTGGGCAGGCCGGTACGCTGCGCCAGCGTCTGGTTGGAGAGCGCGGCCTCGCCCGGCCTGAATGCCGCGAGCACCGCCAGGCCGCGCGCGAGCGCGGTCACGAACAGCCTGTCCTTGTCGTGTTCCATGTCCTTGTCTTCCATTTATGTCTCCGTCAGGCAGCAGGGCGCTTTACACGCCGTGGTCGAGTTGTTAGTCTATTTTGCAATGTAAAACTAAATTCCGCAATGCGGAACAACTCGACCCGGAGAAACCATCATGGCTGCCAATACCGTTCGTGCCCCGTTCAATTGGGAAGACCCGCTGCTGCTCGACGCGCTGCTGACCGAAGAGGAACGCATGGTGCGCGACGCCGCGCACGCGTACTGCCAGGAGCAGCTGATGCCGCGCGTCTTGACCGCCAACCGCGAGGAGCGCTTCGACCGCGAGATCCTCAGCGAGATGGGTGAACTGGGCCTGCTCGGTTGCACCATCGAAGGCTACGGCTGTGCCGGCCTCTCCAGCGTCGCCTACGGGCTGATCGCCCGCGAAGTCGAGCGGGTCGACTCCGGCTACCGCTCGGCGATGAGCGTGCAGTCCTCCCTGGTGATGCACCCGATCTGGGCGTACGGCTCGGACGCGCAGAAGGACAAGTACCTGCCCAGGCTTGCCAGCGGCGAGTGGGTCGGCTGCTTCGGGTTGACCGAGCCGGACGCGGGCTCCGACCCGGGCTCGATGCGCACCCGCGCCAGGAAGGTCGATGGCGGTTATCTGCTCAAGGGCAGCAAGCTGTGGATCACCAACAGCCCGATCGCCGACGTGCTGGTGGTGTGGGCGAAGGACGACGCGGGCGAGATCCGCGGCTTCGTACTGGAAAAGGGCATGCCGGGCCTCTGTGCACCGAAGATCGAGGGCAAGTTCAGCCTGCGCGCGTCGATCACCGGCGAAATCGTGATGGACGACGTGTTCGTGCCGGACGAGAACCTGCTGCCGGGCGTGACCGGCCTGAAGGGGCCGTTCGGTTGCCTGAACAAGGCGCGCTACGGCATCGCATGGGGCGCGATGGGCGCGGCCGAGTTCTGTTTCCACGCCGCGCGCAACTACCAGCTCGACCGCCAGCAGTTCGGCCGTCCGCTCGCCGCCAACCAGATCCCGCAGCTCAAGCTCGCCAATATGCAGACCGAGATCGCGCTGGGCCTGCAGGCCGCGCTGCAGGTCGGCCGCCTGATGGACGAGGGGCGCGCCGCGCCGGAGATGATCTCGCTGATCAAGCGCAACAACTGCGGCAAGGCGCTGGACATCGCCCGTGTCGCGCGCGACATGCACGGCGGCAACGGCATATCGGACGAGTTCCACGTGATCCGCCACGCGATGAACCTCGAGGCGGTCAACACCTACGAGGGCACGCACGATGTGCACGCGCTGATCCTCGGCCGTGCGATCACCGGCATCGCCGCGTTCGCGTAAGGGGGCGGCGATGCGTGCACCTTTGCAGGGAATCCGCGTCGTCGACCTGAGCCGGGTGCTGGCTGGTCCTTGGGCCAGCCAGCTGCTGGCGGACCTGGGCGCCGACGTGGTGAAGATCGAGCGTCCGGGGCAGGGCGACGACACGCGCCAGTGGGCGCCGCCGGCGAGCGACAACGGCACCGCCGCGTATTTCCTCGCGACCAACCGCGGCAAGCGCTCGCTGACGCTCGACATCACCCGGGCCGAGGGGCAGGCCATCGTGCGGGCGCTGGTCGCCGAGGCCGACGTGCTGATCGAGAACTACAAGGTCGGCGGGCTCGCCAAGTACGGCCTCGACTACGCCAGCCTGTCGGCGGTCAACCCGCGCCTCGTCTACTGCTCGGTCACCGGCTTCGGCCAGGACGGCCCGTACGCCGATGCGCCCGGCTACGACTACATCGTGCAGGGGATGAGCGGGCTGATGAGCATCACCGGCCCGGCAGACGGCGAGCCGCACAAGGTCGGCGTCGCGGTCACCGACCTCTTCACCGGGCTTTACGCGGCCAACGCGGTGCAGGCTGCGCTTATCGAGCGCGCGACAAGCGGGCGGGGCGCGCATGTCGACATGGCGCTGTTCGACTGCTCGCTCGCCATGCTCGCCAACGTCGGCATGAACTGGCTGGTCGGCCGCACCGTGCCGCCGCGCCTGGGTAACGGGCACCCGAACATCGTGCCCTACCAGGTGTTCGCGACAGCCGACGGCCACTTCATCCTCGCCTGCGGCAACGACCGCCAGTTCGCGGCGGTCTGCCAAGAGATCGGCCGGCCCGAACTCGCGTCTGATCCGCGTTTCGCGCGCAACCCGGATAGGGTCGCGCACCGGGACACCCTGGTTCCCCTGCTGGCGGAAGCCTTCGCCGCGCACGGCCGCGACGAGTGGCTGGCGCGCTTCGACGCGGCCGGCGTGCCGTGCGGACCGATCAATACGGTAGCCGAGGCGTTCGACGACCCGCAGGCGGTTGCGCGCGGCATGTCCTTCGCGTTCGACGACGGCACCGGCAGCACGCTGCCGCAGATCGCGTGCCCGCTGGTGCTCGACGGCGAGCGCGTGCGGGCCAGCCGCCACCCGCCCAGGCTTGGCGAGCACTGCGACGAGGTGCTTGCCGCGCTCGGCTACGGCGAGGGCGACATCGCACGGCTGCGGGAGGACGGCGTGATCTGAGGCGGCAGGTTGTCGGTAAAACGCTCGTTTGATTTTGACGCACAGCATCAAAAATTGCAGAATGCTATGCAATAAGCAAAAAGCCTGTGCGGGCGTTAAGGAGAAGCGGTGGAACGCGAATATATGGAATACGACGTGGTGGTCGTCGGCGGCGGGCCTTCCGGCCTCGCCGCGGCCATCCGTCTGAAGCAGCTCTCGGCGCAGACCGGGCAGGACCTGAGCGTCTGCCTGCTGGAGAAGGGCTCCGAGGTCGGCGCGCATATCCTGTCCGGCGCGGTGATCGAGCCCCGTGCGCTCGAGGAGCTGTTCCCGGACTGGAAGGAACGCGGCGCGCCGCTGAATACCGAGGCGAAGAAGGACCAGTTCCTGCTGCTGACCGAGACCGAGTCGGTTCAGTTGCCGACGCCGCCGCAGATGCACAATGCGGGCAACTACATCGTCAGCCTCGGCAACGTCTGCCGCTGGCTCGCCCAGCAGGCCGAAGAGCTCGGCGTCGAGATCTACCCGGGCTTTGCCGCGGCCGAAGTGCTGTACGACGAGGACGGCGCGGTCAAGGGCGTGGCCACCGGCGACATGGGCATCGGCAAGGATGGCGAGAAGACCGACGCCTGGCAGCCGGGCATGGAGCTGTGGGCGAAGCAGACCGTGTTCGCCGAGGGCTGCCGCGGCTCGCTGACCAAGACGCTGTTCGACCGTTTCGAGCTGCGCCGCGACTGCGACGTGCAGACCTACGGCATCGGCATCAAGGAGCTGTGGGAAGTCGCGCCCGAGCAGCACGAGGCAGGCAAGATCGTGCACACCGTCGGCTGGCCGCTGAAGAACGACACCTACGGCGGCACCTTCCTCTACCACCTGGAGAACAACCAGGTGGTGGTCGGTTTCGTGCTCGGCCTCGACTACCAGAACCCCTACCTGTCGCCGTTCGAGGAGTTCCAGCGCTTCAAGACCCACCCGGCGATCCGCAAGACCTTCGAGGGGGGGCGCCGGCTGTCGTACGGCGCGCGCGCGCTGTCCGAAGGCGGCCTGCAGAGCCTGCCCAAGCTGACCTTCCCGGGCGGCGTGCTGGTCGGCGACACCGCGGGTTTCCTCAACATGCCGAAGATCAAGGGCACGCACACCGCGATGAAGTCGGGCATGCTGGCCGCCGAGTCGGTGTTCGAGCTGCTCTGCTGCGAAGGGCAGGAGGGCAAGGAGGCGAAGGCCTACCAGGGCAAGTTCGAGAAGAGCTGGCTGTTCGACGAGCTGCACCGCGCGCGCAACATCCGCCCGTCGTTCCGCTGGGGGCTGTGGGGCGCGATGGCGTACGCGGCGCTCGACACCTATCTGTTCCGCGGCAAGGCGCCGTGGACAATGCGCCACAAGCACAGCGACCACGAATGCCTGCGCCCGGCCGACGAGTTCAGCCCGATCAGTTACCCGAAGCCGGACGGCAAGCTGACCTTCGACCGTCTGAGCTCGGTGTTCATCTCGAACGTCAACCACGGCGAAGACCAGCCGCCGCACCTGAAGCTGAAGAACGCCGCAGTGCCGATCGAGGTCAACCTGGCCAGGTACGCGGCGCCCGAGCAGCGTTACTGCCCGGCCGGCGTGTACGAGATCGTCGGCCTTGACGAGGCTGAGCCGCGCCTGCAGATCAACGCGCAGAACTGCGTGCACTGCAAGACCTGCGACATCAAGGACCCGACGCAGAACATCAACTGGACGACGCCGGAAGGCGGTGGCGGGCCGAACTACCCGAACATGTAAGAGTTGGCAGCCTCAAGGAACCCGGCCTGGTGCCGGGTTTTTGTTTTCTGCCAACAACTTGCCCGCGCCGCGCTTGACAAGGCGCACCCGCCTTGTCAGGATGACACGCATGACTACCCGGATCCTCAGCAACGCCGCTTACTATTACTGGTACCGCTCCAATCATGGCGGCGCCTGCGGACTTGCGTGACCGAAAAACACCAAATCCAGACAAATGCCGCCGCAGCCAGGCGGCATTTGTGCTTTCAGTCCTCTCCGGCACACGGACCGCCCAGGCAAAGTGGGGCCAGGGAGAACATGAGCATGGAGCAGGTCCTGAATATCCGCGCATCGGTCGTAACCGCACCGGCACCGGCAGCACTGTTGGCGCTGCACGTGCTCGCCGACGCCGAGTCGCTGTCCCGTGGCGTACCGCAAGCTTGCCTGCCGCACGGCGTAGACGTGGCGGAGTCGCTGCTGCCTGAAGTGCGCCAGCTGGCCATCCTGTTGGCCGCGCGCCGGCAGGTGCCGTGCGCGAGGACGCCCGATAGGCTGACCGACGCCGCCGACTGGCTGGCCGCGCGCATCGTGCTGTTCGAACTTGCCTCGCTCGCGCTGCCGGCCGCCGAGCTGCCGCTGTTGGCCGAGGCCAACGCGCGCATCCGTGCACTGGGCCAGGCGCTGGGCCTCTCCCTGCCGACCGCGCAGCTCGCGCCCTTGTCCGATGCGCGAGGCGTGCTGCTCGTCTACAGCCGCTTGCCGCTATTGCCCGACGCGCTTTCGCGGCCGCTAATCGAGCGCTGCACGCTTGTGCGTTCGCTGGTGCGCCTGCGCGCGCAGCCGCTGTTCGCCCGGCTGGGCCTGTAAACCCCCGACGAAGGAAAACGATGGATTACGAAGTGGTATCGCCGGATGACCGGCGTTTCAACAACCTGGTGCTGCTGGTGTACGCGATCCAGGCGATCAGCCTGTTCACCGGCCTGCCGGCGGTGATCGGCCTGATCATCAACTACCTGAAGCTCTCCGAGATGCGCGGCACCCGCTACGAGAGCCATTTCCGTTGGCAGATCCGCTCGTTCTGGTGGGCGCTGGTGTGGTCGGTGCTGGGCGGCGTGCTCAGCCTGATCCTGGTCGGCTACCTGGTGCTCGGCGCCGTCTGGCTGTGGTTTGCCTACCGCGTGCTGCGCGGCTTTATCGCGCTGAACGACGGCCGCGCGATGCCGTAAAAAAAAAACGGGCACCGTCGTAGACGGTGCCCGAGCGGGCTCTGCGCGAACCTGTAAGCGTGACTCGGTAAATAACCGAGGAATTCACTCATGATTTTACGGGATTGTGACTAGGCGCGGCGCACTGTTCCCGCCAGGCTTGACGCCGGTCAACAGAGGACGGCGTGACAGCCGCTCCCCGCACGGGCACAATCGCGGCTCTCACCTGCCCCGGCCGCCATGGACCCCGAACTGCTCTCCCTGATCGCCACCCGTACCATGCCTTACGGCAAGTACAAGGGGATGGTGATTGCCGACCTGCCGCTGGCGTACCTTGTATGGTTTGCCCGCAAGGGCTTCCCGCCGGGCGAGATCGGCCGCCTGCTGGCGCTGACCCTAGAAATCAAACACAACGGCCTCGCTGACTTGCTGCGGCCGCTGAGAAAGCACTGAATATGGCCATCCAATGGTTCCCCGGCCACATGAACAAGGCCAAGAAGGACGTCGCCGCCCGCCTCAAGGGCATCGACGTGGTGATCGAGATGCTCGACGCCCGCCTGCCGGCGTCCAGCGCCAACCCGATGATCAAGGCCCTCTCGCGCGGCAAGCCGACGCTGAAGGTGCTCAACAAGCAGGACCTGGCCGACCCTAACGTCACCCGCCTGTGGCTGGACTGGTACAACGCCAAGCCGGGCACCCGCGCGCTGGGGCTGGACGCGTCCGAGCGCTCGCCCGCGCAGCGGCTGGTCGCCGCCTGCCGCGAACTGGTCCCCAACCGCGGAGGCCTGGAAAAGCCGATCCGCGTGATGATCTGCGGCATCCCCAACGTCGGCAAGTCGACGCTGATCAACACCATGACCGGGCGCAAGATCGCCAAGACCGGCAATATGCCGGGGGTGACCAAGGGCGAGCAGCGCATCCTGTTGGCCGACGACGTCGAGCTCTACGACACGCCGGGCATGCTGTGGCCGAAGATCGAGGTCGAAGAGGGCGGCTACAACCTCGCCGCCAGCGGCGCGGTCGGCCGCAACGCGATGGACGAGGAAGAGGTCGCGCTCGAGCTGATCGCCTACCTGATGCGCCACTATGCGGACGCGTTGACCGCGCGCTACCGGCTCGACGACATCTCGGTGCTGCAGGACTACGAGGTGCTGGAGATGGTCGCGAAGAAACGCGGCGCGATGTTCGGCGGTGGCCGCCCGAACATGCAGAAGGCGTCCGAGATCGTGCTCACCGAGTTCCGCGACGGCGTGATCGGCCGCATCACGCTCGAGCGTCCGGACGAATGGACGGCGTGGGTGAAGAAGGCCAAGGAACTGGCCGCGCAGCGCGCCGCCGAGAAGCAGGCGCGCATCGCCGAGTACGAGGCGAAGAAGAACAAGGGGCGTTGAGGTGTTCAAGCTGATGCCCTTGCTGCTGATCGCCGTCGGCATCGCCGCCTTCGCCTATCTTTGGCGGCTGGGCGAGACCGGCCGCGCGGCCGAGGCTTGGGCGCAAGCGGTGGGCGAGATCACCGGGAGCCGCGTCGACACCCGGCTGCGCGCCGGCGGCGGCGACGCGAGCCAGCGTGAGCAGTACAAGGCCGAGATCCGTTACACCTACCGTTACGGCGGACGCGACTACCAGGGCGCTACCGTCGCCTTCCCCGACCCGGGCTACGGGCAGAGCCTGCAACAGGCCCAGGCGCGCGCCGCGCGCTACCCGGTGGGTAGCCAGGTGCGCGTCTACGTGAACCCGGCCAACCCGGCGCAGGCCTGCCTGGAGGCCGGCCGCCACTGGACGGTGTGGGCGGGGCTCGCGCTGTGTCTTGCCTTTGTCGGCGCCGGCGTCGGCCTGCTGACCGGACTGCTGTAGCGCACAAGCAGCCCATGAAAAAGCCGCCTGTTACCAACAGGCGGCTTTTTTGTCGGCGGCGTCGCGCGGCTTACTTGAGCGCGCGGATTTCCGGCAGGTTGCGCCAGATGCCGCGCACGTCCATGCCGTAGCCGAACACGTAGCGGTTGGGCACATCGATGCCGACGAAGTCGGCGGCGATCGGCTTGGCCTGGTCGATCAGCTTGTTGGCGAACACGCCGCTGTAGAAGGCCTTGGCACCCATCTCCATCACCTTGTCGCGGATGGCGGCCATGGTGTGGCCCTCGTCGAGGATGTCGTCCAGCACCAGCACCACGCGGTCCTTCACGTCTTCCTTCGGCGCGGTGCGCCAGACGAGTTCGCCGCCGTGCGTCTTGTCGCCGTAGCGGGAGACGTGCACGTAGTCGAAGTCGAGCGGGAACATCAGGCGCGGCAACAGCTGGCCGGTGAACACGACGGCACCGCCCATCACCGACAGCACCAGCGGGTATTCGCCGCCGAGCTTCTCGGTGATCGCGGCGGCCATGCGGTCGGCCGCGGCGCTGACTTCCTCGGCGCTGAACAGCACGTCGGAGTTTTCGATGATGGCTTGCGCTTCGGCAAGATTGGGCATGGGGATGGCTCCTTGGGGGAAGGGGTTACGGGCGCACGCGCGGCGCCCTTCGTTTATTTGGCTTCGGCGCTGCGCTGGGCGAGGAAGGCCGCGAACGCCGCGCCGACCTCGGGGTGTTCGAGCGCGAGGTCGACGGTCGCCTTCAGGTAGCCCAGCTTGGATCCGCAGTCGTAGCGGGTGCCGCGCAGCGGCAGCGCGAGTACCGCCTCGTCCTTCATCAGCGCGGCGATGCCGTCGGTGAGCTGGATCTCGCCGCCGGCGCCCGGCTGCGTCGCGACCAGCTTGTCGAACACGCGCGGGGTCAGGATGTAGCGGCCGACTACGGCGAGCGTCGACGGCGCGACGTCCGGGTGAGGCTTCTCGACGATGCTGGTCACCCGCTGGTGGCCGCGCTCTTCGCTGACTTCGACGATGCCGTACGAGCCGGTCTGCGCGCGCGGCACCTCTTCGACGCCGAGCACCGAACTGTGCGTCTCGTCGAACACCTTGACCATCTGTTCGAGCGCGCCGGGTTCGCCGTGCATCAAGTCGTCGGCGAGGATCACCGCGAACGGCTCGTTGCCGACCGCCGGGCGCGCGCACAGCACGGCGTGGCCCAGGCCCAGCGCCTCGGCCTGGCGGATGTAGATGCAGCTGACCGTCGGCGGCAGGATGCCCTGCACGATGTCGAGCAGTTTCTGCTTGCTGCGGTTTTCCAGCTCGGTTTCCAGCTCGTACGCCTTGTCGAAGTGGTCCTCGATCGAGCGTTTGTTGCGGCCGGTGATGAAGATCAGCTCGGTGATGCCGGCGGCGACCGCTTCCTCGACCGCGTACTGGATCAGCGGCTTGTCGACGATCGGCAGCATTTCCTTTGGACTGGCCTTGGTCGCGGGTAGGAAGCGGGTGCCCATCCCGGCAACCGGGAACACGGCTTTGGTGATCTTCTTCATCAAATGTCCTCAAGCGGGGCAGCAGAAGCTGCGCATTGTAGTGGTTTTGCCGCGCGGCCGGGAGGGCTCGCCCGCGCGGCGCGGTCTGATCAGGTCGGCAACAGCGCCTTGAGACCGTCCTCGTCGAGCACCTTGACGCCCAGCGACTGGGCTTTGTCGAGCTTGCTGCCCGCCGCCTCGCCGGCGACCAAATAGTCGGTCTTCTTCGACACGCTGCCTGCGACCTTACCGCCGGCAGCCTCGATCATCGTCTTGGCTTGGTCGCGGGTCAGCGTCGGCAAGGTGCCGGTTAGCACGAAGGTGAGGCCGGCGAACGGCTGCGCCGCGCTGTCGGTCTGTGCTGGCGCTGCGCTGGCAAGTTCGCCGGCGAGTGCGGCGAGCGCGGAGAGACCGGCACGGTTGGCCGCTACATCAAGATAGTCTGCCAGGGCGTTGACCACCTCGGCCGGCAGTTGCAGGGCGATCACCTCGCGGCGGTCCAGCGTTGCGAGCGCCGCCAGCGTGCCGACCTGACTTGCTAGCTGTGCTGCACGCGTCTCGGTCAGCCGCGGCACGCCAAGGCGGGCGAGCAGGCGCTCGGGCGCGAGCAAGGGCAGCAGCGCGGCTGCGGGCGCGTGCTCGTCGGCCGGCGCGACTCCGGCGTCCAAAAGCGCGTCGATCGCCACCTCGTTGTTCGGCTCGGCGAAGAAGTCGGCGAGCGAGGATGCGACCACCGCGCCGATATCGGGCAGCGCGGCCAGGAGCGCGGCCGGCGCGCGGCGCACGTAGTCGAGGCGGCCCAGATAGTCGGCGAGCGTCTTGGCAGTCGCCTCGCCGACGTGGCGGATGCCCAGCGCGAACAAGAGCCGCGCGAGCGGCGGTCGGCGGCTCGCCGCGATGCCAGCAAGCAGGTTCTCGGCCCAGCGCGTCGGCGTCTTGTCGTCGATCGCTGCGAACAGGTCTTCCGGCGGCGCGCCGTCGCTCTGGGGGTCGCCGCCGCTCTCTTCGGCGTCGGCGCGGCGCTTCATCGCGACGAGGTCGGCGAGGGTTAGCCGGTATAGATCGGCGACGCGGTGCACGTAGCCGTAGTCGACCAGCTTCTCGACATAGCGCTCGCCTAAGCCGTCGATGTCCATCATGCGCCGCCCGGCGAAGTGGCGAATTGCCTGCGCGCGCTGGGCTTGGCAGGCGAAGCCGCCCGAGCAGCGTGCGATGGCCTCGCCTTCCTCGCGCATCACGTGCGAGCCGCACACCGGGCACTGCGTAGGCAGGCGCCATGCGTCGGCAAGCGGCACTTCGACCGGCGAAAAGAGGTCGGCGCCGGGCTCCGCACGCATCGGCCGGCGCGCGAGCACCACCGACACTACCTCGGGGATCACGTCGCCGGCGCGGCGCACAACGACGGTGTCGCCGACGCGCACGTCCTTGCGCTGCACCTCGTCCTCGTTGTGCAGCGTCGCGTTGGTGACGGTGACGCCGCCGACGAAGACCGGTGCGAGGCGGGCGACCGGCGTCAGCGCGCCGGTGCGTCCGACCTGCACGTCGATCGCCTCGATGGTGGTCAGCGCCTCCTCGGCGGGGAACTTGTGTGCGGCGGCGAAGCGCGGCGCGCGCGCGACAAAGCCTAGCCTGTCCTGCTGCGCGCGCTGGTTGACCTTGTACACCACGCCGTCGATCTCGTAGGGTAGAGCCGCGCGCTGCGCGAGGACCACCTCGTAGTAGGCGGCGAGCCCCGCCGCGTCGTCGACCACCGGGCGCAGCGCGGGCGGCACCGCCGGGATGCCGAGGCTGACCAGGTAGTCGATCTCGCCCTGGTGGGTGGCGGGCCACTGCGCGCCTGTCACTTCGGCGATCGCGTACGCGAAGAACGACAGCCGGCGCGTCGCGGTCACCCGCGCGTCGAGCTGGCGCAGGCTGCCGGCGGCGGCGTTGCGCGGGTTGGCGAAGGGCTTGTCGCCGGCGGCAAGCTGCGCGGCGTTCAGCCGCTCGAAGTCCTTCTTGAGCATCAGCACTTCGCCACGCACCTCAAGCCGGGCAGGCGGCGTGCCCGTCAAGCGCAAGGGCAGCGAGCGGATGGTGCGGATGTTCTCGGTGACGTTCTCGCCTGTCGCGCCGTCGCCGCGGGTCGCCGCGCGTACCAGCACGCCGTTCTCGTAGACGAGGCTGACCGCGAGGCCGTCGAACTTCGGCATTACCGCGTAGCCCACGTGCGGCACTTCCAGTTCGCGGCGCACGCGCTCGTCGAAGGCGATGAGCTCCGCGTGGCGAGCGGCGAACTCTGCCGCGTCCATGTCGGAGAACAGGTTGGAGAGCGAGAGCATCGGCACCTGGTGCTCGACCTGCTCGAAGGCGGCCAGCGGCGCGCCGCCGACCCTGAGCGTCGGCGAGTCGGGCGCGCGCAGCGCCGGATGCGCGGCCTCGAGCGCCTCGAGTTCGCGCAGCAGGCGGTCGTACTCGGCGTCGGGGACGGTCGGCGCGTCCTCGACGTAATACTCGCGGTTGTAGCGTTCGATCAGCGCCGAGAGTTCTGCAATTTTCCGGTCGGGCGTCATCGCGTCTCCAAGAAAAACAGCCGGCGTCTTGCCGGCTGTCGGGTAGTGGGTCGACAGGGCTCAGGCGAACAGCCGCAGCGCGGCGACGCTGCCCGGCGCGATGCCGCGGTCGTCCATGCTGCCGTAGATCTGCACCAGCTGCGCGCGGATGCGCGCGAGGCTCTGCGCGGTCAGCGGCCGGCGGTTGTCGTCGACCAGCTCTGCGTCGAACTCGGCGGCAAGCTGGCGGCAGAAGTCGACCGCGCGGTCGAACACGTCGACCGCGCCGGCGACGCGTGGCACGTCGTAGAGCAGGGTGAGTCCGGCGAAACGCTGGTCGATCAGGTTATGGTAGGTGAACGGCTGCTGGTCGGCCGCGGTCAGCGAGTAGAGCGTGTTGCCCGAATCGGACAGGTAGTGGAAGGCGCCGTCCGGTTCGAGCTCGAGGCCGTAGGCCTCGGCGAAGCTCCTCAGGCGCGCGCCGTCGATCGGGCTGGACGGGACGATATTGATGCCGATCAGGATGTCGACGTTGGCGCAGAAGGCGTCGAGCTCGCGCGCGCACGCCAGTTTCTGCTGGTGCTGCGGGAAGCTTGCCCTGGCGCCGTGCGCGGTGGCGTATTCGTTCACCTGCGCGCAGAAGTTCGCCAAATCGTCCTCGGACAGCGCGCCGCTGCGGTCGACCAGTTGCAGGCCGACGTTGAGCTGGCGGTAGCGCACGCCGGGCAGCGCCTCGGCCGGCTTCCACAGGCCGCGTTCGGTGCGGCCGATCAGCTGCACGCGCTTGGCGACCGCGAAGCGCGGCAGCGCGGCCAGCTCGTACGGGCGCTCGAACACGATCTCGGCGATGAAGTCGAGCGAGGGGTCGAGCATCGCGGTGACCAGCGCCTGGTGGTCGTCGTGGTCGAACGCGTCCAGTTCGGCCTCCGCGTCCGCTTCCGGCGCGTCGAATTCGACCGGCGCCGCCGCCTGCTCCGTTTGTACCACCGGCATGTCCAGCGGCTCGTCGAGGTCGGGCAGGGACAGGGGGTCGTCGTCGATCACCGGCTCGAGCCTGTCATGGCGCGCACCGTCGCGGACGTTGTTCTTCGGCACGTCAAGCAGCACGTCGTCGTGCTCGCGCGCGAAGGACTGGCGTGTCTTCTGCTTGAAGCGCCATTCCTGGTAAAAGTTGAAGCCCAGCACCAGCGCGATGAACGCGGCGCCCAGCACCAGCAAGCCGATCTGTAATTCGCTCATGCCAGCCCACTCCGCAATGCGGAAAATTAAACATTGTCCGCCAGTATACCAAAGCAGGGCACGCAATCCGCGTGCCTTTTACCGCAATGCAACTCAATCGGCCTGCTCGAAGCGGATCGGCACGTCCACGCTGTCCTCGACGGCGACGCCGCCCTGCCTTGCCGGCACGAAGCGCCAGCGCCCGACCGCCTCGCGCGCCGCGCGGTCCAGCCGGGGGTGGCCGCTGCCTTGCAGCACGCTGACTTCGAGCGCGCGCCCGTCGGCACCGACGCGTACGCGCAACACGACACGCCCCTGCTCGCCGAGCGCGCGCGAGCGCTCCGGGTAGACGGGCTTGGGGTTGGCGGCGAGCGCGGCACGCCAGTCGACGCCCTGGCGTGCCAGGCCCGTGCCCTCTGCGGCACTGGCCGCCCCACTGCTGCCTGCGGCGGCGGGGGGCTTGCCCGCATCCGCCGGCGCAGCTGCCGCGCTGCCGGCGGCCGGCGCAGGCGGGCGTTCTGCGGCGGGGGTAGGTGGTGTGATGGCCGCCTGCGCCTTGGGCGCCGGTGCCGGCGTCACCGCGCGCGGTTTTGGCGTGGCAGGCTGCGCGGCGGGCGTGGCAGGCTGCGGCCGGGCCGGGAGCGCCTTTGCCGACGGGGCGGGGCGGGCGGCTGGGGACGCGGGCGTCTGGGCAGTTGGGGGGCTCTGGGCGGCCGACACGGGCAGCAGGCTGACGCTCAGGGCGCGCGGCGTGGGGGCGCCCACGGCGAAGGCGCCTGCGAGCGCCGCGGCTGCCAGTGCGTGCAGGGTCAGCGAGGCGGCCAGCGGCCAGCGTCGGGCGAGGCGTTTCATCAGCAACGCAGCGGCGCCCCAGCGCGCGCGTAGTGGCGCCACGCGACCCAGGTGCACGCGGCGTAGAACAGCAGGAACACGCCGAAGGCGGGCAGGAAGCTGCCGGTCAGGTGCAGCATGGTGCCGAAGGTCTCGGGGATCGCGAAGCCGGCGGCCGCGGCGAAGATCGAGCTCACGCTCATCGCCGCGGTGCCGTCGCGGGTGCCGCGCCGGTACGCCTCGGCGACGTCATCGCCCGCGCTGCGGCCGGCCTTGAGCAGGAACACCTTGGGCGAGAGCTGGTAGGTCGCGCCATTGCCGACGCCGGCGGCGATGAACAGCACCTGGCACAGCGCGAGAAAGCCCCAGAACGAACCGACGCTTTCTTCGGTCGGCAAACAGGCGAAGAGGCCCAGGGTGGCCACGATCATCGCTACAAAGCAGGCGATCGCGGTGACGCCGCCGCCGACGCGGTCGCCCAGCCAGCCGCCGAACGGGCGCACCAGCGCCGCCAGCATCGGGCCGACGAACAGGTAGGGGGTCGCGTCCTCCAGCGGGAACAGCGTGCGCGCCAACAGCGGGAACGCCGCGGCGAAGCCGAGGAAGGTGCCGTACGCGCCCATGTAGAGCAGGCAGATCCGCCAGGTGTCGACGTCCTTCATCATCCGCCACTGGTCAAGCGGGGTCAGCCTGAGCTTGGGCAGGTCGTGGCTGAACAGGAAGCAGAGGACGGCGACCGCGATGACGGGCAGCACCCACAGGTAGCCCGCGTTCTGCAACCACACTTCGCGCACTTCGGCGCCCTGGCCCCAGATCTGCGGCGCGCCTGCGAGCGCGCCGAACAGCGGCAGCGAGATCGCCAGCGGGATCAGCAGCTGGGCGACCGACACGCCGAGGTTGCCGATGCCGGCGTTCAGCCCCATCGCCAGCCCCTTGACCGACTTCGGGAAGAACAGCGCGGTGTTGGAGAGATGTGAGCTCGACGCGCCGCCGCCGATGCCGCAACTGGCGCCGATGGCGAGCAGCAGCCAGAACGGGGTGGTCAAATCCTGCACCACCTGCGCGACGCCGACGGCCGGGATCAGCAGCAGCAGCGTCGAGATGCCGAGCCAGCGGCCGCCGCCGACCCAGCTCCACACCGACGAATAGACGATGCGCATCAGTGCGCCGGTCAACGGCGGGATCGCGACCAGCAGGAACTGCTGCTGCGAGGAGAGCACGAAGCCGACCGCCGGCAGGTTGACGACCACCATGCTCCACATCATCCACACGTTGAAGTTCAGGTGTAGCGCGAGGATGGACAGCACGAGGTTGCGCCGCGCGATCGGTTCGCCGCGCGCGCGCCAGAAGACGATGTTTTCCGGCTCCCAGCGCCGGATACTGACGGGCATTGCTGTCTGTTACTCCATGTCATGAAGCGGGGCGGCGGATTATCCGGCCATCGCCCGCGCGGCCGCCTTGCGGCAGATCAAGTATGCCTTGCGCGTCAGGAGGTTTCGCGCAGCCGGAGCGCCTCGACGATGTCGACGGCGACGATGCGGCTGACGCCCTTCTCCTGCATGGTCACGCCGACCAGCTGTTCGGCCATCTCCATGGTCAGCCGGTTATGGCTGATATAGAGGAATTGCGTGTTGGCCGACATATGCTTGACCAGCTCGCAGAAGCGGCCGGTGTTCGCGTCGTCCAGCGGCGCGTCGACCTCGTCGAGCAGGCAGAACGGCGCCGGGTTCAGCGAGAACAGCGCGAACACCAGGCTCATCGCGGTCAGCGCCTTCTCGCCGCCGGACAAGAGATGAATGGTGCTGTTCTTCTTGCCCGGCGGCTGCGCGATGATCTGCAGGCCGGCGTCCAAGAGGTCGTCGCCGGTGAGGACCAGCTCGGCGCGGCCGCCGCCGAACAGGGTTGGGAAGAACTCGCTCATCTTGGCGTTGACCGCCGCGTAGGTGGTGGAGAGCAGGCCGCGCGTCTCCTCGTCGATGCGCGCGATCGCCTCTTCCAGCGTCGCCATCGCCTCTGTGAGGTCCGCGCGCTGCGCGGCCAGATAGTCGCCGCGGGTACGCGCCTCGGACAGCTCCTCGAGCGCGGCGAGGTTGACCGCGCCCAGCGCCTCGATGGCGCGGGCGAGGCGGGCGATCTCGGCGGCGAGCGCGGCGGGCTTGACCGCGTCGCTGAGCGCTTCGCGCAGCGCCGCCTCGTTGGCGCCGGCCTCAAGAAGCTCCCCGGCGTAGCGCTCGACGTTGAGCCTTGCTTCCTGGTGCCTGAGCAGCCACTGGCTGCGCGCCTCGCGCAGTTCGGGCAGACGGGTGGCGAGTGCGTGGCTGGCGGCGACCAGTTCACGCTGCTGGGTGGCCAGCGCGTTCTGCGCGTCGCGGCAGGTGGCGAGCGCCGCCTCGCGCGCCTCGCGTTCGGCGAGCGCCGCGTACAGCGCGTCCGGCGCGACGGTCTCCTCGACGGTTTCGGCCTCTTCCAGCAGCGTCTGCAGCCGCTCGGCGAGTGCTTCTTCGCGCGCGGCCGCCTCTTCGGCGCGGCGTGCCAGTTCCGCCGAGCGCTGGCGGGCGTCCTGCAGCGCGAGCGCGCACGCGTGCAGCCGCCGCTCGTCTTCGCGCGCGCGGCCCCGCACCGCTTCCTGCGCGCGGGCGGCCGCCTCGCGCGCCTCGCGCGCGGCGGAGAGCGCAAGTAGCACGTCTTCCAGCGCGAGCGCGGCCTCTTCGGCTTCGATGGCCGCCTCGTCGATCGCGCCTTGCGCGTGCTGCGTCTCGTCCAGGATGCGCGCGCGCTCGGCCGCGATCGCGTCGCCGCGCGCTGCGCCCTGACGCGCCATCTGTTCGAGGCGTACCGCTTCCAGGCTGGCACTGGCGAGCGCCTCTTCCTGCCGGGTCAGCGCGCCCTTGAGCGCACGCAGCGCCTCGGCGCGCAGCGATTGTTCGGCCGCGAGCGCGTCGCGCCGGCGGGTGAGCGACGCCATTTCCGGCAGGCAGGTGTCGGCGCGCGCGCGCGCATCCGCAAGTTCCGCCTTGCGTTCGAGCAGCGAACCGCCGGCGTCGCTGCCGTGGTAATGCACGCTCAGGGCGTCGACGCGGTGCCCTTCCGGGGTGACCCACGCGGCGCCCGGCGCGAGCTCGCCGCGGCGCGCCAGCGCGTCATCAAGCGACTCGGCGCAGTAAAGGCCGGTGAGCCACGCGGCGAGCGCCGGCCCGAACGGCGCGTCGGCGCGCGCGTGCGCGGCGAGTGCGGTGGCCGGCGCTGTGCCTGGCGCGCCGGCGGTGGTGTCGACGACGGCGAGCGGCGCCGGCGGGGTGAAGTCGGGCAAGGCGCCCACGCGCGCAGCGAGCCTGGCCGGCCCCAGCGCCCCTTCCACCGAGCGCTGCCAGTTTGGGGTGACCTCCAGCGACTGCCACAGCTGCGGCGCCGCCCCCAGCGGGTGCCGGGAGAGCGCCGCTTCCAGCGCGTCGCCCGCCGCCTCGCGTGCGATCAGTGCTGCGAGCGCGCCGGCCTCGGCGTCGGCGCGCGCGTGGCGGGCGCTGGCGTCGGCGAGCGCGTGCGCGAGCTGTTCGGCTTCGCGGGCGAGCGCGGCGAGCTTCTCTTCTTCGGTGGCCAGCCGCGCGCGCTGGGTCGCCAGATGCGCGCGCGCGGCGTCGGCAGCGGCCTGCGCGGCGCCGACCGCCTCGGGCTCGGGCAGCGCGAGCGCCGCGTGTTCCTCGTCGAGCGCGCGGCGGCGTGCCGCCAGGCGCGTGAGCGTGTCGGCGTGGTGGCGCTGGCTTTGCCCGGCCAGGTCGCGCGCGCGGGTGAGCGCCGCTTCACGGCTGGCAAGCTGGGTGAGCGCGGCGTCGGCCGCGGCAAAGTGCGCCTCGGCGTCGGGCAGGGCGTCGGCGCCGGATTCCGCGGCGAGCTGCGCCTCTTCCTCGGCGAGCTGCGCCTCCTCCAGCCGGTGCTGCCATTCGTCCTGCCCTGCGGCGAGCTCGGCCCGCGTTTCGGCCAGTTGCTGGCGCTCGGCCTGCAGCTTTAGCGTCTCGCGCTCGACGCGTGCGCGCTGCTCGCCCTGGTGGCGTTGCTGTTCCTCCAGGCGGGAGAGCAGGGCGCTCGCCTCATACAGCGCCTGCTGCGCGACGTGCACCGCCTCGCCGGCGGAAAAGTGCGCCTCGCGGTTGCTGTCGAGCGCGGTCTCCAGATGCGTCTGCTCGGCTTCCTGCGCGGCTTCCTCGGTCTCGATGCGCGCAAGTTCGGCGCGCGCGGCGGCTTCCTGCGCGGCGGCCTCCTCGCGGCGGGCGAGCGCGAGCAGGTTCTGCTTGTCGGTCAGCGCGTGCCTGAGGTCGTGGTAGCGGCCGGCGACCTCGGCCTGCGCCGACAGGTGTTCGACCTGGCGGGCGAGTTCCTGCTCGAGGTCGGCGATGCGCTCGAGGTTGTCGCGGGTGTCGCGCAGGCGGTGTTCGGTCTCGCGGCGGCGCTCCTTGTAGCGCGACACGCCGGCGGCTTCCTCCAGGTAGGCGCGCAGCTCCTCCGGGCGCGCCTCGATGATGCGCGAGATCATGCCCTGTTCGATCACAGCGTAGCCGCGCGCGCCGACGCCGGTGCCGAGGAAGAGGTCGGTGATGTCGCGCCGGCGCACCTGCTGGCCGTTGATGTAGTAGCTCGACTCGCCCTGGCGGGTCAGCACCCGCTTGATCGCGACCTCGGCGTACTGCCCCCAGCTGCCGGCGAGGGCGTGGTCGGCGTTGTCGAACACCAGCTCGACCGACGCGCGGCTGACCGGCTTGCGGGTGGTCGCACCGTTGAAGATCACGTCCTGCATCGACTCGCCGCGCAGCTGCCTGGCGCTCGACTCGCCGAGCACCCAGCGCACCGCGTCGATCACGTTCGACTTGCCGCACCCGTTGGGGCCGATCACCGCGACCAGCTGGCCGGGCACCGGGATGGTGGTCGGGTCGACGAAGGATTTGAAGCCGGCAAGCTTGATATGGGTGAGGCGCAAGGTGTTTCTTTCGCGGCGGCGAGTCAAAACGCCGATTCTAACGGCAAGCGCGTGCGCGCGCCGAACTTGGACGCAAGCGGCTGACGCCGCCCGGCCGGCCTTGCCCTTGCGTGCGCCGCGTACCCATAATGCGCACATGAGCGCGCTAAACCTTGCCCACCACTTCCTGATCGCCATGCCCAATATGGTCGACCCGCTGTTTGCCCGTTCGCTGATCTACCTGTGCGACCACGGCGAACACGGCGCGATGGGGGTGATCGTCAACAAACCCTCCGGCGTGCTGATGGCGCAGCTGTTCGAACAGCTCGAACTGCCGCTGCCCGACACCCGCCTCGCCGCCGAGCCGGTGCTGTTCGGCGGGCCGGTGCAGACCGAACGCGGCTTCGTGCTGCACAGCCCGATCGGCTCGTGGCAGTCGAGCCTGGTCGTCGACGACGAACTCGCGCTGACCACCTCGAAAGACGTGCTGGTCGCCGTCTCCGAAGCGAACGGCCCCGAGCGCATGCTGGTGTCGCTTGGCTACTCGGGGTGGGAGAAGGGTCAGCTCGAGGAAGAGCTGGCCGCCAACGCCTGGCTGACCGTCGCCGCCGACCCGGCGGTGCTGTTTTCCTTGCCGGCGGACGCGCGCTACGACGCGGCCATCGCGCTGTTGGGATTCGACCCCATGCTGTTGTCGGGGGACGTCGGCCATGCCTGAAGGTTCGGTACTCGGCTTCGACTTCGGCGAGCGGCGCATCGGCGTCGCGCTGGGCGAGACGCTGATCGGCATCGCCCATCCGCACGCGACGATAGACACCGTGGTCAACGACGAGCGCTTCGCGGCGATCGCACGGCTGATCACCGACTGGCAGCCGGTCGCGCTGGTGGTCGGCCTGCCGACCCACGCCGACGGCACGCCGCACGAGATGACGCGACTGGCCACCCGCTTCGGCAACCGCCTGAAGAGCCGCTACGGCCTGCCGGTGTATATGGTCGACGAGCGGCATACCTCGCAGGTCGCCGAGAGCATGCTGGGCGAAGCCGGCGTGCGCGGCCGCAAGCAAAAGCCGGTGCTCGACCAAGTCGCCGCGCAGGCGATCCTGCAGTCGTTCTTCGACGGTCTGGGCACGCCCCTGTAGCGTTCGCACCGCGAAGTGGCGGCACTTTTCACCTTTTTGATCTACAGCAGCCACCCGAGGGTGGCTGCTGTGTTTCAATAGGGGCTGTTTCAAACTAGGCGCAGATCACCCCGCGTGCAGCGCCGCTCGCCGGCCAGGAGGCCAGATGCTCGCCATCATCGGCGGCAGGGGGCTCAACCACCTGCCCAACCTCGAAGTCACCCACCGCCAGGTGATCCGTACCCCGTACGGTGACCCGTCGTGCCCGCTGACCTACGGGCGCATCGGCGGCACCGGCGTGGTGTTCATGGCGCGCCACGGCTACGGCCACTCGTTCGCGCCGCACGAGATCAACTACCGCGCCAACCTGTGGGCACTGCACTCGCAAGGCGTGCAGTGTGTGCTCGCCGTCGGCGCGGTCGGCGGCATCCGCGCCGACCTCGTGCCGGGCACGCTGGTGTTGCCGGACGACCTGATCGACTACACCTGGGGGCGCAAGCACACCTACTTCGACGGCCCCGACCAGCCGGTGGTGCACGCCGACTTCACCCGCCCGTACTGCCCGCAACTGCGCGCGCGCCTGTTGGCCGCCGCCGGCAAGCTTGGCGTGCCGCTCGCCACCGGCGCGACCTACGGCGTCACCCAGGGCCCGCGGCTGGAGACCCGCGCCGAGGTCGCCCGCCTCGAGCGCGACGGCTGCGACGTGGTCGGTATGACCGGCATGCCCGAAGCCGCGCTCGCGCGCGAACTGAAGCTGCCGTACGCGCACCTGTGCCTGGTGGTCAACCACGCGGCAGGCAAGGGCGCGTCGCAGGAGGCCGTCGCCTTTGACCTGGTGCGCCTGTCGGCCGGCATGGACACCGTCGGCCAGCTGATCGAGGCGGTGTGCCGGGGAGCCGGCAGTCCGCCCGTTTCAACGTCAAACACGTAGGATGGGTGAAGCGCAGCGAAACCCATCCGGACGAGCATGTTTTGCATCGGATGGGTTGCGGCTGCGCCTTCACCCATCCTACGTTGTACGTTCATGTGTCCGGCCAGTCTGCCGGGTAGACGCCGGCGGCAACAAAGCGGTGGAAGCTGGAGTACGGCCAGTCCCGCACGCGCGCGACCAGGTGGTGCTTGACCGGGTTGAAGTGGATGTAATCGACGTGGTGGCACCAGTCGGCCTCGTCCCTGATCAGGTGTTCCCAGTAGCGGCGTTGCCAGACGCCGCGCTCGCCCTTTTCTTGCCGGCTGGCCGAGGGCGGGACAAGATCCGGTACCCGGCGCGTGAAGGCGACCTTGATGCGCCGCCAGCGCTCGGGGTAGTCGCTGTCGCCGGAGGGCAGCGTCCAGATGCAGTGCAGGTGGTCGGGCAGCACCACCGCCGCGTCGATGCGGAACGGCCGCTCGTGCATCACGCACGCGAACGCCTCGCGCAAGGCGTCGATGCGGGCGACCAGCAGGCGGCTGCCCCGCTCGGCCAGCACCACCGTGAAAAAGTAGCTCGCCCCCGCCACGCGCCAGCGCCGGTAAGCCGTCATCGCATGCTCCCACTTGCCCCGCCGCACCGCACGGCGCCGAATGGGTGAAGCGTAGGATGGGTGGAGCGCAGCGCAACCCATCCGGCGTAGACACGCAACACTCCGCTGCCGCGCGCAGCGCAAGCCATCAGGTGTGTGTGCTCGCACCGGATGCGAGCGCATCGGGCGTGGTCGCACCGGATGGGTTACGGCTTCGCCTCCACCCATCCTACGGTGCCATCCGGCGGGATTGATGCAAAAAATATAAAAAGGCGCTAAAGCTTGCTTGGGGGGCGCCGATAAACGGTGGGAAGGCAGCGCACCGGCATGGGGTCGGCAGCGGCAGGCCTGAAGTCAATCGTTTAGGAGCATCATCATGTCGATGGCCATCAACACCAACGTCGCTTCGCTCAACTCCCAGCGTAACCTGGCCAGCTCGCAAGGCGCGCTGCAGACCTCGCTGCAACGCCTGTCCTCCGGCCTGCGCATCAACAGCGCCAAGGACGACGCCGCCGGCCTCGCCATTTCCGAGCGCATGAGCAGCCAGATCCGCGGCCTCGACCAGGCCAAGCGCAACGCCAACGACGGCATTTCGCTCGCGCAGACCGCCGAAGGCGCGCTGGGCGAGATCGGCAACAACCTGCAGCGCATCCGCGAACTGGCGGTGCAGGCAGCCAACGCGACCAATAGCGCCAGCGACAAGGCGGCGATCCAGAGTGAAGTCGACCAGCTGGCCTCCGAGATCACCCGCGTCGGCAATCAGACCCAGTTCAACGGCACCAACCTGCTCGACGGCACTTTTACCGCCAAGTCCTTCCAGGTGGGCGCCAACGCCGGCCAGACCATCGATATCGCCAAGATCGGCGACGCACGCGCCACTGCGCTGGGTAGTCATACGCTGAAAGGAGCGACTCCGACCGTCGCGGGTACGGTAGTGGCAGGTATTGGAGCGAACGGTATGAATGCTTCAGCGGCCGGTTTTGCCATTACTACCGCCGGTGGCGGTAAAAGCGGTACGATCAGTTACGCAGCGGACGCTGATGCCAAGGTCATTGCGGCTAAAATCAACGAGGGAGCCGCGAGTGTCGGCGTGATGGCCAAGGCGACCAACGAAGCCACGCTGGGTTCGCTGAGCGCTGCGGGCAATATATCGTTTACGCTCAACGGCCAAGCTGTGTCGGCGAATGTGACCAACAATGCGGACCTGACCGAACTGGCGGCCGCCATCAACAGCGTGTCGGGCAATTCGGGGGTGACCGCCAAACTGGTGGACGGTAACAAAGGTTCGCTGAAGCTTACGTCGGCCGACGGTAGTGATATCAAGCTGGGCGCTTTTGCAAGCGATGCAGGGACTACTGAATCTATCAATTTCAGCGGCACCACCCTGACCGAAGGTACGGCCGTCGCTGCGACCAAAGTGGGTACCGTGGAGCTGACCAGCAGCAAGGGCCAGATCACGCTGACCAATGGTGACGCCGACGCGTTCGGGACGACCGTCAAGTCCACGATCAGCACGGTGGCGGGGATCAACCTGACCACGGCACAGGGTGCGCAGGACGCGCTGGACGTGCTGGACGCCGCGCTGGCGACGGTCAACTCCTCGCGCGCCGACCTCGGTGCGTACCAGAACCGTTTCAGCTCGGCCATCTCCAACCTGCAGTCGAGCTCGGAAAACCTGAACGCGTCGCGCGGCCGTATCCTGGACGCCGACTTTGCGTCGGAAACCGCCAAGATGTCGCGCAACCAGGTGCTGCAGCAGGCCGGCACCGCCATGCTGGCGCAGGCCAACCAGCTGCCGCAGCAGGTGCTGCAGCTGCTGCGCTAATCGCCGGCGGGGTGAAACACTAAGTCAGACCACGACCCGGCGGCGACCCCGCCGGGTTTTTGTTGGCCAGGGAGAACAGCATGACGACGATGGGTCCGGTGACACCGGCAGGCGGCGGCTACGCGCCGCCGGTGCAGCAGGAAAACGGCGGCCGCGCGCAGGCTTTGCCTTCGCAGCAAAGCAGTGCGCCAACGGTGGCGGTGCCGGCGCAGGCGGTGAAGGCGCTGGGCAACAGCGAGGCGGCGCGCCAGATGAAGGGCGGCGCCGAAGAGCGCGACTTGAGGGGGGCGCTTGAGAAGGTCAACAAGCTGGTCAGCGCCTACTCGAGCGAGCTGAAGTTCAGCGTCGACGAGGAGACCGGCATCGACGTGGTGAAGGTGATCGACAAGCAGACCGACGAGGTGATCCGCCAGATGCCGTCGGAGGAGATGCTGAAGATCGCGCAGAGCCTAGACAAGATTGTCGGCGTGCTGTTCCAGGACAAGGCGTGAGCAAACGATGAAATCGTAGGATGGGTGCAGGCCGTCGGCCGTAACCCATCCAGAGCGCGGCGTCGGAGGTGGGTAGGGTTGCAGGTTGCAGGCCGCAGGCCGTAACCCATCCAGAGCGCGGCGTCGGTGGAGGGCCGGGTGGGCAAGCGGGATGGGTTGCGCTGCGCTCCACCCATCCTACGGTGTTACGCTGCCCGGTCGCACGGCACTTGTGCTGGCGCAAGGCGGCGGGCGGTGGGGCGTGCTAGGGTGTTGCGGTTAACGACGGGAAGGGTAAGGGTATGGCGCTGAGCGTGGGGGGACTGGGCTCGGGGATGGATATCGACGGGCTGATCAAGAACCTGATGGCGATCGAGTCGCGCCCGCTGCTGCAACTGCAGCAGAAGGAAGCGCTGCTGCAGCAGAAGATCTCGGCAGTCGGGATGGTGAAAGGCGCGGTGACCACCTTCCAGAGTGCGGTGAAGGCGCTGCAGGACGCCAGCAAGTTCGTGTCGTTCAAGGGCACGTCCAGTTCGACCGAGCATATCGACATTTCCGCGTCGAGCAAGGCGCCGACCGGCTCGTTCTCGGTGAAGGTGCTGCAACTGGCGCAGGAGCAGAAGCTGGCGTCGGGCAGCTTTGCCAGCGCGCAGTCGGCGATTACCGGTGGCGGGGACACCACGCTGACGTTTTCCTTTGGCACGACAGGTAAAGACGGTTTCACGCAGGATACGGACAGGGCGCCCAAGAAGGTGACCATCCCGGCCAACGCGACGCTGGAGGACATCCGCGACGCGGTGAACAAGGCCGACGTCGGCGTGAACGCCAGCATCGTCAACGACGGCTCGGGCTACAAGCTGGTGTATTCGTCGAAGGAAACCGGTACCAAGAGCACGATGAAGGTCGAGGCGAGCGACGCTGCACTCCACAAGGTCGCCACGCACGACGCGCTTGGCAACAAGCTGACCGATGCCGCCACGGGCAAGCCTTTGCTGACTGAAGTGCAGGCCGCCAAGGACGCCAAGTTCCTGCTCGACGGCATCGAGGTGACCAAACAGGGCAATACGGTGAGCGACGCGATCGACGGGGTGACGCTGACGCTCAAGCAGGCGCACAAGGATACCGAGACGGCGGCGCGGCTAAGCGTGAGTAAAGATACCTCGGGCATCAAGAAGTCGCTCGAAGGCTTGGTCAAGGGTTACAACGACCTGATGAAGTCGCTGAAGGACGTGTCGGGGGTGAACCTCGACGCGACGGTCAAGCCGGGCGAGGCGCGGCCGGCCGGCATCCTCAACGGCGCAAGCATCATCCGCACCATCCAGAACCAGGTGCGCGGCGCGTTCAGCCTGCCGTCGGACAACGGTGGCGCGTTCAAGCTGGCGTCCGAGTTCGGGCTGACCTTCAACGCCGACGGCACCATGAAGCTCGACGACAAGCTGCTCGACAAGGCGCTGGAGAAGAACGCGGACGACATCAGCAAGTTTTTCGCGACCGCAGCGGTGACGTCGGATGCCGGCATCAGTTACGTGGGCGGCAGCAGCAAGACGCAGGCCGGCGAGTACGAGGTGGTGATCACCCAGCTGCTCAACGGGACGCTGGCGGGAACAGGCAAGCCGCAGACCGGTAACGCTGCTTTTGCAGGTAAGTTCTCGCTGGAGATTGACGGGCTTGCTGTTGGGGTCAATAAGAGTTTTGACCTGACCAAAGGCGCGCCGGCGCTGGCCGAGCAACTGCAAACGGCCATCAACGAGGCGGCCAAGAAGGCGTTCGATGACTTCAATGCTGCAGCGCCCCTTGATAAGAAGCGCACCGATGTGCCCAAGGTTTCGATCAGCGTCGACGAAGGCGGCAAGCTGGTGATGAAGTCGGACAAGACCGGCAAGGACTCTTCGATCAAAGTGATCGGTAACGGTCTGGATTTCGCCGGCTTTGCCGGCGCGGTGCCTATCCCCGGCGGCGACAGCGTGGCCGGCACCATTGGTGGCCATCCGGCCAAGGGCGACGGCAACAAGCTCACCGGCGCGGTCGGCACCCCGGTCGAAGGACTGGTGATCGAGGTGAACGGTGGCGCGGGGGGCAGCCGTGGCACCGTGTCGTTTACCAAGGGCTTCGCCTTCGACCTCGACCAGACGCTGGAAGGGCTGGTCAAGAAGGACGGCGCGATCGACGCCTTCAGCACCGGCCTTGGCGAATCGGCCAAGGTGCTGTCCAGCCAGCAGGAAGCGCTGCAGAAGCGGCTGGTCGACACCGAGAAGCGCTACCGCGCGCAGTTCTCGGCGATGGACGCGCTCTTGGCGCAGTACAACAATATGAGCAATTTCCTGACCCAGCAGCTGGCTGGCCTGTCGGGTGGCAATTAACGAAGAAGTCGAGGAGTGAGCAGTGATTAGCCGAAGAATGCAGCAGGCGTACGGCAGTTCGGCGTTGGAAACCGAGGTGGCGTCGGCCAGCCCGCACAAGCTGGTGCAGATGCTGCTCGACGGCGCCTTGCAGGCGATCCGCCTGGCGCGCCTGCAGATGGCGCAGGGCAAGGTCGCCGAGAAGGGTCGCCTGATCGGCAAGGCGATCGCCATCGTCGACGAGGGGCTGCGCAACGCGCTGGACATGGAGCAGGGCGAGCTGGCGGCCAATTTGTCGGCACTCTACGAGTACTGCACGGCGCGCCTGTTGTACGCCAACCTCAACAACGACGCGGCGGCGCTGGACGAGGTCGAAGCCTTGCTCGGTGAAATCCGCGAGGCGTGGGTCGGCATCGGCCAGCCGCAGCCGGTGGCCGCGCATGCAGGCCTCTGAACAGCAAGCCTGGCTCGATTGCCTGGCGTTGTCCGAGGCGGCGTGCCAGGCGGCGCGCGCGCAGTACTGGGACGAGGCGCTGGCGCAGGGGGCGCGGCTCTTTGCCATGCAGGCGAGCCTACCGCCGGTGGCCAAGCTAACGCTGGACGCGCAAGAGCGGCAGGCGCTGCGTGAGACAGTGTCCGCCGTTCAGGCTAATATCATGGAAGCCTCCCGCCTGCTGCGTGCCGAGCGGGACGTTCTTTCCGCTGAAATGCAATTGTTGCGTACGCAGAGCCGGGTGCTCGACGCCTACAGCAAGGGGGCCTGACCCGGCACTGGCGCGCGCAGGAGGGCAGCATGTTGGGTTGGCTTGAACTGGTCGTCGTGCTCGCGCTGTGGACCGCGGCGCTCGCGCTGCCTTGCGCGCTCTGGTTGCGCCGCCAGCGAAGCCTGCGCGCGCTAGACGAACACCGTTTCGACCAGATGCAGGCGCAGATCAGCCGCCTGCAAAAAGACCTGCACGCGCAGGCGCAGGCGGGCGCCCAGCCATTTCAGGTGAACCAAGCACCCACGACGGCCCGGCGCCGTGCCGACGCGCCGGCTCCTGCCGAGCCGTCGGGCGGCGGCTCTCCCTACAACCAGGCGATCGAGCTGGCCCGCCACGGCCTGTCGGCCGGCGAGGTGGCCGAGCGCTGCGGCATCTCGCGCAGCGAGGCCGAGCTGATCGTCTCCCTTTACCGCAATAGCCCCACCGCATGATTCCAGCCTTAGGCGCGCAGGTCGGCCGCGCGCTCTCGTCCCTGTCCGGCGTTGACAACGCCAAACTGCTCAAAGATACCAGCCGGCTGTTGATCGGCGTCGACAAGGCGCCGGCCAAGCTGCCGCCGCTGCTGCTGGGCGAGACGGTCAGCGCGCGCGTGCTCGAGCGCCAGCCGGAGGGCCGCATGCTCGCGCTGATCAAGAACGGGCTGTTTACCCTGCAACTGCCGCCGCAATTGTCGGCCAAGGGCGAGACGCTGCAACTGCGCGTCGCCTCGCTCTCGCCGCAGCTCTCTTTCGCGCTGGCGGGCGAGGCGAAGGCGGGCGAAGCCGGCGCCAACACCTCGGTCGCGGTGCGCCTGAGCGACGCGACCCACTACATGAACGCGCTGTTGCGCGCGGCGCCGCAGGCCGGCGCTTCGCGCGCCGTGCCGACCCTGCTGGCCGACCCGCAGGCGGCGGCCGGCAGCCGCGGCGAGCAGCTCGCGCAGACGGTGAAGGAGAGCGGCGTGTTTTATGAGGCGTCGCAGAAGGCGTGGGTCGAGGGGCGGCTGCCGCTGGAGAAGCTGCAGTCGCAGCCGCAGGCGCAACTGGGTGAGCAACTGAAGGCGCAGCCGGGTGCCCGCGCCGAGGCGGCGGCCGAGCTGGGCGCGCTGGTCGCCCGCCAGCTCGACACGCTGGAGACGCGTACCGTCAACGTGCAGGTCAACGCGTGGCCGGGGCAGCCGGCGCAGTGGCAGATCGAGCGGGAGGCCGACCCCGAGCGCGAGGCCGACGGCAGCGAAGAAATGGCGGCGTGGTCGACCCGCCTCAATCTCGAATTGCCGGCGCTGGGCGAACTGGGCGCGCGCGTGCGGCTGGTCGGCAAGCAGGTACAGTTGTCGCTCGCCGCCGACGCGGCGACCCTGCAACTGGCAAGCGCGCACCGCGCGCGGCTGGAAGAGGCACTGGCGGCGGCCGGCCTGCAATTGGCCGCGCTGAACCTGCGCGAGGCCACGCCCGACGAGCCGCCGGCAGGCCAGACGGCGGCCGGGGCGCAGGCGGAGGATGCGCCGTGAGCGCGCGCGGCCCGCGCAATTCGGCCGTCGCGCTGACCTACCGCGACGGCGCAGCCGCGCCCAAGGTGGTCGCCAAGGGCTACGGCCAGATGGCCGAGCGCATCATCGAGCGCGCGCGCGAAGCCGGCGTGTTCGTGCACGACTCGCCCGAACTGGTCGGCCTGTTGATGCGGGTCGACCTCGACGAGCAGATCCCGGCCGACCTCTACCGCGCCGTCGCCGAACTGCTGGCCTTCGTCTACTTCCTCGAGCAGCAGGCCGCCGCGCCTGAGGGCAAGGTATGATGTGGTTTTTGCTTTGCTGGGGGTGAAATGAAAGTCGGATATATCGGGCTCGGCATCATGGGCCGGCCGTGCGTGCTGAACCTGCTGAAGGCAGGCTTCGAGGTGACGGTATGGGCGCGCCGCGCCGAATCTGCCAAGCCGCTGTTGGACGCAGGCGCCCGCTGGGCCGATAGCGTCGCCGAACTTGCCGCCAGCGTCGACGTGCTGGTCAGCAACGTGTCGGACACCCCGGACGTCGAGGCCATCACCGACATCGTCGCCGAACACGGCCGCGCAGGGCTGGTGTGCGTCGACATGAGCACCATCTCGCCGATCGGCGCGCGCCGCGTCGCCGACAAGCTCGCCGCGCGCGGCATCCATTTTCTCGACTGTCCGGTCTCCGGCGGCGAAGCCGGCGCCGTCGCCGGCACGCTCACCATCATGGTCGGCGGCCGGGAAGACGCGCTGGCCACCGCGCGCCCGGTGCTCGCGGCGATGGGCAAGACCATCACCCGCATCGGAGAGAGTGGCGCGGGCCAGGTCGCCAAGGCGTGCAACCAGATCGCGGTCGGCGCCGGCATCGCGGCGGTCGCCGAGATCGTCAAGCTCGCCCGCGCCTGCGGCGTCGACCCGGCGCCGGTGCGCGAGGCGCTGCTCGGCGGCTTCGCGCAGAGCCGCGCGCTCGAGGTGCACGGGCAGCGCATGATCGACGACAACTACGCGCCCGGCTTCAAGGCGGTGCTGCACCAGAAGGACATGGGCATCGTGCTCGACACCGCGCGCGAACTGGGCGTCACCCTGCCCGAGGCGAGCCGCGTCAAGGCGCTGATCGACGAGCTGGTGCGGGAGGGCGACGGCGAGCTCGACTCCTCGGCCATCGCGCGGCTGGTGTGGCAGGAGCGCTGAGCGCGTGGCCTTGCCGGCAAGGGGGGCTATACTCAGCGAAGCCGCATGTGCGGCTTTCGGCACGGAAGGAGTCATCGTGTCCACCCTGCGCCCGCTGCTGGTGATGCTTGCCGCAGTGCTGGCCGTCACCGTTGTGACAGGCTGTTCAACGTACGGCCAGAGCTCCGGAAGCTCACACTTCCAGCAATTCCACGACGGCAACAACAAGTAGGCAGGCGGTGAAGCCGCCCGACTTGTTTATCGTCCACCCGTGAAACCGCCCGGCTCAGCCGGGCGTTCTGTTTGGCGGCCTGGCGTGTGCAGGCAACGCCGCATCGGGGGCGCCGTCCGGGTTGGCCGGCGTGCCGGCCTCGGCGGTGTGCGCGGAAGGTTCGTCGGCCGCCGCCGAGAACGGGTAGCGGCATATGTTCGTCCCGTCGGGCGCCCTGATGCGGACGATCATGTAGTCGCCGTCCATGAATTTTCGGACAGCCGGGGAGGCGTCTGCGTACGCCCTGTCCCACTGCGCCTGGCGTTCCCGCTCGCGCCGGGCGTCTTCCTGCTCGCGCCGGACGGCTTCCTGTTCGAGGCGGGCGCGGCGGATGCGCCACCTCAGCAGCAACGCAAGTGCCACACGGGCAAGCACCACCAGCAGCAGGATGAATGACAGGATTTTCATCGGTGTTCCTGGCCGGCAGACGCCGGCGCTATGGCACGGTGGCGCAGGCCGCAGGCCACAGCCCGCAGCCCGCGCCACCGTTGGCAGGTTTACTCGATGTTCTGGATCTGCTCGCGCATCTGCTCGATCAGCACCTTCAGCTCGACCGACGCCTGCGTGGTTTCGGTGGAGACCGACTTGGAACCCAGCGTGTTGGCCTCGCGGTTGAGTTCCTGCATCAGGAAGTCCAGCCGCTTGCCGGTCTGGCCGCCGGTCTTGAGGATGCGGCGCACCTCGGCGATGTGGGTGGTGAGGCGGGTCAGTTCCTCGTCGACGTCGATCTTCTGCGCGAACAGCGCGAACTCCTGCTTGATGCGGTCGTCGTCGACGCTGCCCAGCGCGTCCGAGAGGCGCGCGGACAGGCGGGCGAGGTAGCCGTCGAGGATCAGCGGCAGGCGCGGCTTGATCTCGCGCACGATCTTTTCCATGCCGTCCAGCCGCTCGGAGAGGATCTGCGCGAGCTTGGCGCCTTCGCGCTGGCGGCTCGCGTTGAAGTCGGCGAGCACGGCGTCCAGGCATTCGCTGCACAGCTGCTGCAGCACGGCCGGCGGCAGCTCGTTGCTCTTGAGCACGCCCGGCCAGCGCATCAGCTCGCCCAGGCTCAGCTCCTTGGCGTTGGGCGCGAGCGTGCGCGCCTCGGCGCTGAGCGCGAGCAGGCCCTGCAGGAGTTCGCGGTTGAGTTCGAGGGTCGGCGCCTGGTCGGCGGCCTGGTTGAGGCTGACCCGGCACTCGAGCTTGCCGCGCGAGGCGCGCGCGGCGATCTTTTCGCGCAGTTGCGGCTCGATCACGCGCAGCTCTTCCGGCAGGCGCATCTGTACGTCGAGATAACGGTGGTTGACGGCGCGGATTTCCATCGCCAGCATACCTCCGGTGAATTCACGGGTGGCGGACGCAAATCCGGTCATGCTGAGAATCATGGGGGAGCTCCCGGTTAGGGTGACAAAGAGGAACCGGGTCCGGAGGGCTTGGGCTGCCTCCGGGCCCAACACACTATAACAACAGCGATGACGCAAACCAAGCAAACGACAGGGCTGCCGGCCGGACACCGGCTGGACACCTACACCATCGTCCGCGAGCTGAGCCAGGGGGGGTTCAGCCGTGTCTACCTCGCGCTGGACGACGCCGACCGCAAGCTGGCGATCAAGGAGTACCTGCCCGGCTCGATGGCCCGCCACAACGCCGAACTGCAGGTCGAGGTCATCAGCGAGCTCGACGCAGAGCCCTTCAGGGTCGGCAAGAAGTGTTTCTTCGAGGAGGCGAGGGTGCTCGCCGACATCCAGCACCCCAATGTGGTGCGCGTGCGCAACTTTTTCGCCGCGAACCAGACCGTGTACATGGTGATGGACTACACGGAGGGGCGGCCACTCTCCCGCGAGATCGAGCTGGCCGGCGGCGCGCTCGAAGAGGGCCGCCTGCGCCGCCTGTTCGTCGAGCTGGTCGGCGGCCTGCGCGAGGTGCACCGCCGCCACCTGCTGCACCTGGACCTCAAGCCCGCCAACATCTACCTGCGCAGGAACGGCTCGCCGGTGCTGCTCGACTTCGGCGCGGCGCGGCAGAACGCGCAGCGCCAGCAAGGCCAGGCGGTGTCGATGTACACGCCGGCGTTTGCGCCGCCCGAGCAGACGCGGGCGGACGCGCGGCTCGGCCCGTGGACCGACATCTACAGCCTCGGCGCCTGCCTGTACGCGTGCCTGGGCATCGGCGCGCCGCCGCCGGCGAAGCAGCGCGCGGCCGACGGTGTGTTGCCGGCGCTCCCGCAGGCGGCGTCGCACTACTCGCCCGAATTGCTTGAGCTGACCCGCCGCTGCATGGCGCTGGAGGTCGAGAGGCGGCCAGGCTCGCTGCTCGAGGTGCAAAAGGCGCTGCAGGCGCCGTTTTCCCCGCCGGCCAAACCCGGCGGGCTGTTGCAAAGACTGGGCGGCTGGCTGCGCCCCGAACGCGTCAAGGAGCGTGGATGAAATTTGCGTGGATGGCCGGCAGCCGGATCGGATCCCGCAGCTACAACGAAGACCGCGTGCTGACGCTGCACTCGCGCGAGGCATGGCTGCTGGTCGTCGCCGACGGCATGGGCGGCCACCTGAACGGCGAACTGGCCGCGCAGATGGTGATCGACACCCTGTCGCACCGTTTCGAGCTGGGCGCGCGGCCGGTGCTGGCTGATCCGCAGGCCTTCCTGCGCGAGGGCGTCGACGAGATCCAGGGCGCGCTCGAACGCATGGCCTTGCAGCGGCGCTTTCCCGAGGTGCCCAGCGCGACAGTAGCGATCGCGCTGGTGCAGCGCGGGCAGCTCTACGCGGTGTGGGCGGGTGACGCGCGCGCCTACCTGCTGCGGGACGGGGCGGTCCTCTGGCACAGCCGCGACCATTCGACGGTGCAGCGGCTGATCGACTGCGGCCAGCTCTCCCCCGAGGAGGCGCTTGCGCACCCGGAGCGCAACCGGGTGACCAGCTGCCTGGGCGGCATCGACCAGCCGGAAGTCGGCGAGGCGGGGCCGCTGCCGCTGGCGGGGGGCGACGCGGTGCTGGTCTGTTCGGACGGCGTGTGGTCGCAGTTCGGCGACGCGGAACTGGCGCGCGCGCTGACGGCGCGGCCGCCGCAGCGGGTGGTGCCCGCGCTGCTGCAAGTGGCCGAGCGCCGGGCCGGCGAGCGCAGCGACAACCTGAGCGCCGCCGCGCTGATGCCGCTGCCCGACGACGCGGCCGGCGCCGAGGTGCTCGACAGCGCGCAGGCACCCGAAGTACCCGACGCGCTGGGCGCGACGCTGGAGAGCGAGATGCTCGCCGCAGGCGGCGGGCTGTAGGCCGGCCCGGCCTTGGGGATCGCACGCAAGTTGCTGTACAATCGGGCGTTTTTTGCGGATCGATGTTTGCCATGCGCCCCTCCGAGCGAAGCTGTGACGCCCTGCGCCGCGTCAGCCTGACCCGTCACTACACCCGCCACGCCGAAGGTTCGGTCCTTGTCGAATTCGGCGACACCAAGGTGATCTGCACCGCCAGCGTCGAAGAGAACGTGCCGCCCTTCCTCAAGGGCAAGGGGCAGGGCTGGGTGACCGCCGAGTACGGTATGCTGCCGCGCTCGACCGGCAGCCGCATGCGCCGCGAGGCCGCCAGCGGCAAGCAGTCCGGCCGCACCCAGGAAATCCAGCGTCTGATCGGGCGCAGCCTGCGCGCGGTGGTCGACCTGCAGAAACTGGGCGAGCGGCAGATCGTGGTCGACTGCGACGTGATCCAGGCCGACGGCGGCACCCGCACCGCCAGCATCACCGGCGCCTTCGTCGCGCTGAGCGACGCCATCGCCGGCTTGATCGCGGCCGGCAAGCTCGCCGAGAGCCCGATCCGCGAGGCGGTGGCGGCGGTGTCGGTCGGCATCTACGAGGGCCAGCCGGTGCTGGACCTCGACTACCCGGAAGACTCGGCGTGCGAGACCGACATGAACGTGGTGATGACCGCGTCCGGCCGCTTCGTCGAGGTGCAGGGCACCGCCGAGGGCGTGCCGTTCAGTCGCGAAGAGCTGAACGCGCTGCTGGCGCTGGCCGAGAAAGGCGTGCGCGAGCTGATCGGCCTGCAGTCGGAGGCGCTGTCCAAGTGAGCCGCAAACCGCTGCCCCCGCGCACGCTGTCGGTCGCGCCGATGCTCGACTGGACCGACCGCCACTACCGCTATTTCGCCCGCCTGATCACCCGCGACACCTGGCTGTACACCGAGATGGTGACCACCGGCGCGCTGATGCACGGCGACGTCGAGCGCCACCTGCGCTTCGACGAGGCCGAACACCCGATCGCGCTGCAACTGGGCGGCTCCGACCCGCAGGAGCTCGCGCGCTGCGCGAAACTGGCCGAGGCGTGGGGCTACGACGAAGTGAACCTCAACGTCGGCTGCCCGTCCGAGCGCGTGCAAAAGGGCGCGTTCGGCGCCTGCCTGATGGCCGAACCCGAGCTGGTCGCCGACTGCGTGAAGGCGATGCGCGACGCCTGCGGCATCGACGTGACGGTCAAGCACCGCATCGGCATCGACGCCATCGAGGACTACGCCTTCGTGCGCGACTTCGTCGGCCGCATCCGCGACGCCGGCTGCTCGACCTTCATCGTCCACGCGCGCAACGCGATCCTCAAGGGCCTCTCGCCCAAGGAAAACCGCGAGATCCCGCCGCTCAAGTACGATTACGCCTACCGTCTGAAGCGCGACTTCCCCGAGCTGGAAATCCTGCTCAACGGCGGGGTGAAGAGCAACGACGAGATCGCCGACCACCTCACGCAGGTGGACGGCGTGATGGTCGGCCGCGAGGCCTACCATAACCCGTGGCTGATGGCCGAGTGGGACGAGCGCTTCTACGGCGAGGCGGGCCGCGGCCTGGGCCGCGACGACGTCGCCCGCGCCATGCTGCCGTATATCGCGCGCGAGATCGCCGCGGGCAACAAGCTGCGCAATATCGCCCGCCACATCCTCGGCCTCTACCAGGGCGTGCCCGGCGCGCGCAACTGGCGGCGCACGCTGTCGGACGCCGCCTTGCTCGACGGCGCAAACGAAACCCTGCTGCTGGACGCCCTGCCGCGCGCGCCGCGCGCCGAGGCCGGCTGCGCCTGAGCGTCCCGTTTTTTTAGCGGCGGCCGGGCAGGCCGCCGTCTTGATCTGTCTGGAGGTGAACCTGAATTGAACAAGCTGACTGTTACATTGTTGTCCGCGCTGGCGTCGACCAGCGTGCTGGCCGGTCCGAACGACGTGCTCCACCTGTATAACTGGAGCGGTTCGCTGTCGGACGCCACCATCAAGCGCTTCGAGAAGAGCTGCGATTGCCGCGTGGTGCAGGACTTCTACGGTGACAACGAGGAAATGCTGGCCAAGCTGTCCGCGGGCGCCAAGGGCTACGACGTGGTGTTCCCGTCGTCCTTCGTGATCCAGCCCATGGTCAAGCAGAAGTTGTTGCAGCCGTTGAACAAGCAGCTGATCCCCAATATCAGGAACGTCGACCCGGCCTACCTCAACCAGAGCTACGACCCGGGCAACCGCTACGAAGTGCCGACCGTGCTCAGCCTGACCAGCGTCGGCTATAACGACGCCCGCCTGAAGAAGCTCGGCGTCGACCCGACCAGCTGGTCGGTGATCTTCGACCCCAAGGTGCTCGCCAGGATCAAGGGCAAGGTGACCGTGCTGGATAGCCCGCGCGAGGTGTTCACCGCCGCCATGTTCTACCTGGGCAAGGACCCGAACAAGGCGACCGAGGCCGACTACCGCGCGGCCAAGGACGTGATCGCCCGCGCCAAGCCCTACTGGGCGGCGTTCTCCAACGCGAGCTACCTGAAGGAGCTGGCGGTCGGCAATATCTGGGTCGCACTCGGTTACTCGACCGAGTTCCACCAGGCCGCCGAGGACGCCAAGGCGGCCAAGCGTCCGTTCAAGGTCGCGATGAGCGCGCAGCGCGAAGGCAACGAGCTGGGGGTCGACACCATGGCCATCCTCGCCAGCGCCAAGCGCCCCGACCTTGCGCACAAGTTCATCAACTTCATGCTCGACGGCAGGAATGCGGCCGAGCTGACCAACCTGAACGGCGCGACCAACCCGGTGAAGACCGCCGGGCCGTTCTTCCGCGCCGACCTCAAGGCAAACCCGGTGGTCAACCCGACGCCGCAGACGGTCGCCAAGTGGACGGTGCTGCGCGAGCAGACGCCGAAGGAGCGCCGGCTGATGAACCGCCTGTGGACCCAGGTCAAGGCCGGCCACTAAGGCCGGATACGGGGCGCCTGCGGCGCCCCGTTTTTGCAGAAAGACAAGGAAAGACCATGTTCGACCAACTGGTACTCGCCAGCGGCAACGCCGGCAAGCTGCGCGAATTCTCGGCGCTCCTCGCGCCGCTCGGGGTGGAGGTGGTGCCGCAACAGGCGCTCGGCGTCTCCGAGTGTGCCGAGCCCTACCACACCTTCGTCGAAAATGCGTTGGAGAAGGCGCGCCACGCCAGCCGCGAGACCGGCCTGCCGGCGCTGGCTGACGACTCCGGCCTGTGCGTCGAGGCGTTGGGCGGCGCGCCCGGCGTGCTCTCCGCGCGTTTCGCCGGCGAGCCGAAGTCTGATGCGCGCAACAACGCGCTGCTGCTGGAAAAGATGCAGGGCGAGCGCAACCGCCGCTGCTGGTACACCTGCGTGCTGGTGCTTGTGCGCCACGCCGACGACCCGCACCCGCTGATCGTCGACGCGGTGTGGCTGGGCGAAGTCGCAGACGCGGCCTCGGGCGACGGCGGTTTCGGCTACGACCCGCTGGTGCAGATCCCCGCGTACGGCTGCTCGGTCGCGCAGATGCCGGCCGAAGAGAAGAACCGCGTCAGCCACCGCGGCCAGGCGATGCAGGCCTTGCTCGCGCGCCTGACGGCGTTCGCATGAGCGTGGTCGACCTCTCGGCGCTGACAGGGGGCCTCAAGAGCCTGCCGCCCCTGTCGCTCTACATCCACTTCCCGTGGTGCGTGCGCAAGTGTCCGTACTGCGACTTCAACTCGCACGAGGCGAAAGCGGGCTTCGACGAGGCGGGCTATGTCGACGCCCTGCTGGCCGACCTGGAGCTTGCGCTGCCCGCGGTATGGGGGCGGCCGGTGACGACCATCTTCATGGGCGGCGGCACGCCCAGCCTGTTTTCGCCGGAGGCGATCGACCGCCTGCTCGCCGGCGTGCGCGCGCGGGTGCGCGTACACCCGGACGCCGAGATCAGCATGGAGGCGAACCCCGGCACCGTCGAGCACGGCCGCTTCGAGGGCTACCGCGCCGCCGGCGTCAACCGCCTGTCGCTCGGCATCCAGAGCTTCGACGACGGCTTCCTGCGTACCCTCGGCCGCATCCACGGCGGCGCCGAGGCGCGCGCGGCATTGGAGGCGGCGCTCGGGCACTTCGACAACGTCAACGCCGACCTGATGTACGCGTTGCCCGGGCAGACGCTGGATCAGGCGCTCGCCGACATCGACACCGCGCTCTGTGCCGGCGTCACCCACTTGTCGGCCTACCACCTGACCATCGAGCCCAACACGCTGTTCGCGCGCTACGAGCCGGAAAACCTGCCCGACGACGAGCGCTCGGCCGACATGCAGGAGGCGATCGAGGTGCGGCTGGCGGCCGCCGGCTTCGAGCATTACGAGACCTCGGCGTTCGCCCGCCCCGGGCGGCAGTGTCGGCACAACCTCAATTACTGGACCTTCGGCGACTACCTGGGCATCGGCGCCGGCGCGCACGGCAAGGTCAGCGCGCACGACGGCGTGCGCCGCCAGATGCGCTACAAGCAGCCGGCGGCCTACCTGAAGGCGGTCGCCGCGGGCGAGCCGGTGCAGGAGGCGCACAAGGTCGGCCGCCGCGACTTGCCGTTCGAATTCATGATGAACGCGCTGCGGCTGACCGGCGGCTTCGACGAGGCGCTGTTCGCCACGCACACCGGCCTGCCCCTGGTGCAGATCGCCCGCGAGCTGGACGAGGCGGCGCGGCGCGGCCTGCTCGAGCGGCAGGACGGGTTGATCCGGCCGACGCTCGCTGGCCAGCGTTTCCTGAATGACTTGTTAACCCTGTTCCTCAACGACAAAGCGTGAACACCATGACCAAGAAAATCATCCACACCGACAAGGCTCCGGCAGCGATCGGCGCGTACTCGCAGGCCGTGCAAGCCGGCAACACCGTCTACCTGTCCGGCCAGATCCCGCTCGACCCGGCGACCATGACCGTGGTCGAGGGCGGCTTCGAAGCCGAAACGCGCCAGGTGTTCGCCAACCTGCAGGCGGTGTGCGAGGCGGCCGGCGGTTCGCTGAACGATATCGTCAAGCTCAACGCCTACCTGACCGACCTTGCCAACTTCGCGACCTTCAACAAGGTGATGGCTGAATTCATGGCCGAGCCGTTCCCGGCGCGCGCCGCGGTCGGCGTCGCCAGCCTGCCACGTGGCGTGCAGGTCGAAGCCGAAGCGGTGATGGTGCTGTAAGCCAGCACTCTGCCGTTTTTGCCACACGCCGCCGTGCTTTTGCCGGCGGCGTTTTGCCTTGTGCCGCCCGTGTGATCCAATAGCCATTTTCCTGAGGCAAACCATGGCCGCACTCCCTTACCGCGTCGTCAACGTGTTCAGCGACGGCAGCCGTTTTGGCGGCAACCCGCTCGCGGTGTTTACCGACGCCCGTAAGCTTGCTGACGACGAGATGCAGGCGATCGCACGCCAGTTCAACCTGGCCGAGACCGTATTCGTGCTGCCGGGCGAAGCAGACGGCGACGCCGCGCGCCTGCGCATCTTCACGCCGGCGACCGAACTGCCGTTTGCCGGCCACCCGGTGCTCGGCGCGGCGGCGGTGCTCGCCGCGCAGCGCTCGCCGGGGCCGGCGTTCACCCTGCGTTGCAACGCGGGACCGATCGGGGTCCACGAAGCGGATGGCCACTGGTTCTTGCGGGTACCCACCGCGACGCAGCGCCCGGCGGCGCTTTCGGCAAGCGAAGCCGCCACGATGCTGGGGCTGGCGCAAGGTGCGGTTTGCGATGTGCCGCAATGGGTGAACACCGGCTCCGAGCAGTTACTGATCCGGGCCAGCAGCCGCGACGCGGTGCTCGCGGCGAGGCCTGACTTTGCGCGGCTGATCGCCGGCGCGACGCTGCGGCCCGGGCGCAGCATCGCCTACCTGTGGCACGCCGAGGCGGGCGTCGCGACGGTGCGTTTTTTCTACGCGCAAGACGGGGCGGTGCTCGAAGACATCGGCACCGGCTCGGCGTGCGCGAACCTGGGCGGCTATCTGGCGCTAGGCGGTGAGCGGGGCCTCGACTGGCGTGTCGAGCAGGGCGACGTCGCCGGCCGGCCGAACCGCCTGCGCCTGTGCATCGATGCAGCAGGGCGGGTCAGCGTCGGCGGGCGCGTGCGCGCGATGGCAGGCGGTGACTTTCACGGATGATGCCACTGTTCTTGACGGGAGCGGGCGGTGTTGGCATCCTCGAGCAACCACTCAAACCACCGTTTGAAAACGAGGAGAAAATAATGAAGGGGATCCTGAACAAGGGCGCGGCGGTGCTCGCCGGCGTGCTGCTGTGTGGCAGCGCCTGGGCGAACGGCGCGGTCGGCACCTGGAAGACCATCGACGACGAGACCAAGCAGCCCAAGGCGCTGGTGCAGATCTCGGAGTCGGCTGCGGGCGAACTCAGCGGCAAGATCGTCAAGCTGTTCAACAACCCGGACGCCGTGTGCAGCAAGTGCGACGGCGCCAACAAGGACAAGCCGGTGGTCGGCATGAACATCCTGTGGGGCCTGAAGAAGGACGGCGACGTATGGGAAGGCGGCAAGATCCTCGACCCGAAAACGGGCAAGGTCTACAGCGCCAAGCTCAAGGTAGTCGGCGACAAGCTCGAGGTGCGCGGTTTCCTCGGCATGGCCTTGCTCGGCCGCACCCAGACCTGGGTCAAGCCGTAAGCGGTCTGCCCTTGCGCGACAGAACGGAAGGCCTGAGGGCTTTCCGTTTTTTTATTTCCGGTAGAATCGGCGCATGAGTGCCGACCTTGCCCATCAGGCGCCCGCTGCCCAGGACGCCACGCTGAAGAAGCTTGCGAAGCTGGGCATCCGCCGCCGCTTCGACCTCGTGCTGCACCTGCCACTGCGCTACGAGGACGAGACCCATCTCTACCCTATCGCCGACGCGCCGTACGGCCAGCATGTGCTGGTCGAGGGCGAGGTGACTTCGTGCGAGGTGCAGTTCAGGCCGCGCCGCCAGTTGGTCGCCCGCCTGCGCGACGGCAGCGCCAGCCTGGTGCTGCGCTTCATCCATTTCTACCCCAGCCAGCAAAAGCAGCTCGCCGTCGGCCACCGCGTGCGCGCATTGGGCGAGATCCGCCGCGGCTATTTCGGCGACGAGATGGTCCACCCCAAGCTGCGCGACGTGCACGAGGGCGACGCGCTGGCCGAGCGGCTGACGCCCGTCTACCCGACGGTGAACGGCCTGACCCAGCCGGTGTTGCGCCGCATGATCGCGGCGGAGCTCAAGACCCTGCCGCTGGACGACACCCTGCCCGAGGCGATCCGCGCGCGCTACGGCCTGCTGCCGTTTGCCGACGCGGTGCGCCTGTTGCACGCGCCGCCGCCGGAGCTTGGCGCCTCGGCGCTCGCCGATCCTGCCTTGCCGGCGTGGCAGCGGCTCAAGTTTGACGAATTGCTCGCGCAGCAACTGTCGATGCGTCTTGCCTACCGCGCGCGCCGCAAGGGGAGCGCGCCGGCGATTGTCGGCGACGGTGCGCTGCGCGCGCGTCTCATCGCACAGCTGCCCTTCGCGCTGACCGGCGCGCAGCAGCGCGTGCTCGCCGAAATCGGCGCGGACCTGGCCAGGCCGCACCCGATGAACCGGCTGTTGCAGGGGGACGTGGGCAGCGGCAAGACCGTCGTCGCGGCGATGGCGGCGCTCGCCGCGATCGAGGCAGGGTACCAGGTCGCGCTGATGGCGCCGACCGAGATCCTCGCCGAGCAGCATTACCTGAAGCTCGCCGCCTGGCTCGCGCCGTTGGGCGTTGAGGTCGCGTGGCTGTCCGGCAGCCTGAAGAAGAAGGCGCGCGAGGCGATGGCAGCGAGCATCGCCTCGGGCGAGGCGCGCCTCGCGGTCGGCACCCACGCGCTGTTCCAGGACGACGTCGCCTTCGAACGGCTGGGCCTCGTCATCGTCGACGAGCAGCACCGCTTCGGCGTCGGCCAGCGCCTCGCCTTGCAGGGCAAGGGCGGCTCGCCGCACCAGCTGATGATGTCGGCGACGCCGATCCCGCGCACGCTGGCGATGAGCTACTACGCCGACCTCGACGTGTCGGTGATCGACGAGCTGCCGCCGGGGCGCACGCCGATTGTCACCCGGCTGGTGTCGGCCGAGCGGCGGGGCGAGGTGGTCGGCTTTGTTAACAAGGTGTGCGGCGAGGGGCGGCAGGCGTACTGGGTGTGCCCGCTGATCGAGGAGAGCGAGACGCTGACCCTGCAGACGGCGGTCGACACCCATCAGGAGCTGGGCGCTGCGTTGCCCGCGCGGCGCGTCGCGCTGGTGCACGGGCGCATGAAGGCGGCGGAAAAGGCCGAGGTGATGGCGGCGTTTGCCGCAGGCAGCATCGACGTACTGGTCGCGACCACCGTGATCGAGGTCGGTGTCGACGTGCCCAACGCGAGCCTGATGGTGATCGAGCACGCCGAGCGGATGGGGCTTGCGCAGCTGCACCAGCTGCGCGGCCGGGTCGGCCGCGGCGCGGCCAAGAGCAGCTGCGTGCTGCTGTTCGAGCAGCCCTTGTCCGACCTTGCCAAGGCGCGGCTCAGGGTGATCTACGAAAACACCGACGGCTTCGAGATCGCGCGGCAGGACCTGCTGATCCGCGGACCCGGTGAATTCCTCGGCGCGCGGCAAAGCGGCGTGCCGATGTTGCGCTTCGCCGACCTGGAGGCTGACAGCGCGCTGCTTGAAGAGGCGCGTACGCTCGCGCCCGAACTGCTCGCCAAGCTGCCCGAGGTCGCGCACGCACACCTCGCGCGCTGGCTCGCCGGGCGCGAGCATTTCCTGAAGGCCTGAGGCGCGGACAAAAAAATGCCCCGACTGAGGGGTCGGGGCGAATGGGATATTGCTGCAAACAACAAAGGAGAAACCATGATGAAGCGGGATGGATGTTAGCGCTTCACCCTGGCAACCGTGTTGATCCAGATCAATTTTTCAATCGTTAGAGATTATCTACTCTCTTTATGCGAAGAAATGGGCGCCGGCGATATAGAGGCCGGCGGCCAGACCCATCGCGACCGGCAGCGTGAACAGCCACGCGAGCAGGATGTTGCGGATGGTCGACATCTGCAGGCCCGAGCGGTTGGCAAGCATGGTGCCGGCGACTGCGCTGGAGAGTACCTGCGTGGTCGACACCGGGAAGCCGAACACGCTGGCCGCGCCGATGGCGGTGGCCGCGGTCAGCTGCGCCGACACGCCCTGCGCGTAGGTCATGTCCTTCTTGCCGATGCCTTCGCCGACGGTGCGCACCACGCGCTTCCAGCCGACCATGGTACCGATGCCCAATGCGAGCGCGACGGCGACGATCACCCAGGTCGGCGCGTATTCGGTGGTCGCGGTCAGATCCTTGCGCAGCCCGGTCAGGTGCGCCTTCTCGGACGCGGTCAGCCCCGGCAGCTTCAGCGCGATCTTCGCGGCGTCGTCTAGGCACAACAGGTCGGTGCGCACGTCCCAGCGCTGCTGCTTGTCGAGCTGGTGGTAGTCGGTGGTTTGCAGCAGGCCGGCCAGCACGTTGGCCGTCTCGGCGGTAGCCAGCGGGTGGCACTGGAAGCGGCCGGTGTCCTTCTTCGGCGGCATCTTGGCGATCAGCGCGGTGAGTTCGGGTGCCTTGCGCTCGTAGAACTGCTGCAGGTGGACGGCGGCGTCGCGGGTGCGTTCGATCTGGTAAGGCGTGCTCTCCAGGTTGAGCACGAACTTGGCCGGCACGATGCCGATCAGCACCAGCATGATCAGGCCGACGCCCTTCTGGCCGTCGTTCGAGCCGTGCGCGAAGCTCACCCCCATCGCCGAGACGATCAGCATGAAGCGAGACCAGAACGGCGGGTGCTTGCGCCCCTCGATCTGCTGGCGCTGGAACGGCGTGCGGTGGATGTTGCTGTGCGCCCGAAAGCGCAGCAGTGCGAGCAGGATCAGCGCGGCGACCACCCCGCCCAGCAGCGGCGAGAGCAGCAGCGAGGTGCCGACGTCGAGCGCCTTGCCCCAGTTGATGCCCTGCGTCAGCGGCGCATTGTTCAGCCAGGCGTTGGCGACGCCGACGCCCAGCAGCGCGCCGATCAGGGTGTGGCTGCTGGAGGCGGGCAGGCCGAAGTACCAGGTGCCGAGGTTCCACAGGATGGCGGCGGTCAATAGTGCGAACACCATCGCCATGCCGCGTGCGCTGTTGATCGAGACCAAGAGGTCGACCGGCAGCAGGTGGACGATCGCGTAGGCGACGGCCAGGCCGCCGGCCATCACGCCCAGGAAGTTGAAGAGGCCCGACGCGACGACCGCGAGCTGCGGCTTCATCGACTGGGTGTAGATGACGGTGGCCACCGCGTTGGCGGTGTCGTGAAAACCGTTGATGAATTCGAAGGCGAGGACCAGCCCCAGGGAGAGCACGAGGGTGATCGCGAGGGCGGGGCTCAAGTCGCTGAACAGTTCAAGCATGATGCACTGCTGTTGTCATAGGAAGGCGCGATTGTTGGGGGCAAGGGCGGCCGCGTCAAGGCATTTTGCAGGGGTAAATGAACTTTTCCGAACAACAATGTCGCATGTCGCCGCAGGCAGGGCAGCAGGCTGATTTTGCTGGAAAAAACGCTGCCGGCAAAAGCCGGCAGCGTGGAGAGGAGGCGGGTCAGAAGCCCAGATGTTGCAGCACAAGGTAGATGGCGGCCGACATCAGCGCGGAGGCCGGGACGGTGATCACCCAGGCCGCCGCGATCCGCTTGATCAGCGAGCGTTTCACCAGCTCGGTCTTGTAGACCTGACGCAGCTCCTTGCGCTCGCGCTTGGAGAAGTGCGCCGGGTCCTGCAGGGCCTTCATCCGCTGCTTGAGGTCGCGCAGCATTTGCCCCTTCTCTTCGATGGAGGCGGGCGTGAACGCCTTGATGAAGGCGTCGATCGCCGGCTGGTCGTCTTCCGGGTGGTGCGCCTTGATCTGCGCGATCATGATCGCGTAGCGGTTCTTCAGGTGTTCGCGCAGGAAACCGATGCCGAACACGCCACCGACCGCGATATGCGTCGAGCTGACCGGCAGGCCGAGCTGGCTCGCCAGGATCACGGTGACGGTCGCCGACATCGCGATCGAGTACGCGCGCATCTGGTCAAGCTCGGTGATCTCGTTGCCGACGGTGCGGATGACCTTGGGGCCGAACAACGCGAGGCCGACCGAGATGCCGAGCGCGCCGACCAGCATCACCCACAGCGGGATGCCGGCGGACGCGCCGATCTCGCTGCCGCTGGTTTGCAGCGCGTCGACGATGGCGGCCAGCGGGCCGATCGCGTTGGCGACGTCGTTCGAGCCGTGCGCGAAGCTCAAGAGCGCGGCGGACATGATCAGCGGCCAGGTGAACAGCGCGTTGATCGCCTGCTTGGTGTTTTCCGAGCGCGCGGCGCGGCGCGCGACAATCGGCTTGAGCACCAGGTAGGACACCACGCCGAGGCCGGCGCCGGCCAGCAGCGCCTCGACGAAACCAACCTTCCACAGCTTGGACAGGCCCTTGAGCATCAGGTAGGCGGCGAACACGCCGACCATCAGGCCGATCAGCACCGGCACGATGCGCGCGGCGGCCGCGCGCATGTCGCTCTGGTAGGTGATGGTGCGCTTGATGAAGTAGAGGAAGCCCGCGGCCACGATGCCGCCCATCACCGGCGAGATCACCCAGCTGGCGGCGATCTGCACGACCTTGCCCCAGTTGGCGATGCCGAAGCCGGACGCCATCACGCCGGCGCCCAGCAGCGCGCCGACGATGGAGTGGGTGGTCGACACCGGCGCACCGACCAGCGTGGCGACGTTCAGCCACAAAGCGGCGGCGAGCAGCGCCGACATCATGATCCAGATGAAGGCGGCCTTGTCCGGGATCAGCGAGGGGTCGATGATGCCGCTGCGGATGGTCGACACCACCTCGCCGCCGGCGATCAGCGCGCCGGCCGCCTCGCACACGGCGGCGATCACCAGCGCGCCGCCCATGGTCAGTGCCTTGGAGCCGACGGCGGGGCCGACGTTGTTGGCGACGTCGTTGGCGCCGATATTCATCGCCATATAGGCGCCGATGCCGGCGGCGACCATCATCGGCAGGCTGATATGGCCGAGCGTGGTGCTATAGATGACGGCGCCGATGATGAAAAGCAGCGCCAGTCCCAGACGGACGAAATCGTTCTGGCCGCGCTGGGAGGCCTTGGAGATCTCGCTGTAATCGTGAAGGTCCACAATCAGGTCCCGTATTTTGTGCAAAAAAGCAAAGGCCCGCAGGAAGCCGTGCGGGCCGGTCAGATGAGGCCGAATGTTACCATCCGCTTACATTTTGTAGTACAGCTTAAGCCGTTCAAAGCAAAGAAAAATCCCGGCGCCAAGCGCCGGGATGGTCGGGTTGCCGAATGGCATGACAGCGCAGCGTGTCAGCCGAACTTGCCGGTGATGTAGTCTTCGGTCGCCTTCTTGGACGGCGCTGTGAAAATGGTGTCGGTTTCGCCGAACTCGACCAGGTCGCCCAGGTACATGTAGGCGGTGTAGTCGGACACCCGCGCCGCCTGCTGCATGTTGTGGGTGACGATCGCGATGGTGTAGTCCTGCTTGAGTTCGTGCACCAGCTCTTCGATATGCGCGGTCGAGATCGGGTCGAGCGCCGAGGTCGGCTCGTCGAGCAGCAACACCTCGGGGCGGGTGGCGACGGCGCGCGCGATGCACAGGCGCTGCTGCTGGCCGCCGGAGAGCGAGTTGCCCGACTGCTTGAGCTTGTCCTTCACCTCGTTCCACAACGCGGCCTTCTTCAGCGCCCACTCGACGCGGTCGTCCATGTCGCTGCGGCTGAGGTTCTCGTACAGCTTCACGCCGAAGGTGATGTTGTCGTAGATCGACATCGGGAACGGCGTCGGCTTCTGGAACACCATGCCGACCTGCGCGCGCAGCAGGTTGACGTCGACTTCGCGGCTGAGGATGTTCTGGTCGTCCATCAGGATCTCGCCCTCGGCACGCATGCCCGGGTACAGCTCGTACATGCGGTTGAAGATGCGCAGAAGCGTCGACTTGCCGCAACCGGACGGGCCGATGAAGGCGGTCACCTGCTTGCTCGGGATGTCCAGGTTGATCCCCTTGAGCGCCTGGAAATTGCCGTAGTAGAAGTTGAGGTCGCGGACCTTGAGCTTGATGTTCTGTTCGGTCATGGTGGGTACTTAGTGGGATTGGGTTTTCTGGCGACCCAGGTAGCGGGCCACGATGTTCAGGGTCAGTACGCTGAAGGTGATCAGCAGGGAGCCGGCCCAGGCCAGCTTGTGCCAGTCTTCGTACGGGCTCATCGCGAACTGGAAGATGACGATGGGCAGGTTGGCCATCGGCTGGTTCATGTTGCTCCAGAACTGGTTGTTCAGCGCGGTGAACAGGAGAGGTGCGGTCTCGCCCGAGATGCGCGCGACCGCGAGCAGGATGCCGGTGAGCACGCCGGCCTTGGCCGCGCGCAGCGTCACCTGCATGGTCACTTTCCACTGCGGCGCGCCCAGCGCGAAGGCCGCTTCGCGCAGGCTGCCCGGCACCAGTCGCAGCATGTTCTCGGTGGTGCGCACCACCACCGGGATCACCAGCAGCGACAGCGCGAACGAGCCGGCCCAGCCGGAGAAGTGGCCGACCGACAGCACGTACACCTCGTACACGAACAGGCCGATCACGATCGACGGCGCCGAGAGCAGGATGTCGTTGATGAAACGGGTCGCCGGCGCGAGCCAGCCGCGGCTGCCGTACTCGGACAGGTAAATGCCGGCCAGGATGCCGATCGGCGTGCCGATCAGCGTGCCGAAGAAGGTCATGGTCAGCGAGCCGACGATGGCGTTGGCCAGGCCGCCGACCGACCCCGGCGGCGGAGTGATTTCGGTGAATACCGCCGGAGACAGCCCTTCCAGGCCGTAGCGCAGCAGTGTGAGCAGAATCCACGCCAGCCAGAACAGGCCGAACGCCATGGTCGCCATCGACGCGCCCATATTGAACAGGTTGACGAGGCGGCGCTTGCGGTAGATCGCGTTGTTGCGGGTCGTGCTTGTCACGGTCTTGGCCTTGCTAGCGTTGCTGAGTCTGTGTTGCATCCGTTGTACTCTCCGCGCTTCAGGTGCCGCGGCCTTCCTGCTTCTTCAGGCGCAGCAGCAGCAGCTTGGAGCAGGCGAGGACGACGAAGGTGATGAAGAACAGGATCAGGCCCAGCGAGATCAGCGCCGACAGGTGCGCTTCGCTGGTCGCCTCTGCGAATTCGTTGGCGAGCGCCGACGCGATCGAGTTGCCCGCGTCGAACAGGCCGGTCGAGAAGATGGTCGAGTTGCCGATCACGAAGGTGACCGCCATGGTCTCGCCCAGCGCGCGGCCGAGGCCGAGCATGATGCCGCCGATCACGCCGGTCTTGGTGTAGGGCAGCACCACGTTGCGCACGACCTCCCAGGTCGTCGCGCCCAGGCCGTACGCCGACTCCTTGAGCATGGCCGGCACCACCTCGAACACGTCGCGCATCACCGAGGCGATGAACGGGATCACCATGATCGCGAGGATCAGGCCGGCGGTGAACATGCCGATGCCCATCGGCGCGCCCTGGAACAGGAAGCCGATCACGGGCAGTTCGCCGAGGTTGTCGATCAGCCAGGGCTGGATGTTGTCGCCGAACCACGGCGCGAACACGAACAGGCCCCACATGCCGTAGATGATTGACGGGATGCCGGCGAGCAGTTCGACCGCGATGCCCAGCGGGCGCTTGAGCCAGGTGGGGGAGAGTTCGGTCAGAAACAGCGCGATGCCGAAGCTGACCGGCACGCCGATCAGCAGGGCGATAAACGAGGTCAGCAGCGTGCCGTAGATCGGCACCAGCGCGCCGAATTCTTCGGTCACCGGGTCCCACGCCGTGCTGGTCAGAAAGCTCAAGCCCTGATGGCGGATGGTGGGCATGGCGCCGACCAGCAAGGAGAGCATGATGCCGACCAGGAGCGCGAGCACCAAAAAGGCAAAGAAACGCGTGCTGTTGCGGAACAGCGTGTCGATCAGGAGCTGGCGCTTGAGCTGCGGGGTGTTCTGGTATTTTTCCATGCGCGTGACTCGGTATTTCAGGCAAAAGGCCGGGGGAGTCCCCCGGCCGGATTTCTCAGCGGTGTGTCCCGCTTATTTCCAGACGCTCTGGCCGGCGCTGGTCTTGATCTCTTTCCACGAGGTGCGGATCAGGTTCTGCACGTTGGCCGGCAGCGGCACGTAGTCCAGTTGCAGCGCCATCTGGCTGCCGTCCTTGTACGCCCAGTCGAAGAACTTCAGCGCTTCGCTGCTGCCCTCGGCCTTGTCGGTGCTCTTCTGCATCAGGATGAAGGTCGCGCTGGTGATCGGCCAGCTCTCCTTGCCCTGCGCGTTGGTCAGGATCAGGCTGAAGCCCGGCGTGCCTTTCCAGTCGGCACCGGCTGCGGCGGCCGCGAAGGTCTTGTCGTCCGGCTGCACGAAGGTGCCGGCGGCGTTCTGCACGGCAGCGTGCGAGAGCTTGTTGACCTTGGCGTATGCGTACTCGACGTAACCGACCGAACCCTTGATGCGGTTCACGTAGTTGGCGACGCCTTCGTTGCCCTTGCCGCCGACGCCGACCTTCCAGGCGACGGTGGTGTTGGCGCCGATGGCGGACTTCCACTCCGGCGACACCTTGGAGAGGTAGTCGGTGAACACGAAGGTGGTGCCCGAGCCGTCGGAGCGGCGTACCGGGGTGATCTTCTGGTCAGGCAGCTTGACGCCCGGGTTCAGCTTGGCGATCGCCGGGTCGTTCCAGTTGCTGACCTTGCCCAGGTAGATGTCGGACAGCAGCGCGCCGGTCAGCTTGAGCTGGCCCGGGGTGACGCCCGGCAGGTTGACCACCGGCACCACGCCGCCGATCACGGTCGGGAACTGCACCAGGCCCTTCTTGGCCAGGTCTTCCGCCTTGAGCGGCATGTCGGACGCGCCGAAGTCGACCGTCTTCGACTCGATCTGCTTGATGCCGCCGCCGGAGCCGATCGACTGGTAGTTCACCTGGTTGCCGGTCTTGGCCTTGTAAGCCTCGGCCCACTTGGCGTACAGCGGGTAGGGGAAGGACGCGCCGGCGCCGGTGATGTCGGCGGCGAAGGCGGGGGCTGCAAAGCCACCGCACAGGGCGATCGTGGCGGCGAAGCGGACGGTCTGTTTCATGCTGACTCCGGTTGGGTGTCGGGTTGGGATGTGCGCATCGTAACCGGCCTTCTTTGCAGAAATATTACATGTTGCAAAGCGGCCGGGTCGAGGGCTCGCGTAGCCGCACCCGGCAAGGCTCTGACATAATACGGCGCATCGAATATTAAGCAGGGAATCAAGGGTCATGAGCGAGAAGCTGGTCATCGGCAACTGGAAGATGAATGGGCGCACCGGGCGCAACGCGGACTTGATCGCCGCGCTCAAGGCGCTGCCTGCGGTGTGCCGCGACGGCGTTGGCGTCGCGCCGCCTGCCGCCTATCTTGGCCAGCTGGGGGCCGCGCTTGCGGGCACGCCGCTTGCGTTGTGCGCGCAGGACGTCAGCCGCTTTGCCGGCGACGGCGCGTACACCGGCGAAGTTTCCGCCGCGATGCTCGCGGACCTGGGTGTGCGCTACGTGCTGGTCGGCCACTCCGAGCGCCGCCAGTATTTCGGCGAGGACAATACGGTGCTCGCCGACAAGCTCGAAGCCTGCCGTCAGTCCGGGCTCACCCCGGTGTTGTGCGTCGGCGAGACGCTCGCCGAGCGCGAGGCGGGAGCGGCGCTGACGGTGATCCGTTCGCAGCTGTCCGTACTTGAGGCTTACGCGGGGCGGGCCTTGGTGGTTGCCTACGAACCGGTTTGGGCGATTGGTACCGGAAAAGTGGCAGAAACCGGCCAAATTGAAGAAATCCACCAGGAAATCAAAAAATGGCTATTGCAATGCGGTAGGGGCGCTGATAATATTCGCGTCCTCTACGGCGGCAGCGTCAAGGCAGACAACGCTGAAGCGATCTTTTCAGTACCCGGGGTAGATGGGGCGCTGGTAGGTGGAGCTTCGCTGGATGCCGAAACGTTTAAATCGATTTGCAATGCCGCATAAAAGTAGGTAACATGGAACTCCTGAAAACACTGCTCTGGATCGTAAATCTGCTCTCCGCAGTCGCCGTGATCGTCCTTGTTCTGTTGCAGCACGGCAAGGGTGCTGATATGGGTGCGGCTTTCGGTGGTGGTGGCGGTTCGTCCGGTAGCTTGTTCGGAGCCTCTGGTTCCTCGAATTTTATGAGTCGGAGCACTGCGGTACTCGCGGTTGTCTTCTTCTCGACCTGTCTTGCCTTGTCCTATCTGTCCATCGAGAGACAGAACGATCTGGGTGTGATGGGTGGTGTACAGCAGTCCGCGCCGCAAGTCCCGGGCGGTGCGGCTGATAATAATAAACCCGGTCCCGCAATACCGGAGTAAACCAAGGTTTGTTCAGTGCCGACATGGTGAAATTGGTAGACACGCTATCTTGAGGGGGTAGTGGCCATAGGCTGTGTGAGTTCGAGTCTCACTGTCGGCACCACAAAATCTAAAAAACAGGTCATCGGGAAACCGTTGACCTGTTTTTTTTTGGAGCGCAGGAGGGAAACCTCCTTTTTTTAGGGGTAATCGGGAAATGCTGCAAAATTATTTTCCCATCTTGATGTTTGTCGTCATCGGCCTGCTGGTCGGTGTCGGGCCTATCGTTCTCGGTAAGCTCGTCGCACCCAATAGACCCGACGCCGAGAAACTGTCTCCGTACGAGTGTGGCTTCGAAGCCTTCGAAGACACGCGCATGCGTTTTGATGTGCGTTACTACCTCGTCGCGATTCTGTTCATTCTGTTCGATCTCGAAATCGCCTTCCTGTTCCCGTGGGCCGTCGTGCTGCGGGATATCGGCATGTTCGGCTTCGGCGCCATGCTGGTCTTCCTGGCCATCCTGACGATCGGCTTTATCTATGAATGGAAGAAGGGGGCGCTGGAATGGGAGTAGAAGGTATCCTCGAGAAGGGCTTCATCACCACCACGGCTGATACCCTGATCAACTGGACCCGCACGGGTTCGATGTGGCCGATGACCTTCGGCCTTGCCTGCTGTGCGGTGGAAATGATGCACGCCGGGGCCGCGCGTTACGACCTCGACCGTTTCGGCATCGTGTTCCGTCCGAGTCCCCGCCAATCCGACCTGATGATCGTCGCCGGCACGCTGTGCAACAAGATGGCGCCGGCGTTGCGCAAGGTGTACGACCAGATGGCCGAGCCCCGCTGGGTGCTGTCGATGGGGTCGTGCGCCAACGGTGGTGGTTACTACCACTATTCGTACTCGGTCGTCCGTGGCTGTGACCGCATCGTGCCGGTCGACGTCTACGTGCCGGGCTGCCCGCCGACCGCGGAAGCCCTGCTGTACGGCATCATCCAGCTGCAGAACAAGATCAAACGCACCAACACCATCGCCCGCTGAGGGAGTAACCATGGCCTCCAAACTGGAAGCGCTCAAGTCGAGCGTCGAGGGTCTGCTCGCGTCGCGTGTTGTGCATAGCACAATGGCGTTTAATGAGCTGACTGTCGTATGCAAGGCACAAGACTTGCTCGAAGTCGCCACCATCCTGCGCGATCAGGCCGGCTTCGAGCAGTGCATCGATATGTGCGGCATGGACTACAGCGCCTACAAGGACCAACCCTGGGACGGCCCGCGCTTCGCGGCCGTCTACCAGCTGTTGTCGGTCCAGCACAATGTCCGCCTGCGCCTGCGCTGTTTCGCCGAAGACGACGATTTCCCCGTCCTGCCGACGCTGACCGGCGTCTGGAACTGCCTGAACTGGTACGAACGCGAGGCGTTCGACCTGTACGGCCTGATGTTCGAAGGCCACCCCGACCTGCGCCGCCTGCTGACCGACTACGGTTTCGTCGGCCACCCGTTCCGCAAGGACTTCCCGGTGTCGGGCTTTGTCGAAATGCGCTACGACGCGACGCAGCAACGCGTGATCTACCAGCCGGTCACCATCGAGCCGCGCGAGATCACGCCGCGCATCGTCCGCGAGGAGAACTACGGTGGCTGATATCCGCAATTACACGCTGAACTTCGGCCCGCAGCACCCGGCCGCGCACGGCGTGCTGCGCCTGGTGCTGGAACTGGACGGCGAGGTGGTGCAGCGCGCCGACCCGCATATCGGCCTGTTGCACCGCGGCACCGAGAAGCTTGCCGAGCAGAAGACCTTCATCCAGTCGCTGCCGTACATGGACCGTCTCGACTACGTGTCGATGATGTGCAACGAGCACGCGTACTGCCTGGCGATCGAGAAGCTGACCGGCGTCGACGTACCCATCCGCGCACAGTACATCCGCGTGATGTTCGCCGAGATCACCCGCATCCTGAACCACCTGCTGTGGATCGGCGCGCACTCGATCGACATCGGCGCGATGACGATGTTCCTGTACGCGTTCCGCGAGCGTGAAGACCTGATGGACTGCTACGAGGCGGTCTCCGGCGCGCGTCTGCACGCGGCGTACTTCCGCCCGGGCGGCGTATACCGCGACCTGCCGGACACCATGCCGCAGTACACCGCGTCCAAGATCCGCAACGCGAAGGAAATCGCGCGCCTGAACGAGAACCGCCAGGGTTCGCTGCTCGACTTCATCGAAGACTTCACCCGCCGCTTCCCGGCCTGCGTCGACGAGTACGAGACGCTGCTCACCGACAACCGCATCTGGAAGCAGCGTACGGTCGGCATCGGCGTGGTCAGCCCCGAGCGCGCGCTGCAGCTGGGCTTCACCGGCCCGATGCTGCGCGGCTCCGGCATCGCGTGGGACCTTCGCAAGACCCAGCCTTACGACGTGTACGCCGAGATGGACTTCGACGTGCCGGTCGGCGTCACCGGCGACTGCTACGACCGCTACCTGGTGCGCGTCGAGGAGATGCGCCAGTCCAACCGCATCATCGCCCAGTGCGTGAAGTGGCTGCGTGGCAACCCGGGCCCGGTGATCAGCGACAACCACAAGGTCGCGCCGCCGTCGCGCGAGTCGATGAAGTCGAACATGGAAGAGCTGATCCACCACTTCAAGCTCTTCTCCGAGGGCATGCATGTGCCGGAGGGCGAGGTCTACGTGGGTACCGAACACCCGAAGGGCGAGTTCGGCATCTACCTCGTCTCCGACGGCGCGAACAAGCCTTACCGCCTGAAGATCCGTGCGCCCGGCTACGCCCACCTGGCGGGTCTGGACGAAATGTCGCGCGGCCACATGATCGCCGACGTCGTCGCGATCATCGGCACGCAGGATATCGTGTTTGGGGAGATTGACCGCTGATGCTGTCCGCACAATCGCTTGCAAAGATCGACCGCGAAGTCGCCAAGTACCCCGCCGACCAGAAGCGTTCGGCGGTGATGGCCGCGCTGAGGATCGCGCTGACTGAACGGCGGGAACAGGGCCAGACGCCTGACGCGCGCTGCCTGAACGCTGACGTGATCGAGTTCGTCGCCAACTACCTGGGCATCGCCCCGGTAGCCGCGTACGAGGTCGCCACTTTCTACAACATGTACGACATGAAGCCGGTGGGGCAGTACAAGATCACCGTCTGCACCAACCTGCCGTGCGCGCTCTCCGGCGGCGTCTCCGCCGCCAAGTACCTGTCCGAGAAGCTGGGGATCGCCATCGGCGAGACCTCGGCCGACGGCAAGTACACCCTGCTCGAGGGCGAGTGCATGGGCGCCTGCGGCGACGCGCCGGTGCTGCTGGTGAACAACCACCATATGTGCAGCCACATGTCGCCGGAAGCCATCGACAAGAAACTGGCGGAGCTCAAGTAATGGCGATCTTCAAAAGTGGCGTGATTTTCGAAGGCGTCGACACCCAGGCCGCGAACGCTTGGCGTCTGGCCGCCTACGAGGCACGCGGCGGCTACGCCGCGCTGAAAAAGATCCTGCAAGGCGCGATGCCGCAGGATGAGGTGATCGCCGAGGTCAAGAACTCCGGCCTGCGCGGCCGTGGCGGCGCAGGCTTCCCGACCGGCCTCAAGTGGAGCTTCATGCCGCGCGCCTTCCAGGGCGACAAGTACGTGGTGTGCAACACCGACGAGGGCGAGCCGGGTACTTTCAAGGACCGCGACATCCTGCGCTTCAACCCGCACGCGCTGATCGAGGGCATGATCATCGGCGGTTACGCGATGGGCTGCCGCGCCGGTTACAACTACATCCACGGCGAGATCTTCGAGGCGTACGAGCAGTTCGAGGAGGCGCTGGACGAAGCGCGTGCCGCCGGTTACCTCGGCAGCAACATCCTGGGCTCGGGCTTCAATTTCGAGCTGTACGCCGCGCACGGCTATGGCGCGTACATCTGCGGCGAGGAAACCGCGCTCTTGGAATCGCTGGAAGGCAAGAAGGGCCAGCCGCGCTTCAAGCCGCCGTTCCCGGCGTCGTTCGGCCTGTACGGCAAGCCGACCACCATCAACAACACCGAGTCGTTCGCCTCCGTGCCGTTCATCATCCGTGACGGCGCGCAGAAGTTCCTGGAAGCGGGCAAGCCGAACAACGGCGGCACCAAGCTGTTCTCGGTGTCCGGCCACGTGAACCGTCCGGGCAACTACGAGATCCCGCTGGGCACCCCGTTCTCCGAACTCCTGGAGATGGCCGGCGGCATGCGCGACGGCAAGAAGCTCAAGGCGGTGATCCCGGGCGGCTCGTCCGCGCCGGTGCTGCCGGGCGACGTGATGATGGGCCTGACCATGGACTACGACAGCATCTCGAAGGCCGGCTCCATGCTGGGCTCGGGCGCGGTCATCGTGATGAACGAAGACGTGTGCATGGTGCGCGCGCTCGAACGCCTCGCGTATTTCTACCACGAAGAGTCCTGCGGCCAGTGCACGCCGTGCCGCGAAGGCACGGGCTGGCTGTACAAGGTGATCCACCGGATCGCGAACGGCCAGGGCCGTCCGGGTGACCTCGAATTGCTGGACTCCGTCGGCAACAACATGGCCGGGCGCACCATCTGCGCGCTGGCCGATGCCGCCGTTTTCCCGGTCCGCAGCTTTACCAAGCACTTCCGCAACGAGTTCGAGTACCTGATCGAACACGGGAAGCCCTTGGTGAACCACAAATGGTGTTGAGCGATGCTTGAAATCGAAATCGACGGCAAGAAACTGACCGCCCCGCAGGGCAGCACGGTGATGGAGGCAGCCCATTCGATCGGCACCTACATCCCGCATTTCTGCTACCACAAGAAGCTCTCGATCGCGGCGAACTGCCGCATGTGCCTGGTCGAGGTGGAGAAGGCGCCCAAGCCCTTGCCGGCTTGCGCGACCCCGGTCACCGACGGCATGAAGGTGCATACCCACTCCAGCATGGCGAAGACCGCCCAGGCGGGGGTGATGGAATTCCTGCTGATCAACCACCCGCTGGATTGCCCGATCTGCGACCAGGGCGGCGAGTGCCAGCTGCAGGATATCGCGGTCGGCTACGGCAAGGGCGAGTCCCGCTACCAGGAAGAAAAGCGTTCGGTGCCGGGCAAGGACATGGGCCCGCTGGTTTCCGCCGAGGAAATGAGCCGCTGCATCCACTGCACGCGTTGCGTACGCTTCACCGAGGAAATCGGCGGCTTCCAGGAAATCGGCATGGCCAACCGCGGCGAGTTCTCGGAAATCCTGCCTTTCCTGGGCAAGACCGTGACTTCCGAAATCTCGGGCAACGTGATCGACCTGTGCCCGGTCGGCGCGCTGACCTCCAAGCCGTTCCGCTACAGCACCCGCTCGTGGGAGCTGTCGCGCCGCAAGTCGGTCGCCCCGCACGACGGCCTCGGCGCCAACCTGATCGTCCAGGTCAAGCAGAACACCGTGATGCGCGTGCTGCCGCTGGAGAACGAGGCGATCAACGAGTGCTGGCTGTCGGACCGTGACCGCTTCTCGTACGAAGGCCTGAATAGCGAGCGCCGCCTGAAGAACCCGAAGATCAAGTTCGACGGCAAGTGGCACGACACCGACTGGGAAACCGCGCTGAACTACGTGGTGAAGGGCCTGAACGGCGTGTCGGCCGACCACGGCAAGGACGCCGTCGGCTTCCTGGTGGGCGCGCGCTCGACCACCGAAGAGCTCTACCTCGCGCAGAAGCTCGCGCGCGCCTTCGGTGTCGCCAACATCGACTACCGTCTGGGCCGCAGCGACTTCTCCGCCGACGCCTTGCGCCAGGGCGGCGAATGGCTGGGCCTGCCGGTGGCCGAGCTGTCGGCGCTTGACGCGCTGCTGGTCGTCGGCAGCACCCTGCGCAGCGAACAGCCGCTGATCGCCGCGCGCCTGCGCCAGGCCGCCCGCAAGCGCCTGAAGCTGAGCGTCGTGCATGTGGCTGACGACGAACTGTTGATGAACGTGTACGGCAAGCTGGTCGCCGCGCCGCAGAACCTCGCGGCTGCGCTCGCCCAGGTGCTCAAGGCACTGGTCGAGATCAAGGGTGGCGACACCGCGATCGACCTTGCTTCCGTCGAGGTGTCGGCCGAAGCCGGCCAGATCGCGCAAAGCCTCGCCGACGGTGAAAAGGGCGCGGTGGTGCTGGGCGCGCTCGCACAGCAACTGCCGAACTACGCCAGCGTCTACGCGGTCGCGCAGGAAATCGCCCGCGTCAGCGGCGGCCGTTTCGGCGTGCTGTCCGACGCCGCCAACAGCGCCGGCGCGGAAGCGGTCGGCGCGCTGCCGAAGGACGGCGGCGCCAACGCGGCCGAAATGTTCGCGACGCCGCGCAAGGCCTACTTCCTGATGAACACCGAGCCCGAGTTCGACGCCTACGACGCCGCCGGCGCCGTTGCCGCGCTGAAGCAGGCGCAGACGGTGATCGCGCTGACCATGTTCGACAGCGAAGGCCTCGCCGACTACGCCGACGTGCTGCTGCCGATCGCGCCGTTCAGCGAGACCGCCGGCTCCTTCGTCAACATGGAAGGCCGCCTGCAGTCGTTCAACGGCGTGGTCAAGCCCTTGGGCGAGACCCGTCCGGCGTGGAAGGTACTGCGCGTGCTGGGCAACCTGCTGCAACTGGACGGTTTCGGCTTCAACAGCGCCGAAGACGTGCGTGCCGAACTGCTCGCTGCGGGCAGCATCGAGTCCCGCCTGAACAATGCGCTCTCTGAAGCGCGTGCGGACGTGTCCACCAAGGCGGCCACCGTGCGCGTGGGCGAGGTGCCGATGTTCGCGGTCGACGCGATCTGCCGCAACGCGCCGTCGCTGCAGGCGACCGAACACGCGGCCGCACCGGTCGCGCTCATGTCGGCCGACCTCTACGCGTCGCTGGGCGAGCCTGCCGACGTGCTGGTGGCGCAGGGCGGGGCAGAGGTGCGCATGGGTGCCCGCGTCGACGCGGGCCTGGCGGCAGGGTGCGTGCGTGTCGCGGCGGCAAGCCAGGATACGCTGGCGCTGGGCGGTCGTTTTGACGCCATCGAGATCAAACGGGGGTAAGCCATGGAGTTTTTCCAAAGCCTTCTGGGCAACGAGGCGGGGCTCGCCGTGTGGACCCTGCTGAAGATCGTCGCCATCGTCGCCCCGCTGATGGGTGCGGTGGCGTACCTGACGCTCGCCGAGCGCAAGGTGATCGGTTACATGCAATTGCGGATCGGCCCGAACCGGGTCGGCCCCAAGGGCCTGCTGCAGCCGATCGCCGACGGCGTGAAGCTCCTGATGAAGGAGATCATCCTGCCGACCAAGTCGAACAAGACCCTGTTCCTGGTCGGTCCCATCCTGTCGATCGCGCCGGCGCTCGCCGCGTGGGCGGTGGTGCCGTTCGGCGACGGGCTGGTGCTCGCCAACATCGACGCGTCGCTGCTCTACATCATGGCGATCACCTCGATGGGCGTGTACGGCGTGATCGTCGCCGGCTGGGCGGCCAACTCGAAGTACTCCTTCCTGGGCGCGATGCGCTCGGCCGCGCAGATCGTCTCGTACGAGATCGCGATGGGCTTCGCGCTGGTCGGCGTGCTGATGGTGTCGGGCAGCCTGAACCTGGTCGAGATCGTCAACCGGCAGGGCGCAGGCATGGCCGGCGGTTCGATCCTGTCGTGGAACTGGATCCCGCTGTTCCCGATGTTCCTGGTGTACCTGATCTCGGGCGTCGCCGAAACCAACCGCGCGCCGTTCGACGTCGCCGAGGGGGAATCGGAGATCGTCGCCGGCTTCCACGTCGAGTACTCGGGCATGGCCTTCGCGGTGTTCTTCCTTGCCGAGTACGCGAACATGATCCTGATCGCGGCACTGACCTCGATCATGTTCCTCGGCGGCTGGCTGTCGCCGTTCCCTGCGTCGTGGGGCCTGCTCGGCGCGGCCGGTTTCTTCTGGCTCGCCGTCAAGATGGCGCTGGTGCTGTTCTGCTTCCTGTGGTTCCGCGCGACGTTCCCGCGCTACCGCTACGACCAGATCATGCGCCTGGGCTGGAAGGTGTTCATCCCGGTGACGCTGGTGTGGGTGGTGGTAGTCGGCGCGTGGATGATGAGCCCGCTGTCCTTGTGGCCTTAAGACGGGGACCGGAGAAACAAGATGAACAAATTTATCAAGACCTTCTTCCTGGTCGAGCTCCTCAAGGGCCTGTCGGTGACGCTGCGCTACTTCTTCGCGCCGAAGATCACCGTGCAGTTCCCGGAAGAGAAGACGCCGCTGTCGCCGCGTTTCCGCGGCCTGCACGCGCAGCGCCGCTACGCCAATGGCGAAGAGCGCTGCATCGCGTGCAAGCTGTGCGAGGCGGTGTGCCCGGCACTGGCGATCACCATCGAGTCCGAACAGCGTGACGACGGCACCCGCCGCACCAGCCGCTACGACATCGACCTGACCAAGTGCATCTTCTGCGGCTTCTGCGAGGAGGCGTGCCCGGTCGACGCGATCGTCGAGACGCATATCTTCGAGTACCACGGAGAGAAGCGCGGCGACCTTTATTACACCAAGCCCATGCTGCTGGCGATCGGCGACAAGTACGAAGCCGAAATCGCCAAGAACAAAGCGGCCGACGCCAAGTACCGCTAAGGGGGAAACATGAGCTTTACGATGATCGTCTTTTACGTGCTCTCCGCGATCCTGCTGTTCTCGGCGTTTCGCGTGATCACGGCGAAGAACCCGGTGCACGCCGCCCTGTGGCTGGTGCTGGCGTTCTTCACCAGCGCCGGGCACTGGTTGCTGCTGGAGGCTGAGTTCCTGGCCATCTCGCTGGTGCTGGTCTACGTCGGCGCCGTGATGGTGCTGTTCCTGTTCGTGGTGATGATGCTCGACATCAACGTCGAGCAGCTGCGCGAGGGTTTCTGGCGGCACTTCCCGCTGGCGGCCACCGTCGGCCTGATCATGGCCGCCGAGATGGCGCTGATCCTCGCCGCGCCGGAAACCCGCCTGGCCGACTACGCCGCGGCGGCGCCGCTGGCGGCCGACGCGAGTAACGTCAAGCAGCTGGGCCTCGAGATCTACACCACCTACCTGATGCCATTCGAGCTGGCGGCGGTGCTGCTGCTGCTTGCCATCGTCGCGGCGATCGCGCTGACCCAGCGCGAGCGCAAGGACGGCAAGTACATCGACCCGGCGCGCCAGGTCGAGGTGAAGGCGGCCGACCGCGTACGCGTGGTGAAGATGGACGCGGTGCGCGAAGAAGCGCCGCAAACCGAGGCGGCAGACGCCGCCCAGTCGCAGTAAGGAGCGCACGATGCTGACCCTGACCCACTATCTGGTGCTGGCCGCGGCGCTGTTCTCGATCAGCGTGCTGGGGATCTTCCTCAACCGCAAGAACGTGATCGTGCTCCTGATGGCGATCGAGCTGATGCTGTTGGCCGTGAACTTCAACTTCATCGCCTTCTCGCACTATCTGTCCGACACCGCCGGCCAGATCTTCGTGTTCTTCATCCTGACGGTGGCCGCCGCGGAATCCGCGATCGGCCTTGCGATCCTGGTCGTGCTGTTCCGCAACCAGCGCTCCATCAACGTTGAAGACCTGGGCAGCCTGAAGGGCTGACGGATACCAACAAACGAGAAGCCAGAAAATGGATATGAAGAGCTTGTACCTGCTGATCGCCCTCTCGCCGCTGGCGGGGGCCATCATTGCAGGCTTGTTTGGCTGGGCGATCGGCCGGCGTGCCGCACACATCGTGACCATCGCGGGTGTGGCGGTTTCGGCCGCGCTGTCGCTCAAGGTGCTCCACTACTTCCTCAACGGTGGAGCGGTTTTCAACGAGGCGGTCTACACCTGGCTGACCGTCGGCGGCATGGAGTTCTCGGTCGGCTTCCTGGTCGACACGCTGACGGCGACCATGCTGGTGGTGGTGACCTCGGTCTCGCTGATGGTGCACATCTACACCATCGGCTACATGGCCGAAGACCCGGGCTACCAGCGCTTCTTCAGCTACATCTCGCTGTTTACCTTCAGCATGCTGATGCTGGTGATGAGCAATAACTTCGTCCAGCTGTTCTTCGGCTGGGAAGCGGTCGGCCTCGTCTCCTACCTGCTGATCGGTTTCTGGTTCAAGCGCCCGACGGCGATCTTCGCGAACCTGAAGGCCTTCCTGGTCAACCGCGTCGGTGACTTCGGCTTCCTGCTGGGCATCGGCCTCGTGCTCGCGCACTTCGGCGGCTCGCTCAATTACAGCGACGTGTTCGCCGCGCTGCCGCAAGTGGCCGACAAGACGATCCAGATCATCCCGGGCGTCGAGTGGTCCTTGCTGTCGGTGACCTGCATCCTGCTGTTCGTCGGCGCGATGGGTAAGTCCGCGCAGTTCCCGCTGCACGTGTGGCTGCCGGACTCGATGGAAGGCCCGACCCCGATCTCGGCGCTGATCCACGCGGCGACCATGGTGACCGCCGGCATCTTCATGGTGTCGCGCATGAGCCCGCTGTTCGAGCTGTCTGACACCGCGCTGAACGTGGTGATGGTCGCAGGTTCGATCACCGCGCTGTTCATGGGCTTTTTGGGCATCGTGCAGAACGACATCAAGCGCGTGGTGGCTTACTCGACGCTGTCGCAGCTGGGCTACATGACCGTCGCGCTGGGCGCGTCCGCCTACTCGGTGGCGATGTTCCACGTGATGACGCACGCCTTCTTCAAGGCGCTGCTGTTCCTTGCCGCCGGTTCGGTCATCATCGGCATGCACCACGATCAGGACATGCGCAATATGGGCGGCCTGCGCAAGTACATGCCCATCACCTGGATCACCAGCCTGCTGGGTAGCCTCGCGCTGATCGGCACGCCGTTCTTCTCGGGCTTCTACTCGAAGGATTCGATCATCCTGGCCGTCGAGCACAGCAACCTGCCGGCGTCCGGTTTCGCGACCTTCGCCGTGCTGGCCGGCGTGTTCGTCACCGCGTTCTACTCCTTCCGCATGTACTTCCTGGTCTTCCACGGCAAGGAACGCTGGATGGACGCCAAGCACGCGCACGACCACCACGGCGACCACGCGGACGAAGAGCCGGACCACGACCACCACCATGGCCTGGGCCCGAACGACAAGCCGCACGAGAGCCCGGGGGTGGTGACGCTGCCCTTGGTGCTGCTGGCGATCCCGTCGGTGGTGATCGGCTACTTCGCGATCGGCCCGATGGTCGGCGGCGACTTCTTCAAGGGCGTGCTGTTCACCAACCTTGAAGCGCACCCGGGCCTCGCCGCGGTGATCCCGCACGCCGAACACGCGATGGCGATGGGCCTGCACGCCTTCTCGACGCTGCCGTTCTGGCTGGCGTTCGCGGGTGTCGCGCTGTCGTGGTTCTTCTACATGAAGGCACCGCAGATTCCGGCGAAGATCAAGGAAACCTTCGCGCCGGTACACCGCCTGCTCGAGAACAAGTACTACCTCGACGAGCTGTACTTTGCGGTGTTCGCCAAGGGCAGCCGTGCACTGGGGACCTTCTTCTGGAAGATCTGCGACATGCTGCTGATCGACGGCCTGATCGTGAACGGCTCGGCCGCGCTGGTCGGCAAGCTCGCCCAGAAGGCGCGCCGCCTGCAGACCGGTTTCATCTACAGCTACGCCACGACCATGATCATCGGCATCCTGGTGCTGGTTACCCTGTGGTTCTCGCAGCTGATCTTCAGATAAGCCGCGTGCCGGAAATAGCAAACAACAATAGGTTCGAACTATGTTTTCCAATCTGTTAAGTCTGGTGATCTGGGTGCCGATCATCGCCGGCGTCCTGGTCCTGGCCACCGGCGACGACAGGCGCGCACCGCTCGCGCGCTGGATCGCGCTGGCCGGCTCCGCGCTCGGTTTCGCCGCGTCGCTGCCGCTGTTCACCGCGTTCGATACCCTGAACGGCGGCATGCAGTTCGTCGAGTTCGCCCCGTGGATCTCGGCGCTCAACATCAACTACCACCTGGGCGTCGACGGCCTGTCCATGCTGTTCGTCGTGCTCAACAGCTTCATCACCATGATGGTGGTGATCGCCGGCTGGCAGGTGATCGAGCAGCGCGTCGCGCAGTACATGGCCGCCTTCCTGGTGATGTCCGGCCTGATCAACGGCGCGTTCGCCGCGCTGGACGCGATCCTGTTCTACGTGTTCTTCGAGGCGATGCTGATCCCGATGTACCTGATCATCGGGGTGTGGGGCGGCCCGCGCCGCGTGTACGCGTCGATCAAGTTCTTCCTGTACACGCTGCTGGGTTCGCTCCTGATGCTGGTCGCGCTGATCTGGCTCTATTTTGCCGCCGGCAAGAGCTTCTCGATCGAGGCGTTCCAGGACATCGCGCAGATCCCGCTGACCGTGCAGATCCTGCTGTTCATCGCCTTCTTCATGTCCTTCGCGGTGAAGGTGCCGATGTGGCCGGTGCACACCTGGCTGCCGGACGCGCACGTCGAGGCGCCGACCGGCGGCTCGATGGTGCTGGCCGCGATCACCCTGAAGATCGGCGCCTACGGCTTCCTGCGGTTCGTGCTGCCCATCGTGCCGGACGCCGCGCGTGAGCTCGCGCCCATCGTGGTTGCGCTGTCGCTGGTCGCCGTCGTCTACATCGGCCTGGTCGCGCTGGTGCAGACCGACATGAAGAAACTGGTCGCGTACTCGTCGATCTCGCATATGGGCTTCGTCACCCTCGGCCTGTTCCTGTTCACCGGCTCCGAGCTGAACGTGTGGGCGGTGGAAGGCGCGATCGTGCAGATGGTCAGCCACGGCTTCGTGTCCGCCGCGATGTTCTTCTGCATCGGCGTGATGTACGACCGCGTGCACAGCCGCAACATCGCCGACTACGGCGGCGTCGCCAACCGCATGCCGATCTTCGCCGCCTTCATGGTGCTGTTCGCGATGGCCAACGCCGGCCTGCCGGCGACCTCCGGCTTCGTCGGCGAGTTCATGGTGATCATGGGCGCGCTGCAGGTGAACTTCTGGGTGGCCGCGCTGGCGTCGCTGACGCTGATCTTCGGCGCCGCGTACACGCTGTGGATGGTCAAGCGCACCATCTTCGGCGAGGTGGCCAACCACCACGTCGACGAGCTGACCGACGTGAACAAGCGCGAGTTCCTGGTGCTGGTCGTGCTGGCCATCGCCGTGCTCGGCATGGGCCTGTATCCGCAGATGTTCGTCGACAAGATGCACCTCGCGGTGAACGACCTGATCGCGCATGTCGCGCAAAGCAAGCTGTAAGGCCACAAGGACAAAGCAATGAATTGGGCTGATCTGAATCTGATGCCGGCGCTGCCCGAGCTGTTCCTGCTCGGTGCGCTGTCGTTCATCCTGGTGTTCGACCTGTTCGTCCCCGACGAGAAGCGCGGCGTCACCTATGTGCTGTCGCTGCTGACGGTGGCGCTGTGCGCGGTGCTGCAGGTCGCGACCTTCGAGCCGTACGCGGTGACCACCTTCTCCGGCATGTTTGTCGACGACCCGGTCGCCGACATCATCAAGGTCGCCATGTACGGCGCGACCGCCGCGACGCTGGTGTACACCCGCCAGTACGTCGCCGACAACGGCATGTTCCGCGGCGAGTACTTCACGCTCAGCCTGTTCGCGCTGTTGGGCATGAACGTGATGGTGTCCTCCGCCAACTTCGTCACGCTGTATATCGGCCTCGAACTGCTGTCGCTGGCGCTGTACGCGCTGATCGCGCTCAAGCGCGACTCGGCGGCCGGCACCGAAGCGGCGATGAAGTACTTCGTGCTGGGCGCACTCGCCTCGGGCATGCTGCTCTACGGCATGTCGATGGTGTACGGCGCGACCGGCTCGCTCGACATCCACGTGATCGCCGGTGCCGTTGGCCGTCCGGAAACCAATATCGTGCTGCTGGTGTTCGGCCTGGTGTTCCTGGTCGCCGGCCTCGCGTTCAAGCTTGGCGCCGTGCCCTTCCATATGTGGGTGCCCGACGTCTACCAGGGCGCGCCGCTGGCGGTGACGCTGATGCTGGGCGCCGCGCCCAAGCTGGCCGCCTTCGTGTTCGTCATCCGCATCCTGGCGCAGGGCCTGGGTGAGCTGGCCGCACAGTGGCAGGGCATGCTGGTGCTGATCGCCGCGCTGTCGATGCTGATCGGCAACCTGGCCGCGGTCGCGCAGACCAATATCCGCCGCATGCTCGCCTACTCGACCATCTCGCACATGGGCTTCCTGCTGCTGGGCGTGTTGGCCGGCAACGAGCAGGGCTACGCCTCGGCGATGTTCTACGCGATCACCTACGTGCTGATGTCGCTGGCCGCCTTCGGCGTGCTGCTCGCGCTGTCGCGCGCAGGCTTCGAATGCGACAAGGTCGACGACCTCAAGGGCCTGAACGCGCGAAATAGCTGGTACGCCTTCCTGATGCTGCTGGTGATGTTCTCGATGGCCGGCATCCCGCCCCTGGCCGGCTTCTACGCCAAGTTCGCGGTGCTGCGCGCGGTGGTCGACCTGCCGGTGCTCGACTTCGGCTTCTTCGCGGGCTCGCCGGTGTACCTGGCGGTGTTCGCGGTGCTGATGTCGCTGGTCGGCGCGTTCTACTATCTGCGCGTGGTCAAGGTGATGTACTTTGACGGCAGCCAGACCGACGCGCCCATCGTCGTGCGCGGCGACATGAAGCTCTTGCTGTCGGTCAACGCGCTGGCGCTGCTGGTGATCGGCCTGCTGCCGGAGCGTCTGGTGGAACTTTGCATTGACGCGATGCGTCAATCGCTGGCCAGCTTCTGAGACCAGCAAGCCCCGGCCGGGCGTGTCGCGGACGACCGCGACACGCCTTTTTTCATTGATGGAGCCTGACCGTGCAAGAAAGTGTGATCCTGTTGACCGTCGTCGCCTGTATCGCGGCGAACCTGCCCTTTGTCAGCCGCCGCCTGTTCGGCGTGCTGCGCGTGAAGGACAAGCATTTCGGCTGGGAGGCGCTGGAGCTGGTGGTGCTCTACCTCGCGGTGGGCGGTCTTGCCCGCGTGCTCGAGGCGCAGCACATGCCGGTGCACGCGCAGAACTGGCAGTTCTACGTGACCACCTTCGCGCTGTTTACCGTGTTCGCCTTCCCCGGCTTCGTCGCCCGCCACTTCTGGCGCGCGCGCCCGGTGCGCAAGGCCGCCTGACCCTCACCCTTCACCCTCACCCCGACCCTCTCCCGGCCGCGGGAGAGGGAGGGCGTGGCTGCGGTCTGCATGTGGGCCGGCGTCCCTTCTCCCGCCAGCGTGAGAAGGTGGTGCGCAGCAAGCACGTGGGTTAGCCACCCAGGTCGGGTACGACCAGCGATGCGGGCAATGGGCGGCGTAACCCACCGGCCGGAGTCCCTTCTCCCGCTTGCGGGAGAAGGTGGCGCGCAGCGCCGGATGAGGGCGGCCGGATGAGGGCGATGGCAGTCAATGAACAAGGCGCCCGTGGGCGCCTTATTCATTTATGGTAGAACGGTGGCTCGCCTTCCGGCCGCGTCTTGAAGCGCTTGTGCAGCCAGAAGTACTGCTCGGGCATCTCCAGCACCCGCTGCTCGAGAAACTCGTTCATGCGGCGGGTGTCCGCCTCGATATCGCCGCTGGGGAAGTTGTCCCATGCCGGGTAGACGTCGACCTCCAGCCCGCCCGCGACGCGTCGCGGGATCACCGGCACTACGCGCGCGCGGGCGAGCCCTGCGATGCGGGAGAGGCCGGGCACGGTCGCCGCCTGTACGCCGAAGAAGGGCACGAAGATCGAGTCGCGGCGGCCGAAGTCCTGGTCGGGCAGGTAGAGGAAGGGCGCGTGGTCGGCGCGCATCGCCTTGATGATCGCGCGCAGGCTCTCCTGGCGCGACACGATGAAGGCGTTGTCGAAGCGGTTGCGCCCGGCGTAGATCATCTTGTCCATCGCCTGGTTCTTCTGGTGCGAGTACACGCTGACCAGCGGCATCTCCAGGTTGAGTCTGAGCGCGGCGAGCTCGAAGCCGACGAAGTGCGGATAGAAGATGATGACGTCCTCGCCCGCCGCGCGCAACTCGGTCAGCCGCTCCAGGTGATGGATGCGTACCAGGCGCTTGATGCGCTCCGGGCTGGCCCACCAGCACACGCCGTATTCGAGCAACAGCTGCGCCATATGCCCGAAGTGGCGTTTGAGCAGGCGCTTGCGTTCGGCCTCCTTCATGGCGGGGAAGCAGCGCGCAAGGTTGTTCAGGCCGACGCGGCGCCGGCTGATGGCCGCGTAGTAGAGCAGGTGGCCAAGCGCACGGCTGATCGCGCCGATCACCGACAAGGGCAGCCAGTGCAGTAACCAGAGCAGGGCAAAAAAGAGTTTCATGCGGCGTCCTCCGTGCCGGGCCTGGGCGGCGCACCGGCCGGGTGTTTATAGCGGTTGTAGCTCCACAGGTACTGGGTCGGTGCCTGGCCAACCAGCCTTTCCACTTCGCGGTTGAGGCGGGCGGCGTCGGCATCGCGGTCGCCGTCGAAGGGCTCCATGAGCGGCGAGATATGCACGGCGAAGCCCTGGCCGTTTGGCAGGCGCTCGCCCCAGAACATCAGCGTGGTCACGTTCTTCATCTGCGCGAGGCGCGGCACCAGCGTCATCGTGTACGCGGGCTGACCGAAGAACGGCGCCCATACGCCCTCGCCGCTGCCCGGCGCCTGGTCGGGCAGGATGATGGTCGCCTCGCCGTTTCTCAGCGCCTTCATCACGATGCGCACGCCGGCTGGCGTCGCCGGGGCGGTGGCGGCGCCGTCGCGCGCGCGGCCGCCCTGCATCACCGGCTCGAGGAAGGCGTACTTGGGCGGGCGGAACATCGCGGTCATCGGGAAGGGCAGGCGGGTCGCCAGGTAGCGGCCGGCGATGTCGTAAGCGCCCAGGTGCGGGGTGACGAACACCAGCCCGTCGCCGCGCGCGAGCGCCGCCTCGACGTGCTGCCAGCCGTCGCAGGACTTGACCAGCGCCGCGATGTCTTTAGAATCTCGCGTCCAGGCGATCGCCAGCTCGAGCGTACCCATGCCGGTTTCCCGCGCGGTACGTTTGACGTATTCTTCCAACACATTGTTGTTTTCGGCGAGCCCGCTATTATTCAGATTGCTTTTTATGCGGTCTGCAAAAGCGGGCGAGGCCAGCCGGGTCAATGACCCCAGCGCGCCTCCGAGCGCCTGCAGCGCGGCCAGCGGCAGGCGGGAGAGCGCCGCCAGCAGGATTTGTACAAGGCGTGCCATGTCGCGTCCTTGTGTCCGGGTAAAGCGCCGGATTTTAACACCAAACAGACAGCCATCACTCCAGGGATCCCTACATGAGCGAATACCTCTTCACTTCGGAGTCGGTCTCCGAAGGCCATCCGGACAAGGTCGCGGACCAGGTCTCCGACGCCATCCTCGACGCCATCCTGCGCGAAGACCCGCGGGCGCGCGTCGCCGCCGAGACGCTGGTCAACACCGGCCTCGTCGTGCTGGCCGGCGAGATCACCACCCACGCCAACGTCGACTACATCAAGGTCGCGCGCGAGACCATCAAGCGCATCGGCTACGACGACTCCGAACTGGGCTTCGACTACCGCGGCTGCGCGGTGATGATGTGCTACGACCGCCAGAGCCCGGACATCGCGCAGGGCGTCAACGAAGGCGAGGGCCTCGACCTTGACCAGGGTGCCGGCGACCAGGGCCTGATGTTCGGCTACGCGTGCGACGAGACGCCGACGCTGATGCCATTCCCGATCTACTACGCGCACCGCCTGGTGCAGCGCCAGGCCGAGCTGCGCAAGGACGGCCGCCTGCCGTGGCTGCGTCCGGACGCCAAGAGCCAGCTCACCTGCGTCTACGACGCTGCCACCGGTCTGCCCAAGTCGATCGACACCGTGGTGCTGTCCACCCAGCACAGCCCGGACATCGACCACAAGGCGCTGACCGAGGCGATCATCGAAGACGTGATCAAGCCGGTGCTGCCGCCGGAGATGATCACCGCCACCACCAAGTACCTGGTCAACCCGACCGGCCGTTTCGTCATCGGCGGCCCGCACGGCGACTGCGGCCTGACCGGCCGCAAGATCATCGTCGACACCTACGGTGGCGCGGCGCCGCACGGCGGCGGCGCGTTCTCCGGCAAGGACCCGTCCAAGGTCGACCGCTCGGCCGCCTACGCCGGCCGTTACGTGGCGAAGAACATCGTCGCCGCTGGCCTCGCGCGCCAGTGCCAGATCCAGGTTTCGTACGCGATCGGCGTCGCCCAGCCGACCTCGATCTCGGTCGACACCTTCGGCACCAACGCGATCCCGAACGAGCGGATCGTCGAACTGGTGAAGCGCCACTTCGACCTGCGCCCGAAGGGCATCGTGCAGATGCTCGACCTGCTGCGCCCGATCTACACCAAGACCGCCGCCTACGGCCACTTCGGCCGCGAAGAGCCCGAGTTCAGCTGGGAGCGCACCGACAAGGTCGAGGCGCTGCGCGCCGACGCCGGGCTGTAACCCTCACCCCCCGGCCCCTCTCCCGCCAGCGGGAGAGGGGAGTCTTCTCCCTGCCCCAGCCTGATTCCTTCTCCCGCTTGCGGGAGAAGGTGTGCGCTCGACCGGCTCCGGCCTTATCCCTTCCCCCGCTGGCGGGGGAAGGTGGCGCGCAGCGCCGGATGAGGGTCCGCCGGATGAGGGCGCAGGGTTGCAACACCTGCCAACGGGCCGCCTTGTGCGGCCCGTTTTTCATGTCCGTCGCCCCGCCTCAATGCCAAAAAGGTATCCATGGGTTATAATCCGGCGCATTCCGGGGAGTGCTGCGAGGCTTGCGCCCCAGGCCCGGACCGCTTCAACCGCACTCGCCCATGCAACCCGTGCCGGACACGGGATGACGGGTGAGCCGCATCCCGCCCGGCCTTCGTGAAGGAACGACACGATGGCTGAATTCAACGATTTCCTGGTCGCCGACATCAACCTCGCCCAGTGGGGCCGCAAGGAACTGGCGATCGCCGAGACCGAGATGCCCGGCCTGATGGCGCTGCGCGAGGAGTACAAGCACAGCCAGCCGCTCAGGGGCGCGCGCATCGCGGGCAGCCTGCACATGACCATCCAGACCGGCGTGCTGATCGAGACCTTGGTCGCGCTGGGCGCCGACGTGCGCTGGGCTTCGTGCAACATCTTCTCGACGCAGGACCACGCCGCAGCGGCGATTGCCGCCGCCGGCATCCCGGTGTTCGCGTTCAAGGGTGAGAGCCTCGACGAGTACTGGGACTACACCCACCGCATCTTCGAATGGCCGGAAGGACAGCCGGCCAACATGATCCTGGACGACGGCGGCGACGCGACGCTGCTCCTGATGCTGGGCAGCAAGGCCGAGCAGGACATCGGCGTGATCGGCCACCCGGGCAACGACGAGGAAGTGGCGCTGTTCGCCGCGATCCGCCGCCACCTGGCACTCGACCCGCACTGGTACTCGAAGCGCCTCGCGCATATCAAGGGCGTGACCGAAGAGACCACCACTGGCGTGCACCGCTTGTATCAGCTGCAGAAGGACGGCCAGCTGCCGTTCCCGGCGTTCAACGTCAACGACTCGGTGACCAAGTCCAAGTTCGACAACCTGTACGGCTGCCGCGAATCGCTGGTCGACGGCATCAAGCGCGCGACCGACGTGATGATCGCCGGCAAGGTGGCGGTGGTGCTGGGTTACGGCGACGTGGGCAAGGGTTGCGCGCAGTCCCTGCGCGGGCTGGGCGCGACGGTATGGGTGACCGAGATCGACCCGATCTGCGCACTGCAGGCGGCGATGGAAGGCTACCGCGTGGTGCGCATGGACGAGGTGGCGGGTGAAGCCGACATCTTCGTCACCACCACCGGCAACGTCGGCGTGATCACGCATGAGCATATGAAGGCGATGCGCAACAACGCGATCGTCTGCAACATCGGCCACTTCGACTCCGAAATCGAGGTCGCCAGCCTGCGCCAGTACCAGTGGGAGAACATCAAGCCGCAGGTCGACCACATCATCTTCCCGGACGGCAAGCGCATCATCCTGCTGGCCGAGGGCCGCTTGGTGAACCTCGGCTGCGCGACCGGCCACCCGTCGTTCGTGATGTCGAACAGCTTCACCAACCAGGTGCTCGCGCAGATCGAGATCTTCTGCAACGGCGCGAAGTACGGCCGTGAAGTCTACGTGCTGCCCAAGCACCTGGACGAGAAGGTCGCCCGCCTGCACCTCAAGCGCATCGGCGCGCGCCTGACCGAGCTGTCCGACGAGCAGTCCGCCTACATCAGCGTGCCCAAGGAAGGCCCGTACAAGCCGGCGCACTACCGCTACTGATCCACCGCGGCAAGGCCGGCGCTACCCGCGTAAGACGGGGCCGGCCTGTCCGTGACCAAGGGGAAACCATGAAGCATACCTACAGTTTCGAATTCTTCCCGCCCAAGTCGGAAGAGGGGATGGCCAAGCTGCGTACCACGCGCGCGCAGCTCGCGCAGTTCAAGCCCGAGTTCTTCTCGGTGACCTTCGGCGCCGGCGGCACCACCCGCGAGGGCACGATCGCGGCAGTGCTCGATATCCGCGCCGACGGCCTGGCCGCCGCGCCGCACCTGTCGTGCATCGGCTCGACCCGCGAGAGCATCCGCGCGATCCTCGACGAGTACCGCGAGCACGGCATTCGCCATATCGTCGCGCTGCGCGGCGACATGCCCTCGGGCATGGTCGAGGCCGGCGAGTTCCGCTACGCCAACGAACTGGTCGCCTTCATCCGCGAGGCGCACGGCGACCATTTCCACATCGAGGTCGCCGCCTACCCGGAGTTCCACCCGCAGGCGCGCTCGGCCGACGAGGACATCGACAACTTCGTGCGCAAGGTGCGCGCCGGCGCCAACTCGGCGATCACCCAGTACTTCTTCAACGCCGACGCCTACTTCCGCTTCGTCGACGAGGCGCAGGCGCGCGGCGTCGACGTGCCGGTGGTGCCGGGCATCATGCCGATCAACAACTTCGGCCAGCTGGTGCGCTTCTCCGACATGTGCGGCGCCGAAGTACCGCGCTGGCTGCGCCTGCGCATGCAGTCCTACCTCGACGACACCGCGTCGATCCGCGCGCTGGGCCTTGACGTGGTGACCGAACTTTGCGACCGGCTGATGTCGAACGGCGCACCCGGCCTGCATTTTTACACGCTGAACCAGGCCGGGCTGGTGTCGACGATCTGTCAGCGCCTGGGTTTGTGAACCAAAGCGGGTTTAAGGGGGAAGAGTGATGCAAGCAGGTGAAGCGGTACTGCGACACGAGGAGCGGCCGGTGGTGAAGTCGCGGCTGGGCCAGCTGATTTTTTGGAGCCGCTGGCTGCAGCTGCCGATCTATCTGGGGCTGATCGTGGTGCAGGGCGTCTACGCGTGGAAGTTCCTGTCCTCGCTGTGGACGCTGCTGTCGGACCTGACGGTGCTGACCGAGACCGAGATCATGCTGTCGGTGCTCGCGCTGATCGACGTGGTGATGATTGCCAACTTGCTCCTGATGGTGACGGTCGGCGGCTACGAGACCTTCGTGTCGCGGCTGCGCATCGATAACCACCCGGACCAGCCCGAGTGGCTCGACCATGTGAATGCGTCGGTGCTCAAGGTCAAGCTGTCGATGGCGATCATCAGCATCTCGTCGATCCACCTGCTGCAGACCTTCATCAACGCCAGCAAGCTGTCGGATCACACCATCAAGTGGCAGCTGTTGCTGCACCTGGCCTTCCTGTTGTCGGCGGCGGCCATCGCGTACACCGACAAGCTGCTCAACTCGACGCTCAAGCACTGAGCGCACCGCGTGCGCATACTGCAAGGGGGCTTTCGCCCCCTTTTTTCATGGACGGGAGGCTTGGTGCGGGCGCTGACGGCGGGTGAGCGGGCGATGGTGGCGCGGCTGTTTGGCGCGGCTGTCGACGCGGCACGGGTGCGCGTGCACGCGCGCGGCTACCTGCCGTGGCTGCGCCGCGTCGCGATGGCGCCGGCGGGCGAACTCTACTTTCCGCCTGCGCTCTACCGCGCCGACTTTTCGCTCGCCGGCCCGCGCTCGCAGTGCCTGTTCGTGCACGAAATCACCCATGTCTGGCAGTACCAGCGCGGGGTGCCGGTGAGGCTCGCCGGCGTCTGCCTGTGGCTGCAGGGCGCCTACTGGCTGCGCGACGCGTACCGCTATGCGGTGGGCGAGGCGCGGCCGTTTCACGCGTATAACCTGGAGCAGCAGGCCGAGCTGGTTGCCCGCTACTGGGGCGCGAGGCTCGGCCTGGCCGATTGTGTGGCTGAGGAGGCGTGGCTCGCTGCGCGGCTTGCCGACTTTCTGGCCGACCCGGCGGCGCCGGCCTTGCTGCCGGCGCGCTGGTGGCGGCTGTAAGGCCTGTTACGGCTGCTGCTCGTCCTTGGACGCAGCCTTCTCGCCTATCCTGCCTTCCTGCCCGGTCAGCAGGTTGACCAGGTTGGACTTGTGGCGGTGGATCACCAGGATCGCGATGATGATGCAGGTGCCGAAGTAGGGGCTTTGCGGGCCGAGGATGAAGTAGGCGTACACCGGCGCGAGCACGCAGGCGGTCAGCGCGGACAGCGAGGAGATACGCACCACGAAGGCCATGAATAGCCAGGTGGCGACCGCGGCGAGCGCGAGCCACAGGCTGAAGCCGAACAGCACGCCGACGGCGGTGGCGACGCCCTTGCCGCCCTTGAAGCCGAAGAATACCGGCCACATGTGGCCGGCGAGCACGGCGATGGCGACCATCGCCACCTCGCGCGTGCCGAGGCCGTAACGCGGGGCGAGCCATGCGGCGAGCGCGACGGCGACCCAGCCCTTGGCGCCGTCGCCCAGCAGCGTCAGCGCGGCGGCGATCTTCTTGCCCGAGCGCAGCACGTTGGTCGCGCCGGGGTTGCCCGAGCCGTAGCTGCGCGGGTCGGCCATGCCCATTGCCTTGGAGACGATGACGGCGAACGAGAGCGAGCCGATCAGGTAGGCCGCGGCGATAAAGGCAAAGGCTGTCGTGGTCATGGTGAATACACTAGAATGCGGGGTTTGGATTCTACGGTATCGGGCGGCATTTCCCAACGCCGCCACCCAAGATGGACATCATTTTCCTGCGAGAAGTGCGTGCCGCCACGCTGATCGGCGTTTACGACTGGGAGCGCCACGCGCCCCAGACCCTGGAGATCGACCTCGATATCGGCATCCCGAGCGAGACGCCGTGCCACAGCGACAACATCGGCGACACCATCCACTACGGGGAAGTCGTCGAGCGGGTACGCGCGTCGCTGGCCGAGCAGCACTTCCTGCTGATCGAGGCGCTGGCCGAGCATATCGCGCACCTGATCCGCGACGAGTTCGGCGCGGCATGGGTGCGGGTGTCGGTGACCAAGCCGGGCATCCTCCCCGACGTGGCCAAGGTGGGCGTGACCATCGAACGCGGGCAGCGCAGCCGCTAAACGGCGGAACAGACACAAGGCCCGGGCGCCGTACTGGCGGACCGGGCCTTTGCACGCGTGGCACCCGCTTATTCGGGCTGGTTGCGCATGAAGTCGGCGGTGTTGTGGAAGGCGTCGATCAGCTTGGCCTTCAGTTCGTCCTCGACGATCAGCTCGTTCACGGCGAGCCGCATGCAGTACATCCATTCGTCGCGCATCTGGCTGTCGACCGCGAACGGCAGGTGGCGCATCCGCAGGCGCGGGTGGCCGAACGCCTCGACAAAGAGCGCGGGGCCGCCCAGCCAGCCGGACAGGAACATGTAGAGCTTCTCGCGCGAGCCTGCGAGGTCGTCCGGGTGGATTTTCCTCAGTTTCACCACCGCCGGGTCGCTATCCATGATGTCGTAGAAGCGGTCGGTCAGGTGGCGCACCACGCTGGCGCCGCCCAGGAGCTCGTACGGGGTCATGTCGGCCATCTCTTAGTTACCCTTGACCGGGCGCACCGCGGATGCGGCGGCCTGCGCGCGCGCGCGCGCCTGGTCGGTGTCGTTGCCGGTAGCGACCGCCACGCCCATGCGTCGGCGCAAGAAGCTCTCCGGTTTGCCAAACAGGCGCAGGTCGGCACCCGGCACCGCCAGCGCGTCGGCAATGCCCTCGAAGGCGATGCCGGACTCGTCCATGCCGCCGTAGATGACTGCCGAGGCGCCGGGTTCGCGCTGCGAGGTGTCGACGGGCAGGCCGAGCAGCGCGCGCGCGTGCAGTTCGAACTCCGAGTAGCGCTGGGTGGCGAGCGTCACCAGGCCGGTGTCGTGCGGGCGCGGGCTCACTTCGGAGAACCATACCTCGTCGCCCTTGATGAAGAGCTCGACGCCGAACAGGCCAAAGCCGCCGAGCGCGGCGGTGACCTTGCCGGCGATCTCGCGTGCGCGTTCGAGCGCGGCAGGCGACATCGCCTGCGGCTGCCAGCTCTCGACATAGTCGCCGCTTTGCTGGCGGTGGCCGATCGGCTGGCAGAAGTGCGTCGCGGTGCCGCCCTCGCCGTCGCTCGCGCGGACCGTCAACAGGGTGATCTCGTAATCGAAGTCGACCAGGCCCTCGACGATGACCCGGCCCTTGGCGACGCGGCCGGCGCTGGCCGCATACGCCCACGCGGCGTCGACGTCGGCGGCGGATTGTAGGTACGACTGGCCCTTGCCGCTGGACGACATCACCGGCTTGATGAAGCAGGGGAAACCGATGGCGTCGGTCGCCGCGCGCATTTCATCCAGCGAGCCGGCGAAGGCGTAGCGCGAGGTCGGCAAGCCCAACTCCTCGGCCGCCAGCGTGCGGATGCCCTCGCGGTTCATGGTCAGGTTGACTGCGCGGGCGGTCGGCACCACGGTGGTGTGCCCTTCGGCCTCGATCGCGACGAGCGCCTCGGTCGCGATCGCCTCGATCTCGGGGACGATGTAGTGCGGGCGTACTTCAGCTACCAGCGCGCGCAAGGCGGCCGCGTCGGTCATGTCGATGACCCGGCTACCGTGGGCGACTTGCATCGCCGGCGCGTTGGGGTAGCGGTCGACCGCGAAGGTTTCCACGCCCAGCCTTTGCAGGGCGATCACGACTTCCTTGCCGAGTTCGCCGCTGCCCAAGAGCATGACGCGGGTGGCGGAGGGGGACAACGGGGTACCGATGCGCACGGACGGGCTCCTTAACTAAGAAATCGGCCGCATCTTAACACGCATGGCATGGCCGGTCAGCCGTGGGTCAAAGGCCGCACCGCGGCGCGCGCGGCGTGCTCGTAGACGGTCTTGCCGCGCAGGTGAAAGAGGTCGGACGCGAAGTAGAAGTTTTCCGAGTGGCCGACGAACAGCAGGCCGTCCGGCTTGAGCATGGGTACGAAGCGCCTGAGCACGCCGGCTTGGGTGTCGCGGTCGAAGTAGATCATCACGTTGCGGCAGAAGATCGCGTCGAACGGCTTGCATGCCGGCCATACGCTGTCGACCAGGTTGAGCCGCTCGAAGCGGATCAGGTTGCGCAACTGCGCGCGCGCCTGGTAGTTGCCGTCCGGCAGCTTGTCGAAGTAGCGCGCGGCCATGCCGGCGGGCAGGCGGGCGACCTTATCCGCGCCGTAGATGCCGCGCCGCCCGGTCTCGAGCACGCTGGTGTCGAGGTCGGTCGCGAGGATGCTGACGCGGGCGTTGGCGCCGAGCGCCTCCAGCGCGGTGATCGCGATCGAGTAGGGCTCCTCGCCGGTCGACGCGGCCGCGCACCAGATCGACACTTCCTGGCCGGCCTTCTGCTTGAGGTGCTCGGCCAACAGCGGGAAGTGGTGGTCTTCGCGGAAGAAGAAGGTCAGGTTGGTGGTCAGCGCGTTGACGAACTGTTCGAACTCGCCGCGGCCGGCCGGCGATTCGAGCAGGTCGACATAGGCGGTGAAGCCGGCGAGCTTCAGCTCGCGGATGCGGCGCACCAGGCGGCCGTACACCATGTCCTTCTTGCTGGGGCCGAGCGAGATGCCCGCCGTGCGGTGGATCAGCCGGCGCACACGCTCGTAGTCGGCGTCGCTGAAGGTGAACTCGCGGGCAAAATCGATTTTGGGCAGCTGGATCGGCGGTAGCAGGGTCATGGTCTGGGCGGAAGGCAAGAAAAAAGCCCGGACGAGTCCGGGCTTTCGATGATAACGCGGCGCGCTTAAACCGAGAAGGAGGAACCGCAGCCGCAGGTGGTGGTCGCGTTCGGGTTGCGGATCACGAACTGCGAGCCTTCCAGGCTGTCCTGGTAGTCGATCTCGGCGCCGACCAGGTACTGGTAGCTCATCGGGTCGACCAGGAAGGTCACGCCGGCGCGCTCGATCGCGGTGTCGTCGTCGTTGACGATCTCGTCGAAGGTGAAGCCGTACTGGAAGCCCGAGCAGCCGCCGCCGGTGACGAAGACGCGCAGTTTCAGCTCCGGGTTGCCCTCTTCGGCAACCAGTTCGCGCACCTTGTCGCAGGCGCTGTCGGTGAAGTTGATCGGGGACGGCATTTCGGTGGTGGCGGTCATGTTCAGGGAACCTCAGTCAAACGGGTAGCCAAAAGCGGCATCAACCCAAGGATTTTACTCGGGATTGGGGCGCGCTGGCGAGTTTTCAAGTGCTTACGGCAGCAGCGGCACCTGCGCGAGGCCGGCCTGCTCGTCGCAGCCGAACATCAGGTTCATGTTCTGCACGGCCTGGCCGGCGGCGCCCTTGACCAGGTTGTCGATCACCGACAGCACCACCACGGTGTCGCCGCCTTGCGGGCGGTGCACGGCGATGCGGCAGGTGTTCGCGCCGCGCACCGAGCGGGTTTCCGGGTGGCTGCCGGCCGGCAGCACGTCGACGAAGCGCTCGTTCGCGTAGCGCGACTCGAACAGCGCCTGCAGGTCGGTGTCCTGCGTGAGGCGCGCGTACAGCGTTGCGTGGATGCCGCGGATCATCGGCGTCAGGTGCGGCACGAAGGTCAGCCCGACCGGCGCGCCGGCGGCGCGCGCGAGGCCCTGGCGGATTTCCGGCAGGTGGCGGTGGCCGGCCACGCCGTAGGCCTTGAAGTTGTCGCCGGCCTCGGCCAGCAGCGCGTGTACCTCGGCCTTGCGGCCGGCGCCGGAGACGCCCGACTTGCAGTCGGCGACGAGGGTGGCGGCGTCGATTACGCCGGCTTCGATCAGCGGCAAGAAGCCCAGTTGCACGGCGGTCGGGTAGCAGCCTGGGTTGGCGACCAGCCGTGCGCCGCGGATCGCCTCGCGGTTGACTTCGGGCAGGCCGTACACGGCGTCTTCCAGCAGTTGCGGCGCACCGTGCGTCATGCCGTACCACTTTTCCCACTCGGCCTGGTCGCGGATGCGGAAGTCGGCGGCAAGGTCGATCACGCGCACGCCGGCGGCCAACAGCTGGGCAGCCTCGTTCATCGCGATGCCGTTGGGGGTGGCGAAGAACACCATGTCGCATTCGGTCAGACGCGCGTCTTCAGGCGTGCTGAACGCGAGGTCGACATGGCCGCGCAGGCTGGGGAACATCGCCGCCACCGGCGTGCCCGCGTCCTTGCGCGAGGTGACGGCGGTGACGCGCGCCTGCGGGTGGGTCGCCAGCAGGCGCAGCAATTCGACTCCGGTGTAGCCGGTGGCCCCGACAATCCCGACCTTGATCATGTTCGACTCCCGCGTGCAGAAATTGGAAGCGAAAATCTTAGGCGGGTATTCCCTTGCAATGCAACATGAATATTGTGGGCGCAAAAAAGGCGCGCCTGTGCACGCCTTGCCTAGACGGAGGGCTTGCCGCTCAAAGGCCGCTGAACGAGCAGATGGTGAACAGCTGCAGCCCGTCCTCGCGCACCAGTTTGCCGCCGCCAAGTTCCGGCAGCTCGATGATCGCGGCCGCCTCGAGCACGTCGGCGCCGAGCTTCTGCAGCAGGTGGTAGCCCGCCATCATGGTTCCGCCGGTGGCGACCAGGTCGTCGACCAGGATCACGCGGTCGCCCGGCTTGCAAGCATCGGTGTGCATCTCGACCGTCGCGTTGCCGTACTCGAGTTCGTACTCCTCGGCGATCGTCGTGTACGGCAGCTTGCCCTTCTTGCGGATCGGCACGAAGCCGACGTTCAGCTCGTAGGCGAGCACCGAGCCGATGATGAAACCGCGCGCGTCCAGCCCCGCGATCAGGTCGATGTCCTGGTCCATGTAGCGGTGGACGAACACGTCGATCAGCATGCGGAAGGTCTTGGGGTTCTGCAAAAGCGGCGTGATGTCGCGGAACATCACTCCCTTGTGCGGCCAGTCGGGTACGGCGCGGATCCAGCCCTTGAGGTAGCTCGCGTAGTCGATATTGCTGAGGTTGTCCATGGTTTCAGCCTTGATTCTTGTGTCGCGGCGCATTGTACAGGCAGCCGCGCCGGCGTGGGCAAGGGGCGGGCCGCCCCTTGCAGCTTAGGTCAGCGCCGAGGCGCTCAGTGGAAGAACGCGAGCTTGAAGATCCACATGCCGGTGATGGCCAGCACGGCGATGCTCAGGTCCTTGAAGCGGCCGGACAGGATCTTGACCGCGGTGAAGCTGATGAAGCCGAACGCGATGCCGTCGGCGATCGAGAAGGTGAACGGCATTGCCATCGCGGTCATTACCGCCGGCGCGGCCTCGGTCAGGTCGTCCCACTTGATCTCGGCGAGGCCGCGGGTCATCAGCACCGCGACGTAGCACAGCGCGGGCGCGGTCGCATAGGCCGGCACGGTCTTGGCCAGCGGGGAGAGCCACAGGCAAGCGAGGAAGAGCAGGGCGACGGTCAGCGAGGTGAGGCCGGTACGCCCGCCCACCGCGGTGCCGGCGGCGGATTCGACGTAGGCGGTGGTCGATGAGGTGCCCATCACCGCGCCGGCGGTGATCGCGACCGAGTCGGCCAGCAGGGCGCGCTTGAGGCGCGGCAGCTTGCCGTCCTTGTCGAGCAGGCCCGCGCGGTGCGACACGCCGACCAGGGTGCCGGTGGTGTCGAACAGGTCGACGAAGAAGAACACGAAGATCACGCCCAAGAGGCCCGCGTTGAGGGCGCCTGCGATGTCCATCTGCATCAGGGTGGGTTCGAGGCTGGGCACCGGCGCGAACACTCCTTCGAAGGTCGACAGGCCCAGCGTGATCGACAGCACGGTCACCGCGATGATGCTGAGGATGATCGCGCCGGGCACCTTGCGGTACTCGAGCGCGACGATCAGGAAGAAGCCGAGGATGGCGAGCAGGGTGGTCGGGCTGTGCACGTCGCCCAGGGTGATCAGGGTCGCCGGGTGGGCGGCGATCACGCCGGCGTTCTTCAGGCCGATGATGGCGAGGAACATGCCGACGCCGGCCGAGATGCCGAACTTCAGCGACTGCGGGATCGCGTTGACGATCGCTTCGCGCACCTTGAACAGGCTGACCGCGAGGAAGACGATGCCCGACAGGAATACCGCGCCCAGCGCGGTCTGCCAGGGCACGCCCATGCCCTGCACCACGGTGAAGGTGAAGTAGGCGTTCAGGCCCATGCCCGGCGCCAGCGCGATCGGGTAGTTGGCGACCAGCGCCATGATGCCGGTGCCCAGCGCTGCGGCGAGGCAGGTCGCGACGAAGACCGCGTTCAGGTCCATGCCGGTGGCCGACAGGATGGCCGGGTTGACCAGCACGATATACGCCATGGTCAGGAAGGTCGTGATCCCGGCGATCACTTCCGTTTTGACCGAAGTGCCGTGCTCCTTGAGCCGGAACAGGTTTTCAAGTACTTGCATGGTGCGCACACTCCCCGTGGTGCTTTGGTTTTATGGACAAGGCAAGCGCGGGATTTTATATGATGTGACTTAGGAAGTGTGGGGTATCTGCGAGGGAGTGCTGTTTTCGCCTGTACGCTTTGTGGTAACCTGAAATATTAGTTCAGGATCGTGAAGGGGTAGGGCATGAGTGGCGCGGCTGGCAGCATCTTCATCGTGGTGGCGCCTTCCGGCGCGGGCAAGACCTCGCTGGTGGCCGCCTTGCTGAAGGCCGAGCCCGGTGTCGAACTGTCCGTCTCCTTCACCACCCGCGCGCCGCGCCAGGGCGAGGTCGACGGCCAGCACTACCACTTCGTCAGCCGCGAGCTGTTCGAGCGCATGATCGCCGATGGCGACTTCCTCGAGCACGCCGAAGTCTACGGCAACTACTACGGCACCAGCCGCCGCTGGATCGCCGAGCGGGTTGCCGCCGGACACGACCTCCTGCTCGAGATCGACTGGCAGGGCGCGCGTCAGGTGCGCGCGGCATTCCCCGAGGCGGTCGCCGTGTTCATCCTGCCGCCCAGCCTGCCCGAACTCGAGAACCGCCTGCGCGGACGCGGCACCGACAGCGAAGAAGTGGTCGCCCGCCGCCTGTCCGAGGCGCGTGCCGAGATCGCGCTGGCGCCCGAGTACGACTACCTGGTCGTCAACGACGACTTCGAGCGCGCGCTCGGCGACCTGCGCGCGCTGGTGCGCACCGCTCGCCTGCGCGCGGTGCAACAGCAATCCCCCGTCGACGCGATCCTCGCCGAGGGTGTTTCCGCCTGAAGTGAAAGCGATTGCCCGGCGCATTAAAATCGCATAGTGTTTGTTACCTAACCCAAAGGTTGAATTTCCATGGCCCGCATTACCGTTGACGATTGTCTTGACCGTATCCAGAACCGCTTCGACCTGACCCTGGCTGCCGCTTACCGCGCGCGCCAGCTCGCCTCCGGCGGTACCCCCTTCGTTGACGGCGGCCGCAACAAGCCGACCGTCGTCGCGCTGCGCGAAATCGCCGCCGGCCATGTCGGCCGCGAAGTGCTGACCCGCCACCAGGGCTGAACCTTCCGGAGCACCACGGCGCATGCCGCAGGCTGATATAGACAGCGCGGTCGACTACCGACCGCTGATCGAAGCCGAGTCGTCTTCACTGTTCGAGCTAGCATCACGCTACCTCAAGCCGGAAGACGTGCAGCTGCTGCGCCAGGCGTTCGAAGTCAGCCGCGACGCGCACGAGGGGCAGACCCGCAAGAGCGGCGAGCCCTACATCACCCACCCGCTGGCGGTCGCCGCGATGCTGGTCGACTGGCGGATGGACGCGCAGGGAGTCGCGGCAGCCCTGCTGCACGACGTGCTCGAGGATACCGGCGTCAGCAAGGCGACGCTCGCCGAGCACTTCGGCAAGACGATCGCCGACCTGGTCGACGGGCTCTCCAAGCTCGAGCGGCTCGAGTACCAGACCAAGGAAACCGCGCAGGCGGAGAACTTCCGCAAGATGGTGCTGGCGATGGCGCGCGACGTGCGCGTGATCATCGTCAAGCTGGCCGACCGCCTGCACAATATGCGCACCCTCGACTCGATGCGCGAGGACAAGCGCAAGCGCATCGCGCTGGAAACGCTGGAAATCTACGCGCCGATCGCCAACCGCATCGGCCTGAACAAGGTCTACCGCGAGCTGCAGGACCTGTCGTTCCGCCATCTCTACCCGAACCGCTACCAGGTGCTGGCCAAGGCCGTGCGGGCTGCGCGCGGCAACCGGCGCGAGGTGGTGAACAAGATCCTGCAGTCGGTCAGCCAGCGGCTGGTCGAGAACAATATCGAGGCGACCATCAAGGGTCGCGAGAAGAACCTCTACAGCATCTACAAGAAGATGCAGGAGAAGCACCTGTCCTTCTCCGAGGTGCTCGACATCTACGGCTTCAGGGTGATCGTCAATGACTCGCCTGCCTGCTACCTCGCGCTGGGCGCGCTGCACAGCCTGTACAAGCCCTTGCCGGGCAAGTTCAAGGACTATATCGCGATCCCCAAGGGCAACGGCTACCAGAGTCTGCACACCACCCTGTTCGGTCCGTACGGCACGCCGGTCGAGATGCAGATCCGCACCCGCGAGATGAACGCGGTCGCCGAGGCCGGCATCGCCTCGCACTGGATGTACAAGAGTGGTGACGCGACGCTCGACGCCGCGCACCAGCGCACCCACCAGTGGCTGCAGAGCATCCTCGACATCCAGGCCGAAAGCGACGACGCGATCGAGTTCCTCGAGCATATCAAGATCGACCTGTTCCCCGACGAGGTGTACGTGTTCACCCCCAAGGGCAAGATTCTGGTGCTGCCGCAGGGCTCGACCCCGGTCGACTTCGCGTACGCCGTACATACTGACGTCGGCCACCGCTGCATCGCCGCCCGCGTCAACCACGCGCTGGTGCCGCTGCGTACCGTGTTGCGCAACGGCGACAGCGTCGAGATCATCACCGCGACGCAGGCCAAGCCCAACCCTTCGTGGCTGAACTTCGTCGCCAGCGGTCGGGCACGCTCGTGCATCCGTGCCTACCTGAAGAGCCTGCAGAGTACCGAGGCGTCGCTGCTGGGCGACCGCCTGCTGCGCCAGGCGCTGGGGGCGCTGTTGCCGCAGCCGCTCGAGATCGACGACACGCTGCAGGGCGAATACCTCACCCACTTCGGCGACCGCCAGAGTGCGTTCGGTGAGGTGCTCGCCGACGTCGGTGTCGGCAAGCTGCTGCCCATCGTCGTCGCCCGTCGCCTGGTCGAGCTGGCCGGGCGCAAGCTGGGCGAGCCGGTGCGCATGGCGCCGATCACGATCCGCGGCAACGAGAGCGGCGCGATCGCGCTGGCCTCGTGCTGCAACCCGATCCACGGCGACGAGATTGTCGGGGTGATCGCCAAGGGGCAGGGGCTGCTGATCCACCGCAGCCACTGCGCGAACCTGCGCCGGGTCGAGGCGGACAAGTTGCTCGACGTGACCTGGGACGCGCAGCGCGACCGCGTGTTCACGGTGACGGTCGGCGTGACCGCACACAACGAGCGGGGCGCGCTGGCGGAGATCGCTGCGGCGATCTCCAACGCGGCGGCCAACGTCGAGCGCGTGGACACGCAGGACAGCCCCTCGTCCGAGGGCGTGATCGAGATCCACTTCCGCCTGCAGGTCAGCGACGTCGCCCACCTCGAGCGCGTGCTGTTCGCCGTGCTGCAGGTCGGCAGCGTGATGCGGGCCGAGCGGCGCTGAACGGCCATTTTCTGCTCGACGCCAACGGCGTTTTCCGGTATAAACCATCCCTTTCGCGAAGCCCGCACTCAGCAGAGTACGTGCTGCCGATGGCCGAGGCCCTTCTGGCGTCCGCGCCGGCCGCGGTTTCGTCCACAAGCAACATCAGATTCTCCGAGTGAGGGGGTGATTTCCTTAAGAGGGTTTGGCGGCCATTGCCGTGAAGAACCCGCAGCGGATTCAGTGCTTTATCTATCGCCTGCCCGTTGCTAAAATCGACGCCTTTCAAGCGTCAAGCTTACTGAACAATCTCAAGGATCATTAGTCGATGCCGAACATTCGCGTTAAAGAGAACGAACCCTTCGAAGTAGCTATGCGCCGTTTCAAGCGTGCCGTGGAGAAGACCGGTCTGCTGACCGAGCTGCGCGCCCGCGAGTTCTACGAAAAGCCGACCGCCGAGCGTAAGCGCAAGGCCGCTGCTGCCGTGAAGCGCCACTACAAGCGCATCCGCAGCCAGCAACTGCCGCCCAAGCTGTACTAAGCTTCCCCGGCAGCTTCAGTCAAGACCGCAGCTTTGCCTGCGGTTTTGCCATTTGTACTTCCGATTTTTCGCTGGTGGCCAGGCCGCCGGCGTTTCCTTCCCGTGGCAGGTGTGCGATGACGCTCAAGCAACAGATCAACGACGACATGAAGCAGGCGATGAAGGCGCGCGACAGCGTGCGTCTGGGTGCCATCCGCCTGCTGATGGCCGCGATCAAGCAAAAGGAAGTCGACGAGCAGGTCGAGCTTGACGATACGGCGGTGACCGCGGTCATCGACAAGATGATCAAGCAGCGCCGCGACTCGGTCACCCAGTACAAGGCCGGCGGCCGCGAAGACCTGGTCGAGGCCGAGAGCGCCGAGATCGACGTGCTCGTCGGCTACATGCCGCAGCCGCTGAGCGAAGCCGAAATCGCCGCGCTGATCGAGCAGGCAGTCGCCGACAGTGGCGCCGCCGGCATGCAGGACATGGGCAAGGTGATGGCGCTGCTGCGCCCCCAACTGGCCGGCCGTGCCGACATGGCGGCGGTTTCCGTGCTGATCAAGGCCCGGCTGGTCCGCTGATCCGCCGGGATGATCCCGCAGGACTTCATCGACCAGTTGCTCTCCCGCGTCGACATCGTCGACGTGGTGGATCGTTACGTCCCGCTGAAGAAGGCCGGGCAGAACTACCTGGCGTGCTGCCCCTTCCACAAGGAGAAGTCGCCGTCGTTCACCGTCAGTCCGTCCAAGCAGTTCTACCACTGCTTCGGCTGCGGTGCGCACGGCTCGGCGATCGGCTTCGTGATGGAGTATCAGGGGCTGAATTTCGTCGACGCGGTGCGCCTGCTCGCCGACAGCCTCGGCATGCCGGTGCCCGAAGAGCGCCGCGGCGACCCGGTGAAGGAACGTGCCGCGCGCGAGCGGCGCCTGTCGCTCGAGGAAATGCTGGCTTCGGCCGCGGCGTTTTACAAGCAGCAGTTGAAATCGTCGGCGCTTGCCGTCAGTTACCTCAAGGGGCGGGGTGTCACCGGCGAAATCGCCGCCCGCTACGCGCTCGGTTTCGCGCCTGACGCGCGGATCGACGCGGTGCAGCCGCTCGCGACGCTCTTTCCCGACTACCAGGACGAGCGGCTGGTCGAGGCGGGCTTAGTGATCGCCGGCGACGACGGCAAGCGTTACGACCGCTTCCGTGCCCGCGTGATGTTCCCGATCCGCAACCAGCGCGGCAGCATCATCGGTTTTGGCGGACGCATCCTGTCGAAGGAGAAGAGCACGCACGCGCCAAAGTACCTGAACTCGCCGGAGACGCCGCTGTTCGAGAAGGGGCGCGAGCTGTACGGCCTCTACGAGGCGCGGCAGGCGATCCGCGAGCAAAACCGGGTGCTGGTGGTCGAGGGCTATATGGACGTGGTCGCGCTGGCGCAGTTCGGCGTCGGTTACGCGGTGGCCACGCTGGGTACGGCGACCACCGGCGAGCATGTGCGCAAGCTGTTGCGCCACGCCGATCAGGTGTACTTCTGTTTCGACGGGGACGCGGCCGGTCGCAAGGCGGCGTGGCGGGCGCTGGAAAACAGCCTGCCGCAGCTGGTCGACGGCAAGGCGCTGCATTTTTTGTTCCTGCCGCAGGAGCACGACCCCGACTCGTACATCCGCGCCCACGGGGCCGAGGCGTTCGAGCGGCTGCTGCTCGAGGAGAGCTTGCCGCTGTCGGCGTACTTCGTGCGCGAGATGACCGCGCGGGTCGACATGTCGACCCCGGAGGGGCACGCCGACCTGATCCGCCAAGCGACGCCCATGCTCGGTCAGATCGGCGCGCCGGCGCTGGGCTTCCTGATCCGCAAGCGGCTGGCCGAGCTGACCGGCATCGATTTGTCCGAATTCGAGCGCCTGACCGGCGTCGAGAAGCCGGTCGCGCAAGGCCGGCGTGAATACAGGTTGCCCAAGCAGGCGAGCCGGGTGATGGCAACGTCGTCGGTGCGGCAGTTGGTCAAGTGGCTGCTGATGAACCCGGAGTGGGCGATGCAGGTGGCCGTGCCGGACAGCCTGCCGTTTGCCGGCGACATGGCATGCCTGGTCGCGCTGATCGACAGGGTGCAGGCGAGCGAGCGGGTGCCGACCAGCGCGAGGCTGGAAGAGGCATTCCGCGGCACGCCTTATGAAACGCAGATCGACACGGTGCTGCAGCAGGCGCTGCGCGACCCGGCCGAGATGGCCAACCCGGACGAGCTCGACCTCGACATGTTCCGCGACGGTGTGCGTCGCCTGCTCGAGTCCTGCGACGACGAGCTGTTCAGACAGTTGTCTCAGCGCGGACTAGAACACCTGAGCGACGAAGAAAAAAGATTGATGCAGGAACTGATGCGCCGGATGGCGGCGCGCACGGTGCATAGGCCGTCCGAGTGACGGTCCGTGATATACTTAACTGTTTTTTTCGGCTTTTATCCGAGCAGGAAACGAAATGGCGGCTTCCCCCAAGACTGACAAGGACGTGCAGGACAGCCAGGACAACCCGCAGTTGAGCCTGGAAGAGCAGCGCAAGCGTTTGCGCCAGCTGATCGCGCTGGGCAAGGAACGCGGCTACCTGACGTTCGCAGAAATCAACGACCATCTGCCCGAAGACGTCTCGGACGCCGAGCAGATCGAGAACATCATCGGCATGATCACCGGCCTCGGCATCCAGGTGACCGAAGAGGCACCAAACGCCGAAGACCTGCTGATGTCGGACACCACGCCGACCGTCGCCGACGAGGACGCCGTCGAGGAAGCCGAAGCCGCGCTCTCCTCGGTCGACTCCGAGTTTGGCCGCACCACTGACCCTGTGCGCATGTACATGCGCGAAATGGGTACGGTCGAGCTCCTGACCCGCGAGGGCGAGATCGAGATCGCGAAGCGGATCGAGGACGGCCTCAAGCACATGATCCAGTCGATCTCCGCCTGCCCCGGCACCATCGCCGAAGTGCTCGCGCTGATGGACAAGGTCGAGCGTGAAGAAATGCGCATCGACGAGGTCGTCGACGGCTTCATCGACCCGAATGTCAGCGAGGAAGAGGACGCCAAGTTCTCCGGCGAGCCGTCCGACGACGACGACAGCCTGGCCGAAGGCGAGGAGGAAGAGGAAGAGGAGGACGAGGAGGGGGCCGACCCCGACGCGGCCAACTCGGCCAACCTGCTCGCGCTCAAGCTGCAGTCGATCGAGTACTTCGCCGGCGTGCGCGAGCAGTACGCCAAGATGCTCGCCGCGATCGAGAAGCATGGCTCGGGCTCGTCCGAAGCGCTGGTCTTCCAGCAGGCGATCACCGACGAATTCATGAAGGTGCGCTTCGCGACCCGCCAGATCGAGAACCTGTGCGACTCGCTGCGCACGCTGGTCGCCGAGGTGCGTGGCCACGAACGCGAGATCCAGACCATCTGCGTGCAGCGCGTGCGCATGGACCGCAACCACTTCATCAAGGTGTTCCCGGGCAACGAGACCAACGTCGCTTGGGTCGAAGGCGAGATCTCTGCCGGCAAGGCCTGGTCGGAAACGCTCGAGCGCTTCAAGCACGCGGTGATCGAGCACCAGAGCAAGCTGGGTGAATTGCAGCAGCGCACCATGCTCACCATCGGCGCGCTCAAGGAAATCAACCGACAGATGGCGGCCGGCGAGAAGAAGGCACGCCTGGCCAAGCGCGAGATGATCGAGGCGAACTTGCGCCTGGTGATCTCGATCGCCAAGAAGTACACCAACCGCGGTCTGCAGTTCCTCGACCTGATCCAGGAAGGCAACATCGGCCTGATGAAGGCGGTCGACAAGTTCGAATACCGTCGCGGTTACAAGTTCTCGACCTACGCGACGTGGTGGATCCGCCAGGCGATTACCCGCTCGATCGCCGACCAGGCGCGCACTATCCGCATCCCGGTGCACATGATCGAGACCATCAACAAGATGAACCGCATCAGCCGTCAGATCCTGCAGGAGTCCGGCCGCGAGCCGGATCCGGCGGAACTGGCCGAGAAGATGGACATGCCCGAGGAGAAGATCCGCAAGATCATGAAGATCTCCAAGGAGCCGATCTCGATGGAAACGCCGATCGGCGACGACGACGATTCACATCTGGGCGACTTCATCGAGGACGCGGTAACCATCACCCCGTCCGACGCGGCGATGTACTCGAGCCTGCGCGAGGCGACCAAGGAAGTGCTCGAGTCGCTGACCCCGCGCGAGGCCAAGGTGTTGCGCATGCGGTTCGGCATCGACATGAACACCGACCACACGCTGGAAGAGGTTGGCAAGCAGTTCGACGTCACCCGCGAGCGCATCCGCCAGATCGAGGCGAAGGCGCTGCGCAAGCTGCGCCACCCGACGCGCTCCGAGCGGCTGAAGAGCTTCCTCGACAGCGAGCCGAACGGGCAGTAAGTGCCGCGGCCGCGCATTGCGACACGATATTCTGTTACAATGCGCGGCTACGGGCCTTTAGCTCAGTCGGTTAGAGCAGAGGACTCATAATCCTTTGGTCCCGGGTTCGAGCCCCGGAGGGCCCACCAAATATCGAAGGCCACCCCATGCGGGGTGGCCTTCGTGCATTCTGCGTCCGGAGCCGCTTCAGGCTTCAAGCGTGATGCGTTCGATTGTCCGCTCGGAGAGTTCGGCCGGCGGTGTCAGCTGGTCGAGCCGCTGCAGTGCGATGCCGGCGAATTCCTCGCACAAGGGATGGCCGCAGCAGTGGATGTCGTGCCGGACAAGACGTGAGCGGTAGCGCAGCAGCACGGTCGCCTGCCTGGCACAAAAATCGCAGCGGATGGAGGGAGAGGCGGCGGGCACAGGGGTTCCAGATGGTCGTCGTAGTCGGTAGTGCTGGATTGGATAGTGAACCGATTTCACGCGGGTAGGGTGGATTGATTGGTAAGCACTGCTTGCGATTCATACAAATATCAATTAAATGACATTGAATTTTGCAATGATAATACAATCAAACTGGACGTGGCGTAAACTAGATAATAATATTAGGAAAGTATTATTTAGGAGGAAATATGTCCAGTGTCGAACTTACTCCGGAGTTGCTGGCTTTCGTCACGCTCCGCCTGCGCCACGCCGTCTCCAACGGTCGCTACCTGACCCCCGAGTTGCTCAGCCAGTCGATCGAGGAATACACCGAACGCGCAGAGGTTGCAGACGCCGTGCTCCCGCAGGTGTCCGGCCAGTAGGCCGTCTCGATCCTAGAGCCGGAAGCGCTTGATCCGGTCGTCGAGTTCGCCGGCGAGTGAGGCCAGCGACGAGGTGGCTGTGCGGGAGGCCGCCAGCGCTTCGTCGCTTTGCTGCAGCATGCCGTGGATCTGCTCGACGTGACGGGTGATCTCCTGGCTGGCGCTGGTCTGTTCGGCCGTGGCGGCTGCAATATCGTCCATCATGCCGCGGATCTCCCGGGTGTTGTTTTCGATGTCGCGCAGCGAGTCGGCCGACCGGTCCGACTGCGTGCGTCCAGCCCCGACAAACGCGAGCGCGTCGTCCATGTTCTGTGCCGCCTTGCCGGTCTCCTGCTGCATGACGGCGATGGTCGAGCGGATTTCGATGGTGGCCGACGCCGAGCGCTCGGCCAGTTTACGGACCTCGTCGGCGACGACGGCGAAGCCCCGGCCCTGCTCGCCCGCCCGCGCGGCTTCGATCGCGGCGTTCAGCGCGAGCAGGTTGGTCTGGTCGGCGATCTGGTGGATGGTCTCGACGATGCCGCCGATGCGGGACGATTGCGCCTCCAGTGAACGGATGACGGCAGCGACGTCGCCGACACTGTTCGCGATGTTGCCGATGCCGGTATGGGTGGCCGCAACCTCGCGGGCAGCCCGGTTGGCCAGTTCGCCCGCCGCGTGAACCTGCGCACGGGCGGTGCCGGTGGCATCGGCGATCTGCGCGATGCTCGCAGAGAGTTGCTCGATGCTGCTGGCGGTGGCGGTCGCCGCGCGGCTCTGTTCGCTGCCGCTGCGCGCAAGTTGGCTCACCTGTTCGCTGAGTGCGCCGCTGTCGCGGCTCAGCGTCAGTCCGTTGTCCCGCACGCCCAGCATCATCTGCTGCAGGGTGCCGAGAAAGGCGTTGAGCGAGGCGCTCGCCTGCGCAACTTCGTCCCGCCCCCGGATGGGCAGGCGGAAGGTGAGGTCGCCCTGGCCGCCGGCCAGGTCGGCGAGTGCCCTGTTGAGCGCGGCGAGCGGCGTGAGTTGCCGGTTCAGCAGCCAGGCGTAGACCAGCAGCAGCATGACGGTCAGTGCGGCGCCAGCCGCCAGGTCTCGTGCCAGTGCCGCGCGGGCCGGCGCGGTTGCCGCGTCAAGCGGGGTGGACACGCGGACAGCCCACTGCTTGCCGGTGTCGCCGATGCTGACCGGGTAGATGTCGTGCATGAAGCCAGCGTCGTCTTCGTAATGCCAGGGCTTGCCGGCAGCGATGGCTGCCCTCGCCGCTGCTGGTAGCGCTGAATCTTCCTTGCCCCGTTGCTCAGCGTTTGCGCCGGCCAGTTGCAGGCCGCCGTTCGAGTAGATGGTCATGTAGCCGTTTCCATACGGCCTGACCTGGCTCGCGATCGCCTGCAGGGTATCCAGTGCGATATCGACGCCGGACACACCCGCGAAGCGGCCGGCGACGAAGATGGGTGAGGAGACCGTCGCCATCAGCACCTTGGCGTCCGGGTCGACGTAAGGCTCGCTCATCTGGGTCTTGCCGGTGGCCTTGGGGCCGCTGTAGTAGCCGTCCTTGTAGCTTTCCCCAACCCCCCACTCGACGGCCGGCTGCCCGTTGTCGCGGTACCAGTAGACGCCGAACTGTCCGCCAGCCTGTCCTTGTTCGCTGCCCGCCAGTTCTGCATCGCGCCTGTCCAGTCCGTCGGGTTCGGCGACGATGAAAACCCCAACCGCGTCTGGTTGTGCGTCGAGTGCGCGGCGGGTCGCGTCGGACAGCAGTGCGCGCACGTCGGTGCCTGCGGTGGCCTGGGCCGCTGCCGCGCCTTGTGCGAGGGTCGTGCTCACGGTGTACGCCGGTTGCAGTCGCTGCTGCAGTGCCATCGCCTCGCGCTCGGCGAGCAGCTTGGCCGAATCCGCCACGTTCTGTCGCGCCACTCGCCAGTTTTCGAAACTGCTCAGTCCGATCAACGTGGCAAAGCCTGCGACGATCAACGCGCCGACCCACACCAGCAGGCGTCCCCGGATGGTATTGAACATGATGATTCCCCTTTGCTTGCTTTTGTTTGATATTCGCCCGTTTCGACGGGTCTTGCGAAGCAGTGTAAGGGCGCGGGAGATGAGGTGGGAATGCCAGGCATGAAAAAACCGCCATCCGGTGGCCGGTGGCGGTCTAGGTGTTGAAAATTTTCAACAGGTTCAGCTGAGGCGTTCGATATGCGCGCCGACAGCGCCCAGCTTCTTCTCGATGTGCTCGTAGCCGCGGTCGAGGTGGTAGATCCGCTCGACGGTGGTCTCGCCGTCGGCGACCAGGCCGGCGATCACCAGGCTGGCGGACGCGCGCAGGTCGGTTGCCATCACGGTTGCGCCGGACAGGCGCTCGACGCCGCGGATCACCGCGGTGTTGCCCTCGGTCTCGATATGCGCGCCCATGCGGTTCAGTTCCGGCACGTGCATGAAGCGGTTCTCGAAGATGGTCTCGGTTACCACGGCCGCGCCTTCGGCGATCGCGTTGAGTGCCATGAACTGCGCTTGCATGTCGGTCGGGAACGCCGGGTAGGGCAGGGTGCGGATATTGACCGACTTCGGGCGACGCTTCATGTCGAGCGAGATCCAGTCGTCGCCGCATTCGATCACGGCGCCGGCCTCGACCAGCTTGTCGAGCACCGCTTCCATGCTCTTGGGGGCCGCGCCGCGCAGCACGATGTGGCCTTGCGTCATCGCGCCGGCGACCAGGAAGGTGCCCGCCTCGATGCGGTCCGGCATGATCGCGTGTTCGCAGCCATGCAGCGCCTCGACGCCCTCGACCACCAGGCGGTCGGTGCCGATGCCGGAGATCCTGGCGCCCATCTTGTTCAGGCACAGCGCAAGGTCGGTGACCTCAGGCTCGCGCGCGGCGTTTTCCAGCACGGTGGTGCCGTCGGCCAGCACGGCGGCCATCAGCAGGTTTTCGGTGCCGGTGACGGTGACCATGTCCATCACGATGCGCGCGCCGCGCAGGCGCTTGGCGCGTGCCTTCACGTAACCGTGCTCGATGCTGACCTCGGCGCCCATCGCGACCAGGCCCTTGATGTGCTGGTCGACCGGCCGCGAGCCGATCGCGCAGCCGCCAGGCAGGCTGACCGAGGCTTCACCGAAGCGGGCCAGCGTCGGGCCCAGCACCAGGATCGACGCGCGCATGGTCTTCACCAGCTCGTACGGTGCGACCAGGGTGTCGATCTGGTTGGCGGTGATCTCGAACTCGTGCACGTTGTCGGTCATCACGCGCACGCCCATGCCCTGCAGCAGCTTCTGGGTGGTCGCGATGTCGCGCAGCATCGGCACGTTGGTGTAGCGCATGGTGTCGCCCGTCAGCAGGCTCGCGCACAGGATGGGCAGCGCCGCGTTCTTGGCGCCGGAGACGGGGATCTCGCCGTTCAGCGGGCCGTTGCCGCGGATGATCAGTTTTTCCATTTGTTCAGCCTTGTTGGGCAGCCCACTCTTCGGGGCTGTAGGTTTTCATCGACAGCGCGTGGATCTCGTCGCGCATGCGCTCGCCCAGCGCCTTGTACACGAGCTGGTGCTGCTGCACGCGGCCGCGTCCGGAGAAGGCAGGGCTGACGATCAGCGCACTGAAGTGGGTGCCGTCGTCGCCTTCGACCTCGAGGACGTTGCACTCGAGCGACGCGCTGATCAATTGTTTGATGTAGTCGGGGGAGACCATTTTTGAAACACCTTGGTGAGACATCCTAGTGGCGAAGCTTGTAGCCGACTTTGATCAACCACAAGGCCAGGGCGGACAGAATGATGAAACTGGTGGCCACCACCGACAACGCAAGCCAGGGGCTGACGTCGGCATGGCCGAAAAAGCCGTAGCGGAACCCGTCGATCATGTAGAACACCGGGTTCAGGTGCGACAGCGCGCGCCACACTGGCGGCAGGCTGTCGATCGAGTAGAACACGCCGGACAGGAAGGTCAGCGGCAGGATGATGAAGTTCTGGAACGCCGCCAGCTGGTCGAACTTCTCCGCCCAGATGCCGGCGATCAGGCCGAGCGTGCCGAGCACGCCGCAGCCAAGCAGCGCGAAGGCGAAAATCCACGGCAGCGACACCGGTAGCGGCAGGCCGAAGCCTATGGTCACCGCGATGACGCCGGCGCCGACCACCAGACCGCGTATCACGGCGGCGGCAAGGTACGCGGCAAACAGCTGCAGCGGGCCCAAGGGCGACAACAGCAGGAAGACGATATTGCCGGTGATCTTCGACTGGATCAGGCTAGAGGATGCGTTGGCGAACGCGTTCTGCGTCATCGACATCATCGCGAGGCCGGGGATCAGGAAGGCGGTGTAGCTGACGCCGGGGTAGACGTTGGCGTGGCGCGCCATCACGTGCGAGAAGATTAGCTGGTACATCAGTGCGGTAAGTACCGGCGCGGCCACCGTCTGGAAGGCGACCTTCCAGAAGCGCAGCACCTCCTTGCGCAACAGCGTGAGGAATCCCTGCATCAGGCCGCCCCCCCTTGCATCATGCGCATGAACACGCTCTCCAGGTCGGTCTCGATCACCGTCATCTCGCGCACCTCGACGCCGGCGCTACGCAAGGCGGCGAGCAGGGATTCGATCGCGGCGATGTCGGGCAGCCTGAGCACCACCCGCTCACCCTCGCTGCGCACGAAGAGCGGCGCGAGCGCGGCGGGCAGCGGCGCGGAGAGCTTGAGCGAGATGTCGCGCTCGTTGCTGTGCGCGAGCAGCTTGGCCTTGTCTTCCAGCGCGATCAGCCGGCCCTTCTTCAGCATCGCGATGCGGCTGCACAGCGCCTCGGCCTCTTCCAGGTAGTGCGTGGTCAGCACGATGGTGTGGCCGGCCGCGTTCAGTTCGCGCACGAAGGCCCACAGGCTCTGCCGCAACTCGACGTCGACCCCGGCGGTCGGCTCGTCCAGCACGATGACCGGCGGCTTGTGCACCAGCGCCTGCGCGACCATCACCCGCCGCTTCATGCCGCCGGAGAGCGCGCGCAGGTTGCTGTCCGCCTTGTCGGCGAGGCCGAGCTTGGCGAGCAACTCGTCGATCCAGTCGTCGTTGCGGGCGATGCCGAAGTAGCCGGACTGGAAGCGCAGCGTCTCGCGCACGCTCAAGAAAGGGTCGAACACCAGCTCCTGCGGGACGACGCCAAGCTTCATGCGCGCCTGGTAGGCGTCGCTGACGGTGTCGTGGCCGAGGATGCGGATGTTGCCGGCGCTCTGGCGGGTCAGGCCGGCCATGCTCGAGATCAGCGTGGTCTTGCCCGCGCCGTTCGGGCCGAGCAGGGCGAAGAATTCGCCCTGCTCAACCTGGAAGCTGACGTCGTCGAGTGCGGTGAATGAACCGTACTGCTTGCTGACCGATGAAATGACAATGGCGGGAGGCATGCGGCCGCTGACCGGGCAAAAGCGGCATTATAGCGTTAAACCGCCGCCCGCATGCGCCTCTGCAATCCAGCTGCGGTCGCGGAAGATGCCACAAAAGAGCGGCGAGAGCAGGGTGGCGGCCTGGGCGTCCAGCGGCATGATGTCGGGGGCGGCCAGCCACAATTGTACGAGGCCGCGGCGCAGCGCCTGCAGGCTCAGCGCGGCTTGCTGGGCGGTCACGCCTGCCTGTAGCTGCCCTTGCGCTGCAGCGCATTCAAGCATGGCCAGCGTGCGGCGGTGCTGCTCGGAGATCCAGCTGCGGCTGTCTGCCTGCAGCGAGCCCGTCTCGTCGACGTATTCGCAGCGCAGGTAGATGATGCCGAGCACCTTCGCCACGTCGTCGTGGCGGGTGATGATCGAGAAGCTCTCCAGGCAGTGCCGCCACAGGCTGGCCGCGGCATTCAGCCTGGCGCTGTCGAGCATGCGCTGGTAGCTCGGCTCGAATTGGGGCGCGATCCGGTTGCACATCGCGTTGAAGATCTCGTCCTTGCCCGCGAAATGCCAGTAAATGGCGCCACGCGTGACGCCGGCCGCGCTGGCGATATCCGACAGGGTGGTGCGGTTGACCCCCTTCGCCCAGAACACCTCGGTGGCGGCATCCAGGATGCCTTGCCGGGTTTGTTCCGCTTCTTCCTTGGTCTTTCTGGCCATGCTCTGTCCGTATTGATTCCATATAAAAGGCGGCTGAATGGAACCTGTATTAAATTGGTAATTAGGATTTCATTTTACATTCATGCGTGTATGTATGTAAAATTAGCGGTTTGTTATACGACCATGTCAGATCAGGGGCGCGTACTGGCGCGGCCAAATCCGAGGGTGACCAGATGTCTTTGTTAAAGAACACGATGAATACACATGGCAAGTGGCTGCTGCTGACCGCGCTGGCCGCGAGCCTGTCCGCGTGCGGTGGCAAGGAGGGCGGTGCCGGGCAGCAGGCCATGCAGGCGATGCCGGTGTCGGTGGTGGCGATCCAGCCGCACGACGTGCCGATGACTTTCGAGTACGCGGGCCAGGCCGCCGGCTTCCGTGAAGTGCAGGTGCGCTCGCGCGTTGAGGGCATCCTGCTGCACCGCAACTTCGTCGAGGGACGCCGCGTCAAGCAGGGCGAGACCTTGTTCGAGATCGAGCCGGCAACCTACGTCGCGGCGGTCGACCAGGCCAAGGCGACGCTCGCGGTGCGCGAGGCCGACTTCAACCAGGCCAAACGCACGTACGACCGCGTGCTGCCGCTGTTCAAGGAAAACGCGGTCAGCCAGCAGGATCGAGACAACGCGCTGGGCGCGTACGAGGCGGCCAAGGCGGCGGTTGAAGCGGCACGCGCGCAGCTCAAGCAGGCGCAGATCAACCTGGGCTACACCAAGGTGTCGGCGCCGATCTCCGGCCTGACCAGCCTCGACATCGTGTCCGAAGGCTCGCTGGTGTCGCCCAACAGCATGCTGACCCGCATCTCGCAGCTCGATCCGGTCTACGTGAACTTCTCCTTCTCGGACAACGAGGCGCAGAAGCTGCGCAAGGACATCGACGCCGGCCGCATCCGCATCCCGGCCAACAACGGCTATCAGGTCGAAGTGAAGATGGCCGACGGCTCGATGTTCAGTCAGGTCGGCAAGATCAACTTCTCCGACAATGTGGTGAACCCGGACACCGGCACCATCAGCAACCGCGCACAGTTCGCCAACCCGCAGGCGATGCTGTTGCCCGGCCAGTTCGTGCGCGTGATCCTCAAGGGTGCCGAGCGCGTCAACGCGATCACCGTGCCGCAGGTGGCGGTGCTGACCACCCAGCAGGGCAAGATGGTGTGGACCGTCAACAAGGACGGCAAGGCCGAGCCGCGTCCGGTCGAGGTGATCGACACGCTGGACAAGGACTTCGTGATCGGCGCCGGCCTCGCCGCCGGAGATCGCGTGGTCGTCGACAACATCCTCAAGCTGCGCCCGGGCGTGCCGCTCGCACCGAAGGTGGCCGCGGCCAAGCCGTCGGCGTCGCAGCCGGCCGCGCAGGGCTGAGGGGGGACGTAGCCGATGTTTTCAGCCTTCTTTATCCGGCGGCCGATCTTCGCCACGGTGATCTCGCTGGTCATCATGCTGGCGGGTCTGGCCGCGATCCGCGCGCTGCCGGTCGAGCAGTACCCCGACATCGTCCCGCCGCAAGTGCAGGTCCAGGCGAACTACCCGGGCGCGTCCGCCCAGGTGATCGCCGACACCGTCGCCTCGCCGCTCGAGCAGTCGATCAACGGCGTCGAGGACATGATCTACATGCAGTCGTCGAGCTCGAGCAACGGTCAGCTCACGCTGAACGTCAGCTTCAAGATCGGTACCGACCCCGACCAGGCGACCATCAACGTCAACAACCGCGTGCAGTCGGCGCTGACCCAGCTGCCGCAGGAAGTGCGCCGCCAGGGCGTGACGGTGACCAAGCAGTCGACCGCGATGCTGCAGATCATCTCGCTGTACTCGCCGGACCGCCGCTTCGACACGCTGTACACCAGTAACTACGCGACGCTCAACATCGTCGACGAGCTCAAGCGCATCCCGGGTGTCGGCAACGTGGTCAACTTCGCGTCGCAGGACTACTCGATGCGGGTGTGGCTCAAGCCCGACCAGCTGGCCAAGCTCAAGCTGACGCCGTCCGACGTGTCCGCCGCGATCAACCAGCAGAACGCGCAGTACGCGGCGGGCAAGGTCGGCGCCGAGCCGATGCCCAAGGCGACCGAGTTCACCTACACGGTGACCACCCAGGGCCGCCTGACCGACGTCAAGGAATTCGAGAACATCATCATCCGCTCCAACCCGGATGGCTCGAACCTGCGCCTGAAGGACGTCGCCCGTGTCGAGCTCGGTGCGCTCAACTACGACTTCATGGGTACCTATAACGGCGTACCGACGGTGCCGATCGGCATCTACCTGTCGCCGGGCGCCAACCAGCTGGCGGTCGCCGACCAGGTGAAGGCGACCATGGCCAAGTTGGGCGAGAGCTTCCCGACCGGCCTGAGCTACTCGATCCCGTACGACACCACCGACTTCGTGAAGGTGTCGATCGACGAGGTCTACAAGACCTTCCTCGAGGCGATGGTGCTGGTGTTCGCGGTGGTCTACCTGTTCCTGCAGAACTGGCGCGCGACGCTGATCCCGTGCCTGGCAGTGCCGGTGTCCATCATCGGTACCTTCGCCGGCATGTACGCGCTCGGTTTCTCGATCAACACGCTGACGCTGTTCGGCATGGTGCTGGCGATCGGCATCGTGGTCGACGACGCGATCGTCGTGCTCGAGAACGTCGAGCGCATCATGAGCGAAGAGAAGCTGCCGCCGCGCGAGGCGTCGATCAAGGCGATGGAAGAGGTCGCGGGCCCGGTGGTCGCGATCGTGCTGGTGCTGGTGTCGGTGTTCCTGCCGGTGGCATTCCTGGGCGGTATCGCCGGCCAGATGTACAAGCAGTTCGCGATCACCATCGCGGTGTCGGTGACCATCTCCGGCATCGTCGCGCTGACGCTGACCCCGGCGCTGTGCGCGTTGCTCCTGAAGGAAGGCCACCAGAAACCGGCCGGCTTCTTCGTCAAGTTCAACGAGTTCTTCGACAAGGTCACCCACCGCTACACCGAGGGCGTGCGCTTCCTGCTCAAGCGGGTGCTGCTCGCGTTCGTGGTGTTCGGCGCGATGCTGGCGATCACCGCCGGCCTGTTCCGCATGGTGCCCGGCTCGCTGGCACCCGAGGAAGACCAGGGCTACGTGATCGGCGCGGCGATTTTGCCGGATGGCGCGTCGCTGTCGCGCACCGCCGAGGCGATGGACAAGTTCGGCGCCGAACTGCAGAAGAACCCCGCCGTTTCGGTGGTGATGAACTTCGCCGGCTTCGACATCCTCTCCGGCGGCAACAAGACCAACGCCGGCGTGAGCTTCGTGACCCTCAAGCCGTGGAGCGAACGCAAGGGCGAGGACCAGTCGGCCTTCGCGGTGGTGAAGGACATCTTCCGCATCGGCGGCGGCATCAGCGAAGGCGTCGTGCTGGGCTTCAACCCGCCGCCGATCTCGGGCATGTCGTCGACCGGCGGCTTCGAGGCGTTCATCCAGAACCGCAGCGGCGCGTCGCCCGAAGAAATCGGCGTACAGGTGAAGAAGCTGGTCGCCGCGGCGTCCAAGCGTCCGGAACTGGCCGGCATCTCGACCACCTTCTCGGCGGACGTGCCGCAGATCAACGTCAAGCTCGACCGCGAGAAGACGGTCGCCTACGGCGTGCAGATCAACCAGGTGTTCGACACCATGCAGAGCACCTTCGGTTCGCTGTACGTGAACGACTTCAACAAGTTCGGCCGCATCTACAAGGTGCAGTTGCAGTCGGAGGCGGACTTCCGCTCGAAGATCGACGACTTGCGTAACGTCTTCGTGCGTTCGGCCAGCGGCAACATGATCCCGATCACCTCGCTGGTGACCGTCGAGATGACCACCGGCCCGCAGACGCTGGAGCGCTTCAATGCCTTCCCTGCGGCCAAGGTGGTCGGCGGCCCTGCGCCGGGCTACAGCTCGGGCGAGTCGCTCAAGGCGATGCAGGACGTCGCCAAGGAAGTGCTGCCGTCCGACTACACGCTCGCGTGGAGCGGTAGCGCGTACCAGGAACAGTCGACCAGCGGTTCCTCGTTCATGGTGTTCGGCTTCGGCATGATCATGGTGTTCCTGATCCTGGCCGCCCAGTACGAGCGCTGGACGCTGCCGCTGGCGGTGCTGACCGCGGTGCCGTTCGCGCTGTTCGGCGCGATCATGGCGACCTGGCTGCGCGGCCTGCAGAACGACATCTACTTCCAGGTGGCGCTGGTCGCACTGATCGGCCTGGCCGCCAAGAATGCGATCCTGATCGTCGAATTCGCGGTGATGAAGTACGAGGAGGGCATGAACCTGTTCGACGCCTCGCTGGAAGCGGCCAAGCTGCGTTTCCGCCCGATCGTGATGACGTCGCTGGCGTTCATCCTCGGCGTGGTCCCGCTGGCGATCTCCACCGGCGCGGGCTCGGCCAGCCGCCACGCGATCGGTACCGGCGTGATCGGCGGCATGCTGGCCGCGACCTTCATCGCGGTGTTCTTCATCCCGCTCTTCTTCATGTTGATCATGAAGGTTTCCAACCGCGGCAAGCCGGCGGCGCCGGCGGCCGAAGCTGAAGACAAGGAGGCCGGCCATGCTTAAGAAGTGCCTGCCGATCGCCGTCGCCGTCGCCCTCGCGCTGAGCGCGTGCGCGGTCGGCCCCGACTACCAGCGCCCCGCCGTCGAGCTGCCGCAAGGCTGGCAGGCCGGCGCCGTGGCGGCGACCACGCCGGCGGTGTCGCCGACCTGGTGGCGCGCGTACGGCGACCCGGTGCTCGACCAGCTGGTCGACGAAGCGCTGGCGAACAACCGCAACCTGGCCTCCGCCGCGGCCAAGGTCGACGAGGCGCGTGCGCAGGCGGGGATCGCCCGCAGCAGCCTGTTGCCGCAGCTAAGCGCGACGGCCGGCTACCAGAAGGGGCGCTCGGCGACCGATCTGCGCACCCCGGGCGCGCCGGCGGTCACCGACGTGCGCAGCGCGAACGGCCTCCTGAGCTGGGAGCTGGACCTGTGGGGCAAGCTGCGTCGCGCCAACGAGGCGGCGTACGCGGGTTACCTGTCCAGCCAGTACGCCGAGGAAGCCGCTCGGCTGTCGATCTCGGCGACCGTCGCGCAGACCTATTTCCAGCTCAGGGCGTTCGACGCCCAGCTGGAAATCACCCGGCAGACGCTGGTGTCGCGCGAGGAATCGCTGCGCCTGAACCAGCGCCGCTTCCAGGGCGGGGTGACTTCCGAACTCGACTACCGCCAGGCGGAAGCCGAGGCGGCCAGCGCACGAGCGCAGGTGCCGCTGCTCGAGCAGTCGGTGCGGCAGACCGAAAACGCGCTGGGCGTGCTGCTCGGCCGCTCGCCGCGCGCGCTGGTCGACGCCAAGGTTAAGCGCGGCAAGGCGCTGGAGAACATGGCGTTGCCGCCGGCGATCCCGACCGGCCTGCCGTCCGACCTGTTGACCCGCCGTGCGGACCTGCGCGCGGCCGAACAGCAGCTCAAGGCGGCCAACGCCAATATCGGCATCGCGCGCGCGGCCTACTTCCCGAGCATCGGGCTGACCGGCGCGCTCGGCTCGCAGAGCCTGGCGCTCGACACGCTGTTCAACGGGCCGAACCGGACCTGGAACTTCGCAGCCAATCTGGCGATGCCGATCTTCGACTGGGGCAAGACCGGTTACGGCGTCGACGCGGCCAATGCCCGCCAGAAGCAGGCACTGGCCGGCTACGAGCTGGCGATCCAGAACGCGTTCGGCGAGACGCTGAACGCGCTGAGCCTGACCGGTACCTCGGCGGCCCGCCAGGCGGCGCAGCTCACGCAGTACAAGGCGCTGCAGGAAGCGCTGCGCCTGGCGCGCCTGCGCTACGACAACGGCTATTCGAGCTACCTCGAGGTGCTCGACGCCGAGCGCGGCTTCTACCAGGCCGAGCTGCAGCTGGTCGACGCCCGCCTGTCGCAGCTGCAGGCGTCGATCGACCTCTTCAAGGCGGTCGGTGGCGGCTGGCAGGTATCCCCGGCGAGCTGAGTGCAGTACCAGGCAAGACAAAGCCCCGCGTGTGAACGCGGGGCTTTTTTCGCTTCAGGTGGACGTGGCTCAGCCGCGCGTGTCGTGGTGGTGGCGCGGTACCCGCGGGGCGACGGCGCACATCAGCTCGTAGCCGATGGTGCCGGCGGCGGCGGCGATGCGTTCGATCGGCAGGCCTTCGCCCCACAGCGTGACCCTGCTGCCGACGCCGGCCGAGGGCAGGGCGGTCAGGTCGACCACCAGCATGTCCATCGAGACGCGGCCGACGGTGCCGGAAGCCTGGCCGTCGACCAGCACCGGCGTGCCGGAGGGGACGACACGCGGGTAGCCGTCGGCGTAGCCGCAGGCGACCACGCCGATGCGCATGGCCTGGGGGGCGGTGAAGGTCGCGCCGTAGCCGACGGTCTCGCCTGCGGCCAGCGTCTGCGTCGCGATCACGTCGGCCGACAGCGTCATGCCCGGGCGCAGGCCGAGCGCCTCGCCTTCCAGTTCGGCGAACGGCGAGCAGCCGTACAGTGTGATGCCGGGACGTACCGCGTCGCCGTGGGTGTGCGGGTGGCGGAAGGTCGCCGCCGAGTTGGCCGCGCTGACGGCGAGGCCGCTGCGTTCGGCCAGCGGCTGGAACCGCGCCCACTGGCCGGCGACGCCGCGCTCGTCGTCGGCGGTGGCGAAGTGGGTCATCACCGTGCTGACCCTGGCCGAGGGCAGGGCCTTGAGGCGCGCGAGCGCGCCGTCGAATTCCTCGGGCTGGAAACCCAGCCGGTTCATCCCGCTGTTGACCTTCAGCCAGGTCTCCACCGGACGGTCGCTGTCCAGCTGGGCGAGCCAGTCGATCTGGTGCGGGCTGTGCACGGCGCCGGCGATGCCGTGTTCGGCCATCAGCACGGTCTCTTCGAGGTCGAACGCGCCTTCGAGCAGCGTCATCGGCTGGCGGATGCCGGCTCGGCGCAGGCGGATCGCGTCCTCGATATTGAGCAGCGCGAAGCCGTCGGCGACATCGGCGAGCGCGCGGGCGACTTCCAGGCTGCCGTGGCCGTAGGCGTCGGCCTTGATCACCGCGTACGCGCGGCGTCCGGCGGTCTGGGCACGGGAGACAAGGTAGTTGTGACGGATGGCCGACAGGTCGATGTCGAGCCGGATAGGGCGTGTCATGGGAAGGATTCGGTGTGTAAGGGCTGTGGTATTATAAGCGCCGAATCATAGACGGGGGCAACGCGACCGCGTGCCGCCTCCCGGTTTCCCTCCTTTCGCCGCGCGAGCGCATTTTCCGATGGACATCCTGCACTTCCTGCTCGACCTGTTTGCCAGTTACGGTTATCTGGCGGTCTTTCTGGTGCTGTTGCTGTGCGGCTTCGGCCTGCCCATTCCCGAGGACGTGACCCTGGTCGCCGGCGGCATCATCTCCGGCCTCGGCTACACCGACGTGCACATCATGTTTGCGGTGGGCATGGCCGGCGTGCTGATCGGCGACGGCACCATGTTCACCCTGGGCCGGGTGTTCGGCGACCGCGTGCTCAAGTTCCGGCTGGTGTCGCGGGTGCTGACCCGCGAACGCTTCGAGGCGGTGCAGGAGAAATTCGCCAAGTACGGCAACTGGGTGCTGTTCGTCGCGCGCTTCTTGCCCGGCCTGCGCTCGCCGATCTTCCTGACCGCCGGCATGACCCGGCAGATCCCCTACTGGCGTTTCTTGCTGCTGGACGGCTTTGCCGCGCTGATCTCGGTGCCGGTGTGGGTCTACCTCGGCTATTTCGGCGCGTCCAATATCGACCAGCTGATGGTGTGGGTGCACCGCGGCCAGTACGGCATCTTCGCCGTGCTGGGGGTGCTCGGTGCGGTACTGGGCCTCGTCTGGTGGCGCCGCCGGCGTCGCGCCAAAAAAGCCGGCTGACGCAGCAGGCACAAGGCAAGACACAAAAAAGGCCATCCGCGCGCGGATGGTCTTTCTCATGGTGCCTGCCGGTTTAGCCGACCGACAGCAGTTCGACGTCGAACACCAGGGTCGCGTTCGGCGGGATCACGCCGCCTGCGCCGCGCGCGCCGTAACCCAGATCCGGCGGGATGGTCAGCTTGCGCTTGCCGCCGACCTTCATGCCGGCGACGCCCAGGTCCCAGCCCTTGATCACGTGGCCTGCGCCCAGCGGGAAGCTGAACGGCTGGTAGCGGTCGCGGCTGGAGTCGAACTTGCTGCCGTCGGTCAGGTAACCGCTGTAGTGGACGGTGACTTCCTGGCCGCTGGTCGCCTCGGCGCCGGTGCCTACCTCGATGTCTTCGATGATCAGTTCGCTCATGGTGCATGTCCTAGTCTGTTGACCGGCGCATTGTAGCGCAGCTTGGCGCACACCTCCCACAATCGAGCACCGGCTCTAAAAACAACAGCATTTCCGGTGGGCTCGAATATAAAGGGAAGAAGGGGGCCGACCTGAACTTGAAAAGGGGATACCTTTATGGACACCGTGCATCTGCCCAGCCACGACCATCCCGTCGTGCGCCATGTTTCTCCCGCCGATACGCTCGCCTGGCTCAAGGCCGGCTGGCGTGACCTCAAGAAAGCGCCCGCCGACGCCGGATTTTACGGTGCAGCCTTCGTGCTGATGGGCTTCTTCCTGGTGTTCTTCTTCGAGGAGGCGCCGCAGGTGGTGATCACGCTGATGGCGCTGTTCCTGCTGGTCGGGCCTTTCCTCGCGATCGGCCTCTACGATATCGCCCGGCAGATCGAGATCTTCCACGGCAACCGGGTCAACCTCGCGCAAAGCCTGGTCGCCTGGCGCGCCAACATCCCCAGCTTCACGCTGTACGCCGCGCTGCTGGCGGTGCTGGTGTTCGGCTGGTTCCGCGTCTCCTTGCTGATCTTCGCGCTCTTTTACGAGACCAGCGCGCCGACCCTGTCGATGCTGGTCAGCGAGGCGTTCTCGCCCGAGCACCTGGCCTTCCTGATCGCCTATTTCGGCGTCGGCCTGCTGTTCGCGCTGCTGGTGTTCGCGGTCAGCGCGGTGTCGATCCCGATGATGCTGGACAAGGAGATCGACGCGATTTCGGCGATGGTGTTCAGCGTGCAGGCGGTCTACAAGAACCTGATGACGATGTTGTGCTGGGCGGCTATCATCGTCGCGCTGACTGCGGTCGGTTTCGCCAGCTACTTCGTCGGCCTGCTGGTCGTGGTGCCGCTGATCGGCCTGTCGACCTGGCATGCCTACCGCGCCATGATCACCTACGAGCGCTAGACAAGGGCCTGATGCAGACCAAGATCGTGTTTCTCGACCGGGACAGCCTGGCTGTCCCGGTGCCGTCCTTCCCGTTTCCACATACCTATACCGAATACCCCGCGACCCGCCGCGACGAGATCGCCGCGCGCGGTGCCGGCGCGCAGGTGCTCATCACCAACAAGGTGCCGGTCGGCGAGGCCGAGCTTGCCGCCTTGCCCGAGTTGCGCCTGATCGCGGTGGCAGCCTCCGGGGTCAACCATATCGACCTTGACGCCTGCCGCGCGCGCGGCGTCGCCGTCGCCAATATCCGCCATTACGGCGACGAGGCTGTCGCCGAACACGCGTTCATGCTGATGCTCGCGCTGATGCGCAACCTGCCGGCCTACCAGCGCGACGTCGCCGCCGGGCTATGGGCCAATTCGCCCAACTTCTGCCTGTTCGGCGCGCCGATCCGCGACCTCAAGGGGCGCATGCTCGGCATTGTTGGCCGCGGCGGCATCGGCGACGCGCTGGCAGTGCGCGCGCGCGCATTCGGCATGCAGGTGGTGTTTGTCGAGCGGCGCGGCGCCCCAGCGGTGCGCGACGGTTATCTGGGTTTTGACGACGCGTTGTCGCGCTGCGACGTGCTCTCCCTGCATTGTCCGCTGAACGACACGACGCGCGGCATGCTGGGCGAGCAGGAGCTACAGGCGATGAAGCCCGGCGCCGTGCTGGTCAACACCGCACGCGGCGGGCTGGTCGACGAGTTCGCGCTGGTGGCCGCGCTCAAGTACGGGCAACTGGGCGGCGCGGGCTTTGACGTGCTCGCCGAGGAGCCGCCGGTGAACGGCAGCCCCTTGCTCAAGGCGAGGCTGCCTAATCTGATCGTCACCCCGCATGTGGCGTGGAGCAGCCACGAGGCGATGAGCGCGCTGGCCCGTCAACTGGTCGACAATATCGCCGCCTTCGTCGAGGGCGAGGCGCGCAACAGGGTGGTGTAGGGCTAGCCGGCTTCGCCGGGGTTGAGCCGGCGTTCGTCTTCCTCGCCCATGCCCAGGCGCTTGCGGATGGCGGAGATGTAGAGGTTGACGTCGGGGCCGCCGCCGTAGCGCTGGGCGTGCCAGATCATCTCGGCCAGGCATTCCATGATCTCGTGCTGCGCGCGGTGCTCGTCGCCGTGGCGCAGCGCGAGTTGCGCGTACAACGAGCGGATGCCGAACGGCTGGTCGATCGAACGCTGCTCCTCGATCGCCAGATGCAGCCCCAGATGCAGGAAGGGGTTGCTCTGCCCCATCTCCGGTGTCCAATCGCTTTCGAGGTAGTCCTGCGGATTGTCTACGATGTGATGGTATTCGGGGTGGGCGAGCAGTAGGGTGAGGGCGATCTTTTCCAGGTCGCTCAGCTCGGTGCCCCGGCCGTGCTTGGCCCAGGTGTCGAAGAAGAAACGCCGTGCATCCTGTCGGCTGGGGTTGAACATCGTCGGCTCCGCACAGATGGGCAGCCGATTATACGTGAAGGAGAACGCAGGATGCATACACTGGCCGACTTCAGCGCCCGCCTGATCGACGGGCGGCCGCTTGACCTGTCGCAGTTTGTCGGAAAGGTCGTGCTGGTCGTCAATACCGCCAGCGAGTGTGGCTATACCCGCCAGTACGCGGCGCTCGAGGATCTGTACCGCCAGTACGGCCCGCAGGGCTTCGAGGTGCTGGCGTTTCCCTGCAACCAGTTCGGCGGACAGGAACCGGACGCAGACGCGGTGATCGCCGCCTTCTGCGCCAACCGTTTCGGCGTGTCCTTCCCGCTGTTCGCCAAGGTCGACGTGAACGGGGCCGCCGCCCACCCGCTGTGGCGCTGGCTGACCCAGGCCGATTCGGCGCACCCGCACCCGATCAAGTGGAACTTCACCAAGTTCCTGCTCGATGCGGAGGGGCGGGTGGTGATGCGTTGCGAGCCGGCGCTCGAGCCGGCCGAGATGGTGCCGGACATCGAGGCTCTGCTCAGGCCGAAGCCCTGATTCAGCAGGCCTTGCGGCGGAAGATGATGTCCCACACGCCGTGGCCCAGGCGGATGCCGCGCGCCTCGAACTTGGTCAGCGGGCGATAGTCCGGACGCGGCGCGTAGCCTTCGCAGCTGTTCGCAAGCTGCGGGTTGCCGGCAAACACTTCCATGATCTGCACCGCATACTCTTCCCAGTCTGTCGCTGCGTGCAGGTAGCCGCCGGGTTTCAGCTTGGTGACCAGCTTGTCGACCAGCGGCGCCTGGATCAGGCGGCGCTTGTGGTGGCGCTTCTTGTGCCACGGGTCGGGGAAGAAGATGTGCACGCCGTCGAGCGACGCGTCGGCGATCATCTGGTCGAGCACCTCGACCGCGTCGTGGCGGATCACGCGGATGTTGCCGATTTCCTGTTCGGCGATCAGCTTGAGCAGGTTGCCTACGCCCGGCGAGTGCACCTCGATGCCCAGGTAGTCCTGTGCCGGGTTTTCGGCGGCGATCTGCGCGGTCGCGGTGCCCATGCCGAAGCCGATCTCGAGGATCTTCGGCGCGGCGCGGCCGAACGCCGCGTCAAGGTCGAGCGGGGCGGCCCGGTATTCGATGCCCCAGCGCGGCATGCCTTCGTCCATCGCGCGCTGCTGCGCGGCCGTCAGGTGGCCCTGGCGCAGCACGAAGCTGCGGATGTGGCGCTTGTAAGCCGGGTTGTCCATGGTTTGCTTACCCCCATTCAGGCAAAGCCTGCGATGTTACCGAATCCGTCCGGTGCTGGCGAGGCGAAAGCCCGGCGCAGCAGCGCGCGGCTGTCCGGCCACGCCAGGCGCACCGGCAGTTCCCGCTTAGCGCGGTAGTTGCATAGCCTGCGCGAGTCGGCCATGAACGAGAAGCGCTGCGCGCCCAGCACCGTGGCGGCCTCGTCGCGGGGCAACGCGGGCGGCGGCGCCAGGCCCAGCGCCGCGGCGACTAGGTTTAGCCATTCCCCGTGTTTCAGCTCGGTGTCGTCGCACGCGTTGTAGACGCGGATGCCGCCTTGCCGCTCCAGCGCCGCCACGCACAGTGCGGCCAGGTCGTCGGCGTGGATGCGGTTGCTCCAGCCGTCGTCCTCGGCCCGGACGACGGGCAGGCCGTCGCGCAGACGCTGGATGGGCAGGCGGTCGGCCGCGTAGATGCCAGGCGCGCGCAGGATGGTCAGCGACGTGCCGTGGCTTCGTGCATAGGCGCGCAGCGCCTGCTCCGCGTCCAGCCGACGGCAGGCGCGCGCGTGGCCGGGGCGGGGCGGCTGCGTCTCGTGGGTCAAGCCGCATGGCACGTCACCATAGACGGCGCTGGTACTGATATAGACCAGCCGGCGTGGTATGCTATTGGCCTTTCCCAGCGCGGCAAGCAGGCGCCGCATCCTCGGGTCGGTTTGCCCGGTGCCCGGTGGTGGCGCGCAATAGAGCACGGCGTCGACGGCGCCTCCTAGGCTGTCTAGGCTGCACTGGTCGTCCAAGTCCGCACGCAGCGGCCGCACGCCGAGCGCGCGCGCACGCGAGGCCGATGCCTCCGAGCGCACCAGCGCGCTCACCTGATAGCGGCGGGTCAGCGGGTGGCTGGCGCGCGCCGCGATATCGCCAAAGCCCACGATCAGAAGTCTGCGCATCGGGATCCATTACCAAGTCGGGGATTACATTATGAGTCGGGTGAAGGTACTGCCTTCGGGCAAGACGTTCAATGTCGGGTTGCACGAGACTATCCTGGAGGCCGCTTTGCGCGAGAACATCGCCTTGCCCTACGGCTGTCGTGACGGCGCATGCGGCGCGTGCAAGGGCAGGGTGGTCGAAGGCGACGTCGCGCAAGACGGTTTCCAGGAGCGGGCCTTGTCGGCCGCCGAGCGTGCGCAGGGCATGGCGCTGTTCTGCTGCGCGCGCCCGTGTGGCGACGTGACGATCGAGGTACGCGAGGTGGCCGGTGCCGGCGACATCCAGGTCAAGACGCTGCCGTGCCGGGTCGAGAAGATCGATCGCGTGCACGACGTCGCGATCCTGCGCCTGAAACTGCCGGTGTCCGAACGGCTGCAGTTCAAGGCCGGCCAGTATATCGACATCCTGATGCGCGACGGCAAGGCCCGCAGTTTCTCGATCGCCAACCCGCCGCACGAAGAGGGCTTTATCGAACTGCATATCCGTCACCAGCCGGGCGGCTCGTTTTCCGAATATGTGTTCGGCCGCATGCAGGAAAAGGAAATCCTGCGCTTCAAGGGGCCGCTCGGTTCGTTCTTCCTGCGGGATGATTCGGATAAGCCGCTGATTTTATTGGCGTCCGGCACCGGTTTTGCGCCGATCAAGGCCATGGTCGAACACGCGTTCCATCATGGCGGCAACCGTCCGATGATCCTCTACTGGGGCGCGCGTACGCTGGCGGACCTTTATATGGCCGAGGTCGCCGCCGGCTGGCAGGCGAGCCGGCCCGACTTCACCTTCATCCCGGTGCTGTCCGAGCCGCTGGCCGAAGACCGCTGGATCGGCCGGAGCGGCTTTGTCCACCAGGCCGTGCTCGACGACTTCGACGACCTTTCCGGCTACGAAGTCTACGCCTGCGGCGCGCCGGTGATGGTCGAGGCCGCGCATGCAAGCTTTACCGGCACGCGCAAGCTGCCGGCCGACGCCTTCTTCTCGGATGCATTTTTCCTGTCCAAGGACGCCACGCCGCTCACCGTCTGAACGGTGCCTGTCGCCCAGCAAGGCCGCCGCAAGGCGGCCTTTGTCATATGCCGACACAGCACTCGGTACCCCGCCGGCTATGACCGTGCGCGGCTCGCGGCGTAGCGGCTCTGCGCCGGCACGCAAGCGGCCTGCCGCTGGGGAGGGGGGCAGTACGTGCCTGGAGATTTATCCGGATGCGACACCGTATTTCGGCAAGTAGACGTTTGTTTTTAAATGAAAAATATTCGGCCAGCGCTGGTTTATATTGATATGGCTAGTGAGTAAGGCGTTGGCGCGAACAAGCCGGGTGCAGATTGCTTTACCCGCCGCCCGGCGTACCGAAAGATGATCTAAGTCAAACAACCTCGACCTCGAGAGTAGACGCTCGTAACGGGCAGGGTTATGATTCGGGCAATCAGAATTTAATAATATAACAAAAGTTTTAGTTGCTTTATTCATCACAAATCACGGAGAACAAAATGTCCGATAACGATAGCTCCAAGCTCAAACTTGGCGCGCTGACCGCTCTGGTGGTCGGTTCCATGATTGGCGGCGGTATCTTCTCGCTGCCGCAGAACATGGCTGCAGGTGCCGGCGCCGGCGCCATCCTCATCGGCTGGGTGATCACCTTCATCGGTATGATCTGCCTGGCGTTCGCGTTCCAGCAGCTGGCCAACCGCAAGCCGGAAGTGACCGGTGGTGTGTACGGCTACGCCCGTGCCGCTTTCGGTAACTACATCGGCTTCAACTCGGCCTGGGGTTACTGGATCTCGGCGTGGATCGGTAACGTCGCCTACTTCGTGGTGATGTTCTCCGCGCTGTCCTTCTGGATTCCGGCCTTCGGCGAAGGCAACACCGGCGCCGCCATCATCACCGCTTCGATCCTGCTGTGGGTGCTGCACTTCCTGGTGCTGCGCGGCGTGCACGGCGCGGCGATGATCAACACCATCACCACCATCGCCAAGCTGGTTCCGCTGGCGCTGTTCATCGTGATCCTGGTGTTCGCGTTCAAGATCGACACCTTCAACATCGACTTCTGGGGCACCGCCGAGCTGGGTTCCGTGGTTGACCAGGTCAAGAGCACCATGCTGGTGACCGTATGGGTGTTCATTGGTATCGAAGGCGCTTCGATGTTCTCCGGCCGCGCGCAGAACATGGCTGACGTGGGCAAGGCAACCGTGATCGGCTTCCTGCTGACCATCGCGCTGCTGATCGCCGTGTCCATCCTGTCGCTGGGCGTGCTGTCCCAGCCTGAGCTGGCCGCGCTGAAGAACCCGTCCACCGCTTACGTGCTGGAAGCCGCTGTTGGCTCCTGGGGCGCGAACCTGATGAACGCCGGTCTGGTGATCTCGGTGGGTGGCGCGCTGCTGGCATGGACCCTGCTGTCCGGTGAAACCCCGTACCTGGCAGCCCAGGACGGCATGATGCCGAAAGTGTTCGGCGAGCTGAACGCCAACGGTTCCCCGGCTGCTTCGCTGTGGCTGACCAACGGCCTGATCCAGCTGTTCCTGGTCATCACCTACTTCAACGGTTCCGTATACCTGAGCCTGGTGTACCTGGCGACCTCGATGATCCTGCTGCCGTACCTGTTCTGCGCGCTGTACTCGCTGATGGTCGCCCAGAAGCGCGAAGGCTACCAGGCTGGCGAATCCACCGCCAAGGACGTGGCTGTCGGCGTGATCGCCTCGGTCTACGGTGTATGGCTGGTCTACGCAGCTGGCCTGCAGTACCTGCTGCTGTCGATGGTGCTTTACGCACCGGGCCTGCTGTTCTACGTGTGGGCGCGTAAAGAGCGTGGCGAGAAGCCGTTCACCGGCGCGGAAGCCATCATCGCCGCAGTGATCGTGGTGCTGGGCATCTACGCGGCTTACGGCCTGTCCGTCGGCACGCTGAGCCTGTAACAGCAAGATTTCCTCGCAGCCGCCGGGCGGCGGCTGCAAAACTACTTGAATCCTCTAGGAGTTCAATATGACCAAGTTTGGTGTTCATTCCGAGTGCGGTAAGCTGCACAGCGTAATGGTTTGCCGTCCGGGCCTCGCGCACAAGCGCCTGACCCCGGATAACTGCCATGGCCTGCTGTTCGACGACGTGATCTGGGTCGAGCGCGCTCAGAAGGACCATGACTACATGGTTGAGCAGATGCGTGCCCGCAACATCCACGTGATCGAAGCGCACGAAGCGCTGGCCAAAGTGCTGGATGACAAAGCTGGCCGTAGCTGGATCCTGGACCGCAAAGTCAAGGCTGACAACGTCGGCATCGGCATGCTGGGCGACCTGCGCGCTTGGCTGGACGAAATGCCGTCCACCCAACTGGCTGACCACCTGATCGGCGGTATCGCCAAGTTCGAACTGCCGTTCGACGCGAAAGGCCTGTTCGGCGGCTACCTGGACAGCTCCGACTTCGTGCTGCCCCCGATCCCGAACAGCCTGTTCCAGCGCGACCCGTCCTGCTGGATCTACGAAGGCGTGACCCTGAACCCGATGTACTGGCCGGCTCGCCGCCAGGAAACCCTGATCCTGCAATCGATCTACCAGTTCCACCCGTACTTCGCGGGCAAAGTGAACGTATGGTGGGGCGACTGCGACAAGGACCACGGTCCGGCAACCCTGGAAGGTGGCGACGTGATGCCGATCGGCAACGGCGTTGTCCTGATCGGTATGGGCGAGCGCACCAGCCCGCAGGCTGTGGTGCAGACCGCCAAGGCCGTGCTGGGTAAAGAAGGCGGCGCTACCCGCGTCATCGCTTGCCAGATGCCGAAGTCGCGCGCTGCGATGCACCTGGACACCGTGTTCTCCTTCCTCGACATCGACCTGCTGTCGTCCTTCCCGGACGTCGTGGACGAAATCATCTGCACCAGCATTTACGCTGGCGACAAGGAAGGCGAAGTCCGCTTCGAGCGCCACGACGGCGTGCACCTGGTTGACGTGGTCAAGGAAGCCCTGGGCCTCAAGGACATCCAGGTCATCAAGACCGGCGGCGATGCATTCCAGCGCGAACGCGAGCAGTGGGACGACGGCAACAACGTCGTGGCCCTGGACCGTCGCGTGGTCGTGGCTTACGACCGCAACACCTACACCAACAAGCTGATGCGCGACGCTGGTGTTGAAGTGGTCGAGATCCCGGCATCCGAACTCGGCCGTGGCCGTGGCGGTGGTCACTGCATGACCTGCCCGATCATCCGCGAAGAAGTGAAGATCTAATTCTTCATTGAATCGATCGACAGGGGCGACGGCAACGCCGCCGTCTCTTGTCTGAATGCTGTACGTGTGCGGGCTTGACCCGCGTGCAACAAACTACCTGATAAGGGGTAATAAAATGGCTTTCAATCTGCGCAACCGCCACTACCTGCGTCTGCTGGACTTCACCCCGCGTGAAATCCGCTACCTGCTCGACCTGTCCCGTGACCTGAAGCGTGCCAAGTACGCCGGTTGCGAACAGCAGCGCCTGAAGGGCAAGAACATCGCCCTGATCTTCGAAAAGACCTCGACCCGTACCCGTTGCGCGTTCGAAGTGGCTGCCTACGACCAGGGCGCCCACGTGACCTACCTCGGCCCGTCCGGCTCGCAGATCGGTCACAAGGAATCGATGAAAGACACCGCCCGCGTGCTGGGTCGCATGTACGACGCGATCGAATACCGTGGCTTCAAGCAGGACGTGGTTCAGGAGCTGGCTGACTACGCTGGCGTGCCGGTGTACAACGGCCTGACCGACGAATGGCACCCGACCCAGATGCTGGCCGACGTGCTGACCATGATCGAGAACAGCGAGAAGCCGCTGTCCCAGATCGCTTACGCTTACGTGGGCGACGCTCGCAACAACATGGGTAACTCCCTGATGGTTGTTGGTTGCAAACTGGGTATGGACGTCCGCATCGGCGGCCCGAAGAACCTGTGGCCGGAAGAGTGGCTGGTTGAAGAATGCCGCAAGATCGCCGAAGAGACCGGCGCTCGCCTGACCCTGACCGACGACGCTGCTGTTGCAGTCAAGGGCGTTGACTTCATCCACACCGACGTTTGGGTGTCGATGGGCGAGCCGAAAGAAGTGTGGGACGAGCGTATCTCCCTGCTGTCGCCGTTCCAGGTCAACAAGGCACTGATGGCTGCAGCTGGCTCGCAAGCCAAGTTCATGCACTGCCTGCCGGCCTTCCACAACAGCGAAACCGCTGTTGGCGCCGACATCGCCAAGCAGTACCCGCAGTTCGCCAACGGTATCGAAGTGACCGAAGAAGTGTTCGAAAGCGCAGCTAACGTGGCATTCGAGCAGGCGGAAAACCGCATGCACACCATCAAGGCCATCATGGTCGCCACCCTGGGCGACCAGTAAGGTGGGCGGCGAAGGCCTGGCCTTCGCCTGCTGATGGCGGCGGGCTTGTGCCCGCCGACCGGCCAGGGTTTCGTCAGAAGTCCTGGCCGTCTTTTGTATGGTGCAGAAGGGCAGGTGGCGACCAGCTTGCGGGATCAATCCACTTGTGCTTCAATTGTATTAGCAATATCTAATATAACCATTGGGCGAAACGCCCGGTGAAAGGACTCGAAATGCGCGTAGTAGTAGCTCTGGGTGGTAACGCCCTGCAGCGTCGCGGCGAAGCGATGACTGCTGAAAACCAGCGTAACAACGTCAAGATCGCTGCCAAGCAGCTGGCCGAAGTGACCAAGCTGGGTCACAACCTGGTGATGTGCCACGGTAACGGTCCGCAGGTTGGCCTGCTGGGCCTGCAGAACGACGCTTACGCCCGCCACGTTGACGGCTCGGTGACCCCGTACCCGCTGGACGTGCTCGGCGCGCAGACCGAAGGCATGATCGGTTACATGGTCGAGCAGGAAATGGGCAACGAACTGCCGTTCGAAGTGCCGTTCGCGACCATCCTGACCCAGACCGAAGTCGACCCGAAAGATCCGGCGTTCGCCAACCCGACCAAGTTCGTCGGCCCGGTGTACTCCAAGGAAGAAGCCGAGAAGCTGGCCGCCGACAAGGGCTGGACGGTGAAGGCTGACGGCGAATACTACCGTCGTGTGGTGCCGAGCCCGAAGCCGAAGCGCATCTTCGAAATGCGCCCGATCAAGTGGATGATCGAAAAAGGTGCGGTGGTGATCGCTGCCGGCGGCGGCGGCATCCCGACCATGTACGACGGCGACAAGCTGGTCGGCGTGGAAGCGGTGATCGACAAGGACCTGGCATCCAGCCTGCTGGCGCGTGAAATCGACGCGGACTACTTCGTGATCGCGACCGACGTGAAGACCGTGTTCGTTGGCTGGGGTACCCCGGAAGCCAAGGCGATCCGTCACGCTCACCCGGACGAAATGGACAAGCTGGGCTTCGCTGCCGGCTCCATGGGCCCGAAAGTGGAAGCGGCTTGCGAATTCGCCCGCCTGACCGGCAAGAAGGCCGTGATCGGCGCGCTGGAAGACATCGCCAAGATCGTTGCTGGCGAAGCCGGTACCGTGATCTCGACCGAAAAAGAAGGTATCGAGTGGTACTAAGCGACTGACGTCCTGCGCCGCCTGCGTGCGGCGCGAGATGCAGTAGATGAAGAGGCCTCCGCATGATGCGGGGGCCTTTTTCATTGCAGCGCGGCAAGGCCTGCCTTTGCAAAAGCGGGATTGCTGGACTAAGCCGGAGAGGCAGCTGCCGCGGTTCGCATTTTGAATATCGTCGCGGCAAGCCGGTGAAGCGTGCCGGTTCAATCCAACAATCCCGTTTCAAACATGGGGAGGGCTCATGTCAGACGCTAGCGCTGGGCAAAGCAACAAACTCAAACTGGGCGCGTTGACCGCGCTCGTCATTGGCTCGATGATCGGCGGCGGCATCTTCTCGCTGCCGCAGAACATGGCGGCAGGTGCGGCAGGGGGTGCCATCATCATCGGTTGGGTGATCACCTTCATCGGCATGCTGACGCTGGCCTTCGTGTTCCAGAACCTGGCCGGGCGCAGGCCGGACGTCAAGGGCGGGGTGTACGGCTACGCACGTGCCGGCTTCGGGCCGTATATCGGCTTCAACTCGGCTTGGGGGTACTGGATCTCGGCGTGGATCGGCAACGTCTCCTACTTCGTCGTGATGTTCTCGGCGTTCGGCTCGTTCGAGACTTTGAGCTTTTTCGGCGAGGGCAATACGACGGCAGCGATCGTCTGCGCGTCCATCCTGTTGTGGGCGCTGACCTGGCTGATTTTCCAGGGGGTGCAGGGTGCGGCCTTCATCAACACGCTGACTACCATCGCCAAGCTGGTGCCGCTGGCGATCTTCTTGTTGGTGGTGATCTACGGCTTCCAGGTGAAGACCTTCTCCAGCGACTTCTGGGGGACGCCGGCGCTGGGTTCGGTGCTCGACCAGGTCAAGAGCACCATGCTGGTGACGGTGTGGGTGTTCATCGGCATTGAAGGCGCATCCGTGTTCTCCGAACGCGCGCAGAGCATGGCCGACGTCGGCAAGGCGACGGTGATCGGCTTCCTGTTCACCATCGCGCTGCTGGTCGCGGTGTCGGTGCTGTCGCTGGGCATCCTACCGCAGGAAGAGCTTGCCAAGCTGCAGAACCCGTCGACCGCCAGCGTATTGCGCGCGGTAGTCGGGGAGTGGGGCTTCGCGCTGATGAACATCGGCCTGATCATTTCGGTGGCCGGAGCGCTGCTGGCGTGGACGCTGCTGGCCGCTGAAATCGTCTTCCTGGCCGGTAAGGACGGCACGATGCCGAAGATCTTCGCGCATGTGAACGAGAAGGGCGCGCCGACCTACGCGCTGCTGGTGACCAACGGCCTGATCCAGCTGTTCCTGATCTGGACGCTGTTCAGCTCGGCTGGCTACCTTGCGCTGCTGTCGCTGGCGACGTCGATGATCCTGATCCCCTACCTGTTGTGTTCGCTGTTCGCGTGGATGATTACGGTCAAGGGGGATGCGTACGCCAACGACTCGGCAGCCAAGGGGCGCGACCTGCTGATCGCGGTGGTGTCGTCGATCTACGGCGTGTGGTTGATCTATGCGGCGGGGCCGAAGTACTTGTTCCTGTCGATGGTGCTGTACGCGCCGGGCCTGTTGTTCTACATCTGGGCGCGCCGCGAGCAGAACGAAAAGCCGTTCAATACCGCCGAGGCGGTCATCGCGGCGATCGTGCTGGTGCTTGGCCTCTACGCGTTCTATGAGTTGGCCACTGGCCATTTGACGCTGTAAGCCTCAGGCTTTCCAAAGTAGAAGACCCGCGGCTTACCGCGGGTCTTTTTGTTGTTCTGTGTGGCAGGCGGTGAGATCAGCAGGCAACAAAAAAGCCACCGCGTGGGTGGCTTTTCCGGTAAGCGCAAAAAGGATTAGCGCTTGGAGAACTGCTTGGCACGACGTGCCTTGCGCAGACCGACCTTCTTACGCTCGACTTCACGAGCGTCGCGGGTCACGAAGCCTGCGGTCGACAGAGCCGGCTTCAGTGCTGCGTCGAAGTCGATCAGGGCGCGGGTGATGCCGTGGCGGATCGCGCCGGCTTGACCGGTTTCGCCGCCGCCGACAACGTTGACCTTGATGTCGAACGATTCGAGGTTCTCGGTCAGCGCCAGCGGCTGACGGATCACCATGCGGCCGGTTTCGCGGGCAAAGTATTCGTCTACCGGCTTGCCGTTGACGATGATCTGACCGGTGCCTTTCTGCAGGAACACGCGAGCGATCGAGCTCTTGCGACGGCCGGTGCCGTAGTAGTATTTACCGTTCATCTTGTTGCCTCAAAAATCAGATTTCCAGCGCCTTGGGCAGCTGTGCGGCGTGCGGGTGCTCGTTGCCAGCGTACACCTTGAGCTTCTTGATCATGGCGTAGCCCAGCGGGCCCTTCGGCAGCATGCCTTTGACGGCTTTTTCCAGAACGCGCTCAGGGAACTGCTGCTGCAGTTCGGTGAAGTTGCGTTCACGGATGCCGCCCGGGTAGCCGGTGTGACGGTAGTATTTCTTGTCCAGGGACTTGGAACCGGTGACGCGCAGCTTGTCGACGTTAACGACGACGATGTAGTCGCCGGTGTCAACGTGCGGGGTGTATTCCGGCTTGTGCTTGCCGCGCAGACGGTGAGCGATTGCAGCCGCTACACGACCCAGCACCTTGTCGGAGGCGTCGACCACGTACCACTCGCGCTTTACTTCATGCGGCTTGGCAGAAAAGGTCTTCATGGAGCTCTTCCATCGTAAATTCTTGAAAGTTCCGGATTGTATTGCAGGGGCGGGTTGCTGTCAAACCATTGTGCAGCAAGCACAATTCTGCGGTCCGAACAGACGCGCACCTGCATGAAACACGCCGCCAGACGCGGCGGCGTGTCCGGATGCGGGTTGCTTAGCCGCGCAGGCGGCGCAGCACCTCGTCGCGGCCGATCAGCGCGAGCACGGCGTCCACCGACGGCGTCTGCGTGGTGCCGCACACGATCATGCGCAGCGGCATGCCCAACTGCCCCATCTTGATGCCTTCGTCGGCGCAGAAGGGCTTGAACAGCGCGTGGATGGCCTCGGCGTTCCACTCGGCCAGCGCCTCTAGGCGTTCGGCAAAGCGCGCCATGCGCGCGAGCGCGTCGCCGGCCAGGTGCTTGTCGAGGTCGGACTGGGCGGCGGCAAGCTTCTGGTAGAAGTAGTGGCACTCGTCGGCCAGCACGTTCAGGTCCTGTGCGCGGTCTTTCACCAGCGCGATCACGTCTTCCAGCGCCGGGCCCTTCGCGGTATCGAGGCCGGAGGCGGCCAGACGCGGCGCGACGAGGCCGGCCAGGCGGGCGTTGTCGGCAGCCTTGATGTGCTGGGCGTTCAGCCACAGGAACTTCTCGTGGTTGAAGCGGCTGGCGGACGGGCTGACCGCCTCCAGCGTGAACCACTCGACGAACTGTTCCATCGAGAAGAACTCGTCGTCGCCGTGGCCCCAGCCCAGGCGCGCCAGGTAGTTGAGCAGCGCCTCGGGTAGGATGCCGCGCTCGGCGTAGTCGACCACGCTGACCGCGTCGCGGCGCTTGGACATCTTCTGGCCGTTCTCGTTGAGGATCATCGGCAGGTGACCGTACACCGGCAGCGGCGCGCCCAGCGCCTTGAGGATGTTGATCTGGCGCGGGGTGTTGTTGACATGGTCGTCGCCGCGGATCACGTGGGTGATGTTCATGTCCCAGTCGTCGATCACCACGCAGAAGTTGTAGGTCGGGCTGCCGTCGGCGCGGGCGATGATCAGGTCATCCAGTTCGGCGTTGGCAAACTCGATGCGGCCCTTGACCGCGTCGTCCCAGCCGGTGACGCCGTCCAGCGGCGTCTTGAAGCGCACCACAGGCTCGACGCCGGCCGGTGCCTCGGGCAGCACCTTGCCGTCTTCCGGGCGCCAGCGGCGGTCGTAGCGGGGCTTCTCGCCGCGCTCTTCCTGCTCGGCGCGCAGCGCGTCGAGTTCCTCGCGGCTCATGTAGCAGTAGTAGGCGTGGCCCGAGTCGAGCAACTGCTGGATCGCTTCCTTGTAACGGTCGAAGCGTTGCGTCTGGTAGAACGGGCCCTCGTCGTAGTCGAGGCCGACCCAGTGCATGCCGTCGAGGATGGCCTTGACCGACTCGGGGGTCGAACGCTCGAGGTCGGTGTCTTCGATGCGCAGCACGAAGCTGCCCTTGTTCTTGCGGGCGAAGGCCCACGAGAACAGTGCGGTGCGGGCACCGCCGATATGCAGGTAGCCGGTCGGGCTCGGGGCAAAGCGGGTACGGATCATGGTCGGTTTCTGCAAAGACGGTAAAGTCCGCCATTTTACGCCTGCCATAAAAAAGCCCGCAAACGCGCGGCGTTTGCGGGCACAAACCTGCTTGGCCGGCAGGCAAGGGGATGAAATCGTTTGGCGGCTCAGACCATCGCGGCGAGGCTGCCTGCCTCGGCCGGCAGCATCTCGACGAGCAGCCAGGTCGCGGTGGCGGCCAGCATCAGCGCCATGCTGCAGTTGAAGACGTGCAGGCGGCGCGGCGTACCCAGGTAGCGGCGGATGAATTCGCCGCCCCAGGCCCAGAGCGCGATGCACGGCAGGGTGATCGCGAAGGTGATCACGAAGAAGAGGGCGCCCGCCGCCAGCGGGTGCATGTGCTCGGGCAGGAAGACGACGGCGACGTTGAAGCCCATCAGCCACACCTTGGGGTTCAGCCAGTTGAAGAGCACGCCGCCGGCAAAGCCCATCGGCTTGGCGCACGCCTGCTTGCCGTCCTCGCCCGGTTCGCCCGCGTGCGCCATATGCCACGACAGGTAGAGCAGGTAGGTGCAGCCGGCGACGGCCAGGTAGAGCTTGATGCTCTCCATCAGCGCCATCATGCCGCCCAGCGCGACAGCGAGTAGCGCGACCTGCACCGACAGGCCGAGCGCCATGCCCATCAGGGCGGGCAGGGTACGCTTGAGGCCGAAGTTCACGCCGCTGGAGGCCAGCGCCAGATTGTTCGGGCCGGGGGTGATGGCCATGATGGTGAGGTAGCTGACCAGCGCGACGAAGTTCATGATGGGTTCGGTGTCGGGGTGTTCGGATTGGCCGAAATATTAGTCTTTGCCGATTGATAATTACAGACTCAGAAAATTAGAATTGATACCGTAACAGTTTTGCGTTGTTCAAACTGTACCGGTAACAACGCGGGCAAACTGTACCGCCCGCGCAAGGAGGGGGGATGAGCGAAGAGACGCTGTACATGCAGCTGGTGCGTGAATGGACCGAACTGATCGGTGCCGGCACCGTGCGGCCGGGCGAGCGCTTGCCGTCGGTGCGCAAGGCGTGCGCGCTGCACAAGGTCAGCCCGTCGACGGTGCTGGCGACCTACCGCACGCTGGAAGAGCGCGGGCTGATCGAGGCAAGGCCGCAGTCGGGGTTTTACGTGTGCGCCAAGGCGGCGCTGCCGTTGCCGAGGATGGGACGGCGCAGCGAGGCGCTGCGCGTGGAAGACGCCGCGACCGACCAGTTGGAGCAGGTGATGGCCGCGCAGTCGCGCCCCGACGTGATCGATCTGTCGCTGGCGAGCCCGCGCGGCAGCGACTTCTACCCGACGACGCGCCTGAAGGCGATCATGGGGCAACTGTTGCGCCGCCACCCCGAGCTGACCACCGACTACCCGTTCCCGCCAGGGTCCGAGCGGCTGCGCCGGCAGATCGCCCAGCGCGCGCTCAGCCGTGCTTGCGTGATGGCGCCCGGCGACATCGTCGTCACCAACGGCTGTTCCGAGGCACTGCAGCTGGCGCTGCGCGCGGTGTGCAAGCCGGGTGACACCGTCGCGCTGGAGTCGCCGACTTATTTCGCGCTGATCCCGCTCGCGCAAAGCCTGGGCCTGACCGTGATCGAAGTGCCGACGCACCCGAGCGACGGGGTGTCGGTCGACGCGATCGAGCTCTTGCTGTCCGAGCAGCGGCTCGCCGCCATCGTCGTGCAGCCGGTGGTGCAAAATCCGCTGGGCGCGACCATGCCGCTGGAGGCGCGGCAGAGGCTGGCCCGCCTCGCGGCGGAGTACAAGGTGGCGGTGATCGAGGACGCGCCGCACGCCGAGCTCTATTACGACGGCGCGTCGCTGCCCGAGGCGGTGCGCGCGTTCGACGAGGAAGGCTGGGTCTTGCTGTGCTCGAGCTTCAGCAAGACGCTGGCACCGGGCTTCCGTATCGGCTGGATCGCGCCGGGGCGCTTCCTGCACCGGGTGCTGCAACTGAAGATCGCCGGTTCGCTCGGCCAGCCCGGCCTGCTCGAGGAGACGCTGGCGAGCTACCTGGAAGGCGGCAGTTACGAGCCGCACCTGCGTTTCATCCGCCGCCAGTTCATGGGGCAGATGACGCGATTGCGCGGCGAGGTGGCGGCGCGCTTCCCGGAAGGGACGCGGGCGAGTTCACCGTCCGGTGGTTGCCTGCTATGGGTCGAGCTGCCCAAGGGGGTCGACACGCTGGCGCTGTTCCGGCAGGCCCTGGCAGAAGGGATTACCGTGGCGCCGGGCGCGCTCTATTCGGCGCGCGGCCGTTACAGCCACTGCGTGCGCCTGTCCTGCTGCTACCCGTGGAGCGACGCCTACGAGCGCGCGCTGGCCCGCTTCGCCGAACTGGCGCGGCAGGCGGCGCCCTGAACTCAGGCAGGTTGGCGGGCGGCGGCGCGGTTGGCCGAGTGAGGCGGGATCGGCGTTGCCGTGTTCAGCGGTACCTCGGGCTGCGGCTCCATCACCGGCTCGGCAGGTTCGGCGGTAAATTCCTGCGCCGCAGGTGCGGCGTCCCGCAGCCACTGCACGGCGGTGAGCGTACCGGCCGGCCGCGCGTCGGCAGGGGCGCGACAGCTCAGGCAGACTGGCTTGCCGCTGCGCACCTTCAGCGCGGTGTCGACCCGCTTGCCGAACAGCGGGGTCTGGTTTTGCTGTTGCCAGGAGAGCAGGGTGTCGGCGAGCTTGGGCAGCGCGTCGTCCTTGTGTTGGTAGCGGTCGCGTAGCGCGCTCAGCCAAAGCTCACCCGCGGCGTCCTCGCCCAGCAGCACCGTCTGGTACGTAACCGTTACCGGCGTGCCCAGCGGCACGCGGTACGACAGCGGCAACACCTGGTCGCTCTTCATGCGCACGCAACCATGGCTGCGAAAGCCCGGCACGCTTGAGGGCGCGTTGGTGCCGTGGATGCCGAGGCCGAGCTTGGCCTCGCCGAAACGGATGAAGACCGGTCCCAGCGGGTTGTCCGGCCCCGGCGGCACGACGGTCTGCACCGGCTTGCCGGCGCGGCGCTGCTCTTCCTGGATCGACTTGGGCACATGCCAGGCCGGGTTGCGGTAGATGCCGGTGACAGTGTACTCGCCGACCGGGGTGCGGGTCAGCATCTTGCCGACGGCGACCGGAAAGTCTTCGCTGAGCACGCCGTCCTGGTAGACGAACAGCCGGGTCTGCGGCAGGTTGATCACGAGGTGCATGCCGGTGGGCGAGACGGCGACGTCCGGCTGCATGGGCGTGGCAGCGTGGGCGCCAAGGCTGGTGAAGACAAGGAAAATGGCGAACAGTCGCGCAGGAAACATGGTCAGGCGATCAAAAAAACGGGTCAGCAGGTGCGACGATTCTAGCAGCCTTGCAGCCGCAAGGCCGGCCATCGCTCAGGGCGTTCCCAAAAAAAGGTAGACCGCGTTACGTCCGCCGCCACCGTAGCCATAACCCAGATACGCCGCCCCCAGCGGCGTTTCCCCTCCCAGGTAGAGCGCGGCCGAGCGCTGCCAGCCTTCCAGGGTTGTTTCGCTGTAGCGTTGCCCGAAGGTGGCGCCTTCCAGCGCAAGCCCCACCCGCATGTCGCCGCGCAAGCCCAGCGGCAGTCGGCCGACGATGTGCTCGAGGCGCAATTGGGCGAAGCGCATGTTGTCTCCGACGAGTTGCTGTGGCGCGAAACCGGTCAGGTTCAAAAAGCCGCCCAGCGCCGGCGCCTCGTAAAAGGGGGTACGGCCGCGCAGGGTCTGGCTCGCGCTCAGGCGGGCATGGCCGATGAGCGGGCCTAGCGTGCGGCTTGCCGATACGCTGGCCAATAGCTGGCCGAAGCCTTCCTTGTCGCTGTCGAAGTAGTGGGCGCGCGCCGCCCAACCGTCGGTCGGCAGGTAGAGCCGGTTGATCTGGTCGAGGTCCAGAGTGGCAAACCAGCCGCCGTAGTGACGGCTGTCCTGTGGCAGCTCCGGACGGCCGGTCTCAAGCTCGCCGCGCCGCCATTTCTGCTGCCAGCCCAGCTTGGCCTGACCGAGCAGCCCCACGCGCAGGCCGAAGCCGGCCGAGACGAGGCCGGTACGGGTCAGGTATTCGGCGAGCTTCTGGTCGTCTTGGTAGAAGTAGCGGTTGCGGCTAAGGACGCTTGCGTGCGTTTCGGCAAAAGCGTGCTGGGCCTCATCCAGCGGTTGGTAGAACTCGGCGCTGACGCCGGTTTCCGAGCCCACCTGCGCGCTGACGAGCATCTCGCCGCCCAGAGCGTTGAGCCAGGTCTTATGCAGTGCTGCCCGGAGCGCGTAGCTCGCACGCGCGTCGAGGTTGCTCTCCAGATTAATTCCGAAACGCAGGTAGTCAGGTCCCCAGCTTTTTTCCAGCGGTGTGACGCGCAGGATATGTTTGTCGCGCCCGCCCAGCAGCGCGTAGTCGACGCTCTCGTAGTAGCCGTCGCCAAAGACGCGCAGCAGGTCGCGCCCGGTGGTTTTGGCTAGTGGCGCGTCGGTTTCCTGTTCGAGGTGGCGGGTGACCGCGGCTGGGTTGACATGTGCAAGCTCGGCCACGTCGACGCGGCCGACCGGGAGCGCCTGGCGCTTGCCCGTCTGGCTACGTGCCTGTTGCCAGGCAAGGTAGCCTTCCGGCGATGTGCCCAGCGCGGAGAGCCTGGGCAGCGCGGCGAGCGCGGCCAAACGGCCGCGTTCGCTGATCTCGCGGTGGCGCGGAAAATCCGCCGCGCTCAGTCCCTGGAGGTCTGGCTTGATGTAGACGTCTTGCGGGGCCAGGCTGGCAAGCGAGCGGCTGACGTTCTGCTCGGTCAGGATATTGATCATCTGCGCCGAGACGCTGAGCAGCGAGGTGACCTCCTCGGGCCTGAGCAGCGGCGAGCCGACGTTGACCGCGATGACGAGGTCGGGCTGGCACAGCTCGCGCACCACGTCGATCGGTACGTTGTCGACCAGCCCGCCGTCGACTAGGCGGCGCCCTCCGTCGATGAGCGGCGACATCAGCCCGGGCACCGACATGCTCGCGCGCATGGCGCGGGTCAGGCTGCCTTGCTTGAGCACGACCCGTTCTCCGCTGCCGATGTCGGTCGCGATGATGGCCAGCGGCAAGGCGAGCGACTCTATCTGCGGCTCGCCGTTTTCGGCGCCGACCAGGTCGTTGAAGAACAGCTTGATGCGCTGCCCGGTGACGGCGCCGCTCTGGTATTGCAGCCCGTCCGGTTTCAGGCCGGTTTCCAGCCCGGGCAGGTAGCGCTGGGAGATGCGCTTGTTGCGGTAACCCATCTCGTCATAGGTCGGGCTGTCCTGGAACATGCTAGTCCAGTCGGCCGCGTCCATCTTGGAGCGCATCTGAGCCGGCGTGAGACCGGCGGCGTAAGCGCCGGCCACCAGTGCGCCCATGCTGGTGCCGGCCACACAGGCGATCGGGACGCGCTGCTGTTCGAGCACTTCGAGCACGCCGATATGCGCGGCGCCGCGCGCGCCGCCCCCGCCGAGGACGAGGCCGACCCGCATGGGGGATGCCAGGGCGAGAGAGGTACAGCAGCACAGCAAGGGCAAGGCGAGGCGCATGAGCATAGGGAGTCCGGTAGGCGGGTGGGCCGAACAATCACATTCACTCTTGGTATATATCCGGCGGTGTTTGATGCAAATGTCAGATGTGGTGGACGGCCATGCGGCGGGGCGGTCTGCCCGCACGCTCAGGCAGCTTGGGGCGCAGCGGGGTTTTGTGAGAAAATCCGCGCTTTCGCTTTGATTCGTCTGGAAAAAATGTCAGAGAACACCCTGCTTGCCTACGTGGAATCGCTCGACCATGAGGGCCATGGCGTCGCGCGCGTGGACGGCAAGACCCTGTTCATCGACGGCGCGTTGCCCTACGAGACCGTCGAGTACCGCGCCTGGCGCAGCAAGAAGAATTACGAGAACGCCGAAGTGGTGCGCGTGGTGAAGGAAAGCTTCATGCGCGCGACGCCGCGCTGCCCGCATTTTGGCGTGTGCGGCGGCTGTTCGATGCAGCATGTCGAATTCTCCGCGCAGGTCGCGATCAAGCAGCGCGTGCTCGAGGACAACCTCGCGCGCATCGGCAAGGTCACCCCCGAGCGCGTGATGACGCCGATTGCCGGCCAGAGCTGGGGCTACCGCCACCGCGCCCGCCTGTCGGCGCGCATGGTGCCGAAGAAGGGCGGCGCGCTGCTGGGCTTCCGCGAGAAGCGCTCGACCTATATCGCCGAGATGGCCGAGTGCCACGTGCTGCCCGCGCATATCTCCGCGCTGATCGTCCCGCTGCGCGAACTGATCGCCAGCTTGTCGATCAACGACCGCATCCCGCAGGTCGAGTACGCCGGCGGCGCCGACGTCGACGTGCTGGTGTTGCGCAATATGGACGCGATCAGCAAGGGCGACGAGGCGCTGATCCGCGCGTTCGCCGACAAGTACGGCAAGGCGCGTCCCTTGCAGATGTGGCTGCAGCCCAAGGGACCGGATACCTGCTACCCGTTCTACCCGATGGATGCGCCGGGCCTGAGCTACCGGCTGCCCGACTTTGGCGTCGAGATGCCCTACTATCCGACCGAGTTCACCCAGGTCAACCCTGACCTCAACAGCGTGATGGTCAGCCGCGCGTTGCGCCTGCTCGACGCACAGCCGGGCGAGCGCATCGCCGACATGTTCTGCGGCATCGGCAACTTCACGCTACCGATCGCCCGCTCCGGCGCGACCGTGCACGGCATGGAAGGCAGCGAGGCGCTGGTGCGCCGCGCGGTGGAAAACGCGACGCACAACGGCCTGCAGGACAAGGTCAGCTACGAGATGGCCAACCTGTTCGACGTCACCGCCGAGAGCTTTGCCGCGCTGGGCCGCTTCGACAAGATGCTGGTCGACCCGCCGCGCGACGGCGCGATCGAGCTTTGCAAGTCGCTGACCGAAGAGACCGCGCCCAAGCGCATCGTCTACGTGTCGTGCAACCCGGCGACGCTGGCGCGCGACGCCAATGTGCTGGTCAACCTGAAGGGCTACACGCTGAAGGCGGCCGGCATCATCAACATGTTCCCGCACACCGCGCACGTCGAGTCGGTCGCCTGGTTCGAGAAGACCCACCCGGCCAAGAGCCAGGCCGAGATGGAGGCGCTGGACGCGGCCGAGAAGGCGGCACTGGATGCGGCCAAGGCGGCGAAGAAGGCGCGCCAGGCCGAAGAGGCCAAGCGCAAGGCGGCGGAAGAGGCCGAGCGTGTGGCGAAGAAGGAAGCGCGTTACCAGCACTACCTTGCCAACAAGGACTACTACGACAACCGCAACCGCGTCGAACGCGGCTAAGCGGCGATGCCGGCCCAACGCTCCCTGACTAGGGGGCGTTTTTTTGCGCCTGCCGCCGGCGCGGCGGGGCCGCAAGGTCGGCCAGCAGGATGTTCAGCGCGTCGGACGAGAGCTTGAGCTCGATCAGCGAGAGCGCGAGCGAGAGCATCATCAGCGCGAGGCTGGCGCCGAAGCTGTAGTAGGCAAGCGTCTGCAGGCCCAGGTAGATCTTCAGCATCGCGAGCACGCACAGGAACAGGCTGCCGACGCCGGCAACCTGCATCTGCTGGATCAGCCGCACGCGGCGGCGCAGGCTGCTGATCTGCTGCGCGATCTGCGGGTCCGGCGTGCGCCGGTAGTCGTTGTACAGGTTGCGGATGGTCGCGGCCAGACCGAGGAAACGGTTGGTGTAGGCGAGCAGCAACAGCGAGATGGCCGGGAACAGCAGGCCGGGCGTGGTCAGGTTCAGCGTCATGTCAGGCGTTCTCGTCGATCAGCACTTCAGTGCCCAGCGGTACGGTGTCAAACAGTTCGATCACGTCGGCGCTCTTCATGCGCACGCAGCCACGCGAGGTCGGGGTGCCCCAGCGCACATGGCTGCCGGCGCCGTGGATGTAGATCGCACGCTCGTAGCTGTCGACCTCGCCGCCGGCGTTGCGGCCGGGCTCGAGCCCGCACAGCCACAGGATGCGGGTCAGGATCCAGTCCTTGTCCGGGTACTCGGCGTGCAGGGCCGGCGTATAGCGCCACGGCGTGACCTCGCGCCGGTAGATGATGGTGTCGGGCGCGATGCCGTCGCCGATCTTGTCGCACACGCGGTGCCAGCCGCGCGGCGTCTGCAGGCTGCCGTTCTGCTCGCCGACGCCGCGGCTGGCGGTCGACACCGTGTAGCTTGCCCGGTCTTGCCCGTCGGCGCCGACCAGCGTCAGCCGCTGGCTTTTGACGCCGACGCGGATCCACGGCTGGCCGGGGGAGGGGCGGGCGGGTAGCGGTTCGACTTGCGCATGGGGCACATCTGGCGCTGGCGCGGCGGGCTTGGGCGGTTTGGCGCACGCGGCAAGCAGCGCGCAAACAAGGAGCAGGAGGCGTCTCATCCGGCGCGCCTCAAGCTGGCAAAGAAGGCGGAGAGTTGTGTCGCGCAGGCGTCGGCGTCGACGCCGGGAAACACCGCGGTGTGTGCGTTGAGCGCCTTGAGCGCGAAAAGGTCGGTCACGCTGCCGGCGGCGCCGGTCTTGGCGTCGGCCGCGCCGTAGATCACGCGTGCCACGCGTGCGTGCAGGATGGCGCCCGCGCACATCGGGCAGGGCTCGAGCGTGACGTAGAGGTCGCAGCCGTCGAGCCGGTAGTTGCCGAGGGTGGCCGCCGCCTCGCGCAGCGCGAGGACCTCGGCGTGTGCGCACGGGTCGCTCCGGCCGATCGGCGCGTTGCGCCCGCGGCCGATCACCCGCCCGTCCTTGACCACCAGCGCGCCGACCGGCACCTCGCCGCTGGCGGCCGCCTCGGCGGCCAGCGCCCGCGCGTCGGCCATATGCCGGCGGGCCTCGTCCGCGGTGGGTGGTACCCGCACCGGCAAGGCCGCAGCGAGCGCGGCGTCCAGGGCGCTGCGCTCGTCGTCGCCCAGCGCCTGCCAGTGTGCGCCGCGCGCGGCGGCGCCCAGCGCGTACAACAGGCGGCGGCCGGCCGGCTGGCCCGCCGCGCGCAAGAGCAGGCAGGCGCGCGCCGGGCCGAAGGCGGCGAGCGCCTCCTGGCTTGCAATGCCGAGTGCGTGCAGGGCGGCGATGGTGGTCGGCGGCAGTGGAGGCGTGGTCAGCGGCGTCAAGGCGGGCACCCATGAAAACAGGCTGCCATTATACGGCAGCCTGTCGTCTGGCCTCAGCGCATGTCAGCGTTTGAGCCAGCGGCGCAAGGCAAGCACCGCCAGCGCGAGGCCCAGTCCCTTGCGGAACAGGCCCTTTTGCGCGAGCCGCGGAAAGAACAGGGCGGCGGCGGCGACGCCGGCCTTCAGTCCGTAGCGGCTCTGCGCGGCGCTGGCGAGCGCCGAGCGGGCCAGTTGCAGCGGGTTCTTCCACTCGGTGACCTCGAGCTCGACGCGGGTGCGCAGCGCCTCGCCCTTGATCAGCAGCAGCTGCTTCTTCAGTTCCCGTTCGTGCCGGTTCATGAGACGTCCTTGCCGGAGACCGCCTGCCAGTCCTTCTTAAGCTCGCCCAGCGTCAGCGCCAGCGGCTTGGGCGCGGTCTCCACCCTGCGCTTGAGGATGACGAGCAGGATGCCGGAGGTCGCCAGGAAGGACGCGGCGAACAGCCCCATCGCCAGCGCGCGGTGCTGCGGCGGCAGCACCAGCAGCACGAACAGCAACAACGCGACGATCGCCGCGAACAGCAGGATCAGCGCGCTGGCGACCAAGATGACGTTGCCGACCAGCCGCTCCTGCTGTTCCTCCAGCTCGATATGCAGCAGTTCGGCGCGGGTGAACAGCAGCGCGACCACACCCTCGAATAGCGAGCGCAGCGTGCCGGGGCGGCTAGGGCTGGACGCCATCGCTTAGCGGCGCGAGACCAGCAGGCCGAGCAGGAAGGCGATGGCGGAAGCGATACCGATCGCCTTCCACGGGTTCTCGTGGACGTAGTGGTCGGTCGCCTTGGCCGCTTCCTTGGCACGGCCGAGCGCGGCCTTTTCCGCGTCGAGCAGGCGGGCCTTGGCCAGCTTGAGGTTGGTCTGCAGCTTCTGGTGCAGCTCGCGCGCCTTCTCGCTGCCGTTGTCACCGGCGGAGGCGAGCAGTTCTTCGGTGTTGTTGAGGACGCTGCGCACGTCGTCGAGCAGTTTTGCTTTTTCGGTCTGGGCTGCGGTATCGGTCATCAATCTCTCCTGGAACGGGCGGTTGGGAAACGCAGGACGGAAGCTGCGCGCTGCGCAGCACAATTTCCATGCTAATGCCTATGTGTCCTTTTTACCGCCAAAATGTTCCCGTTGTCTTGATTTGCGGCAGGCCAGGCGCGAAAAAGCCCGCGCCAAGCGCGGGCTTCTTGCATGCATGGAATGCTTGGCAGGCTTACGCCGCCTCCGAGGGCATCACTCCCACTCGATGGTCGCCGGCGGCTTGCCGGAGACGTCGTAGCAGACACGGTTGATGCCGCGCACTTCGTTGATGATGCGGTTGGAGACGCGGCCCAGCAGGCTGTACGGCAGTTCGGCCCAGTGCGCGGTCATGAAGTCGCTGGTGACCACCGCGCGCAGCGCGACGACGTAGTCGTAGGTGCGGCCGTCGCCCATCACGCCGACCGATTTCACCGGCAGGAACACGGCGAAGGCCTGGCTGGTCAGCTCGTACCAGTTCTTGCCGGTCTTCTCGTCGACGGTGTTACGCAGCTCTTCGATGAAGATCGCGTCGGCGCGGCGCAGCAGGTCGGCGAATTCCATCTTCACTTCGCCGAGGATGCGCACGCCCAGGCCCGGGCCCGGGAACGGGTGGCGGTACACCATGTCGTGCGGCAGGCCGAGCGCGACGCCCAGCTGGCGCACTTCGTCCTTGAACAGGTCGCGCAGCGGCTCCAGCAGCTTGAGGTGCATGTCTTCGGGCAGGCCGCCGACGTTGTGGTGGCTCTTGATGCTGTGCGCCTTCTTGGTCTTGGCGCCGGCCGACTCGATCACGTCCGGGTAGATGGTGCCCTGCGCCAGCCACTTGGCGTTGACGAGCTTGCCCGACTCGCGCTGGAACACCTCGACGAACTCGGCACCGATGATCTTGCGCTTCTTCTCCGGGTCGGATTCGCCGGCGAGCTTGCCCATGAACTGTTCGGCCGCGTCGACGTGGACGACCTTCACGCCGAGGTTCTGCGCGAACATCTCCATCACCATCTTGCCTTCGTTCAGGCGCAGCAGGCCGTGGTCGACGAACACGCAGGTGAGCTGGTCGCCGATCGCGCGGTGGATCAGCGCGGCCGCCACCGAGGAGTCGACGCCGCCGGACAGGCCGAGGATCACTTCCTCGTCGCCGACCTGTTCGCGGATCTTCTGTACCGCCTCTTCGATGTAGTTGGGCATGGTCCACGAGGGCTTGGCGCCTGCGACCATCAGCACGAAGCGGTGGATCATCTCGGTGCCGCGCTTGGTGTGGGTCACTTCCGGGTGGAACTGCACGCCGTAGAAGCCGCGGTCCTCGTCGGCCATCGCCGCGATCGGGCAGGCCGGGGTCTCGGCGATCATGTGGAAGCCTTGCGGCAGTTGCGACACCTTGTCGCCGTGGCTCATCCACACGTCGAGGTAGCCGCTGCCGGCGTCGTCGATACGGTCTTGCAGGCCTTCGAAGATCTTCGAGTGGTGGCGTGCCTTGATTTCGGCGTAGCCGAATTCGCGGGTGGCGCCCGGCTCGACCTTGCCGCCGAGGGTCTGCGCCATCCACTGCATGCCGTAGCAGATGCCGAGTACGGGGATGCCCATCTCGAAGATGGCCGGGTCGGCCTGGTAGTCGGATTCGTAGACCGAGTTCGGGCCGCCGGAGAGGATGATCGCCTTCGGCGCGAACGCGCGGATCTCGTCGATCGGCATGTCGTACGGGTGCAGTTCGCAGTAGACGTGAGCTTCGCGCACGCGGCGGGCGATCAGCTGGGCGACTTGGGAGCCGAAGTCGAGAATGAGGATCTTGTCCATGTCAGTCCTTGGTAGATGGGAGGCTCAGCGCTCGGGGGCGTCCGCGCCTCGGCCTTTGTCGGGAATACGGTCGCTGCGGGCGATGAGCATCAGCAAGCCGGCGAGCACCATGCCCAGCGACAGCACGTGCGAGAGCTGCAGCGCCCAGTGCCGGTATAGCCAGACGGCGGCACCGGCGTAGACCATCAGCGGGGAGGCGACCAGCGTCGACTTGTTGACGCCGTCGATGGCGAGCAGTGCGACGCCGGCGCCCGCCAGCAGGATGGCGAGCAAGGTGGTGGTGTCGGGCAGGAGCGCGGTCGAGTGCAGGAACCACAGCGTGCCCAGCACGATCAGCAGCAGCGGGAAGGTCGCGCTAGGCCGCATTTAGCGGTTGTCCTTCATGATGCGCTGTTTCTCGCGCTGCCACTCGCGCTCTTTCTCGCTCTCGCGCTTGTCGTGCTGCTTCTTGCCCTTGGCAAGGCCGACCTGGACCTTGATGCGGCCCTTGGTGTAGTGCAGGTCGAGCGCGACCATGGTGTAGCCTGCGCGTTCGACCTTGCCGATGAAGCGGTTGATCTCGGCCTGCGACAACAGCAGCTTGCGGGAGCGCACCGGGTCCGGCCGCACATGGGTCGACGCGGACTGCAGCGCGGTGATGTGGCAGCCGATCAGCCAGAAGGCGCCCCTTTGCCATACGACATAGCTTTCCTTCAACTGCACGCGGCCGGCGCGGATGGCCTTGACTTCCCAGCCTTCCAGCACCAGCCCGGCCTCGACCTGCTCCTCGATGAAGTAATCGTGGAAGGCTTTCCGATTCTGGATGATGCTCATGCTTGTCCGCCTCAAGTAATCCGACATTCTAACAGAAGGGCGCCGCCTGCCAAAGCGTGCGCCCCGCGGTGCCTTGTCGCCGGGTCGGCGCTTCGTGTATCGTGACGCTTTCGCCTTTTCCCTCCGTTTGCATGCAGGTCGTCGAGAAGAAAGTCCTGGTCGCGCACACGCCCGAGCAGATGTACGCGCTGGTATCTGATTTTGCCCATTACCCCCGTTTTTTGCCGTGGTGCAGCCACGCCGAGGTGGTCGAGCAGGACGACCAGGCCCTGGTCGCCAGCCTGCATATCGACTACCTGAAGGTGCGCCAGCATTTCACCACGCGCAACGTCAACCGTCCGCCCGAGTCGATCTCGATGCAGCTGGTCGACGGGCCATTCCGCTCGCTCGAGGGTGGCTGGCAGTTCACGCCGCTGGGCGACTTCGGCTGCCGGGTCGAGTTCAGGCTTAGCTACGAATTCTCCAGCCACCTGCTGGAAAAGGTGATCGGCCCGGTGTTCGGCCATATCTCGGGCTCGCTGGTCGACGCCTTCATCCGCGAAGCCGACAGGAAATACGGTGATGACTGAGCCGATGATCGAAGTCGAAGTGGTGTTCGCGCTGCCCTCCCGCCAGAAGCTGGTGCGCCTGAGGGTGCCGGCGGGTACCGGCGCACGCGACGCGGTGGTGCGCTCGGGTCTGCAAGCCGAGTTTCCGGATGAGCTCGCCGACGTCGACGCGCTCAAGCTCGGCATCTTCGGCAAGGCGGTGCGCGCCGAGACGGTGCTGCGCGAGAAGGACCGCGTCGAGATCTACCGCCCGCTGATTGCCGACCCCAAGGCGGTGCGCCGCCAGCGCGCCGAAGCGGGCAAGGCCATGAAAAAGGGCGGCTAAGCCGCCCGAGGTTCAGCAGGGAACCTGTGTGTCAGGCTCGGCCGAGCAGGTCCGGTTCTTGCCGGCGAGCTTGGCCTGGTACATCGCACGGTCGGCGCGGTCGATCACGTCGGCCTCCTTCTCGCCCAGATGCCATTGCGCGACACCCGCGCTGAAGGTGATCACCAGCTTGTCGTTGTTGGTCAGGAAGAAGGTGCGGGTCAGCTCGCGCTGCAGCCTGTGCATCACATTCTTTGCCTCGGCAACCGGCGTGTCAGGCAGCAGCACCACGAACTCCTCCCCGCCAAAGCGCGCGCAGATGTCCGAAGGGCGCAGGTTGTGGCGGATCGCGTCCGCCAGGAAGCGCAGCGCGCGGTCGCCGGCCAGGTGGCCGAAGCGGTCGTTCAGTTGCTTGAAGTTGTCGACGTCGATCAGCGCGATCGACAGCGGCGAGCCGGTGCGTTCGGCACGGCACAGCTCGCGCGCGAAGTGCTCGTCCAGCCCGCGCCGGTTGTAGGTGCCGGTCAGCTGGTCTTCCTGCACCTTGGCGCTGGCGCTTTCCAGCGCGCGCTCCAGCTCCGAAATGCGCTGCTGGGCGGCCTCGACCTTGTCCTGCGCCAGACGCAGCCCGTCGCGCGAGTTGCTGAGCACCTGCTGCATGGTTTCGGTGTCGCCCAGCAGGGCGTCGGCAATGCGGCGGATCTCGGTCGGTGCGTCGCTCTGGCGCAGCGCGTCCTGGTATTCGGAAACCTTGTGGTGGAACTGCTCGGTGTCATCGCTCATCTTCGCCAGCTGCGCGAGGAAGGTGTCGAGCAGGCCGCGCAGCGAGCTGGCGGCCTCGTCGAGCGAGCTCTTCAGTTCGCCCTGCTTGCAGATGACCTCCTTGAGGCTGACTTCCAGCTGGTACACCTGCTGCATCGACAGTTCGGGCGAGGCGAGGATGGCCTGCAGGCTCTCGATCTGCCCAAGCAGGTAGGCGTCCGAACGGTTGAGCTCGGCGATATTGGATAGCAGCAGCTGCAGCAGGTTGGTCAGGCCGCTGGCGACGCGCTCGTCCTGCTGGCGGTGAAGCTCGAGCTGGATCAGGAAGGCACGCAGGGCGTCGTGCCAGCTGGCGATGGCTTCGGCGTCGTCGGCCAGTTGCGACAGGTTCGCAAGCAGCGCCTGGTAGGGCTCGACCAGCGCCGGCGCGTGCAGCAGGCGGGGTTCGATGCCGTGGTGCAGCACCAGCGAGAGCAGGGTGCACCAACGGGCATGGCTGCCGTTGCCGGTTGCGGCGGGCAGCGCGGCGGGCAGCGCCTCGTTGACGCTGTCGTCGCGCACGCCGCGCCCCCAGTCGGCAATCAGGCGGGAGAGTTTTTCGTTGAGCAGTTCGGGCTGGCTGCCGAAGGTGATCATCAGCCGCTCGAGCGCGGCCTGCTTGTATGACTGCGACAGGTCGGGCAGGCGCAGGTCCCACAGCTTGAGCAGGCCGAGGATCAGGTTGCCCCAGCTGTCGGTCAGCGTGCGCTCGCGGTAGTGCAGTACGGCGAGGTCGATCAGCTGCTGAGGCGCCTGCTCCCAGTTTTCCTCTTCCAGCGCGCGCAGTAGGCGGGCGAGGTTGATCCGGTAGCTCTGCGTCTGCGGAGTCAGCGTGCCGTAGGCCTGCCCGATCAGTTCTACCAGGCGGTGGGGTCTTGCCGGGCAGTCCCCCTCGAGGCCGGCCACTTGCGCGTAAATGCGGCTGTAGTTTTCCGGCGTGGGCAGCAACTGGCGCAGGCTCAGCTGTCTCAGCGTTTCTCGGGCAAGGTCGGTCGGATTGTTCGATGGCATCGCCAGGCTCGGATGGTAGGAGGGGCAGGCCGGTGGTCGGGCGCCAAGGCTCAGGGCTTGGCCGGTACGGCGGCATGCTCCAGCAGCTGGAAAAACACCTCGCCGGGGCGGATCATGCCAAGTTCGTTGCGTGCACGCTCCTCGATCGCCGCGGTGCCCTGCTTGAGGTCGCGCACTTCAGCGTCGAGGGCGGCGTTGCGGGCGGCCAACTTGAGGTTGACCGCCTGCTGTTCCGTCACCTGCTTGTCGAGCTGCCAGACCCTGAGCCAGCTGCCTTTGCCGAACCATAACGGCCACTGCAAGGCAAGGATCAGGGCAACCAGCACCAGGGTCAGCGCTCGCATGGCAGCTTACTTCAGGTGGTAGAACGCGGCACGGCCCGGGTACCAGGCTGCATCACCGAGTTCTTCCTCGATGCGCAGGAGCTGGTTGTACTTGGCCATGCGGTCGGAGCGGGACAGCGAACCGGTCTTGATCTGCATGCAGTTGGTCGCGACGGCGAGGTCGGCGATGGTGCTGTCCTCGGTCTCACCCGAGCGGTGGCTCATCACGCTGGTGTAGCGCGAGCGCTTGGCCAGGTCGACTGCCTTCAGGGTCTCGGACAGGGTGCCGATCTGGTTGACCTTGACCAGGAGCGCGTTGGCGAGGCCGCCCTGGATGCCTTCGGCGAGGATCTGCGGGTTGGTGACGAACAGGTCGTCGCCGACCAGTTGCACGCGCTCGCCCAGCCGCTCGGTCAGGATCTTCCAGCCGTCCCAGTCGTGCTCGCTCATGCCGTCCTCGATCGAGATGATCGGGTACTTGTCGACCAGGGTCGCCAGGTAGTCGGCGAACTCGGCCGAGGAGAGCGAGAGGTTTTCCGCGGTCAGGTGGTACTTGCCGTCGCGGTAGAACTCGCTGGACGCGCAGTCGAGCGCGAGCAGCACGTCCTGGCCTGCGACGTAGCCGGCGGCGTCGATAGCCTCGAGGATCAGGCGGATCGCGTCTTCGTGGCTTTCCAGGTTCGGCGCGAAGCCGCCTTCGTCACCGACGGTGGTCGCGTAGCCTTTGCCGTCACAGATCTTCTTCAGCGCGTGGAAGATCTCCGCGCCGCAGCGCAGCGCCTCGCGGAAGGTTGGTGCGCCGACCGGCATGACCATGAATTCCTGGATGTCGAGCGTGTTGTTGGCATGCGCGCCGCCGTTGATCACGTTCATCATCGGTACCGGCAGCGCCATCGGGCCAGCGCCGCCCAGGTAGCGGTACAGCGGCAAGCCGGAGTCTTCGGCGGCGGCGCGGGCGACGGCCATCGACACGGCGAGCAGCGCGTTGGCGCCCAGACGGCCCTTGTTGTCGGTGCCGTCCAGTTCGATCAGCGTCTTGTCGATGAACGCCTGGTCGGCGGCGTCCAGGCCGATGATCGCTTCGCAGATCTCGGTGTTGATATGCTCGACCGCCTTGAGCACGCCCTTGCCCAGGTAGCGCGACTTGTCGCCGTCGCGCAGCTCGAGCGCTTCCTTCTCGCCGGTCGACGCACCGGACGGCACTGCCGCGCGGCCCATCACGCCCGATTCGAGCAGCACATCGCATTCAACGGTCGGGTTGCCGCGCGAATCCAGGATTTCGCGGGCGACGACGTCGATGATCGAACTCATTGTTTTCCCCTATTTCAAGCTTGGTTGGTGTGCAAAGCTTCGGCCAGGCGATGGGCCTGACCGTCAATCAGGTTGCGTGTCAGAGCGTGGACTCGGCCAGCGGTGCCGACTTGACCAACCGGTCGATCTCGGACAGCGTCGCGAGCAGTTCCTTCATGCGCCCCAAGGGCCATGCGTTCGGGCCGTCGGACAGCGCCTCGCACGGGTTCGGGTGCGTTTCCATGAAGATGCCGGCGATGCCGGCAGCGACAGCTGCACGGGCGAGTACCGGTACGAACTCGCGCTGGCCACCGGACGCGGTGCCCTGGCCGCCAGGCAACTGGACCGAATGGGTCGCGTCGTAGACGACCGGGCAGCCGGTTTCGCGCATGATCGCCAGCGAGCGCATGTCGGAGACCAGATTGTTGTAGCCGAACGAGGCACCGCGCTCGCAGGCCATGAAGCGGCCCGGGTCGAGCCCGGCTTCGATGGCCGCGTCGCGCGCCTTGTCGATCACGTTCTTCATGTCGCCCGGCGCCATGAACTGGCCCTTCTTGATGTTGACCGGCTTGCCGCACACGGCGACGGCGCGGATGAAGTCTGTCTGGCGGGCGAGGAAGGCCGGTGTCTGCAGGACGTCGACGACGGCGGCCACGTGCGGGACCTGTTCTTCGGTATGCACGTCGGTCAGCACCGGCACGCCGATCTGGCTGCGCACCTCGGCAAGGATCTTCAGGCCTTCTTCAATGCCGAAGCCGCGGAAGGACTTGCCCGACGAGCGGTTGGCCTTGTCGAAGCTCGACTTGTAGATGAACGGGATGCCGAGCTCGTCGGTGATTTCCTTGAGCGCGCCGGCGGTGTCGAGCGCCATCTGCAGGCTTTCGATCACGCAGGGGCCTGCGATCAGGAACAGCGGCTTGTCGAGGCCGACATCAAATCCGGTGAGTTTCATCTGTTGTCTCCTGTGCAGCCGGGCGGCACGCCGCCCGGCGGTTCACACTCAGGCCTTGCGGTCGGCCTGGTAGGCGAGCGCGGCTTTCACGTAAGCCGAGAACAGCGGGTGGCCGTCGCGCGGGGTGGAGGTGAACTCCGGGTGGAACTGGCAGGCGAAGAACCAGCGGTGTTCCGGCAGCTCGATGGTCTCGACCAGCTTCTCGTGGCCGGCCGAGCGGCCGGAGAAAACGAGGCCCGCGTCCTGCAGGCGCGGCACGTAGTGATTGTTGACTTCGTAGCGGTGGCGGTGGCGCTCGGTGATGGTCTCGGCGCCGTACACGCGTGCAGCCAGCGAGCCCGGTGCGAGTTCGCATGCCTGGCCGCCCAGGCGCATGGTGCCGCCCAGGTTGGAGTTCTCGTCGCGGGTCTCGACCTTGCCGTCGTGGTTCACCCACTCGTCGATCAGCGCGACCACCGGGTATTCGGTGTCGCCGTCGAACTCGGTCGAGTTGGCGCCGGCCATGCCGGCCACGTCACGCGCGTATTCGATCAGCGCGATCTGCATGCCCAGGCAAATGCCGAGGTAGGGGATGTTGTTCTCGCGGGCGAACTTGACAGCCTTGATCTTGCCTTCGACGCCGCGCTTGCCGAAGCCGCCCGGCACTAGGATCGCGTCCATGCCGGCGAGCGAGCCGGCACCTTCGCGCTCGATCTCTTCGGAGTCGACGTAGACGATGTCGACCTTGGTGCGGTTATGGATGCCGGCGTGCTTGAGTGCCTCGGACAGCGACTTGTACGACTCGGTCAGGTCGACGTACTTGCCGACCATCGCGATCTTGATCTCGTGCTCGGGGTGCTCGATCGAGTCGATAATGTCGTTCCACGCGGCGAGGTCGGCCTTTGGCAGGTCAAGCTGCAGGTGTTCGCAGATGATGTCGTCGATGCTCTGCGCGTGCAGCATGCCCGGCACCTTGTAGATGGAGTCGGCGTCGTAGCAGCCGATCACCGCGTTCTCTTCGACGTTGCAGAAGAGGGCGATCTTGCGCTTCTCGTCTTCCGGCAGCTCGCGGTCCATCCGGCACAAGAGGATGTCCGGCTGGATGCCGATCTCGCGCAGCTCCTTCACCGAGTGCTGGGTCGGCTTGGTCTTGATCTCGCCGGCGGTGGCGATGAACGGCACGTAGGAGAGGTGCACGTACAGCGTGTTCTTGCGGCCGAGGTTGGAGCGCATCTGGCGGATCGCTTCCAGGAAGGGCAGCGATTCGATGTCGCCGACGGTACCGCCGATCTCGACGATGGCGACGTCGACGTCGCCGGCGCCTTCACGCACCTTCAGCTTGATCTCGTCGGTGATGTGCGGGATCACCTGCACGGTGCCGCCCAGGTAGTCGCCGCGGCGCTCCTTGGCGATGACCGATTCGTAGACCTGGCCGGTGGTGAAGTTGTTGCTCTTCTTCATCTTCGCGCGGATGAAGCGCTCGTAGTGGCCGAGGTCAAGGTCGGTCTCGGCGCCGTCTTCGGTTACGAAGACTTCGCCGTGCTGGAACGGGCTCATGGTGCCCGGGTCGACGTTGATGTACGGGTCGAGCTTCAGCATGGTGACTTTCAGCCCGCGGGATTCGAGGATAGCGGCGATGGACGCGGCGGCAATGCCCTTGCCCAGGGAGGATACGACGCCACCGGTCACGAAGATGTACTTGGTCATGGGAATGCGACTCTGTGGGAATCCGGGATTCTAACCCGATTTCCCGGACAAATGAAGCCGACGGCGCAGCCTGCGCCCGGCCGGCCCGGTGACGGCCTTGTCGTCGAAGCACCTGTTTTTTACGGAAAAAACGCTGGCGCATGCCGGTAAATCCGTTACAATGCACACCGGTTTGCGCGTGCCGAAGCCTTTGTTTCCGTGCGCGCCTGATGGCTTGTTTATCTGCCTGTTTTTGTGATATAAAGCCGGTTTTTACCGGTTTTGGGAGTGATTAACCATGGCGCGTGTATGCAAAGTCACCGGCAAGCGTCCGATGACCGGGAACAATGTTTCCCACGCCAATAACAAAACGAAACGCCGTTTCCTGCCGAACCTGCAATACCGCAAGTTCTGGGTAGAGAGCGAGAACCGTTGGGTGCGCCTGCGCGTCTCCAACGCAGCCCTGCGCACCATCGACAAGAACGGCATCGAGTCCGTCCTCGCCGACCTGCGTGCTCGTGGCGAAATCTGATCAAGCCGAATAGCGAAGGAATATCATGCGCGACAAGATCAAACTCGAATCGACCGCTGGCACCGGCCACTTCTACACCACGACCAAGAACAAGCGCACCATGCCCGAAAAGATGGAGATCAAGAAGTACGATCCCGTCGCTCGCAAGCATGTGGCGTACAAGGAAACCAAGCTCAAGTAAGCTGTTTTCCCTTGGCTGGATAAAAACCCTTCGCGGATTTCGCGAAGGGTTTTTTGTTGCCTGCGTTCCGGGTACTCAGCCGAGCAGGCGGCGGGCCAGCAGCAGGTCCTGCCAGGCGCGGGCCTTTTCGGCCGGGCTGCGTAGCAGGTAGGCCGGGTGGAAGGTGGCGATGAGCGGGATGGTGCCGAACCGGTGCTCCCTGCCGCGCAGGCGGCCGATCGTCTCGTCGCTGCCCAGCAGCGTCTGCGCGGCAAAGCGGCCGAGCGCGAGGATGATGTCTGGCTTCACGTGCGCGATCTGCGCGTCCAGATAGCCGCGGCAGGCGGCGATCTCGGCCGGCTCCGGGTTGCGGTTGCCGGGCGGGCGGCACTTGACCACGTTGGCGATATAGACGTCGCGGTCGCGGTCCAGCCCCAGTGCGGCGAGCATATTGTCGAGCAGTTGGCCGGCGCGGCCGACAAAGGGTTCGCCCTGGCGGTCTTCCTGCTCCCCGGGCGCCTCGCCAACCAGCATCCAGCGTGCCTCGGGGTTGCCACGGCCGAACACCGTCTGCCGCCGGGTCGCAGCCAGCGGGCAGGCCTGACAGGCGGCGACCGTCTGGGCGAGCGTGTCCCAGCCCAGTGCCGGGGCGGACGGTGTGGCGATGGCCGGGGCGGGCGGCGCCGCTTCTTGCTGTGCGGGGAGCTGCAGCGCGTGTGCGGCCGGCGGGCTTTCAGGCAGAGGGGCTGGCGTGGCATGGGCGGGTTGGGTGGCGGCCGCGGCGACGGGGACCTCTGCCTCCGCCTGCGGGTAGACGCCGCGCGGATGCCAGGCCGGGCCCAGGCCCATCGCGTCGACGAGGGTCAGCCGGCGGCTCATAGTGCCTTCTCCATCAGGATCGCGTGTTCGCGGCCGTTGGCGCTGCGGTAGTAGTGCTTACGTACGCCGCTCTCGGTAAAGCAGGCGGATGTATACAGCCGGCGGGCGCGGGTGTTGCTCTCGCGCACTTCCAGCCTTAAAAGCGTGCAACCTTGCGCAGCGAGCCCGGCGCACAGCGCGTCGAGCAGGGCGCGGGCAAGCCCGCGGCCCTGCCGGGGCGCGGCGGTGGCGATATTCAGGAGTTCTGCTTCGTCCAGCACGCTGAGGGTGACCGCCCACGCGACAATTCCCCCCTCATCTTCGCAGACCCAGAAGCGGTGGCCCGCCGAGAGCGAGCCCGCGTACTGTGCGGCGCTCCACGGGAGCTGCGTGACTTCGGCTTCCAGGCGGGCGAGTTGCGGGCAGTCTTCGGGCAGGGCGTTGCGGATGTTCATGCGCGGCGCGCCTGCTGCTCGCTGACGGTCAGCGCGACCTTGTTGCGCACGTAGAGGATTTCGGCGTCGCGGGCATCGACCGCAGGGTAGGCGCCCGAGCCTGCCATCTCGAGCAGGGCGCGTGCGTGCGGCTGCACGGTGTCGTTGCTCGCGGCTAGCTGCGTGCCGAGCGCAGCACGCAGCGCGTCCTGGTAGCGGGCAAAGCCGTCGCCGGCGACCAGCCAGTCGCCTTCCGCGGGCGCGATGGCCTGCGGGTCCGCCACACGGATGGCGGTCAGCGGGCGTGCCTGTTCGTCGTAGCAGGCGTAGTAGACCTGGTTCATGCGCGCGTCGAGACAGGCGAGGGTGCGGCTGCCGCGGCACTGCCAGGCGAGGACGTCCAGCGTCGGGATCGGGTAGAGCGGGACGGCGAGCGCATAGCCCAGCCCTTGCGCGGCGGAACAGGCGATGCGCACACCGGTGAACGAGCCCGGCCCGCACGAAAAGGTGATGCCGCCGATGGCCGACAACTCGCAGCCGGCTTGTCGCAGCAGGGTGGAGAGGGTCGGCAGCAGCAGTTCGGCGTGCTTCTGGCCGACACGTTCGTGGTGTTCGACGACAGCGTCCCCGCAGTTCAGGGCAAGCGACAGGTAGTCGGTCGTGGTGTCGATGGCAAGCAGGTTCATGTGGGGCAAGACACGGGCGGCAAAGCGCCGATTATAACCCCAGTGTCTCGGCCCAGCCGATGGCTTCGCAGTGGCAGTCGTTCACAGTCTGTGCGTCGAGGTCCTGATCCTGTGCGAGGCGGGTGGTGGCGGCGCCTGTATCCATTCGTTCAAGACTGCACACTAGTGCCAGGAGGTCACCTGCGCGGCCGGTTCGGTGTTCAAGCGTCGCCGAAACCTCGGCGGGGAGCGCGACTTGACGCAGGATGGTCTGCATCGGGACGTCGAGGGTGACGTCGAGTAGCGAGAACAGGCCGCAGATGAACAGGATGTCACGCTGCGTCTGCGGAAGGCCCAGTCGTTCAGCCAGGTTTTCCAGGGTGCGCGCACGGACGGTGGCGGTGCGCACCAGTACCGAATGTGGTCGTGCGGCGGTTTCACTGGTGATCAGCAGCAAGGTCAACCAGCGGTACAGCCGACGGTAGCCGAGCACGGTTACCGCGTGGGCAAACGATTGGATGCGTACGGGTTGTCCGGCCGCGGCCGAGTTGACGAAGCGCAACAGTTTCAGTGAAAGCGCGAGGTCGGTCTTAAGGATCGTCTCGATTTCTGCGATCGGTGCGTCCGCGCGAACCAGACTGAGCAGGCGCAGGACATTGTACAATCCAGGCGGCAGGCTCTGCCCTGTCAGTGTCTCGGGGTGGGCAAAGTGGTAGCCCTGAAAGGCCTCAAGTCCGAGCTCCTGGCATAGCCGGAACTGCGATGGAGCCTCCACCCGTTCAGCGATGCGCAGCAGCGGATAGTGGCGCAACCGGTCCGCTGCACTGGATAGGATGGCTGGAGTGAGGCGTTGAACGTCGAGTTTCACTGCGCTGACTTGGTCGAGGAAGGGCTCGACAGACGGGGTCAGTTCGAAGTGGTCGAGCGAAAAGGTGAAACCCTGCTGCCGCAAGGAGCGCATGCGGGCCAGTAGCTCGCGGGACGAGGCGAGCCGGGCAGAGACTTCCAGCCGGACACGGTTAGCCGGCAGCAATTCGACCATCTCGCTCATCAGCATCGCTTCGCCGACATTGAGGTAGACCAGCTTGTCCTCAAGCAGGCCGTTGGTCTGCTGGACGCTGCCCAGCAGGTTGGTCAGCAGGGCCGTATCCGCTTCGAGTGTGCCGCCCAAGGCGTTGTGCAGGCTGTCCTGGCTATTGCGGTACAGCAGCTCGTAACCGACGAGTTGCTGTCGGTCGTCGGTGATGGGCTGGCGGGCGAGGTAATGTCGGGCTGGTTTCAAGGTTTGTGTTTACAGTGCAAGCAGTTCGAGGCTGCGCGAAGCTTGCGCGTTGGCTTCCTGCGGTTTGAGCAAATCTTCCATGTCGAGCACCAGCACCACCGCGCCGTCGCCGGATAGTGTCGCGCCGGCCACGCCGCGCGGACGGATGTTTTCCAGCGGCTTGATCACCACATCGTCACGGCCGACGAAGGAGTCGACGGCGAGGATGAACGACTTCTCGGCCGACTGCATCAGCACGCCGAACGAGGGTTTTTGCGTCGGCTCCCAGCCCAGCAGGCCGGACAGCGTCCTCAAGGGCAGTATCTCGTCGCGCACGACGATGGTCGGCTTGCCGGAGACTTCCTGCATCGAGGCCTGCTCGATCGGGATGATCTCGCGGACCATGGCCAGCGGTACGGCGAATGGCTGGTTGCAGACGCGTACTACCAGTACCGGCAGGATCGCCAGGGTGAGTGGCAGCGAGATGCTGATGCGGGTTCCCTCGCCCGGGATCGAGTTGATGTCGATGCGGCCGTTCAGCTTCTGGATATTGGTGCGCACCACGTCCATGCCGACGCCGCGGCCGGACACGCTGGAGATCTGGTCCTTGGTCGAGAAGCCGGGCAGGAAGATCAGCTGCAGCGATTGCTTCTCGTCGAGCGAGTTGGCAGTCTCGGCGTCGATCAGGCCCTTCTCGATGGCTTTGCGGCGCAGCGCTTCGGCGCTCATGCCGCGGCCGTCGTCGGTGATCGAGATCACGATGTGGTCGCCGACCTGCTCTGCCGACAGGAGAACCTGCGATTGCGCTTCCTTGCCGGCGGCGATCCTCTCTTCGGTTGGCTCGACGCCGTGGTCGACCGCGTTGCGGACCAGATGGACCAGCGGGTCGTTCAGGTCCTCGATCATGGTCTTGTCGAGTTCGGTTTCTTCACCGGTGATCACCAGCTCGACTTCCTTGCCCAACTGGCGGGCAAGGTCACGTGCCAAGCGCGGGTACTTCTGGAACAGGCGACCGATCGGCTGCATGCGGGTCTTCATTACCGCGTTCTGCAGGTCGCCGACCAACAGGTCGAGCTGGCTGATCGCCTCGTCCAGCGAGCGCAGCGTGTGCGCCTCTGCGTTGCCCTGCAGGATCTCGGTTCTGAGCGTGGTCAGCCGGTTCTTGGTCAGGCCGATCTCGCCCGACAGGTTGAGGACTTGGTCCAGGCGGTGCGTGTCGATGCGGATCGTGTTTTCGACAGGTGCCGGCGCGCTGGCCGCGGCTTGCTTGGCCGGCGCCGAGCGCTGGGCAGCAGGTTGTGCGGGGGAGGGGGGCACGGGTTGGGTGATGGCCACAGCCTGCGCTACTTGGACCGCTTGTGCGGCCGGAGCGGGCGCGGCCGGCGGGGTCTGGCCGGTGACGGCGCCATACAGTTGCTGCCAGTCCGGATCTTGGGCACCTGACGTGGCTGCGGCCGGAGCTGGGGCCGGAGTGGGCGTCGTCACGGCGGGGGCGGTGGGGGCTGCGGTCGGCGCTACCGGCGCTGCCGCGCCGCCTGCCAGTGCATTGTCGAGGGCGGAGAGCAGCGCTTGCGGCGCGCTGGCCGGCATCAGGCCCTGGCCCATGCGGCCGAACATCTCGCGGACTTGGCCGGTCGCGTCGAGGATGGTGTCCATCAGGCCCGGGTTCAGCGGCAGTTCGCCATTGCGCAGTTTGTCGAACAGATTTTCGGTGCGGTGGCACAGCGTGACCATGGGCGCGGCGTTCAGGAAGCCTGCGCCGCCCTTGATGGTATGGAAGCCACGGAAAATATCGTTCAGGAGCGCCTTGTCGTTGGGGCGCTTTTCCAGTTCGACGAGTTTGTTGTCGACGTCGGAGAGCAACTCGGACGACTCAAGCAGGAAATCCTGCAGCAGTTCTTCCATTCCAGCAAATTCGCTCATGGCTTCTCTTCCTGTGCGGCGTTCTGTGCGGCGTTATTCTGGGCCGGGCTAGCTTAAAAGCCGAGGCTCTCGAGCAGGTCGTCGACCTGCTGCTGGTTGGTGACCACATCGGCGCGGCCGGTGGGATTGACCACCGGACCGTTGAGCAAGGAAGTCTCGAGGTCGACCTTTTTCTCGACGGGCGAGTGCGCGATCAGTACGGAGAGCAGCTCATTCTCTAGGATGGCGACCATTTCCATGACCTTCTTGATCACCTGTCCGGTTAGGTCTTGGAAGTCCTGCGCCATCACGATCTCGAGCAACTGCGCGTTGGTCTGGCCAGTATGGCCGGGGACACCGGCGAGGTAGCTGCGGGTCGCGTCGGCCAGTTGCTTGAATTCTTCGACCGACAGCTCGTTCGCGTACAGCTTGTTCCAGCGGGTAGACAACGCACTGGCGTCACGCTCGAGTCGGTCCTGGATCGGGCGGGCAATGTCGGTCGCGTTGAGTACGCGTTCGGCGGCATTCTCCGTAAGGTCGGCGATGTAGTTCAGGCGGCCCTTGGCGTCCGGAATGGCCTCGGCGACCTTGCTCAGCGACTTGTCGAAGCCCAGTTCGCGCAGGGAGTCGTGCATCTTGCGGGTGATCTGGCCGATTTGGGCGTAAAGCTCCATCTGGCCGGACAGGGAGGCGGCGACGCTAGCGACGGCTGTCTCGGCTGCTGCGGCTTCTTCGGGGCCCCAGCTGGGGTTTTGCAGGGCGATGCTGTCGAACAGCGCCTCAAGTTCCGGCGAGTCGCCGCTTTCCAGGAAATTATCCGACACTTTACTGACTCCTCGTGAACACAGGGCTTATTTACCCATCACCTGGAAAATCTTGTTGAGCTTCTCCTCCAGGGTCACCGCGGTGAACGGCTTGACGATGTAGCCGCTGGCCCCGGAGGTCGCCGCTTCGATGATGTTCTCACGCCTGGCTTCAGCGGTAATCATCAGGAAGGGCAAGTGACGCAGTTGCGGGTCGGCGCGCACGGCCTTCAAGAGCTCGATGCCCGTCATGTTGGGCATGTTCCAGTCCGAGACGATGAAGTCGAACGGCTGGTTCTTCAGTTTGTGCAGGGCGACCTGCCCGTCTTCAGCCTCGTCCACGTTGGTAAAGCCGAGCTCCTTGAGCAGGTTGCGGACGATGCGGCGCATCGTGGAAAAGTCATCCACGATGAGGAAGCGCGTGTTCTTGTCTGCCATGTCTTATGCCAAATCCTATGATGTCGATGCGGCGATTATTCTACGAAGCCTGCAGATAGGGAAGCAGGGTATCGGCCAGGACCTTGGGGTCGAACTTGGCGACGTAGGCGTCCACCCCCACGCTGGCGCCCATTGCCCGGTTCGCGTTGGACGACAGTGAAGAATGCATGACGACCGGGATGCCGTCGAAACGGCGGTCGCTCTTGATCAGGCGGGTCAGCACGTAACCGTCCATCTCCGGCATTTCTGCGTCGACCAGGATCAGCTTGAGTGTGTCGGCGAGCGATTCGTCCTCGCCGAAGCGGCGAGACGCGAAAGTCTGCAGCCGGTCCCAGGCCTCGCGGCCGTTGGTCGCCTGATGGTATTTGGCGCGCATCTTGTCGAGCACGCCGGTGATTTCTTTGCGCGCGACCATCGAGTCGTCGACGAAGAAGACGAACTGCTCGTTGCCCAGTTGCGCCTGTGGCAGGTCCGGTACCCGTGTCTCGCCCAGCGTGCTGGCCAGGATCTGCTCGACGTCGAGGATAGAGACGAGCTTGCCATCCTCCAACTCGGTGACGGCGGTGATCAGCGTCTGGGTGTTGGCGCTGAACATGTTCTCGGGGGCGCGTACCTTGTCCCAGTCGACGCGGATGATGCGGTCGACCGAGTCGACCAAGAACGCCTGCGTGCTACGGTTGAACTCGGTGACAATCATCGTTTCGAAGCGGCGCTTGGGGTCGCAGTCGCCGACGAAACGGGCCAGCGTAATCACCGGGATGATGTTGCCGCGCAGCGAGATCACGCCTTCGACGCCTTGCGGCATGTTCGGCGTGCGCGTGATGTGCGGGGTCTGCGAGACCTCCCTCACCTTGAACACGTTGATGCCGAAGGTTTCGCGCGAGCCCAGCGAGAACAGCAGGATCTCCATCTTGTTGGAGCCGGCCAGTTTGGTACGGGCGTCGACCGTCGCGAGCAAGGACGCATCAGATGCGGACAGTGGCACGATTTTTTCCTTAATCTAGTCGGGTGACGGCACGCTCAGAGCTTGAGCATTTCCCGGATCTTCATCGACAGCTTCTGCGGCTCGAACTTCGAGACGTAAGCGTCCACGCCGACCGACTCGCCAAGCTTCTGGTTCGAGTTGCCGGACAGGGACGAGTGCATCAGAACAGGAATGCCGGCAAAGCGCGGGTCAGACTTGACCATCCGGGTCAGCATATAGCCGTCCATCGCCGGCATCTCGACGTCGGTCAGTACTAGGTGTAATAGCTCGGAAGTTTTCTGGCCGGCCAGTTCGGCCTGGGTCGCTATCTTTTGCAGCGATTCCCACGCCTGCATGCCGTTCGGTGCCATGCTGTAGCGGACGTTCATCGCGCCGAGCGTGCGTTCGATCTGGCGGCGGGCGACGGCCGAATCGTCGGCGAAGAAGACCATGCGCTCTTCATGTAACGGCTCGATACTCAGGAAGTAGTGGGCGTCGTTGTCTTCCGACATCGCTGTTTCGGCCAGCACTTTCTCGACGTCCATCATCATCACCAGCGTGCCGGTGTCCAGCTCGGTAACGGCGGTGACCAGGCCGCCCATGCGGTTGGTGATCATGTCCGGCGGCACGCGCATCGCCGACCAGTCAAGGCGCAGGATGGTGTCGACCGCCTCGACCAGGAAGCCTTGGGTGTGGCCGTTGTACTCGGTCACGATCATGATGTCCGGCTTCTTTTCGCTGACGACGCCGGTGTATTTGGCCAGATCAATCACCGGGACCAGCGTGCCGCGCAGGCTGACCATGCCCTCGACCGACGCCGGCATTTCCGGCGCGGTGGTGATCTCCGGGGTGCGCATCACTTCGCGGACCTTGAAAACGTTGATGCCGAAGGTTTCCTTACGGCCGGTGCGTTGGTCGACGCCCAGCGAGAACAGCAGGATTTCCAGCTTGTTGGTGCCTGCCAGCTTGGTGCGGGCATCGATTTTCTTGAGCAGCTCAGACACAACAACCTCCGTCACAATCAGGTCCGGATAGCCATGCGGCAAACAGCGCAGATGCGCCAGCGTCGAACGCGTATCGTGCTGGAGCGGCTATCTATAAATACCAGCGATATTATCATACGGATTAACTGCAATTTACAAACGGCGTAGTCAATTGTGATAGGAAAAATTACAACCCAAGTGAACCCTCAGTCCAAAACTGCAACAGAGTCGGACTCGGTGCGTCTCGAACAGGCTTTCGAGCAGTTCAACGAGCTCTCTTCCCGCCTGATCGGCGCCTACCAGCAGCTCGAAGAACAGGTCGCCGTGCTGGGCGGGAAGCTTGCTGCTGCCAACGAGGCCTTGCGTGCCGAGGCCGCCCGCAACGAGGCGCTGGCCACCCGTCTGTCCTTGTTGCTGGAGGCGCTGCCCGCCGGGGTGCTCGAGCTTGACCGTGCGGGGTATGTCGTTTCGGCCAACCCCGCCGCGCAGGCGCTGTTGCCGACGCTTGTGCCGGGCAAGCGCTGGCCGCAGGAAGTGTTGCCTTTTGTGCCTGGCGATGACGCGCCGCTGCTGCGCCTGCCTGCGGATGACGGGCAGACCCGCTTTTTGCAGGTGCAGACCTGTCCCTTGCGCGAGGACGGTGCGGCGTTGGTGCTGCTGCACGACGTCACGCCGCTGAATCGCCTGCACGAGCAACTCGCCCAGCAGCAAAGGCTCGCGTCGATGGGGCAGATGGCCGCGTCGCTCGCGCACCAGTTGCGCACGCCCTTGTCGACGGCGCTGCTCTACGCGGCGAACCTGCAAAGGGACGACTTGCCGTCGGCCGAGCGTACCCGCTTTGCCGGCAAGGTCGTCGACCGGGTGCGGGCGCTCGAGAGCCTGGTGCAGAACATGCTCGGCTTCGTGCGCAGTGAGGACGAGGGCGGCGTGGTGGCCGCGCAGCCGCTGTTCGAGGAACTGGTCGCGATGCTCCAGCCGCAATGCGAGCGGGCAGGGATCGCGCTGTCGACCCACATGGCCCTGAGTGCCGGGGTGTCTGTACGCGGCGAACGCAAGGCGCTGCTATCGGCCTGGGTGGCCCTGGCTGAGAATGCACTCTCGTTTGCCCCGCGCGGCGGGCAGGTGAAGCTGCAGGTGACAGAGGAAGGGGGATGCCTCGAATTCTTGGTCGAGGATGACGGGCCGGGGGTCGAGCCGGCGCTACAGGCGCGCATCTTCGAGCCTTTCTTTTCCGGGCGGGTCGGCGGTACCGGGCTGGGCCTTGCGATCGCCAAGAAGCAGGCCGAGCGCGCGGGAGGCGGGATCCGGGTCGGGCGCAGCACCAAGCTTGGGGGCGCCGCGTTCGTGATGGCGTTGCCGGTGCTCGCCGCGACTTGACGATGGGGTAAATCGGCGGCGCACAGTTTACGCCGGGGGGGCAATCGGTTAAAACGTGCCCTTTTGTCCGGAGCCAGCGCCTTGAACCGAAGCACGGATAGCCACCCGCAAGGAGCGGCCGGCACGCCTTACCGCGGCCGTTTCGCGCCCAGCCCGACCGGGCGTTTGCACGCCGGCTCGCTGATGACGGCGCTGGGCAGCTATCTCGACGCACGTGCACACGGCGGCCAGTGGCTGCTCCGGATCGAGGACCTCGATGCGCCGCGCATGGTGCCGGGCGCGGCCGACGCGATCCTGCGGACATTGGAGGCGTACGGCTTCGAGTGGGACGGCGAAGTCGTCTACCAGAGCCGGCGCCTCGGCCTGTATCGCACAGCGCTGGATGCGCTCCTCGCGCGGGGGGCTGCCTATCCTTGTGCGTGTACGCGCGCGCAGGTCGCCGCGCACGCGCGCCGGGGCGTCGACGGCTACGTCTACCCCGGCACCTGCGCGCAGGGCCTGCCTGCAGGTGCGAGCGCACGCGCTTGGCGCTTGCGTGTCGGCGACGGCACTATCGGCTTTGTCGACCGCCTGCAAGGCGAATACGCCCAGGACCTGCAGCGGGACGTCGGCGATTTCGTGCTGCTGCGTGCCGACGGCGTATGGGCGTACCAGTTGGCGGTCGTCGTCGACGACGCTGAACAGGGCGTCACCGACGTCGTGCGCGGCGCGGACCTCCTGGTGTCGACGCCGCGCCAGATCAAGCTGATCGAAAGGCTGGGTCTGGTCGCACCGGCGTATTGCCATTTGCCGGTGCTGGTCAACGCGCAAGGCGAAAAACTCTCCAAACAGACGCTCGCGCCCGAACTTGATCCGGACGGTGCCGCCGCCGAGCTTGCGCTCGCGCTGTCCCGGCTGGGGTTTGCCCCGCCGCCGCGGCTGCCCTTGGCCGAACTCTGGCGCTGGGCGCACGAGCACTGGTCGCTGTCCGGGGTGCCCGCCGGCCCGGTCAACATCGGCGCGGTGCCCTGACAACCCGATTACTATTCCTTTAGGGGATCTTGATGGCTGCATTCTTTCATCCGACTCGCACAGGGAGCGTACCCGATGGCCAATAACCCACCCAAGCGCGCCCTCGGCGTATGGATGTGCACGGCGCTGGTCGTCGGCAACATGATCGGCTCCGGCGTGTTCCTGCTACCGGCCTCGCTCGCCCCTTATGGCGGGCTCTCGCTGATCGGCTGGGTGCTGACGTCGATCGGCGCGATCGCGCTGGCGTTGATCTTTGCCCGTCTCTCCAGGATGATCCCGAAGGAAGGCGGCCCCTACGCGTACATCCACGCGGGCTTCGGCGACTTTGCCGGCTTCTGGATCGCCTGGGGCTACTGGATCGCGCTGTGGTGCGGCAACGCGGCGCTCGCCGTCGCGTTCGCCAGCTACATGGAAGTGTTCCTGCCCGCGTTGGGTGGCAACAACGTGTTTGCCGGCGCCGTGGCGATCAGCCTGGTGTGGCTGGTGACGATGATCAACAACTCCGGCGCCAAGAGCACCGGCGTGGTCGCCGTGGTCACCACCATCATCAAGCTGCTGCCGCTGGCGGCGGTCACCTTCATCGGCTTCTTCCACGTCAACCCGGACAACCTCGTGTTCAACCCCGAGAACCGTCCGGTAATGGACTCGGTCGCGGCGACCATGGCGTTGACGCTGTGGGCCTTCCTCGGCCTGGAGTCGGCGTCGGTACCGGCCGGCGACGTGATTAACCCGGAAAAGACGATCGCTCGCGCGACGGTCGCCGGCACGCTGATCGCGTCGGCGCTCTACGTGCTCTCGACCATCTCGCTGCTCGGGCTGATGCCGGCCTCTGAACTTGCCGCTTCGCCGGCGCCGTTCGCCGACGCCGCGCGCATGATGTGGGGCGAGTGGGCGTACTACGCGGTCGGCCTGGGCGCGATGGTCGCTTCGTTCGGCGCGCTCAACGGCTGGTGCCTGATGCAGGGCCATATCCCGGCGGCCGCCGCAGGCGACGGGTTGTTCCCGCGCCGCTTTGCCCAGCACAACAAGAAGGGCGTGCCCAGCTTCGCGCTGATCCTCTCCAGCCTGCTGGTGACCATCCTGCTGGTGTTCAAGTACGCCGGCGGCGAAGGCGGCGTGAAGATCTTCGAATTCATCATCCTGCTCGCGTCGGCCACCACGGTGCTGCCCTACGCGTTCTGCGCGATGGCGCTGCTCGCGGTGATGCTGCAACGACGGAGCGAGTTCACCCGCAAGGACTGGGTCGCACCGATCGCGATGGTGACGGTCGGCTTCGTGTACTCGCTGTGGGCGATCTACGGCGCCGGCGCCGAGGTCGTGATGTGGGGCATGGTGCTGTTGTTGCTGGGTCTGCCGGTCTACATCTGGCAGCTCAAGGAGCGCACCGAAACGGCCTAGTAAATTCAACTGGCAACGGCAACCGCTTTGCTATAACCAAGGCGGTAGCCGGCAAAGACGGTCGATCTTTCCGGTCTCCATCCATCTTGATGAAAGGGAAGATCATGACCCAATTCGGTGTTCACTCCGAGTGCGGCAAACTGCGGACCGTGATGGTTTGCCGCCCCGGCTTGGCCCACAAGCGTCTCACTCCCGGCAACTGCCACGACCTGTTGTTTGACGACGTGATCTGGGTCGAGCGTGCCCAGCAGGATCACGACTATTTCACCGCGCAGATGCGCGGTCGTGGCGTCGAAGTGCTCGAGGTCCATGATCTGCTGGCGACGGTGCTGGACGACAAGCTGGGCCGCGAGTGGATCCTTGACCGCAAGATCCGTCCGAACACGGTCGGCGTCGGCATGCTCACCGACCTGCGTGCCTGGCTCGACGAAATGCCGTCCAAGCAACTGGCCGAGCACCTGTTGGGCGGGATCGCCAAGTTCGAGTTGCCGTTCGACGCCAAGGGCCTGTTCGGCGGCTACCTCGACACCTCCGACTTCGTGACCCTGCCGGTGCCGAACATCCTGTTCCAGCGCGACCCGTCGTGCTGGATCTACGGCGGCGTCACCTATAACCCGATGTACTGGCCGGCGCGCCGGCAGGAAACCCTGCTGATGGAGGCCATCTACAGCTACCACCCGTTCTTCGCCGGCAAGGTGCGTTCGTGGTGGGGCAACAGCGACGTCGACCACGGCCCCGCGACGCTGGAAGGCGGCGACGTGATGCCGATTGGCAACGGCGCCGTGCTGATCGGCATGGGCGAGCGCACCACGCCGCAATCGGTGGTACAGGTGGCCCTGCACGCGCTGAACGAGCCGGACGGCCCGACCAGCGTCATCGCCTGCCAGATGGCGAAGAGCCGCGGCGCGATGCACCTCGACACCGTGTTCTCCTTCCTCGACCACGACTTCGTCTCCGTCTTCCCCGACGTGGTCGACGAGATCGTATGCACGACGATCACCAAGGGCGACGACGGCAAGCTGCGTTTCGAGCGCCACGACCAGCCCTTCCTGCAGGTGGTCGCGCACGCGCTCGGTCTGCCCAAGCTGCGCGTGCTGGAAACCGGCGGCGACGCCTTCCAGCGCGAGCGCGAGCAGTGGGACGACGGCAACAACGTCGTCGCGCTCGACCGCAGCGTGGTCGTGGCTTACGACCGCAACACCTACACCAACAAGCTGATGCGCGACGCCGGCGTCGATGTCATCGAGATCCCGGCCAGCGAGCTCGGTCGCGGACGCGGCGGCGGCCACTGCATGACCTGCCCGATCATCCGCGACCCGATCAATCCGTAAGCGCCAGTCCTTTCCCCTGCATGGAAGCCCTGCCCGCGGCCGCGGGCAGGGCATGTGGTTGTACCCTTACCGATGGAGCAAACAACATGGCTTTCAATCTCAAAGGTCGTCACTTCCTGAAAGAACTCGACTTCACCCCGCGCGAGCTGAAATACCTGCTCGACCTGTCGCGCGACCTCAAGCGTGCCAAGTACGCCGGCAACGAGGTGCAGCGGATGAAGGGCAAGAACATCGCGCTGATCTTCGAGAAAACCTCGACGCGTACCCGCTGCTCGTTCGAAGTGGCCTCTCACGACCAGGGCGCGCACGTCACCTATATCGACCCGTCCAGCTCGCAACTGGGCCACAAGGAGAGCATCGCCGACACCGCGCGCGTGCTCAGCCGTTTCTACGACGGCATCGAGTTCCGCGGCTTCGCGCAGGAAGACGTCGAGGAACTGGCCAAGTACTCGAGCGTGCCGGTCTTCAACGGCCTGACCGACGCCTGGCACCCGACACAGATGCTGTGCGACGTGCTGACCATGACCGAGAACTGCGACAAGCCGATGAGCCAGATCGCCTACGCCTACGTCGGCGACGCCCGCAACAATATGGGCCACTCGCTGATGGTGATCGGCTGTCTGCTGGGCATGGACGTACGCATCGGCGGGCCGGCTGGCTTGTCGCCGGATCCCGATCTGGTCAAGCGTTGCCAGGAAATCTGCAAGAGCACCGGCGCGCGCCTGACGGTGACGGAAGACCCGGCCGTCGCAGTCAAGGGCGTCGACTTCATCCATACCGACGTGTGGGTGTCGATGGGCGAGCCGATCGAAAGCTGGGGCGAACGCATCAAGCTGCTGACCCCGTTCCGTGTAGATGCCAAGCTGATGGCCGCGTCCGGCAACCCGAACGTGAAGTTCATGCACTGCCTGCCGGCGTTCCACAACGCGAAAACCAAGGTTGGCAAGCAGATCGCCGCGCAGTACCCGCAGTTTGCCGACGGCATCGAGGTGACCGACGAGGTGTTCGAGGGAACGGCGTGTCTCGCCTTCGAACAGGCGGAAAACCGCATGCACACGATCAAGGCCATCATGGTGGCTACGGTCGGCGACTGAGCGGGCGTTTGTTCAATCCCGTGTAAAGCTGTGGAGCCGGCCCGTGGACGGGCCGGCTTTGTTCCATGGACGCCGCCGCCGGCGGCGCAAGGAAAGGATGCATCATGCGAGTAGTCGTCGCTTTGGGCGGCAACGCCCTGCAACGTCGTGGCGAAGCCATGACCGCGGAAAACCAGCGCAACAACGTGAAGATCGCCGCCAAGCAGCTGGCGGCGGTGACCCGCCTCGGGCACAACCTGGTGATGTGTCACGGCAACGGCCCGCAGGTTGGCCTGTTGGGCCTGCAGAACGACGCGTACGCGCGCCACGTCGACAAGTCGGTGACGCCTTACCCGCTCGACGTGCTGGGTGCGCAGACCGAAGGCATGATCGGCTATATGGTCGAGCAGGAGCTGGGCAACGAGTTGCCGTTCGAGGTGCCGATCGCGACCATCCTGACCCAGACCGAGGTCGACCCGAAAGACCCGGCGTTCGCCAACCCGACCAAGTTTGTCGGCCCGGTGTACTCGAAGGAGGAAGCCGAGGGCATGGCCAAGCAGATGGGGTGGACGGTCAAGGCCGACGGCGAGTACTACCGCCGCGTGGTGCCCAGCCCGAAACCGAAGCGCATCTTCGAGATGCGCCCGATCAAGTGGCTGATCGAGAAGGGTGTGGTGGTGATCGCCGCCGGCGGCGGCGGCATCCCGACCATGTACGACGAGAGCGGCAAGACACTGGTCGGCGTCGAGGCGGTGATCGACAAGGACCTGGCCTCCTGCCTGCTTGCCCGCGAGATCGACGCCGACTACTTCGTGATCGCGACGGACGTGCCGACCGTGTTCGTCGGCTGGGGCACGCCGGACGCCAAAGCGATCAAGCGCGCGCACCCGGACGAGATGGACAAGCTGGGCTTCGCGGCTGGGTCGATGGGGCCGAAAGTCGAGGCCGCGTGCGAGTTCGCGCGCATGACCGGCAAGCGCGCGGTGATCGGCGCGCTCGAGGACATCGAGAAGATCGTCAAGGGCGAGGCCGGCACGGTGGTGACCACCGAGGTCAACGGCATCGAGTGGTACTGAGCCTTTAGAGTGGACACCCGCGCGGGTCTTGTACGGCCTGCGCGGGCGTCCTTGCCTTTTTACCCGATCTGCAACGATAATCCGCGCATCATGCAGGAGAGAGCGGCGCCAGGCGCCGCCGCCGAAGGCGCAAGCGCACCCGCACAATCGCTCAGGCAAAAGGACTGCATCATCGGGCCGGCAACGGCCCGCCAACTCTGGAGAGCGGTGCCCGTACGCGGCACCCACCGAAGGGGCTAACGGCGAGACTCGTTTCGCCGGAAAATCTCAGGTGACCGGACAGAGGGGTGTCTATGGACGCTATTTCCCCTTTGCAAGGACGCCTCATGAGTGCAGCCCGCCGTACCCCCCTCTACGAAGAACATCTGGCCGCCGGCGCGAAGATGGTCGATTTCGCCGGTTGGGAGATGCCCATCCATTACGGCTCCCAGCTCAAGGAACACAACACCGTGCGCAGCGGCGCCGGCGTGTTCGACGTCTCGCACATGACCGTGGTCGACATCACCGGTGCCGACGCCAAGGCCTGGCTGCAGAAGCTGATTGCCAACGACGTCGCCAAGCTCGGCTTTACCGGCAAGGCGCTGTACTCCGGCATGCTCAACGAAGCCGGCGGCGTGGTCGACGACCTGATCGTCTATCTGGCGGACGACGGCTACCGCATGGTCGTCAACGCCGGCACCACCGACAAGGACCTCGCATGGATGGCCAGGCAGGCCGAAGGCTTCGCCGTGACGCTGACTCCGCGCAAGGACCTGGCAATGCTCGCCGTGCAGGGGCCGGCCGCCGTCGAGCGCGTGTGCGCCGCGCGCCCGCAGTGGGCCGACGCCATCCGTTCGCTCAAGGTGTTCCAGGGCCTGCCGTTCGACGCCTGGTTTGTCGCGCGCACCGGTTACACCGGCGAAGACGGCGTCGAGATCATGCTGCCGGCAGGGGACGCCGCGGCCTTCTTCCGCGAATTGCTGGCGCTGGGCGTCGAGCCTATCGGCCTAGGCGCGCGCGACACGCTGCGCCTCGAGGCAGGGATGAATTTGTACGGCCACGACATGGACGAGACGGTCAGCCCGCTCGAGGCCGGCATGGGCTGGACGCTGGCGATGAAGGACGCGCGCGATTTCATCGGCCGTGAGGCGCTGGAGACCAAGCTCTCTGCCGGCGTCGCCATGCGTCAGGTCGGGTTGGTGCTGGAGGGGCGCGGCGTGCTGCGCGAAGGGCAGCGCGTGGTGGTCGAGGGTGTCGGCGAAGGCGTGATCACCAGCGGCACCTTCTCGCCGACGCTCGGCCATTCGATCGCGATCGCGCGCGTGCCCTTTGCGACCGGCGAGAGCGCCGCGGTCGACCTGCGCGGCACGTTGACGCCGGTGCGCGTCGTCAAGCTGCCGTTTGTGCGCGGCGGCAAAAAAGTATTCGAGTAAGGGCACGGGCCTGGAGGCCCGCGGCTTCAATCTGTCTACCTGGAGAAATGAAATGAGCAATATCCCCGCCGAACTGAAGTATGTCATCAGCCACGAGTGGCTGCGCCTGGAAGAGGACGGCAGCGTGACGGTCGGCATCACCGAGCACGCGCAGGAACTGCTGGGCGACATCGTGTTTGTCGAACTGCCGAAAGTCGGCGCCCAACTGGCGGCCGAAGAGCAGGCTGGCGTGGTCGAGTCGGTCAAGGCCGCTTCCGACGTGTACGCGCCGATCGCGGGCGAAGTGCTGGCGGTGAACGAGGCGCTCGAAGGCACGCCGGAACTAGCCAACAGCGAGCCGTACGGCGAGGGCTGGTTCTTCCGCATCCGCCCGGCCAACGCGGCCGACCTGAACAGCCTGCTCGACGCCGCGGCTTACGCCGCCGAGATCGGCGCCTGATCCGCGCAAGCCCCGGACCCTTCGGTCCGGGGCATTTTTTTTGCCGTCCCATCCGATTCCTGCCGGAGCCACGCCTGATGTCGCTCGAACAACTGTATAACCACGAAGAATTCATCGGCCGCCATATCGGGCCGGACGACGCCGACCGCGCCGCGATGTGCGCGCAACTGGGCGTTGCCAGCCTCGACACGCTGATCAGCCAGACCATCCCCGCCGCGATCCGCCTGAACGGCCCGCTCGCGCTGCCCGCCGCGGTGACCGAGGTCGAGGCGCTGGCCGCCCTCAAGAAGGTGGCCGCCAAGAATACCGTCGCCAAGTCCTTCATCGGCCTGGGCTACCATCCGACCCTGCTGCCCAACGTGATCCTGCGCAACGTGCTGGAAAACCCGGGCTGGTATACCGCGTACACGCCTTACCAGGCCGAGATCGCGCAGGGCCGCCTCGAGGCGCTGCTCAACTACCAGCAGATGGTGATCGACCTGACCGGGCTGCCGATGGCCAACGCGTCCTTGCTCGACGAGGCGACCGCTGCCGCCGAGGCGATGGCGATGGCGCGCCGGGTGTCGAAGTCCAAGTCGGACACCTTCTTCGTCGACTGCCGCGTGTTGCCGCAGACGCTGGACGTGATGCGCACCCGCGCCGAGTACTTCGGCTTCGAACTGGTCATCGGCCAGCCGGAGGAGGCAGGCGTCGCCGAACACTTCGGCGTCTTGTTCCAGTACACGGGCGAAGAGGGCGACCTGATCGACCTTGCGCAGCCGATCGCCGCGGCCAAGGCCAAGGGCGCGGTCGTCGCGGTGGCCGCCGACATCATGGCGCTGGTGCTGCTCAAGTCGCCGGGCGAGCTGGGCGCCGACGTCGCGGTGGGTTCGACCCAGCGCTTTGGCGTGCCGATGGGCTTCGGCGGTCCGCACGCGGCCTACTTCGCGTTCAAGGAAGACATGAAGCGCGCGGCGCCGGGCCGCATCATCGGCGTGTCGGTCGACGCGCGCGGCAAGACCGCGCTGCGCATGGCGCTGCAGACCCGCGAGCAGCATATCCGCCGCGAGAAGGCGAACTCGAACATCTGCACCTCGCAGGTGCTGCTGGCCAACCTCGCCGGCATGTACGCCGTCTACCACGGACCGGCGGGCCTTGCGCGCATCGCCCGCCGCATCCACCGGCTGGCGGCGATGTTCGCCCACGCGGTAAAGGCCGCGGGCGGCAAGCTCATGCACGAGCGCTTCTTCGATACCGTCCACGTCGCGCTGGACGGCAATGCCGACGCGGTCTACGCGCGGGCGCTGGCGGCGGGCTACAACCTGCGCCGCATCGGACAGGACGCGCTGTCGGTGGCCTTCCACGAGCAGGCGAGCGCGGACGACCTGGCTTTCCTCGTCGAGTGCTTCACCGGCGTGCGGCCCGACCTTTCCGCGCTCGACGCCGAGGCGGTCGACACGCTGCCGGCGGTCCTCAAGCGCGAGTCGGCGATCCTCGCGCACCCGGTGTTCAACCAGTACCACACCGAGCACGGCATGCTGCGCTACTTGAAGCGCCTGGAAAACCGCGACCTCGCGCTCAACCACTCGATGATCTCGCTGGGCAGCTGCACGATGAAGCTCAACGCGGTCGCCGAGATGATCCCGGTGACCTGGCCCGAGTTCGCCGAACTGCACCCGTTCTGCCCGCGCGAGCAGGCGACGGGTTACCTCGAGATGATCGAGGGGCTGGCCACCCAGCTCAAGGCGATCACCGGCTTTGACGCGATCTCGATGCAGCCGAACTCCGGCGCGTCCGGCGAGTACGCGGGCCTGTTGGCGATCCGCCGCTACCACGCGAGCCGCGGCGACATGCACCGCGACGTGTGCCTGATCCCGCAGTCCGCGCACGGCACCAACCCGGCGACTGCGCAGATGCTCGGCATGCAGGTGGTCGTCGTGCGTTGCGACGAACTGGGCAACGTCGACCTGGCCGACCTGCGAGCGAAGGCCGAGCAGCACGCCGACAAGCTTGGCGCGCTGATGATCACCTACCCGTCGACCCACGGCGTGTACGAGGAGTCGATCATCGAGATCTGCGCGCTGATCCACGGCTTCGGCGGCCAGGTCTATATGGACGGCGCCAACATGAACGCGCAGGTCGGGCTGATGCGTCCGGCCGACATCGGCGCCGACGTGCTGCACATGAACCTGCACAAGACCTTCTGCATCCCGCACGGCGGCGGCGGCCCGGGCATGGGGCCGATCGGCATGAAGTCGCACCTGGCGCCCTTCATGGCGAACCATGTGGTCAGCGCCGTACCCGGCGCCGTGCCAGGGCAGGGCGCGGTGTCGGCCGCGCCATTCGGCTCGGCGTCCATCCTGCCGATCTCGTGGATGTACATCACGATGATGGGCGGTCACGGCCTGCGTCTGGCGACCGAACACGCGCTGTTGAACGCGAACTACGTCGCCGACCGCCTCTCGGCGCATTACCCGGTGCTCTACACCGGCAAGAACGGCCGCGTCGCGCACGAGTGCATCATCGACCTGCGCCCCTTGAAGGCGGCCTCCGGCGTGACCGAGGTTGACATCGCCAAGCGCCTGATGGACTACGGCTTCCATGCGCCGACGATGAGCTTCCCGGTGGCGGGCACGCTGATGATCGAGCCGACCGAGAGCGAGAACAAGGCCGAACTCGACCGCTTCATCGACGCGATGATCGCCATCCGCGCCGAAGTGCAGGCGGTGCAGGATGGCGTCTGGCCGGCGGACAACAACCCGCTCGTCAACGCGCCGCACGGCAAGGCGGACATTGCAGCCGACTGGGATCGTCCGTACAGCCGCGAGCAGGCGTTCTTCCCACTGGCCTACGTGCTGGACAACAAGTTCTGGCCGGCGGTCAACCGTATCGACGACGTGTACGGTGACCGCAACCTGGTGTGCAGCTGCCCGTCGACGGATAGTTACGCCTAAGCGGCATGCATTTAAGTTGTAGCGAGCACCCGCAAGCTAATGCTTGCGGGTTTTTTTTGTGCCGCGTACTCTTGAAGCATGTGACGGAGCGTTGGTTCGGCAGGGCCGGCAGGCGGGCTTGACGTGCGGTCGTCTGCCGCATATTAGAGAGAATGCCTTTGCCTTTTTGCAACAGGCACTCGGCGATGGGTAGCAGTGGATGTGCTGTCAGCCTGTTGATTTAATTGAGTTTTGTATTTTTGTGGTGTGCATTGAGTACGCGGAAAACGACTGGGTAGCCGATAGCGAGAGCATGTGCTCGTTGCCTGTTGATACCTAAATGGAATTTTCTGCTATGATCGCCGCCGCGATCCCGCTCACGCAGAGTGAAGACCATGACCCAAACCAGAAGAACCCAACAAATGCGCCGCGAGGGCACCATCGGCAAGCTCGTCGCGTCGGCTATCGACTGCATCAACGAACTGGGCTACCAGGGCGCCAGCGTGCAGATCATCTGCCAGCGTGCAGAAATGTCGCAGGGCGCGCTGTTCCGCCACTTCGCGACCAAGAACGAGCTGATGAAGCTGGTGCACAGCCGCACGGTCGACCTGTTGTTCGACCGTGCCGCCGCCGACCTCGCCGCACTGCCCGCGCAGACGCCCGACGAGGACAAGCTGCTGTGCATGCTGCGGGCGATGGTCGCCGAGCGCTACTACGTGGTGCTGATGGAGCTGATGATGGCCGCGCGTACCCAGCCCGAGCTCGCGATCTTGCTGGCGGGCGACGCGACCCACCAGCGCGACCGCTTCATCGCGTTGCTGGGGACCTACTTCCCGGCTTACGCGGGCAACAGCGAATTCGTCGCGATGACGCTGACCATGTCGACCACCTACCACGGCATGTCGTTGTACGGCGCGCTGGCTAACAGTGCCGGCGGCAGCGACCCGATGCCGCTGCGCGAGCAGTGGCTGCAGACCATTCTGCACCAGGAACTCGCGCGCATCGCGCGCAAGGGCGCGGATACCGCCAACCCGGTGTACGAGGTGCCCGTCCCGGCGCCCCTGGATTGACCGGCCGTCCTCACCATGAAAAAAGACCGCGCCTGGCGCGGTCTTTTTGCGTCTGGCGGGCGTCGTTTACCCGGCGCGGCGGCAGGCGATCAGGTAGTTGACGTCGGTGTCGTCCGACAGCGTGCAGGCGCCGGAGAGCGGGTTGTACTGCATCCCCTTCACTTCCAGCGTCTGCAGGCGGCAGTCGCGCGCCATGCGCGACAGCTCGGACGGCTTCAGGAAGCGTGCGTAGTCGTGGGTGCCGCGGCCGAGCAGCCCCAGTACATACTCGGCGCCGACCACGGCGAGCAGGTAGGACTTGAGGTTGCGGTTGAGCGTCGAGAACACCACCAAGCCGCCGGGTTTGACCAGCGCCGCGCAGCTTTGCACGATGCTGTGCGGGCTCGGCACATGTTCGAGCATCTCCATGCAGGTGACCACGTCGAACGAGGCAGGCGCTTCGGCGGCGAGCGCCTCGGCCGAGACGCAGCGGTAATCGACGGTGACGCCGCTGTCCAGGCTGTGCAACTGGGCGACCTTCAGCGACTTCTTGGCCAGGTCAATGCCGGTGACGCTCGCACCGGACGCCGCCATGCTCTCGGCGAGGATGCCGCCGCCGCAGCCGACGTCGAGCACGCGCTGGCCGTCCAGCCCGCCGCACAGCCGTTCGACGAAGGCGAGCCTGGCCGGGTTGATCGCGTGCAGCGGCTTGAACTCGCTGTCCTTGTCCCACCATTTGTGCGCGAGCTGGCTGAATTTCTCCAGTTCCTGTACGTCGACGTTGTCGGTCATGCCGTTTTCCCCTTGCCAAGAATCCGCTCGCGCCAGCGTGCCGCGTTTTCGAGCAGCGCGCTGCTATCCAGCGTGGTGAGGGCGCGTTCCTGCATCAGCGGCCGTCCCTTGACCCACACATGGCTGACCTGTTCGCGTCCGGCCGCGTAGACCACGTGCGAGATCGGGTCGAACATCGGCGAGGTCTCGACTTCAGCAAGGTCGATCGCGATCAGGTCGGCGTCCTTGCCCGCACGGATGCTGCCGGCCTTGTCACCGATGCCCAGCGCGCGTGCGCCGCCCAGCGTCGCCATCTTCAGCGCGGTCGCCGCCGGCACCGCAGTCGGGTCCAGCGTGCCGACCTTGGCCAGCAGCGCGGCCTGGCGCAGTTCGGCGAGCATGTCCAGCTTGTTGTTCGACGCGGCGCCGTCGGTGCCGATGCCGACGTTGACGCCGGCGGCCAAGAGGGCGGGCACCGGTGCGATGCCGGAGGCAAGCTTCATGTTCGAGGTCGGGTTGTGCGCGACCGACACCCCGTGGCGGGCGGCCAGTTCGATCTCGTCCTTATCCAGGTGCACCATGTGCGCGGCGATCAGGCGGGGCGAGAGCAGGCCGAGCGCCTTGAGGCGGGCGAGCGGGCGCTGGTGCTGCTCGCGCCGGGCGTCTTCGACTTCGCCGGCTGTCTCGTGGATATGGCAGTGGATCAGCATGTCCTCTTGTTCGGCTAGCGTCACCACCTTGCGGAAGGTGTCGTCGGACACCGTGTACGGGGCGTGCGGCGCCAGCGTGAAGGTCACCAGCTCCTCGCCGAGGAATTCGCGCCGCTCTTCCAGTGCGCGGCTCAGGTAGCCGTCGGCGTTCTGCGCGTAGTTGGTCGGAAACTCGAGGACGGTCGCGCCGACGAAGGTGCGCATGCCCGAGGCGAGGCCCGCGCGCGCCATCGCGCCGTGGTAGAAGTACATGTCGTTGATGGTGGTCGTACCGCCACGGATCATCTCCGCCATGGCGAGCAGCGCACCGTCGAACACGAAATCGTCGGCGACATGCGCGGCCTCGGCCGGCCAGATATGGTTCTGCAGCCAGTCCATCAGCGCCTTGTCGTCGGCGAGGCCGCGCAGCAGCGTCATCGCGCTGTGGCCGTGCAGGTTGACGAGGCCAGGCATCAGCACATGGTGGTCCAGGCGGACCCTTTTTTTAGCGTTTACCGCGGCTGCCTCGGTGGGATTCAATAAGGAAATAATTTTTCCGCTGTTGATGGCAACGGAATAATCCTCCAGAATCTCCCCGTCGTTCTCGACGGGGATCATCCAGCGGGCCGAGATCAGCAGGTCGAAGCCGTGGTCAGCCATGATGTTCACCTAATTTGCAAAGTTGGGGCGATTGTAGGAGGGGGGGCGCGCTTCGGCAACCCGAGGCGCCGGATTCCCCGTCGGCGGTGCCGCGTGCGCCGCGCGCGCATTGTTGACCCGTTGAGGCTTGAACGTTTGCCACTTCCCATGCCGTCCACCGAGGATTCCATCCTGTCGCGGTTGAGCCTGCGCCAGCTGTTTTTGCTGGCTGTCGTCGTCGGCCTGCTGATCCCCGCGCTGCTCGCCAGCGTGTTCGGCTACCGCGTGCAGCGCGACCAGCTGGTCGAGCGCTTCGGCCACGAGCAGCAGCGCATGCTGGAAATCGTGTCGTTTGGCATGCAGGAGCCGCTGTGGAACCTGAACCGCCAGTCGGGCTCCCCCTTGCTCGAGTCGGTGATGGACGACAAGCGGGTGCTGTCGGTGCAGGTCTACGACACGCTCAGCGGTGCCCCTTTCCTGTCCTCGCAGCGTGAAAACCCGCAGGCGCACCCGGGTGCGGTCTTCGAGCGGCCCGTCGTGCACCGCGGCGAGACCATAGGCGTAGTGCGCATCGCCTTCGACACCCGCCACCTGGACGAGATGCTCGAGCGGCAGCTGGTGTCGCTGCTGATGATCGTGCTTGCGCAGCTGGTGGTGTCCATCTTGCTGATCATGGCCATCCTCAATTCCCGTTTCTTGCGGCCGATGCAGCAGCTCTCGGCGCAGGCGGGCGAACTGGCCGCGCTGCGTCTGGAGCAGGCCTTCGAGTGGCGCAGGCAGGACGAACTGGGGGCGGTCGGCCGCCATCTGGAGTGGGCGCGCATCGAATTGCGCAGGCTCTTGGGCGAGCTTGGCGAGAAGACCCGCGCCTTGCAGGAAGATATCCGCCACCGGCGCGAGGTCGAGGAGGCCTTGCGCCGCTCCGAGGGCAAATACCGCGAGCTGTTCCATTCCAGCCTCGACGGCATCCTGATCTGCGACGCGGAGGGGCAGGTCATCGACGCCAACCCGGCGTTCCTCGCAATGACCGGCTATTCGGCCGAGCAGCTGCGCCGGCTCGGGTTCTGGCCGCTGCTGGCCGAGTGTGCCGAGCAAGGCGAAGCGCGGCGGCTGCACGAAGAAGTGTGGGTGCGCGGCTTCTGCGACGAATACGAGACCGAGTATGTCGACCGCCTGGGGCGGCACTTCCCGGTCAGCGTGAAGGCGGTCGCGACACGGGACGACAGCAGCGGTGCGGCCGGCGTATGGCGGATGGTGCGCGACATTACCAGCCAGCGCGAGGCGAAGGCCCGCCTGCAGCTGGCGGGCAAGGTGTTCGACAATACCGCCGAAGGCATCCTGATTACCGACGCATCCGGGGTGATCCGCAGTGCCAACCGGGCGCTCACCCGCATCAGCGGCTACAGCGAGCAGGAAATGGTCGGCCGCACGCCGGCGATGTTCGCCTCCGGCCAGCAGGACGCTGCCTTCTACCAGCAGATGTGGCAGCAGTTGCTGAGCGAGGGGCAGTGGCAGGGCGAGCTGACCAACCGCCGGCGCAGCGGCGAGCTCTACCCGCAATGGCTGGTGATCAACGCCGTGCACGACGCGGGCGGCGAGCTCAGCCACTTTGTCGCGGTGTGCAGCGACGAGAGCGAGCGGCGCGCCGCCGACGAGCGCATCGATTACCTCGCGCATTTCGACGCGCTGACCGGCCTACCCAACCGGACCCAGTTGCAGGAGCGTTCCGCCGTCGTCTTCCAGCAGGGCGACGAGGCCTGCGCCGCGCTGCTGCTGCTCGACCTAGACCGCTTCAAGACGGTCAACGAGTCGCTGGGGCATCAGGCGGGCGACATGCTGCTGCGCGTCGCCGCCGACCGCCTGGCCGGCGTGCTCGACGCCGGCCAGATTGTCGGACGGCAGGGCGGCGACGAATTCATCGTGCTGCTGCCCAGGCTCGCCTCGGCCGACGAGGCGCTGGGGGCCGCCAGCCGGATCCAGCAGGCACTGGCGTCTCCGGTCGAGATCGACGGCCATCCGGTGCAGGCGTCGGCCAGCATCGGCATCAGCCTGTTTCCGCAGGACGGGCAGGATTTCGACACGCTGGTACGCAACGCCGACGCGGCCATGTACCATGCCAAGGGCAGCGGCCGCGGCCAGGTCCGTTTCTACACTGCCGACCTGAACGCGCGTGCGCGCGAGAGGCTGCAGGTGGAGGCACAGCTGCGGCAGGCGCTTGAGGCCGGCGAGTTCGTGCTGCACTATCAGCCGCAGGTCGACATGAAGAGCGGCCGCATCGTCGGTGTCGAGGCGCTCTTGCGCTGGCAGCACCCGCAGCGCGGCCTGCTCGGCCCGCTGCAGTTCATCGACGTCGCCGAGGACAGCGGGCTGATCGTCGGGATCGGCCGCTGGGTGCTGGAGGAGGCGTGTGCGCAACTGGCGCGCTGGCGCGATGAGGGCCTGCCGCCGGTGCGGGTCGGCGTCAACCTGTCCGCGCTGCAGTTCAGGCAGCCCGACCTGGTCGACAACATCGCCGACGTGCTGGAGCGTTACGGACTGGACGCCGAGTGGCTGGACCTCGAGGTGACCGAGAGCCTGGTCATGGAAGACTTGCCGCAGACGACGGCGCTGCTCGAGGCCATGCACGCGCTGGGCGTGAGCCTGTCGATCGACGACTTCGGCACCGGTTACTCCAGCCTCGCTTACCTCAAGCGGCTGAAAGCCGGCACCCTGAAGATCGACCGCTCCTTCGTCAAGGACCTGCCGCACGACGCCGACGACGCGGCGATCACCCGCACCGTCATCAGCATGGCGGCCAGCCTCAATATGCGGGTCGTCGCCGAGGGCGTGGAGACGCGCGCGCAATGGGCGCTGCTGGCCGCCGAAGGCTGCGACACGGTGCAGGGCTATTTCTGCTCGAAACCGGTGCCGGCTGGGGACTGCGCGCGGCTGCTGCGCTCGGGGAGTCGGGTGCTGGACCCGGTGTCGTAAGGCCCGCTTTCCTTGTGCACGCCCGGCTCTCGAGCCGGGTTTTTTTTTCTGCTTGCCGGTCAGTTCTTATGTTCTAGTCATTAGTTTTTTTGAATATCCGGAGGTTTTCTCCTATCAATTGAGGACATGCCACCCGCTTGCCCAGGCAGGCCAGCCGCTTTCGCAAGGAGGAAGAATGAGTCTTTCCGACCTGACACCAGACACCCAGTCTGACGACGGCTACGAGCTCGAGGCGGCCGAGGCGCTGCGCGAGGAGGAGGGCGCCGAGGCTGCCGCGGCAGAAATGGCCGAGCCGCCGGAGGAGTCGACCGACATCACCCAGGTCTATCTGAACGATATCGGCCGGCAGAGCCTGCTCAAGCCGGCCGAGGAGCGGGCGCTGGCGGAGCGTGCGGTGGCCGGCGACTTCGATGCCCGTCAGGAAATGGTGTCGCGCAACCTGAGGCTGGTCGTCAATATCGCCAAGCGCTACGTCAACCGCGGCCTGCCGATGCTGGACCTGATCGAGGAGGGCAACCTGGGGCTGATGCACGCGCTCGACAAGTTCGACCCGTCCCGCGGCTTCCGCTTCTCGACCTACGCGACCTGGTGGATCCGCCAGAACATCGAGCGTGCGATCATGAACCAGTCGCGCACCATCCGCCTGCCGGTGCATGTGATCAAGCAATTGAACGTCTACCTGCGGATCCGCCGCCGGCTTGAGGCCCAGCATGGCTGCGAGCCTACGGCCGACGAGATCGCCGCCGAGGCGGGGGCGCCGGTGGCCGAGGTGCGCGAACTTTTGCAACTGAACGAGCGGGCGGCGTCACTCGACGCGCCGCTGGCGGAAGACCCGATGCTGACGGTCGGCGACGCGATCGCCGACGAGCGGCAGGTGATGCCCGAAACAGCGCTGCACCTGAAGCGGATGGAGATCCATCTGGAGGGCTGGCTGTCCGAGTTATCGCCCAAGCAGCGGCTGATCATCGAGCACCGCTACGGCCTGAACGACCGCGAGGTACGCACGCTGGAAGACCTGGCCGGCGAACTGGGCCTGACCCGCGAGCGGGTCAGACAGATCCAGCTCGAATCCCTAGACCTGCTGCGCCGGGTACTGCGCAGGCACGGGGTCGGTGCCGAGGTGCTCTCGCACGAATAGTCGGTCAGGCGGTCGCGCGGGTGGGCTGGGCGGGCACGGGCACCGGCTCGAAGACGAGTCCGATCGCAGCGGTCACGTCGGCGCTCGCACGCTCCGCCTCGCGCATGTGGTCGACCACCTCGTCCAGCACCTCCCTGTCGCGCAGCCAGTCTCCCTTGACCGCCCGCATCGCCGCGCGCACATGGTCGTGCACCCGTGCATGCGGTTTCTCCAACTCGGCAAAGCCCGGCCGCTGCGCGTAGAGGGCGCGTCCTTCCCCGCCGTGGTACCAGCGTCCGAGCCTGCATTGGTCGTGCGGGACGTCGGTCTCGTCCGCCTGCGCTCCGGAGCCGCCCTGCTCGAGCCCGATATAACTGTTCTGCATGTAGATGATATGGTCGAGCTTGACCAGCGACGAGAATGCGGTGTCCTTCGCGCGCGACAGACTGTCGATGGTCGATTGCGCGGCTGAGGCCACCTCGTCGAATTCTGCCCTGAAACCGGCGACCCGCTGGCTGGCAGATGCGCTCTGGCTGACTGTAGCCTGCGTCTGTTCGACCATCGTCTCTACGCGCTGGCTCAGGCGTTCGACGATGGCGCCGATTTCGCGGGTCGCGCTGTGCGTGCGGTCGGCCAGCTTGCGGACCTCATCGGCCACTACCGCGAAGCCGCGGCCGACTTCGCCGGCGCGCGCGGCCTCGATCGCGGCGTTCAGCGCGAGCAGGTTGGTCTGTTCGGTGATTTCGGTGATCAGGCGCACCGCGCCGACGATGCTGCCGCTGGCTTCACCCAGTTCGCGCGCGCTTTGCGAAAGCTGCTGCATCCGGCGGTTGATCTCCTCGAACTCGCCGTCCAGTTCCTCGACGGTCTGCCGGCTCGCCTGCGCACCGTCGCGGTTGCCTTCGGCGACCGACAGCACGCTGTTCATCTCGGCGCCCGCACGCAACAGGTCCTGCTGGTTACCCTTGAGGTTGCGCAGCAGGTTGCCGGTATTGAGCGCGTGCAACTGGCTGGACAGGCGGTTCTTCGCGTCGAATTCGGCCGCCTCCTGCATCGCCTTCATCGCGACGTTGACGTTGCGCATCGACAGCGCGAATTCGCCGGGCATGCCGTCGGTGAGCGCGCGCCGGCTGTAGTCGCCCTGGCTTGCCCGTTCGAAACAGGTGGCAATCTCCTTCGAGTGCGCTTCGATCACGTCGAGCAGCTCGTTCAGGCTCCATGCTACCTTGCCTATTTCGCCAAGACCCTTGGTATTCGTGATGCGGACGTGGGTCTCGCCATGTGCCGCGAGTTTCAGTACGCGGTCGATTTCGGCGAGCACCGCGAGCGGGCGCTGCTGCTGACGCCAGGCATAAACGGCGAAGACGATTGCCAGCAATGGCACCACGGTGTTGGGGAAGCCTACGCCGCGCTGAATGATGCTGTGTACGGCCAGCACCAGCACCATCGCCACGAAGACCAGGCAGGCCGCCGCGAACTTATGCTCGAGAAAGGGTGTGCGCCGGCTTACCCGGCTGGTCGAACGCAGCAGTTGTTCGGTGTGCGGGCGGCTCATGGGCGGCTTCCTTGCGGGCTGCTATGGCGGTTGTAGAGGTCGAGCACAAAGCGCTCATAGCTGACACCAAGCCCGGCGAGCTGTCCTTCGAGCCACGCCAGCGACGCGGCGGGCGCGTCGGCGGCGGATGTGGCGCGCTCGATGTCCATCATCTGCCGGTAGAGCGGCTCGACAACCGCGATCGCCTGCGCCGGCGCCTGCCGGCGCACCGAGAAATAGCCGACCGGATGGCCCTGCCTGCGGTCGATGGTGACGTTGGCGAACACCCAGTAGTGGTGGCCATCGGCGGTCATGTTCTTGACGATGCCGAAGAACTCGTGGCCGCCTTTCAGGGTGTCCCACATCAGGCGGAACGCACCGCGCGGCATGTCAGGGTGGCGGACGATATTGTGCTGCACGCCGAGCAAGGCCTCTTCAGGGTAATTGCAGACCTTCATGAACACTCGGTTGACGTAGGTGATGCGGCCGGAGAGGTCGGTCTTGCTGACGATCAGTTCGTCGGGAGGGAAGCTGACTTCCTGGCCGGTAGGCGTAAGGCGGGGTTTCATGTCGGGTGCTGTGTCATGTAAAGCTATTGTGTATGGCTTGGATTTTATAGTTATGCCCATGTCAATGATAGTGGTTTTTGTGGGGGCACTGGGCGTGCCGACCCGGCTGCCGGATAATGCGCTGGATACCGACCGATGGAGTGTGCGATGAACGAAACCGCGATGAGCGACGCCGATTACCAGAAGCTGGGCCAGACGCTGGCGGGCTTGGCGGGGCAGGGGGCGATGAAGCTGGAGATGCTGGACGGCTTTTTTGCCGCGCTGGTGGCCGGCCCCGAGGTGATCCGCGCGGCGGAGTGCCTGCCGCAGATCCTGGGGCGGGCCTGGGACGACGACGCCGCCTTCCCCGGCCCCAAGGCCTTTGACGAATTCATGCGTCTGGTCAATGGGCACTGGCACGAAGTGTCGGCGACCCTGCTCGCCGGCGACGATTACTACCCGTGGCTGGACGCGGACGACGCGGGTCGCGTGTCCGGCAACGACTGGGCCGAGGGCTTCGAGCAAGGGATGGCCTTGCAGCCGGCCGACTGGCAACTGGCCTTCGATGACGCGGACGCGGGTGCCGCGCTCGCGCCCATCATGACACTGGCGATGGAGCGCGAGGCCGACCCGGCGCTGCGTACCACCGTCAGCGACGCGCAAAGGGAAGAATTGCTCGGCCAGCTCTCGCCGGCGGTCTCTCGCCTGCACGACTTCTTCCGCACGCTTCGCGAGAAGATGGCCGCCGAACTTGCCGCGGCCGAGCAGGAGAAGACCAGCTTCTGATCGCGCACGGCGATGGCCGCCCCACGGGCGGCCATCGTTCCCGTGCCGCCGCCGTAGCTAGCCGCTCAGGCGCGGCCGGGAAAGAGTTTCTGCAGCAAAAGGCCGCCCAGGATCAGCCCGAGGCCGGCCAGCGTCGAGGCGAGGATGGGCTCGCCGACGATCAGGTGGATCAGCCATAGCGACACGATGGGCGACAGGAAGATCAGGTTGGCGATGCGCGCGGTGCTGGCGGTCAGCTTCATCGCGCTGAGCCACAGCACGAAGGTGAAGCCCATCTCGACCGCGCCGACGTAGGCCGCGCCGGCGAGCCCCTGCCAGGCGACCGGGGTCAGCTCGCCTTGCAGCGCGCACCACAAAATCGCGAGCGGCAGCGCGAGCGTGAAGTTCAGCGCGAGCCCCAGCACCGGCTCGCGCGCGTCGCGCGTGCTGAAAATCCAGTAGCTCGCCCACAACAGCGTCGACGCCAGCGCCCACAGCACGCCCTCCGCGTTGGAGAACGACAGCGACAGCAACTCGCCCCGGGTACCGATCACCAGCACGCCCAGGTAGCAGGTCAGCGCGGCGGCCAGGTCCTGTCGTCTCAGCGTCTGCCCCAATAGCGGCACCGACAGCAGCGTCATCGTCAGCGCCCAGGTGTAGTTGATCGCCTGCGCTTCCTGCGCCGGCAACAGCGCGTACGCCTGGAACAGGATCAGGTAGTAGGCGAAGGGGTTGACTGCACCCAGCAATAGCGAGCGCCGCCATTGCAGACGCAGCGCCGGCAGGAATTCTGTCAGCCTTTTTTGCCAGGCGAGGATGGCCATCAGCGAGGCAAGGCTGGCGGCGCTGGCGTACAGCACGAGTTGCGCCGGGCTCAGGTGTTCGAGGCTGAGCTTGAAGGCGGAGGCGACGGTCGACCAGGCGAGGACGGCGCAAAGCCCGAGTAAGGTGGCACGGCTCTGGCGGGTCAAATGGTATTCCTTTCGTGGATCAAGAGCAGGGCGTTGGCGATGTCGGCAAGGTCCGCGGCGCTTTGCGAGGCGGCGAGCCCCAGCATATAGCCCTGGCGGGCGCGGTAGAGGTCGCCGGTCAGCCCGTGCAGGTAGACGGCGAGGCAGGCGGCGTCAAAGGGCGGCAGGTGCTGCGCGATGAGCGCGGCGATCGCGCCGGACAGCACGTCGCCCTGGCCGGCGGCGGCGAGCGCGGCGTTGCCGCTGGCATTGACGCGGTAAAAGCCGTCGGCGCGCGCGATCAGCGTACCGGCTCCCTTGAGGACCACGGTTTGCCCGAAGCGGCGGGCGAGTGTGCGCGCGGCTGCGACGCGGTCGGCCTGCACCTCGGCCGTGGGGCGGCCCAGCAGGCGGGCGGCCTCGGCCGGGTGAGGGGTCAGCACCGCCGGCGCCTGCCGCGTGGCCAGCCGTTCGGCAAGCGCGGGGTCGGCGGCGACCAGGTTCAGCGCGTCGGCGTCGACGACGAGCGAGGCGTCGAGCGCGAGCGCAGCGGCGAGCGCGGCGCGCGCGTCCCCGCTCTGGCCCAGCCCCGGCCCGATGGCGCACACCTGGTGGGCGGGCAGCCTGGGCGCGTGCGGCGCGATCATCAGCTCGGGGTGGCCCGGGTCGACGGCGAGGCGGGCGTCCAGCGTCGAGAGATGCACCTTGCCCGCGCCGAGCGCGAGCGCGGCACGTCCGGCGAGCAGCGCCGCGCCCAGCATGCCTGGCGATCCGCCGACCACGCAGACGGTGCCGTAGCTGCCCTTGTGGCTGTTGGCCTTGCGCGCGAGCGGCGCGAGCAGCGGGCGGTTGAGTCCTCCCTCTGCCGGCGGCCACAGCGCCGGGGGGACGCCCAGCGGTGCGACCTCCAGTGCGCCACAGAGGCCCGGCCCGTCGCCGGTGAGAAGGCCCGCCTTGAGGCACAGGAAGGTGAGCGTATGTCTGGCGCGGATCGCCTCGCCCGGCGCGGTGCCGCGCGTCGCGTCGAGCCCGCTCGGGGTGTCGAGCGCGAGCACCGGTACGCCACTGGCGTTGACCGCGCGGATCAGCGCATCCCACGGCGCGGCGGGCGCGCGCGAGAGGCCGATGCCGAACAGCCCGTCGACGATAAGCGCGCCTGCGTCTGCAGGGAATTCGCGGACGGTGTGGCCGGAGACCGCGTCCCAGCGCGCGCGTGCGGCGACGGCCTCGTCGCCCTTTTGCGGCGCGGGGCTGACCACGGTGACCGGGTAGCCCGCTTCGGCAAGCTCGCACGCCAGGTGCAGCGCGTCGCCGCCGTTGTTGCCGGGGCCGGCAAGCACGGTGACGGGGGCAGGTTCAGGGAGCAGGGTGCGCACCTTGTCGGCCGCCGCGCAGGCGGCGCGGCGCATCAGGCCCATGTTTTGTGCGGCTGCGGCCGCTTCCAGCGCGCGCTGCGCGGCAAGGGACTGGATCGCCGGGTTCATCGCGTCTCGCCCCAGCGCGGCACCAGCGTGTTCGGCACGCCGATCTGGTCGAGGATGCGCGCGACGACGAAGTCGACCATGTCGTCCACGCTTTGCGGGCGCGTGTAAAAGCCGGGTGCGGGCGGCAGGATCACCACGCCCAGGCGGGCGAGCTTGAGCATGTTTTCAAGATGGATGGCCGAGAGCGGCGTCTCGCGCGGCACCAGCACCAGCTTCTTCTGTTCCTTGATCGCGACGTCGGCGGCGCGCTCGATCAGGTTGTCGCTCATGCCCTGCGCGATCGCGGCGAGCGTCCCCATCGAGCACGGGCAGACCACCATCGCGTCGGCGGGGTTGGAGCCGGAGGCGACCGGCGCGTGCCAGGCCTCGCGCCCGAACGCGCGCAGCTGGCTTTCTTCGGCGCCGCTCATCTCGGTAAGGAAGCGGGTCAGCGCGTCGGGCGCGGCGGGCAGCGCAAAGTCCGTCTCCTCGCGGGCAACCACCTGCGCGGCCTGCGAGGCGAGCACCCAGACGCGGACCCGTGCGGCGACGAGCGCGCGGATCAGCGCGAGGCCATACGGCAGGCCGGAGGCGCCGGTCAGCGCGACAGTCACGGTGTGTGGGGTGGGCATAGCAAGACCTCAGTGCGGGGTGGACGGCCAGCGCCACAGCAGGCGGGCGGCCAGGAGTCCGTTGACGGTGCCGGTGATGAGCGCGGCGAGCGCGAACGCCGGCACGAAGTAGAGTATGCCATCGGACGGGATCAGCCACAGCCGGGCCAGCAGCAACTGGCCGCCGATATGGCCGTAGGCGGCGATCAGGCTGAGGCTGACGGGGCCGAACAGCCGACGCGGCAGGCGGCTCGCCGGTGCGAGGAGCATGAGGCTCGCCAGCGCGCCGGCGAGGCTCAGGAAGAAGCCCGGCGTCAGCATGCTGCCCATCAGCAAGGCGGCGCCGAGCACCCTGAGCAGGCTGACCCAGACCGCGGCAGCAAAGCCCAGCCGGTACAGCGCGAGCAGGGTGACGATATTGGCGAGCCCGGGTTTGACACCGGGCAGCGGGGTGGGTAGCGCGGCGTCGATAAGCACGAGCACGATGGCCAGCGCAGACAGCGATGCGACCTGCCTGTCCAGCGGACGGGCCGCCAGCGTCAGGCGCTCAGAAACTGAGACTGTCATACGCGCGCGCGCCCTCCAGCGTGATGCTGGTCGCGTTGGGCAGGCAGATGGCGCTTTGTCCGGCGTGCGTAAGCCAGCCCTGGCCCACGCAGTACTGGCGCGGGCTGGGGTCGGACTCGATGCGGGCGCGGCCGTCCTTGACGCGTACCACGGTGTCGCCCAGCGGGCCGGGGACGGTATAGCGGGCGTTGTGCAGCAGGCTGACCTCGCGCCACAGCGTCCCGCCCTGGCGGATCGACAGCGAGCGCGCCGGCGATTGCGTCCAGCACGCCCACACGACAAGGCCGCACGTCAGTGCGGCCAGCGTGAAGACGGCGACATCCCCCGGCCGGATCAGTCGCATGCCGCCCTTTGCAGTTGGCGGTGGCGCAGCAGCACCTGCTCTTCCTTGCCGAATGCCCGTGCCAGATGCTCGGCGATATAGACCGAACGGTGCTGGCCGCCGGTGCAGCCGATGGCGACGCTCAGGTAGCTGCGGTTCTCGCGGACGAATTCCGGCAGCCACTTCTCGATAAAGGCGCGGATGTCGGCGATCATCGCGGCGACCTGCGCTTCATGAGCGAAGAAGTCGATCACCGGCTGGTCGCGCCCGGTCAGCGGCTTGAGTTCCGCCACGTAGTGCGGGTTGGGCAGGCAGCGCACGTCGAACACGAAGTCGGCGTCCAGCGGCACGCCGTGCTTGAAGCCGAACGACTCGAACATCAGCGTGAGCCGTCCGCCGTCACAGCCGGCAAGCTGGCGCACCCATTGCCTGAGGTTGTTCGCGGCCATGTCGGAAGTGTCGACGCGCAGCCCCAGTTCGCCGACGGCGGCTAACAGTTCGCGTTCGAGCTCGATGCACTCGGCGAGCGTCAGGCCCAGTCCGGCCAGTGGGTGTGCGCGGCGGGTCTCCGAGAAGCGCTTGACCAGCGTCTCCTGTTTGGCCTCGAAGAAGAACAGCCTGACGTCGAGCCCGGCTTCGCGCAGGCGGCCGATCTCGGCGGGCAGCCGGTCCAGCGTCGCGCGGCTGCGGGTGTCGACGCTGATGGCGACCTTCTGGTAGCCGTCGGCCTGGTAGATGGTCAGCGCGTCGGCGAGCATGGTCGCCGGCAGGTTGTCGACGCAGAAGAAGCCGGCGTCTTCCAGACTCCTGAGCGCGACCGACTTGCCCGAGCCGGACAGCCCGCTAATCAAGATCAGCTGCATTTTCCTGTTCCCGCAGGAAGTTGGTGTGCCGTTCGACGAACTCGCGCGTGCTGTCGATGCCGCGCAGCTGCAGGATGTAGTTGCGCACCGCGGCCTCGACCAGCACCGCCAGGTTGCGGCCGGCAGCCACCGGCAGGATCACCTTGCGCACGGTGACGCCGAGGATGTCCTGCGTCTCGGACTGGATGTTCAGCCGGTCTAGCGCCTGCATCGCCTGGTCGTTTGCCTTGATGAGATGAATGATCAGCTTGAGCACCTTCTTCGGGCGCACCGCGGTCTCGCCGAACACCGTGCGCACGTTGAGGATGCCTAGGCCGCGCACCTCGAGGAAGTCGCGCAACAGCGGCGGGCAGCGCCCCTCCAGCGTGTCCGGGCCGATGCGGTAGAGTTCGACCGCGTCGTCAGCGACCAGGCCGTGTCCGCGCGAGATCAGTTCGAGCGCGAGTTCGCTCTTGCCCATCGCCGAGTCGCCCATGATCAGCACGCCGATCTCGAGCACGTCGAGGAACACGCCGTGCAGCACCGTCGACACCGCGAGCGCGCGCGCCAGGTAGATGCGCAGCACGTCCATCAGGTACGGGCTCTCCAGCGGCGTGGTCATCAGCGGGACGTTGTGGGTGTGGCAGTAGTCGCGCAGCAGCGCGGGCACCGCCTGGTCGTTGGCGACAATGACCACCGACATGGTCTTGTGAAACAGCTGGTCGAGCGCGGTGCGCGCGGCCGAACGCTCGAGCCGGTTCAGGTAGTCGACCTCGGCGAGGCCCAGCACCTGCACGCGGTTGGGGTGGATGAAGTTCAGGTGGCCGACCAGCGACAGCGTCGGGCGCTGGTCGTCGTTGCCGATCAGGTTGTCCGAGCCGCCGCGGCCGGCGATCCAAGTCAGGCTGAGCTTCTGCTGGTTGTCCTGGTAGAGCTTGCGGACGCTGACGCTAGGCATGCTCGCACCGCTCGGTCAAGAGCCGGTAGATCGCGTCGGCGTCGGCGGCGCCCTCCAGCGCGTCGCGCAGCGCGCGGCTGGAGAACAGCTGCGCGAGCTCGGAGAGCACCTGCAGGTGCAGGTCGGTCGCCTGTTCGGGCACCAGCAGCGCGAACAAGAGGCGCACCGGCTTGCCGTCGGGCGCGTCGAACGGGATGGCCTGCTTGAGGCGGATGAAGACGCCCATCGCCTCCTTCAGGCCGCGCGCGCGTCCGTGCGGGATGGCGACGCCCTGACCGAGCCCGGTCGAGCCCAGTTTCTCGCGGGCGAACAGGCTGTCGAAAACTTCGCTGCGGGCGACGTTGCAGGTGTTCTCGGCGATCAGGCCGACCTGCTCGAAGATCCGTTTCTTGCTGGCGACGTCGAGGTCGACCAGTACATGCTCACGGGTCAGAATCTTGCCGATCAGGGACATAGGTATTCGGGCTGGTTGTTGTGCACGCGTATTCTACGCTGGCACCGGCTTTATCAATAGTCCATTCGCGTGCATGAAAAACGGGAACCCGCGGGTTCCCGTTGTCCTGGTGCGCCTAGCGCTTATTCTTCGGCAGCCGGCTGCGGTGCGGCGACGCGGTGCTCGGACAGCTTTTCCTTGTGCTTGATCACCTGGCGGTCGAGTTTGTCGATCAGCGCGTCGATCGCGGCGTACATGTCGGAGTCGGTCGCTTCGACATGGATGTCCTTGCCGGCGAGGTGGACGTTGACTTCGGCTTTCTGGACCAGCTTGTCCACGGACAGGGTGACAGAAGTGTCAATCACGTTATCCACATGGCGTACCACGCGGTCGAGTTTCTCTTCGACGTAGTCGCGCAGGGCAGGGGTGACTTCGAGGTGGAGACCGGTGATCTTGAGGTTCATAACCCAACTCCTTCTGTGGTTGACCGGGCGCTGGCCCGACCGGTAAAAATTCGTGTGGCAATCCGGCTACAGCGTCTTGCGCTGGCTTGCCGGCGCGACCTGCATCGCTTCGCGGTACTTGGCGACGGTGCGGCGGGCGACCTGGATGCCGAGTCCGGATAGCGCCTCGGCCAGCGCGCTGTCGGACAGCGGTTTTTTCGGGTCTTCACCGTCGATCAGGCGTTTCATGTGCGCCTTGATCGAGGTGGCCGAGCATTCGCCGCCGTCGCCGGTTTCCAGCGAACTGCCGAAGAAGTACTTCAGCTCGAACAGCCCGCGGCTACACAGCAGGTATTTCTGCGTGGTCACCCGCGAGATGGTCGACTCGTGCAGTCCGAGCTCGTCGGCGATATCCCTGAGGATCAGGGGCCGCATCGCTACTTCACCGTGTTCAAAGAACTTTTGTTGCCTGTCGACGATAGCTTCTGACACTTTCAGGATGGTGTCAAACCTCTGCTGGAGGTTTTTGACCAGCCAGCGTGCCTCCTGCAATTGGCCGCCGAGCGCGCCCGCGCTATCCCTTTGTTGCTGCAGGAGATTCGCGTAGACGCTGTTTACGCGCAGTTTAGGCTGCACTTGCGCGTTCAGCCGCGCGAGCCAGCGGCCGCGCACCTTGCTCACCAGCACGTCGGGCGCGACATAGCGGGTATCGTCGTCGTCGAAGCCGCCGGCCGGGCGCGGACGCAGCCGGCTAATCAGCGCCTGCGCGTCGCGGATCTGCGCTTCGTCGACGGCAAGCAGCCGCTTGAGCTTGCCGTAATCGCGGTTGCCCAGGAGGGCGAGGTGGCCGTCGACGATGCGCGCGGCGAGCGTGGCGGCGGCGGAGACGGGCAGCGCCGAGAGCTGCAGCTGCAGGAAGTCCTCCAGCGAGCGGCAGCCGATGCCGGCCGGCTCCAGTTGTTGCAGCAGACGGCGCAGGTAGCCGATCTCGTCGGCGTCGACCTCGAGTTCGGCGGGCAGCGAGGCGGCGATCGCCTCGTTGTCGTCCGCCAGGTAGCCGTCGTCGTCGGTCTCCTCGATCAGCACGATCAGCAGCGCGCGCTCGCGCGCGCTCAGCGAGAGCTCGCCCAGTTGCGCGGCGAGGTGGGCGCGTAGCGACGGCTTCTCGGCGATATTGAGCAGCGGGTCGAATTCGTCGCCGTCGCCGCGCGCGCTGCCGCTGCCCCAGCTCTCGGCGGCCTCCTGTGCGTGCGCCCCCTCGTCGGCGCGGGAAGCGCCTTCCTCTTCGCGCGCGGCACTTTCCTGCGGTGCCTCGAAGGGCTCGGCGTCGTCCTGGCGCTCGAGCAGGGGGTTGTCGGCGAGGTAGCGCTCGATCTCGGTGCCCAACTCGAGCGTAGACATCTGCAAGAGCTTGATCGACTGCTGCAGTTGCGGGGTCAGCGTCAGCTGCTGGCTGACCTTCAGTTGCAGGGACTGTTTCATCGCGGCCCTGCTCTTTAGAGGTGGAAGTGTTCGCCCAGGTAGACGCGGCGGACCTGTTCGTTGCCGACCAGTTCGTCCGGCAGGCCGGACGCGAGCACCTTGCCGTCGCTGATGATGTAGGCGCGGTCGCAGATGCGCAGCGTCTCGCGCACGTTGTGGTCGGTGATCAGCACGCCGATGCCGCGTTCCTTGAGGAAGGCGATGATCTTCTGGATGTCGATCACCGCGATCGGATCGACGCCGGCGAATGGCTCGTCCAGCAGCACGAAGCGCGGCCGGCTGGCCAGCGCGCGCGCGATCTCGGCGCGGCGCCGTTCGCCGCCGGAGAGCGCCATCGCGTTGGTGTCGGCCAGGTGCGCGATATTGAGGTCGTCCATCAAGAGCGCGAGTTCGCCCTCCATTTCCTCGCTCTTGAGGCCGGAGATCTCGAGCACGGCACGGATGTTCTCGGCGACCGTCATCTTGCGGAAGATCGACGCTTCCTGCGGCAGGTAGCCCAGCCCCATGCGCGCGCGCTTGTGGATGGGCAGGTGGGTGATTTCGGTGCCGTCCAGTTCGATGCGGCCGGCCTCGGCGGCGATCAGGCCGACGATCATGTAGAAGCTGGTCGTCTTGCCCGCGCCGTTGGGGCCGAGCAGGCCGATCACCTCGCCGCTGGCGATCTCGAGCGACACGTCCTTGACGACGGTGCGCTTCTTGAAGGTCTTCTTCAGGCTGCGGACGGTCAGGCGGCTGTCGCTCATTTCTTGTCCTCGGTCTTGGGCTGCAGGATGACCGTCACCCGGCCGCCGGCGCCGCCGGTGACCTTGGGGTTGCCGCCGGAGACCTGGTAGAGCTCGGTCTCGGTGTTGTAGGTGATCACCGCGCCAGCGACCGAGTCTTGGCCGCGCTCGACGAAGGCGTTGCCGGTGAGCACGGCGACGCCGGTCTTGCTGTCGTAGTCGATGCGGTTGCCGCGGCCCTTGATGTATTCGTTCTTGCCCTCGACCTTCTGGCGGAAGGTCGCCGGCTTGCCGGTGGCGAGCAGCGTCTGCTCGCCGGCCGCGTTGCGGGTGACGACCACATGGTCGGCCTTCAGCTGCAAGGTTCCCTGATTGACGACGACGTTGCCGTCCCAGGTGGTGACGCCGCTGTTCTGGTCGAGCGTGCCGCGGTCGGCCGACAGTTCGATCGGCTTGCTGCTGTCCGCCTTCTCGGCGTGGACGGCGCCCGCGAGCGCGACGAGCAAGGCGGTGGCGGCGATGGATTTAAGGTTGCACATAGTGGATCCTGACGTTCGACAGCAGGGAGACTACGCCCTTGGGCTGTTCGTACACAAAGCCGGTTGCGCGCAGCACGGAGTCGCCCTGCCAGACGGTGACCGGTGCCGGCCCGCGCGCGACCGAGGTAGCCAGGTCGACCGTCATCGCACGGGTCTCCAGCCGGACCGGTTGCGCCCCTGCGCGGCCCGGGTCGTTCATTTCGACGCGGCGGTCGAACCAGACCTTGCGGCTGGCGCTGTTGTAGCGGCCGACCTCGCCGTCGACGGTGTAGTTGACCTGCCCGTTCTTGTAGCTGGTGAGCCTGGGCGCGTCGAAGTCGATCTCCTTCGACTTCGGGTACTGCCACATCTTCTTCGCGGTCAGCCTGTCCTGCAGCAGGCCTGCTTCGTTGAAGCGGGTCGCGGTAAAGTTCTCCACCGTGTATTCGGGCTGGCTCGCGTCGACTTCGAATGCGCTGCTCTTTTCGCGGGTGACGCGGTCGAGCACGATGGTCAGCAGCGAGAGCAGTAGCACTAGCAACAAAGGGAACAGGCGGGGAAAGCGCTTCATGCGAGGTACTTCCCGATAGCGCCATCCCAGCTACCCTGCGCCTGCATGATCAGCTCGCACACTTCGCGCAAGGCGCCGGCGCCGCCGGGCGCCCCGGTGACGTAGCGCACATGCTGCTGGACGAGCGGGCTTGCCGCCGGCACCGCGATCGGCAGGCCGACTCGTCTGAGCGCGGGCAGGTCGATCAGGTCGTCGCCGACGAAGGCGCACGCCGAGGCCGCGATGCCGCTTTGTTCGGTGAGTGCGGCGAGCGCCTCGGCCTTGTCCTTGATCCCGGCGAAGTAGTAATCGATGCCGAGCGCGCGCGCGCGGTGCTCGACGCAGCGGTCGGCGCGGCCGGAGATGATCGCGAGCTTGACGCCGGTGCCCTGCAGCAGCTTGAGGCCGAGGCCGTCCTGCACGTAGAAAGCCTTGCTTTCCTCGCCGTGGGCGTTGTAGTAGAGCTTGCCATCGGTGAGCACGCCGTCGACGTCCATCACCAGCATGCGGACCTGGCGGGCCAGTTCGTGGATGGTTTGCATCGTCGCCTCCCTTACACCACGCCTGCGCGCATCAGGTCGTGCATATTGAGCGCGCCTTGCGCTCGGCCGTCCGTATCCACGACGATCAGCCCGTTGATCTTGTGCCTTTGCATCAGCTGGACGGCCTCGGCGGCCAGCTTGTCGGCCGTGATGGTGCGCGGCGCGCGGGTCATCACGTCGTCGATGACGAGGCCGGCGAGCGAGTCGGTCGTGTCCAGCGTGCGCCTGAGATCCCCGTCGGTATAGAGGCCGGCCAGGCGGCCGTCTGCCCCGACCACCGCGGTCATGCCCAGCCCCTTTTGCGAGATCTCGAGCAGCGCGCCCTTGAGCGGGGTGCCGCAGGTGACCTGCGGCAACGCCTCGCCGGTGTGCATCACGTCCCGCACGTGCACCAGGAGGCGGCGGCCCAGGCTGCCGCCGGGATGGGACAGCGCGAAGTCCTCCTTGCCGAAGCCGCGCGCGTCGAGCAGGGTGACCGCCAGCGCGTCGCCCAGCGCTAGCGCCGTGGTGGTGCTCGCCGTCGGGGCCAGACCCAGCGGGCAGGCCTCTCGCTCGACGCTGGCGTCCAGGTGGATGTCGGCCTCGCGCGCGAGCGTCGAGTCCACGCGGCCGGTCATCGCGATCAGGCGGATGCCCTTGCGCTTGAGCGCGGGCAACAGCGCGATCACCTCGTCGCTCTCGCCGGAATTCGATAGCGCGATCAGCACGTCGCTCTCGGCGATCATGCCGAGGTCGCCGTGGGCGGCTTCGGCGGGGTGGACGAAGAAGGCGGGCGTGCCGGTGCTGGCCATGGTCGCGGCGATCTTGCGCGCGATATGGCCGCTCTTGCCGATGCCGGTGACCACGACGCGGCCGCGGCATGCAAGCAGGGTATCGATGACGGCGACGAAGGCCGTGCCCAGGCGGGAGGCTAGGCGTCCGATGGCGTCGGCTTCGACCTTCAGCACTTCGCGGGCGAGGTCAAGCCGGTGTTGGGCGATCTGTTGTTCCATGGTGGGCGAGTATATCAGTTAAAATCCTGCTCTCTAGCATACGGTGCACGCGGAGGACGGCTGTCCGTCGCATGCGTGACGCCGGCTGCCGCCTTATCGACCTACAACGTGGGAATTCCGACAACCGTGCATTCGCTGGCTCCTATCGTCCTCGTCCTGTTGTGCGCCGTCCTCTCCGTCACCCTGTGCCGCACCTTGCGTGTGCCGCCGATGCTGGGCTACCTGGTGGTCGGCTTCATCGCCGGCCCCAGCGTGCTCTCGCTGGTGCCCGAAGGCGAGCAGACGCATTTCCTCGGCGAGATCGGCATCGTGTTCATGATGTTCTCGATCGGCCTCGAATTCTCCCTGCCCAAGCTGAGGGCGATGCGCAGCCTGGTGTTCGGCATCGGCTTCGCACAGGTCGCGCTGACCCTGCTGCTCATCATGGCCGGCGTCTGGGCGTTGTCCGGCAACGCGCTGGCCGGTTTCGCGATCGGCGGCGCGCTGGCGCTCTCGTCGACCGCGATCGTCAGCAAGCTGCTGACCGAGCGCCTGGAGCTGGCCAAGCCGCACGGCCAGCTGGCGATCGGCGTGCTGCTGTTCCAGGACCTGGCGGTGGTGCCGCTCCTGATCCTGCTGCCGGCGTTCGCCGGCGACTCGGCGTCGCTGGTGACCGATCTCTCGCTCGCGGCGGTCAAGGTGGTGGTGGTGATGACGGTGCTGTTCTTCGTCGGCCAGCGCCTGGTGCGCCCGTGGTTCCACCTGGTCGCACGGCAGCGCTCGAGCGAACTCTTCATGATCAACGTGCTCCTGGTGACGCTGGGCATAGCGTGGCTGACCGAACTCTCCGGCCTGTCGCTGGCGCTGGGCGCGTTTGTCGCGGGCATGCTGATCTCCGAGACCGAGTACCGCTTCCAGGTCGAGGAGGACATCCGCCCGTTCCGCGACATCCTGCTCGGCTTCTTCTTCGTCACCGTCGGCATGAAGCTCGAGATCAGCGTGCTCACCGAGCGCTGGGGCGACGTGCTGGCGATGCTCGCCCTCTTGGTGCCCCTGAAGCTTGCGGTGGTGTTCGGCATCGCGCGCGCGTTCGGCCACCGCCCGGGCGATTCGCTGAAGGGTGCGCTCGCGCTGGCGCAGGGCGGCGAATTCGGCTTCGTTCTGCTGACGCTGGCCGCCAACCTCGCGCTGGTTTCGCTCGCGTCGGTACAGGCAGCGCTGGCGGCGATCATCCTCTCCATGCTGCTCGCGCCCTTCCTGATCCAGCACGCCGACGCGATCACCCGCCGCCTGATCCGCAACGACTGGATGATGGCGTCGCTCGACTTGCACCAGATCCTGGTGCAGAGCATGAGCAAGAGCGAGCATGTGCTGGTGTGCGGCTACGGGCGTAGCGGGCAGGCGCTGGCCCGCCTGTTCGACGCCGAGGAGGTGCCGTTCTTCGCGCTCGACCTCGACCCCGAGCGGGTACGCGAGGCGAGCGAGGCCGGCGACCCGGTGGTGTTCGGCGACGCGTCGAAGAAGGAAGTGCTGAACGCGGCGGGCATCCAGCGCGCGCGGGTGGTGGTGATCACCTTCGCCGACACCCATGTCGCCGAGCGCATCATCGAGACCGTGCAGCAGCTCAAGCCCAACCTGCCGGTGATCGTGCGCACTTCGGACGATAGCGATATCGAGCGCCTGCGCGAGGCGGGCGCTGACGAGGTGGTGTCCGAGGTGATGGAGGGCAGCCTGATGCTGGCCTCGCAGGCGCTGATGGTGATGGGCCTGCCGATGAGCCGCGTGCTGCGCCGCATCCGCACCGCGCGCGAGGCGCGCTACAGCCTGTTCCGCGGGTTCTTCCGCGGCCTGGGCGACGAGGCGGCCGGCGAGGAGGGCATGCGGCTGGAGAGCGTGCGCCTGGCAGCGGACGCGTACGCGGTGGGCAAGCGCATCGGCGAAACCGGGCTGGCCGAGTTGGGGGTCGAGGTCAAGACCGTGCGCCGGCGTCAGTTCAAGCGGCACGACCTCAGCGAACACTTCGTGCTCGAGGAGAACGACGTGATCGTGCTGCTGGGGCGGAACGAGCAACTGGCGCTGGCCGAACAGCGCTTGCTGCAGGGCGACTGAGCCTGGCTTACGGCAGGATGGTGGTGATCTGCCGGGTCAGTTCCTGCTTGAGGGCCTGCTGCTTCTCGCCCTGCGTCGTCTTACCCTTGACCATCTCGTTGAAGTCCAGCGCGTAGGTCGGCGCGTTGATTTGCCCGGTGATCTTCAGCGGGACGTTGACCTTGGAGAGGCGCTCGAACGAGCGCGGGTTCGCCTTCACGTTCAGCGCGTAGTCGATGATGCTCTCCTTGAGGTCGACTTTGCCGCTGCCGGCGACGTTCACCAGTTGCGAGTGCAGCCTGAGGTCCTGGTTGCGCGCGACGCCTTCTTCGAGGTCGAAGCTGGCCGACAGCGACTGGAAGGTCGTCTTTTGCTGGCCGTCGCCTGCAAGAGGGGTCTGTCCCCAGTCCTTCAATTCGGCCGGCAGGTTCTTCAGCGCGGCGACCAGGTCGATGCCGGTCAGCGCGCCTTGAGAGAGGCGGACGCGGCTGTGCCCGGTCAGCGACTCGCGCAGGGCGGCCAGCGAACTGCCGCGTGCCACGATGTCGACTTCGGCGCTGCCCTGACCGTCGATGCGGCTGAAGCTGAATAGATCGGTCAACAGCGGCCGGATATGCATGCCGTCGAGCTTCTGGCGCACCGTCAGCCGCACGTCTTTGTCGCGGACCAGTTCGGCGCTGCCGCTGAGCGTGCCCTGATAGATCCTGGCAGACAGGTTGTCGACCGCGAAGCGCTTGCCGTCGGCGCTGACGTCGGCGTGCACGTCGCGCACCCGGAAGCGGCCCATATTGAGCTCGCCGATGTCGACCTTGCTGCGCAAGTGCAGGAAGTCCATCCAGTCGAGCTTGAGCGGCGTCTTGTCCTGCAGCAGGGCGACTGCCTGCTCGGGCTTGGGTTCCGGCAGGTAGCGGTTGAGGTCGAGCTTGTCGAGCGCCAGCGTCGCCTTGTGCTGCGGCGGGAACAGGCCGGTCTGCTCGACCGTCAGCGTCAGCGGCGTGCCGTCCAGACGGCCGGCCGTGCGCAGGTTGAAGCGTCCCTCGCTGACCGAGCCGTCGAGCGCGCCTTCCAGGCGGGCGGCCAGCTGGCCGCGCGGCAGGACCGGCGTCGTCAGCCGGGTTTCCAGCGTCAGCGGCGCCATCATCAGTCGTTCCAGTGCGACCAGTTGTACGGGTGCGCTGAGTGTCGCCGTGACGGTGTGTTCGCCGCGGCGGGTGACGAGTTCCACCCGGCTATGGTCGGCGTACAGGCCGGCTTCGGTCAGCTTGAGCGTTTCGAGACGGCCCTTGAAGCGGTGTTCGGCCTGCGCCAGTTGCAGCGATCCTTCGACGGAAAGGGTCGGCATCTCCATCCGGGCAAGGCTCAGCGTCGCGTGCGGGATGCTCGCGTCCACCTTCAGTTGGGGTTGGTCGAGCCGGTAGCCCAGACGTACCCTGTCGGCGCTGACGACGCCCTGTCTGAGGTCGACGTCGAGGTCGCCATGCACGGAGAGCAGGCCGGCATCCTGGCGCCGGTTGGCGAGTTGCGCATCGAGTGTCAGCGCCTTGGCGCGCAGGTGCCGGTCGTCCAGCCGGTAAGGGACGTCCAGCCTGAGAGTGAGGGTGCGCTTGCCGTCGTTGAGGCGTCCGCCCAGTTGCAGTTTTGCGTCCCCGCGCAT
>NZ_STGJ01000004.1 GCF_004919095.1 Crenobacter intestini | reverse complement strand
GCCGGCGTCGCGGTAGCTTACGCTGGCGTCCTGTACCGACACGCTGTCCAGGCCGTTTTTCAGCGGCGAACCCGACTCCAGCCGCAACAGTCCATCCAAATTGAGGCGACCGTCGGCGTCACGCTCGAGGCGGGTATTTAAGCCCGTCAGCGCAAGACGGGTCAGTTCATGCTCGCCGGCCAGGAGTGGCAGCCAGGCCAGGTCGGCCCTGAGCGATGCGAGCGTCAGCGCCGGTGTGGTGGCGCCTGGGGTATAGACGCGCAGGTCGCTGATTTCGACACCGGGGCGTCCCCACAGTTGCGGGTGGATGCTGCCGGCGACCTCGGCGCGCAGGCCGCGCGCGGCGAAAGACTGTTCGACGGCGTGCCTGACCGCGGCCGCGTCAAAGCGCACGAAATAGAGTGCGGTCAGCGCGAGCAGCAGGCTGGCGGCGCCGAGCAGGGTAAAAACGGAGGTCTTGAGCCAGAACCGGCCAGAATTCAACTTCATGCTGAGTCGGTCAGGAATTGTGCGATGGTGCTGGAGCGGGTGAAGGGAATCGAACCCTCGTCGTAAGCTTGGGAAGCTTCTGCTCTACCATTGAGCTACACCCGCGGTGAGAGCTGGCCATTATATGCAAGCCGCCGCCTGATGGCAACCGGGTGGCTAAATTGCCGCGCTCCATGTTTCTATTGGCATTAAACAAATATCAAATTGCTGACAATGGCATTTGCAAGCAATTAATAACTCATAATGGATTTTTTGTGCCAAAAGCTATTGACGGCACCCAGGTGGATGGATAATTTGTTGCTAAAGCATATTGTATGCAATCGACAGCGCCGGCCACCACCCCTCGGCCGTGCGCCGGGACCGGCTTCAACCTGCCGCTGGTCTTCCCGATCCGGACGCCGCTTGGCGACCGTTTCAAGTAGTGACCCGTTTTGAGGCGTGATCCGTCTGTTGGTGGGCACTTTCTGCTGTAGGCCGCATGTTCCGGCCTGCGCGGCGTGTTGCCGCGTGCTGTCGCATCAATGGAATCAGGATAACAACATGGCAAGATCTCAATGGGGCTCCCGTCTCGGGTTCATTCTCGCCGCCGCCGGCTCGGCCGTCGGCCTTGGCGCCATCTGGAAGTTTCCCTACGTCGCGTCGCAAAACGGCGGCGGCGCATTTTTACTGATCTTTATCGGCTTCGTGTTCACCCTCGGCATCGCGATGATGATGGCCGAGATGGCGCTGGGGCGCGCCGCGCAGAGCGGGGCGGTCGGCGCCTACCGCAAGATGGGCGGAAAGAATTGGGTGTGGGTCGGCTATATGGGCGTGCTGGTCGGCTTCCTGATCATGTCCTTCTATAGCGTGGTCGGCGGCTGGACGATCGCCTACATCATCAAGTCGGTGACCGGCGAGGTGATCTCGGCGGACGCCAAGCACTTGGGCAGCGTGTTCGGCAGCTTCGTGTCCGACCCGGTGCAGCCCCTGGTCTACCACGCGCTCTTCATGGCGCTGACCGTCGGCGTGGTGCTCGGCGGCGTGCAGAAGGGCATCGAGAACCTGTCCAAGTTCCTGATGCCGGCGCTGTTCGTGATGATGCTGGTGCTGATCGCGCGCGGCCTGTTCCTGCCCGGTGCGCTCGACGGTGTCGCCTACTTCCTGAACCCGGACTTCTCCAAGGTGACCGGCAAGACGGTGATCGACGCCCTGGGCCTGGCCTTCTTCTCGCTGTCGCTGGGCATGGGCGCGATGGTCGCCTACGGCTCCTACGTCAGCAAGGACACTTCCATCCCGGGTTCCGCGCTGTGGGTGGTCTCGCTGACCACCGGCGTGTGCATCCTGGCCGGTCTGATGGTGCTGCCGGCGGTGTTCGCCTTCGGCTTCGACCCGGCCGCAGGTCCGGGCCTGACCTTCATCACCATGCCGGCGGTGTTCGCCAAGATGGTGGGCGGCCAGCTGTTCGCCGTGGTGTTCTTCATCCTCCTGATGGTCGCCGCGCTGACGTCCGCCGTCTCGCTGATGGAGGTGGTGACCAGCTTCATGATCGACGAATTCCACATGAAGCGGGTGCCGGCCGCGCTGTCGATGGCGTCGCTGATGTTCGTGCTCGGCGTGCCGGCGTCTTTGTCGCTGGGCGAGTGGAGCGGCTACACCCTGTTCGGCAAGGGCGTGTTCGACCTGCTCGACTACACGACGTCCAACATCCTGATGCCGCTGGGCGGCGTGCTCCTGGCGATCCTGGCCGGCTGGAAGATCTGGCCCGAGATCCATGCGCAGCTGGGCGGTGACCGTGGCGAGCGCATCGTGTGGATGCCGGCGATGAAGGCGATCAGCTGCTTCGTCGCCCCGGCGCTGGTCGGCGTGATCCTCGTCTACAACAACCTGTAAAGCTGGCGGCCAAGGCCTACGCTTTGGCGCGCACGGACAAGGGGCGTCCCGCATGGGGCGCCCCTTTTGTCTTAACATCGTCGGCGTGAATTCCTGGAGACACACACCATGCAAAAACGTCTGCTCGTGCTGTACACCGGTGGCACCATCGGCATGGACGAGACCCCGGACGGCCTCGCGCCGGTGCCCGGCCTGCTGCCCCGTCTGCTCGAGCGCTTCCGCAGCCCGGCACTCGACTTCGAGCTGCGCGAGTACGCGCCGCTGATCGACTCGTCGGCGATCACGCTTGCCGACATGCGCACGCTGTGCGCGGACATCGCCGCCGAATACGAACATTTTGACGGCTTCGTGGTGATCCACGGCACCGACACCATGGCGTACACAGCCAGCATGCTCGCCTTCGCGCTGCGGGGTCTCGCCAAGCCGGTGGTGGTCACCGGCTCGCAACTGCCGCTGGTCCACCCGAGAAGCGACGGTTGGAGCAACCTGGCCGACGCGTTCGAGGCGGCGTGCCAGGACGACTTGCACGAGGTCGCGCTCGCCTTCGACCGCCTGTTGCTGCGCGGCTGCCGCGCGCGCAAGGTCGACGCGGCGGCGTTTGCCGGTTTCGACAGCCCGAACGCGCCGCACCTGGCGCGTTTCGGCATCAGCGTTGACTGGTATCGCGAACACTGGCGCCGGGTGACGCAACCGTTCGCGCCGGTGTTGCCGGACGCCGCGCGCCGCGTGCTGCCGATGCTGCTGATGCCCGGCGCGTCGACCGCGCTGTTCGGGCGCATGCTGCACGAAGATGACGTCGACGCTGCCGTCCTGCTGTCCTACGGCAACGGCAACGCGCCGGCCGACCCGGCGCTGCTGGACGCTATTGCCGCCGCGACCAAGCGCGGCGTGCCGGTGCTCAACCTGACCCAGGTCGTGCGCGGCGCGGTCGAGGTCGGCGCTTACGCGGCCAGCCAGCCGCTCGCGCGGGCCGGCGCCTTGCCCGGCGCCGACATGACGCCGGAGGCCGCGCTCGCCAAGCTGACCTTGCTGGGCGCGCTGGATCTGGACGCTGAAGCGGCCCGTGCCTACCTGACCGCCAATGTCGCCGGTGAGCTGACCGTTGCCTAATTAACAGGCAGTCCGGCTTTTTCCTGCCGGAACAGGCGCTTGGCGCGCCTGTCCACAGCGTGCCCACACCGCTATCCCGACGCCTTGTGGGCAAAAATACCGGCTGCCTGTTTTTTGGGCGGCCGGAATTTTTCTTTTGGGTTCATGGGCTTGCCTGCCTTGTCCACAACCTCTCAACAACGATCTCCCCGGCGCTTGTGAGAAACACGCCGGCTGCCGTATATAATGGGCGATTACGCTTCGCGCCCGTTGCCGATGTCTGCTGCATTTCCCCTGAAGATCGCCATCGTCGGCCCCGAGTCGTGCGGCAAGAGCACGCTGGCCGCGGCGCTGGCCGGACGCCTGCGTGGCTTGGGGCTCAGCGTCGCGCTGGTCGACGAGTACGCACGAGCGTATTACGCGCACCGTCCGTACCGGCCGACGCTCTCCGACGTGATGGCGATCGCCGAAGGCCAGCTGGCGCGCGAGGCGGCGGCGTCGGGCGACGTGGTGTTGTGCGACAGCACGGCGCTCACCTGCCGGATCTGGGCCGAGGTCGGTTTCGGCCGCGTGCCCGGGGTGCTCGCCGCGCTCGACCATCGCGGCTACGCGCTGACCCTGCTCGCCAGGCCTGACATCCCGTGGCAGCACGACCCGCTGCGCTCGCACCCCCACGCGCGGGACGCGCTGTTCGGGCGTTACCGGCAGGCGCTCGCCGCGATGGAGGGCTGCCGGGTGGCCGAGGTGGGTGGAGAAGGCGGGGAGCGGCTGGCGTGTGCGTGGGCTGCGCTGGCGCCGCTTTTGCCTGTTTTTTGCACAGAGAGCTGAAAGCCTCGCCGGAACAATGGCTTGCGTCACTTGTGCACAGGCGGTGCACAGCGCTGTCCAGCCGGGGCGGGGATAAGCGGGCGAGAGCTGCCTAAAAAATGGTCAACGAACAAAACCTGTGTGCCGTGAAGTACTTGCCGCTGTTTTCCACAGCCTGTTCACACGGCCGTCCAGCAAGGATGTGAAGAATGAACGAAACCGTAGCCATCCAGCGCGAATTCATCGCCCTGTGCGACCTCTTGAAGGTCGCCGGCATCGCCGATTCGGGCGGCATGGGCAAGCAGATGGTCGCCGAAGGGCTGGTCAGCGTCGACGGCGCTGTCGAGCTGCGCAAGACCTGCAAGATCCGTCCGGGGCAGACCGTCAGCGGCGAAGGCTTCGAGATCCGCGTGGTCGCCGCCGATGACTGAGTCCTGCTCGCCGCTGGCCGCCTCCGAGCCGCCCGTTGCGCCCGAGCCGCCGGCGGAAGGCGCGTGCTGCGGCAGCGGCTGCGAGCCTTGCGTATGGGACGTCTACCAGGGCGAGCTGGCCGAGTACCGGCGGGCACTTGCGCTGTGGCAGGCAGAACAGGAGCTGTCAGGTGGCTGAGATCGACCTGCATTTTCATTCGACCGCGTCTGACGGCGCCTTGCCGCCGGCTGAAGTTGTCGCGCGCGCCGTTGCGCGTGGCGCACGCCTGCTCGCGCTGACCGACCACGACACCACCGCCGGCTTCGCCGAGGCGGCCCGCGCCGCGCGCGAGGCGGGTGTTCCTTTCATCGGCGGGGTCGAGGTGTCGGTGACCTGGTCGCGGCGCACCGTACATATCGTCGGCCTCGGCGTCGACCCGGACCACCCGGTGTTGCTCGCCGGGCTCAAGTCGGTGCGCGACGGGCGCATCGAGCGGGCACGGGCGATGGGCGACGAACTTGCGCGCGCGGGGATCGCGGGGGCGTTCGAAGGCGCGCTTGCGCTCTCGGACAACCCGGAGATGGTCGGGCGTACCCATTTCGCCCGCTACATGGTCAATGCCGGCTATATAAAAGATGTGCGTACTGTATTCCGTAAGTATCTCGCGGAAGGCAAGACCGGTTATGTGCCGCACGAGTGGGCGAGTCTCGCTGACGCTGTCGGCTGGATCCGCGCCGCCGGCGGCACCGCGGTGATTGCGCACCCGGGCCGTTACGACTTTGGCCGCACGCTGACCGAGCGGCTGGTGGGCGACTTCATCGAGGCCGGCGGCGAGGCGATCGAGGTCGGCAGCGGCAGCCACAGCCTCGACGACATGCACAAGTACACGCTGCTGGCCGACCGCTTCGGCCTCTACGCGAGCAGCGGCAGCGACTTTCACGCGCCGGGTGAGGGCGGCCGCGACGTCGGCCTGACCGCCGACTTGCCGCCGCTGGCCCGCCCGCTGTGGCTCGCCCGCGGCTGGCTTACGGCGGCGCAAGGAGCTTGATATGGCACAGTTTTTCATGATCCACCCGGACAACCCGCAGTCACGGCTGGTGCGCGAGGCGGTCAAGATCATCCAGGGCGGCGGCGTGGTCGTCTACCCGACCGACTCCTGCTATGCGCTGGGCTGCCAGCTGGGCAACAAGAAGGCGATGGAGCGCATCCTCGAGATCCGCCGCATCGACCTCAAGCACCACCTGACGCTGGTCTGCGCCGACCTGTCCGAACTCGCCAACTACGCGCGGGTCGACAACGCACAGTACCGCATGCTCAAGAGTGCGACGCCGGGCAGCTACACCTTCATCCTGGAGGCGACGCGCGAGGTGCCGCGCCGGCTGCTGCACCCGAAGCGCTCGACCATCGGCCTGCGCGTGCCCGACCACAAGGTCGCGCTCGCGCTGCTCGAGGAGCTGCATGAGCCCATCCTGTCGTGCACGCTGATGCTGCCGGGCGACGACGAGCCGCTGTACGACCCGTACGAGATCCGCGAGCGGCTGGAGAACGCGGTCGACCTGGTGATCGACGGCGGCTGGTGCGGCACCGAGCCGACCACGGTGATCGACATGACCGACGGCATCTCGCTGGTGCGCGCCGGCAAGGGCGACCCGGCGCTGTTCGGCTTTACGCGCGACTGAACACAAGGGCGGACCACCGCCCGTCTCGAGACACTCGCCAACAAGGGGTAAGGAATGGACGAACTGATCCAGAAGATCGCGATCTACGCGCTGCCGGTGATCCTGGCGATCACGCTGCACGAGGCCGCGCACGCCTACGTCGCCAAGCGCTTCGGCGACGCCACCGCCTACATGCTGGGGCGGATGACGCTCAACCCGATCAAGCATATCGACCCGCTGGGCACGATTGCGCTGCCCTTGCTCGGCATGATCATGGGCGGCTTCATCTTCGGCTGGGCCAAGCCGGTGCCGGTCAACTTCGGCAACCTCAAGCCGGTGCGGCGCGGCATGCGCTGGGTGGCCGCGGCAGGGCCCTTGTCCAACTTCGCGCAGGCGGTGCTGTGGGTACTGCTCTTCAAGCTCGCGATCAGCACCGACACCCCGTACAGCGAGCCGCTGCTGCTGATGAGCCAGGCCGGCATCAACATCAACGTGGTGCTGATGGTGCTCAACCTGATGCCGCTGTTGCCGCTGGACGGCGGTCGCATCGTCGAGAGCTTCCTGCCGCCCGGCATGGCGTACAAGTACTCGCGCATCGAACCCTACGGGATGTGGATCCTGCTCGCGCTGGTGTTCACCGGCCTGCTCAGCCCCATCCTCAGGCCGTTCATGAATATCGTGTATGATTTGCTTCGACTGATTCTGTAATTTTATTTAGCTGGGAAAATCATGTTTGCAGACCGCATCCTTTCGGGCATGCGCCCGACCGGAAAGCTTCACCTCGGCCACTACCACGGCGTGATCAAGAACTGGGTCCAGTTGCAGAGCGAGCACGAGTGCTTGTTCATGGTGGCCGACTGGCACGCGCTGACGACCAACTACGACGACGTCGCGGTGATCGAGCAGAGTCTGTGGGACATGGTGATCGACTGGCTGGCCGCCGGCGTCGACCCGGCGCAGGCGACCATCTTCATCCAGTCCAAGGTGCCCGAGCACGCCGAATTGCACCTCGCGCTGTCGATGGTCTGCCCGCTGGGCTGGCTCGAGCGGGTGCCGACCTACAAGGACCAGATCGAGAAGCTCAGCCACAAGGACCTGACCACCTACGGCTTCCTCGGCTACCCGCTGTTGCAGGCGGCCGACATCCTCGTCTACAAGGCCAACCAGGTGCCGGTCGGCGAGGACCAGGTACCGCATATCGAGTTGACCCGCGAGATGGCGCGCCGCTTCAACCACCTGTACGGCCGCGAGCCAGGCTTCGAGGAGAAGGCGCTCGCCGCGGTGAAGAAGCTCGGCGGCAAGAAGGGCAAGCTCTACACCGAGCTGAAGACGCGTTTCCAGCAGGAGGGTGACGAGGCGGCCGTTGAGGCCGCGCATGCCCTGCTGCAGGACGCCCAGAACCTGTCGATCGGCGACCGCGAGCGCCTGTTCGCCTTCCTCGAGAACAAGGGCCGGGTGATCCTGCCCGAGCCGGACGCGCTCCTGACCGCGGCGAGCCGCATGCCGGGGCTGGACGGTAACAAGATGTCCAAGTCCTACGGCAACACCATCGCGCTTCGGGAGGCGCCGGAGTCGGTGTCCAAGAAGGTGCGCGCGATGCCGACCGACCCGGCGCGCGTGCGCCGTACCGACCCGGGCGACCCGGCCAAGTGCCCGGTGTGGCAGCTGCACCAGGTGTACTCGGACGAGCCGACCCGCGAGTGGGTGGTCAAGGGCTGCACCAGCGCAGGGATCGGCTGCCTCGACTGCAAGCAGCCGGTGATCGACGGCGTGCTGCGCGAACAGCGGCCGATGTTCGAGCGCGCGCAGAAGTACCTGGACGACCCGACCCTGGTCAAGGCGATCGTCGCCGACGGCTGCGAGCGCGCGCGCAAGATCGCGAACGACACCATGAAGGACGTGCGCGAGGCGATGGGCCTCGGCTACTGAGCCGCGTCCTTGCCCCCGTGCCTACGCCCCGCCGCCTGGCGGGGTTTTGTTTGTGAATGAAAGCGATGGCCGAACCCGACTTCACCCTCGAACCCGACACCTTGCCCGGCGGCGTGCCGCTGGCGCACGTGTTCGGCCAGCCGCTACTGGAAGCACCGCAGGATCTGTTTATCCCGCCCGACGCGCTCAGGGTGATCCTCGAGAGCTTCGAGGGGCCGCTCGACTTGCTGCTCTACCTGATCCGCCGGCAGAACCTCGACGTGTTGAACATCCCGATGGCCGAGATCACCGCACAGTACATGGGGTATATCGACAGCATGCGGCGCGAGCGGCTCGAGCTCGCCGCCGAATACCTGTTGATGGCGGCCTTGCTGATCGAGATCAAGTCACGCCTGCTGCTGCCAAGGCCGGTGGTGGGGGAGGACGGCGAAGCGGAAGACCCGCGCGCCGAGCTTGCGCGCCGCCTCATCGAGTACGAGCAGATGAAGCTCGCCGCGCTGGCGCTGGACAAGCTGCCGCAGGCCGACCGCGACTTCGCGTGGCTGGCGGTGCTGATCGAGCAGGGCGCCGAGGAGCGGCTGCCCGACGTCCAGGCGGCGGACCTGCGCGGGGCCTGGCTCGCCATCCTCTCGCGCGCGCGCAACCAGCGCCACCATCAGGTCGAGCGGGAGGAGTTGTCGGTGCGCGCGCAGATGTCTTATCTGTTGCGCCAGCTGGAAGGGCGCGACTTCGTCGCGTTCGAGATGCTGTTCGACCCGCTCGACGGCGTCGCCTACCTGGTTGTCAACTTCATCGCACTTCTGGAGCTCGCGAAGGAGGGGATGGTCAAGATCACGCAGGACGCGCCCTTCGCGACGATCTACGTGCGGATCGCCCTGTTGCCTACCAGCGGTGGCGCAGGCGCAGCCTGACGCCCGTCTCGCCGGCCTTGGCATTCATGCTCAGCGACAATCGGGTCGACTTGTCCTGGTAGAGGTTGAGGCGCGGGCGCACCCTGCCGTCTTCCAGCGCGAACCACTGCCGCTCCGTCTCGTCGACCTTGAGCTTGTCCGCCTGCAGGCTGGCTAGCGGCGCTGCGAGCACGGGGGCGCTGCTGGCAACGGGCGCCGACAATGCGAGCGCACGGGCCGGATCGGTCAGCGGGTTGTCGCCGTCGGCGATCACGGCCGAGCTCATGAAGTGCTCGGTGGCGGGCGTGGCAAACGGGGAAGCTTCCTGCGCGTGAGCGTGCGCGGCCAGTAGCAGCAGGGAGCCGGTCAGGACGGGAAGGAGGCGCATGGTCGTGTCCCTGCTTGAAGCGCGCGCGGCAATGCGTTCACCTTAGCCGACGGCGCCTGCCGCGCAAGGCGCGCGTGAGGGGCGGTTTACATCGGAGTCTCCCCGTATAATCGGCGCGACTTCCGGTAAAAAGACGTGTAAAATCCGCTGCTTCCCGCGCTTCTCCCCAACCCGATGTCCACCGTCCTCGACCTCGACTACCTGCAGACCGTGCTCGAGACTGCCTTGCTGACCGCGCACGAACCGCTGTCGGTCGGCGCGCTCAAGCGCCTGTTCGGCGACGAGGTGGGGGCGGCCCAGATCAACGAGATGCTGGACGAGCTGCAAGGGGCATGGCGTGGACGCGGTGTCGAACTGGTGCGGCTGTCTTCCGGCTGGCGCTTTCGCGCACGCGCCGAGTTCACGCCTTACCTTGCCCGGCTTAACCCGGAGAGGCCACCGCGCTATTCGCGCGCGGTGATGGAAACGCTGGCGATCATCGCCTACAAACAACCGGTGACCCGCGGCGACATCGAAGCGATCCGCGGGGTTTCGGTATCGACCGGCGTGATGCAGACCCTGCTCGAGCGGGGCTGGATCGAAGTGATCGGGCACAAGGACGTGCCCGGAAGGCCTGGTCTTTATGCCACGACGCGCAAGTTTCTCGACGACCTGGGGTTCCAGTCGTTGCGCGACCTGCCGCCGCTGGCCGAGCTGGGCAGCCTGGTGATCGCCGAAGACGGCGACACCGGTGCGCTCCCCCTCGCTGATGAGGCGGAAAACCTGACTGATTAGGAAAAAGCATGTCTAAAGGACAACGCAACCATTCGCGCCAGCCGCTGGCACAAAGCCGTGGCCGCCAGACGGCCTCGCAGAACCACAAGGGCGATTTCATCCAGCCCCGTAATCCCGCAGGCGACGGCGAGCGCCGCTTTGCCGGCAACAAGCCGCATGGTCGTGACGACAAGCCGCGTTTCGGCGAGAACAAACC
>NZ_STGJ01000040.1 GCF_004919095.1 Crenobacter intestini | reverse complement strand
TCATTGCCATTGTCCGCGAACTTGCGGACACGCGGGTCGCGGCGACGCCGGAGACGGTCAAGAAGTACGTCGGCCTTGGCCACAGCGTCGTTGTCGAGAGCGGGGCAGGCCTCACCGCGGCCATTCCCGACCCGGCCTACGTCGAAGCAGGCGCGACCATTGCGGCGAGCCGCGCCGAGGCGCTCTCGCAGGGCGACATCGTGCTCGCCGTGCGCGCGCCGGCGGAAGACGCGATCGCCGAAATGAAGGAGGGCGCGGTGCTGGTGGCCCAGCTCGCGCCGTACCAGAACACCACCTTCCCGGCGCTGGCCGCTAAGAAGGTGTCGGCGTTCGCGATGGAACTGTTGCCGCGCACCACCCGCGCGCAGGCTATGGACGTGCTCTCCAGCCAGAACAACATCGCCGGCTACAAGGCGGTGCTGCTGGCGACGCATTACTACCCGCGCTTCATGCCGATGCTGATGACCGCGGCCGGCACCGTGAAGCCGGCGCGCGTGCTGATCATGGGCGTCGGCGTGGCCGGCCTGCAGGCGATCGCCACCGCCAAGCGCCTGGGCGCGGTGGTCGAGGCGACCGACGTGCGTCCGTCGACCAAGGAGCAGGTCGAAAGCTTGGGCGGCAAGTTCATCGAAGTGCCGATGACCGACGAGGAGAAGGCAGCCAACGACGGCGTGTACGCGAAGGAAATGTCCGACGACTACAAACGCCGCCAGGCCGAACTGGTCGCCAAGCACGCCAAGGCGGCCGACATCATCATCACCACCGCCCTGATCCCGGGCCGCCCCGCGCCTCGCCTGATCGGCGAAGAGGTGGTCGCGGCGATGAAGCCGGGTTCGGTGATCATCGACATCGCGGCCGAAGCGGGCGGCAACTGCGCGCTGACCCGTGCCGGTGAAGTGTTCCAGACCGAAAACGGCGTGACGGTGGTGGGCCTTACCAACCTGCCGGGCATGGTCGCGGCCGACGCGTCCAGCCTCTACTCGAAGAACCTGCTGACTTTCCTCTCGCTGATGCTCGGCAAGGAAGGCTTTAAGCTCGACCTCGAAGACGACCTGCTCGCCGCGACGCTGGTGACCCACCAGGGCGAAGTGCGCTTCGGAAAATAAGGAAGGAAGACAAATGGTTGACCCGTTTATCAGCAGTTTCACCATCTTCGTGCTGGCGGTGTTCGTCGGTTACCACGTGGTGTGGAACGTCACCCCGGCGCTGCACACCCCGCTGATGGCCGTGACCAACGCCATCTCCGGCATCATCATCGTCGGCGCGATGCTGCAGGTGGTCGATATCGGCGGCGAGACGATCACCGTCACCTCGGTGCTCGGCACTATCGGCATCTTCCTCGCCAGCATCAACATCTTCGGTGGCTTCCTGGTCACCCAGCGCATGCTCGACATGTTCAAGAAGAAGAAAAAGTAAGGAGCTTTAGGTGGAAAACATTTCAGCGCTTCTCTACCTCGTCGCGGCGGTGCTGTTCATCCTGTCGCTGAAGGGGCTGTCCAGCCCGGTGTCCGCGCTGCGCGGCAACCTGTACGGCATGATCGGCATGCTGATCGCGGTGGTCACCACCTTCGCGATCATGGACAAGCCGGTGCTCGGCATGATCGCCGGTGCCATCGTCGCCGGTGGCGCAATCGGCGCCTGGAAGGCAAAGACGGTTGAGATGACCGGCATGCCCGAACTGGTGGCGGCCATGCACTCGCTGGTCGGCCTCTCGGCGGTGCTGATCGCGGTGGCCGCGATCTACCACAGCGGCGAGACGCACACCCCGGTGCAGAAGGTCGAGCTCTTTATCGGCGCCTTCATCGGCGCGATCACCTTCACCGCGTCGGTAATCGCCTACGGCAAGCTCTCCGGCCGCTTCGGCTCGAAGGCGGTGACCTTTGCCGGCCAGCACCTGTTGAACCTGGTGCTCGCCATCGCGATGGTCGGCTTCGGCGTGGTGTACTTCGTGACCGACGCGCACGCCGCTTTCCTCGCCATGGTCGCGGTCGCCTTGGTGCTGGGCGTGACGCTGATCATCCCGATTGGCGGCGCGGACATGCCGGTGGTGGTGTCGATGCTCAACTCGTACTCGGGCTGGGCGGCGGCGGGCATCGGCTTCACGCTGAACAACCCGGTGCTGATCATCGCCGGCGCCTGTGTCGGCGCGTCCGGCGCGATCCTCTCCTACATCATGTGCAAGGCGATGAACCGCTCGATCGTGTCGGTGCTGCTGGGCGGCTTCGGCGCCGAGGCGGCGACCGGCGGTGGCGGCGCGTCCGGCCCGAAGAACTACAAGTCGGGCTCGGCCGAGGACGCAGCCTTCCTGATGGGCAACGCCGACAGCGTGATCATCGTGCCGGGCTACGGCCTCGCGGTGTCGCGTGCGCAGCACGCGCTGCAGGAGTTCGCCAAGCTGTTGACCGAGAAGGGCGTCAACGTGCGCTACGCGATCCACCCGGTCGCCGGCCGCATGCCGGGGCACATGAACGTGCTGTTGGCCGAAGCCGAAGTGCCGTACGAGCAGGTGCAGGAGATGGAGGAGATCAACTCCGACTTCTCGAACACCGACGTGGTGCTGGTGATCGGCGCCAACGACGTGGTGAACCCGGCCGCGCAGAAGGACAAGGCGAGCCCGATCTACGGCATGCCGATCCTGGAAGCGTACAAGGCGCGCACCGTGATCGTGGTCAAGCGCTCGATGAGCGTCGGCTACGCCGGCCTCGACAACGAGCTCTTCTACATGGACAAGACCATGATGGTGTTCGGCGACGCGAAGAAGGTGGTCGAAGACCTGGTCAAGGGCGCCGAGCAC
>NZ_STGJ01000039.1 GCF_004919095.1 Crenobacter intestini | reverse complement strand
GCTGCCCGGCTCGCGCTGGAAGTCGCCGCGGCCGGTGGCCACCACCTGTTGTTGTGCGGGCCGCCGGGCTGTGGCAAGAGCATGCTCGCGCGGCGCCTGCCGGGCATCCTGCCCGCGCTCGGCCTTGACGAGGCGCTAGAAGTCGCCGCCGTGCACTCGCTGCTGTCGGGGTTCGATCCCCGTCTCTGGCGGCGCCGTCCGTTCCGGGCGCCGCACCATTCGGCGTCGGCGGCCGCGTTGATCGGCGGCGGCAGCGACCCGCGCCCGGGCGAGGTCAGCCTCGCGCACCACGGCGTGCTGTTCCTCGACGAGTTGCCGGAATTCGACCGGCGCGCGCTCGAGATGCTGCGCGAACCGCTGGAAACGCGCTCGGTCACCATCGCGCGAGCCGCGCGGCGGGTGAGCTTCCCGGCAGCGTTCCAGCTGGTCGGCGCGATGAACCCCTGTCCGTGTGGCTATTACGGCCACCCCGAGCGGGATTGCCGGTGTACGCCCGAGCAAATCGCGCGCTATCGGGGTAAAATCTCCGGCCCGCTGCTCGACCGCGTCGACCTAGTGGTCGAGATGGGCGCGCTGGACGCGGCCTCGCTTGCGGCTGAGCCGGCCGAGGGTAGCGCGGCGGTCGCTAAGCGCGTCGCCGGGGCTCTGGCCCTGCAACTGGTGCGTCAGGGGGGGAGCAACGCGCGGCTAGACGAGGCGCAGCTCGCCTGCTACGCGGCGCTGGCACCGGCCGGCGTCGCGCTGCTCGCGCAGGCGATGCAGAGGCTGGGCTTGTCGGCGCGCGGCTACCACCGCGTGCTGCGCGTCGCGCGCACCCTGGCGGACCTCTCCGGCGCGGACAGGGTGGACGAAACATTTTTGATGCAGGCGCTGCAAATGCGCCGCTTATTGGCCTGAAGGCCGGAACAGAAGAGCAAATACGCATGAGCCGGGATTACAAGGCAAGCCCCCGCGGGGGGCGGGGTAGTGCTCAGGGGGGCAAGAAGGGCGGCGGGCTGATGGCCGGCCTGCTGATCGGCTTGATCGTCGGGGTGGGCGCGGTGGTCGGCACCACCATGTACCTCAACCGTTCGTCGACCCCGTTCAGCAACCTGCAAAAGCAGGAGGCGCGCCAACAGGGCGCGAGCGAGGCCGGCGCCGACGTGACGCTGCTCGAGCCGGGCACGCTGCAGGAAGTCGCGCCGGCGGCCCCGGCGCCCGTAGCTCCGAGTGCACCGGTGACGCCCGCACCCGACGCCGCGCCGCCTGCTCAGGCGCCGGCGGCCGCGCCTGACGCGGCGGCTGAGGAGGGCAACCGCTTCGACTTCTACAAGATCCTGCCGGGCAAGCTTGACGCGGTGCCGGCGACGCCGGACGCGCCGGCGCAGGCGCCGCAGCCCAAGCGCGCGCAGGGCTTCAGCCTGCAGGCCGGCGCCTTCGCCAACGAGGCGGAGGCTGACAACCTGAAGGCCAAGCTCGCGCTGATGGGCGTCGAGGCGAATATCCAGACCGTCGAGACCGCGAACGGCCTGATGCACCGGGTGCGGGTCGGCCCGTTCGCCCGCCAGACGGACGCCGAGCGCGTGCGCAACGAACTGAAGGCCGGCGGCGTGCCGTCCGACCTGATCAAACCCTGAACCGTTTTCCCACCGAAGAGGATAGAACAATGAAGAAATGGCTGGCCATTGGCCTGATGTTGCTGGGCTCGCTCGCGCAGGCGGCGGTTGTCGAAGGCAAGGACTACCGCGTGCTGCCCAACCCGCAGCCGACGCAGCCGGGCAAGGTGAACGTGGTCGAGTTCTTCTCGTACAGCTGCATCCACTGCTACAACCTCGAGCCGGTGATGGCCGCGTGGAAGAAGGCGCAGCCGGCCGACGTGGTGGTCAGCCGCGAACAGGTGATGTGGGGCCGCAATACCGAGGGCTTCGCCAAGCTGCTCGCCACCATGAAGGCGACCGGCACCGAAGAGAAGCTGCACCGCGCCGCGTTCGAGGCGGTGATGAAGCAGCGCGTCAACCTCGGCGACGAGACGGTGCTCGCCGGCTGGATCGCCAAGCAGCCGGGCGTCGACGCCAAGCAATTCATGGCGACCTTCAAGTCCTTCGGCATGCAGGCCGCGGTCAACCGTGCGTCCAAACTGACCCGCGACTACCAGGTCGAGGGTACGCCGCTGGTCGTGGTCGGCGGCAAGTACGCGGTGAACCCGGCTGAGCCGCAGCGCGTGGTCGAGGTGGTCAACGAGCTGGTCGCCAAGGTGCGCGGCAAGAAGTAAGTAGAGGCAGGCCGCAACAGGTCCGGCGGTGTCGCCGGACTTTTATTTATTGAACGGGCAGGATTGAAGGGGAAGTCGCGTGGATTGGCTGTTGCTGGGCAAGGCCCTGTTGTTGGGGATTGTCGAAGGGTTGACCGAGTTCTTGCCGGTGTCGAGCACCGGCCACCTGATCGTGGTCGGCGACCTGATCAATTTTGACGGCAGTACCGGCCAGGTCTTCGAGGTGGTGATCCAGCTGGGCGCGATCCTCGCGGTGGTGTGGGAGTACCGCGTGCGCTTCACGCGCATCGGCTGCGGGCTGCTCGAACGCGACCCGGCTGCGGTGAACTTCGTCGGCAAGCTTTTGGTCGCCTTCCTGCCCTCGGCGGTGGTCGGCTTCTTCGCGATCAAGGCGATCAAGTTCTACCTGTTCAACCCGGTATGTGTCGCGCTGGCGCTGATCGTCGGCGGCCTGATCATCCTGTGGGCCGAGAAGCGGCAGCGGGACGTGCCGCCGCGCGTGCACGACGTCGACCAGATGGGCGCGCTTGACGCGCTGAAGGTCGGTGTCGCGCAGGTGTTCGCGATGGTGCCGGGCACCTCGCGCTCGGGGGCGACCATCATCGGCGGCATGCTGTTCGGCCTCGACCGCAAGGTGGCGACCGAGTTCTCGTTCTTCCTCGCGGTGCCGACCATGTTCGCGGCGACCTTCTACGACGTGTACAAGAACTGGGCGCTGTTCTCGCTGGCCGACATCCCGGTGTTCGCGGTCGGGCTAGTGTCGGCCTTCGTCAGCGCCTTCGTCGTGGTGCGCTGGCTGGTCCGCTTCGTGTCCGGCCACACCTTCAACCCGTTCGCCTGGTACCGCATCGCGTTCGGCCTGATCATCCTCGCCACCTGGCAGTTCGGCTGGGTCAGCTGGAGCGTGTAATTGCGGTATTGCGGTATAAATTGGATTTTTCAATTGACACGCTCCGATGAATTGGATAATATCCACTTCCTCAGACGCGGGGTGGAGCAGTCTGGTAGCTCGTCGGGCTCATAACCCGAAGGTCGTAGGTT
>NZ_STGJ01000038.1 GCF_004919095.1 Crenobacter intestini | reverse complement strand
CCTGTGGATACGACCCGGAAAATGTCCCAATTGCGGCCCGGAGAGCCTTATCTGGCGCGGGTTCCAGCCTCCTAAAAACGGTTTTAAATAAAAACGATTTAAAAAACGGGGCAGTGTGGCCACGTCGCAACGCAGGACGAGCCCGCCCTGCGGGTGCCCTCGCGCTGGTGCGCTCGGCTGGCCTATGCGCCTGCGGCGCGGCAGGGCGGGGCAAGCCCCGCACCCCGAAAATGACCGGCCAAGGCCGGGCCTGCCCGCCTTGGGTGTGCCGCTCGTTGGCGGCACGCGGGCCGGTTTTCCTGTCAGCCAGGTCAAGTCGGGGAAAACAGGAAAACCGTCTCCGACGGCCCTCCGGGGGCGCTCGCCGCGTGGCAGCCGGGCAGGCGTTAAAACCCCGCCTGCCCAGCAGCCGGAAGCATGGGTCACTGCGAGGGCGTCAAGCCCCCGTGTCCTCGCCGCAAGCGGCTGCGGGCCGCGCCAAGGGCTTGACCCCCTCTCCGTTCCGGAGGCTATGCAGCGCATCGGCTTTTACGCCAATACCGCGACAGGCGGCAGTGTGGTAGCCCGGAAAGGCGGTCAAGGGGTTGGTGCGGCCCGCAGCCCGCAGGGCGAGGACTCGGCCCCTTGACGGCCTTGCAGGGCCATACGCTCAGGGCTACGGGGCAGGGGGGTTTATCCCTGCCCCGGCTGCCCCTCGGCGAGAGCGGGGTGTGGGGCAGCGCCCCACGGTGTTCAGATGGTGAAAAGCATCTTCAGACCGGCTACCAACAACACAGCGGCCAGCAGGTTCAGGATGATCGGTGCGGGTAATCGCTTGCTGCCGTACTGTGCGCCGATCCAGCCGCCAAGAATGGCCGCAGGTGCCCACGCGGCCACTTCGGCAGGTAAGTGAGACACCGCCGAGTAGTGGCCCAGCAAAGCCGCTGCGGAGTTGACCAGGATGAACGCCGCCGCGACGCCGGAAGCCTGCCGCATCTCCGCCCAACCCGCGAACAGCAGCAGCGGGCTAAGGAAAATGCCACCACCTACGCCGGTCAGCCCGGACAGCAGGCCGATGCCAGCACCTGACGCGGCCACCGGCAACAATGGCGGGTGTGTCACCTCCGCCTTGATGCCCTTGCCTGCCACCAGTCGATAGGCCGAGTAGAGCAAGACAAGGCCCACCACCGGCTTGTACAGGTAGCCCGGCAAGGAAATCGCCCCACCGATGAAGGCGAACGGCACCGAGCTGAGAGCGAAGGGGGTAAACAGCTTCCACGAGAAGTAGCCAGCCCGGTAGAACTTGGTCGTGGCGATCACCGCCACCAGAATGTTCAGCGTCAGTGCCGTGGGCTTCATTACCGCAGGCGCCAGCCCAAAAAGAGCCATTGCGGCCAAGTACCCAGAGGCTCCAGCGTGCCCCACCGACGAGTACAGCGCGGCGGCCAGAAAGATCAGCCCTGCCAGTGCGATTGTTGTTTGCAGCTCCACGCGTTATCCCTTCGTCTGAGCGCTTTGGTCTGGCCGGGTGGTCATCGGCCTACCTTGGGTGGCGTTCGTCGCGCCTTGGGCCGTTTGCGGCCCGTTGGCGGCTATTCGCGAGCGCTCCCGCTCGGCCAGCAGGGCGTCGCCCTTGGCCTTGAAGGCGCGGTTGCCCTGTTCGGCCTGCTGGCGCTTCTCGGGCGGCAGCCCGGCCAGCGCCGCGTCGCTGTAGTTCTCGGCGGCGACCAGCAGGATGCCCAGCAGCGTGCCCTTGTCCATGTCGAGCAGTCCGGCGAGCTTCACCAGTCCGCCGACCTCGTACTTGCGCTGGTTCTCCTCGGCGCGCTTTGCCTTGGTTTCCTTGGCCCGCGCTTGGGCCGCGATTTGCTGCTTGCGGGCCTTGAGCTGGCGCAGCTGCTCCGCCTTGTCCGCGATGCGCTTTTCGAGCGCGTCTAGCTTCGCCGTCATGGCGCATACTCCTGTTGTGTGACGTGTGCATTCTACGCCGTCTGTCGGCAGTGTGCTAAGCTGGCAGCGCGCCCGGAAGTATCCCGCGCTGGAATGGCAAGGGCGCACTTAGAGTAATCCCCTGCGGGAGATTACGTGCGGTCAGGGGCGTTGCCCCCGACACCCCAACAGCGGAGCCGTCGTGAGTATCTATCACCTCAACCTGTCAGCCATCAGCCGAAGTGCGGGACGCACTGCGGTGGCGGCTGCTGCCTATCGGTCAGGGGTTGCGCTGAGCGATCCACGGACGGGCGAAGTCCACGACTACACCCGCAAGGGTGGGGTCGTGGATTCGGTCATCGTCATGCCGCAGAGCTGCACGTGGCAGCCCAACCGGCAGGAGCTGTGGGGCGCGGTCGAGTCGCACCACAAGCGGGGCGACGCCGTACCGGCCCGCGAGATCGACGTGGCCCTGCCCCACGAGCTGGACGCCGCCGCCCGCAAGCGGCTGGCCGTCGATCTGGCCCGGGGGCTGGCCAACCACTACGGTGTGGCCGTGGACGTGGCGCTGCACGCCCCGGACAAGCAGGGCAACGGCAAGAACTGGCACGCCCATGTGCTGTTCTCGGCCTGCGCGGTGAGCCAGTCCGGCGAGCTGGGCAAGAAGGTGGCCATGCTCGACCCGATCGCCGCGAAGCGGGCGAAGCAGCCGAACGCCGCCGAGCTGCTGCGGCCGTACTGGGAGAAGCTGGTCAACCGGGAGCTGGAGAGGGCGGGCCTGTCGCAGCGGGTCGATCACCGCAGCCTTGAGGCGCAGGGCATCGAGCGCCAGCCGACCGTGCACCTCGGCCCCGCCGCCACGGCGATGGAGCGCCGGGGCGCGGAGTCCGAGCTGGGCGACAAGAACCGGCTGGCCGCCGAGCGGGTGCAAGTGGCCCGAATGGAGAGCTGGCAGCGGCAGACCGACAGCCTCGTGGAGATGGAGGAGGCCGAGCTGGCGATGCTCGCCCAGGAACGCGACGCGCTGCTGCGCCAGGCACAGGCCAAGCCTGCACCTGGTGCGACGTTCACGCCGTCCCTGGACACGCTGAAAGCGGCCCCGGCCAAGCAGAAACCGGCGCAGCCGTCCACCGACAATAGTGTGAATCTGCCGCCGCCGGCGGCACCGGCCAACCCGATGCAGAAGGCGCTGGAAGCCCGCCGCCGCATGGCGCTGGGCGGCCCGTCGATGGCCGTGGATGCCGCGCAGTCGGCAGCCGCCGCGGCCAAGTCGCCGGTCGTGCTGCTGGCCCAGCTCAAGGCCAAGCTGCTGGCGCTGGTGGGGCGGATGGTGGATCTGCGCGAAGGCCCGGTGAAGCAGGCCAGCGGCACGGTGATCGCCGCGAACGAGCGGTGGGCCGCGATGCACATCGGGCGCGACACGCAGCTGATCGACCGGCAGGTGTGGGCGGTGGAGGAGGGGCGGAGCTACCAGCTCAGGGAAGGGCCGAACGGCCCGCAGATCGAGGCGCGGCCAGTGGACAGCCGCACGGCCTCGACGCTGGAGTACGTCTACGGCAAGCAGGTGGGCGAGCAGGCCCGCCAGTGGGCCGAGCGCGACAAGGCGCTAGTGCTGTCGCAGTCCAAGAGCCGGGACAATACGCCGCGCCCGTTCTAACAATTTCTCGATGAAAGGGCCGATTCCGGCCCTTTTCTAACAATTTCTCGAGGCCGGTACGGACTTTTCGAGGGCTAGTCGTAGCTGCCGCGCAGCTCGCCCAGCTCGCCGGCCAGCCGGCGCAGCTCGACCTTGAGGCGGATTTTTTCGGAGGACGCCGGCGCGTGCTCCGGGTCGAGGTGCCAGTCGAGCGACTGCACCGTGTCGGCCCGCCAGCCGAGGCCGTACAGCTCCCGCGCCAGCTCGGCCACGTCGTGGTGAATCAGCGTCCGACCGTCCGGCAGGGTGGCGCAGAGTGCGCCGCCATCCGTCAGGCTGACCAGTGCCTGTTCCATGTCATCCCTCCAGCGGCAGGTGTCCCTGCGGGTCGCGCTTGAACTCGAAGCGCAGCGCCGTGACCTTGCGGCCCGTCTTGAGCGGCCACCACTCGATCAGCCAGCCGTCCTTCTCGCGCAGCTCCTTCACGGCGGGCTCGATGACGCGGCGGCGGCAGTCCTTGAAGTTCGCCTTGGCCGTGTCGGGCGTCTCCATCGCGTGGTGGAACTCGTCCAGCTCGATCTGGCGCCAGCCGGTGCTGGCGTACTGGCTCAGCAGCTCCAGCAGCCGCCACGAGTAGACCGAGCGCAGCGCCGAGGCCTGCGCCAGCTGGTAGGTGGTGAACTGGCCCTTCAGCTCCAGCAGGTGCGGGGCGATGTGCGAGGTGAACCACAGCGACACAGTGCCCTCCCCGGCGTAGTACTCCGCCTTCGACAGCCAGTTGATCTGCACCTTCTTCGGCCCGCGCTTGGCCTCCTCGTACCACCAGACCTGCTTGGTGATGATGCTCTCGGCGCAGGCCTGTAGCTGCTCGTAGGCGGTGTTCGCGTCCACGTCGAACAGCTCGGCGTACTCGTGCGCCACCAGCTTGACCATGCCGGTCTCGGTGCCGCCGTTGCGCTTGAAGGTGTCCAGCTTGCCGACCGCGAACATCATCACGCGCTTCTCGGCCAGCGACAGGCGCTGCGCCGCCGTGGTCAGGGCGTTGGACATGTTGACCCGGAGCTTGCCGGACGGCTGCTCATGGGCGGGTCTGACCTCTCGTTTTGCTGCCGATGCGCGCTGCATATGGGACAACCTCCGGGCTATTGGGACTGTTTGCGATATTGGCCCATTTAACGATATGGGGCAAACATGAAACACGTCCCAGTCCTGTGGATACGACCCGGAAAATGTCCCAGTAACCCGGAAAATGTCCCATTTCCCTGTGGATACGACCCGGAAAATGTCCCAATTGCGGCCCGGAGAGCCTTATCTGGCGCGGGTT
>NZ_STGJ01000037.1:3055-3268 GCF_004919095.1 Crenobacter intestini | reverse complement strand
AGAGAAGGCGAGTCAAGCACTCACAGCCTATCGGTTGTTCAGATGTCGTCGAAAGTCAATCAGAGCACTTGTTTGAGTGTTGTGATTTGCGTTTGACGACGCTCGATCTTTAACAAATTGTAGAAGCCGAATAACAAGCGGCGAGACGGACGGCCAGTTAAGTCTGACCGGAAGGATCGCCGACTTGGGTAGAAGATTGTATCAGGACAACAT
>NZ_STGJ01000037.1:0-3045 GCF_004919095.1 Crenobacter intestini | reverse complement strand
CGGCCGGCCAGTTAAGTCTGACCGGAAGGATCGCCGACTTGGGTAGAAGATTGTATCAGGGCAACAACGTCGGGAGACGGGGTTGTCCGTCGCAAACTCAAACCTGTCTGAGTAAGGCAACTGAAATGATAGGGTCAAGCGAATAAGTGCATCAGGTGGATGCCTTGGCGATCACAGGCGATGAAGGACGTGCAAGCCTGCGAAAAGGTTCGGGGAGCTGGCAATGGAGCTTTGATCCGGACATGTCCGAATGGGGAAACCCGGCCCTTTTAGGGTCACTCCCAGCTGAACACATAGGCTGGGTAGAGCGAACGCGGAGAACTGAAACATCTAAGTACCCGCAGGAAAAGAAATCAACCGAGATTCCGTCAGTAGTGGCGAGCGAACGCGGAAGAGCCTGTATGTGATAGCCCTTGTGTTAGAAGAAAGGTCCTGGAAAGGCCTGCCGTAGTGGGTGATAGCCCCGTACTCGAAAACACATGGGTGGTACTGAGCATACGAGAAGTAGGGCGGGACACGCGAAATCCTGTCTGAAGATGGGGGGACCATCCTCCAAGGCTAAATACTCGTGATCGACCGATAGTGAACCAGTACCGTGAGGGAAAGGCGAAAAGAACCCCGGGAGGGGAGTGAAATAGAACCTGAAACCTGATGCATACAAACAGTGGGAGCCTCGCAAGGGGTGACTGCGTACCTTTTGTATAATGGGTCAGCGACTTACGTTCAGTAGCGAGCTTAACCGAATAGGGGAGGCGTAGGGAAACCGAGTCCGAATAGGGCGTCTTAGTTGCTGGGCGTAGACCCGAAACCGAGTGATCTATCCATGGCCAGGATGAAGGTGCGGTAACACGCACTGGAGGTCCGAACCCACTAATGTTGCAAAATTAGGGGATGAGCTGTGGATAGGGGTGAAAGGCTAAACAAACTCGGAGATAGCTGGTTCTCCCCGAAAACTATTTAGGTAGTGCCTCATGTATCACTTCCGGGGGTAAAGCACTGTTATGGCTAGGGGGTCATTGCGATTTACCAAACCATGGCAAACTCTGAATACCGGAAAGTGCGAGCATGGGAGACAGACGGTGGGTGCTAACGTCCATCGTCAAGAGGGAAACAACCCAGACCGCCGGCTAAGGTCCCAAATGATCAGCTAAGTGGTAAACGAAGTGGGAAGGCCTAGACAGCCAGGATGTTGGCTTAGAAGCAGCCATCATTTAAAGAAAGCGTAATAGCTCACTGGTCGAGTCGTCCTGCGCGGAAGATGTAACGGGGCTCAAGCTGATAACCGAAGCCGCGGATGTGTCTTTAGACACATGGTAGGGGAGCGTTCTGTAGGCCGTTGAAGGTGCATCGTAAGGTGTGCTGGAGGTATCAGAAGTGCGAATGCTGACATGAGTAGCGATAAAGCGGGTGAAAAGCCCGCTCGCCGAAAGCCCAAGGTTTCCTACGCAACGTTCATCGGCGTAGGGTGAGTCGGCCCCTAAGGCGAGGCTGAAAAGCGTAGTCGATGGGAAACGGGTTAATATTCCCGTACTTTCGTATAGTGCGATGTGGGGACGGAGAAGGTTAGGTCAGCGGCCTGTTGGAATAGGTCGTTTAAGCCGGTAGGCGGAGAGATTAGGCAAATCCGGTCTCTCTTAACGCCGAGAAGTGATGACGAGGGTCTACGGACCTGAAGTGACTGATACCACGCTTCCAGGAAAAGCCACTAAGCTTCAGCTATACGAGAACCGTACCGCAAACCGACACAGGTGGGCAGGATGAAAATTCTAAGGCGCTTGAGAGAACTCAGGAGAAGGAACTCGGCAAATTGATACCGTAACTTCGGGAGAAGGTATGCCCCGGTAGCGTGTAGTCCCTTGCGGACGAAGCGTGATGGGGTCGCAGAGAATCGGTGGCTGCGACTGTTTAACAAAAACACAGCACTGTGCCAACACGAAAGTGGACGTATACGGTGTGACGCCTGCCCGGTGCCGGAAGGTTAAGTGATGGGGTGCAAGCTCTTGATCGAAGCCCCGGTAAACGGCGGCCGTAACTATAACGGTCCTAAGGTAGCGAAATTCCTTGTCGGGTAAGTTCCGACCCGCACGAATGGCGTAACGATGGCCACACTGTCTCCTCCTGAGACTCAGCGAAGTTGAAATGTTTGTGAAGATGCAATCTACCCGCTGCTAGACGGAAAGACCCCGTGAACCTTTACTGTAGCTTTGCATTGGACTTTGAACAGACTTGTGTAGGATAGGTGGGAGGCTATGAAGCTGAGACGCTAGTTTCAGTGGAGCCGTCCTTGAAATACCACCCTGGTGTGTTTGAGGTTCTAACCTTGGTCCGTGATCCGGATCGGGGACAGTGCATGGTAGGCAGTTTGACTGGGGCGGTCTCCTCCCAAAGTGTAACGGAGGAGTTCGAAGGTCACCTAGGTACGGTCGGAAATCGTGCTGATAGTGCAATGGCAAAAGGTGGCTTAACTGCGAGACCGACAAGTCGAGCAGGTGCGAAAGCAGGACATAGTGATCCGGTGGTTCTGAATGGAAGGGCCATCGCTCAACGGATAAAAGGTACTCCGGGGATAACAGGCTGATTCCGCCCAAGAGTTCACATCGACGGCGGAGTTTGGCACCTCGATGTCGGCTCATCACATCCTGGGGCTGTAGCCGGTCCCAAGGGTATGGCTGTTCGCCATTTAAAGTGGTACGTGAGCTGGGTTCAAAACGTCGTGAGACAGTTTGGTCCCTATCTGCAGTGGGCGTTGGAAGTTTGACGGGGGCTGCTCCTAGTACGAGAGGACCGGAGTGGACGCACCTCTGGTGTACCGGTTGTGACGCCAGTCGCATTGCCGGGTAGCTAAGTGCGGAAGAGATAACCGCTGAAAGCATCTAAGCGGGAAACTCGCCTGAAGATGAGACTTCCCTGAGGGCTTGACCCTCCTGAAGAGTCGTTCGAGACCAGGACGTTGATAGGTCGGGTGTGGAAGTGCCGTGAGGCATGAAGCTAACCGATACTAATTGCTCGTGAGGCTTGATCCTATCATTTGAGTGGCTTTGCCAG
>NZ_STGJ01000036.1 GCF_004919095.1 Crenobacter intestini | reverse complement strand
CGCGAAGGCACCTGCCTGGACTACTTCCCGAACCAGGACTTCGAAGACGTCACCCGCGTCTGATCCGTACCACCCAAGCCCGGCCCAAGTGGCCGGGCTTTTTTGCGGGGCAGCATGTTGGCATGGCAGGTACAGTAGTTTAAAATGCCTTCACTCGCTTTCATGTGGACGAGCCCCGACACCTGACGCAATCGCTTCTGCCAGGAGCCATTGCGTGAGGTGCAACCCGTCCAAGGTGCGCGCCTCTTGCCTATTCAGCATTGCATTGAGGAGCACAGCATGAGTAGCAAGGCCCTGCATTACCCTGCCTCCCCCGGCCCCGCCGACAGTGCGCACGACGACCATGCGCTGCGCCGCGCCGCCGTCGCCAGTTTCATCGGCAACTTCGTCGAGTGGTTCGACTACGCGGCCTACGGTTATCTCGCCGCCATCATCGCCGTGGTGTTCTTCCCCGAGGCCGACAAGACCACCGGCCTGATGGCCGCCTTTGCGGTGTTCGCCATCTCCTTCATTGTTCGCCCGATCGGCGGCATCATCTGGGGCCATCTGGGCGACCGGATAGGCCGGCGCACCGCGTTGTCGCTGTCGATCCTGATCATGTCCGGCGCGACCTTCTGCATCGCCTTCCTGCCGACCTACGCGCAGGTTGGCATGCTCGCCCCCATCCTGCTGCTGATCATCCGCCTGGTGCAGGGCTTCTCCGCCGCCGGCGAGTACGCCGGCGCGGCAGCCTTCCTCGCCGAATATGCGCCGGACGGCAAACGCGGCCTGTACACCAGCATCGTGCCAGCGAGCACCGCCGCCGGCCTGTTGTTCGGCGCACTGTTCGTCGCCCTGCTGCACGCGACGCTGTCGCACGACGACCTGCACAACTGGGGCTGGCGCCTGCCCTTCCTGTTGGCCGCGCCATTCGGCCTGATCGGCCGCTATATCCGGCTGCACCTGGAGGACACGCCCAAGTTCCGCCAGATGGAGCAGAACATGGAGAAGAAGGAAGCGGCCAGCAAAGTGCCGATCCGCGAGCTGATGGGCCGCTACCGCATGAAGGTCGTCATCGCCTTCGGCGTGACCTGCCTGAACGCGGTCGCCTTCTACCTGATCCTGAGCTACATGCCGACCTACCTGTCGGCCGAACTCGGCATGAACGAGACCGACTCCTTCCTCGCGTCGACCGTGTCGCTGGCTACCTATATCTTCTTCATCTTCCTGATGGGCACGCTGTCCGACCGCTTCGGCCGCAAGACCATGCTGATCGCCGCGTCAGTCGCCTTCATCGTGCTGACGGTGCCGCTATTCGCCCTGCTCGACGGCGCAAGCTTCGCGACCATCCTCTTGATCCAGATCGCGTTCGGCGCGCTGTTGACCATGAACGACGGCACGCTGGCGTGTTTCCTGTCGGAGATCTTCCCGACCAAGGTGCGCTACAGCGGCTTCGCGTTCAGCTTCAACTCGGCCAACGCGCTGTTCGGCGGCACCGCGCCGTTCATCGCGACCTGGCTGATCAGCGTGACCGGCAGCAAGACCGCGCCGGCGTGGTATCTGGTGGGCGCGGCCGTCGTCGCGCTGTGCGCGATGCTGATGATCCACGAGACCGCGCACGAGGCGCTGGCAGACGACTGACGCCACCGCCCGTCCCGCCCCCGCAACCCGGCCCGCGTGGCCGGGTTTTTCTTGCCTGCAACCCGGCCATCACGCCCCGGCCGGCGTGGCCGCACAACGGCGCAAGACCGTAAACCCCGTGCCGGCGGGTGACCCTGCGGCCTTACTCTGGCCGGACACACGGAAAAACACACGCCGTTCAGACCGGATTTTGACAGCCATTGACCTGTTTTTGTCTGGCCGCCGACGCGCCATGAAAACCGCATCACACGCCGGCCGTGATGACGATTTTTTGATAGCACTCAATGTTTTTTTGGAATGCCCAAGCCCCCTCACAGGCGTACAAATACGTCCAAGCAATCCACACCGAATTACCAAAACGAGGGCATTCACCATGACCAAGATCGTCAACTCCTGGAACGATTTCGACCCGCTCAAGCACGTGATCGTCGGCCGCGCCGACCACAGCTGCGTGCCGCCGGAAGAACCGGCAACTTCCGAAAAGGTACCGGTCGACAGCCCGATGCGCGGCATGTGGGGCCCCCGTCCGCTGGAAACCGTCGAGAAGGCCAACATCCAGCTCGACAACCTGGCCCGCGTTCTCGAAGAGCGTGGCGTCAAGGTCGACCGTCCGAGCCCGCTGAACTGGAACCAGCCGGTCAACACCCCGGACTTCCGTACAGATTCGATGATGACCTGCATGCCGCCGCGTGACACCCTGCTCACCATCGGCAACGAGATCATCGAAGCGGCAATGTCCTTCCGCTGCCGCTACTGGGAATACCTGGCCTTCCGCCCGCTGCTCTCCCAGTACTTCGAACAGGACCCGAACTTCCTGTGGACCCAGGCGCCGCGTCCGCGCCTGTCCGACAAGTCGTACAAGCACAACTACTACGACGAGAAGATCTCCATCGAAGAGCGTCTGGTGCGCACCGCCAACAAGGACTTCGTGACCACCGAAGAAGAAATCCTGTTCGACGCCGCCGACGTGCTGCGCCTGGGCAAGGACCTCTTCATCCAGCACGGCCTGACCACCAACCGCAAGGCGATGGAATGGTTCAAGCGCAAGTACCCCAACTTCCGCATCCACGCCGTTAACTTCCCGGGCGACCCGTACCCGATCCACATCGACGCGACCTTCGTGCCGCTGCGCCCGGGCCTGATCATCAACAACCCGCACCGCAAGCTGCCGGTCGAACAGCGCAAGATCTTCGAGAAGAACGGCTGGCAGATCGTCGACGCGGCGATGCCCGCCCACAAGGAACCGCCGCCGCTGTGCTACAGCTCGGTGTGGCTGTCGATGAACTGCCTGGTGCTCGACCACAAGACCGTCATCGTCGAAGCGTCCGAGACCAACCAGCTCGAGCAGATGGACAAGCTGGGCATGAACGTGATTCCGATCCACTTCCGCGACGCGTACGCCTTCGGTGGCGGCCTGCACTGCTCGACCGCCGACGTCTACCGCGAAGGCAGCTGTGAAGACTACTTCCCGGTGCAGGACTTCGACGACGTCACCCGCGTGTAAACCCTGACAGGTGGCCCCGAGGGGCCACCCCGCTTAACCCGGTACCGGCGCCACCAGACGTGCAGGACAGGCTGCAAGAAACGTTCTCCTCCTGTGATCAAGCCCCCTGCCGTCGCCGGTACCGTTTTTTATTCCCAGCGCCCGAGCGCCCATCCAGGATCAAAGAGAAAAGCAACATGGCCTTCAACCTGAAAAACCGCAGCTACCTGAAACTGCTCGACTTCGCCCCGCGCGAAATCCGCTACCTGCTCGACCTGTCGCGCGACCTCAAGCGTGCCAAGTACGCCGGTTGCGAAGAGCAGCACCTGAGGGGCAAGAACATTGCGCTGATCTTCGAGAAGACCTCGACCCGCACCCGCTGCGCGTTTGAAGTGGCCGCCTACGACCAGGGCGCCCACGTCACCTACCTCGGGCCCTCCGGCTCGCAGATCGGCCACAAGGAATCGATGAAGGACACCGCCCGCGTGCTCGGCCGCATGTACGACGCGATCGAATACCGCGGCTTCAAGCAGGACGTGGTGCAGGAGCTGGCCGACTACGCCGGCGTGCCGGTGTACAACGGCCTGACCGACGAATGGCACCCGACCCAGATGCTGGCCGACGTGCTGACCATGATCGAAGAGAGCGACAAGCCCTTGAGCCAGATCGCCTACGCCTACGTCGGTGACGCCCGCTTCAACATGGCGCGCTCGCTGATGGTCGTCGGCTGCAAGCTGGGCATGGACGTGCGCATCGGCGCCCCGACCCAGCTGTGGCCAGAGGCCGCGCTGATCGAGGAATGCCGCCAGATCGCCGCCCAGACCGGCGCGCGCCTGACGCTGACCGACGTGCCCGAAGAAGCGGTCAAGGGCGCCGACTTCATCCACACCGACGTGTGGGTGTCGATGGGCGAACCGAAAGAAGTGTGGGACGAGCGCATCGCCCTGCTCTCGCCGTTCCAGGTCAACAAGGAGCTGATGGCGGTCGCCGGTGAACAGGCCAAGTTCATGCACTGCCTGCCGGCCTTCCACAACAGCCAGACCACCGTCGGCGCCGACATCGCCCGCCAGTACCCGCAGTTCGCGGGCGGCATCGAAGTGACCGAGGACGTGTTCGAGAGCGGCGCCAACGTCGCCTTCGAGCAGGCCGAGAACCGCATGCACACCATCAAGGCCGTGATGGTCGCCACCCTGGGCGACCAGTAAGGCCACGTCCGGGGCCGGCCTGGCCGGCCCTGGCACGCAGGGACAATCGATTGGCGTTTGCCGACACAGCCGGCGCGCCAATTGCCCCTAGACTGCCTGTACCCCTTTCGAGTCCCGTGCGCCGCATTGCGGCGCCTTCATTTTTCCAAGGAAGTTCCATGCGAGTAGTAGTAGCCCTGGGCGGCAACGCCCTGCAAAAGCGCGGCGAGCCGATGACCGCCGAGAACCAGCGCAACAACGTCAAGATCGCCGCCAAGCAGCTGTCCGAAGTGACCAAGCTCGGCCACAACCTGGTGATGTGCCACGGCAACGGCCCGCAGGTTGGCCTGCTCGGCCTGCAGAACGACGCCTACGCCCGCCACGTCGACGGCAAGGTCACCCCCTACCCGCTGGACGTGCTCGGCGCGCAGACCGAAGGCATGATCGGCTACATGATCGAACAGGAAATGGGCAACGAGCTGCCGTTCGAAGTGCCGTTCGCGACCATCCTGACCCAGACCGAAGTCGACCCGGCCGACCCGGCGTTCGCCAACCCGACCAAGTTCGTCGGCCCGGTGTACACCAAGGAAGAAGCCGAGAAGCTGGCGGCCGACAAGGGCTGGACGGTGAAGGCCGACGGCGAATACTTCCGCCGCGTGGTGCCGAGCCCGAAGCCCAAGCGCATCTTCGAAATGCGCCCGATCAAGTGGCTGATCGAAAAGGGCGCGGTGGTGATCGCGGCCGGCGGCGGCGGCATCCCGACCATGTACGACGGCGACCAGCTGGTCGGCGTCGAAGCGGTGATCGACAAGGACCTGGCCTCCTGCCTGCTGGCGCGTGAAGTCGGCGCCGACTACTTCGTGATCGCCACCGACGTGCCAACCGTGTTCGTCGGTTGGGGTACGCCGGAAGCCAAAGCGATCCGCCATGCCCACCCGGACGAAATCGAGAAGATGGGCTTTGCCGCCGGCTCGATGGGCCCGAAAGTGGAAGCCGCGTGCGAATTTGCCCGCCTGACCGGCAAGAAGGCCGTGATCGGCGCGCTGGAAGACATCGCCAGGATCGTTGCAGGCGAAGCCGGCACCGTGATCTCGACCGAGAAGCCCGGTATCGAGTGGTACTAAGTCTTCCCTGAAAACCGCTGACAAGCCCTCCAGATAGGAGGGCTTTCTTGATGGCCGCGCTCGGGCGGCCGAATTCCGGAATCACACATGAACAAACTGAACAAGGCGGCGACCGTCCTCGTCGCCGGCACCTGTATCAACCTCACGATCGGCGTGCTGTACGCGTGGAGCGTGATCAAGAAGGCACTGGTCGCAGACTGGGGCTGGACCAACACCGACGCGTCGATGCCGTACAACGTCGCCATCGTGGTGTGGGCGATCGCGCTGTTGGCCGCAGGCGCCATGCAGGACCGTATCGGTCCGAAGAAAGTGATCACCCTAGGCGTGACCCTGGTCGGCGCCGGCATGATCCTCTCAAGCCTGATCCCGCAGGATTCGGTGATCGGCCTGACCATCGCCTTCGGCGGCATCGTCGGCACCGGCATC
>NZ_STGJ01000035.1 GCF_004919095.1 Crenobacter intestini | reverse complement strand
GTAGGACACCGCCAGACGCCCCATCCGCAGACCCCCGACTCCATGAGTCGGGGGTTTTGCTTTTGCGGGAATCTCCGGATAGACCTTGGTCGGCGCGCTGATAAGATATTGGCATCGAGCGAAAAGGAAAATCCGAGATGCCCTGTCCCAGCCCCGAGTTCATCCACTCCCTGCAAGCGCTGCTTGGCGATCGCGTCAGCCAGAGCGAAGCGATCCGCGCCCACCACGGCCACGACGAGTCCTGCCACCCGGACGCCTTGCCGGACGTGGTCGTCTTTCCAGAATCGACCGAAGAGGTGCAGGCCGTTGTCAGGCTGTGCGCGCGCTTTGCCGTGCCGATGGTCCCGTACGGCGTCGGCAGTTCGGTCGAAGGGCATACCCTGGCGATCCACGGCGGCGTCTGCATTGACCTGTCGCGCATGAGCCGCATCGTCGCCGTCGATGCCGAAGACCTGACCGCGACGGTCGAGGCCGGGGTGACCCGGGTGCGGCTGAACCAGGAACTGCGCCATACCGGCCTCTTTTTCCCGATCGACCCCGGCGCGGACGCGACGCTCGGCGGCATGGCGTCGACCCGCGCGTCGGGGACCAACGCGGTGCGTTACGGCACGATGCGCGAAAACGTGCTGGCGCTGACCGCAGTGCTGCCGAACGGCGACATCGTGCGTACCGGCTCGCGCGCGAAGAAGTCCTCGGCCGGCTACGACCTGACCCGCTTGCTGGTGGGGGCGGAGGGGACGCTGGCGGTGATCACCGAGGTGACGGTCAGGCTCTACGGGATGCCGGAGGCGATGGCGTCGGCGGTGGTCAACTTCGACAGTGTCGCCGGCGCGGTCGACACCGTGATCCAGGCGATCCAGTGCGGGATTCCGGTCGCGCGTGCCGAGATGCTCGACGCGCTGACCATGTCCGCGGTCAACCGCTACAGCAAGACCGACTATCCGGAGCGGCCCACGCTGTTCCTGGAGTTCCACGGCAGTGAGGCGGGCGTGGCCGAGCAGTCTCTGCTGTTCGGCGAGCTTGCTACTGCCAACGGCGGTGGCGAATTCGTGTGGTCGACCCGCGACGAGGAGCGCAACCGGCTGTGGCAGGCCCGCCACAACGCGTACTTCGCCGGCCTGCAACTGAAGCCGGGTAGCCGCTGCATCGCGACCGACGTCTGCGTGCCGATCTCCCGCCTCGCCGAATGCATCGAGGCAACCTACCGGGATTTGGAAGAGGAGGGGATAGACGCACCGCTGTTCGGCCACGTTGGCGACGGCAACTTCCACCTGATGTTGCTGGCCGACCCGAACGATGCGGCGGACATGGCGCGCATGAAGGCGGTCAACCACCGTCTGGTCGAGCGCGCGCTGGCGATGGACGGCACCTGTACCGGCGAGCACGGTATCGGCATCGGCAAGCAGCGCTACCTGGCGGCCGAAGCGGGGGAGAGCGCGCTCTTCGCGATGCGCGCGATCAAACGGGCGTTCGACCCGGACAACCTGATGAACCCCGGCAAGATTTTCAGCCTTGCCGGGTAAGGCGGTTTAGCCGCGGAAGACGAGGTCGCAGGCGAGGCCGCATTTTTGCAGGCCGAGCTTGCGCTCCAGGTTGATCAGCAGCGGCGCCTGCAGGTTGGCGCGCAGGCTGCCGGCCTGGGTGTCGGCGGCTTCGTCGCGGTATACCATCACCAGCGCGGCCAGCCGGGTGTCGGCGTCCGCGGCAAGCTGGCTGGCTTCATCTTCGGTCAGCGCGAGCTCGTAGCGCACGCCCAACTTGGCCGGGTCGGCCAGGTTGAAGGTCAGCTCGGCACGGTCGAGCGATTGCAGCCAGTAGATGTTCGGCTCGTTCTGCTCGGCCTGATGGAACAGCTTGTAGCGGGTACATTCCTCGAATGCGGGCAGGCCCTGCGGGAAAGTGATGATCTTTTCGGGGTCGAACTCCAGATGACCCAGCTGCAGGCTTTCGAATTGCATGGCACATCCTCCACAGGGAAAGCCCCATTATGCCGAATGCCGTGGTTCGCTGGCGCATTGTCATTAGATTTGCCTTTAAAATATCGGCATGACAGTCTTGTCCTTGTATCCCTTGCTCGAACTGGCGCTGCGCGAACCGGTGGTGGATGCAAAGCTCGGGCAGACGCTCGAGCTTGCCCGGCTGTGGCGCGCGGGTCAGCTCAAGCGCGAGCCCCTGCCTTGCGCGGATTTGCCGGACGCCGGGCGCCCCGCGCGGCCGGTGCTGGTGCCGCCGCACACGCTGCCCCGCCGCAAGATCGGTAGCCGCGAGGGACACGCCGCCTTGCTGCACGCGATCGCGCATATCGAATTCAACGCGGTGAACCTGGCGCTCGACGCGGCGTGGCGCTTCCGGGAGATGCCCGACGCCTTCGTCGGCGACTGGTTGCGCATCGCGGCCGAAGAGGCCGAGCATTTCGGCCTGCTCGCGGAGCGCCTCGCGGCGCTCGGCTACGCATATGGCGACTTTCCGGCGCACGATGGCCTGTGGAGCATGGCCATGCGCACCGCGCACGACCCGCTGCCGCGCATGGCGCTGGTGCCGCGCGTGCTCGAGGCGCGCGGGCTGGATGCGACGCCGCAGATCCAGCACCGGCTCGCGGCGATCGGCGACGCCGAATCGGTGGCCGTGCTCGACCGCATCCTCGCCGACGAGATCGGCCATGTGCGTGTCGGCAATTACTGGTACGGCTGGCTGTGTGCGGCGCGCGGGCTCGACCCGCTGCCGACTTTCCGCCACCTGCTCGCCGAGTACGAGGCCGAGCGCTTTGCCGCACCGGCCAACCTCGGCGCGCGCCGCGCGGCCGGCTTCAGCGAGGCAGAACTCGCGCTGCTCGAAGATTTCGCAAACCCTGATCGGGAGTCACCCCATGCTTGACCGTTGGCTGCAGACCCTGCGCCGTCGTCGCCGTCTGGCGCTCTACCAACTGCTGCTGTCCACGCTGTTGCTGCTGGCGGGTAGTGTTGGCCGTTCGCTCGAACTGTCCGCGTGGTTGCCGGCGCTGATGATGTTGCTGGGCGTGGTCGGCCAGTTGCTGGCGCTGGTCGCCCTTTCGTCAAAACCCAGATCGTGAAAGGGTTTTGAAAACAGGCACTTGACCATGGGGTTGGCCGGCCGGGGCGGTTGACGCCGCCTGCACGCGGCGTGATAATCGCCGCCGCATCCGATCAGACAGGCTCCACTTCGTGGGGCCTGTTGCCATTTACAGAGGTTTTCCATGGACGATCAGGCGTTTTTGCGGCAGCTCGAGAGCGGCCGTCTGCCTGCCGAAGCTTTGAACCACGAGGCGCGTCTGTACGCCGCGTGGGCATACCGACGCGGCTACCCGGCACGCGAGGCGGCCGCCCGCTGCGCGCACGCGCTGTCGCGCCGCGCCTTGTCGCTCGGCCACGCCGACCGTTACCACCATACGCTGACGATGGCGCTGCTGTTCGTGCTGTACAGTCGCGTCACCGACAACCCGGGCCTGCTCGACGACTGGCACGCGTTCCGCGGTGCCTGCCTCGACGTGCTCGACGGCGCGGCCGACGTCGTTGCCGCGCATTACTCGACCGAGCGCCTGGACGACGACTTTGCCCGCCGTGCTTTTGTAGAGCCCGACCGCCTGCCGCTGCCGACCAGCGGCCTCCTACACTGAGAACCTGACGATGTTGAAAGCTCCCGAACTGCTGCTGCCCGCCGGTACCCTCGACAAGATGCGCGCGGCGTACGACTTCGGCGCCGACGCCGTGTACGCCGGCCAGCCGCGCTACTCGCTGCGTGCCCGCAACAACGACTTCAAGCTCGAGGAGCTGAAGACCGGCATCGACGAGGCGCACGCCCGCGGCAAGCTGTTCTTCGTCGCCAGCAACCTGCTGCCGCACAACAGCAAGGTCAAGACCTATATGGCCGACATGGCGCCGGTGATCGAGATGAAGCCGGACGCGCTGATCATGGCCGACCCCGGCCTGATCATGATGGTGCGCGAGAAGTGGCCGGAAGTGCCGGTGCACCTGTCGGTGCAGGCCAATACGGTCAACTACATGGGCGTCAAGTTCTGGCAGAAGCTCGGCGTCAGCCGCATCATCCTGTCGCGCGAGCTGTCGATCGACGAGATCGCCGAGATCCGCCAGGAGTGCCCGGACATCGAACTGGAGGTGTTCGTGCACGGTGCGCTGTGCATCGCGTATTCCGGCCGCTGCCTGCTGTCGGGCTACTTCAACCACCGCGACCCCAACCAGGGTACCTGCACCAACGCGTGCCGCTGGGACTACAAGGTGCACGACGCGGCGGCCGACGACGCCGGCGACGTGGTGGCCCAGAAGATCTCGTTCGACTTCAACCAGGCGCTGGAAGACGCCAACCAGCGCTTTGCCGCGTGTGGCGGGGCCGAGCGCCACCCGCTGGCCGAGCGCACCTACCTGATTGAGGAAGCCAACCGTCCGGGTGAGCTGATGCCGATCATGGAAGACGAGCACGGCACCTACATCATGAACTCGAAGGACCTGCGCGCGGTCGAGCAGGTCGAGAAGCTGGTGCGCATCGGCGTCGACTCGCTGAAGATCGAGGGGCGGACCAAGAGCCTGTACTACGTCGCGCGCACCGCGCAGGTGTACCGCCAGGCGATCGACGACGCGGTCGCCGGCCGGCCGTTCAACCCGGCGCTGCTGGCCGACCTCGACGGCCTCGCCAACCGCGGCTACACGCCGGGCTTCCTCGAGCGGCACCAGACGCAGGACTACCAGAACTACCTGACCGGCCACTCCAAGGCCAAGCAGAGCCAGTACGTCGGCGACGTGCTGGCGGTCGACGCCGACGGCTGGGCGACGGTCGAGGTGAAGAACCGCTTCGCCGTCGGCGACCGGCTGGAGGTCATCCATCCGTCGGGCAACCGCGTGATCGAACTGACCGAACTCTACAAGGGGCAGGAAGCGGTCAGCGTCGCGCCGGGCAACGGCATCCAGGTGCGCATCCCCGGCATGGCCGGACTCGAACGCGCGTTGATTGCCCGTCTGTTCTGATTGCGGTTTGCATAAACGAAAGCGGCATCCCCGTTCGCGGGCGTGCCGCTTTGTCCTGTTTGGCGTTGCCCGACAGGGGTTTGCGGCATACAATCAAAATCGCATTTTTTCGCAAGCGAAAGCTCTTTTTCGCTTCGTCGTGTTTTATTTGGGGCATTTGAATGACAATTTCGCAGCTGATCAATGAACGGGTGCAGGCGGCGCTGGCCGCTGCCGGCGTTCCTGACGCGCCGGCCGTCGTGCAGCCGGCTTCCAAACCCGAGTTCGGCGACTACCAGGCCAACGGCGTGATGGGTGCCGCCAAGGCGCTCAAGACCAACCCGCGCGAACTGGCCCAGAAAGTGGTTGCCGCGCTCGACCTCGCAGGGATCGCCGAGAAGGTTGAAATCGCCGGCCCGGGCTTCATCAATATTCACCTTGCCCCCGAATATCTGGCCCGACGAAGCGAAGCAGCCCTCAAGGACGAACGCCTCGGCATCACCCTGCCCGAGAGCAAGACGGTGGTGATCGACTACTCGTCGCCCAACCTCGCCAAGGAGATGCACGTCGGCCACCTGCGCTCGACGATCATCGGCGACGCGCTGGCGCGCGTACTCGGTTTCCTCGGCCACAAGGTGATCCGCCAGAACCACGTCGGCGACTGGGGCACCCAGTTCGGCATGCTGACCGCCTACCTGGTCGAGACCAGCCAGGCCGGCAACGCCGCGCTCGAGCTGAACGACCTGGAGACCTTCTACCGCAACGCCAAGGTGCGTTTCGACGAGAGCGAGGAATTTGCCGACCGTGCGCGCGAGTACGTTGTACGCCTGCAAGGCGGTGACGAGGAGGTGCTCAAGCTGTGGCGCCAGTTCGTCGACGTGTCGCTGTCGCACTGCCAGGGCGTGTACGACAAGCTCGGCGTGATGCTGTCTCCGGGCGACGTGATGGGCGAGTCCGCCTACAATGACGACCTGGCCAACGTGGTGGGCGAACTGTCCGAGATGGGTATCGTCACCGACAGCGAAGGCGCCAAGGTCGTGTTCCTGCCCGAGTTCGCCGACCAGGACGGCAACCCGGCCGCCTACATCGTGCAGAAGAAGGACGGCGGCTTCCTGTACTCGACCACCGACCTGGGCGCTGTCCGCTACCGCGTGCGCCAGTTGCACGCCGACCGCGTCATCTATGTGGTCGACGCGCGCCAGAGCCTGCACTTCCAGCAGATGTTCGCGACCTGCCGCAAGGCCGGTTTCGCGCCGGCCAACGTCGTGCTCGAGCACATCGCCTTCGGCACCATGATGGGTGACGACGGCAAGCCGTTCAAGACGCGTTCCGGCGGTACCGTCAAGCTGATCGAACTGCTCGACGAAGCCGAAGAGCGCGCGTACAAGCTGGTCGGCGAGAAGAACCCGGAGCTGTCCGACGACGAGAAGCGCAAGATCGCGCACGCGGTCGGCATCGGTGCGGTCAAGTACGCCGACCTCTCCAAGAGCCGCATGAGCGACTACATCTTCAACTGGGAGAACATGCTGTCGTTCGAGGGCAATACCGCGCCCTACCTGCAGTACGCGTACACCCGGGTGCAGAGCGTGTTCCGCAAGGCGGGCGAGTACGACGCCAACGCGGCCATCGTGATCGGCGAAGCCGCCGAGAAGCAGCTGGCGGTCCAGCTTGCGCAGTTCGAGGACGTGCTGGCTACCGTCGCCGACGGTTGCTACCCGCACCACCTGTCGCAGTACCTGTACAGCCTCGCACAGCAGTTCTCGCGCTTCTATGAGGCGTGCCCGATCCTCAAGGCCGAGGGCGAGACCCGCGCCAGCCGCCTGCAGCTCGCGGCGCTGACCGCGAAGACGCTGAAGACCGGCATGGGGCTGCTTGGTATCGCAGTGCTCGACGCGATGTAAGCAGGACATTCCCGGCAAGGCCCGCGCACCGCGCGGGCTTTTTTTATCGGGGAATTTTTAAAAACAACGACTTGCCTACTTCGTTTTTTGATTTTCCGTTTTTTTCGGATTTTTTCGTAGAGTGCGCTTGACGCGCCCCGGCTGGAAACGTATAGTTCGCCTCCTCAGCTGACGACGCAAACGAAACGAAGTCAGCACTGATCTTTAACAGAACGAACAACCGATAGGTGTGAGTGCTTGGCGAAGCCAACACTTGCACTGCAA
>NZ_STGJ01000033.1 GCF_004919095.1 Crenobacter intestini | reverse complement strand
GATCTACACGGGGCGCGGCATTCACGTCTATTGGCTGATCGAGCCGCTACCCGCTAAGGCATTGCCGAGGTGGCAGGCGTGCCAGCGCCAGTTGTGCGCGATCCTGGGCGGCGACCGGCAGGCCGTGGACTGCACCCGCGTGCTGCGCGTGGTCGGCACGGTCAACAGCAAGACAGGCCGCACCGTGACCGCCGAGGCAATCCACGGCGAGCGTTACGACTTCGACTTCCTGTTCGACCAGATCATGCCGGCGACCCGCGCCGAGGTGCGCCAGCGTGCCCAGGTGCGCGATATTCGCGCCGCGCAGGGCAAGGCAGGCACCAAGCGCAGGACGGCAACGGGTTCCATCTACGAACGCTGGTATCTCGTTTACCGCGACCTCTGGCGAATCGTTGACGCCAACGAATGGCGATCCAGCGGCGTGCCGAAGGGGCAGCGCGACCGGCTGCTGTTTCACATGGCGAACGCCCTGAGCTGGTTCACTGTCAGCGATTCGCTGGAGGCCGAGATCATCGACGTTGCCCGCAAGCTGATGCCGACGCTGACCGAGGCCGAGGCGCTGTCCTACACGTCGAGCGTGGTTGCCCGCGCACGGGCTGATGCCAAGAAGGACGACGGCAGGCGCTACAAGTACAAGCGGGTCACGCTTTGGAACGCATTGAGCGACCTGATCGAGCCGCACCCCGAGCTAGTCCACGAGTTGCGCGCCATCATCCCCGACGACTTGCACGAGCAACGCGAACGCGAGCGTTTGCAGGCGCATAACGCGCGTCGCCGCACCGTGGATAGGGCAACCTACCTTGCAACGGCAGAAGGGCGCAGGGAAGAGGCTAGGCGGCTTCGCGCGCAGGGCATGACGATCCAGAAAATCGCCACCGAACTAGGGGTGGCGCTACGGACTGCCAAGGGTTATTTGGCGGGATAGAGCGGGATGGTGCAAAGTCCGCACCTTGTATAGTGGGCTTGCCCCGCCCGCAGGGCTTCGCTTTTGGGGTTCGACATTGCCGCCAGTGACGAGCGTTTCAGCGCGCTACAAGCGCACCGAGGCCGCCGTGGGGGCAAGGCATCAGGCGAGACCCGCCGAGCCAAGGTAACGAACGGCAAGGCCGCTGCCGAGGCGTTACGCGGCGAAGGGATGAGCTACCGCGCGATTGCCGCCGAGCTGGGCGTCGCGGTTGGAACCGTGCATGGCTGGCTCAGGTGAAGTGTTCAACGAAGCCATAATCAGATAACCCGCCCCTGGGCGGCAGTTACGCGCCTCACGCGCGCGGAGGGATGTTCATGCTCAAGCTGTTGGTTGGCCTCGCGCTCTTGCTAGCCGTCGTGGGGCTGGTGTCCTGGCGCCGCCGTGCGAAGTACCGCCTTCGCCATTACACCTACCCGCACCACATCGAAATGACGCCGGAGGAGGAGGAGCAATTCAAGCGCGAGTCCGAAGCGTTCGGCGAGTTTCGCCGCTGCGAGGTTCATCGGACGTTCCCCCGACCTAGTGACATTCCCGAGGTGAAGGTGGGTGACGTTCGGAAGCGTTATGAGTGAGCACCCCGACTGCCGCAGGCGAACAGGCGGTTGATAAGGAGCAGCAAGTCCGGCGACCGCCGAGGTGCATCTTCAGCGTAGCCGCGCATCCACCAGGAGCAACCATGTCCCGATTCGCCGGGGTTGGGGTTGCTCTTCCAGTTTTTACATCAGGGTTTGAATAAGCGCCGTCGGGAGGGAGCCGAGGGACGGGCTTGCCCGTCACACGGCGATCCGCACGAAGAACAAGCGAGGCGAAGCCGGAGCGCGTCAGCGACGCATAGCCTTTTCACGCTGGTGTATCATCGCGATACCGAATGCTTCTTAACCGCTGTGGGCATACCCCATTGCAATGCGAGAAGCGGACGGGCTGATTCTCCAGGGCAAGAAAAAAGCCGCCTTGGAGGGCGGCTCTTTTCAGGTAGATCGTCTCGAGGCCAATCGAGAGACTGCCGGTTTTCAACCAGTCGGAGTGCGACCAGCTTTTGGGGTACAAGAGAACCCCGAGGATAGACTTTTGGAATCGCATTGGGCAACTGTTTTTGTTGCCACGGTGGCGTTTCAAAAGCCTCGCGGCTCGCACTCTGGCGAATCCCATAAAGGCCAGACAATGCATCAAAGTAACACCGCAGCACAGAAGTTCACCGACCCCGCAGGCGCTTGTGTTCGCCTCTCCATCAGCCGTCCGACGCTGTACCGCCTGATCGCGAATGACCCCTCCTTCCCGCCGAAGCTGAAGATTGGCCGCGTGACCCGTTTTGAGGTCGCGGCGCTTGACCGCTGGATGCTCGCCCAGGCGACCGCCAGCTAAGCCACCACAGCACGCAGACAAGGCATCGGCTCTACGCCGAGGCATACCCGCACCCGCTCGCATTGCGTGGGGTGCGACCTTGCCATGTCGCGCTGTTGTTGGACGGCATGGCTTTGCCCAAGGGGTTTTTCATGAGCGATTTTGATTTTGAGACGGAGATCCGCCGCCGGTTCGACCAAGTAGACGAGAGGATCAATCGGCTTGTTGCAGGCGCTGCGGAACCCGGCTGGTTCCAGTGCGATGAGTCCATCCAAATGCGCATCCACCTCGCGGTTCGCTCCGAGTTGGGGGCGGTGTTGGATGCCGCAATCATCCACCGTGAAAACGACGGGGGTGCTGCATGAGCGAACCATTCGAGCACACGCTGGCGAATATCGTGGAAGGAGTAGTGCAGTCGGCAGGCTTTTACCAGATGCCGAACGCACTGGAAGATGCGTTGCTGTCCTCGCCGCTCACCTTCCGCCAAGAGCGGGTATTCCGCGCCGTGCTGCGAAAGACGCTTGGCTTCAACAAGCCGTCGGACTGCATCGCCACCAGTCAGTTGTCCGCCATGACCGGAATCGACGTGGCAGACGTTCGCAAGGCACTGAATGACCTCGTTGGTTTTCGCATGATCGAGCGCGGCAGGCGCACCAAACTTGGCGCGTTCCTTACCCCTGTTTTGGTTCCGGTTGAGTGGGCTTTGCAAACAGGGCGAATCACCCTGAATACCACCCTAAACAGGGTGAATCACCCTGCGCAAACAGGGCGAATCACCCCCCACAAAATACAATTACAAAACACAAAGAAAACAAAGCCTGTTCCTGTCGAAAAAGGCGACACTCCGGCAGCCAAACCCGCCTCCCGCAAGCGGTCGGCCACTCTGACTCTTTCCGAGTGGATGACTCAAGAGCGCGAGGCCGGTCGGGAACTCCTATCTGCTGACGACCCATTGTTTGCCAGCGAGTGCGACAGGGGAAAGCTGCCCGTCGAGTACATCACCCTCTGCTGGCATGAGTTCGTGGCTCGCCACATCGAGAGCCGCAAGCGACAGGCAGACTGGCGGCAAACCTTCCGCAACTGCGTCCGCCAAGACTGGTACAAGCTGTGGGCGATAGACCGCAATGGGGTGTTCTTCCTGACGACAGCCGGCAAGATGGCTGAACGCCGTCACGCGGAAGGGGAGGCGGCATGAGGCAGACCCTAGACCGCGAAAGCCTCATTGCCCGTGAGCGGAACCTGATCGGCTCGCTGCTGCTCAACTTTGATGGTGCGCCGCTGCCCGAGGACGCCGCCAGTCTCAAGCCCGAATGGATCTGCAACGAGCCGCTGCATGTACCGATTGCACGCGCGTTGTGGTGGCTGGCTGCGGCTGGACGACCGCGCGATGCCCTGTCTGTTATCGAGCACGTCAAACGGCACGAGCAGCTTCACCCTGACGATGATGTCGAGAAGTACCTGTTCGGCTTGTTCCAGTCCCACACCGCATTCCCGAGCGAGCTGCAATCCACCTGCCGCCTGCTGGCCGACGAGGGCAAGCGCCGCGACATGCGAACCGCGCTGATGCAGGCGATCAACGAGATGGGCGAGCACGAGAGCTACGAGCAGGCGCTTGCTGCTGCCCTCGCCAGGATCGACGGCAAGGCGAACGAGGGCATGAACGTCGGGCTACTGACTGCCGAGGACATTGCCCATCGTGGGTTGGACTTCATCGACCGTGCGATTGGTGGGCTGGCAATGGGGATGCCGACCGGCTTTGGCTCGCTTGATGCGCTGCTATACGGCGGGCTCCATTCGGGCGAACTGGTGACGATTGCGGGCGCTGCCGGCGGGGGGAAAACGACCGCCGTAACCTCCATCCTCGAGAACCTTGTCAGCGACGGCGAACGGGTTGTCCTCGTTGTGTCGCGCGAGATGGGGGAGGAACAAATCGCCGTGCGCCACTTCGCCAGCCTGGGTGGTGGCCGCGTCCGCAACATGATGACCGGCGACATGCAGCAATCCGATTACGACGCCGTTGCCGCAGCTGTGGGGCGCTTGTCCGGCATGAAGCTGATCTACGATCTGGACTCCAACACGCCGGCTCAGGTCGCGCTCAAGGCCGCCCAGGTGAAGCGCAAGTACGGCAGGCTCGACGCTATCGTCGTTGACCACATCGGCCTGATGCGGAGCAACCAGCAGCACCAGCGCCGGCACGAGGCCATTGCAGACATTACTTGGTCGCTCAAGACGATGGCGCGGCAGATGGACACGACGGTGATTGCCGTCGCCCAATGCAAGCGACCCGACAGCACGCGGGCAGACGCCGTGCCGAAGCTCACCGACATGGCCGAGAGCGCGAGCATTGAACGTGACAGCGACACGGTAATCGGCGTCCTGGCGCACCGCGACGGCGACCTGAAGGGCTACACCGAGATCCACGTCCTGAAGGCGCGCATGGGCGAGATCGGCATGGCGGTGGCGAAGTTCAGGCACTCACGCATCGCTGAGGCGGATCTCGCCGAGTTTGAGGCGGCGCGCTCAATGGCCGCTTCATCGCTCGCCGTCAGCAAGACGGAGCGCAGGGGGATCAGGTGATGAAAGCAAAGCAATCGTTTGCCGAGCAGAAGCGGAAGGTAGCGGCGCTGCTGGCCGAGATGCAGAAGGTCGCCACCGAGCAGCGAAGCACGCAGGAGCCGAAGCCGAAGGGGAGCGAGAAGCCTCGACGGTAGATCAACCTGCCCCAAGCACCCCCGCTTTTAGCAAGGCGGGGGGTTTTTCGTTGGAGTTCTGGAAATGTATGTCGAGCAGGCAAGTTTTAACGCCCGCTGCTGCGCGATCTAGGCGAAGGGTGGGCAACCCCTCATTGGAGCGACGAAAGGCGCTGTATGCGCGTTTACGGGCGTTTCTTGTGGGGCTGGTGTTGGGCAGCATCGCATCGAGGGGGTAACGCCGAGCCTGCCGGCTTTCTGCGAGCCAAAAGTGATTACAAATGACTACACATTTCCGGCAGCGGGGCTGGCTACCACCATTCAGCACATAGATTAAACAATGTCATGTTAATGTTGGATGGCATGTGCATGAACGATGGGTGATTGCTGATGACGCAGATAGTTTCGGTTGTTCGTGAAGATGGGATCGTGCAAATCGTTACCAAAAATGGCGCTACGATCCACTATCCGTTGGTATTGCTTCCTACGCTTCTTGCCGCATCCACGGAGCAGTTCAGCGACTACCGGGTGTGTGGTTGTCGCATTCATTGGGATCAGATTGGTTTTTCGCTTTTGTTTGCAGAGGCATCAGCCTCTGACGAGCTTGCCCCTGCTGCTTAACAGCGACCTCATGCCCCGCCGAGTGCGGGGCTTTCCATGCCAGCTGCTGGATGCCAAGCACTCCGATGTGGTGCGGTCATGCTAAACCCAATTGTGTACGAATAGGGTGGTTTGCAATTACGCGACACTTTTACCCGATTCAGCGACCCCAATCGCATTGGGATATAGCGGGTTGTGAGACGTGGTGATACTGTCTGATTTGAGTATACTCAAATCGACAGGCGGGAATCATGAGCAACGAGCAGAGGACGGCACGGGTTTATCTTCGCGTTTCGACAGACGGGCAAGACCTCGCCCGACAGGAGGCGCTAGTCGATCAGGCGCGCGCGCAGGGCTTCTACGTTGCCGCCGTCTACCGCGAGAAGGCATCAGGCACGACGACCGACCGCCCCGAGCTACAGCGCATGATTGCCGACCTCCAGCCGGGTGACGTTGTGATCGCCGAGAAGATCGACCGCCTTAGCCGTCTGCCGCTGGAGCAAGCCGAAGCATTGGTCGAGGCGATCAAGGCCAAAGGCGCGAAGCTCGCTATTCCAGGCGTGGTGGATCTGTCGGAAATCGCCGCCGCCGCCGATGGGGTGGCACGGGTTGTGCTCCAGGGCGTGCAGGATATGTTGCTGCGCTTGGCGCTCCAGATGGCGCGCGACGATTACGAAACACGCCGCGAACGGCAAGCGCAGGGCATCGAGCAGGCGAAGGCGAAGGGCGTCTACAAAGGCCGCAAACCCGACGCCGACAAGCACGCCGCGATCCGTGCGCATCTGGCAGCAGGGCTGAACCCGTCACAGATTGCGCGCCTTGTTGGGTGCAGCCGTTCGACCGTTTACGCAGTTACGCAGGAGGTAGAGGGCAATGTTTGACCGAGTTGATGACGCCTATGTCGCCACGGGCGAGAGCAGCAAGGGTTGGTTCTTCGAGCTGCTTGTTTACGGGCGCAACGACGACGAGAGCGAGGCCGAGGCCGGCAACGTCGCCGTTGAGTTTGGAGACGGCTTCAGAAGCCGAGAGGCAGCACGGCAGGCCGGCGAGCAGGTTCTCGCCGTTTACCTGGGCGAACTGGATGCCGACACGCGGGCGCGCATCGAGCAGTCAAAGCGTTGAGGGCGCAGGGGCTATTTCAGCAGCCCCTTCTTGCCCTTCCTGCCCTTCTTTTCGACGGTTTCACTTGCCGCTTCAGGCTGTTCCTTGTGTTCCAGCAGCAGCATCATCCGGCGCAGGTCGAGGACGTTCTCGCGTAGCAAATCCTTCTGCGCACGTTCGGCGTTTAGCTCTGCCTGCAGGCGTGCGATTTCGGCCTGTAACAGCCGCATCTCAATGCTGTCTTGAGCGGGATCATTCGGCGCTTCACGAGATTCTCCAGGGCGTCGCAGACTCCCAAAAACCCTTATCAGCTCTGACGTGTCGATGATTGCAGAACCGTCGCTGTCTTTCGTATAGGACAGTTCCCCCGAGTGCATCTTGCGATACAAGGTCGCACGGCTTTTGCCGGTCATCGCTGCCGCTTTAGTTACCCCAACCAATGCCATGCCTCACCCCGTCGCGCTGTTTGTTCGAGGGGCATCATCGAGGCGTTTCTTTGAGACAGCAAGAGGGGCAGGGCGCGACCGTCGCGTACTGGCGACAGGCAAGGGGCAGGGGAGGGCGCGAGGTGGTGAATCTTGCCGACGCTGTTCTCGGGAGCAGTCCATCAGCGTATGCTGTGGACACGAAAAAGCCCGGCTGGAACCGGGCTTAGTCGCGGGGCGGTACTGGAATACCGACCCAATTTGAATGGCCCCATCGCAACAACGGATGCACACCCAAGACAGTTTGCATTCTACCGCGTGGGGCAAAAACCGAAAGCCCTATGTGATCGCCGCTGCAAAAAATCCCGAGCAGTACACCCTAGACCTCACGCACCCAGCCGGTCACGCCGACATGCTCGGGCAGTACCGTGCCGGACTTGCTCGCGTGGTTTGGCTGAAAGACCGCGCTCCCGCCTGGCGATCCCTTCCGCACGACGAGCTACGCGCATTGCTCGCGCAGCACTTGGCCGAGCCCGACGTTTACCTGACCCCCAACACCTTCCACGGCTGGCGACGCACGCAGCTATTGGCCGGCCTACACGCGCTGTACATCGACGTTGACCAGCACGACGGGGGTGACGTTGACCTGATGGGGCTGGCCGCG
>NZ_STGJ01000032.1:229-12456 GCF_004919095.1 Crenobacter intestini | reverse complement strand
CGGCCCGCACAACAACAGGTGGTGGCCACCGGCCGCGGCGACTTCCAGCGCGAGCCGGGCAGCATGCTGGCCGCGCACGTCGGCAAGGTCCGGCAGGGTCTCGCCAGGCACCGCCACGGCCGCGGGCGGCACAGGCAAAGGCTCGCCGCCGGCAAGCGCCCGGACCAGCTCGCCAAGCGAACCCGCGAGGCGGGTATCCGTCCCGCCAGCCAGCGCGGCTTCACTGGCGTTGGCCGCCGGCACCACCAGCGCCCGGCCGCTTCTGGCCGCCGCGAGCGCCATCGGCAGCACGCCGCGCACGGCCCGCAGCTCGCCGGTCAGCCCCAGCTCGCCCGCGAACTCGCGCCCTGCCAGCACCTGCGCCGGCAACTGGCCGGAGGCGACCAACAGCGCCATCGCCAGCGGCAGGTCGAACGCGCCGGACCCTTTGGGCAAGTCGGCCGGCGCGAGGTTCACCGTGATGCGCCGCGCGGGAAAAACAAAGCCCGACACCAAGAGTGCCGAGCGCACGCGTTCGCGGCTCTCGCGCACCTCGGTGTCGGGCAGGCCGACCAGCGTGAACGCCGGCAGGCCGTTGGAGAGGTGGACTTCGACGTCGACCGCGACGGCGTCGACCCCGTTCAGGGCCCTACCGTGCGCGACCGCCAGCGTCATCGCTCAGGACAGGCCGAGGTTGGCCTGCTCCTCGGGCGAGCCCGGCGCCGGTGCACTGGCCGCCTCCAGCGCGGACAGGCGCGCTTCCAGTCCCGCAAGCTGCTCGCGGGTGCGGGCGAGCACTTCCTGCTGCACGTCGAATTCCTCGCGGGTGACGAGATCCATCCTGGCGAAAGTCGCCGCCATCATCGCCTTGACGTTCTTCTCGATGTCCTTGGCCGGGCTGGCGGCGATGGTCTCGCTGATCTTCGCGCTGATCTCGTCAAACAGTTTCTGGCTCAGCATCGTTGGCTCCTAGGTATGTCATCAGGTTGATGCGTGCAGTTTAGCAAAGCCGCAGGCGCTCGGGGCGGGTGCATCCACCCCTGCACCACGCACCACACTGGTGCCTCGCCCTTCCCGTTGCCGGTGCATGCCGAATGGATCACCCGCGCACCACCCGCCAGACAAGGCTTGCGGCACTCTGGCACGCTTTGTGCATTTGCCCTGCCAAGCGCTAACGGCGCCCTAGCGGCCAGACCCCAAACCACAGAGGACAGGAGCGAACCATGAAACTGATCACCGCCATCATCAAGCCGTTCAAGCTGGACGAAGTCCGCGAGGCGCTCTCCGCCATCGGCGTGCAGGGCATCACCGTCACCGAGGTCAAGGGCTTCGGCCGCCAGAAGGGCCACACCGAGCTGTACCGCGGCGCCGAATACGTCGTCGACTTCCTGCCCAAGGTCAAGCTGGAGATCGCGATCCAAGACGACATCCTCGAGCAGGTGATCGAGGCGATCGAGAACACCGCGCGTACCGGCAAGATCGGCGACGGCAAGATTTTCGTCAGCGACCTCGAACAGGTCGTGCGCATCCGTACCGGCGAGACCGGCACCGACGCGGTCTGAGCGGCACAAGTTTTTAAAGGGGAGAACCAACATGAAAAAAATCGCAAGTTGCGCCGCCCTCGCTGCGGCCGCCATGCCGGCCTTCGCCGGCGCCGCGCCCGAACTGGTCGAGGCGTCCAAGATCAGCGCCGGCGACACCGCGTGGATGATGACCTCGACCGCGCTAGTGCTGTTCATGACCATCCCGGGCCTCGCGCTCTTTTACGCCGGCATGGTGCGCAAGAAGAACGTGCTCTCGACGCTGATGCAGAGCTTCTCGATCACCGCGCTGATGACCGTGCTGTGGGTGGTGATCGGCTACAGCCTCGCCTTCATGCCGGGCAACAGCCTGATCGGCGGCTTTGACCGCGTGCTGCTCGACGGCCTCACCTTCCTCAAGGATGAGGGCAAGCTGACCGTTCACCCGCTGGCCGCGACCATTCCCGAGCCGGTGTTCATGATGTTCCAGCTGACCTTCGCGATCATCACGCCGGCACTGATCACCGGCGCGTTCGCCGAGCGCATGAAGTTCTCGGCGATGCTGGTCTTCATGGCCCTGTGGTCGCTGGTAGTCTATGTGCCGGTCGCGCACTGGGTGTGGGCACCGGGCGGCTGGATGTTCGACCACGGCGTGCTCGACTTTGCCGGCGGCACTGTCGTCCACATCAACGCGGGCATCGCCGGCCTGGTGTGCTGTCTGGTGCTGGGCAAACGCGTCGGCTACGGCAAGGAGCCGATGGCGCCGCACAACCTGGTGCTGACGCTGGTCGGCGCGTCCATGCTGTGGGTGGGCTGGTTCGGCTTTAACGCCGGCTCCGCAGTCGCCGCCGACGGCCGCGCCGCGATGGCGATGATGACCACGCAGATCGCCACCGGCGTCGCTGCGCTGGCCTGGATGTTCGCCGAATGGGCACTCAAGGGCAAACCGTCGGTGCTGGGCATCGCTTCGGGCGCGGTGGCAGGTCTGGTTGCCATCACCCCGGCCGCAGGTTTTGTCGACGCCAAGGGCGCGCTGCTAATCGGCGCGGTGTCCGGCCTCGTCTGCTACTGGGGCGCCACCGGCCTCAAGCACATGATGAAGTACGACGACTCGCTCGACGCGTTCGGCGTACACGGCATCGGCGGCATCGTCGGCGCGCTGTTGACCGGCCCGCTGGCGGTCAAGGCAATCGGCGGCGTCGACGGCAGCCTCGTCACCCAGGCCATCGGCGCCGGCGTCACCATCGTGTACTGCGCGATCGTCACCTTCGTGCTGCTGAAGGTCATCGACCTGACCATGGGCCTGCGCGTCACCGAAGAAGAAGAACGCGAGGGCCTGGACGTACGCCTGCACGGCGAACGGGTCGAATAAGGGCAAGCTGTGTTGTTGTGGTAAGGGACTTGGGGCGCCGCGAGGCGCCCCCTTTTTATTTCTGCCTTAACCGGCCGCCGGGAACACCCGCCGCCGCACGTCGTCCGGCACCCGCTCGTAATGGCTGAACGCGAGGCAGAAGTCGCACTCGCCGGCGAGCAGGCCGCGCAGGCGCGCCTCGAAGCCATCCATCTCGGCCAGCGGCACCCACGCGCGCAGCTCGGTCACGCCGGGCGCAGGCGCCTCGCTGCCCTGCAAGCGGCCGCGGCGCTGGGTCAGCTCGGCGGACACCGGGCCGAAGTCGGCATCCATCATGCGCACCGTCACCTCTCCGATCGGCTCGAGCAGCAGGGGCGCGGCTTCGCGCAACGCGTCCGCCGTCGCGTGGCGCGCGGCGGTCACGAACGACACCTCGTTGGAGTCGACCGCGTGGTGCTTGCCGTCGAGCACGCACACCCGCACATCCTCCACCGGGAAGCCAGCCAGCACGCCGTCGGCCAGGGCCTGCCGCACCCCCTTCTCGACCGCCGGCATGAAGGTGCCCGGGATGGTGCCGCCCTTGACCTGGTCGACAAACTGGAAACCCTCGCCGCGCTCGAGCGGCTCGACCTTCAGCTCGACTTCCCCGAACTGGCCGGCACCGCCGCTCTGCTTCTTGTGGCGGTAACGCGCCTGCGCGCTCGCGCTGACCGTCTCGCGGTAGGCGACCGTCGGCGGCGCCGTCAGGGGCTTCAGCGACCAGCGCGCGGCCAGTTGCGACAGCAACAGCTTCAGGTGCGCCTCGCCCTGCGCGCGCAGCACCAGTTGCTTGCCTTGCGCGTCGCGCTCGACGCGGATGCCCGCGTCCTCCTCGCACAGCATGGCGAGCGCGTCGGCGAGCTTCTGCTCGTCGCCGAGCTTGGCCGCGCTGAGGGCGACGCCGGCGACCGGTTGCGCGAAGGGCGGCGGCACCAGGTGGAAGCCGTCCTCGTCGTGGCTGTCGTGCAGCACCGCGTCGCGGTGCAACTCGTCGATGCGGGCCAGCGCCAGGATCTCGCCGGGGCCGCCGGCGGCCACCTCGACCTGCTGCTTGCCCTGCACCCTGAGCAGATGACTGACCCGCAGCGGCTTCTTCGCGTCGCCGATATAAAGCTGCGCGCCGCTCTGAAGCGTGCCCTGATGGATGCGGAACAGCGCGAGCTTGCCGCGGTACGGGTCGTTGTGCACCTGGAACACATGCGCAAGCACATGCGCGGCTGCCTCTGGCAGCACCTGAACCTGACGGGCATCCGCCCCCTCGCCTTGCACGAAGGCCGGTGCCTTGCCTTCGCCCGGGTCGGGTGCGAGACGGGCAAACACGTCGAGCAGCGCGTCGACGCCGGCGCCGCTGCGCGCGGACACGAAGCACACCGGCACCAGATGCCCCGCGCGCAGCGCGGCCTCGAACGGCGCGTGCAGTTGCGCAGGTTCCAGCGATTCGCCCTGCTCGAGGTAGCGCGCCATCAGCGCCTCATCCAGTTCGACCACCTGGTCGACCAGCGCGTCGTGCGCGGCGCGTACCGAGGTGCCGGCGGTGGCCGCGTCGTAATCCGGCGAGAAATAGCAGTCGGCGACGCCGCTGCCGTCGGCCGATGGCAGGTTCAGCGGCAGGCAGCCCGCGCCGAACGCGTCGCGCAGGCTGGCCAGCAAGGCCGCGTAGTCGACGCCGGGGGCGTCGACCTTGTTGACGACGACCATCCGGCACGCGCCCGCCGCGCCGGCGAACAGGCGCCGCGCTTGCGCGTCGACACCGCCGGCCGCCGGAATGCACAGCACCGCGGTCTCGACCGCCTCGACCGCGCACAGCGCGCGGGCGGCGAGCGCCGGTAGCCCGGGGGTGTCGATCAGTTGCAGGCGGATGCCCTCGCGTTCGCACGCGGCGAGCGCCGGGAATACCGAGTGGCCGAGCGCGTGCTCCTGCGGGTCGAAGTCGCTGACAGTGTCGCCGCGCTCGACGCTGCCGCGGCTGGCGATCGCGCCGGCGGCGAACAGCAGCGCCTCGGTGAGGGTTGTCTTGCCGCTGCCGGCAGGGCCGACGAGGGCGAGATTACGCAAGGCATGGACGGATGGGGTGGACATGGCTCTGCTCCCGGACTGGATGTCGAAGGCGGTCGCCGCAGCCACCTCGGCCGGCGGCCGATGACATCATTCTGGAATGAAAGCGCCTGCCAAGCCAATGCGCCAGATCAAAAAACTTCCGCCCGGCTCCTTGCGAAGCCGGGCGGATGTCGGGTGTAGCCCTTTACTTAACGATGCGTAGCGACGGCGGTCCGGACGGGCGGGGCGGCGGCTCGTCGTCGGGTACGGATGCACCCGCCTCAGGCGCCGGCGGCGCCTCGTCCGGCGACTCTTCCGTCTCGACCTCGAAGCCCATGCCCTCGCCGCTTTCGCGCGCGAAGATCGACATCACGTTGCCGACCGGGATCCAGATCTCGCGGGCGACGCCGCCGAAACGCGCCGAGAACGAGATCCAGTCGTTGTCGATCTTCAGCGCTCGGCAGGCGGACGGGCCGACGTTGAGCACGATCTCATTGTTCTTCACGAATTCGAGCGGCACCTGGGTACGCGCGTCGACCCACACTAACAGGTGCGGCGTCTGGCCGTTGTCGCAGCACCACTCGTAGAGCGCACGCAACAGGTAGGGCTTGGTGCTGGTGCCCATTACTTGCGCATCGCCTTTTCGGACGGCGTCAGCGAGTCGATGAAGGACTGGCGCTGGAACAGGCGCTCGGCGTACTTGAGGATGGGCGCAGCGCTCTTGCCCAGATCGATGCCGTAGTGCTCGAGACGCCACAGCAGCGGGGCGATCGCCACGTCGATCATCGAGAACTCGTCGCCCAGCACGAACTTCTGCTTGGCGAAGATCGGCGCGATGGTGGTCAGCCCGTCGCGGATCGCCTCGCGCGCCTTGGAAGCTTCCTTGCCGGTGGCGCCGCCTTCCAGCGTCTTCACGTGGCGGAACAGCTCGGTCTCGAAGCGGAACAGGAACAGGCGGGCACGCGCGCGCATCACCGGGTCTGCCGGCATCAGCTGCGGGTGCGGGAAGCGCTCGTCGATGTACTCGTTGATGATGTTCGATTCGTGCAGGATCAGATCGCGCTCGACCAGCACCGGCACCTCGTTGTACGGGTTCATCACCGCCAGGTCTTCCGGCTTGTTGTGCAGGTCCACGTCGATGATTTCGAAATCCATCCCCTTCTCGTGCAACACGATGCGGCAACGCTGGCTGAACGGGCAGGTGGTACCGGAATACAGAGTCATCATGGTTAACGTGTGTCCTTGTTGCGTCTATGCGAATCAGGCATTTTAACCGATGTCAAGCAGCATCGCCAGCCGGATGCGGCAAGCGACTGATCGCAAAAAGAAAAACGGGGGCTTGCGCCCCCGCTGTCACAGTCTGGCCCCGTCTCAGTGGACGTCGCGCCAGTATTCCTTCTTCAAGAGATACGCCAGGGGCAGCATCACCACGATCAGGAACAGCAGCACGATGTAGCCCAGCTGGTGGCGCTTGACCTGCGAGGGCTCACCCATGAACACCATGTAGTTTGTCAGGTCGGCCATCCGCTTGTCGTACTCGGCGGTATTGGCCTTGCCGTTCTCCAGCTTGGTCAGCGTGCCGGCCTTCACCAGTTCGAGCTTGGCGACCTCGTGGCCGTCTGCGCCCTTCTCGTGCTTGAGCACCTGCTCGCCCTGCCACTCGAAGAAGACGTGCGGCATCGCGGCCTTGTCGAACACCAGGTTGTTCCAGCCGGTCTCGCGGGTCGGATCCTTGTAGAAGCTGCGCAAGTAGCTGTACACGTAGTCCGCACCGCGCGAGCGGGCGATCACCGACAGGTCCGGCGGCATCGCGCCGAACCACGCCTTGGCGTCCGCCGGCGTCATCGCCACCTTCATCGGGTCGCCGATCTTGGCGCCCGGCGGCAGGATGTTGTCCTTGATCTGCTGCTCGGACAGGCCGATATCCTGCAGGCGGTTCCAGCGCATCGCGTTGGCCGAGTGGCACGACAGGCAGTAGTTGGTGAACATCTGCGCGCCGCGCTGCAGGCTCTCGGTATCCTTGATGTCGATCGGCGCCTTGTCCAGATGTGCGCCACCGCCAGCGGCCAGGGCACCGGCCATCGGCAGGGCGAGGACGGCGGCCGCGATCAGTTGTCGAATCGTCTTGGTCATTTGAAGCGTCCCCCGTTTACACGTACATCGCGAACAGCGCCGCGCCGATGATGGTCACCGCCCACAGGATCGCGAAGCGCACCTGGCGGGCCGGCGTCGACATCGTCACGCGGGTCGGAACCGGCGTGCTGCCGACGTCGTTCTTGGTGTAGAACGGCATCGCAAGGAAGAACGCGAAGTAGACGAAGCTCATCACCTGTGCGACCACGGTACGCACGTCGGTCGACGGAATCGCGCCCAGGATGCCCAGACCGATGAAGGAGATGATGAACAGGGTCAGCATCACCTTGAACTTCGGGCCGCGGTAGCGGATCGACTTGACCGGGCTCTTGTCCAGCCACGGCAGCAGGCCGATCAGCACGACAGCGCCGCCCATCGCCAGCACACCCCACACCTGGGTGCCGAAGAACGACGGCACCGCGCGCAGGATCGCGTAGAACGGGGTGAAGTACCACACCGGCGCGATATGCGCAGGGGTCTTCAGCGGATCGGCCGGGTCAAAGTTCGGCGCTTCCAGGAAGTAGCCGCCGCCTTCCGGCGCGAAGAACAGGATGGCCGAGAACACGATCAGGAACACCACCACGCCCAGCACGTCCTTCACCGTGTAGTACGGGTGGAACGGGATGCCATCCAGCGGGATGCCGTTTTCGTCCTTCAGCTTCTTGATCTCGACGCCGTCCGGGTTGTTGGAGCCGACTTCGTGCAGCGCGACCAGGTGGGCCACCACCAGCGCGAGCAGCACCAGCGGCACTGCGATCACGTGCAGTGCGAAGAAGCGGTTCAGCGTCGCGTCGGACACCACGTAGTCACCGCGGATCCACACCGACAGGTCGGGGCCGATCACCGGCAGCGAGCCAAACAGGTTGACGATCACCTGCGCGCCCCAGAACGACATCTGGCCCCACGGCAGCAGGTAGCCCATGAACGCCTCGGCCATCAGCGCGAGGAAGATCAGCGTGCCGAACACCCACACCAACTCTCGCGGCTGCTTGTACGAGCCGTAGATCAGGCCGCGGAACATGTGCAGGTAGACGACGACGAAGAACATCGACGCGCCGGTCGAGTGCATGTAGCGGATGATCCAGCCGCCCGACACGTCGCGCATGATGTACTCGACGGACATGAACGCCAGCGTCGCGTCTGGCTTGTAGTTCATGGTCAGGAAGATACCGGTGACGATCTGGATCACCAGCACCAGCATCGCCAGCGAACCGAAGAAGTACCAGAAGTTGAAGTTCTTCGGCGCGTAATACTCGGTGACGTGCGCCTTCAGCGACGACGACAGCGGGAAGCGCGCGTCGATCCACTCGAGTACCTTGCCCCCCGCACCCGGGCGAGCCGCGTCGGCCGCGCGCTCGCTCGCGTTTTCCACAATGGTTTGTCCTTTGCTCATATCAGGCCTTCCCTAGCTTATTTGTCGTCACCGACCAAGAGCCTGGTCTCGGTGAGGTATTTGTGCGGAGGAATCTCGAGGTTCTTGGGTGCCGGTACGCCCTTGTAGACGCGGGCGGCAAGGTCGAACTTGGAGCCGTGGCACGGACAGTAGAAGCCGCCCTTCCAGCTCGGGCCTAGATCGGCCGGCGCAAGGTCCGGGCGGTAGGTCGGCGAGCAACCAAGGTGGGTACAGATGCCGACGGCGACCAGGATTTCCGGCTTGATCGAGCGGAACTCGTTCTGGCAATAAGCCGGTTGCATCGGCATTTCGGAGTTGGGGTCCAGCACGTCGCCGTTGACCGTCGGCAGCGCCTTGAGCTGCTCGGGCGTGCGCGAGAGCACCCACACCGGCTTGCCGCGCCATTCGACGTTGATCTTCTGGCCGGGCTCGAGCTTGCTGATATCCACCTCGACCGGGGCACCGGCAGCCTTGGCCCGCTCCGACGGGAAGAAACTCATCAGGAACGGCGTGGCGACCCCGGCCGCGGCCACCCCGCCTGCGGCGGTGGTGGCGACGGTCAGGAAACGGCGACGCCCCGCATCGACTTTCTGCTCACTCATTTTAAAGTCATCCTCAAACATGGAATCGAGCTTGTATACCGCGCAAGTTTACCCGATTCCGCCTAGGGACTTGAAGTGAATATGCAAATAAATTGTGCGGTGCGCAGCCAACTTTCATTCAAATCGGGTTGTCGACTTCGACGTAGTCGACGATAAGGCCGGCCTCTTCCGCAAGCCGCGCCCCCAGCGCCTGGATGCCGTAACGCTCGGTCGCGTGATGGCCAGCGGCGATGAACGCCACGCCGCTCTCCCTTGCCTCGTGTGCGTTGCGCTCGGATGCCTCGCCCGTCACGAAGGCGTCCACCCCCAGTGCGATCGCGTCGCCGAACATGCCCTGCGCGCCACCGGTGCACCACGCGATGCGGTTGAGCAGCCGCCCTTCGTCGCCGACCAACAGCGCGTCCCGCCCGAGCGTCATCGACAGCCTTTTGGCAAAATCAGCCGCACGCTCGGGCTTGGCCAGCGTGCCGTGCCACAAGAGCCCCTGCTCGCCTGCCTGCCCCGCCACCTCGACGCCGAGCAGTGCGCCGAGGCGGGCGTTGTTGCCCAACTCCGGGTGCGCGTCCAGCGGCAGGTGGTAGGCGATCAGGTTGATGTCGTGTGCAAGCAGCTTGGCCAGGCGCGCGCGCTTCATGCCGACCACCCGCGCGTCCTCCCCCTTCCAGAAGTAACCGTGATGGACCAGCACGGTATCGGCGCCGCGCTCGATGGCTGCGTCGATCAGCGCCTGCGAGGCGGTCACCCCGCACACCACCTTGCGCACCTCGGCCCGCCCCTCGACCTGCAGCCCGTTCGGGCTGTAGTCGCGGTAGCGCCACGGCTCGAGCCAGCTGTCGATCAGCGCGATCAGATCGTCCCTTTGCATTGTCCTGTCCTTTGCTTGCGGTGAATGCGTGCCATTGTAAGGCGCGCGGGCATGAAAAAACCCCGCGAGTGACTCGCGGGGTTTTCGTGTCGGACGGTGTCCGGCAGCTTACATCATGCCGCCCATGCCGCCCATGCCGCCCATGGCGCTCATGTCCGGCGCAGCCGGCTTGTCTTCCGGCAGTTCGGCGACCATGCAGTCGGTGGTCAGCATCAGACCGGCGACCGAAGCAGCGTGCTGCAGCGCGGTACGGGTGACCTTGGCAGGATCCAGCACGCCCATCTCGATCATGTCGCCGTACTCGCTGGAGCCCGCGTTGTAACCGAAGTTGCCCTTGCCTTCCAGCACCTTGGCGACCACCACGGACGGCTCGTCACCGGCGTTCTGCACAATCTGGCGCAGCGGCGCTTCGATGGCGCGCAGCACGATCTTCACACCGGCTTCCTGGTCGGTGTTGCTGGTGGCAACGCTGGCCAGGGTGGCGCGGGCACGCAGCAGCGCAACGCCACCGCCCGGCACCACGCCTTCTTCGACGGCGGCACGGGTCGCGTGCAGCGCGTCTTCGACGCGGGCCTTCTTCTCTTTCATTTCGACTTCGGTGGCTGCGCCAACCTTGATTACTGCCACACCACCGGCCAGCTTGGCCAGACGCTCCTGCAGCTTCTCGCGGTCGTAGTCGGAGGTCGCTTCTTCCACCTGCTTGCGGATCTCGCCGACGCGCGCCTGGATCGCAGTCACTTCACCGATACCGTCGATGATGGTGGTGTTTTCCTTGGCCACTTCGATGCGCTTGGCCTGGCCCAGCATGTCGATGGTCGCCTTTTCCAGCGTCAGGCCGACTTCTTCGGCGATCACGGTGCCGCCGGTCAGGATCGCGATGTCCTGCAGCATGGCCTTGCGGCGGTCGCCGAAGCCCGGCGCCTTCACGGCCACGACCTTCAGGATGCCGCGGATGGTGTTGACCACCAGCGTTGCCAGCGCTTCGCCTTCGACGTCTTCAGCGATGATCAGCAGCGGACGGCCGCTCTTCGCCACTTGCTCCAGCACCGGCAGCAGGTCGCGGATGTTGCTGATCTTCTTGTCGAACAGCAGCACGAAGGGGTTCTCGAGGATCGCGGCCTGCTTGTCCGGGTTGTTGATGAAGTACGGCGACAGGTAGCCACGGTCGAACTGCATGCCCTCGACCACGTCCAGCTCGTTGTTCAGGCTCTTGCCGTCTTCGACGGTGATCACGCCTTCCTTGCCGACCTTCTCCATCGCGGTGGCGATGATTTCACCGATGTCGGTGTCGGAGTTGGCGGAGATGGAGCCGACCTGCGCGATTTCCTTGGTGGTCGCGCACGGCTTGGCGATCTTGGCGATCTCGTCGACCAGGGCGATCACGGCCTTGTCGATGCCGCGCTTCAGATCCATCGGGTTCATGCCGGCGGTCACGTACTTCATGCCTTCCTGCACGATTGCCTGCGCCAGCACGGTGGCGGTGGTGGTGCCGTCACCGGCCACGTCGGAAGTCTTGGAGGCGACTTCCTTCACCATCTGCGCGCCCATGTTCTCGAACTTGTCTTTCAGTTCGATTTCCTTGGCGACCGACACGCCGTCCTTGGTGATGGTCGGCGCGCCGAACGAGCGGTCCAGCACCACGTTGCGGCCTTTCGGGCCCAAGGTTACTTTTACGGCGTCAGCCAGGATGTTGACACCGACAACCATTTTTGCGCGGGCGGAATCGCCGAAGCGTACGTCTTTAGCAGCCATTGCTAATCTCCAGAATTCTTGATCAATCGAGTTTCAGATGATGGGTTCGAGGCGCGTCGCGTCTTACTCGACGATGCCCATCACGTCTTCTTCACGCATCACCAGTACTTCTTCGCCGTCGATCTTGACGGACTGGCCGGCGTACTTGCCGAACAGCACCTTGTCGCCGACCTTCAGCTCAAGCGCACGGCGCTCGCCGTTCTCGAGGATCTTGCCGTTGCCGACGGCGATGACCTCGCCCATGTCCGGCTTCTCGGCGGCAGCACCCGGCAGAACGATGCCGGAAGCGGTTTTCTCTTCAGCCTCAAGACGCTTGATGACGACGCGGTCGTGCAGGGGACGGATTGCCATTGTTCACTCCTGATAGCAGTGGCGTTGAAAAGGGATGTTTCAAGCTACAAACGGGTGGCGGTTAGCACTCACCACCAACGAGTGCTAATGGTAGGGACGGGGGAAGAGGTTTTCAAGGGGGGCAACATGAAATTCATCCTCAACTGGAAGAATGCGGCGGCAGCGTGCAAAATTCATGTATTGATATTCCCACGCGAGACAAAAG
>NZ_STGJ01000032.1:0-219 GCF_004919095.1 Crenobacter intestini | reverse complement strand
ACCTGCGTGCAACTGCTGGAAGCCGGCCACGATGTGGTGGTGCTCGACAATTTCAGCAACAGCAAGCCCGAGGCACTGCGCCGCGTCGAGAAGATCACCGGACGCGCGCCGCTCTTGGTCGAGGGCGACATCCTCGACCGCGAGAAGCTCGACCTGGTGCTGCGCTACCCGATCAAGGCGGTGATCCACTTTGCCGGCCTGAAGGCGGTCGGCGAATCG
>NZ_STGJ01000031.1 GCF_004919095.1 Crenobacter intestini | reverse complement strand
CGCGGCGGGCAACAGCACGACCAAGGAAGACAGCGAAGGCTACACCGTCGACGCCGTGGCGCCATCCATCAACGTCACCATCGTAGACGATACAAACAACGACCAGTTGCTGAGCAATATGGAGGTTGCCGGTGATGGCGTGCAGGTTCGCGTTGCTGCTGATCACGCCGCTTTGCAGGAAGGTGGCCGGATTGTCTTGACGATAGGTCAGGGGGGAAATCCGCCGACACGGATCATCACTGTCGAGATGGTTGGGGGCAAGGCTCAGTTCAGTAACGAGTCCGGGCAGGTGCTGGATGTCGGTTACAAGTACGAAGGTGGGGTCATCACCTTTACCGAAGGGAAGCCTGCCGAGGGTAGCACACTCACGGTCAGCGCAACCCAGACCGACAAGGCGGGAAATATGGCGTTGAGTGAGGACTCTGCCACGCTGGATCCGCTCCCGACCGTTGCCAACACCACCATCAGCTACGCCGAGAACCAGACTGCGGGTGCGGTGCTGGGAAAAATCGGCGCGGCGGACGACAAGGGTGTGACCGGCATCGTGTTCAAGGATTCGGGCACGCACATCAGCAAGGATGGTTACTACCAGATCAACGGCAAGGGTGAGATCAGCCTGACCGTCGATGGGGTCAAGGCCGGGGTCAACGACTTCGAGCAGGGCCCGAACAGCGGCAACTACGTGGTGGTGGTGAGTGACGCGGCCGGCAACAAGACCGAGGCGACGATCACGCTGAACGAAACCAACGTCAACGAAGCCCCCACCACCTCCGGCGGTTACGCTACGGGTAGTGAAGATGCGGCGTTTGTGTTGCAGTGGAGCCAGTTCAATGCGAGCGATGTAGATGCCAGCTCGTCGCTGTCGATCAAGATCACCTCGCTGCCGGCGGACGGGCAGTTGCTGTTCAATGGCACAGTCGTGACACAGGCACAGCTGGATGCCGGGCTGACCATCACTCAGGCCGATATCATCGCCGGTAAGCTGCAGTTCAAGCCTGATCTGCACGAGGCGAGCGGGTTGGCGGGTAGCGGTACAAACACTGGGGCGGACGGCAACAAGCTGGGGGATTATGCGTCGTTCGGTTATCAGGTGAGCGACGGGGTAAACCTGAGCACCAATGCGACCTTTGTGGTTGACGTCAAGCCGGTGGCCGACGGCGTGACGCTGAAGGTTGAGCTGGTGAGTGGCGGGTTTGTGCCGGGCGAGCTGAAGGTAGATCAGATTGAGTCCGGCCTGGCTGGCAAGACGCCGTCTCCATCGCCGACCACTGGCGATGATTATCTGGTTTCCAGCAATGGCAACTGGGTCCTAGGCGGTGGCGGCAAAGACACCATCAAGTACGGCAGTGGCACCGATTTCCAGGCAGATGGCGGAGCTGGCAATGACATTCTGATTGGCGGTGCCAACGTCAATGACCATCTGATCGGTGGGGACGGGGACGACATCCTGATCGGCGGCAAGAATGCGGCGTCCTCGGTCAAGCTGCAGGGCGACGCGGGCAACGACACGCTGATTGCGCAAAGCCTGAAGGCGTCCACCTCCTATTACGGTGGTGTCGGGCAGGATGTGGCGTACATGCCGGGCTCGATGAGCGGGCTGCAGCTTGTCACGACCGGCTTGCCGAATACTTGCGACTACCGGCTGGTCTACAAGGACCCGGTCAGCGGGGCGCTGACCAACCACGACTTCTACAGCGTGGAGACGCTGTACCTGCAGGACGGTAAGTACCAGTTTGAAGGCGGCAAGCTGACTAAGGTGGCGGATCTGGCGACCTTGAAGGTTGATGTCGACCTGATCGATACCGACGGCAGCGAGCGCTTCACCGATCTGAGCATTACCGGCTTGCCGCAAGGGGCTGTGGTGTCCGGCGGCAGCCTGCAGGCCGACGGCAGCTGGAAGGTGCCGGCGAGCATGCTGGACGCGAACGGCAAGCTGTCGCTGCAGGTGGAGTTGCCGACCGGTTGCCAGAACCTCAAGGTGACGGTGACGGCCGGCTCGCAGGAGTACGACATGAACGGCCAGCCGATTGCCGGTGAGGTGAAGTTTACCGAAGCGGACACCGGTTTCATGGCCAAGCCGGACAAACCGAACGGTGACAACGAGGTGGTTGGCGGCCGTGGCGACGATGTGCTGCTGGGCGATGTCGGCGGGGTGCAGAGCGGTTATGTGCCGGGTAAGAACTACAACGTCGCGTTGATCGTGGACCGCTCTGGCAGTATGGGCGAGACATGGGAGGGCAGCAGCCAAACCCGGATGGCGCTGCTCAAGGCAGCGCTGACCGATCTGGCGAAGCAACTGGCCGACCACGACGGGGTGGTCAACGTGACGTTGATCGGGTTTGCCACTTCCGCCGATGCTACGCCGTTGGTGCTCAACAATTTGAATTCTTCTAATGTGGCAACATTGGTCAAGGCGATCAGTGCGCTATCTGCCGGAGGAAATACCAACTACGAGGGTGCCTTTATCAAGGCAACCGAGTGGTTCAACAGCCAGCCGGGCAGTGGCACGGGGCTGAAGTTCGAGAACCTCAGCTACTTCCTGACTGACGGCGACCCGACTGCGCATAATGGCGATTCTTCGGCATCGGAATCGGACGCGATGAAAAATGCGATTGATGACTTTGCGAAGCTGTCCGGACTAAGCGAGGTCAAGGCGATCGGCATCGGCAATGGCGTGACGCAGGGGAACCTGGCGTATTTCGACAATACCAAGGTTGTCGGTGCGGGCAACGCCTATGGAAATACGCAGGCGCTGAATGCGTTTGCCGACGACAGCGGTCCGTGGCGTGAGGCTAGCTGGACCAAGAGCGGCGATGGCACGGGCTCGGTCGACATCACCGGCGGCGACCTGACGCTGACGGATAAGGGTGGAAATGGCGCGTCGGTATTTGCCAGCGAAAAGCTGACCGTGGCGGCGGGGGCAGGCCTGCGCTTCGACCTGAGCAAGGGTGGCGATTTCGGTTCCGGAGACAGTTTCTCGGTGCAACTGCAACGCTGGAACGGCACTGCCTGGGAGAACGTGGGTGCCGCGGTGACCAAGTTCGGAACCATCGACAGCGGTGCGTTGACGGCGGGGGATTACCGCTATGTATTCACCGTGAATGAGGATGATGCTGGTTATTCTGCCTCGCTGCGGATCGACGATCTGAGCAAGGTGACCTACCCGCCGATCGGCCAGCCCGAGATCATCACCACGGCGGACCAGCTCAAGGCGGTACTGGTCGGCGGGTCGACCGAGTACTCGCCGGCGGCGGTCGGCAAGGACACGCTCAACGGCGGCGAGGGCAGCGACATCCTGTTCGGGGACACCATCAACACCGACAAGCTGCCGTGGGGTACGGCTGGCAACCCGGCCAAGCCGGCAGACTGGGTGGCCGGCAAGGGGCTGGACGGTCTGGTGCAGTTCCTGACGCTGAAGAACGGTGTGGCGCCGAGTGCGGTCGAGCTGAACGAGTATGTCCGGCTGCATCATGCCGAGTTCGACGTGCAGGGCGACCTGCGCGGCGGTGACGACAAGCTGTACGGTGGCGCCGGCAACGACGTGCTGTACGGTCAGGGCGGCAACGACCTGCTGGTCGGTGGCGCCGGCAACGACAAGCTGTATGGTGGAACTGGCCACGATACCTTATACGGCGACCTGGGGGACGACCTGATCCAAGGCGGGGCCGGCAACGATACCCTGTTCGGGGGCAACGGCGTCGAGGCGGACAAGGCACAGTGGGGTACTGATACCTTCAAGTGGGTATTGGGCGACCAGGGAACTTCGACCACTCCGGCGGTCGACGTGATCAAGGACTTCGGCAGCACCGACAAGCTGGACCTGCGTGACCTGCTGCAAGGCGACAGCCGTAACGCCGCCAGCCTCGATGCCTATCTCGACTTCCGCATGGAGGGCAGCAATACGGTGATCGACGTCCGCCACGAGGGTGCGCAAGGTTCGGTGACCCAGCGGATCGTGCTGGAGAACACCAACCTGGCCGACCAGTTGGGGGTGGCGCAGTCGGATGCCGCGATCCTGCAGAAGCTGCTCGACAGCAGCCGCCTGAACAACGACTAAGCCCACCCGCCCCGGCCGCCAGCGGCCGGGGCAAGGAGCAAGGTCAAGTACAAGCGCAGGCGCAAAAAACGGGAGGCTGCGGCCTCCCGTTTGCTTTACTGCTGAACCCGGCGGTTTAGCCTTGCGCGGCGGTCTGCGCGTCGACGGCGGCGAGCGCCACCATGTTGACGATGCGGCGTACCGACGAGATCGGGGTGAGGATGTGCACCGGCTTGGCCATGCCCATCAGGATCGGGCCGATGGTCACGCCGTCGGAGGCGGACACGCGCAGGAGGTTGTAGCTGATGTTGGCGGCTTCGACGTTCGGCATGATCAGCAGGTTGGCCGCCCCCTTGAGCGGGCTGTCCGGCATGGCTTGCGCGCGGATCGCCTCGATCAGCGCGGCGTCGCCCTGCATCTCGCCGTCGATCTCCAGCGCGGGGTGGCGCGCCTGCACCAGTTCGAGCGCGTCGCGCATCTTGCTGGCGGCCGGGTTGTTCAGCGCGCCGAAGCTGGAGTTGGACAGCAGCGCGACCTTGGGCGCGATGCCGAAGCGCTTGACGGCCTCGGCGGCCATCTCGGTGATGGCGGCCAGCTCCTCGGCGTCCGGGTTTTCGTTGACGTAGGTGTCGGCGATGAAGATGTTGCCGGTGGGCAGGATCAGCGCGTTCATCGCGCAGGCGACCTGGTCTTCACGGCCGTAGCCGAGCACGTCCTCGACGATGCCGAAGTGCTGCTTGTAGCCGCCGTAGGTGCCGCAGATCAGCGCGTCGGCCTCGCCGCGCTTGACCATCAGCGCGCCGATCAGCGTGGTGTTGCCGATCACGCGGCGCTTGGCCTGTTCCTGGCTGACGCCGCGGCGCTTCATCAGCGCGTAGTAGTCTTTCCAGTATTCGGCGAAGCGCGGGTCGTTCTCGTTGTTGACCAGTTCGAAGTCGACGCCGGCCTGGATCTTCAGGCCGAGCTTCTCGATGCGCTTCTCGATCACCGACGGGCGGCCGATCAGCACCGGGAACGCCAGCTTCTGCGAGACGATCTCCTGCGTCGCGTGCAGCACGCGCTCGTCCTCACCCTCGGCCAGCACCACGCGCTTCTGTTCCTTCTTGGCCTGGCTGAACACCGGCTTCATGAACAGGTTGGTCTTGTAGACGAACTGCGCGAGGTGGTCGACGTAGGCGTCCATGTCCTGGATCGGGCGGGTGGCGACGCCGGAGTCCATCGCCGCCTTGGCGACGGCCGGCGCGATCTTGACGATCAGGCGCGGGTCGAACGGCTTGGGGATCACGTACTCGGGGCCGAACGACAGCTCCTGGTTGTTGTACGCGGAGGCGACCACCTCGTTCTGCTCGGCCATCGCGAGGTCGGCGATGGCGCGCACGCAAGCGAGCTTCATCTCTTCGTTGATGGTGGTGGCGCCCACATCCAGCGCGCCCCTGAAGATGAACGGGAAGCACAGGACGTTGTTGACCTGGTTCGGGAAGTCGGAGCGGCCGGTGCCGATGATGGCGTCCGGGCGCACTTCCTTGACCAGCGGCGGCAGGATTTCCGGCTCCGGGTTGGCCATGGCGAGGATGACCGGGTGGGCGGCCATGCTCTTGACCATGTCCTGGCTGACCAGCCTGGGGCCGGACAAGCCCATGAAGATGTCGGCGCCGACCATGGCGTCGGCCAGCTTGCGCTGGCCGTTGTCGGCGATCGCGTAGCGCTGCTTGGATTCGTCGAGCTTCTCGTCGCGGCCAACGTAGATCACGCCTTTAGAGTCGCACACGGTGATGTTGGCGCGGTTCACGCCCAGCGCGACCAGCAGGTCGAGGCAGGCGATGGCGGCGGCGCCGGCGCCGGAGGCGACCACGCGTACCTTGCCGATGTCCTTGCCGATCAGGCGCAGCGAGTTGAGGACGGCGGCGGCGGCGACGATGGCGGTGCCGTGCTGGTCATCGTGGAACACCGGGATGCCCATGCGCTCGCGGCACTTCTTCTCGATGTAGAAGCACTCGGGCGCCTTGATGTCTTCGAGGTTGATGCCGCCGAAGGTCGGCTCCAGCGAGCAGATGATGTCGACCAGCTTGTCCGGGTCGTTCTCGTTCACCTCGATGTCGAACACGTCGACGCCGGCGAATTTCTTGAACAACACGCCCTTGCCCTCCATCACCGGCTTGCCGGCCAGCGGGCCGATGTTGCCCAGGCCGAGCACGGCGGTGCCGTTGGAGATCACCGCGACCAGGTTGCCGCGCGCGGTGTACTTGTACGCGTTCAGCGGGTCGTCGACGATGGCCATGCACGGCGCGGCGACGCCGGGCGAGTAGGCCAGCGCGAGGTCGTGCTGGGTGGCCAGCGGCTTGGTCGGCGCGACCTGGATCTTGCCCGGGTTGGGAAACTGGTGGAAGTCGAGCGCGCTCTGGCGCAATTGCTCATCCATTTGAAGGGGCTCCTGAGGGACTTCTTTAGGCAGATTGGATTTACAGCGGTCGTCGCCGATTATATAGGCTTAAGCAAATGGGCGGCTACGGGGCTTGTCCGACAAAAAAAGCGACGGCGCAAGGCCGTCGCTTTCGTGCACGTTGATGGCGCTTACATCATGCCCAGCGTGCGCGGCAGCCACAACGAGATGGCCGGCACGTAGGTGACCAAGGCAAGGAAGGCGAGCATGGTCAGCAGCCACGGCCATACCGCGATGGTCAGCTCGGTGATGCCCATCTTGGTGATGCCCGAGGCGACGTACAGGTTGAGGCCGACCGGCGGGTGGCACATGCCGACTTCCATGTTGACGACGATCAGGATGCCGAAGTGCACCGGGTCGATGCCCAGCGCCACTGCCACCGGGAACAGGATGGGCGCCAGGATCAGCACGATGGACGAAGGCTCCATCACGTTGCCCGCCAGCAGCAGCAGGATGTTGACCACCAGCAGGAAGGCGATCGGGCCCAGGCCCATGTCGATCAGCCACGCGGCCATCGCCTGCGGGATGCCTTCGCTGGTCATCAGGAAGGAGAACAGCACGGCGTTGGTGATGATATAGAGCAGCATCGCCGACATCGAAGCCGAATCCAGCAGCACCTTGGGCACCTGCTTGAGGCTCATGTCTTTGTAGACGAACACGGCGACGACGAAGGCGTACACCGCGCTCATCGCGGCCGCTTCGGTCGGGGTGAAGATGCCGCTATAGATGCCGCCGATCACCACCACGATCAGGAACAGGCCCCACATCGACTCGCGGAACGCCTTCACGCGCTGCGCAAAGGTCGCCTTGGGCAGGCGCGGGTAGCCGAACTTGCGAGCACGGTACCAGGTGGTCAGGCCGAGGAAGGTGGCGAGCATTAGGCCCGGGATCACGCCGGCCATGAACAGCTGGCCGACCGAGGTGTTGGTGGCGACCGAGTACATCACCATCACGATGGACGGTGGAATCAGGATGCCCAGCGCGCCGCTGGTTGTGATCACGCCGGCTCCGAAGCGGTCCGGGAACCCCTGCTTGACCATCGCCGGCAGCAGGATGGAGCCGATGGCGACCACGGTGGCCGGGCTGGAGCCCGACACCGCGGCGAACAGCGCGCAGGCCAGTACGCCGGCGAGACCGAGGCCACCGTGCCAGTGGCCGACCATGCTGGTGGCGAAGTTGATCATGCGGCGGGCGACACCACCGTGGGTCAGGAAGTTACCGGCCAGGATGAAGAACGGGATCGCCATGATCTCGAACTTCTCGATGCCGGTGAACAGCTTGAGGGCGACCGCCTCGATCGGCACCTCGGTCATGGTGAACAGGAAAGTCAGTACCGTCAGGCCGAGCGAGATCGAGATCGGCATGCCGGTGAGCATCAGGACGATCAACAGTCCGAAGATGATCAGCGCGCTCATTTGTTGTCATCCTTGTGCTTGATGTCGTGCGGGTGCAGGTTGTCGTCCATCGCGAACCAGTTGCTGTCGGGCGCGACGTCTTCCATGCCCTCGACGTGGCTGTGGTCGTGCTTGGGCAACTCGCCGGTGCGGATGAAGTTCCAGGTCACCTGCAGGAAGCGGAAGCTCATCAGGTAGGAGCCGCAGGGGATGGCCAGGTAGACCAGCCACATCGGCACTTCGAGGTCGGCCGAAGTCTGGTCGGTGTGGGCGATTTCCCACACGAAGGTCGCGCCCAGTGTGCCGACCACGGCGGTGAACAGCGCGCCGGCGAGCAGGCCGAACACGATGAAGCGGCCGCGGTTGTTGTCGCCGAGCTTGTTGATCAGCACGTCGACGCCGACATGGATGCCGGTACGCACGCCGTAGGCGGCGCCGAACTTGGCCATCCACACGAACAGATAGATGGTCAGCTCTTGTGCCCACGCCATGTTGATGTGGACGAGGTAGGGCTGCAGGGCTTCGACGCCGGCCCCGTAGCGGTGGGCGACGGCGGCGAAGGTGATCAAGGTGGCGGCGCCCATCAGGAACGCGATCAGCCACTCCTCGAGATGGTCGAGGAATTTGAGCATGGATGTTCTCCGGAAACGACAAGGGCATGGCACCAGACGGCGACCATGCCCACGGACGGATTAGTTGGCCTTGAAGCCGGTGACGGTCTGTACGGCCTTGACGGTGTCGGCGCCGATGCGCTCGGTCATCTTGGCGTGTACCGGGGCGAGTGCCTTGCGGAAGGCGGCGCGTTCAGCCTGGGTCGGGTTGTAGACGGTGGTCTTGCCCGAGGCTGCGATGCGCTTGAGGTCTTCGTCGTTTTCCTGCTTGGCGATCTTGTTGGCGTAGGCGGTGGTGTCCTTCATCGCACCTTCAAGCTGGGTACGCACGTCGGCCGGCAGGCCGTCCCAGAACTTCTTGTTCACGATCACCGCGTAGCCCAGGTAGCCGTGGGCGGTGGTGGTCAGGTGCTTCTGCACTTCGTGCATCTTCTGGGTGTACATATTGGACGGCGGGTTCTCGGTACCGTCGACCACGCCGGTCTGCAGCGCCTGGTACACCTCGGAGAACGCCATCACCTGCGGCATCGCGCCCATCGAGCGCATTTCCTCGTCGAGCACCTTGGACGACTGGATGCGCATCTTCAGGCCCTTGACGTCGGTCGGCAGCTTGATCGGCTTGTTGGCGGACAGGTGCTTGAAGCCGTTGTCCCAGAAGGCCAGGCCCTTGATGCCCTTGCTGTCGAGTTTGGTGAGCAGCTGTTGGCCGACCGGGCCTTGGGTGACCTTGTGCAGTTCGTCGTAGTTGTCGAAGATGTACGGCAGGTCGAACACCTCGAATTCCTTCACGCCCAGCGGGCCGAATTTGGCCAGGCTGGGGGCCAGCATCTGCACCGCGCCCAGCTGCAGCGCTTCCAGTTCTTCCTTGTCCTTGTACAGCTGGCTGTTCGGGTACACCTCGACCTTGACCTTGCCCTTGGTGCGCTGCTCGGCGGCCTTCTTGAAGAATTCGGCGGCCTTGCCCTTCGGGGTGTCCTGCGCGACGACGTGGCTGAACTTGATGACGATTTCGCCGGCGGCGAAGGCGGAGCCGGCGGCGAACGACGCGGCGACGGCGAGGGCGGTCAGTTTGAGCTTCATGAGGTTTCTCCGTTGGGGTTTGGGATGCGGTTTTTGGTGCCCGCTTTATGCGTGTAAAGTAAGAAGCCGTCGCCAATCAATCCATTGGGGAATTCCGCATTGGGGAATTCCCGTATGAAAAATGAATTTGCCTTCGACAAAATCCAGACCGCGTTCGCCCCGTCTGCTGTGGTCGTTCGCCGGGCTGACCATGGCTGCGCTGGTACTGTGTGTCGCCGTCATCACTGTGATGATCGTGCGCGACTGGCGCGACGAGCAGGACAGTGTGCTGATCCAGGACCTGTTGTGGCTCGAGCAGTCGATCCGCGTCTCGCTTGATTCCGAGCGCGAGTGGGCCACTAACCTCGCTGATACGCTGGCCGACGTCGAGCAGCCGGCTACGCACCTGAAGGCGGCCACGGGCCTGTTCTTGCGCGAGCATCCCGGCGTCGTAGAGATCACCTTGCTGAGCCCGGAACGCGTTCGCGCGGCCGTCCCTGGCGTTGGGCCAGGGGACGCGGTATGGCGCGTGCAGCGGCTGAGGCATGCCGTTTACGGGCAGCCCTACATCGGGGCCGATGGCCGCTACCGTTTTGATCTGGTAGTGCCGCAGGCGGGCAAGGGGGGCGCGCTGCGCCTGAGCTACCAGCTTGACCGTTTGCTACAAAGCCAGGTGCCGTGGTGGATGGCGTCGCGTTACCACCTGAGCGTGGTCGACGTGGGCGGGCGGGTGCTGGCCAGCAAGTTCACGCAGGCGGAGCCGGCCGACACCTTCAGCCACCAGTTAAGCTTCGACCCGCCGGGCTTCGGCCTGTCGCTGCGCGCGGTCGCCTACCGGCAGGGCATGGGAGTGGCGATGCCGGTGCTGCTCGCGGTGATCGCGCTGCTGACGCTGGGCCTGGGCGGCGCGTTCTGGCGGATCCGCCGGCACACCGGCGAGCGGCTGCGCGCCGAGCGCGCGCTCTCCGCCGAGGTGTCGCTCAGGCAGGCGATGGAAGACGGCATGAAGAACGGCCTGTTGGTGTGCGACCTGGCCGGCGTGGTCGTCTACGTGAACCGCGCGTTCTGCCAGATGGTCGGACAGGACGCGGCCGCGCTGGTCGGGCAGGCGACGCCGTACCCCTTTGTCGAGGCGGGCGGCGTGCTCGACTGGGCGGCGATCTCCGCGGACGCCTTGCCCGAGCACGGGCTGGAGCTGACGCTACGCGCGCAGTCTGGCGCGCAGGTCGAGGTGCGCGTCTATATCACTCCGCTGGGCGACGGGCAGGGCGGGCAGCGCGGCTGGATCGCCTCGATGTACGACATCACCGAACTCAAGCGGCAGCGGCTGGCGGTCGCCGCGTCGCGCGCGCGTTTCCTGGCAGTGCTCAACGGCCTGGAGACCGGCGTCTGCGTGACGGCCGATGCGCTGGACGCGGTGCTGTACGAGAACCCGGCCTTCGGACGGCTGTGGCCTGCTCATGCGCCGCTGCCCGGCTTGCCGCCGGCCGAGGGCGAGGAAGGCGTGCCGTTCGACCACGGGCCGGATGGCTCGGGGCGCGTGGTCGAATTGCGGCACAACCGCATCGAATGGAGCGACGGCGAGCGGGCCTGGCTGACCCTGCTGCTCGACGTCAGCGAGGCACGCCAGCGCGAGGAGCGCGAGCGCACCCTCGAGCAGCGCTTCCAGGACACCACGCGGCTGGTGGCGATGGGCGAGATGGCGTCCAGCCTCGCGCACGAACTGGGACAGCCGCTGACCGCGATCACCACCTACGCCGGCGGGCTGAAGCGGCGGCTGGGGCGGGTGGAGAGCCTGCCCGACGGCGTGCTGCCTGCCCTGCAGGGCTTGAGCGAACAGGCGCAGCGCGCCGCGCAGATCGTCGCCAGCATCCGCGCCTTCGTGAAGAAGCACTCGCCGCAGGTCGAGCCGGTCGACCCGCTGCCCTTGATGCAGCGTGCGCTCTCGCTGGTGCAGCCTCTGGCCGACAAGCACGGGGTGCCGCTGCGGCTGGTGCAGCGCGGTCGGGCCTGCCGGCTGCAGGCCGACCCGGTGCTGATCGAGCAGGTGGTGCTCAACCTGGTGAAGAACGCGATCGAGGCGCAGGTGGATGCGGGCGTGACCCGGCCGCGGGTCGACGTGCGCAGCGAGGCGGGGGCGGAGAGCTGGCGGGTCGAGGTGGTCGACAACGGCCCGGGGCTGTCGGACAGCGCGCGGGCCAACTTGTTTACGCCGTTTTACAGCAGCAAGGCCGACGGCATGGGGATCGGCCTAAATATCTGCCGCTCCATCGTCGAATTCCACCGCGGCGAGTTCGGTGTGACCCGTACGCTGTCCGGCGGCTGCGTGTTCTGGTTCACGCTGCCGCTGGACGCCGAAGGCGTGCCCGCCTAGGGCGCGTCGGGCGCGAGCACGGTCGGCTCGGCGCGCGGCAGGGTGTCCGGGTAGTCGCGGCTGTAGTGCAGGCCGCGGCTCTCGTGGCGGGCCATCGCCGAGCGCACGATCAGCTCTGCGGTCAGTACCAGGTTGCGCAGCTCGATCAGGTCGTTGCTGACGTGGAAGTGGCTGTAGTACTCGTCGATCTCCAGCTTGAGCAGTTCGATGCGGTGCAGCGCCCGCTTCAGTCGCTTGGTGGTGCGCACGATGCCGACGTAGTCCCACATCGCGCGCCTGAGTTCGTCCCAGTTGTGCGAAATCACCACTTCTTCGTCCGGGTCGGTCACCTGGCTGTCGTCCCAGTCGGGGATGACCGGCAGCTCGATGGCTGGCGCGGTGAGGATCACGTCGGCGGCGGCGCGGCCGACCACCATGCATTCGAGCAGCGAGTTGCTGGCCAGCCGGTTCGCGCCGTGCAGGCCGGTGCACGCCGCTTCGCCGACCGCGAACAGCCCGGCCACGTCGGTGCGTCCGGCCAGGTCGGTGACTAGGCCGCCGCAGGTGTAGTGCGCCGCCGGTACCACCGGGATCGGTTGCTGGGTGATGTCGATGCCCAGCTCCAGGCAGTGCGCGTAGATGTTCGGGAAGTGCTCGCGCACGAACGACGCCGGCTTGTACGAGATGTCGAGATAGACGCAGTCGAGGCCGTGCTTCTTCATCTCGAAGTCGATCGCGCGGGCGACCACGTCGCGCGGCGCGAGTTCGGCACGCTCGTCGTGCTCGGGCATGAAGCGGGTGCCGTCCGGCAGCTTCAGGATGCCGCCTTCGCCGCGCACCGCCTCCGAGATCAGGAAGGACTTGCTGTGCGGGTGGTACAGGCAGGTCGGGTGGAACTGGATGAATTCCATGTTGCCGACCCGGCAGCCGGCGCGCCAGCCCATTGCGATGCCGTCGCCGGTCGCGGTGTCGGGGTTGGTCGTATAGAGGTACACCTTGCCGGCGCCGCCGGAGGCGATGATGGTGTCGCGCGCGGCGACGGTCAGCACCTTGTCGCCCGCCTTGTCGAGCACGTAGGCGCCGTAGCAGCGCTCGCCGGCCAGGCCGAGCTTACGCGCGGTGATCAGGTCGACCGCGATGTGTTCTTCCAGCAGGGTGATGTTCGGATGCGCGCGCAGCTTCTGGCCCAGCGTGCTGGTGACGGCGGCGCCGGTGGCGTCGGCCGCGTGGATGATGCGGCGGTGGCTGTGCCCGCCTTCGCGGGTCAGGTGGTAGCCAGTCTGGTGGCTGTCGTCGCGCGTGAACGGCACGCCCAGTTCGATCAGCCAGTCGATGGCCGCCTTCGAATGCTCGACGATGAAACGGGTCGCCTCTTCGTCACACAGGCCGGCGCCGGCGATCAGCGTGTCGCGGATATGCGCTTCGGCCGAGTCGCCGGTGTCGAGCACCGCCGCGATGCCGCCTTGCGCGTAGGTCGAGCTGCCTTCGAGCAGGTCGCGTTTGGTCACCACGCAGACCTTGCGCTGCTCGGCCAGGTGCAGCGCAAGCGTCATGCCGGCCAGGCCGCTGCCGATAATGAGTACGTCGAAGTTGAGCATGATGGGGTCCGTGACGCGTCTGAAGCTGGGCTGGATAGCGTAGCAGAATTTTTGCGGCAATTTTTCAGGCGGCAGGCATAAAAGCACCCCTCCCGGCGGGTTTCTGAAAATAATGCGCCAAACAGGGTTGACGCAGCTTCGGTGGATCCGTATAGTTCGCCTCCTCAGCTGACGACGCAAACGAAGTCAGCACTGCTCTTTAACAGAACGAACAACCGATAGGTGTGAGTGCTTGGCGAAG